>CAWCXK010000004.1:0-616529 GCA_963799575.1 uncultured Thermoleophilia bacterium
ACCCGTGTCTTCGGACGCAGGGGCGTGCCGACGGGTTGCGTCCCACCTTTGACACTTTCGGCGGTCATAGCAGCGGGGGTACACCTCTTCCCATTCCGAACAGAGAAGTTAAGCCCGCCGGCGCCAATGGTACTTGGGGCGAGAGCCCCTGGGAGAGTAGGACGCCGCCGAATTAGCTCCAGAAACGGGTGCCGAGAGGTGCCCGTTTCTGCGTGATGGAACGGCACCCGGAGGCTCAGACGGTTGGGGGTGTCACGTCGGCCGGCGGCACGGCATCGAGCGCCCGCAGCCGGCGAACACGCTCGGCGAGCGGTGGATGGGTGCGGAACATGCGAGACAGCCGGTCGGTCTCGAACGGGTCGATCGTGTAGAGCGGCTCCGTCGCCGGCGGCGCCGCGAAGGAGACGAGCTCGGACGCACGGTCGAGTCGGAGCAGCGCCTCGGCCACATCGTGGGGGCTGCACACACTCGCCGCATCGCGGTCGGCGCTGAACTCGCGGCGGGGCGACAGCAGTGCGTGCGTGAACGCAGCGGCGACCGGCCCGAGCACGAAGAGGAGCGCCCGCGAGAGGAACCCACCGAGCCGGCTCGTCTCCATGAGCGTCGTCGCCAGTAGCACCGCGAACATCTGGGTCAGAACGTCGAGGCTGCGGATGTGGGCGAGCTCGTGGGCGATCACGGCGTCGAGCTCCTCGCGGCGCGCCACGCGCAGGAGCCCGGTCGAGACGACGAGCGTGGCACCGCCGGGGCCGCGCCCGACGACGAACGCCCGCGGGAAGCCGTCGTCGATCAGGCAGAGCTTCGGCGGCTGGATGTGGAGCTGCGCGGCCAGGCGGTCGGTCGCCGACCGCAGCAGTGGGTCTTCGGCGAGCGCGAACGGCCGCGCACCGAGCATCCCGAGCAGCGCGCGGTCACCGAGCCAGTAGACCACAATCGCGGCACCGAGCGCGCAGAAGGCGAAGAGCGCCGCACTCCGTTGGCCGCCGATCAGCCAGCCGAGCCCACCCGCGAGGGCGGCGAGGAAGACGACCAGCAGGAGCGCCTTGAGAAAGTTCGCCGTGATCCGGCGGCGCACTACCCGTCGTCGCGGTCGTCGCCGTCCGGCTCGAGGCCGCGCGGGGGCCAATCCGGCTCCGGCGCGTCGCACCGGCTCGAGCAGTGCAAGGAGGCGACGTTCTGGAGGGGCACCAGGATGTGCCCGTTCAACTCGATGTGGGGCACGTCCTCGATCGAGCAGTAGGCCGTCAGGACACCCTCCTGATACTCGCCACCGAACAGCGCCAGGTCGACCTGCTCGCCCTTGTACTTGTTCGTGTAGTCCTCCACTGCAGCGGCAGTCTAGCGCCCGAGGATGGGCTGACCGATCGGCCTGCCGACCGTCACCCGTCGACGCCGTACTCGATCCGGAACACGGCACAGTTTGCGATTGGGCCGTGCTCGATCGCGAGAGCGGCGAGCACGGCTCGCATCGGCCCTCCGTGCGTGACGACGAGCACCGGCCCGTCGGGATGAAGCCGGCGGATGGCGTCGAGCACGCTCAGCACGCGCTCGGCAACCTGCTCCGTCGTCTCGCCGTCCCCCCACTGGCCGCGGACCGCGTCGGGAAACCGTTCGGAGATCTCCGTGTCCGTCAAGCCTTCCCAGGTGCCGAAGTTCTTCTCGCGCAGGCGCGGATCGACCCTGACTGCGAGCCCGTGCACGTCGGCGGCCGCCGTTGCGGTGTCGAGTGCCCGCGACAGGTCGCTCGAGAAGACGGCGACAAGCGGCTCGCCCGCGAGCTGCTCGGCCAGCATGCGCGCCTGTGTGACGCCGGCCGCGTTCAGTGGGATGTCGGTGTGCCCCTGCACGCGGCGGCCGCTGTTCCAGTCCGTCTCACCGTGTCGCGCGAGGAGAATCTCGGTCACCTGTCAACCGTACCGTCGTCGTCTAACGTGGGCGGGTGCCCATCGTGCAGGTGACCGCACTCCGCCAGCGCGTCGGCGTCGATCTCGATCTCGTCTCGCGCGCAATCGCCGACGCCGTCAACCGTGAGCTCGGCGAGGAACCTTCGGGAACCTGGATCACGTGGCAGACACTTCCACCAGGCGCGTATCGCGAAGGGCCTGACGATGCACCGCTCGAGCAGCCCGACGCCACTCATCCGCCGATCGTGCGGATCAGCGCGTTCGAAGGGCGGCCACCCGAGCTCGTAGCCCGGGTGCTCTCGGCGGTTGCCGGCGTCGTCGTGCGCGAGCTCGGGCTTCAGCCAGGCAACGCCTTCGTCGTCTGGGACGAGCTTCGTGCCGGGCACGTTCACGCAGGCGGGGGCATGCCGGGCACGTAGGATCCGCGCATGGACCTCGGGCTCGCGGGCAAGGTTGCGATCGTGACCGGCTCGAGCCGGGGATCGGCCGCGGGATCGCGACCCGACTCGCAGGGGAAGGCGCGCACGTCGTCCTGTGTGCTCGCGGCATCGACGAGCTCGATGCCACCGTGCGCTCGATCGACGGCCCGGGGCGGGCGATCGGCGTCGTCGCAGACGTCACGACCGGCGAGGGCGCAGCGGCGCTCGTCGCGGCGGCCGTCGAGCGGTTCGGAGGCATCGACATCGTCGTCAACAACGTAGGCGGCTCGGGCGCGAAGACGTTCGCCGAGATGGACTCGCACGACTTGCAGTCCGTACTCGACAAGAACCTGTTCCCCGCCGTCAACGTCTCCCACGCAGCCCTACCGGCGCTCCGGACGGGCGGCGGTGGCGTGATCGCGATGATCACTTCGATCTGGGGCCGAGAGGGAGGCGGCGCCCCGAGCTACAACGTCGCCAAGGCCGCCGAGATCAGCCTCGCGAAAGCGATGGCGACCGACCTTGCGAAAGAGGGCGTGCGCGTGTTCAGTGTCGCACCCGGTTCGACGCTGTTTCCCGGGGGGAGCTGGGAGCGACGCACCCGGGACGATCCGGAGGGGATGGCGGCGTTCATCGCTCGAGAGCTGCCGTTCGGCAGGCTCGGCACGGTCGACGAGGTCGCCGACGTCGTCACGTTCATGGTGTCGCCGAGAGCGTCGTGGGTCGTTGGTGCGTGCGTCACGGTCGACGGCGGCCAATCCCACTCGTTCTGACCGAGGGACTCGGCCCGGGCCGGCCGCTCGCGTAAGAGATGGAATCCGGCATCGCGACTACCCTCCACCTCATGGGACCCCGAGGCCGCACCGTTGAGCCGTTCGAGGAACGTGTGCGCGCGCAGGAGGAGACGTGGCTGTCCCCACTCGCGGTGCTCTCGTTCGAGACCCGTGGCCGGCTCGTCCCGGAGGAGCCATGCTCGGTCCGCACCCCGTTCCAGCGTGACCGCGACCGCATCGTGCACTCGAAGCCGTTTCGCCGGCTGAAGGGCAAGACACAGGTCTTCATCGATCCCGAGGGCGACCACTACCGCACGCGGATGACGCACACGCTCGAGACGACCGCGATCTCACGGGTCGTCGCCCGCGCACTTCGCCTCAACGAGGACCTCGTAGAGGCGATCGGCCTCGGCCACGACACGGGACACACGCCGTTCGGCCACGCAGGCGAGCAGGCGCTCGACGATGCCCTCAACGGAGCGTTCGGGCGTCGGTTCCGTCACAACGAGCAGTCGCTCCGCATCGCCCGCCGGCTCAACCTCACGCACGAGGTGTGCGACGGCATCCTCACGCACACGGGCGCCCAGGAGCCGGAGACCCTCGAAGGCAAGGTCGTGCGGGTCGTCGACCGCGTCGCGTACATCAACCACGACATCGACGACGCGATCAGGTACGGCATCCTCTCCGAGTCGGATCTCCCTCACGCCGAGATCGAGCTGCTCGGCGCGTCCGGCTCCGAGCGGATCGACCGGCTCGTTCACGATCTGGTCGACACATCCGAGGAAGTGGGCGACATCCGCCAGAGCGACGAGATCGGCGAGGCAATGCTGTCCCTGCGGGCGTTCATGTTCGACCGCGTCTACCTCGGCCCGCAGGTCGGTCCCGAGCATCAGCGGGCTCACGAGGTGCTGCAGGCCATCTTCGCGAGGCTCGTCGACGACCCCACGCTCCTGCCTCCGGGAGACGGGGAGACCGCCGAGCGGATCACGGACTACATCTCGGGCATGACAGACCGCTTCGCTCTCACGTACGCCGGAGGGCTCTGATGGCGCGGATCAAGGACAAGAGCGTGCGTGACGTGATCGACGCCTCCAACATCGTCGAGGTCGTCGGGCTCCGCACGTCCCTTCGGAAGAGCTCGGGTACGCGGTACATGGGGCGCTGCCCGTTCCACGAGGAGCGCTCGGCGAGCTTCTCGGTGAACTCCGACCTCAACCTCTATCACTGCTTCGGGTGCGGCAAGGGCGGCGACGTCGTCACGTTCGTCCGCGAGACCGAGGGGCTCGACTTCGTCGGCGCGATCGAATGGCTCGCAGAGCGGTTCCGGATCACGCTCGAGTATGAAGAGAGCTCTCCTCGGGCAGACGAGACCCGCAAGCGGCGCGAGCGACTCTTCGCCGTGCTCGATCAGGCGGCCTCGTTCTTCGAGCGCCATCTCTGGGAGGGCGCAGACGGAGAGCCCGTCCGCACCTACCTCGCGAGCCGCGGCCTCGGCGAGGAGATCTCGAAAGCGTTCCGGCTCGGGCTCTCACCCGGCAATGGCCTCGCGGCGAAGGCCCGCGAGAAGGGGTTCACGGCCGACGAGCTCCGCGCCGCCGGGCTCACGAACCAGCGGGGCAACGACTACTTCCCGCCGCGGCTCATGTTTCCGCTCGCCGACGCGCGCGGCCGCGTGATCGGCTTTCAGGCGCGCAAGCTCCGTGACGACGACCCGCTCAAGGGCAAGTACGTCAACTCCCCCGAGAGCGACCTCTTCAAGAAGAGCAGCGTTCTCTACGGCCTCCACCTGGCACGTCCGGCGATCGCGAAGCAGGACCGCGCGGTCGTCGTCGAGGGCAACACCGACGTGATCGCGCTACGGCAGGCGGGATTCGAGCCCGTCGTTGCGTCGATGGGTACGGCGCTCACCGAGCAGCACTTGCGCGAGCTCGGCCGATTGACGAAGCGGCTCTATCTCTGCTTCGACGCCGACGCGGCAGGGGAGGAGGCAACGCTCCGCGGCATGGAGCGGGCGCACGGCCAGGGCTTCGAGATTCGCGTCGTCGTGCTGCCTCTCGGCCAGGATCCGGCAGATGCTCCGACCGGCTTCGAGCAGCGCCTCGGCGGGGCCGAGAGCTACCTCCACTATCGGGTGCGGCTCGAGCTCGAGCGCGCCGATGACCGGCAGGAGGCATTTGTCCGGGCCCGTGAGATCCTCTCGAAGGCCGAGGACTCACCCGAGCGCCAGGAGGCGCTCCGTCTCGTCGCGGACCGGCTCGACCTCCCGCGCGAGACGCTCTCCGGGATCGCACCGGCCCGCGGCGCGTCGGCGGCGCCCGCAGGCCCGAATGTGGGCCAGCCCAACAAGCTGCTCGACGCAGGGATCCGGCTCGAGCGCGAGGCGCTCGCCGCGGTCGTTGCCCATCCGGGCCTGAAGGAGGCGCTCGCCGGGCTCGGCGGGGAGCACTTCGACATCGAGGAGCACCGGAGGATGCGGGCTGCGCTCGTCGCCGGCACGGCGCCCGACGCCGATCTCGTCGGCCTGCTCGCGGAGCTCGACGCTACGGCCTCGTCCGAGGGCATCACCCGGCGGACGGGCACCGAGATGCTGCTGCGGCTCCGGGAGCGGAAGCTGCGTCGCGACCTGCAGGGCGAGACCGACCTGGCGCGCGCGACGGAGTTGCAGGCGCATCTCGCCAAGGTGCGGCAGGCGCTGACCGAGCTTGCGTAAATCCTCGCCTAGCGCGGATCGGTCGGAACGCGCGGCCGATCGGGCCGAGCGGGAGGAATGTCCTGGTAGACGAACAGGCCGAGGGCGACGCGTCGAATCTGGTAGAGGAGCGGTTCGCTCGGGCCGGTCGGCGGCCGCGACCAGGCGGCGGCGACCTCGGCTCCGAGGAGAAGCGCCGAGGCATACAGGTACACGGAGTAGAGGAAGATCAATGCCACCGTGAGCGACCCGTAGACGGCGTTGAGGTTGCGCGTGCGTTGGTAGATCACGCCCGAGACGAGCGAGATCGCGAGAAGCAGCACGGCCGTGACGATTGCTCCCGCGAGCGCATCGCCGATCTTCAGCCGCCGGGCGGGGACGAAGCGGTAGAGCAGGAGCACGACGCCCGTGCTGAGGAGCAGCGGGATCCCCTTCGTCAGGCCCTGTCCGAGGAGACCGCCGTCGAGGCCGACCCGGTCGAGCGGGTCCTCGATCCACTTGGTCAGCACCTGGGTGGCCAGGTTGATCAAGACCGCACCGAGCACGAGCACGGCGGCACCGACGATCAGGATCACGTCGACGAGCTTTCCGCGCACCGCGGGCCGACCCCGCTCGACGCGCATCGCCACCTCGAGGCCGGCGCGCAGCGAGGCCATCATCCCGGTGGCCGCCCAGCCGAAGACGAGGAGGCTGATGAGGCCGAACGCCGTCGCCGGCGACGCCAGCTTCTCGATCTCTCGGGTGACGTCGGCGCCGCCGCTCTCGGAGAGGGGGAGCGCACCGACGATCTGGCTGATCACGTCCGTGCGGAGCCCGTCATTCCGGAGCACGAGGCCGAAGATGGCGACCAGCACAATCGAGAGCGGGACGAGCGAGAAGAGGACGCGGTACGCGATCCCTGCCGCGTGCTGTCCACAGCGATCGGTGAAGTAGCCGTCGACGGCCTGCGGGATCACGCGGACGAGCGTCCCGACGAGCTTGAACGGCCAACGGAGGAGCCGCATCGGCCACGGACGCGCCTGTTCTGAAGCTCGAGCGTCCTCCATCGGGCAAGTCTAGGCACCCTTCGGGGACAGCACGCGCGATGCCGGGTACACTTCCGGCCGCTTCCTTCCCCGGTAGCTCAATTGGCAGAGCGATCGGCTGTTAACCGATAGGTTCTTGGTTCGAGTCCAAGCCGGGGAGTTTTTTCGACACGGCGCCTTCCCACGCTGACGGCGCGCCGCGTCCAACCCGCGGAGTTGTGGTGCGGTTCTTT
This sequence comes from uncultured Thermoleophilia bacterium, assembly GCA_963799575.1. Lineage (GTDB taxonomy): Bacteria > Actinomycetota > Thermoleophilia > Gaiellales > Gaiellaceae > Gaiella. The sequence continues at coordinate 7,044 of CAWCXK010000004.1, forward strand.
CGGACACGCTTCTCTCGGTCAGCCGTCCTCGGTATCGCTAGGCTTTGCGTGCCCTTCTTGGTTGACGGGCAAACGGTGCGGATGAGCGGCCGGGCTTGTCCCCATGCTCGCTCGCGCCGCTCTTTCGCGTGGTCCCATGGCCGCGCCGATCCCGGTCGTGTAAGGCTGCCGTTAACACGGCTTCAGGCAACCGGGGGCTCTGCCGACAGACCAATTATGCGCCGCGTGCTCGTGCTCACAACCGCCGCTGCGGCGGCTCTCGCCCTGAGCGGGCCTGCCGGTGCCGCCGGTAGCTCGAGCGTCGCCGCCCTCCAGGTCGCCCTTCGGGCGCACGGGCTGTATGCGGCTGCCGTCGACGGCGTTCAAGGGCCGCTGACGGCTTCAGGGCTGACGAGCCTGCAGCGGAGGAAGGGGATCCCGGTCACCGGCCGGCTCGAGTCGAAGACGCGGGCGGCGCTCGGCGCCCTCGGGCGCCCGCTGCTCGGCCAGCGCGAGCTCGGTGTGGGCGCTGTCGGGTGGGACGTCTCGTCGCTCGAGTTCAGGCTGATCCCGTACGGGCTCGATCCCACTACGGTCGACGGTCGGTTCACGGCTGCGACGGCCGCTGCGCTGGCGCGCTACCAGGCCAGGAAGAGCCTCAATGCCGACGGCATCGCGGGGAAGGCGACCTATCGCGCGCTCGCCGGACGCACCGTCTCGGCGGCGGCCCCCTTCACACCGCCAACGCTCGCGACGCACCTCGTCGCGCCGGGTGAGAGCTTCTACTCGATCTCGGAGCGGTACGCGATCAGCCCGTTGCTGCTCGCGAAGCAGAACGGCCTCGAGCTCTCGACCGTCATCGTCCCCGGTCAGCGGCTCACTCTTCCGGGCGGTGCCCAGCAGACAGCGAGCAGCGCGGCCGCAGGGCCTGCTGCATCGACCGATGCTGTGCGGGCGTCGCTCGACCACTGGTCGGCCGTCTACGGCGTCGACGCGCGGCTTTCGCGCGCAACCGCCTGGATGGAGTCCGGATACCAGGAGGGAGTGGTCTCGAACGTCGGCGCGATCGGCGTGATGCAGCTTCTGCCGGCGACGTGGACATGGGTCGACCAGATGCTCCTCGGCACGAAGACGCCACGCACCTACGACGGCAACATCCGCGCAGGCGTCCGCTACCTCCGTTGGCTTCTCGATCAGTTCAACGGCGATCGCAGCCTGGCGCTCGCGGGCTACTACCAGGGTGCGCAGGCGGTGCGGGATCGTGGCCTCTTCGAGGACACGAAGCGTTACGTCTCGATCATCCTGAAGCTGTACGGCTCGGTGTAGCAGCGAGCGGGCGCTCCGGTCACCACCCCGAGCCCGCCCCCACAGCGGCGCGAGACGCGGATGGCGACCCCTGAAGTTCTCGCCGACGCGCGCGTGCAGTTCGTGTTGAATCAACACAAAGTTGATCGGCGCGGATGGTGGCCCTCCATCCGCGCCGCCGGCAAGCGCACTTTGTGTTGATTCAGCACAAAGGATTGGCGCCGCGAGTCGTCCTGCGGGATCGCAAGCGTCTGGCGCTGTCGCGAGGAACTTGGACTGCAGGGTACGCGGGGTGTGTCACACACCGGGCACGCGGGGTGTGTCACACAGGCGTGTCGAAACCGGCGCGAACGCGTGACAGGATCCGGGTGACACTCTGGAGATGCAGTTCTCGCCGCGCCTGCACCCGTTTCTCATCGAGCAGATCTGGGCTCTGGATGACGGACGACAGCCAATCGCCGAGATCTGGCGTGGTGTCAGTCGCGAGGCCCGCGTCGTCGGCCTCGCGGCACCCGGATACCACACGGTGCGGACCGTCGTCCGGGCCGAGCGATTGAGGCGTGAAGAGCGGAACGAGGTGCTGCTGCTGGCGCTGAAGGAGGCGACCCGATACACGCCGGACGGCCTGCTCGTCATCGACCACGTCGCTGCGGCCCACCGGCGTCGTCGTCGACCTCCTGAGGCGCGCTCGTCGACTCGCGGAGCGGCGCAGCGATAGGTCCGAGGGCTGGGCAGCACGGCTCGCGGCTCTGGGCCGAGCTTGTGTTGAATCAACACAAAGGTTCGAGCGCGCGCTGTTCCGCCGGCGCGAGGGGTGTTGGTGGGGCGGGCTCTGGAAAGCGTGCAACGAAAGAGGGGCCGGCACTCCACGTGGGGCGGACGGGCGCCGGTCAGTCGAGCGGAGCGGCAGCGGCGTACGCGCGGCGGGCGGCCTCGTCGACGGGGAGGCCCCAGAAGAGGTCGGGCGTCGAGAAGATCTCCACATCGAGCGCGCCGTCCCAGCCGGCGAGGATGAGAGCGGCGACAAGCTCGAGGGTGTGCGAGATGCCCTCGGTGGGAAGCACACGGTCCGTGCGATCGTGGGCCGGCCAGTCGCTGATGTGGACGCCGACGATGCGGCTGACGTTGGCCTCGATCCAGGGCAGCACCTCGGGGTCGTCCCACACGTGGTAGGTGTCGAACAGGATCCCGACCTGAGGCGCACCGGCGAGCGCCAGCACCTCGTCCGCATCGGCGAGGCTGTTGATGAAACCTGCCAACTCGTGTTGCGTCACGTGGACGGGCTCGAATCCGACCCACGTGCCCGCCTCACGGGCGGCAGGGCCGAGGCGCTCGAGCGCGCCGACGAGCAGGTCGGTGCCCTCGGTGAACGATCGGTCGCCGAGTGGGCCGGCCAGGCAGGCGACGCACTCGGGGTCGTAGGCGGCGAGGCGCCGCACCGAGGCCTCGAGCGCCGCAACGCGCTCCGCCACGGCGGATGGGCCTTCCATGCCGGGGATCGCGAGCGGCAGCACCGACGGCACCTCCGGTACGCACACGGAGACCGTGAGCCCGTGCTGCGCGAGAAGGGCGAGATTCGCCTCGTCGTCGGGCGGGAGCTTGAACTCCCAGATCCCGATCGCGTCGAAGCCGGCCGCCGCGTACGCCTCGACATCCTCCGCAAACGAGGCGCCGATCGTCGAGATCTCGGAGAGCGAGAGGCTCACGAACGCCTCGGCAGCTTCGCGAGGAGCCGTTGCGTGATCGGTGGCTTGGTCAGCTCCTTGGCGACGAGATAGCCCGAGCCGGCGCCGAGGCCGGGGCCGGGGTGGGTGCTCGCGCCGATGTGCCAGAGGCCGGCGACGGCGGTCTCGTGACCCGGAGCCTCGGGGAGCGGGCGCCAGAGCAGGTTCTGGTCGAGGGCGCACGAGCCGCCGTAGATATCGCCGCCGACGAGGTTGCGGTTGATCGCCTCGAGGCCGGTGGGAGAGACGACGACGCGCTTGAGGGTCGCGCTGCCGAGATTCTCGATCGAGTCGCCGAGGCGGGCGACGATGCGATCGGCGTACGCCTCGCTGAGCTCGTCGGTCCAGCTGCCGTCGCCCGTGTCGAGGGTGCCGGCCGCATCACCCTTGATCCGGCCCGCGGGAAGCTCCTGGAGCTGGAGCCAGATGATCGACTTGCCGTCGGGGGCGCGCGAGGGGTCGAGCGCGACGGGCTGTCCGCACACGATCGTCGCCTCGGCGGGGAGCAGACCACGCTCCGCCTCGTTGACCGCACGCGACACGCCGTCGAGACCAGGCGTGACGTGGACGATCGGGCAGCGTGCCAGGCGCTCCGCCTCGCTTCCCTTCCAGCGCGGCGGCTCGTCGAGCGCCAGGTGGATCTGCATCTCGGCACGGCCGTAGCGGAATCGGGAGGCGGCCTCGGAAACGGCCGTCGGCACGTCGGAGCCGCCGAGCAGCGATCCGTAGAGCTGCGTCGGAGTCACGTTGGCGACGACCGCACGCGTGGCGGCGATGACCTCTCCGTCCGTGAGCCGGACGCCGGTCGCGCGGCCGTTGGCGACGAGGATCTGCCGCACGTCGGCCGAGAGCCGGACGGCGCCACCCGCGTCGGTGACGATGCCTGCGAGCGCGTCGACGAGACGGACGCCGCCGCCCACCGGAACCGGCATGCCTCCCAGCTGGAGCGCGGCGCCGATCACCTGCGTCATGAACCCGGACGTCGCCTGATCGGGCCCGAGGCCCGTGTGGAGCACCCAGGGGGCGAGGACGCCGTGTGCGGCGTCGGACTCGAACGTCGTCGAGACCCAGTCGCGGCAGCTGACGAGCGTGTTGCCGGCGAACTCGAGCAGGCCACGCCGACCGAGCCGGCGGAACGCCTTGCGGCCGAGCGTGAGCCCCGCAGTCGACCAGAGCTCGGTCGAGAGGATCCCGAACGCGAGGTCGGCGTTGCCCATGAAGTCGTTGAACTGTCGCTCCCAGGCACCACCGTCGCCGGGAGCGAGACGATCGAACTCCGCCACGTTGCCTTCGAGCGAGCCCGTGATGAACGCCGCCGAGCCGTCGGGGAACGCCGTCCCCGTGGGAAGGTCGGTGTTGACGTAGACGACACCCCGCGCCGTCAGCTCGCCTTCGAGCTCGGCGTAGGCGGCCGAGCCGGTGAAGAGTGGGTGCCAGGACGCGAGCACCTCGTGCGTGAAGCCCGGTAGCGTCAGATCGGACGACGTTCGGATACAGCCGCCGGCGACATCGTTGCGCTCGAGCACGCACACGCTCCACCCGTCACGCGCCAGGAGGGCTGCTCCGACGAGCGAATTGATCCCCGAGCCGACGAACACCGCGTCGAAGGTGGCCATCGCGCGATGCTACAGAAACGGTTCCACCTTGACATGTCACCGCCTGGTGTGCGACCAATAGAGGCATGCTTCTACGAGAGGTCGAGTACGCGCGTCCGGCAACCGTCGAGGAGGCAATCGCCCTCCTCTCCGAGCACGATGGGGCACGTGCCCTCGCAGGCGGTCAGACGCTCGTCAACGTCATGAAGGCCCGGGCAGCCTCGCCCGATGTGCTCGTCGATCTTGCAGACCTCGACGAGCTGCGCACGGTCTCGTTCTCCGCTGATCAGAGCACCCTCGAGATCGGCGCGATGGTGACGAACACCCAGCTGATCGCGTCCTCCGAGGTGGAGGTAGCCCGGCCGATCCTGGCCGAGGTCGCAGCGACGATCGCCGATGTGCAGATTCGCAACCGCGGCACGATCGGCGGCAACGTCTGCGTCAACGATCCGACGAATCATTACCCGCCGCTCCTCGTCGCGCTCGGCGCCTCGTTCACGATCCAGAGCACGGCGGGCGAGCGTACCGTCTCGGCCGAAGAGTTCTTCCTCGGTGTCTACATGACCGCCGTTGCAGAAGGTGAGCTGCTGACGAAGATCTCGGTCCCGACCCGCAAGCCGGGCACGGGAGACGGCATGGCCGGCGTCACGCTCGGCGCGCACGGCACCTACATCGTCAGTGCCGCGGCGACCGTGGGGCCGGACGGCGCGATGATCGCGCTCGGCTGTGTCTCGTCGGTGCCCGTGCGAGTAACCGCAATGGAGGCGAGCCTTGCGCCGAGGGACTACTCCGAGGCAGCCGTTCGCGCGGCGGCCCACGGTCTCGGCGAGACGATCGACCCACCGTCAGATGTCCATGCCGACGCCGACTACCGCCGTCACCTCGCCGAGGTGTCGGCCGTCAGGGCAGTCCTGCAGGCCGCAGAGAGAGCAAAGGGGTGAGCGTGTCCACGACCTCCACGAGCCGGGCGATCTCGGTCGAGATCAACGGGACGACGTACGAGCGCAGCGTGCCGGCGTCACTTCTGCTCGTCCACTTCCTCCGGGACGAACTCGACCTCACCGGCACCCATATCGGCTGCGACACCGGCAGCTGCGGTGCGTGCACCGTGCAGCTCGGGAGCGACGCGATCAAGAGCTGCTGCATGCTGGCGGTCCAGGCCGACGGCGCCTCGATCACGACCGTCGAAGGGCTCGCCGGCGGCGAGGGTGAGCTGACGCCGCTGCAGCAGTCATTCCGCGACCACCACGGGCTCCAGTGCGGCTACTGCACGCCCGGGATGCTGATGAGCGCCACCGCGCTGCTCGAGCAGAACCCGCACCCGACCGAGCATGAGGTCAAGGTTGCGCTGCAGGGCAACATCTGCCGTTGCACCGGGTACTGGAACATCATCGAGGCGGTCGTCGCCGTCGGCGAAGGAGGTGCGCGTTGACCGCCATCGAGACCGAGGCCGGGACACTCACGAAGGGTGCAGCGGTCGGCCAGAGCGTGCCGCGGAAGGAGGACCGGAGGCTCGTCGAGGGCCAGGGCGTCTTCTTCGACGACATCAAGCGCAAGGGGATGGGCTACCTGCACTTCGTGCGCTCGCCCTATGCCCACGCCACGATCGCCTCGATCGACGTCTCCGCAGCGCTCGAGCTACCCGGGGTCTACGGGACCCTCACCGGCGACGAGGTGGCGATCCTGACCGATCCGTTCTTCCAGATCGCCGCTCCGCCGGGCGGCCACGTCAAGGACTATGCGCTCGCGGTCGGAAAGGTGCGCTACCTCGGCGAGCCGGTCGTCGCCGTGGTCGCCGAGACGCGCGAGCTCGCACGCGATGCTGCCGAGCTCGTGATGATCGACTACGACCCCCTCGATGTCGTCGTCGACGCACGCGTCGCGCTCGCAGAAGGCGCGCCGGTGCTCCACGAGGACTGCGGCGGCAACCTCTCGTACTCCGGCGTCTGGGAGTGGGGGGATGTCGACTCCGCGTTCGCCGAGGCAGATCACATCGTCAAGATCGACGAGCTCCACTTCGACCGCTTCAACTCGACGCCGCTCGAATGCGACGGCGCGCTCGTCGAGTTCAACCGAGGCACCGGCCAGTGGACGATGTTCACGAACAACCAGTTCCCGGGCTTCGCGGCGATCATGATGGGGCCGGCGATGCGGGTCGGCCTCGACAAGCTGCGCATCGTCACGCAGGACATCGGCGGCGGGTTCGGCAACAAGATCACCTCGCACCCGCAGCTCGTCGCGTGCTGCCTGCTCGCGCGCAAGCTCAACCGTGCGATTCAGTGGACCGAGTGGCGGACGGAGTTTCACCAGTCCATGTCGCACGGCAACGAGCGCTGGTTCGAGGGCACTGAGGTCGCGGTCAAGGCCGACGGCACGCTGCTCGGCTTCCGGACGAAGGCGATCGACGACGCCGGCGCGTACCTCCGGTACGAGCCGCTCGGCGGCGTGATCTGGTCCCAGGTCGCGGCGGGCCTCTACAAGTGGCGCCACATCCGGCTCGAGTTCACCCAGGCGATGACGAACAAGGCGCCGGTCTCGCCGAACCGTGGCTACTCGCGCATGCAGCAGCTCTGGTTCACCGAGCGCGTGATCGACATCGTCGCGCACGCGCTCGATCTCGACCCCGTGGCGATCCGGCGAAGGAACTTCGTTCAACCCGAGGACATGCCGTACGAGACGCCGAACGGCTGCGTCTACGACTCCGGGGACTACCCGCGCGCAATGGACATGGCGCTCGATCTCATCGGCGCGGCGAACATCGAGGAGCGGCGCGCCGAGGCCGCCTCACGCGGCAAGCTGCTCGGGCTCGGGATCGGCTCCACGCTCGACTCGGGCACGAACAACTTCGCGCAGTCGCAGCTGATCAACCCCGACCTCCAGTTCTCCGGCAACAACGAGGTCGCGACGGTCAAGCTCGACATCTTCGGTGAGATCGTCGTCACTCTCGGCACGACGCCACAGGGTCAGGGGCACGAGACGACGGCGGCGCAGGTTGTCGCCGACATCCTCCACTGCGACGTCGACATGGTTCATGTGCGGTCGGGTCACGACAGCTACTGGAACTCGCACGCCGGCTTCTCGGGCACCTACGCGAGCCAGTTCGCGGTCACCGGGCTCGGCGCCGTCAAGGGCGCCGCCGACCTGCTCGCAGGCGACATGATCAGGCTCGCCTCGATGGTCTTTCAGTGCCCCGAGGAGGCGATCGAGCTCGCCGACGGGTTCGCGCGGATCAAGGACAACCACGAGGCCGCGCTGCCGTTCATGGCGCTCGGCGCGATTCCCAATGCGAACAACGCGGGCTTCCCCGAGGATCCGCCGACGATGAACCGGCGGTTCGTCTACCGGCCGCCGTTCGAGGTGCCGGACAAGGAGACGAAGTTCGGCAACCTGACGTTGACGTACTCGACCCAGATCCATGCGTGCGTTGTCGAGATCGACCCCGAGACAGGCGTCACCGAGGTCGTCGACTACGCCGCCGTGGACGACTGCGGCGTTCGCATCAACCCGCAGATCGTCGAAGGCCAGGTGATGGGCGCGACCGCGCACGCGATCGGCGCGGCGTTGTGGGAGTCGTTCGTCTACGACGAGGACGGCAACCTGCTGACGCCCAATTTCTACGACTACCACGTGCCCCACGCGCTCGACATGCCACCGCTCAAGACCGGTGCATTCGAGTCGCCGTCCCCGTTCACGCCACTCGGCACGAAGGGCATGGGGGAGGGCGGCGGCGGCGGCATCCACTGCATCTGCGCCGGCATCCAGGATGCGCTCCGCGTAGCAGGTGGTGCCATCGTGACCGACAGCCATAACCCCTACCACCGCGTCTGGGAGATGCTTTCCAACCCCGAGCGGTCGAGAGGAACAGTCGAGGTGACTACCAGGTGAACGTCAACGGGACAAAGGAGCTCGATGCTTCGCGCGAGATCGTGTGGAGCGTGATCAACGATCCGGCCCAGATGGCCGGGCTGATGCCGGGCGTCGAGGGATTCGAGATCAAGGACGACCGGCACTGGCAGGCGAAGGTCAAGGTGCCGCTCGGGCTCGGCGGACTCAAGATGACGATCGACTTCGAGAAGCTCGAGGAGCGGCCGCCGGAGTTCGCTTCGATGAACGCGAAGGGCAAGGGCGTCGGCGCGATGATGAACATGACGACCTCGTTCACCCTGTCGGGCGAGGGCGATCACACGTCGATGGACTGGTCGGCGGACGTCAAGATCGCCGGTCCCGTCGGCTCGATGGGCCAGCGTGTCCTGCAGCCGATCATCAACCAACAGGTCGGGAACGTGCTCACGGCGCTCGAAGCCAAGGTCGCCGAGGCCAAGGCTGCAGCTGCCGCGTAGGCATATCTGGTGACATGTCACGGAGGAGAATCCGTGGTACCTTCCTGTGACATGTCACGAATGACCGGACAAGGAGGCTGACGGTGGCGGTTCCCTTCCGCATCGGTGTGATGCAGCTCACGATGGAGCCGCTCGACGAGATGCTCGCGTCGGCTCGGGCCATGGACGAGGCGGGAATGGACACCGTCTGGCTCGCCGAGGCCTATCCGTGGTGGCGCAAGCATCAGATGGAGGCGCGCGGCTCGACGGTCGTCTCGGCCCTGATGGCACGGGAGACGAAGGACCTGACCATCGGCTGGGGCATCATCTCGCCGTACACCCGCCATCCGGTGCAGGTTGCGATGGACGCCCGCGTCGTCCAGGAGGCGGCGGGGCCGGGCCGGTTCATCGTCGGCTTCGGCACCTCGAAGATCTTCCTCAACAACACGAAGCAGGGTGGCCCGCCGAAGGTGACGAAGCCGCTCGCGCACATGCGTGACTCGGTCGAGATCGTCCGCGGCATCCTCGGTGGCGAGCGGTTCGAGTACGACGGCAAGGTCTTCTCGGCCGACATGCCGGCGCTCTCTGACGAGGCACACGCGCCGCGCTGGGACGTGCCGGTCTACGTCGCCGGCACCGCGCCGATGATGCAGCAGATCGGCGGCGAGATCGGCGACGGGCTCTTGACGCCGTCGATCACCACGCCCGACTACGTGCGCTACACGGCCGGCAACATCCGCGCGGGCGCGGAGAAGTCGGACGAGACCGGTGACGTCGACCTCGGTTGCACGATTCTCGCGTCGATCCATGCCACCGACCGCGAACTCGGCCGCGACGGCGCGCGCGAGATCGGCGGCATGTACCTCGCCAACAAGGTGCAGAACATCCAGGGCTCCGCCGACGTCTTGCTCGACTCCGCCGGCATCGACCAGGAGGAGATCCTCCCGGTCGCCCAGGCGATGGAGAGCGGTGGCCGGCTTGCCGCCAAGGCGCTGGTTACCGACTCGCTCCTCGACAAGTGCAAGCCGATTGCGGGAACGCCGAGTGACTGCATCGAGGCGATCGAGGAGTACCGCGACGCGGGCTGTACGCACATCATGCTCGAGCTCTGGGGCGAGAACCGGCTCGAGCAGATCCGGCTCTTCGGCGAGAAGGTGCTCCCGCACTTCCGCGGCGAGGCGTGACATGACGACGGCTGCAGACAACGGCCTCGGCGTCTACCTCCAGGCGTTGCCGCTCGATCTCACGCTCGATTTCGCCGATCGGGCGGAGGCGGCGGGCTTCCGCGACGTCTGGCTGTCGGAGATCACATTCGGCGACGCCTTCGTGCCGGCCGCGGCGATCGCGACCCGCACGAGCCGCATCGGCATCGCCACCGGGATCGTCGGGCTGTGGGCGCGGTCGCCGGTCTCGACCGCCATGAGCGCGGCGAACCTGCACCGACTCTCGGACGGGCGCTTCATCCTCGGCGTGGGACTGCAGTCTCGGACGTACGTGGCGAACTGGCACGGTCGCGTGTACGAGCGACCGCTGCGCGCCGTCAGGGAGTACCTGACGATCATGCGCTCATTGGTCGACGGCCTGCCGACGACCTACGACGGTGAGATCTTCCGCGTGCAGGACTTCCAGCTGATGATGCAGCCCACCGAGACGAAGCTGCCGATCTACCTCGCCGGCATCGGCCCCAAGATGGCCCAGCTGGCAGGTGAGCTGGCAGACGGGATCCTCGGCTACTTCTACTCGGAGGCCTACCTCCGCGACGTGATCGTGCCGAACCTGAGAATCGGGGCCGAGCGGGCCGGTCGCTCGCTCGAGGGCTTCGACATCGCCGTCGGCTTCCCGTCCGTTGCGACGACCGACATGGCGGGCGTCGAGCAGGTCAAGGGACAGGTCGTCATGTTCGCGACGGCGATGCAGTCGTCCCCTTCGTATGCGACGTCGATCGAGGCGGCAGGGTTCGGTTCTGCGATGGAGCGGATCCAGGAGCTCGTTGCCGCGGGCGCCGTCGACGAGGCGATCGCAGCTGTTCCCGACGAGATGGCCGACGCGCTGACGCTGAGCGGTTCATCCGCGCATATGCGCGAGAGGATTGCCGCCTACCGGGCCGCCGGTGCGACGACCATCGTGCTGAACCCCTCGGCGCCGAATGCGTGGTTCCCCCTCTACCAGGGGCACTACCCAGACGGCGTCGTGCCGCCGCCATTCGACTTCCCGGCCTACCTCTCGGTGATCGACACGACGATCAGCGGTCTGGCGGAACGCTAGTGGGCGCGGCGGCCCCGGCGGTCGATCGCGAGCGGCTCGTGGAGACGGCGGGCCGGATGATCGACGTCCACAGCTTCACCGGAGACGAGCAGGGCATGGCGGAGCTGATGATCGAGCTCTACCGCACCCTCGGCTTGCGGACGCAGTGGCAACAGGTGGAGGAGAATCGCGCCAACGCGATCGGGATCTGGGGTGGGGTCGGCGGCGGCAAGACGCTGATGTTCAACGGCCACATGGACACCTCCTACTCCGGCCGCGAGGAGTGGTTGCGCGACGTTCCGGGCTTCCAGCCGCGGCACTTCATCGAGGACGGCCGGCTCTACGGGCTCGGGATCTCGAACATGAAAGGCGCTCTCGCCTGCTACCTCGAGGCGGTTCGATCGTTGCAGGATGCCGGTGTGGCGCTGAAGGGTGATGTGATGATCGCAGCGGTCGCGGGGGAGATCGAGAAGACTCAGTACGGCGACGCGCAGGGCGCTCAGTACCGCGGCTACGCGGCCGGGACACGCTACCTCGTCTCCCACGGCGGCGTTGCCGACATGTGCCTGCTCGGCGAGCCGACCGAGGGCAAGGTCGTGCTCGGTCACTACGGCGCGCTATGGCTACGGATTCGTGCCCGTGGCAACTTCATTCATACCGCGTTCAGCGAGGGAAAGCGCGACCAGAATGCGATCCTTCGGCTGCACGAGGTGCTGTCGGCGGTGCAGGAGTGGATCCCCGAGTGGGAGAACGACCCCGCCAACAGCTATCGCGGTGCGAAGGCGATCGTCAACGTCGGTGCGATCGAGGGCGGCTTCGGCTGGCGCGTCTCGCGGACGCCGCACCACGCAGACCTGTTCCTCGACGTGCGCGTTCCTCCGACGAAGGAGATGGGCCTCGCGAGGCGCGAGGTGCTCGACATGGTGCGGGGGCTGGCCGAGCGATTCCCGACCTACGGCATCGAGGGCGAGGTCTACGTGACGGCGCCGGGCGCGGAGATCGACGAGGCCCACGAGCTCGTCGCAGCGATCGACGCGTCCCACGAGGAGGTCTTCGGCGAGATGCCGGGGCGCGACGTCACTCGCTGGTTCTCGGACGCCTCGGCGCTGACGCGCTACGGCATCCCGACCGTCAACTACGGCACCTCGACCGGGCTGATGGACGTCGAGAAGGGCGAGAACCTGGAGATCGACGGGCTCGTCCACACGGCCGAGACGTACGCGAAGGTCGCCATGCGCATCTGCGGCGTGGCGTGACGGATCTTGTGTTGAATCAACACAAAGTTCGGTGCGGGCCTGAGCTGCGGCCCGGTGGAGAGGAGATTGTGTTGAATCAATACAAAGTCGGAGCGGACGAGAGGATGGGGGATACGTGAAGCTGGTCACGTTCGGTGAGGGGGCAGGGCGGGTCGGGGTGCTCGATGGCGAGGAGATCGCCGTCCTCGATGTGCCGACGATGCGCGAGTACTTCGAGCGCGGCGGTGCCGACGAGACGGGCGAGCGCGTGGCTCTCTCCGCGACGCGGCTTCGCGCGCCGATCATCCCGAAGAAGTTCTTCCACACGGCGGGCAACTTCCGCGAGCACAAGACCGAGTCGGAAAACGTCAACTGGGCGCACGACATCGCTCCGTGGATCAACTTCTTCCAGAACGTCGACGCGATCATCGGCCCCGACGAGCCTGTGATCTACCCCGAGCACCTCACCGAGGAGCTCGATTACGAGCTCGAGCTGGCCGTCGTGCTGAAGAAGGCCGGCAAGTGGTTTTCGGCCGACGAGGCGATGGACTATGTCGGCGGCTACGTGATCTTCAACGACCTCACCGCACGCGACATTCAGCGAGGCGAGATGCGCTCCGGCGTCTTCTCGTTCTGCAAGGCGATCGACACGTTCTGCCCGCTCGGGCCCTGGATCGTGACACCCGACGAGATCCCGAACCTGCGCGAGCTCGAGATGGAGCTCCGGGTCAACGGTGAGGTACGGCAGCATTCGAACATGCGAAACATGTCCGTCACGGTGGAGCAGATCCTCTCGAACTTCTCGGGGCTCGGGTACTCCGCGGGAGACGTGCTCTCGACGGGCACGGTGGCCGGCGTGGCCGGGTTCAAGTCTCCCGAGGAGCGCGCGCTCCTGTACCTCAAGCCGGGCGACGTGATCGAGGCCGAGATCGAGCACATCGGCGTCCTCCGAAATCCGGTCATCTCCTGGCAGGAGGGCCATGGCTCCGCCCCACTGCCTCGCGTGCGGCCCTGGGGTGAGAACACCTGAGCTGGCCGCGGGACGATGCCAGGCTCGACCGCGTCCGCGCGCTGATGCGCGACCGGGGGCTCGACGCACTCGTCGTGCGCGCCCCCGACAACGTGCTCTACCTGACGAACTTCTGGGGGATGAAGGGCTATGACGCCGTCGTCTTTCCGGTCGAAGGCGAGCCGGCGCTGATCTGCCTCGAGCCGTCGCGCGGCGATGCCGAGCGGACGGCCTGGACGAGCGACTTGCGGTTCTTCGGCGGCTACGACGAGCGCGACCCTCGGCCACCGTCGCTGCGAGCGCTCGACCTCGCGGCGGCGCTCGCCGAGCAGTACGAGGCGGTCGGCATCGAGCTCTCGCTCGGAACACAGGCGACCGACCGCATGGTGGGCGAGCCGACGACGTTTCCGAAGGCGTGGTTCGACGCGTTTCCGGGCGCGCAGGACGCGACGCCGTTGCTCAACGAGGCGCGAATGCTGAAGACGCCCCAGGAGATCGAGCGGATGCGCCTTGCAAACGACATCGCCGCGGCGGCGATGGAGCACGTACAGGGCGTAATCCGGCCCGGCATGACCGAGGCGCGGGTGGCATCCGAGTGGCTCGGCTTCGTTCACGGGGAGGGCACGGGCTGGGATGGCAAGGTCGAGCTGGCGCTCGGCTTCTCGCTCGTCTGGTCCGGTTCCGGAATCCGCACCTTCACCGCGACCGCCAACAGGCCGATCGTCGAGGGCGAGCCGACGTTGTTCGAGATCTGGGTCTGTGCTGACGGCTACTGGTGCGACCATACGAAGAACCTCGTCCCGGGTGATCTGACCGATCGCTACCGCGACCTCGAGGAGGGCCTGATGGGCGTCTACGACGAGGCCGTGCGCTCGTGCATGCCGGGCGCGAGCCTGCCGGAGCTCGACCGGAGCGTCCGCGCGGGGATCGCCGCGATCGGGTTCCCGGGACAACCGTCGCACCCGATCTGCCACGGTGTCGGAGCCCGCGCCCACGAGCCGCCGTACGCGCACCAGGCGGGCGGCGGCGTGATCGAGGAGGGGATGATTCTTGCAATCGAACCAGGATGCTATTGGGAGGACGGTGGCGGGTTGCGCGTCGAGGACAACTTCCTGATCACACGCAAGGGGGCCGAGAAGCTCTCGAGCTTCCCGGATGGGATCGTGCAGGCGTGATCGACCGCTCCAGAATCTGGACCGGGGACCTCAACGAGATGGCCCTCGATCCCCAGCCGCACCACACGATCGGCCTCTACGACACGACGCTGCGGGACGGCGAGCAGTCGGTCGGGGTCGTCCTCACGCCGGAGGAGAAGCTCGAGATCGCTGTCGCGCTCGACGCCGCCGGAATCGACCGGATCGAAGCGGGCTTCCCGCGCGTCTCGGCCGAGGACTGGCGCGCCGTCGAGCTGATCGGCGCGGCCGGGCTGCGGGCCGAGATCTGGGGCTTCTCGCGCGCCGTTCAGGCCGACGTCGAGGCCCTCGTCGAGCTCGGCGTGCCGGCGTCGGTGATCGAGAGCCCGATCTCGGACGCCAAGCTCGAGGCGCTCGGCGTCTCGCACGAAAAGATGCTCGAGCGGATCCGGAGCGCTGTCTCGTTCGCTACCGCGGCAGGGATCAGGGTGGCCTTCTTCGGCGTCGACTCGTCGCGGGCAGAGCTCGACTTCTACCGCCGTGCCTACGAGACGGCCGTCGAGGCCGGTGCGCAGGAGGTCGTCGTCGTCGACACGATCGGGATCGCGACACCGGAGGCAGCGGCCTATCTCGTCGGTCAGACGGTGGACTGGCTCGGCGGCGAGATCCCGGTGCACTGGCACGGTCACGACGACTTCGGGCTCGGTACAGCTGCGGCGATCGCCGCCGTCCAGGCCGGCGCAACGTGGGTGCAGGGAACGATCAACGGCATGGGCGAGCGGGCCGGAAACGCCGACCTGCTCGAGGTCGCGCTCGCGCTCGAGGCGCTGTACAGGATCCCGACGCGGCTCGACCTGACCCAGGCGCGTGCGCTCTCTCAGCTCGTCCAGCAGCGGGCCGGCACGCCGCTGCCCTCCTGGAAGGCCGTCACGGGCGATGCGCTTTTCACGCGCGAGTCGGGTGCGGTCGCTGCCCAATTCCACGATCCGCCGGCGATCGAGCCCTACAGCTCGGAGCTCGTCGGCTCGACGCGCGGGATCGTGCTCGGCAAGAAGAGCGGCATCGACTCGATCGGGATCGTCGCGGAGCGGCTCGGGCTGCAGGTGCCGGAGGAGCGGCGGGCCGAACTGCTCGCTGCTGTCAAGCAGCTCGGAACCAAGAAGGGTGGGCTCGTCACCGACGACGAGTTCACGGCGCTCGTGGCAAGGAGTTGAACGGGCGCCGATGCGGTCGGGCCTTTCCGGTCTCGGCGGCGATCCCCGTCAGGCAACGACGCGGGCGGGGCACCGGCTTCCCGGTTGACTGTCATGTCACGAGGGTGGGATACTCGCCGACGTGCCCATGACATGTCACAGGAACGAGGCCGGGTGATCGAACGTGTCTGCATCATCGGCGGTGGAGTGATCGGCAGCCTGTTCGCGGGGCACCTCGCGCAGGTGGCCGACGTCAGCGTCCTCACCCGGCGCCGCGAGCACGCAGACGCGCTGAACGCGAAGGGCCTGCGGGTGAGCGGGCGCAGTGAGCTACAGAGCTCGATCAGGGCGTCCGCCGACCCGGCCGAGATTCCCCCGTTCGACCTCGGCATCCTGGCGACGAAGGCACCGGCCCTCGAGGCGGCGGCAGCGACGCTCGAGGGCCACTTTCCCGAGGCCACGATGATGACGACGCTGAACGGGCTCGGGGCCGAGGAGATCGTTCGTGGTCGCGGCGACTGGCCGATCATCTCCGCTGTCACGTTCATGAGCGGCACCCGGCACGACGACACGCACGTCGAGTACATCCTCGACACCGAGACGTGGCTCGGCCCGTACGACGACACGCCGTACGAGAGCGTCGAGGAGGCCGCGGCGCTGATCCGATCGGCGGGGCTCAAGGCCGAGGCGCTCCGCGACCTGCGTCCCGCGCAGTGGTCGAAGCTCATCTTCAATGCGACCGTCAACTCCGTGGCGGCGCTCACGGGCCTCCCGCACGACCCGCACTTCGCGGCGGAGGCAGCCCCGACCGATCTCGGTCACCTCGTCCACGACCTCGTCGACGAGGGCAAGGCGGTCGCCGTCGCGGCCGGGATCGAGCTGCACGACGACCCGTGGGAGATGAACGTCCTCGCGACGCAGCGGGGATCGGCGCACTATCCATCGATGCTCGAAGACGTCGAAGCACATAGGCCGACGGAGATCGACCTGATCACCGGCGCACTCGTGCGCGAGGCGGACCGTCACGGGGTCGACGTTCCGCTGCACACGGCGGTGTACCGGCTCGTCAAGGCAAAGGAGGAGTCCTGGTGATCCCATCCGGCTCGCACAGGGCACAACCCGTCACACACACCCAGGAGGGCGTAATGACCAGAAGGAAGCTTGCGGCGTTGCTCGTGCCGCTCGCGGTGTTCGCTGCCGTTGCGGTTGTTCTCGCAGCGACGGCCACCGCTGCACCCAAGCCGATCGTGATCGGCTGGGCGTTCGACTCGAAGGGCGCGATGTCGCCGTTCGACAACCCGGCGCTCGCGGCGGCAAAGGTCCGCGTCGGCCAGGTCAACGGGCGCGGCGGCGTCAAGGGTCGGCCGCTCAAGATCGTCACCTGCGATACGCAGGGCAACAAGCCGGCGATCGCGTCTGCGTGCGCCGCGAAGCTGCTCGGCCAGGGGGTCGACATCATCTTCACGACGTGCGACGTCGACTTCGCCGCGCCGGTCGTGCAGAAGGCAATCAACGCCGGCAAGCTGACGGTCGCGCCGTGCATCGGCACCGACCAGATGGGGCCGAAGCGGTTCGGGGCGAAGGGCAACCTCGCCTTCTCGTTCGGCAACGTCGCCCAGGACGAGGGGTCGGCAATGGCCCAGTATGCGCGGGCCAAGGGCTGGAAGACGGCCGCGCTTGCGACAGACACCGTCATCGTGTACTTCAAGGACGTCGTCAAGGCGTTCAAGGCCCGGTTCACCCAGCTCGGCGGCAAGATCGTCGACGAGGAGAGCTACCAGTCGCTCGGCTCGACGAGTCAGCAGAACGTCATCACCAAGCTGAACAACGCGAAGGCCGACGTCGTCGTGACCGCAACGGCAGGCTCGTTCGGCGCGCTGCCGCAGATCGTGGCGGGGCTCCGGACGCTCGGCAACGACACGCCGGTGCTCAACTCGTGGGCCGGTGACGGAACGTACTGGGTCACGAAGGAGCCGAAGGTGACGAACTACTACTACGTCACGTTCGCCTCCGCCTTCGGCGACGATCCGAACCCGGCCGTCAACGCGCTTGCCAAGAAGCTCGGCAAGGCGACCTACGGCATCGGCGGCTTCGTCACCGGCTCGGCCGCGATCGACGGCGTCGTCACGGCGATCAACCGTGCCGGCGGCTCGACGAACGGTGCCAAGCTGGCTGCACAGCTCGTCAAGTTCAAGAAGGTCCCGACCCTGTCGGGCCTCGTGAGCTTCTCGCCCTCGCTGCACACGGTGTTCGGCCGGCAGTACCGGGTGATCAAGATCCAGAACAACAATGCAAAGGTCGTCGGCTCGGTCACGGCGAAGGTCGTTCCCAAGATCTAGTCGGATTGACGGAGCTCGAGCAACACCCGCACGACCGTCGGCGGCCCGGAGGAACACTCCGGGCCGCCGACGTATCCCGCTCGTTCGACGGGGTCGATGCCCTCCGCGGTGTCTCACTCGAGCTGCATCGGCACGAGGTCATGGGGCTGATCGGACCGAACGGCGCCGGCAAGTCGACACTCGTCAATCTCCTCAGCGGGTTCGATTTCCCGTCGGGTGGCACGATCGTCCTCGACGGGCGCGTGGTCACGTCGTGGAGCGCTCATCGACGGGCCCGAAACGGCCTCGCCCGGACGTTCCAGCACAGCCATGCCTTTCGCTCGCTGACGGTGCGCGAGAACATCGAGGTTGCCGCGCTCGGCGTCGGCCAGAGCCCCCGGCGAGCGCGTCACAAGACCGATGAGCTCCTCGGCACGCTCGGCTTGAGCGCGTACGAGCTCATGCCCGCCGGCTCACTTGCGCATGGTGACGAGCGCCGGCTCGGGGTGGCGCGCGCGCTCGCGATGGATCCCGTCTTCGTGCTGATGGACGAGCCGGCGGCGGGTCTGCCGGAGGCCGAGGTTCCCGATTTCGCGGCCGTCGTTCGTTCCGTCCGCGACGACCACAGCGCCGGCGTTCTCCTGATCGACCACAACATGGCGTTGATCATGGACGTCTGCGATCGGATCCTGGTGCTCGATCAGGGTCGGATGCTCGCCGAGGGCTCTCCGGACGAGATCCGCGGCAACCTCGACGTAGCCGCCGCGTATCTCGGCGAGAGCGCCGTGCACGAGGCACCCGCATGAGCGTCGAGCCGGCGATGCTGGCGCTTCGCGGCATCGACGTCGCGTATGGCGGCGTCGCGGCCGTACGCGATCTCTCGCTCGAGGTGCGGCGCGGCGAGATCGTCGGCCTGATCGGCCCGAACGGCGCCGGCAAGTCCACCACCCTCCACGCGATCATGGGGCTCGTTCCAGCACGCGCCGGAGACATCGCCCTCGCCGGTGTATCGCTGCGGGGCCGGACGCCGGAGAACGTCGCACGGAGCGGT
This sequence comes from uncultured Thermoleophilia bacterium, assembly GCA_963799575.1. GTDB lineage: Bacteria > Actinomycetota > Thermoleophilia > Gaiellales > Gaiellaceae > Gaiella. The sequence goes on from CAWCXK010000004.1 coordinate 26,149, forward strand.
GTGGCACTCGTGCCCGAAGGACGCCGGATCTTCGCCGAGCTCAGCGTCGAGGAGAACCTTCAGCTCGGCCTTGCGGGCCGCAGGAGCCGCGAGGGCGTCGATGTAGACATGGCGGCCGTCTACGAGCTCTTCCCGATCGTCGAGGAGTTCCGCCGCAGGCCGGCGGGAGCCCTGTCGGGCGGCCAGCAGCAGCAGCTCGCGATCGCGCGGGCGCTCGTGGCGGCGCCGGATCTCCTCCTGCTCGACGAGCCGTCGCTCGGCCTGTCCCCGACGGTCGTCGATATCGTGTTCGAGGCGCTCCGGTCGATTCGAGAGCGTGGCCTGACGGTGCTCCTCGTCGAGCAGCGGGCACAACGGACGGTTGCCCTCGCCGACCGCACGTACGTGATCGCGAACGGCGAGCTGCGCCTGACGCTGACGCCGGCCGATGCCGGCGACACCGAGAAGATGGTGGCGGCGTACCTCTCGTGATCGCGCCCCTGCTACTCGCGGTGTTCGGGGTCGACTGGCAGGTGCTGGTCGATGCGATCGGCCTCGGTGCCGTGTACGCGCTGATGGCAGTGGGCATCGGCCTCGTCTTCGGCGTCCTCCGCCTCGTCAACTTCGCCTACGGCCAGCTGATCATGGCCGGCGCGTACGCGCTCGCCTTGGCCTCGCAGTGGAACTGGCCCCTCTGGGCGGGAGTCGTCTTCTGCTTCGCTGTCGTGGTCGCGCTCTCCATGGCGATGGATCGGGCCGTGTTCCGGCCGCTGCGCACGCAGTCGCCGGCCGTGATGCTCGTCGCGACCTTCGCCGTCGCCTTCCTCCTGCAGAGCGTTGCCCTCCTGGCCTTCGGCTCATTGGGCAAGCCTGCCTCGTCGCTCGGCTACCTCAACCGGCCCGTCACCATCGGATCGGTCGACATCCGCAAGATCACGATCGTTGCGATCGTCGTCGCAGCCGTCTGTCTCGTCGCCGTCGTGCTCCTGCTCGAGCGGACGCGTGTGGGGCTCCACATGCGCGCCGCGTCGATCGACTTCCGCACCGCCCGGCTGCTCGGTGTCAATGCGAATCGCGTGATCGGCTCCGCCGTGCTCGTGTCGGCGCTCCTCGCGGCGGCCGTATCGGTGATCCTGACCGTGCAGAACCCGCTCGTCACCCCGGACTTCGCTCTCCGCGACACGATCATCGTCCTCGCCGGCGTCGTCGTCGGAGGCATGAACAGGCTCCTGTCGGCAACCCTCGGCGGCTTCACGATCGGATTCGTCAGCGGGCTACTCGGCGGCGCCTTGCCCACGGCTCAGAGCCAGTACCTGCCGTCGCTCGTCTTCGGCCTCGTCATCCTCGTCCTTCTGATCCGCCCCGCCGGGCTGTTCGCGAAGCGTGGGACACAGGTGGAGCGCGTATGAGATCGCGAAGCGCGATCCAGCTCGGAGGCCCCGTCGCCCTCGTCGTCCTCGCGGCGGCTCTCGGCTCGTTTGCCTCGACGGCGACCGAGATCTACTTCGTCAGCGCCCTCGTGTCGGTGACCATAGTGGTTGCGCTCTACGTCTTCGTCGGCAACTCCGGGGTCGTCTCGTTCGGGCACATCAGCTTCGTCGCCGTCGGTGCCTGGGCGGCGGGCGTCCTCTCCGTGCCGGTTGCCGAGAAGCCGGCGATCATGCCGTACCTGTTTCCGTTCCTGCGCGACCACACAGTCGGCAATGTGCCGTCGTTGCTGATCGCGGCCGGCGTGGGAGGGGTCTACGCGCTGCTCGTCGGCCTGCCGCTGATGCGGCTCTCCGGCCTCGCCGCAGGCATCGCGACCTTCGGCGTGCTCGAGATCACCCACAACATCCTCCGCTACTACGAGAAGATCGGCCCGGGCTCGAACACGTTCTCGTCCGTGCCCGAGACGACCGGTCTCCTCCAGGCTGCGATCGGAGCCGTCATCGTGATCGGCGTCGCATTTGCGTACCAGGCAAGCCGATTCGGCCGCCTCCTTCGGGCCACACGGGAAGATCCTGCGGCCGCCCGTGCCGTCGGCATCTCGGTGTACCGGCAGCGCCTCGTCGCGTTCACGCTCTCCGGTCTCCTCGCAGGATTCGCCGGGGGTCTCTATGTCCACCTGCTGCCCCTCAACACCGAGACGATGTACCTCGACCTGACCTTCATCACGCTCGCGATGCTCGTGATCGGTGGCATGACGAGCCTCTGGGGCGCGGTCGTCGGGGCCCTCGCCGTGAGCGGCCTCGACTCGCTGCTCGCCGAGGCCGAGAACGGGCTCGACGTCGGGGGATTCACGATCGACCTCCCGTCCGGCACGCGCATCGTGGTCGTCGGGGCGCTCATGGCGCTCGTCCTCATCCTCAGGCCCAGCGGGCTGACCGGCGGCCATGAGCTGTCGCTCGGCCGTCGGCGCCGTCGATCGCCCGATACCCCAAGGAGATCCACCATCGTGAGAATCTGCATCGTCGGCTGCGGAGCGGTCGGCTCGCTCTTTGCGGCGAACCTCGCCACCCTCGATGACGTCGAGGTGTGGGCGTTCGATCTCTTCCAGGCCCACGTCGATGCGATCAACCGCGACGGCCTGCGGCTCTCAGGGGCCGGCGACGTCCATGCGCGGCTGCAGGCGACGACCGACGCAGCAGCGTTGCCGCCTTGTGACTTCGGCATCGTCGCGACGAAGGCGATGCACGCCGACACGGCGATCGCGGCGACCGCGCACGCGTTCTCGGACGGCGCCGTCGCATCGGTGATGAACGGCGTCGGCAACGAGGAGACGCTCGCGCGTCACGTCCCACGCGTCATCCGCGGCACGACGTTTCCGGCCGGCAAGCTGCTCGAGCCCGGCCACGTGCAATGGGACGTCAAGGGCGACACGACCTTCTCGCCGTTCGAAGCGGCACCCGCGTCCACGGACGAGGTCGCGGCGCTCGCCGATGCGTGCACACGCGGTGGCATGCCGTGCGAGGCCGTCGCCGACGCGCGGCCGGCGCAGTGGCGCAAGGTGATCTTCAACGCCTCGACCAACCCGATTGGCGCGCTCACCGGGCTCACACACGGCCGCGTCTGCGAGCGTCCCGACCTCCGCGCCCTCGTCACGGGCCTGGTCGACGAGGGGAAGGCGGTTGCGGCGGCGCAGGGGATCGAGTTGGATGCCGACCCGGAGGAGCTGATCGACCACGCGGCGCGGCCGCGACGTCGCCTACGGCCACAAGGCGTCGATGCTCCAGGACGTCGAGGCGCGACGGCCGACCGAGGTCGACTACCTGAACGGCGGCATCGCGCGCTTCGGGCGCGAGCTCGGCGTCCCGACGCCGCTCCACGACACCATCACCGCCCTCATCAAAGGGGTTGAGGCTTCCGTGGACACTCGACGGCTGCAGAGCTGAAGACCGGCCGACCACGCCAACATCGGAGGCGCTATGCGATCGGGCGACCGCCACGGGCTCGACGGCCTCGATCGTCTCGGGCAGCGAGTACTCGGGCTTCGAGGGCGCCGTCACGTACATGTCCGGCTTCCAGATCGTCCACCGCTACGCGTACGTCGTCGTCCCTGCCGACGGCGACCCGTTCGTCGTCTTCCCGGCCGAGGCCCGCTACGTCGGCGAGCACGGTGCGGCGCCGATCGAGCAGCGCTTCGATCCGCCAGTCCGGGCGCGGCACATCGCTGCGCTCGCGCAGGGATGCCGGCTGGAAGCGGATCGGCGTCTACGGCCTCGACTACATCATGACCGTGCGCGACTACCGGCCGCTCGAAGGGCTCGACATCGTCGGCTTCGACGTCGAGTTCGACCTCGCGCGCGCCGTCAAGAGCGAGGCCGAGCTCGAGTCGGTGCGCGACTCCGTGCGCATCAATCAGCGCGGCTTCGAGCTCTGGGCACGAGGCGTACGCGCCCGGGCGGACCGCAGCCGAGGTGATGGCGGCCGCGGAGGAGTAGTTCATCGCCGAGGGCTGCGGGCGGCTGACGATGAACATGGTGCTCACGGCGCGACCGTCGGCTATGCGCGTTGCCGGAGTTCAAGATCGCGCGGTAGGAGGAGGTGCTCGGCGGACTTCGTCCTCCCGTCCCTCGAGGTGGCCGGCCCGGGAATGCACTGGGTCGAGGTCTCGCGCGCGGTCGCGCGCCGCGGACGCCGTCGCCGTCCGACGAGACGAAGGCGATGCTGGAGGCGTACGACGAGTACTTCGAGGCGGCGAAGGGTGCGATGCACGCCGGTGCGACGTGCCACGACGTCCACATCGCGGTGTCGAAGGGATTTATCGACGCGCGGCTATCACCTCGGCCACGTCACGGGCCACTCGATCGGGATGACGATGATCGAGTTCCCGAAGGTGGGGGAGGGCTCGGACGTCGAGCTGAAGGAGAACATGGTGCTCTCGATGCATCCGCACGCGATCGCCGCGAACGGGGAAGACTGCCTCTACATGCAGGACACGTGGCTCGTAACCGCCGACGGCGGCGTCCCGCTCGCCGACCTGGAGATGGCGATCTGGGCCCAGGTGTAAAGCCTGAGCCCACCGGCCCCCGACCCGGTGCGGCGACGGGGTACACTGAGACGGTGACTTGGCCGTGGATCGTGCTGCTCGCGATCGGCGTCGGCGTCGTCGTTGCCGCGGAGTGGCCCAGGTTCGAGCGTCTCGCCGGCGCCGATGCCCGGCGCCTACGCGATCGTGAGAAGCGCAAGGCGAAGCTCACCGTGATCTCGAGCGACGACGACGAGTTCGTTCGCAGCGTCCAGGCCGACCTCGAGGCACTGCCGACGATCGAAGAGCGTGAGACGCCTCGCGAAGAGCGTTAGGGGCCGAACCGTGACCCGCGGCTAGCGGATCACGACCGCGGCCTGCAGCACGCGCGTGTTGGGCAGGATCGGCGGCACGTTCTCCATGTTGCGCGACTCCTGGTAGTCGGAGACCTGCAGTCGGAGCCGGTGCTTTCCGGCCTTGACGCCGATCGTTCTGACCCGCAGCAGCCCGCCGCCGAACGTTGTCAGGCACGGCTTCCCGTCGATCGTGGCCTTGATGGTCGTTGCATCGATCCCGGAGCCGATGTCCGAGGCATGCACGACGAGGGAGACGTTGCGGCGTACGCGGGCCTGCGTGAGCTTGAGCGACGGTGGCTCGGTGTCGTCGACCCAGAACCGGAAGCTGAACGGGCCGGCACCGCCCGCGGTGGCGCTGTCGAAGACGATGTCATAGCTGCCGGCGAGCGGGCGGATCGCGGCAGCGGCGAGCACCGGGTTGCCGAACTGCGCGAGATAGGGGTTGAGGTTCGTCGGCAGCGCGGCGTAGCCGGTGAGACGGTTCTCGTCGGCACCTGCGACGATGCGCGGCTCGACCTTGACGCCGGCGGCCCGCCGGGTGATGACGACACCGAAGTTCGCCACGGGCCTGCCCAGAGTGAAGCGGAAAACCTGCTCGGGGCCTTGCAGCGAGGCTGTCACGGCCCCTCCCTGCGGGACATCTGGATAGCGATAGCGGGAGACGAGTGACTGCTTGCCGCGCGTGTCGCCAGATCGCAGGCCCGGGCTTGTGAGCCGAACCGGCGACCGCCGTGGCGAGTGCGGGCCGGACGACGCGGAGCCAGAACGGGATGCGCCTGACGTCCGGGCCGCGGGTGAGCCGGACGAATCCGGTGAAGTCGCCCTCGATCGCCGCAGCCGTCACGGTCGCGGTGAGGTCCAGGCCGCCCGGCACGACAGCGGTCGCCGCGACGACGATCGACGCACCGCTCGCCGCACCGACCGGCTCGACCGCAACGTCCCACGTACCGGCGCCGCCTCCGGCGTCGGCGAGATCCAGATGGGCGGGCGCCGTCGTGCCGGGGCGCATGAAGCCAAAGGAGATCGAAGCGGGCGCTACGAGCACGAGCGGCACGTCTGCCCTGACCGGGTTCGCGAGCCCGCCGCCGGCCCGGATCGGCGTTGCGACCTGGCTCTGGTCCCTGACGGCAGTACCGGTCTCGATCAGCGCAGCCTTGAGATCGGCCACCGACCAGGTCGGGTGCCGCTCCTTGAGGAGCGCCGCGACGCCCGCGATCTGAGGTGACGCCATCGACGTCCCGGACATCGCCTCCCACTGGCCACCGGGCACCGACGACAGGATCGAGACCCCGGGAGCGCTGACATCGGGCTTCAGCCGCAGCGACAGCGGCGTCGGCCCCGAGGAGCTGAAGTCGGCGAGCGTGCTACCCGATGCGTCGGGGCTCGTGACGGCGGCGACGGTGATCGCCTTCTCGGACGTCCCGGGGGAGATCAGCGAGCCGCCGCCGAACTCCTCGAAGTCGTTCCCGGCCGCGACGACGGGGACGACACCTGCGGCTGCGGCAGCGTCGAGCGCGCGCGCGACGATATCGCGTGACGGCTCGACCTCGGGCTCGCCGAGCGAGAGGTTGATCACATTCATGCCGTCCGCGACAGCCGCCTCGATCGCAGCGACGATCTCGGGCGCGTTCCCGTCCAGGCCGACGTTCGCATCGGTCGGGACGCTGAGGGCCTTGTAGTTACCGATGTAAGCCTTCGGGGCGATGCCCGAGACCTTGACGCCGCCCGTGGCGCGCGGTGCCGGCGTTCCCGGCGGCGATGCCTGCCACGTGGGTCGCGTGGCCCGACTGCACCGGATCGAACGGTGCGCGCGCGTACTTCCACGTCGTTCCGGCCGGTGCAAATGCCCGAGCCACGATCACCTTGGCGGTCGTGAAGGCGGTCTGGCCCTTCGGATAGCCGGGGGGCATCGTGTACCCCGCGGGAGAGAAGTACGGATGGGTCTGGTCGATGCCGTCGTCGATGATCGCAATCTTGATTCCCGCGCCCTGGTTCGGGAGCCCGGTCTGCCAGGTGCTGGCGGCGTTCTTGACGTCGCTCGCAGTGAGCTTGCTGACGGTGTACGTCGCGCCCGCGTCCACCTCTCGGACGCCGGGGAGCGACCGCAGCAGACCGACCGCCCTGCTTGGCACGACGACGGCGGCGCCGTTGAGCACCAGGCGGTAGCGCCAGCGAATCTGCGCCTCGGGAATCGTCTCGTGGAGTGCGGAGGCGAAGCGTGCCTGCTCGCGCTCGATCGCGGTTCGTGCCTGGCGACCGCTCGCGCCTGTGCGCCCTGCCACCGCCGGCGAGGCAAGCGTGACGATGACCTCGCTGCTCGGCCCGGATGCTGATGGGGGCTGTGCCGAGCCGCACGCCGAGGCAAGGCAGCAGATGCCGACAGCGCAGAGGAGTGCGAAAGCGCGGTTCATGAAGGGTATGACGCCGATCCGGGAAGGCGGTTTCCCTGCAGCATGCCAGTACGCGCGGTGGCGGCTAGAATCGTCGGCGCGCGGATGTGGCGGAATTGGTAGACGCGCACGGTTCAGGTCCGTGTGCCTTTCGGGGCGTGGAGGTTCAAGTCCTCTCATCCGCATCTGAGGCTCGGGGCCCGTAGGGGCCCCGAGCTCGTTCATGTCGCGTGCGCAGGCGCCGGATCTACGCTTCTACGGCCGCGAGGGCGGCAAGCACGTCGTCGGCGTGCGTATCGGGCTTGACCTTGCGCATCACCTTCGCGACGGTGCCGTCGGCGGCGATCACGAACGTCGAGCGCTCGACACCCATATAGGTTTTCCCGTACATCGACTTCTCGACCCACACGCCGTAGTCGTCGGCCGTCGCGTGGTCGGGATCGGCGAGCAGCGCAAAGGGGAGCTCGAACTTCTCCTTGAACTTGACGTGGGACGCCTCGTCGTCCGGGCTGACGCCGAGCACGACGGCGCCTGTGCGCTCGAACTCGCCCCACGCATCGCGGATGCCACAGGCCTGGGTCGTGCAGCCGGGCGTATCGTCCTTCGGATAGAAGTAGAGAACGACAGGGGTGCCCTTGAGCGCCGAGAGCGCAACGGTCTCGCCTGCATCCGAGGTCAGTGAAAAGTCCGGCGCTGCCTTGCCTTCTTCAACCGCCACGCGATCTCCGTTCGTCGGGCCGTCGGCTCGTGTGCGAGCGGGGCTCCGCAGATCCGACGGCGAGTGGTTGTCGCTCCGAGCGAGCACGCCGAGCGTACCCGCCTGGCCGTGGGCTGCGCGGCCTTGGGGACGAGCCGTCCGCTCGCGCCGAGCGGTCTTTGCGGAACGCACGTCACGGGATGATGCCGCTCGCGCCCGCATCGGTGGCCCAGGCGACGAGCGCGATCGCGCGGGCAAGGTTGGTCGTCCGCTCGCGTTGGCGTCCAGGCCACCGCTTGCGGTGCGCTTCACGAACAAGTGGCGGCCGGTGTAGGTCTCGTCGGTGCCGTTCGTCCAGTGCGCGTCGCGCGGTAGGCTCGCGACGTGGTCGAAGCCCATCGGTACCTCGCCTACGTCGTCATTGCCGGTTGCTTGCTTGCGGGTCTCGTCGGACTCGTCGCGTACCGCCGCGGCCAGGCCGTCGGTGGCGCCACGATCCACCTGCTCGCGCTGCCTCAGACGCTGCTCGTCGCCCAGGCCGCCTTCGGTCTCCTGTTGCTGTCGGGCGGCTACCGGGCCGTTGACCACCTGCACTACGTCTACGGGGGCGTCGCGCTCGGTGTCGTGCTCTCGCCCTGGTTCTACGCTCCGGCCGATCCGCGGCGGCGCCTGCTCTGGTTCGCGTGCTCTGCACTGGTCGCCGCGGCCCTCGGTGTTCGTGGCACCATGACGGGATCGTGAGGCGCTTTTACGAGAACAGGACGGTGAGGGGATTCGCGATCATCGCCCTGATCGCGCTCATCGTCGTGGTGCTGTCTCTCGAGCCGGTGCTGTCGGCGATCGGCGGCCTTCTCGGAATCGCGTTCTTCCTTGCCGTCGCGTTCTTCCTCTTCCTCGTCTGGCGGGAGCGCCGCGGCGACCTCGAGGCATGGGCAGATCGCTCGCGACGCGTGTTCTACGGTGCGATCGCGCTCGCCGTGGTCGATGTCGGAGCCGCGATCGGCCTCTCGCCGACGGGAGCCGACGCGCTCGCGTTCTTCGCCGTCCTCGGTTGTTGTGCATGGGCGCTCGTGCGCACGTGGCGCGACGAGCACCGTTACGTGTAGGCGGGCGCCGGCCAGACGCGTTCCACGGACGCGGGGACGTGTGGAGGAGCGGCGGGTGCGCCCGCGAAGTCTTCGGTGTGATCGGGGTTCGGTACCGGTCGGCGCTTCGCGCGACGGTCGCCGCTAGTGCGGCTCCCTACGGCTACACGCTCACGATCTGGACGACCGGGGCAATCCTCTCACACGCGCGGGGCATCCCGAACACCCCAGAGGCATTGCTGTTGCTGGTCGGCGCCGTGGCGGCGTACGCGCTCGTCGGCGGCCTCGCGTTCGGAGGGATGTCCGAGCATCTGGTGCCGGAGCCGGCCCGTGCGGCCGTCTGGGGCGGCCTGCAGTTCATCTCCGTCGCCGCCGCGATCGCGGCGGCGACGCTCGTCGCCCATCTCGTCACAGGCATCCTCGCGTGGCCGCTCGACGGCTTCATCGTCACCGGGATCTACCTCCTCGCTGCAGCCTCCCAGCTCACGCTCGCCCACGCCCGCCTCCGGCTACGCTCCTCGTCGGCCGATTAGCCGTCGGGTGCGGACGGCGAGAGCCGCTGCGACGGCTCTGTGGCCGGCCGCGTCGAGATGGATCCCGTCGAGGTCGCTGTAGGCAGCGATGCCGTCGAGGTCGAGCAGCTCGCAGCCGAGTTGGCCGCACACCTCCTGGAACGCGGGCGCGAGGTCGTAGCCACCAAACGGTGGCGGGCAGACGACGAGGACGTCCAGGCTGCCGCGACCTCGCCCTGCTTCCGCATTCCGTGCCACCTTGACGAGGCGACCGACCGAGCGGGCGACGAGCGTCGGCTCGAGCCACGACGCGTCGTTCGTGCCGAGGTAGATGACGAGCAGGTCGACCGGAGCGTGGGAACGGAGGCACGGGACGAGGTACGGCAGCCCGTTGCGGCCCTCCTCGACCGGGCTCTCGATCGTGGCGGTGCGCCCGTTCAGACCCTCGGCGACGACCTCGGCCTCGCCGTCGAGCGCGGTCGCGAGGAGCGCCGGCCAGCGCACGTCGCGGCCGAACCGGTCGCCGTCCGAGCCGGGGACGTAGCCCCACGTATTCGAGTCGCCGAAGCAGACGACCGTCCGCAGGGTCGGCGGCTCGTCGGGCATCCGTGGGCCGGTGCGGGCCTAGCCGGCCACGACGCCGACCGCGGCGCCGTCGAGCGCAGCGAGCGCCGACCGGATCGGCGTTCGGGCGCCGACGAAGATCGGCGTGTCCCGCTCCGTCCACTTCGACGCCTCTGTCTCGCGTAGCGTCAGCATCAGGTGCATGAAGTCGGCCGGCTCCTCGCACTCGAACGCAGGCATGAACTCCTGGTCGTCGATCCCGACGGAGTACGTCGTGTGATTGGTGACGGTGACGAACTTGCCGCCGACCTCGGCGTGCTCGCGCATCGCGGCGGCGCGCTCCTCGAAGCCGAGGGCATACCAGGGGCGGAGCTTCACGAACGGGTAGACGACGAGGTAGGCGGCGTCGCGAGGGATCACCTTGCCCTGGCGGACGCGCTTCTTGTCGGTGTACACCGACGGCTTGGTCGTTGCCAGGTAGGAGTAGGGCGTCGTCAGCCAGCCTGCGAGTGGTGTGCCGTTGAGGGCGGCACCGAGCTCGAGCAGGTCGTCGTAGCGCTCGGTGATCTGCCAGAGGAAGAAGTCGGCCTCGGGACGGATGCCCGAGACGTTGTAGGCGCGGAGGCCCTCCATTCGGCCGGCCCATTCCTCGACGACGTCGGCGAACGCGTCCTTACCGGCCTCGCGCTCTTCGATCGGCAGGCGGCGCCACGCGGGGTCGATCTTGAAGAAGCGGTACGAGACGTACTGCCCGACCTGGACTCCCTCGATGCGCTCGTATCCCGGCTTCTCGTCGCTCACGGTTCTATGGTACGCGCCGTGACCTAGCGCAGGGTGAGCGTGCCGCTCTCGCGCATCTGCGGCGTGCCCGTGTTCAGCGGGTGCGTGAGCGTGATCGAGAACCTCACCGTGCCGGTGCCGAGCTTGCGTCCCTTGAGCGAGACGACGATGGGCCGCAGCGCGCGACCGTAGCCGACGAGCTTCAACCGGGTAGCGCCGGTGGTGGCACCCGTGACCCGCAGCTCCCAGATGCAGTCGAGCGTGCACGTGAAGCGGATCGTGCGGGCGCCGGTTGCAAACGCGGCCGGGGTGGGGAAGCTCACCTTCGTCGCGTTGACGTCGAGGCCGAGCCCCTCGCAGCGCGCGATCGAGCCGCCTCGGGCTCGCCCGAGCGCGTCCCGGACGGCGTAGAGGCTCGTCTTCGGCGTGCCGTCGGCGTAGTAGAGGCCCGACTGCCAGCTCGCGAGCGTGGGCTCGTCCTGCGAGTGGAAGAGGAAGATCCCCGTCACGTTCGGCTGGCAGAAGGCCAGCTGGAGCGCCTTCGCGTAGTACGCGCCCTGGGTGATCTCGTCGACGGGCCTGGTCGTTGCCGGCTCCGACCCCGAATAGGCGGAGGCCTTGCCGGCCGGGATCTTCGATTCGACGCCGAACTCGTCGTAGAGAACCGGCAGCAGCGATCCGGCCTGGGGCGAGTTGTCGAATGCCGTCGCGAGGGTTCGCATCAGCCGGTCGTAGTCGGCGAGGCCGATCGTCGTCGAGTTGGGGTGCCGGGTGTCCGGCGACTGGCCCGAGGTGTCGGCATACGGGTGGAAGGCGAGCCCGTCCATGATCGGCTGCGTGCGTCCGCTGGCCCGGTACGCAACGCCCATGTCCTTGAGGAAGGCCACGGGCGAGTGCGTGTCGCGCCCGGTGCCGGGGCGGTCGATGCCCCGCGGGGCGAGCGCGCCGCCCCAGACGCGCGTCGACGGGTCGACCAGCTTGACCGCGTCGTAGGAGCGCGCGAGCAGGGCCAGGTAGGCAGGCGCAGCGACGTCGGTGCCGTTCGGGTCGAACTGGGGGAGCCAGAAGCGGTTGATGTTGGGCTCGTTGCCGATGATCACGTCCTTGACCGACGGCAGCTGCTGCTTGAGCGCCGTGACGTACGCGGCGAACAGCTCGCGTGCCTCGGGTGTGACCGGCGTCACCCGCGAGCCCGCGGGGTAGATCGAGAGGTAGACCCTGACGGCGGAGAGCTGGGCTGCGCCGGCGACGTTTCGCAGCACGTTGAGCTCGGCCTCGCTCGGTGCTGCCTCGGTGCCCTGCCATTGCGAGGTGATCCTGACCGACGAGAACCCTGCCAGCCGGAGCAGTGTCATCTTCGCCTTCGCGGAGGGCAGGTCGGGCGCCCGCACGACGTCCTCGGCGGCGCCGAACTGCATCGTCGGGCCGCCCGCCAGCGCCGACGGGGCGAAGGCGAGCGCGACGATGAAGGGGAGGAGGCGTGCGAACATGCGGCGGATACGCTAGCTGCGTGTTGGATCAGGTTCGCGAGCAATTGGCTGCGCTTCCGCGCAACCCGGGCGTGTACCTCTTTCGCGACGAGGGCGACGACGTCCTCTACGTGGGCAAGGCAAAGTCGCTGCGGCCACGAGTGCGCAGCTACTTCAACGGCGGCGACGGCCGAGTGGGCATCGGCCGCATGGTCGCGCGCGTGGCGCGGATCGAGGTCATCATCACCTCGTCCGAGGCCGAAGCGCTGCACCTCGAGCAGAACCTCGTCAAGCGCCACCGACCGCCGTTCAACGTGCGGCTGCGCGACGACAAGTCGTTCCCGTATATCGCGGTCACCGTGGCCGACGAGTACCCGCGCGTGATGTTCACCCGTGAGCGGCACCGGCGCGGCACCGTCTACTTCGGCCCGTACGCGAACGCGAAGAAGGTACGCGAGACGCTCGACGTGCTCAACCGCGTATTCCAGTTCCGGCCGTGCGAGGGACCGAAGCCCGGCCGGCACTCGGGCATCCCATGCCTCGACTTCCACATCGAGCGCTGTACCGCACCGTGCATCGGCGCCATCTCGAAGGAGGCGTACCGCGAGCAGATCGATGGGGTGATCGACTTCCTCTCCGGCGACACGCGCACGATCGTTCGCTCACTCGAGTCACGGATGCGCGAGGCAGCGGCCGAGGAGCGGTTCGAGGACGCCACGAGGTATCGGAACCGGCTGCACGCAATCGAGAGCCTCGCGCAGCGCCAGGGCGCCGACCGGCGGGACGTGACGACGATCGACGTGATCGGCCTTGCCGTCAGCGGCGACCGGGCAGCCGTGCAGCTCTTTCCGCTCCGTGACGGTCGGCTGATCGACCGCTACGCCTTCCACCTCGAGAACGTCGAAGGCCAGGATCGGCAGACGATTCTCGAGGGGTTTTGCCTCGAGTACTACACCGCCGCGCCGAGCGTGCCGCCCCAGCTGATCGTGCCCTCGGACTTGACGGACACCCAGGGGCTCGCGGGCTTCCTCTCGGAGCTCCGTGGATCGGCCGTCGTGGTGCGGGCACCGGCACGGGGCGAGAAGAAGCGCCTCGCCGAGCTCGCCGCCGAGAACGCCGAGCTGGCGCTGACCCATGAGGCGACCGCCGCCGAGCAGAAGCGGCTGCGGCGGATCGAGGCGCTCGAGAGCCTGCGGGAGTCGCTCAACCTCGAGAGCCTGCCCGTGCGCGTCGAGTGCTTCGACATCTCGAACCTGCAGGGGCGCGACATCGTCGCGTCGATGACGGTGTTCGTCGATGCCCAGCCGAAGAAGGCGCACTACCGATCGTTCACGGTCAAGGGGCTCGACGGGCAGGACGACTTCGCCTCGATGGGCCAGGTGATCGCGCGACGCTTCGCGCGGCTGCGGGACGCAGGAGCGGCCGGCCGCTACGACGAGAGCTTCGCCGCCGTCCCGAACCTCGTCGTGATCGACGGCGGCAAGGGTCAGCTGGCGGCCGCGCTCGAGGCGATGCAGGCGACGGCCGGTCTGCCGCGCGTGGCAGTGATCGCGCTTGCGAAGCGGGAGGAGGAGGTCTTCGTGCCGGGGCGCTCGCACCCGATCCTGCTCGACCGCCACGATCCGGGGCTGCAGCTGCTCCAGCGGATCCGCGACGAGGCGCACCGCTTCGCAATCACGTTCCACCGTCAGAAGCGCGACACGCGGGCGTTCGAGTCGATCTTCGACACGCTCGACGGAATCGGCCCGGCGCGGCGCCGCGCCATCCTGCAGCACTTCGGCTCGGCAGACCGGTTCCTGGCCGCCTCGCAGGAGGATCTCGAGGCGGTCCCCGGGTTGCCGGCGAAGACGGCGCGCTCGGTGTTCGGTCAGCTGCACCGAACCGGTGGGCCCGCGACCGCCTGACGGCGCTACGGGATGGGTTGCCCTGCGTCGGCTGTGGCTTTGCGGAAGCGGAACGTGCGGAACGTGAGCAGGATCGCTGTGAAGCCGAGGACGACGTTGACGGCCGTCAGGGTCAGCTTCATCCCGACGCTGAAGGCGAGCAGCGCCGACCGGGGTGCCTGGCCGCGCAGGGTGTAGACGAGGAACGCCTGCTCCGTCCCGACGCCACCCGGGCTGACGGGCACGAGGGTGGCGAGGCTCTGTGAAACCTGGACGAGCAGGACGTTGCGGAGCGACTGGTCGATCCCGAACGCCGCCAGCATGAACCAGATCGTCGTGAGGCGAAGAGCCCACTCCGCTAGCTGCCAGGCAACTACCGTGCGGAGCCAGCGGGCCGGGCTGTGGACGACGGTGAATGCCTGTCCGACGTGCTCACGGAACTCCGCCACATTGGCTCGAATCCAGATCGCGAGAGCGATGAGCCCGAAGACTGCGATGACGAGGAGCACCTGCGACACCTGAGGGTGGTCGAGGAACCAGGCGAAGTCGAAGCTCGGCAGCGACGGGAGGGCGCCGAAGCTCGGGAACACGCCCTGCGTCAGCGCCCAGACGAAGAGTGCAACGGCGCACACCGCATCGACGATCGCCAGCACCAGGCTCGAGCTGACGAGCGTCGTGTACGTCGCCCCCTTGACGGCCCGGTGGGCCATGCCGAGGCGAACGACGTCGCCGGCGCGGGCAGGAAAGATCGCATTGACACCGACCCCCGCGACGTACGCGGCCCAGATCGAGAACCAGCGGACACGCGCTTCGGGATATGCCGCTGCGAGCACGTTTCGCCATGCCCGGCTCGTACATATCGTCTTCACGACATGGCAGCCGATCGCGATTGCGAGCGGCAACGGACGCACCGACGCAAGGTAGTCCCAGAATGCCGCGACGGCGTCGAGGACGGTCCGCACGCACTCACCGTAGCCCGTGCGGTAGAAGACAGCATGACCGAGATGCAGCTGTACGACCTGCGCGTGACCGTGGAGCGAATCGAGGGCCGCTCCGTGTGCGGGCTCGTGGTCGGCGACTACTTCGAGGTGACGGAGTCGAGCCGCGTTCGGATCCCCTACGGCAAGCACTTCTGCCTCTTCGCAATCCAGGCGGTGCTGCCGCTGCTCCCCGCCAAGATGCGCCGGCTCCCCGACGAGGACTGGCTCGAACAGGACAACCTCGTCTGCTGCCCTGACCCGGAGGAAGGGCTCGTGATGCGGATCGAGCGGCTCGGTGAGCGCTCGCTCGTGACGGAGGAGCTCACATAGCGCGCGAGATCGGCCTCGGGCTGCTCGGCGATCAGTTACCCGCCGACTACGAGGCGATCGCGCGCGAGGCGGAGGCGGCCGGCATTGACGTCGTCTCCGTCTTCCACGATCTGCTCTACCAACCGGCGATCGGCCCGCTACTGCTGATGGCCCGTGTCACCGAGCGCGTCAGGCTCGGTCCCGCTGCGCTGAATCCGTTCACGCTGCACCCGTACGAGATCGCCGGGCAGACGGCCATGCTCGACATCGCGTCGAACGGTCGCGCATATCTCGGACTCGTGAAAGGTGCCTGGCTCGACCGGCTGGGGCTCGAGGAGGGGCGGCCGCTCGTGGCGATGCGCGAGGCGGTCGAGATCGTGAACAAGCTGCTCGCGGGCGACACGGCAGGCGTAGCGGGGGAGCGGTTCACGCTCGCTCCCGGCACGGCGCTTGCCTACGAGCGCGAGCGGCCGGCCGTGCCGCTCCTCATCGGCACGTGGGGCGAGCGGACGGCGGCCTGGGCAGGCACGGTGGCCGACGAGCTCAAGATCGGCGGCTCCGCGAACCCGGAGCTCGTGCCGCTCGTCCGCAGCTGGGCCGATGCGCCGGACATCCGCATCGTCGTGGGCTGCGTGACGGTCGTCGACGAGGACGGGGGATGGGCGCGCGAGCGGGTACGGGCTGCGGTCGCGCCGTACCTCGACGTGGTGGCGAAGCTCGATCCGACGCTCGAGCTGCGTCCGGGTGCCGAGCCTCCGCTCGAGCGCTTCACGATTGCGGGAACGCCCGAGGAGGTGGCCGCCCAGGTACTCGGCCTCTGGGAGGCGGGAGCCGACCGCGTCGAGCTTGGGACACCGCAGGGCCGGACGACGCGCGACGGGGTGCGGCTCATCTGCGACCGGGTGCTGCCGCTCCTGCGACGCTGACGGACCTCTCTAGGCCCAGGCGAGACGTACGCCTGCGTATGCCACGACGGCGATGAGCAGCCAGGAGGAGAGCCCGAGCACGAGTGGCCGTGCCCCGATCTGACGCAGCCGGGCGACGTTGACCCGTGAGCCGAGCGCGAACAGCGCCATCCCCAACAGAACGGTGCGGAGGTCGTCGATCCTCAGAACGACGCGGTCGGGAATGACGCCGAGGCTCGCGAGTGCCACCATCGCGACGAAGGCGATGATGAAGGTCGGCACGACGGGTGGGCGGTCGGCCGCGAGAGCATCGGCCGTGGTCCTGTCAGTGCGGCGGTGCCGGACGGCGATGCCCGCGATCAGCGGTGCCAGCATCATCACGCGCGTGAGCTTGACGACGATCGCTGTCGCGAGCGCAATGCTCCCGGCCGTCGACGACGTGGCGACGACCTGCGCCACGTCGTGAACGCTCGCCCCGACCCAGGCTCCGAACTGCTCGTGGTCGAGGCCGAGCGGGCCACGGAGCGGAGGCAGCACGACGATCGCCAGCGTTCCGCAGAGCGTCACGAGCGCAACGGAGAACGCGACCTCGTCCTCGTCGGCGTCGATGACGCCGTTGGCTGCCGCGATCGCCGAGACGCCGCAGATCGAAAAGCCGGTCGCGACGAGCAGGGAGAGATCATCTGAGATACCGAGCCGCCGACCCGCCCAGCGCGTGCCGAAGAACGTGACGGCAACGACCGCCACGACGACGAGGAGCGCCCTGAAGCCGAGCGCGAGGATCTCCGGGAACACGAGGTCGAGACCGAGCAGGACGACACCGAGCTTGAGCACCGGGCCGGCCGCCGTCTTGAGGCCCGGAGCTGCAGCTGCGGGCACGTGCGCGAGATTCGCGAGCAGGATGCCGAGAGCGACGCAGAGGACGAGTGGTGGAAGTGCGGGGAGCGCCTGATGGGCTCCGAGCGACACGGCAACCCCGCCTCCCGCAAGGGCGAGGCCGGGCGCCCGCTGGATCATTCGTCCGGCTGGAGGAACGGGTAGCGGTAGTCCGTCGGGGGCACGAGCGTCTCCTTGATCGTCCGCGGGCTGACCCAGCGGATGAGGTTCCACATCGAGCCTGCCTTGTCGTTCGTGCCCGAGGCGCGGGCGCCGCCGAAGGGCTGCTGGCCGACGACGGCACCCGTCGGCTTGTCGTTCACGTAGAAGTTGCCGGCAGCGTACCGAAGCGCCTCATGTGCCTCGTCGATCGCGTAACGCTCACCGGAGAACACGGCGCCGGTGAGCGCATAGGCGCTCGTCGAGTCGACCAGGTCGAGCGTCTCGCGCCACTTCGACTCGTCGTAGACGAACGCCGTCACGACCGGCCCGAACAGCTCGTCGCGCAGCAGCCTGAAGTCCGGGTCCGTCGTCTCGACCACGGTCGGCTCGACGAACCAGCCCTCGCTGTCGTCGACGCCACCTCCAACGACGATGTCGGCTCCGGCGTCCCTCGCCTCGGCGATCGCGTCGCGCTGGGTGTTGAACGAGGATTGATCGATCACGGCGCCCATGAAGTTCGTGAAGTCGCTCACGTCACCGACGCCGATGCTGCCGACCTCGCTGACGAGCGTCTCGCGAACCTCACCCCAGATGTTCGACGGGATGTAGAGACGGGACGACGCCGAGCACTTCTGGCCCTGGTATTCGAACGAGCCGCGGACTATGGCTGCGGCAACCGCGCTCGGATCAGCCGACGGGTGGGCGAGGATGAAGTCCTTGCCGCCCGTCTCGCCGACGATGCGCGGGTAGTTGCGGTAGCGGCCGATGTCGTTGCCGATCGTGTTCCAGATCGAGTGGAAGACCCTGGTCGAGCCGGTGAAGTGAACGCCGGCCAGCTCGGGGCTCGCGAGGGCGGCTGCGCCCATCTCGGCGCCGGGGCCGAAGACGAGGTTGATCACGCCGGGCGGCAGCCCTGCCTCCTCGAGAATGCGCATCGTGATCCAGGCCGAGAGGGCCTGGGTCGAGGCAGGCTTCCAGACGACCGTGTTGCCCATCATCGCGGGCGACGTGGTCAGGTTGGCGCCGATCGCCGTAAAGTTGAACGGGCTGATCGCGAAGACGAAGCCTTCGAGGGCGCGGTACTCCATCCGGTTCCAGACGCCCTGCGACGAGACCGGCTGCTCCTCGTAGATGCGGACGAGGTACTCGGCGTTGTAGCGAAGGAAGTCGATCGACTCGCAAGCCGCGTCGATCTCGGCCTGATACGCCGTCTTCGACTGGTTGAGCATCGTCGCCGCGTTGATTGCCGACCGCCACGGTCCGGCGATGAGCTCGGCCGGCGCGAAGGAACACGGCGACCCGCTCGTGCCATGGGGTTCGTGACCAGGTGGGGTGCGCAGCGCGGGCCGCAGCGACGGCGCGCTCGACCTCGGCCGCGCCGCCCTTCTCGACGTCGGCGAGCACGTGCGAGCGCTTGTGCGGCATCACAGCCTCGAATGTCGTGCCCGTTTCGACACGCTCGCCGCCGATCACCATCGGGATGTGGACGCGCTCTGCGGACATCGCCGCAAGCCTCGCCTGCAGCTCCGCACGCTCGGGCGAGCCCGGGGCGTAGCTCTTGATCGGCTCGTTGACGGCGGCGGGCGGACGGAAGATGCCGGGGGCGCTCACAGCGGCGATTGTATTCTCGATCGTGTGCGCGTGACGCGACACCCCTACGACGTGCCTGGCTGGGGCATCGGCGAGGTGTGGGTGCGCGACGGAATCGTGATCCAGCACGAGCTGGCGTCCGAGAGCCTGCTGCACGAGCCCGACGCGGGACCAGCGCAACCTCCCGCGCCACCTCCGCCTTCCCCCGATGGGGGAGCGGGACGCCCAGCGCGAACGCTACCCGGCAAGCGGGCACGCGATCGCGCCGACTTCGTGCCGGAGCTGTGCCGGCGGTTCGCGGCGCACCTCGCGGGGGTTCCCACCTCGTACGCGGATATCCCACTCGAGCTGGACTGGGCGACGCCACTGCAACACGAGCTCGCGGCCGCGGCCCGGGCGATCCCGTGGGGCGAGGTCGTCTCCTACGGGGACCTGGCGGCGCTCGCAGGCCGACCGGGCGCCGCGCGCGCCGCCGGCTCGTTCTGTGCCGACAACCGCTACCCCCTCATCATCCCGTGCCACCGGGTCGTCGCGGCCAACGGCATCGGTGGCTACGGCGCCGCCGGCCCTGGGCTGAAGCGGAGGCTGCTCGCGGTCGAGGGCATGCACCTGTGAGCGCCTCGTCGCTCGTCGATGACGTCAGGGCCGAGCTGGCCGCCATCGCGCCGACAAGGCGCTGCGATCGGCTCGCCGAGATCTCGGCGCTCTTCCACACGGCGGGCGCCGTGCATCTCCGTGGCCGCGGAAACGTCTCGTTCCACCTCGATCTCGCATCATCCGCGGCTGTGCGTCGCGCCTTCGCACTGCTCGCCGAGCTCCGTCTGCCGGCGGAGATTCGTACGTACACGGCCCAGTCGTTCGGTCGCGCGACCCGGTATCAGCTGCACCTCGACGGCACGGATACCGCGCTCGGGGTGCTCGCCGAGGCGGGGGTGCTCGGTGACCACCACCTCCCGCTCGACCGGCCACCGGGGCGGGTGGTGGCCCGCTCGTGTTGCCGCGGCGCGTACCTGCGAGGGGCATTCCTCGGCGGCGGCTCGCTCTCCGGGCCGCGGTCGCCGCACCTCGAGGTGCGCACGCCCACTCCGGCCGGTGCGTCGTTCGTGCGCAGCGTCGCCTCGGCCGAGGAAGTGCGGCTGCGCGTCAGCGAACGCGATGCGTACGCGCGCGCCTACGCCAAGGGGTGGGAGGAGATCGAGGGCTACCTGCTTGCCGCCGGAGTCGTCGACGCGGTGCTCGGGCTCGAGGAGCGGAGCGTCATCGCGGAGATGCGGTCTGAGGCGAACCGCCTCGCCAACGCCGACCACGCGAACCTCGTGCGCACGGCCCATGCCGCGCAGCGCCAGCTCGATGCGGCACGCGGGCTGCGAGCGTCCGGTGCCCTGGAGTCCTTACCCGGCCCGTTGCAAGAGGCAGCCCGCCTGCGTCTTCGCCATCCGACCATGTCCCTCCGCGAGCTCGCCGAGCGAGCGAGCCCGACAACGACGAAGGCGAGCATGCAACGCCGGCTGGCCAAGGTCGTCGAACAGGGCGAGCGGTGACACCGAAGAAACCCGGATGACGAGCCGGCGGCTGTCACCGTGCCCGGTTGCCGCGACCGACCGTCCCTCACAAGAGAGGGAGGTTCCCCGGGAACCGTAGGTTCCACCTTCAGGGATCTTCGTTGAGGCCCATGGATCGGCCTAGTCGATTCGAGGCCCAAGAAGGAACTGGGCTGGGGGAGGTGGACGAAACCCGGATGACGGGCTGGTGCCTGTCACCGTGCACGGTGCCGCCACGTCCCGTCCCTCAC
This sequence comes from uncultured Thermoleophilia bacterium, assembly GCA_963799575.1. GTDB lineage: Bacteria > Actinomycetota > Thermoleophilia > Gaiellales > Gaiellaceae > Gaiella. Next base: position 46,928 of record CAWCXK010000004.1, read on the forward strand.
GAGAAGGGAGGTTCCCCGGGAACCGTAGGTTCCACCTTCAGGGATCTTCGTTGAGGGCCATGGATCCGCGCTAGCGGATTCGAGCCCTCAGAAAGAAGTGGGCTGGGGGAGGAGCTCCGAGGACGACCTCCTCCCCCACTGTGCGCGCTCCGAGACCAGACGGCGAACGGGGTCTGGATTCACCGCCCGGGAGCGCGAGCCCACGACGACGAGTATGAGGGTCGCGCCGCCATTCCTCAACTCCCGTCGGGAAGGTAGGTCCGTAACCGTGGTCGGGGCGGGGCTAGACTCGCCTCACAAACACCTTTTTCGACGAGAGCGAGGGATGATGGCGGTTCGTGTTGGCATCAACGGGTTCGGGCGCATCGGGCGGAACTTCTTCCGCGCGCAGCAGTCGCTCGGCGCAGACGTGGAGATCGTCGCGGTCAACGACCTTGGTGATGCCGCGACGATGGCACATCTGCTGAAGTACGACTCGACCCTCGGTCCGTTCCCGGGCGAGGTCTCGCTCGGTGACGGAGTGATCAACGCAGGCGGCGAGCAGATGAAGATGCTCTCCGAGCGCGATCCGGCGACACTGCCGTGGGGCGACCTCGGCGTTGACGTCGTGCTCGAGTCGACGGGCTTTTTCACTAGCCGTGAGGGCGCGCAGAAGCACCTCGACGCCGGTGCGAAGAAGGTCGTCATCTCCGCGCCCGCGACCGACCCCGATTTCACGGTCGTGCTCGGTGTCAACGACAGCGGCTACGACGCCGCTCAGCATCACATCGTCTCGAACGCCTCTTGCACCACCAACTGCGTGGCGCCGCTCGTGAAGGTGCTCGACGATCTGGCGGGCGTCGAGTCGGGCTTCATGACCACGATTCACGCGTACACGAACGACCAGAGCATCCTCGACCTGCCGCATAAGGACCTCCGGCGGGCCCGCGCGGCGGCGATCAACCTGATTCCCACCTCGACCGGCGCCGCCAAGGCGATCGGCCTCGTGCTGCCTCACCTCAAGGGCAAGATCGACGGCGTCTCGGTGCGCGCGCCCGTACCGACGGGCTCGATCACCGACCTCGTCGTCACCGTGGGCCGCGACCTCTCGGCGGAGGAGATCGACGCCGCCTACCGGGCCGCTGCGGCCGGGCCGCTCGCCGGGATTCTCCAGTACCAGCCCGATCCGATCGTCTCGACCGACATCCAGGGCTCGCCGTACTCGTGCATCTACGACGCGGCGCTGACGATGGTTCACGGGCGCAGCGTCAAGGTGTTCGGGTGGTACGACAACGAGTGGGGCTACAGCTGCCGGCTCGTCGACCTCATGGGCAAGCTCGTCTAAGGATGGTTGATCGGCAATTGGTGCACGCGCGGATGGGGGCCTGCACGCGGCGCATCGCGTCCGGCTCGATCAACACCAAGGCAACCAGCCTTACTGCAGATCGAGCCGAACACGCTGCTTGGTGCATGCCCTCCCCGACACGCACCCCAATCACCGACCAACCATCCACATGAGGCTGCCGCGCTCCGTCGAGACGGCCGACGTCGAGGGCAAGCGCGTCCTCGTGCGTGCCGATCTCAACGTCCCGCTCGACGGCGGCGAGATCGCAGACGACACGCGCATCAGGGCCGCGGTTCCGACGCTCCAGCTCCTGCTCGACCGCGGCGCCCGAACCGTCACGGTCTGCTCGCACCTGGGGCGGCCGAAGACAGAGGAGGAACGCGCGAAATGCACGATGGCGCCGGTCGAACAGCGCCTGCGCGAGCTCGTGCCGGACGCGCGGCTGCAGGTGCTCGAGAACACGCGCTTCAACCCGGGCGAGACGAAGAACGACGAGAGCTACGCCCGTGAGCTCGCCGACGGCAACGACCTCTACGTGAACGATGCGTTCGGCTCGGCGCACCGCGCGCACAGCTCGACCGAGGCCGTGGCGCATCTTCTGCCTGCCTACGCAGGCCTGCTGCTGCTCGCGGAGCTCGACCACCTCGGACGCCTGCTCGGAGACGTCCGGCACCCCTTCGTACTGATCGCAGGCGGCGCCAAGGTCGACGACAAGCTCGCCGTGCTCGAGCACCTCGGCGGTCGGGCCGATCGGGTGCTGATCGGCGGCAAGATGGCCGAGCAGGTGCGCGTCCACAACCCGCTCTCGTTCCCGGTCGAGCTCCCCGTCGACGTTGTCGCCGCAGCCGAGTTCGCCGAGGATGCCGACGCGCACGCCGCGACGGTCGATGCGATCCCGGACGGCTGGCTCGGCCTCGACATCGGACCGGCCACGGCGGACGCGTTCGGCACCATCGTGAGAGACGCGAAGACCATCTTCTGGAACGGCCCGATGGGCGTGTTCGAGTGGAGCCGGTTCGCCGCCGGCACGCGCGCGATCGCCGAGGCCGTTGCCGCCGCCGACGCGTACTCGGTCGTCGGCGGGGGAGACTCCGTCCGCGCGATCCAGGAGCTCGGTCTCGCCGACAGCGTCTCGTGGGTCTCGACGGGCGGCGGTGCGTCGCTCGAGCTGCTCGAAGGCCGGGAGCTCCCCGGCGTCGCTGCGATTCCGGAGAGGTGAGATGACGAAGCTGATCGCCGGCAACTGGAAGATGTTCAAGGGCCTAACCGAAACGCTCGCGTTCTTCGACGGTTTCACGGCACCCGACGGCGTCGACGTGGTGCTGTGCCCGCCGTACGTGTCCCTCGAGGTGGCAGTGGGCGAGGAGTGGCCGATCTATGCCCAGAGCGTCCACTGGGCCGACGAGGGCGCCTTTACCGGCGAGATCTCGGCCCGCATGCTCGTCGAACTCGGCGTCCAGGGCTCGCTCGTCGGGCACTCGGAGCGCCGGCTCTACTTCGGCGAGACCGATGAGACCGTGAGGCTGCGGGCCGAGGCTGCACTCGCGGCCGGCCTCGGCGTGATCGCCTGCGTCGGTGAGACCGAGGAGGAGCGCGAGGCCGACGAGACCGAGGCCGTCTTGCGTCGCCAGGTCGCCGCGATCCCTGTGCACGAGTCGCTCGTGATCGCATACGAGCCTGTCTGGGCAATCGGCACCGGCAAGACCGCCACCCCGGAGATGGCCCAGGAGGCCCACGCGCTGATCAAGTCCCTCCACGATACGCGTGTCCTCTACGGCGGCTCCGTCAAGCCGGAGAACGCGGCCGAGCTGCTCGGCCGGCCCGATATCGACGGGGCCCTCGTCGGCGGTGCGTCGCTCGACCCTGCTTCCTTCTCGAGCCTGTGTCAGATCGCCGCTTCCCTCTCGTAACGCTCGTCATCCTCGACGGCTGGGGGCTCGCCCCCGCCGGCCCCGGGAACGCTGTCGAGCTGGCCTCGACGCCCGTGTTCGCAGATCTCTGGGCGGCGTGCCCGCACACGACTCTCGCCGCATCGGGCGAGGCGGTCGGACTGCCGCCGGGGCAGATGGGCAACTCCGAGGTGGGCCACCTCACGATCGGGTCCGGCCGGGTCCTGTTCCAGGATCTGATGCGCGTCAACCTCGCCGTCCGGGATGGCGCGATCTTCGACAACGCCGCCCTCGTCGGCGCGTTCGAGCGGGCGAAGCAGCGCGGCGGCAATGTGCACCTGCTCGGCCTCGTGTCGCGCGGCGGCGTCCACTCTCACATCGACCACCTGCTGGCGCTCCTCGAGCTCGCAGAGCGGCAAGGGATGGCCGACCGGACGTGGATCGACGCATTCACCGACGGCCGCGACGTCTCGCCACACGCCGCTGCGGAAGACATCGCTCGGCTGCCGGTGGCCAAAATCGCCACCATCGTCGGGCGCTACTACGCGATGGACCGCGACAACCGGGCGGAGCGGACGGGCAGCGCGGTCGGAGCGATTCTCGACGGCAAAGGCGAAATCGCCACCCGCCCGGTCGCCGCCGTCTCGGCGAGCTACGAGCGGGGGATCACCGACGAGTTCATCGAGGCGACCGTGTTCCCGGCCTGCCCACGGCTCGAGCCCGCCCGCGACACGGCCATCTTCTTCAACTTCCGGCCCGATCGCGGCCGCCAGCTGTCCCGTCGCCTGCTCGAGCGTGGTGTCGATCTGACGACGATGACCCGCTACGCGGAAGACATTGCGACCCCGGTCGCGTTTCCGGAGCAGGATGTCGGCGAGACGCTGGCCGAGGTGTTGAGCGGCGCCGGCATCCGGCAGCTCCACGCGGCGGAGACCGAGAAGTACGCCCACGTCACCTACTTCTTCAACGGCGGTGAGGAGAGGGAGTGGGATGGCGAGACGCGCGTGCTCGTGCCCTCGCCACGCGACGTGCCGAGCTACGATCTCAAGCCCGAGATGTCCGCCGTCGGCATCGCCGCCAAGGTCGTCGGCGTGCTCGGCGACGGGTACGGGTTCTGTGTCGTCAACTTCGCCAATCCGGACATGGTCGGTCATACGGGCGTGATCCCCGCGGTCGTCCGAGCGGTCGAAGCGGCCGACGGAGCGCTCGGCGAGGTTGTCCGCGCTACGACCGCGCTCGGCGGCGTGTGCCTCATCACGGCCGACCACGGCAACGCCGAGCAGATGCTCGAACCGGACGGTGTGAGCCCCCACACGGCGCATACGACAAATCCCGTCCCACTCGTCGTGACGGCGCCCGGTCTCGAGCTCCGTGCCGGTGGGAGCCTCGCAGACCTCGCCCCAACGGCCCTGGAACTGCTTGGAATCGCCATTCCCGCGGCGATGACCGGCCGGAGCCTCGTCGCCACCGCAGACAACGAGAATCGCTGACATTTCAGTAAGTCGTAAATTGTTGGTGTGTAAGCCGAGATCGGCTGTACGCTTGCCGCGCATTGGCCCTCGAACAGCCTGATCTCGGGATCCTCCGGAAAGCCCAACGCGGCGACGAGCGGGCGTTCTCGATCATCGTTCGTGCGTACGAGCGGCCGATCTACAACTACGTTCTGCGCCTCGTCGGTGACCGGGCGCTGGCCGAGGATCTGACGCAAGAGGTCTTCCTCCGGGTCTACCAGGGCCTGCCGGGGTTCTCGCTCCGGTCGCGGTTCACGACGTGGCTGTTCCAGGTGACGAAGAACCGGGTGCTCGACGAGCTCCGCTCGCTCGAGCGCCGTCCGCGGAGCGTCGTCAACATCGACGACATCGCGCCGCTCGAGTCGCTCGATGCCCCGTTCGAGCGGGCCGAGACCATCGACGCGCTCTGGCGTGCCGTGGAGGCGCTCAACGTCGACCTCAAGATGGCGCTGTTGCTCCGAGACATCGTCGGCCTCTCGTACACGGAGATCGCCGACTCGCTCGAGATCACGCTCGCTACCGTCAAGTGGCGGATCTACAAGGCGCGCGAAGAGGTTCAGGCGGCGCTCGTGCGCGACGGAGTCGGTGTCGCAACCTCTGCAGCCGGCGCCCTCTCGACGATCACCGAATAGCGCGGCCGGACACGCCCGCGACCGCCGATCGCGGCGCGGCCTACGATTCCTTCGTGGAGCGTTTCAGCTTCAGGCGCTTCTTCTTCGCGCAGGTCGCGTTCGTCATCGTGCTCGCGGTCGGCACCGTCGGATTCGTGCTGCTCACCGACGAGGGGTGGTCGTCGGCGTTCTACCGCTCCGTCGTCTCGACGACCTTGACCGGCCTCGACTCCCGCCCCGAGGGAGCAGCCGCGGAGCTGTTCACCGTCGTCCTCCTCCTCTCGGGCGTGGCAATCTTCCTCTACCTTGCAGGCGCAGTCGTCGAGCTGATCACCCGCGGGGTCGTGGGTGAGTACTTCGGACAGGGACGGAGGCGAAGGGCCATCAGCCAGTTGCGCGGCCACACAATTATTTGCGGCTTCGGTCGCGTTGGGCGCAGCGTCGCCGTCGAGTTCGAGCACGCGGGCAGCGAGTACATCGTCATCGACGTCAACGCCGACTCGATTCGGGCTGCGGCCGAGAGCGGAGCCCATGTCATCCACGGCGACGGCACCGAGGATGCCCAGCTCGAGGCGGCAGGTCTCGCGCACGCTCGCGCGCTCGTCGCCTCGGCCGATTCCGACGTCAAGAACCTGTTCATCACGCTGTCAGCGCGCGCATCCAGACCGGACATGCTCATCGTCGCACGCGCCTCCGACGAATCGGCGGCCCGCAAGCTGCACCTCGCCGGTGCCGACCGCGTCGTCCAGCCCTACTCCTCGGCAGGGCTACGGATCGCAAATGTGGTGCTGAAGCCACAGGTGGCCGACTACCTCGACATCGTTTCCACCGCGGCGGGAGACGAGCTGCGTTTCGAAGAGATCACCGTGGACTCGAGCTGCTTCGCCGCGGGCCGGGCGCTCCGCGACCTCCATATCCGGGATGAGACAGGGGCGATGATCGTCGCGATCCGCCGCGGCACGGGTGCGTTCGTCGCCACCCCGGGCCCGGACGAAGTGCTCGACGGCGGCGACGTTCTCATCGCGGTCGGCTCGAAGGACGAGATCCGCCGACTCGAGGCGCGCTTTGCTCCGCAGGCCCGGACCGACTAGCGCGTCAGGTGCCGCCCATCGCGCCTCGTCGACGCCTACCGGGAAGGGTGATCTTCGGGTTGAGCCGCAAGTTTTTCCTGCCGATGTGCTCTTCGTAGGTGAGAGCCCGATCTCCCACCCCCGAAAGGACTCCACTCCATGAAGCGATTTTCACTCCTCGGAGTGCTCGGCGTGGCCATGGCCGTTCTCGTCCCGGTGGCAGCGGCCGCACCCGCTGCCACCGGGACGCTTCGCGGCACGGTGATTGCGAAGGACCGCGCGCACCACGCACTGGTCGTCGCCCGCCCGGGCGGCAAGGTGCAGATGCTCGTCGCACCCGCCGCCTTCGCTCGGGTCGGCATCGCCCGCACCGTGCTCGCTCGCACCACGAGCGTCGCCGGACAGCTTCCGGTTGCCGTGAGCGTCTCGGTCAAGGGCCGCGCCCACAAGGCAGTCGTGCGGGGAACGGTTGTCCGGCTGGCCCGGCAGCAGGCAGTGATCAGCGCCGGCGGAAGCCTGCTGCGCGTTACGCTGGAAGGGTCCTCGAGCCGGCGCGCGCTGTCGTCGGCGAAATCTGGCCCCGCCGTTGGCGACGATGTGAAGGTCGAGGTCGAGATCGACGACAACGGCTCCCTCGGGGCGGGCGCCGTCGTCGTGACGGCCGACGCTTCGCAGCATCACGCCGGTGTCGGCGGCGAGACGGAGGTCCGCGGCAGCGTCACCGCGTTGACCGTGGCAACTGCAACTGTCGCCGGCTCGATCACCGTCACGGCGCGCGGTGTTCCGGTCACCTGTGTCATCCCCATCGGCGTAACGCTGACCGTTGCCCTCGGCGACCTGGTAGAGCTCGAGTGTGATCTCGTCGGTGACCCGGGCGTGTGGACGCTGCACGTTGCGAAGAGCGAGGACGACCATGCCGACGGTGGAGGCCACTCGGGCCAGCGCCACGACTCGTCTGTGGTCGAAATGAGAGGCATGATCGCCGCCGCGCTCGTGCCGGCGTCGACCGCTCTCACGGTGACACCCACCGGTGGCGGCACGCCCGTCACGTGCACGATCACGGCTGGGTCGCTTCCGCAGTTCGCGGCCGGTGACTCCGTCAAGATGGAGTGTGTCAAGGTCGGCGACGCGCTGAAGCTGAAGGAGATCGAGAAGAGTGACGACAATGCCGGCGATGGCGGGAGTGGCCACAGCGATGGCGGCGATCACCATGGCGGCGGTAATAGTGGTGGCGGCGGCGGACAGACGAACTAGGAGGAATGCCCCCCGTGGCAGTTGATCCGATCCGTGGTGGCAGCGACCCGCAGGTGCGAGTCGCTGCCGCGTTCACTCACGAGCTGTTCGAGGAGCATGCACGGATGATCTACGGCCTCTGTCGTGCGCTGTTGCGCGACCCGGACGACGCCGACGACGCGACCCAATCGACGTTCATCGCTGCATACAAGTCGCTCCTCGGCGGGAACCAGGTCCGCGAGCCCGCAGCCTGGCTCGCCACGATCGCGCGCAACGAGTGCACCGCCCGCGCCCAGGCACGCATGCGGGAGCCGCTGCCGCTCCTCGACGCCGACCTCGGGCACTCGGACGGCCCCGAGTCCGAGCTCGAGCGCCAGGCGCTCGTGGCCGACCTTCAGCAGGCGATCGCGACGCTGCCGCAGAAGCAGCGCGAGGCCGTCGTGTTGCGAGATCTCTACGGGCTCCACTACACCGAGGTCGGCGCGGCGCTCGGGATCTCGGTCGCCTCGGTCGAGTCGCTCCTGTTCCGAGCCCGAAGGAGCCTGCGCGTCAGCCTCAAGCCGCTCGCGGGTGGCGCCCTGGCGGTGCCCCTCGCGGTCCGCGAGGGCATCGCCCAGGCTCTCCCGGCGCTCACCGGCGTCGGGGCAAGCGGCGGCGCGACATCCGGCATCGTCGGCGTCGGCCTGCTCGCCAAGCTCGCGGGTGGCTCGGCGGCGACGAAGGCCGCAGCCGGAGTCGCTGCCGCGGTGGCGGCGGGCTCGATCGCGGTTACCGGTGTCGAGCACCGCGTAGCGCGCGATCGGACGCCCGCACGGGGTTCGCAGGTGGCGCAGATCGTGGCCGTCGCGAGCACGCAACGCGACGAGCTCGTGGCGCTCCCTGCGCCGACCGGGGCAGCGGCGTCGTCTGTGAGCAGCCACGGCCGCCATGAGGGGCACCCGGCCGCGGGCGGCGATGACTCGTCGGCACCGTCGGGCGGATCGCGGCAGGAAATGGCGCACACCCGCAGCGGCACATCGAGTGAAGTGGAGTCTGCGGCCCGCACCGGCCACGAGCTCGAAACGGGCAAGGAACCGGAAAGTCGCACCGGGCACTCGTCGGCGAGCTTCTCGGGAGGCGGTCAGGAGCAGCAAGTGGCGAGCGACGAGGGAGTCGCGCCACCGCGGTCGTCCGGCTCTGGGTCAGGGACGGGCGGGCACCGTGAGCAGGAGCCGAAAGAGCTCGCCGAAACGGGAGGAAGGTCGGGCGTCTCGGGGGCGTTGCGATCTCGCGAGAGCACCGAGAGCGATAGCTCGGAATCCGGCAACTCGGGGCCGACGACCACCTCCAGCCCTACCGACGGCGGCGACGGCTCCGACGATGAAAGTGGGCACACGGGCGACGGCGGCCACGGTGGCCGGTCCGCCATGCCGCCCGCCTGAACGGCACCGCGCGCCTCGACCGGGCGCGCGTGGCACTCTTCCTCTACCTTGCGGGCGCAGTCTTCGACGCGATCGAGACGGCGCACCGGGGCACCAACGAGCACGACGGAGGGGAACGGGTCATCAGCCGGCGACACGAACACCGAATGTCTCACGGGCGCGACTACGCCGGCGCAGCCGAACGGCGGCCGCGTTGACCGATCCAATCCAGCACCTCACTCAGGCATTGGCCGATGCGGCCGGAGCGCCCGTCACGCTCGAGCGGCCGGGCGATTCGACGCACGGCGACTACGCCACCAACGCCGCCATGCGGATCGCAGGGAAGGCGGGACGCAAGCCGATCGACGTCGCACACGAGCTTGCGCTTGCCGCCGCCCGTGTCGACGGAATCGCGCGTGCCTCGGTGGCACCACCCGGCTTCGTCAACCTCGATCTCGACGATGTCTGGTTCGTGCGCAGTCTCGGCACGGTTCTGGAAGCGGGGGACCAGTTCGGCGGTGGCTCGGCGGACCTCCCGGAGCGGGTTCAGGTCGAGATGGTTTCGGCCAACCCGACCGGCCCGATGACCGTCGCCGCAGCACGCAACGGGGCCTATGGCGACTGCGTAGCACGGCTGCTGGCCTTCGCCGGTCACGCGGTCGAGCGCGAGTACTACTACAACGATGCCGGCGGCCAGATGGACCGCTTCCGCGCGTCGGTCGCTGCCGTCCGCCGCGGCGAAGAGCCACCCGAGGACGGCTATCACGGCGACTACATCGTCGAGCTCGCGAAGATCGACGGCGATCCCGTCCCGGTCATGCTCGGCCTGATCGAGGCTGCGCTCGAGCGGTTTCGGATCAGCTTCGACACGTTCGAGCGCCAAAGCGTCGTCGAGTCCGAGGTGCCCGAGGCGATCGCGCTCCTCGAGACCTACGAGGAGGACGGCGCCCTGTGGGCAAGGACGTCGGCCCACGGCGACGAGAAGGACCGCGTCCTTCGGCGCTCTGACGGCACGCCGACCTACTTCGCGGCCGACGCTGCCTACGTGCGGCGGAAGTACGCGAAGGGCTTCGACCATCTCGTCTACGTGCTCGGGGCCGATCACCACGGCTACGTCGGCCGGCTGCAGGCGCTCGCGGAGATGCTCGGCCAGCCCCGCGAGTCGCTCGAGGTGCTGATCTACCAGCTCGTCCACCTCACAAGGGGTGGCGAGGCCACCAAGATGTCCAAGCGTCGCGGCGACGTGGTCTTCCTCGACGACTTCGTCGACGAGATCGGCATCGACGCGGCCCGCTGGTACCTCGTCTCCCGCGGACACGACCAGACGATCGACATCGACATCGACCTCGCGTCCGAGAAGTCGGCCAAGAACCCTGTGTTCTACGTTCAGTACGCCCACGCACGGATCGCGGGGATCCTCCGAAATGCGCCCGAGAGCGCCGGCGTCGCGCAGAACGGGGTCTCAATCGTGGGCGAGCTCGCGGCCGAGGAGCGCGATCTCGTGAAGCGGCTGCTCGAGTTCCCCGTGATCGTCGCGGAGGCAACGGAGCGCAGGGCGCCGCACGCTATCCCTACCTACGCGATCAGGCTCGCCGACGACTTTCACCGTTTCTACCATCATCACAAGGTGCTCGGCTCCCCGCAGGAGCGTTTTCGGCTCGCCCTCTGCACCGCGACGAAAACGGTCACCGCCCGCTGCCTCGATCTGATCGGGGTCGAGGCGCCGGACAGCATGTGAGCGTTCCAACGGCGACCTGATGCGCTGGAACCTGGGACTCGCCGCGCTTGCGACGGCCTGGGGGTTGATCGCCGTCCTCGCAGCCACGGTGTCGCTCGCTGCCGCACCGCTTGCGTTCTGGCGGCTAGGGCTCGCTGCGGTCACGCTGGCCGTCGTGGCGCTCGTGAGCGGCCGGCTTCGCTCCCTGTGGCCGGGGCCGCACCTCGTGACGTTGGTGGCCCTCGGCATCGTCCAGGCCGTCCACTGGTGGCTGTTCTTCGAGACCGTGAAGCGCGGCTCGGTGGCGCTCGCGGTGCTGACCTTCTACTGCGCACCGATTTTTCTGGCCGCGCTGGCGCCGCTGTTCCTGCCCGAGAGGCTCTCGAATGTCGCGCTCGGCGCCCTCGTCCCGGGCGGCATCGGCATCGCTCTCGTCGCGCTCTCGGGTGAGGGCGGCCATGCGTTCGGCTGGCTCGCTCTCGCGTGCGGCATCGGCTCGGCGCTGACGTTCGCCGTCCTCGTGATTCTCTCGAAGGGGCTGCTTCACGCGGGTGTCGAGCCCTTGACGGTCGCCTTCTGGGACTGCCTCGTCGGAACCGTCGCGCTCGTGCCGACGCTGTTCTTCGCCGCCAACCTCGTGCCCGAGGACGCGGGCGAGTGGCTGGCAGTGATCCTGCTCGGGGTCTTCTTCACCGGGATCTCGACCCTCGTCTACGCCGTGCTGCTGCGGCACGTCACGGCGCAGGCCGCCGGGATCCTCACGTTTTTGGAGCCGGTCTCGGCCGTGTTCCTGGCCTGGGTCTTCCTCGACGAGTCTCTTGCGCCGCAGGCGATCGTCGGCGCACTCCTGGTTCTCCTGGCCGGGATCGGGGTCGTCGTGTACGAGCCGACCGAGTCGCGTGTGAGCGAGGCGGTTGCGGGGGTAGGATCATTGGAGCAGTGAGCACTCCTCTCGATCCCAACGTCCCCGACCGGAACCTCGCGCTCGAGCTCGTGCGCGTGACCGAGTCGGCCGCGATGGGGGCGGCGCACTGGATCGGTCGGGGCGACAAGAACGCCGCCGACGGTGCGGCCGTCGACCTCATGCGGCGCATGATCAACACCGTCACGATGCAGGGCGTCGTCGTGATTGGCGAGGGCGAGAAAGACGAGGCCCCGATGCTGTTCAACAACGAGCGCGTCGGGGCCGGATTCGGCCCCGAGGTGGATGTCGCAGTCGACCCGCTCGAGGGAACGCGCCTGACGGCGCTCGGCATTCCCGGCTCGATCTCCGTGATCGCCGTCGCCGAGCGTGGCTCGATGTTCTTTCCCGGCGCCGCGCTCTACATGGAGAAGATCGCGGTTGGCCCCGAGGCGGCCGGCGCAATCAACCTGAGCAAGACGCCGACCGAAAACGTCCAGTCGGTGGCCGCGGCGAAGGGCATGCGGGTAAGCGATCTCACCGTCGTCGTGCTCGAGCGCGAACGGCATGACGCGCTGATCGCCGAGCTCCGCGAGTCGGGCGCGCGCGTGAACCTAATTCGGGACGGCGACGTCGCTCCGTCGATCGCAGCCTGCGAGCCGTCAACCGGCGTCGACATGGTGATGGGGATCGGCGGGACACCGGAAGGCGTCATCTCGGCAGCAGCGATCAAGTGCATGGGCGGGGCAATCCAGGGCCGGCTATGGCCGCGCAACGAGGGCGAGCGTGCTGCGCTCGTGGAAGGCGGCTTCGACCTCAACCGCGTCCTCTCCGCCGACGACCTCGTCGCGGGCGACGACATCTTCGTCGCCGCCACCGGCGTCACCGGCGGCTCGCTGCTCCGGGGGGTGCGCGCGAGCAAGAGGGGCGTCGAGACCGAGTCGATCGTGATGCGCTCGCGGTCGGGCACCGTGCGCCGGATCTCCGCCTTCCACCCGAACGACAAGCTGGTCAATCTCCACATGGAGGGGTAGCCCCTCGTGGCCCCGAACGAGCTGTACGAGACGGCCCGGACGATCGTCGCCGACGGCAAGGGGATCTTGGCGGCCGACGAGTCGACCGGCACGATCGCAAAGCGCTTCGACCCGATCGGCGTCGAGTCGACCGAGGAGACGCGGCGCGCGTATCGGAACCTGCTCTTCACGACGGCCGGGATGGAGGAGTACATCGGAGGCGTGATCCTCTACGACGAAACGCTCCGCCAGCGCGCGGACGATGGCACGCCGTTCCCGGAGCTGCTCGCGGCGAAGGGTGTCGTTCCGGGAATCAAGGTCGACCTGGGCGCGAAACCCATGGCGCTCCATCCCGGTGAGCTCGTCACCGAGGGGCTCGACGGGCTGCGCGAGCGGCTCGCCGAGTACCACGGGCTCGGCGCGCGCTTTGCAAAGTGGCGCGCCGTGATCACGATCGGTGACGGCATCCCTACCGAGGCGTGCATCAACGCGAATGCGCATGCACTTGCGCGCTACGCGGCGCTCTGCCAGGAGGCCGGTCTCGTGCCCATCGTCGAGCCCGAGGTGTTGATGGACGCCGACAACACGATCGAGGCGTGTGAGGAGGTGACGGGCCGTACGCTGCGCGGCGCTCGTCTCCACGCTCTACGCCTACGATGTGCACCTCCGCGGCATCCTGCTGAAGCCGAACATGGTGATCGCCGGGAAGGGCAGCCCCGCGCAGGACCCGCCCGAGCGGATTGCCACCCTGACCGTGCACAACCTCCTGCGTCACGTCCCGGCGCTCGTGCCCGGGATCGTGTTCCTCTCCGGTGGCCAGAGCGAGGTGCAGGCCACCGAGAACCTGAACGCGATCAATCAGATCGGTGGCCCGTGGCCGCTGACGTACTCCTACGGCCGGGCGCTGCAGGCGTCGGCGCTCGATGCCTGGCGCGGTGAGGCCGCCCACGTCGCGGCCGCCCAGGCGGCATTCCTGCACCGGGCGCACATGAACGCCGCGGCCGTCAGCGGCCGCTGGAGCCCCGGGCTCGAGTCGGGGTAGACCGGCGTTCCTCCCCGCGTGTTGAGGTAGGTTCTCTCCAATGACCGTCGGCCCCGTCGAGATCTTCGTGATCGCGTTCAAGGACCCCGAGTTCCACGGAGAGATCCGTGCCGAGCTCGAGCGACTACGCGACGGCGAGATCATCCGCCTCGTCGACCTGCTCGCAGTGCGCAAGACGGAGGACGGCGTGATCGAGTCCATCCAGCAGAGCGACCTCGACGCCGACGAGGCGCTCGCATTCGGTGCTGCCGTCGGCGCCCTGATCGGCTTCGGTGCCGCCGGCGACGAGGGCATGGAGCTCGGCGCCGTTTGGGGGCTCCGCGAGCTCGCGGACGGGCACGTGTTCGACGACGAGGACAAGTGGCGTGTCGCAGATGCGATCGCGCCCGGGGAAGGTGCGCTCATCGCACTCGTCGAGCATCGCTGGGCGATTCCCGTGCGCGAGGCCGTGCGCCGGGCCGGCGGCCACGCCGTCGCGGGCCGCTGGATTGCCGACCAGGATCTGATCCACCTCGGCGAGAGCTCGATCCGCATTCCGCTCGAAGGGTGAGGCTTCAGCCTTCCCCGCTCTGCTCGTCGCTCAAGTGACACGCCGCTCCTGCCGATGGCAGGGCCGTGGTTCGTGCGGCAACCACTGCTCGGCGCATTTGCGTGCAGATCGAGCGTCCTGCTCCGGACGCCGTTGTCGAATGGCGCTTTGACGAGCTCGAGCGAGCCGGTCTCGTGGCCGTCGACGCGCTGCGGCTCGCGCTCGACCTCGCCTTCGACATAGCTGCGCTACGGACGCTCATCGCGCGAGGCTGTCCCGCTGGGCTCGCGGTGACCATCCTTCGCTGATCTGTCACATTTCGTCGCATCCCGAGACGGGACGTCGACATCCGATCAAGGAGGGACGCATGCCACTCAACGAGTTTCAGCGGGAGCTGTGCGCGACGAGCACGTGGGACTTCAGCAACCTGAAGGCCCTGTTCGTCAACTGCACCTTGAAGCCGTCGCCCACGACCTCGAACACCCAGGGCCTCATGGACATCTCCGTTGCGATCATGGAGGCGAACGGCGTCGGCGTCGATCAGATCCGCGCGGTCGATCACGAGCTCGCGCCGGGCGTCTATCCCGACATGACCGAGCACGGTGCGGCGAAGGACGACTGGCCAGAGCTGTACGCGCGGGTTGAGGCTGCCGACATCCTCGTTCTCGGGACGCCGATCTGGCTCGGTGAGAAGTCGTCCGTGTGCACCAGGGTGATCGAGCGGTTGTACGGCAACTCGAGCCAGCTCAACCAGCACGGCCAGTACGCGTACTACGGCCGAGTCGGTGGCTGCCTCGTGACGGGCAACGAGGACGGCGTCAAGCACTGCGCGATGAACGTCCTCTACTCGCTCCAGCATTTGGGTTACGTGATCCCGCCACAGGCCGACGCCGGCTGGATCGGCGAGGCCGGGCCTGGGCCGTCCTATCTCGACGAGGGCTCGGGCGGGCCGGAGAACGACTTCACGAACCGGAACACCACCTTCATGACCTGGAACCTGCTCCATGCGGCGCGGCTGCTCAAGGAAGCCGGCGGCTTCCCGGCCCATGGCAACCAGCGGTCGTTGTGGGATGCCGGCTGCCGGTTCGACTTCCCGAACCCCGAGTACCGCTAACCGCGCACCTCGTCGATCAGGTTGTCGGCCGGGATCCAGAAGGCGCGGCGCGCGTCGTTCGAGTCGGACAGCACCGAGAGGTGGGTCGCCTCGAATCCGAGCGGCGAGTGGACGATGCGCGTCTCGATGTTCGCCTGCGGCAGCCCTGCCGAGGTGAGACGCTCGGCGAGCCGGCGTGCGCCGACGTCACCGACGACGGTGTCCATGTCACCGACGAGGAACAGGAAGCGGAGGTCGCGGGAGGTGCGCGAGAAGTCGATCAACGGCTCCATGTCGGCGGGAAAGACGCCCATGACCGCCTTCGGCGTGAGTCCGAGCGCGGGGGAGAGACCCGCGAGCTCGACCGCCATCCCGCCGCCCCGCGAGTACCCCATCACGATCAGCGGCAGCTTGTGCTTGGGGTCGACCTTCTCGAGCGCCGCCATTGTTCCCAGCACGGCGTGCTTCATGCCGAGTGGCGCACCAGGCGAGAGCTCGTAGCGGGGATACAGCACGTAGCTTCCGCGTCGTGCGAGGTGATCGAGCCAAGGCTCGTGGTGGGCCGGGGTCGTCTCCTTCTGGTCGCCGAGGCCATGAAGGAACACGACGACGCTCAGTGGATCCCCACGGCTCGGCGCGATAACCCAGGTCTTGTCGGCGCCCGTTCCGACCGTCGACGACACGGCGGTGATCGGCGCTGGTGGAGCTCCGCCGCTGCCACAGCCGGCGAGCAACATCGCCAGCAGGATCCCGATCGCGAGAATATATGCGCGACGCACACATCAGACTGTAGCCGCTTAAGGAACATAACGGGGAGGCCGTCCCCTGGCGGCCATCCCCGTTAACTCCTCGTACCCCCAATCGCCGCGGTTGACGCACATTCGGCCGATACCCTTGACTCGACGTCGATGCCACCGCTCGAAATGACGAAGGGAGCAGGGATGCCGCATATCGAGTTGCCCGAGGGGGTGCCGGGAATCGGCAGCGGGTTCATGTTCCGACCCGAGACGGCGAAGCCGATGCGCGAGCTCGCGGAGGTGCTGTTGCGCGGGGACAACACGTTGTCCCGCGGCGAGCGGGAGCTGATCGCGGCCTACGTCTCGAACCTGAACGACTGCATGTTCTGCCAGGCCTCGCACAGCAGCTTCGCGGCCCTCCAGCTCGACGGCGGCATGTCAGTCGTCGAGCAGGTGAAGTGCGATCTGGCGAGCGCCCCGGTCAGCGACAAGCTGCGGGCGCTCCTCGCGATCGCCGCGAGGGTGCAGCAGAGTGGCAAGCTCGTCACGAGCGAGGACGTCGAGGCGGCGCGCGCCGAGGGCGCCACGGACGTCGAGATCCACGACACGGTGTTGATCGCGGCGGCGTTCTCGATGTTCAACCGCTACGTCGACGGCCTCGCCACCTTCACGCCGACCGATCCCGAGCTCTACGACGAGATGGCCGTCGAGATCGTCGCCAACGGGTACGTCCGCTAGGACGATCTCAGGACAGCGCGACGCGACGAGCGCTGGGAGAGGCTCGTCGGGGTGGGCATCTCGAATGATCCATCGACGAGGGTAAAGGCGGGGATCCTCACCTTGTGCGGTCTCCGGCGGCCCAGCGTCGCGCGAGGTGCCCGCCGTTCGGCCGCACGGATGGTTGACAGCCGGTACAGATCCGGCTTCGCTCCTGGTACGGGGCCGAACAGAACGAGCGCGACGTGCAATGGTGATTGGAGACAGCGCTGGGTGGCCTTCCCGGGAGCGCGGAACACCCCAGCCTGTCACATCGCTGAACGCGGCCTCCCAAGACCCGAGATGCGGTGCGTGCGGAGGGCGCCTGCTCGGACGGATCCTGTCGGAGACGGCAGGCCCGAGGAGGCGCTCTTCGCGTACGTGCTCACTCTTCCCGGATGCGATTCGGATCGCCCGTCTGGATTGGATTACGGGAGCGGCCGCGAGGGTAGTGAGTGGGATGCAAGTCGAGGCAGCAGCGTGATGGAGCAGTGGACGGCGATCGAGCCCGAGGTGGTCTATCCGGTCGATGAGCTCTGGCCGATGCCGGATGACCGCGTTGTCCTCGAGATCCCGGACGGAGGCGGTGGTGGTGACGGTGGTGAGACCGTGGCGGACACCGCTGTGTTCCGGTAGGCGCCGGTAGACGGGGTGCGAGGACGGTGAGCGGGATCCTCAGCGGCGGCCGGAAGCGGCGTCGGCGGCCGCCCGCGTCCTGGCTCCGGGTCGCCGCGCTCGGGGCGGTCGGCTTCGTCATCGTGGGTGCGTTGATCCGATACGGCTGACGCGAGCCCGAGTTCCACGCCTGCTGCGCGTGGCGCGCTCCGGCCCGATGTCGTGATGAAACGGAAACGAGTCGATCGCACCGAGCAGCCGTCGGCGATCGAGGGAAGCGGGCGAAGGGACTCGAACCCTCGACCCTCAGCTTGGGAAGCTGATGCTCTACCAACTGAGCTACGCCCGCGTGCGTCCCGCAGTCTAGCCACCGGTTCACGGTACCTCACACCTCCTGCGTAGACTCCGCTCTCGTGCGCCGCCTCGTGCTCGTTGCCGTTGCCGCCGTCCTTGCGCTCGTGCCGATGGCTGCGCAGGCGTCGCCGCGCGCCGATGCCGGCGTCTTCGCGGGCCTCGGCACCTGGGTCGACATCTACGACGCTCCTGCCTACCGGAGCCCCGGGCCGACAGCGGCCAGGATCGCGGCGCGCGGCGTGAAGACGGTGTACGTCGAGACGGCGAACGACCGCAGCACGGTCGACGTCGTCGACCCGAATGCGCTCGGGCTCTTCGTCGACGCGCTCAAAGCACGCGGGATCCGCGTTGTCGCGTGGTACCTGCCCGGATTCGTGAAGCCCGCCGTCGATGCGCGGCGTGCTCGCGCAATGCTCACGTTCCGCACGCCGAAGGGCGCATCGTTCGACGGGGTCGCCCTCGACATCGAGTCGCTGACCCTCAAGAGCGCCTCACTCCGCACGACGCGGCTCCTGACCCTGCACAAGATCCTGCGCAACGTGGGCGGCGACATGCCCATCGCCGCCATCACGTACCCCTCCCGCGGCTTCGAGCGGCACCCGACCTGGTGGCCGAAATTCCCGTGGCAGCAGGTGACGGCGCTCGTCGACGCGTGGATCCCTATGGCCTACAGCGGCGGCGGCTTCAAGGGCTACGACGCCACCTACGGCTACGTGGCGCGGTCGCTGCGGCTGCTGCGGAACGACGTCGGTCCCGACGTGCCGATCCACGCCGCCGGAGGAGTCGCCAACAGGATGGATGCCCAGGAGCTGAAGGCGTTCGTCGACGCGGTCACCGACGAGGGCTCGATCACCGGCTGGAGCCTCTACGACTTCCAGACCACCGGCCCGCTGGCGTGGGCCGCGCTGAAGCCGCTCGAGACAGCCGGCTAGCCACCGGCGACGAGATCGAGCCCGGTCGCCTGCGGAATCGTCAGCAGCTCGCCCTCGGTGCGACCGCCCGCGAACTCCGGGCCGTCGACCTCCATGACGAGCTCCTCGAGGCCCGCGCGCTGCTGCTCCCACTGGCCGATCCGGCCGCCGCGGGCCTCGGCCTCCACTGCGCCCCAGAGGAGGCCCGCGCGTGCCCTGTCGCCGCGCGTTGCAGCGATGATCGCGAGTTCGGCCGCCGAGAAGACGAGCAGCCTCCGGTCCCGCAGGGCAACGGCGAGCTCGAGGCAGCGAAAGCCGTATCGCTCCGCCGCATCGAGCCCGTGACGCTCCCGCTCGAGCGTGGCAAGGGTGAGAACCTGGCCCGCCTCCCACCACTGCCAGCCAATCTCCCGGGCGATGTCGGCACTTTCGAGTGCCAGCGCGATCGCGGTATCGATGTCGCCTGCCCGGTACGCCCGGCCCACCAGGAAGGCGAGCGCCTGACACTCAGCCGGCCGCACGCCCGTTTCGCGGGCATCGCGAAGCAGCTCCTCGAGCTGCGGCCAGGCAGAAGGCGCGTCACCGCGGAACACCATGCTCGCCGCGATCCGGAAGCGGATGTGGGCGACGTCGGTGTCGGCGCCGGCAACCGAGAACAGGGCGAGGCTCTCGTCGTAGAGCGGTGCCGCGCGCTCGTGGTCTCCGAGAATGTCGGACGCCCCTCCGAGTGCCCGGAGCGCCGCTCCGCGTAGCGTCGGATCGGCCGCATCGGTCAGGCCGAGGAACCGCTCGAGCCACGCCTGGCCCTCCACCGGCTCCCGCACGATCCAGTAGGTCTCGAGGTACGTCGCAAGCCGGAGCCCGACCGCCGGGTCGCCCGCGAGCGCCCAGTCGAGGACGGCACGCACGTTATCGATCTCGGGCGCAACGAGATCGAAGTTCCAGGCGGAATGCATGGCCACTACCGCGCGGGTTCCGGCGCGGTCGGCAAGCGCGGTCAGCCGATGCGCCTGCGCCCGCCGTAGAGCATCCTCGTCACTCGACTCGTCGAGTCGCTCTGAGGCGAACTCGCGGATCGTCTCGAGCATCCAGAACCGCTCCCCTCCGTCGGGATCGCTTCTGCGACGAATCAGGCTCTTGTCGAGCAGCGACCCGAGTAGGTCGAGGTCGGCCGCGCAGACCTCCTCGGCCGCATCGACCGTGCATCCACCACGAAAGACCGCCAGGCGTGCAAAGAGGCGCTGCTCGTCGACGTCGAGAAGGTCGTAGCTCCAGGCAATGGTCGCGCGCAGCGTGGCGTGGCGCTCGTCGGCATCGCGGCCTCCCTTGAGGAGATCGAGCCGCTGTCCGATGCGGTCGAGCAGCTGCTCCGGACCGAGCAGCTTTACCCGTGCCGCCGCCAGCTCAATCGCGAGCGGCAGGCCGTCGAGGCGACGGATCAGCTCGTGGACGGCGCTGGAGTCGTCGATGTCGGTCCGAATCGCCCGGGCGCGGTCGAGGAAGAGCCTCACAGCATCAGACTCATCCATCGGAGGCAGGTCGAGCTCCGTTTCCCCGCCGATCCGCAGGGGCTCGCGGCTCGTCGCCAGGATCCGCAGCGACGGGGCTGCCGCGAGCAGCTCGGCGATCGGTCGGGCCGCGTCGGGTAGTAGCTGCTCTAGGTTGTCGAGGACGACGTGGGCCTGCTTCTCGCCCAGGCGGGTCGCGATCGCCTCGGCGCTGTCGCCGGAGGCGCCGAGGTGGGCAGCGATCAGTGGCACAACCAGTGCAGGATCCCGCACGGGAGCGAGGGGCACGAAGACGGTGCCCCCGTCGGCCTCGTCGGCGAGGAACCGCGCCAGCTCGATCGAGAAGCGCGTCTTGCCGGTGCCGCCGGGGCCGACGACCGTGAGCAGGCGCGGCTCTCGCTCGAGCCAGAGAGTGGCCGCGTCGAAGAGCTCGCGCTGGCGGCCGAGAAAGTGGGTGGCGGGCGTGGGGAGGTCGACGGCGCCGGGCGTGCGGAGCGTCGGGAACGCGATCGTCCCGAGCTGGAAGAGCTGCGCCGGAGCATCGAAGTCCTTCAGCCGGTGGCGGCCGAGATCGAGCAGGGGCACCTCGCCGACGAGCGCGGCCGTCGCCGCAGAGAGGATCACCTGGCCACCGTGTGCAAGCGCTGCGACACGTGCTCCTCGATGGACATCGATCCCGACGTACCCCTCGGCCGCGACGCTCGGCGTGCCCGTGTGCAACCCCATACGGACGGTGATCGGTCCCGGCGAGAGCGCGTCCTGGCCGCGGGCGGCTGCGGCAACGGCTCCCGTGGCGGTGGGGAAGGCGACGAAGAAGGCGTCGCCCTGCGTGTCGACCTCGACCCCTCCTTCGGCCGTGAACGCGTCACGCAGGGCCTTGCGGTGGTCGGCAAGCGCGTTCGCGTATCTGTCGGTGCCGAGCTCGCGGAGAAGCCGCGTGGAGCCCTCGATGTCGGTGAACAGCAGGGTCACCGTCCCCGTCGGCAATGCGCGAGCCATGTGTGGAGTATCGCGGAGGCGCCGGGGCGGGGCCTACGCGGGAAAGACGTCTAGGAGCCTGTCGATCCGTGAGACCGGCTTGAAGCCGAGTCGCTCGAGAATCGGCCGGGACATCTGCCCTGCGTGCGTGACGAGAACGGGCGTGCCCCGTTCTGCCGCCTCGCGCGCCCGCGCGGTGACGAGGGCGCGGTACGCGCCCCGGCCGCGGGCAGAGGGGAGCGTCGCACCACCGAAGAGAAGCAGGCCGAGAGGCGTGTAGGAGGCGTATCCGGCCGCGACGGGCTCGCCGTCGACGAACGCGAGAAACGTCGAGCCGATGATGCCCTCGGTCGCGAAATCGGCCTCGGCCTGCTCGAAGCCCACCTCCTCCGCGTTCCCGCCGAAGGACGCATGCTGGATGCGCCGTGCCGTGACGAGCTCGTCCACCGACTCCACCCGACGCGCAGAGACGCGGGCCGGCTGGGTCAAATCGGCTCCCGCCGCGAGGACCATCCCGATCGCGACCGGCTCGTCCTCATCCGGCAGGATCCCGAGCCCGGCGAGCTGCTCGACCAGGTCGGCCGGCGTCGACGAGTCGCCGAGCTCCCACTCGGAGCCGGTTCGGCCCCGCTCGTGGAGCAAGGCACGGATCTCGTCGACAGCCGCCACCACGCCGTCCGGGTCGAGACGTACACGCTGCACCGTGGCACTGTGGGGCCCGGTGCCCGTGCCCAGATAGACGACGTAGCGCCCGGCGGGGTCGTGCACCAGCTCGCGGCCGGGCGAGAGTGGCTGATGGACGTTCGGGTTCTCCGCGAGGTCGCGGATCACGCCGGCCACACCTCCGTGAGGCGCTCACGGGTCGCCTCGAGGTGCTCGGGGAGCACCTTGACGTCGGCGAGCACGGGCATGAAGTTGGTGTCGCCGCTCCAGCGAGGCACGACATGCTCGTGCAGGTGGCCGGAGATCGATCCCCCGGCGGCGGCGCCGAGGTTCCAGCCGACGTTGACGCCCTCCGGCGCGTACGCCGTCGCGAGCGCGGCGAGCGCCTGCACCGTCAGGGCGTGGATCTCGGAGGCCTCGTCCGCATCGAGCTCGGCGAGTGCGGGCAAATGCCGCGTCGGTGCCACCATGAGGTGCCCCGACGAGTACGGGAACTTGTTGAGCAGCACGATCGCCCGCTCACCGCGGTAGACGACGAGGCTCGCCTCGCCGAGCTCGCCCGCGGCCTCGCGGCAGAACACGCATCCGTCTGCGACGCCGGCCTCCTGCACATATGCGAGGCGCCACGGCGCCCAAAGCTGTTCCATCGAGCGTCTTGTACCAGTACGATCCTGGCGGCTGCGGCGCCGACTCCCCGGGAGGGCGTGTGCCGTACCCCTTGATCGAGAGCCCGCACCGGACGCCAGCGAGTGGCCGGTCGATCGGTGTCGTCGTGATTCACACGATGGAGATCGCGGAGCGCTCCCGCGCCGCCGAGGTGTGTGCGCAGTGGTTCGAGAATCCGACCTCGGAGGTCTCCGCCCACTACTGCGTCGATGCCGACGAAATCGTCCAGTGCGTGCGCGAGGAGGACATCGCCTGGCACGCACGGGGAGGCAACACCAACTCGATCGGTATCGAGCTCGCCGGCTACGCGGGGCAGCGTGCGCTCGGCTGGAACGACGCCTACAGTCGCGCGGTGGTCGAGCGGGCGGCGAGGCTGACGGCCGATATCTGCGCGCGGCACAGGATCCCCCTGCGTCGGCTTCGCGCCGCGGATCTGGTCGCGGGCAGGCGCGGGATCGCGGGCCACGCCGACGTCAGCGCAGCGTTTCGCAAGAGCGACCACTGGGATCCCGGGCCGGATTTCCCCTGGACGCGGTTCCTGCGGCTAACGCGAGGCGGCGATGTCGTCAAGGGCAGCCTGCAGGCCTGACGCGATCTCGTCGAGCTCCGCCCGCGTGATCACGAGCGGCGGCGAGATCTGGAGACCTCCGCCGACGAGCGTCCGTGTGAGGACACCGTGGTCGCGCGACTTCAGCGTGACGCGGTCGGTGAGCCCGGGGTCGTCTGCGAGCAACGCAGGATCGATCTGGACCGCGGCAACCGCACCATGGCCGCCGCGAATCTCTGACACGAGCTCGTGCGCGAGGAGGGGCGCGAGCGCCTCCGGGATCTCCGTCTCCAACGCGAGACCGCGCGCCACGAGCCCCTCGCGCTCGATGATGTCGAGGTTCGCATGCGCCGCGGCTGCTGCGCTCGCGTGACCCGAGTAGGTGTAGCCATGGCGCCAGACGCCCGCCGCGGCCGAGTTCCAGAACGGCTCCTGGATCGTCTTGCCGACGATGACGCCGCCGAGCGGGACGTAGCCCGAGGTGATTCCCTTGGCGAACGTGACCGCATCGGGGTCGATGCCCGCACGGCTGCAGGCGAACCAGTCACCGACGCGTCCGTAGCCGCAGATCACCTCGTCGGCGACGAACAGAACGCCGTGCGTGCGGCAGATCTCTCGCGCCGCCCGGAGGTAGCCGTCGGGCGGGAGCAGGATGCCGCCGGCGCCGATGATGGGCTCGCAGAAGAAGGCGGCAACGTGCTCGGGGCCGAGCTCGAGGATCTTTGCCTCGAGCGCCTCGGCCGAATCCCAGGCCACCCTGGCGGTACCGCCCGCGAGTGGGCCGACGCCGACTTTGAACGCTTCCGTGCCGACGATGCTCGTTCCATAGCCGGCGAGGCCGTGGTAGGCGCGTTCACGCGAGATGATCACCGTGCGCTCGGGCTGGTCGACGAGGCTCCAGTAACGCCGCACGAGCTTGACCACGGTTTCGATCGACTCACCGCCGCCGCTCGTGAAGAAGACGGCTGCGTCGTCCATCGGCGCGATCGCCGAGATGCGGTCGGCGAGATCGGTCGTCGGCGGGCTCGAGACGTCGCCGTAGTGCGAGTACGCATGCAGCTTGCGCATCTGCGCGGCGGCAGCGTCAGCGATCTCTGCCCGACCGTAGCCAACGTTCGCATACCAGAGGCCGCCGGTCGAGTCGATGTAACGGTTGCCCTGGTCGTCCCAGAGATGGCAGCCCTCGCCGCGCTCGAGGATGAGCTCGCCGGAAGCCTGCACGGCGTGCATGTCGGAGACGGGGTGCCAGAAATGTGTCATGCGGCAACCCTATCGGCGCATCCCGAAACGAAGCCGCAGTCGGGCGTCGGACCGTTCAGCCGCGGCCGGTGATCGAGCCGAGGCCGGCGTTCAGCTTCGCCTTCGGGCAGGCGCCCCAGTAGCCGAGCTTCTCGGCGCGCGCCTTCTCGACTGCGGCGAGGAGCTGGGTGGCATACCGGCCGCGCTCATTGTGGAAGAAGTACGGCGATGCCGCGCCGCCGCGGACGAGCGCGACGTTGACGTTCGTCCCGTGCACGACCACATAGCGGAGCAACCTTCCGAAGCGATCGGTCTGATCGAGATTGGGGTCGCGGACGAGGGTGACCGTCGTGCCCTTCGGCGTCAGCTCTCGCAGTGCCGAAAGGGCGGCCTTGCCGAAGCAGTCGCCGTGCAGCTCGGGCGCGTCGATCTGGAGCAGCCGCACCCTCTTGCCGGTGCTCGTGCGGAGCGTGTCGCCGTCGTTCACATACGCGACGACGGCGGGCTCGCCGCCGGATGCTGTCGCGGTTGCGTGGGACGGTGTCGCCTTGTCGGACGACGAGGTCGAGCCGCTATTGCCGCACCCGGCGAGGGCAAGCGTGGACAGGAGCACAACCGTTAGTCGATAGGGACCCAAACCAGCCTCACGGCGGTCACGCGCACATCGGTCGCCTCGAGCCTGATCGAGACCGTCTCGATGGTGTCCGCGACCGCCTTCCATTTGTCGTTGCTCTCCGTGACCGTATCGAGGATCTCCTGCTCGACCGCGGTGAGCTCATCCTGTTTCTGCTGAACCTTCGCCTCGGCGGTGCTCCGCCGCTCGGAGGACGTGGCGGACTGCCCGTGCTTCGACGCGACCGATCCGACCGCGTTCGTGATCGAGCGGGCGCTGCGCTTGCCGCCGAAGAGCGCTCCGAGCACGGCACCGGCGCCCGAGATCAGCTCGTTCGCCTGCCGCGACTTGGTCTGCGTGTCGAGCTCCTCGACGCGGCGTTCCGCGATCTCGATCGCATCCCTGAGGCTGTCACGCTTGGATTCGAGTCGCTTGCTCAGCTTCACCGCCTCCTCGTCGGCCTTCGCCTGGCCGGCCTCGTCGCAGCGTGCGAGGAACACCTCCTCGGTCTCACCGGGTCGGGAGGACAGCTTGAGCTGCCTGTTGCGAAAGATCTCGAGCGCGCGGTTCGCCACGAGCCGTGCCTGCACGTCCTTACCCGCCTGGGCGAAGAACTTTGCCTCCGCCACCGGCGCGGACGGCAACACGTATGTCGCCCCGGCAGGTGCATCGGGCCGGAAGTCGCGGTCGTCGAAGTCGACCACCGTCTCCGCATCGAGGTCGAGGCCGCCGTCGAGCGGTCCGTAGAGCGCCTCGAACTCCTGCTGCTCGTCGATGCCGGCCGCGGTGTCGTCGTAGCGCATCGCTACGCGTGTCGCGATGAAGGCGTGCAGGCGGGTGATCCCCGCGGTCGCACCGACCTGGGCTGCCCACGGCGCCGCGGGATCGAGATACGAGACGGTGATGCCCGGTGCTGTCGCGGGGGCGACGGACGTCTCGTCGGCCGCGAGCGGGGCCGCCGGCGTTACCTCAGGTGCGGCACTCGCAGCACCGGCAGCCGGAAGGGGCTCCGCAGGGCGTGGCGCATCGCTCATCAGCTGCTGCACCTGCTCCTTGGTCAGCGGGCCACGCAGGTACGACATCGCCCACCGCGTCGAGAAGATCCGTGGTCGTGAGTCCTTGGCCGAGACCAGCATGAACTGGCGCTTCTGGAGCGCGCCGATCGAGGAGTCGAGCGCGGAGATGTCGGCGCCGCCCGCAGCCGAGCGGAGGCCCTCGAGCACGCGCGCCTTGTCGTTCTCGGTTTGCAGACGTCCGACGAGCCACGTGCCGGCATTCGACATCGCCTTGTAGTCGAGATCGACCGGATTCTGGGTCGAGAGCACGAGGCCGAGACCGAAGGCACGGCCTTGCTTGAGGATCGTCAGAATCGGCTTCTTGGCGGGCGGCGCGGCGGTTGGCGGCACGTAGCCGGCCACCTCGTCCATGTAGGCGAGCGCGCGCAGGTCGGATGTGCCGGACTGGCCGCGCATCCAGGTGACGAGCTTCGCGAACACGAGCGTCGTTACGAACATCCGCTCCTCGTCCGACAGGTGCGCGGTGTAGACGATCGCCGCGCGCGGCTTGCCCTCCGGCGTGAAGAGCAGCGCCTGCGGATCGAGCGAGGCGCCCTCGCCCCAGGCGGCAAATGCCGGCGACGCGATCAGCGCGTTGAGCTTCAGAGCGAGCTCGGTCCGTTCCTTTGGCGGGAAGAACGAATCGATCTCGAAGACGCCGAGCTTCCGGAGCGGGGGAGTCTGAATCTCGCCGATCAGGGCGCCGAGGTCGAGGTTGCGCCCCGCCCGCCAGGCGTTCTCGATCAGATTCGAGAGCAGCACGTGCTCCCGGCTCGAGAGCGGGTCGGCCGTGATGCCCACGAGCCCGAGCAGGCTCGTCACGGTTCCCTCGATCTCGTCGCGGAGCGCCTCGGCCTCGGTGTCCCACGAGAGCGCCGGCGCGCTGAGCGAGCCGAGCACGTTGAGCGGCACGCCGGCGGACGAGCCGGGGGTGTAGATCGTGACGTCGGCGGCATCCTTGAGCTTCTGGATCTGCTCGGGGCCGGTGCCCTGTCCCGCCAGCCCGTCGCGCCACGTCGTTGCCGTCTTCTCGGCGAGCTCCTCGACGGTGATCCCCGCCGCCTGGGCGTCGGAGGCGTTCACCCAGGGCTGGAAGCTCGCCGGGGCGAGGTCGGGGAACGTCAGCGCGAGGTTGCCCATGTCGCCCTTCGGGTCGATGATCAGCACCGGCATGCCTGCCAGCAGCGCCTCCTCGAGCAGTACGATCGCGAGCCCGGTCTTCCCGGAGCCGGTCATACCGACGATGACGCCGTGCGTCGTCAGGTCGCTCGAGCCAACGACGAGATCGTCGCTGCCGGGCTCGCCGGAAGCCGGGTCGATGATCTTCCCGAGGTCGAAGGAGCCGCGGTCTGCCATGGCGCCGAGTGTATGACAACGCGAGGCCGTAGAATCGCCCGATGATCGACCGCATCCGAATCGAGCCGGGCACCAAGCCGAAGCTGGCAAAGCGCGACGGCAACGACAAGCTCGGGCTTCACGGCAAGGAGCAGGCGGTCGCGCGGCTCGCCGACTGCCGACAGAAGCTCGAGAAGCTGCAGCAGCGGCTCTACGCGGAGAGCAAGCACTCCGTGCTGCTCGTTCTCCAGGGGCTCGACGCCTCCGGGAAGGACGGCGTCATCCGAACGGTCTTCGAGGGCGTCAACCCGCAGAGCTGCATCGTTGCCTCGTTCAAGGCGCCGACGTCGAACGAGCTCCAGCACGACTACCTCTGGCGGGTTCATGCCAAACTGCCGGCCCGGGGCGAGATCGGCATCTTCAACCGCTCGCACTACGAGGACGTGGTCGCGGTTCGGATGCTCGAGCTCGCGCCCGAGGAGGTCTGGAAGCGCCGTCCCGGCCATATCGTCGCGTGGGAGAAGATGCTCGTCGACGAGGGCACCACGATCGTGAAGGTGTTTCTCAACGTCTCCAGGGAGCAACAGCGGCTACGCCTGCAGGAGCGGATCGACGACCCCGAGAAACGCTGGAAGTTCCGCCAGAGCGATCTCGCCGTACGCGCCCGGTTCGACGACTACATCGCGGCCTATGACGAGGTGATCGAGCAGACCTCGACCGACTACGCCCCCTGGTACGTCGTCCCCGCGGACCACAACTGGGTCAAGGCGACCGCGGTCGCCGAGCTGCTCGTCGCTGCCCTCGAGCGCATCGACCCGCAGCTGCCGGAGGCGGAGGAAGGTCTCGAGGGCCTCGTCGTCGAGTGAAGCGAGGGGCAGGCCTCGACCCGCCCGTCCGCAGCAGCCGAGCCTGCTACGAGAGGATCGCGAGCACGATCGGCGCCGGGCAGCCGTGCCGAAGCAGGCTGACGACCTCGATGATGTCGACGTTCACGGCCTGAGCGATCGCTCGCGCGTCTGCCGGGCTCATGCCCCACTCGGCGAGCGCCTCGAACCGGGCCCTGACGAGCCGGTCGCGGAGTGGCTCATCGGCCGCAGCCGTGTCGTGGGTCTGAAGTTGCGCCGCATGCATTGGTCTCTTCCTGTTGCCGCAGGGGACATGGACGTTCGGGTGGAGGATGTTGCCTATCCGAGCAGCGGAAGCACGAGGTGGGGAGGGCACCCGCGCTGCAGGAGGACGATCGCGTCGAGCAGCTCGATATCGAGGTGACTCGCGATCACGAGCGCATTGCCGGGGGGGCAGCCGTGCCAGGTGAGGCTCTCGAACCGGGCGCGCAGTAGCTCTTCCGCCTCGGTCGCCTCGAGCATCTCGAACTGTGCCGCAGTCATCTCGATCGGTCTCCTTTGTCGCCGCCGGTGAAGGGTCATAGTCTTCCCGCGCGGCGGGGAGGTAGACATCCCCCCGAGAAGGGGAGTTTGATACCCCAATCGAGGGTCTTTGCCTCTCAGAGAACGATCTGGAGTGCCGTCTCGGGCGCGCAACCCTGCTCGAGCAGCCGCCGTGCAAGGTGCAGGTCGACCTCGACGTGCCCCGCGAGGATCAAAGCGCTGCCGGCGTCGTAGCCTGCCCGCACGAGCTCCTCGAATCGCCAGCGTAAGACTGCCTCGACCTCAGGGCTCTCGGTCTCCTCCAACTGTGCTGTCGTCATCGTCATTCTCCGTCGTCGCGGTCAGATCGCCAGAGAACACCTATCGGCACGATCAGCCGATCCCCAAAGGGTGGGGACGGGAACTCACCCAGAACGAGGGTCAAACGCGCGGGAGCGGCCCGGCGTCGAGGCGGTTCAGCACGCGTCCGCCGCCCTCGGCACAGACGACGACGTCCTCGATCCGCACGCCGAAGCTGCCGTCGAGCAGGATCGAAGGCTCGTCGGTGAACACCATGCCGGCCTCGAGCAGGGTGTCGTCCTCGGGCGAGAGGAACGGGCGCTCGTGGACGTCCAGCCCGATGCCGTGCCCCATCCGGTGCCGGAACGCTGCGCCGAACCCGGCGGCCTCGATCGGCCCGCGGCATGCGAGGTTGACATCCCGCGCGCGCGCCCCGGGCACGAGCGCGGCACGACCGGCCTCCTGCGCCTCGAGCATCACCGCGTAGGCGTCGAGATATCCGGCGGGCGGCTCGCCCGCCACGACGGTGCGGCCGAAGTCCGAGCAGTACCCGCTGTGGACGCCGCCGAAGTCGAACATCACGCACTCGCCCTCTCCAATCGGCTCGCGTCCGGTGGCATCGGCCGAGTCGTGGCCGAGCCACGAGAAGATATGAGTCGGGAACGAGGGGCATCGCGATCCGCGGACCGAGAGCCCGTGCTCGATGTCCTCCTGCAACTCGCGCATCGTGACACCCGGCACGACGCGGAGCGCGGTGGCGGCCATCGCCGCATCGGCCATCGCGCACGCGGCCGTCATCAGCTCGAGCTCGAGATCCGACTTGACCCGCCGCAAGCCCGCCACGAGCGAGCCGCCGTCTGTGACCCGCGCCTGCGGCAGGGCGTCCTGGATGCCGAGGATCGCCCGCGCCACGGTGCGGGTTCCGACCGCGAGCGTGCTGATCTCACCGAGGCGCGCCACAGCCGCGCGGAAGAGCGCGTCGCCGTCGTCGGTCTCGTTGACGACCACGACCTCGCCCGGCTCGTTGCCGCCGAGGTGGAACGCCACGAACATGCGCGGCAGCACAAAGAGGGGCTCCTGGCCGGGAACGAGGAAGGCGCCCGTGACCCAGTTGTGGGCGTAGATGATCTCGCCGAAGCTGGGCAGATCGCGCTCGACGCCGGTCAGGTACTCGAGGTCGGCGGACGGCGGCACGAAGAGCGCGTCGATGCCTGCTTCCTCGAGCCGCGCAGAGAGGCGCTCGCGCCGTGCCGGCCATTCGGCTGCAAGTCGGACGTCCACCGTACTCGGAGTCTAGAAGTGGCGTGCCATCGGTGCCCGACGAGGGCGATCATCCCGGATGAGCGGGGGCGACCCACCCATCGTGGGGGATGCCTATCCCACAGGGGTCACTCAACCCCGGGGTGCTGGTGGGTGAGGCTCGCACCGATGAAATCTGTGCGGATTACTCCGCAACTTCCCAGCAAGGAGAATCATGTCTTCGTTCATCGCCAAGTTGCAGAAACGGGTTCGCTCGGAGGAGTCGGGCTTCACGCTCATCGAGCTCCTCATCGTGCTCGTGATCATCGGCATCCTGCTCGCGATCGCGGTGCCGTCGTATCTCGGCTTCAAGGACCGTGCGAACAAGACGG
Source organism: uncultured Thermoleophilia bacterium (assembly GCA_963799575.1). Classification (GTDB taxonomy): domain Bacteria; phylum Actinomycetota; class Thermoleophilia; order Gaiellales; family Gaiellaceae; genus Gaiella. The sequence continues at coordinate 77,536 of CAWCXK010000004.1, forward strand.
CCGCACAGGCCAACGTTCGCTCGGCCGTCCCGGCTGTCGAGGCGTACTACGCCGACTACGGGTCTTACGCGACCACTGGTGTTGCACCGGCACCCGGCATGTCCGTGACCAGCCTGAAGGCGATCGACGCCGGTCTCAAGATCAACGTCGTCGGCGCAGGTAGCGCGGCCACCTACTGCATCAGCGCAACGTCGGGCAACTACACCTACTACAAGAATGGCCCCGCGGCCAACATCACGACCGCGGCTTGCACGTAGGCAAGGCCGAACGTCGGTTGACTCGAGGGCGCGGAGCAATCCGCGCCCTCTCTTGTCGCTAACGGGAACGCCCGGACGCGCTCGAGGCGGTGTGGCGATCGGTGCGGTGTTTGCGTGGCGGCGGGATGATCGCGTGAGCGGCTGTGTCAATCGTCGCGGAAGGAGTGGCCGAATCGCCGCCTACTCGTCCCCTATTGCCTCTCCTTCCGCGCCGGCCGCAGCGCCAGCTTCGAGTTGTACTCCTCCTCAGTGCTGTTTGTCCAGTCCGCGCGGCAACCGCGGCCGCGAGTGATCGAGGACGGCATTTGCGTGGCCGCGTGTTGATCGAGTGGGCGTTCAGGTTCGCAGGCTTGTTGCCGATGTTCGGCCTGTCGGCCGGGATCGCCTTTCCCCTCCAGAGTCGGCAACCGCTGCGGTCGAGGCCCGAGACGCTCCGTTGGACGCTCGGGCCTCCTGCATTCTTGGCATACTCCCGCGCGGCCGTCAGACGTTGGCGTGTCGGGAGCCGGGTGTCTTGCGGTTGCGACCTGTCTCCCGGCACGCCGAGTTGGCTGACGCCGCGACGGTCTCCGCTGATCTGCTCCTCGGGGAGCGTCGTTCGAGGTGTGTGGATCGAGGAACTACCCGCGTGCCCGATGGTCATCCGAGAGCGCTCGGCCCAGCTCCGCGAGCCCGCTCGGCGGAGGCTTTGGGAGGATCCGTCGAATCGTGTCGCGGTCGGCTGGTGTCAGTGGGGTAACCGGTTCGCGGTACGTGACGGCGCCGGCCATCCGCTCGGCGAGCTCTTTCGCTGCGGGGTCCGCATCCGCGATCAATGCCGCCACGACGAGGCGGTAGTTCGTGTCGGATACGGCGACGCCGTACAAGCGCACGGCTTCCACGATAGTCCTATCGCCGGCCGAAAGCGAGGCGCGCTCCGATTGGCCGATGCCTCCCGAGGCGCCCGGGTCTACAGCCGGCGCTTGGGCCGATCGTTCCCGTTTGGGCCGGAAGTCGATCGGGATGCGTGGAATGGCGGTCGCGGCGGTCCTGTGCGAGAACGCCGCGGGGTTGTCTCTATGGGGTCACCTTGGCGCAGATCGCGACGGCGTTGACCTGGCGTGCGACTGCGGTGGTGTTCAGCGCATATGCGTCGTAGTACCTGTCGGACGTGATGCCGGTTGAGAGCCAGACTCCGGCTGGGATCGTCTGGATGCTTCCGGCTCCCCCGATCACCTTCTTGCCAACGGGGCAGGCCGCCTGTGCGCTCGAGAGGGTATTCGGGGGAACCGAGACCGACGCTCTCACTATTTCGTAACCGCTCAGGCCCGGGTCACCGGAGTTGCCCTTCGAGCCCTTGTCGCCTTTCGCGCCTGCCGGTCCCGCGGGCAGCTGTCCCTGCGCGAAGTCGATCGCTTTCAGCGAATGGTCCTTTACCTTGCCGCTGTCGACGGCGTCGCCGCGGATCTTCGTTCTCGTCACCGAAAGATTGCGGAGCTGGTTGGTGCCGACGCTGTTGTTCGGCACGACCGCGTTGTAGGCGGCCTGGCCGAGCGGCGTCGCTCCGAGCACCGCGACGACGAGCGCAGCGATGGAGATGACGAGGGGCAGGCGGCTACTCATGAAATGACCTCCAGTCGAAAAGCGTGCCAATTGCCCCGGAGCCTATGCCCCGCCGAGCCCAACGAAAAGCAGGCGCCCAGCGGATCCGTTCGCGCGCTCGCTACGCCTGTTGCTCGAGCAGCACGGCGCGGAGCTGCTCGAGCCGTGGCGGGGAGGGCACGCCCTCGAGTGCATTGATGATCGTGTGCCGCTCCCTCTCGTCGAGGCGATCGACATCGATGTCGTAGGCGATGGCGCTCTCGATGTCTTTGATGAGGCCAAGATCGTCGGCGCGTCCGATTGCACGCAGCCGGTCTACGAGCCAGCGACCGTCGGCCGGAGTGATGTAGATCCCCTGGATTTCAGACACGGCTCTCACGTTATGCACCGTTGGCGTGAGGGCAAGAGTGAGTGCAGCTTAGGACATGAAGTAGGCGACAGCGGCGAGGATCAGCGCCAGGCTGGCGCTGGCGAATCGAAAGACGGTGAGGCGTCGCTGGTGGCGTCGTCGCATGCGTGCGTTGTTCCGGTCGGTCTCGTGTGTGGGCGTCGCGACGAGTCGCCGTCGTCTCTTGGCCAGGAACACGGTGCCGACGATCACATACTGCGCGGCCCAGAGGACCACGATCAGGAGCCAGTGGTCAAGAATCACACCCATGGACGGCTCCTCACCTCAGATTCGAGTCTCATAGGTGTTACTTACCCGCTCGGTGCGGCCCGCACACACCCCGAAGTCTCAGGTGATTCCCGCGCGTGCTCGCCACACCTGCTCGTTTTCAGGAGCACCGCCCAGCTCGCACAGACCCTCGGGGCAGTCGACGAGCACCCGGAGCAGATCGTCACGGTGGAGCCTGTCCGCCACAGGGATGCCAGCCAGGAACACCTTTCGGCCGTTCGCCTGTTCGTGTCCGTTCACCTGTTCGTGTCAAGGTGTATCTGGCTTAGATGGACCCACCGTATCGCGCCGACTACGCAGCTTCCAGCAGCGGTATTACCCAAACCTCGTACGCGTACTGGTGTCCCTTGAAGTCGCCGGGCTGGAGCTGGTAGTCGGCGACCGTCCAGCCAGATGGGTATTCCTCGCCGCGGGCGGGTCGCCGCGCGGGAGAGTCGACAAGTATCGGCGGATCCGGCTCTGGCCGGTGAACCAGGACGGGCGGCATGCTCACCTCGCTTTCCGTGGCGTCAGACGACAGTTCCCTCTTCTACGACACCTACCGTGAGTTGCCTTCCGGCAAAAGGATGCGACTCGTGACCGACCGGCTCCTGGACGGCAAGGAGGTCGCCCAGCGCCTCAATGTGCGTGTGTCGTGGGTGCGTGAGTCGACGCGCTCGGGCGCGCTGCCGTGTGTCGAGCTCGGCCGCTACCGCCGGTACGACCTGGCGGACGTCGAGGCGCGGCTCCAGACGTGCAAGCAGCCGGGACGCGCGATCGTCTTTCGAGGGCGGCGAGCGGCGTGATGTTTGGACGGACGCTCACCGGGTATGCAGCATTCACGATATCCCCCGGGGACGTGGATGTCACAGGCAGAGCCCGGCAGCGTACCCCCTCCTTGACGCTCCGGGCTTTGCCGATTCACGACGCCTGTATTCGTCCGAATCGACGTATAGCGTCCGGGGCGTCCGGGGATTGGAGCCCCGGATGAGGTATCCGATATCGATGGGAGAATGGGCGCGCCCCGGCGGCCGCCGCTCCAATCGGCGTACCGCCTGCTCGAGCACCGCATGTTCGGGCGTACCGGAAAGCGGTTCCAAGGAGCCGGAAGCGGCTCCCTCGAGCGCTTCTGGCTAGAGCCAGCGCTTGTGGCGGAAGAAACCGACCATGCCGACGATCACCACGATCATCAGCGCCACGATCACCCAGAAGGCGGCGTGGGTGTCGAAACCGGGGAACACCACGTTCATGCCGAAGATCCCCGAGATCAGCGTCAGGGGCAGGAGCACGACGCTGAAGATCGTGAGGACGCGGAGAACATCGTTCTGGCGGTGGGAGATGACCGACTCGTTCGTGGACTCGAGGCCGTCTACGACCTCCTTGTAGTTGTCGAGCTGGTCCCAGATCCGCTCGGCGGCGTCCACGATGTCGTCGAAGTAGAGGTCGAGCTCCTCGGGCAGAAACTTGTCCACGCGGCGCTCGAGCACGCGGAGCGTAGAGCGTCCCGGCTTCATGACCTTGCGGTACGAGATGATCTCCTGCTTCGCGTTCGAGATGTCACGCACGACGTCCTCCGCGTAGCCCTCGAACATGTCGTCCTCGATCGAGTCGAGCTTGTGGCCGATCTTGTCGAGGATCGGGAAGCAGTAGTCGAAGAGGTCATCGAGCACCTCGTAGAGCAGCCGACCGGTGCCTTTGGCGAAGAGCTGCTCGCGCAGGCCCTCGTCGCTCTCGCACCGCGCGAACAGCCGCGTGACGGGAAGGAGCTCGCGGTTCGGGATCGTGACCAGGTAGTCGGGCCCGATGAACACGTCGAGTTCGGCAGCGTTCAGCCGCTGGATCGCCTTGTCGTAGACGGGGAAGTGGAGAACGATGAAGAGATAGCCGTCCTCTTCGTAGTCGTCGACCTTCGGGCGCTGCCGCTTCGAGACGATGTCCTCGACATCGAGCGGGTGCCAGCCGAAGCGATCCGACAGCATGTTCGCCGTCTCGACGTCGGGGCCGACGACGTTGACCCAGGTGAGGTCGCTAGTGCTGAGCTCGGCGACGGGCGCAGGACGCGCGACAACCTCGGCCATTCCGCGGCCGCGAGTCTTCCGTGCAAGGCGGGGAAGGCTTGGCATCGGTACTGAGAGGGTCGTCGATCGCGAATACCATGTTCTCGATTGTACCCAGCATGCCTGCAAATGGGGCAGCCAGGATCCGGCCGGATGGCGGGGCGGCGGAGCGCGGCCCCGGCGTCAGTACACTGGCCACTCGAGCGCCCGTAGCTCAGGGGATAGAGCGCGCGCCTCCGGAGCGCGAGGTCGAAGGTTCGAATCCTTCCGGGCGCATTCAGGCAGTAATCGAAGGCGGTTTTTCAGTCCTCGTCGGATGACGCCGGGGCCGTCTCGGCGGCCTCGAGTCGCTGCAGGCGCCAGTCGATCGACGAGGCCATCCGCTCGAGCCGGTTCATCAGCTTCTCGCGATCTGCCTGCGAGGCGATCTCCGCGTCTTCGACGCGCCGCATGAGCGCCTTGACCTCGCCGGTGCTCGGCTCGGAGGAGGCGAAGGCCCCGATCTCGCGGCGCGTTGCGGGCGTCTGGGCGCTGCCTGCGGGCGCCGCGCCGCCGGCGATCTCGTCGACGCGCGCGGCCAGATCGTCGAGCTTCTTCGGGAGGTTGCGCGAGCGCATCAGCTCGGCGAGCGCGCGGTCGTGCTCGCCGAGGTGAAGCCCGAGCCGCTCGATCGTCATGCGATTGCGCTCGAGCAGATCCTCGAGACCGGACGTGTCACCACCCGTGCCGACGCCGCTCGTCCGCGGCGCTCCCTCCGCCGCGGCGAGGCGCTCCTCGAGCCCTTCGGTGAGCTCCGCGACCCGCGCTGCGACCTGCGAATCCACGCGCTCGTCGACGAGGCGCTGAAGCTCCTCGGTGTCCGAACCCGCCGTACCCGGCAAGCCCGTCGCGACCGTGTCGGCAAGCCCATCGAGGCGGGCTGCGAGCTCCCCGACCGTGCCCTCGAGCTCCGAGGTGTCGATCAGGACGGGCGTTCCGGCGCCCGCGAGCTCGACGCGGAGAGCCTCGACGGCGCGCGTCACCTCGCTGCTCGTCGCCATCTCGTCGTTGAGCCGGGCATCCATGAAGCGGAGCCTCTGCGACATCGTGTCGAGCTCGCTCGCGACAACCGGATCGGTCGATGGCGTGCGCTCCGCCTTGGCAATCTGCTCACGGATGGTGGCGATATCGCCGGCGAGCTGCTGCACGTCGGCGGAGGAGGACGCCGACGTCAGCTCCTCGCGGGTGCGGGCGAGCGCGCCCGCGAGATCCTCCGGCGTGACGAGGGCGGTCGGGAGGCGGCGCTCGAGGTCGTCGAGCTTCGCGGCGAGCGACCCCTCCTGCTCGCGGTCGCCGGCGAGTTGCTCGATCCGCAGTGCCAGAGCCTCGAGCTGCCCGTGCACGGCCGGATCGGTGGCAGGCTCGGGAATGACGGTCGCCTCGGCGAGCCGGGCACGCACCTCCGCGATGTCCTCGGTCAGGCCGTCGACACGCGGATCCGGTGCCGGCGTCAGCTCGTCGCGCGCCGCTGCGAGAGCCTGAGTGAGAGCCTCCGACGTAACGACGCCGGCCGCGATCGTGCTCTCTAGCGCCTCCAGCCGGACGGCGAGCGCCAGCTCGGCATCGCGCTCACCCGCGAGATCGTCGAGGCGAACGGCGAGCTGGTCGATCTGATCGGCGGGGGTCACCGACCGGGCCAGCGCAACGACCTCGTCGCGCACGGTCGCGAGGCTCTGGCCGAGCTCGGCGAGCTGCTGCGGCGCGCCGATCTCCTCGTGGACCGCGAGGGCCTGACGCACATCGTTCAGCGTCGAGGCGACCGTTTCGACCTGCCGCTGCAGCTCTTCGAGGCGCGTTGCCGTGCCGTCGTCGCGCGACGTCATCTCGTCGATCCGCACCCCGAGCTGAGCGACCGTCGTCGCGAGGCTTTCGTGCCCTTCCGCGCTCGTCTCGAGCCGAGCGGCGAGGCTCTCGATCTCGGCCGAGTCCGGCTTGGCGGCGAGCCGCTCGGCGAACTGCGTCTCGATCCGGGCGAGGCGCTCGTCGAGCTCGGGATCGCCGACGGGACGCGACTCGAGCTCGACGACCGTCGCCCGCAGCTCGGCGAGCGACAACGCCTGCTCGTCGAGGGCAGCAGTCGATCCGGCATCCTCGGCGAGCACCGCGAGACGCTGCTCGAAGGCGACGAGCGATTCGTGGAGCGCAACGACCTCGTCGGGCGTGACGACGTTCTCGACCCGGCTCGCAAATGCCTCGAGCCGCTCCTCGATCGCCGCCGGGTCTGCGACCGGACGCTCGGCGAGCTCGATGATGCGCCCCTCGATGCCGGCGAGCGAGGCCCGCAGCTCGTCGACGTCAGTGGCGTCACCGAGCGTCTCGATGCGGCCGGCGAGCGCTGCCACGGCGGTGCCGAGCTCCTCGAGTCTGGCCGCCAGTGCCGGGTCGGTTGCCGGGGCATCGGATTGGCCGGCCCCGAGCTCCGCGACGGTCCTGTCGATGCGCGCGAGGTCGAGGGCAAGATCGGCCATTCCGCTCTTCAGCGCTCCGAATGCCTCCTCGACACCGCCCGTGACGCCTTCGAAGCTCTCGGCCAGGGTGGCCAGCGTCGCCTCGATGCGCTGCGTGCGGGCCACGGTGGCTTCGATGCGCTCTGCGAGGTCGGTGACCCGGTCGTCGAGCTCCTCGGTCGGCTGCGGCGCTCCGGCGCCAACACGCTGGGCCAGCTCGGCGACAGCGTCCTGGAGCCGAGCCGCGTATTGGTCGTCGTCATGAGGCTCGGGTGCGCGCCTCGGGGCGGCCGCCGGGGGCGGGATCGGCAGGAGCGTGATCGACGCGCTCTGGTCGGACCACTGCTCGGCGAGCGCGCTCGCAAGCTCGAGACGGGTGATGGCGCCGTGGTCGACGAGGATCTGCCCAAGGGGCTGCCCTGTCCTATCCTGCTCGGCCGTCGCCTTCGCGAGGGCGTCCTCCGACACGAATCCGAGCTCGAGCAGGATGTCGCCAATCCGACGCGCATTCGTCGTCGGCACCGCGCTCATGCGGGAGCACCCCGCTCCCGAATCGGTGGAAAGGAGCGGGCCGGGCGATGCGAAGCGGCAGCGGGGCCCACACGCTTCGTATCGGGATCGCCGGGGATGCGCTCGCTCACTCGTCCCAGGGACGGATTTGGCTAAAGCTCCGGAGAGCTCGACGCGTACCCAGCCGAGCTGACGCTTGTCTCGTGACCTCCCGTGCCGCGAAGTAGGCTGCCCACATGCACGTCGAGCCCACCGTCGTCCGGCTGCGGCTGGCCGAGACGTTCGTGATCGCACGTGAGGCGCGCGACTGGGAGGACGTGGTGCAGGTCGAGCTTCGCCACGGCGACCACGTTGGCCGCGGCGAGGCCGCTCCGATCGACCGCTACAACGAGACCCCGGAGTCCGCGGCTGCGTTCATCGAGCAGCATGCGGGGCTCCTCGGCGGCGATCCGTTCGCCCTGGAGCAGATCGGCGGGCGGCTCGAAGAGATTCCCGGTGAGCATGCGGCGAAGGCTGCGCTCGACGGGGCGCTCCACGACCTGCAGGGGAAGCTGCTCGGCGTGCCGGTGTGGAAGCTCCTCGGGCTGCCCCGGATCGGCCCTCCGACATCGTGGACGATCTGGCTCGGTGATCCCGACGACATGGCGCGGCGCACGGAGCTGATCGGAAACCGGTTCAAGCGCCTCAAGCTGAAGCTCGGCGGGGGAGACGGGCTCGACGTCGAGCGCGTTCGTGCGGTGCGCTCGCGCACCCACCTGCCATTGCAGATCGACGTCAACGAGTGGTGGTCGCTCGATGAGGCTCTCGAGGCGATTCCGCAGCTCGTCGAGCTGGGAGTCGCATACGTCGAGCAGCCGCTCCCGGCCGCCGACCCCGGCGCCGAGGAGCTGCGCGCGAAGTCGCCGATCCCGATCTACGTCGACGAGGACTGTCACACGCTCGCCGACGTCGCCCGCTGCGCAGAGATCGCGCACGGGATCAACATCAAGCTCGCGAAGTCGGGCGGTATCCGTGAGGGCATTCGCATGGCACACGCGGCGCGCGCACTCGGTCTCGGCGTGATGCTCGGCTGCATGGTCGAGTCGGGAATCGGGATTGCCGCCGGCTGCGTCGTGGCGCCGCTCTGCGATCACGTCGACCTCGACGGCAACCTCCTGCTCGCCGAGGACCCGTGTCCGGGAGTCGCATTCGTCGACGGCGTGCAGGTGCCCGGGGAGGAGCCGGGTCTCGGTGTCGGCTGAGCGGCGGCTGCTGATTCTCGCCGAGGGCTACTCCGGCGACCCGCACTACGGCAAGACGATGCGCGGCGTGCTGCGGTATCGCCGCGACGATGTCGTCGCCATCCTCGACTCGACCCGTGCCGGCGAGGAAGAGGAGGACGTCCCGATCGTCGCCAATGTCGCCGCCGCGCTGCCGCTCGCTCCGACGGCGGCTCTCGTCGGCGTCGCGACCCAGGGCGGCCGGTTTCCACCTGCCTGGCGCGAGATCCTGCGGGACTGCGTCGCCAACGGGATCGACATCGAGAACGGCCTGCACCAGTTCCTCCGCGACGATCCCGAGCTCGCTCCGATCGCGCGCGAGTCGGGCGCCACGCTCACCGACCTCCGGCGCCCGCCCGCCGACCTCGACGTGCCAAGCGGTGCGAACCTCGAAGTGCCGGGGCAGATCGTCCTCACCGTCGGCTCCGACTGTGCGATCGGGAAGATGACGGTGTCACTCGAGCTCGATCGCGAGGCGCGGTCACGTGGGATCGCATCTCGGTTCGTGCCAACGGGTCAGACGGGAATCGCGATCGCCGGTTGGGGGCTCTCGGTCGACGCCGTCATCGCCGACTTCATCGCCGGCGCGGCAGAGCGGCTCGTCGTCGAGGGCAGCAAGCGTGGGGGAGATCTCCTCCTCGTCGAGGGTCAGGGCTCGATCACCCACCCCGCATACTCCGGCGTCACCCTCGGCCTCATCCACGGTTCGGCGCCGCACGCGTACGTGCTGTGCCACATGGCGGGAACGACGGAAGTGGAGGGATACGAGGGCTATCCACTCCTTTCGCTGCCGAGGCTCATCGCGCTGCACGAGGCGATCTCGCTCACGCGCCGTCCCGCAGCGGTCGCATGTATCGCGCTCAACACCCGCTTCCTTTCCGACCACGAGGCCCGCATAGCGATCGCCGAGGCCGGCGCCGAGACAGGCCTCGTGGCGGACGATCCGGTCCGGTTCGGTGCGGGACGCCTGCTCGACGCCGTTCTGGCACGCGTGGGACCGCTCTCGTAAAGCACCAGTCGACGCGGTACGATGACGCGGCTCGAGGACGGGCGGTGGGTGGCGAATCGGGAGATCCGTGCGGAGAACTGTGGCAACGGCCATGTGCGTGGCTGCTCTCGCGCTTGCGGGAAGCGCGCCTGCGGCCGACGTCGGAGCAAACGACGACACGGGGAAGTTCGCGGCCGACGCAGGTGCCGTGTTCTTCGGCCAGATGGGTGCACTCGGCCTCGAGCAGTCGGTGATGACGACGCGCTTTCTGCCGGGCGATCCGCTGACGGTGCAGGACGGCGAGGCGCTCGATCGTGCGATCCCGGTTGCCGAGCTCTCCGGGCTGCGCGTCGCGCTCGCCGTGTACCCCTACCCTCCGCGGGAGATCGAGGACGGTACGGCGACCCCCGCGGCCTTCGCGACGTGGCTGACGCTCGTGGCGCAGCGCTATCCAACGGTGCGCCAGTACGTTGTCATGAACGAGCCGAACCAGCCAGCGTTCGTGCGGCCGCAGTTCGGCCCAACCGGCAAGAACGTGTCCGCGGCGCGGGCCGGCGCGTTCCTCGCGGCCGGCTACGACGCCCTCAAGTCCGTCGACCCGACGATCCAAGTGGTCGGCCTCGGCCTCTCGCCGCGTGGCAACGACCAGCCGACGGCGCCGAGCAACGTGTCGACGTCGCCCGTGCGGTTCCTTGCCGCTCTCGGCTCCTGGTACCGCGCGAGTGGCCGCACGCTGCCGCTGATGGACGGGCTCAGCTTCCATCCGTATCCCGACCAGGCGATCGACCCACTCGAGCGCGGGTACACGTGGCCCAAGGCGGGCTTCGCGAACCTCGACCGCATCAAGCAGGCGATGTGGGACGCATTTCGTGAGACGCCGCAGCCGACCACCGTGAACGGGCTCAAGCTCTATCTCGACGAGGTCGGCTGGCAGGTCGACACATCTGCGCTGGCGGGCTACACGGGGGCGGAGAACGTCCGCGTCACGAACGACGCCACGCAGGCCCGCGTCTACGCGCAACTCGTGCACGACGCAGGTTGCGACGCGCAGATCGCGGAGGTCAACATCTTCGGGTTCTACGACGACGGCCTGCGCGACAGCGGGTTTCAGGCGGCCCTGAACCGGGTTGACGGGACCCCGCGTGCGTCGGCAGCCGCCGTGCAGGCGGCCATCGCCGACGCGGCGCACGGGTGTGCCGGCGGCTCGAAGTGGTGGATTCCCGCGAAGCGCGTGATCGGCGCGGTGGCACCGGTGTGGGCCGTCGAGCAGGGTCGGCGGGTAATCCGCTTCGCAGCGGCTGCCGACGAAGGCGCCGACGTCGTCGCCTGCCTGTTGCGCGGTGCCCACGGTGGCGTTGCAACGGCAGCGCTCATGGCGACCCGGACGGCGACAAGCCCCGGCTGTAGGGGCGGAACGGCGTTGCCGGGTCGCCCGGTTGCGTTCACGATCCGGCGTGGGCTCCCACTCCGGCCCGCGACCGTGGCGGTGCGGCTCGTGGCCGAGACGAGCGCGAAGCGATTCACCACGTACTCGCGCACCCTTCGCTGAGCAGCGCTCCGTTCGCTGCCGAGCCGCGGAGAGCGGTACGCGAGCACCACAGGGTCATCTGCACTTGACATCGAACACGTGTTCGTGCATCATCACGAACAGATGTTCGCCCGTCTTCTTCTCGTCGCTCTCGTCGCGGTCACCGCGTGGGCCCTGTTCGCCAGGGACTCCGGTGCCGGCGGTCAGGCGCGCTCCTACCGCGTGCAGCCGGGGGACACGCTCTGGTCGATCGCAGCGTCGTCGTACGGCGGCGACCCGCGTGAGGGCGTCTGGAAGCTCCGCGAGCGCAACCACCTGGCAGGGACGACGATCGCTCCCGGCCAGGTTCTGCGCCTCCCATAGGGCAGAGACGTGCCTCTCCCGCCCTGCGCTGCCGGCTTCCCGTCATAGGATGAATCCTCCTGGCCGGCTCGACCGGCACATCGACCGGAAGGGGTAGCCACGATGGCAACCGACCGCATCCTCGACCTGCTCCGCATGCCCGTCGATCCCGAGGAGGTCGCCGAGATCCGCGAGCTCTGGAAGATCCACTCGATCGCGGAGGACAGCCGTGACCTGCCCGGCCTGATGTCGACGCTGACCGAGGACTGCGTGTACTCCGTCGCCGGCACCGGCGCCCGCTGGGAGGGCCACGAGGGCGCAACCCGGTTCTACACGGAGCTCCTGACCGCGTTTCCGGACATTCACTTCGAGCTCGACTACATCGTGATCGGCCCGCAGGGCGTTTGCGAGGAGGCGATCGTCACCGCCACGCACACCGGTACGTGGCTCGGCTTCGAGCCGACCGGCGAGAAGCTTGCGTGGCGGAACGCGATCTTCTTTCCCTGGGATCCCGCCGCCCGCCTGTTCAAGGGCGAGATGGTCTACACCGACCTCGTGTTCGCCGGGCGCGGCACGGCGTAACCGGCGATACACTCGCCCCGTGGATCTCGACGTCGTGTTCCTCGGGACGTCGGGATCGGCTCCCACCGCCCAGCGGGCGACCTCGGCGACGCTCGTGCGCCGCGGCGGTGACAAGCTGCTGTTCGACTGCGGCGAGGGAACCCAGCGCCAGCTCCTGCGCTCGGACGTCGGTCTCGCAGACCTCGAGGACATCTTCCTCACGCACTTCCACGCCGATCACTATCTCGGCCTTCCCGGGATGCTCAAGAGCTTTGCGCTCCGCGGGCGAGAGGTGCCGCTTCGACTCCACGGCCCGGTCGGCCTTCGCGACCTTCTCGGCGTCCTGCGACGAGTGTTCGGGGGCCTGACCTATCCGATCGAGACGGTCGAGCTCGCGCCGGGGGACGTGATCGACCGTGGCGACTACGCGATTCGGGCTTTCTCGGTCGCACACGGCGCGCAGTCGGTCGGCTACCTCCTCGCGGAGGCGGACCGTCCGGGCCGTTTCGACGTCGCCGTCGCCGACGCGCTCGGCGTGCCGTCCGGCAGGGAGCGCGGACAGCTGCAGCGCGGGGAGGCCGTCGTCCTCGCGAGCGGCGAGACGATCTCGCCCGAGCAGGTGCTCGGGCCCACGCGCCCGAGCCGGTCGCTTGCGCTCACGGGCGACACGGGGCCGGCGACCACCGTCGTCGAGGCGGCCACGGGAGCCGACCTGCTCATCCACGAGGCGACCTTCGGCGCCGACGAGCGTCAGCGCGCCCGCGAGACGAATCATTCGACAGCGGCGGAGGCGGCGCTCGCTGCCAAGGCGGCCGGCGTCAAGCTGCTCGCTCTGACCCACCTCTCGGCGCGGTACTTCGGCTCCGACCTCGCGGAGGAGGCGCGGCAGGTGTTCGCCGCGACGGTCGTCCCGCGCGACTTCGACGTGATCGAGATCCCGTACGCCGAGCGCGGCGAGCCGGTGCTCGTTCCCCGAGGCGCCCGCAAGACGCGAGGCCCGGCCGCACCCCCACCAGACGATTGAGCACGGCCGGCACACCCGACTTCGGCGCGCGGGCGCGGATCTACGACACGCTCCGGCCGACCGACGCCGCGTGGTGGAAGGCATTTGCTGCGATGGTCGAGCTCGGCGATCTGCGCGGTCGACGCGTGCTCGACGTCGGCTGCGGCACGGGCCGGCTGCTCGCCGCGCTCGTCTCCGAGGCGCGCGCGAAAGCCTGGGGGATCGACGGCAGTGCCGAGATGGTTGCCGTCGCGCGCGAGGCGCTACCCGCAGGCGTCGGCATCAGGCAGGGCACCGCTGAGCGGCTGCCGTTCCGGGACGGATGGTTCGACCGGGTGACGATGTCGCTCGTGTTGCACCTCGTCGATCGACCGCAGGCACTTGCCGAGGCACGCCGGGTCGTGCCCGGCGACGGGCGCATCGTGATCAGCACCTTCCACCCGGACCACTTCGAGACGTACTGGCTCCAGCCGTACTTCCCCTCGATCAGGACGATCGATGCCGCGCGATTCCCGACGCCCGCCGCGATGGAGCACGAGCTGACCGAGGCCGGCTTCCCGAGCGTCGAGATGCGCCGCGTCACGGCCGAGAGCGAGCTGAGCCGGCAGGAGGCGCTCGCGCGCATCCACGGCCGGCACATCTCGACCTTCGACCTGCTCGGTGCCGAGGAGATCGCAGAAGGCACCGCGCGCGCCGAGCGTGAGCTGCCGGAGCGGGTCGTCAGCCGGCTCGACCGGCTGGTCGTCGCCGGGACTGCCGTCGGCCCTATCGTCTAGACTCGCTCACGACCCCTTTAAACCGGCACAGCGAGGCCGGAAAGGAGCACGAGATGACGACGCAGCACCCTGGCCGCGATGCGGCCAAGATATTGCTCGACGCCCCGGCAGTCGAGCGCACGCTCTCCCGTATCGCGCACGAGCTGATCGAGCGCAACGACGATCTCGACGAGCTCGCCCTCGTCGGCATCCACACCCGCGGGGTGCCTCTCGCCCACCGTCTGCGGGCTCTCGTCGAGGAGCGCTCCGGCGTCGAGGTGGACATGGGAGCCGTGGACATCACGTTCCACCGCGACGACGTCCTCGTCCGCGCCGGCGGCCCGCCGCTCCATCCGCAGCCGATCGTGCGCGGTACCGCGCTCGACTTTGCGCTCGAGGGCAAGACGGTCGTGCTCGTGGACGACGTCCTCTTCTCCGGCCGCACGATTCGTGCTGCGATCGACGCACTTCTCGAGTACGGCCGTCCCGCGCGCGTGCAGCTCGCGGTGCTCGTCGATCGCGGCCACCGCGAGCTGCCGATCCGCCCCGATTACGTCGGGAAGAACATCCCCACCGCACTCAGTGAGCGTGTCCGGGTCGAGCTCGCCGAGACGGACGAAGGCGACCGCGTCGTGCTTCTCGGAGGAGGAACCGATGACTGAGACCGTTCATCTCCACGCCGCTCCCGCGCTACCTCCGCAACCCCCGCTGCTGCCGGCCCGCCGACACCTGCTCGGCATCTCTGACCTCGACCGCGGTGACATCGAACGCCTGCTCGGAACGGCGGCCACGATCGCGCGGTCGCTCGACCGCGAGGTGAAGAAGCTGCCGGCGTTGCGTGGCCGCCTCGTCGTCAACCTCTTCTATGAATCGTCGACGCGAACGCTGTCGAGCTTCGACCTCGCCGCCAAGCGCCTCTCCGCCGACACGATGGCGGTGCGCTCGTCGGGCTCGTCGGTGGACAAGGGCGAGTCGCTTCGGGACACCTCGCTCACGCTCGGCGAGTACGACCCCGACGTGATCGTGATCCGCCACCCGCACATCGGAGCACCGCAGCTCGTCGCCGCGGCGACACGGGCGCACGTTGTCAACGCGGGCGATGGCAAGCATCAACATCCGACCCAGGCGCTGCTCGACCTCTACACGATGCGCGAGGCGCTCGGCCGGCTCGAGGGACTGCACGTCGCGATCGTGGGTGACGTTCTCCACTCACGGGTCGCTCGCTCGCTGATCGAGGCGCTCGCGCTCGTCGGCGCGCGCACGACGCTCGTCGGGCCGCCGACGCTCATGCCGCGCGGGATCGAGCACATGGGCTGCGGCGTTTCGTCGGAGATCGGAACGATCGGTTCCGCCGACGTCGTCTACGTCTTGCGGATGCAGCGCGAGCGGATGCTCGCCGGATCGGCGTACGTGCCGTCGCTGCGGGAGTACGCCGCGGAGTGGGGGATCACCTCGCAGCGGTTGCGCCCGGGACAGCTCGTGATGCACCCCGGCCCGATGAACCGTGGCGTCGAGATCGACCCGCGGGTAGCCGACTCCGACGTCTCGCTGATCACCGAGCAGGTGCGCTCGGGGCTCGTCGTCCGCATGGCCGTGCTCTACGACCTCCTCGCAGGCGGCCCCATCGACGTCGCGCGCGGACTGGAGGTCGCATGACCCTCTTCTGGCCTGACGCCCCCGGCGACAGCCTCACGATCCGCGGCGCCCGCGTTATCGACCCGAGCGGCGACCTCGACGGCGCGTTCGACGTGACGATCGAGGGCGGCATCATCGTCGCCATCGAGCCCGCCGTCGAGTCGGCCCGCGGGCTCGTGCTCGCACCGGCCTTCGTCGACCCGCACGTGCACCTCCGCGTGCCCGGCCGCGAGGACGAGGAGACGGTGGCCTCCGGTACGGCGGCAGCCGCTGCCGGCGGCTACTGCGCCATCCTCGCGATGCCGAACACCGATCCGGTGGTCGATTCCGCCGCCGTGCTCGGAGCGTTGATCGAGCAGGCGCGAGAGGACGCGGTGATCCCGACCGGCTTCATGGCATCGATCTCGAAGGGCCTCGAGGGTCAGGAGCTCACCGAGATGGCCGAGCTCGCCCGTCTCGGGGCAGCAGCGTTCAGTGACGACGGCCGGCCCGTCGAGTCGGCCGGCCTCATGCAACGTGCGCTGCAGTACAGCGCCGTCACCGGCAGGCTGCTCGCCTTGCACGAGGAAGAGCCGACGCTCTCCCGTGACGGCCAGATGCACGATGGAGAGGTGTCGGCGGAGCTCGGCCTTGCCGGGTGGCCGTCCGTGGCCGAGTCGGTGATGATCGGGCGGGATTGTGAGCTTGCTGCATATGAACACAAGGCTTTGCATATAATGCACGTCTCGGCCCGGGAGTCCGTGGCTGCCGTTCGGGCCGCGCAGGTGCGCGGCGTCGCCGTCAGCGCGGAAGTCTCGCCGCACCACCTCTGCCTCACCGACGACACCGTGCGCACCCTCGACACCAACCGCAAGATGAATCCGCCGCTGCGATCGGAGGACGACCGCCAGGCGCTCCTCGAGGGCCTCCGCGACGGCACGATCGCCTGCATCGCCACCGATCACGCGCCACACGCGCGGCACGAGAAGGACGCGCCGTTCGAGGAGGCGCCGTTCGGTGTCACGGGGCTCGAGACCGCCTTCTCGGCCATCTACACGTTCCTCGTCGAGCCAGGGCACCTCGATCTCGGCCTCGTGCTCGACCGGATGTCGGCCGGTCCGGCACGGACGTTCGGGCTGCCCGTGCCACGGATCGAAGTCGGAGAGTCTGCCAACCTCGTCCTGCTCGATCTCGACGCAACGTGGCAGGTACGAGCGCAGGGCTTCGCGTCGAAGTCGGTCAACTCCTGGCTGCTCGGCGAGACGCTGACCGGCAGGGTGGTCAAGACGATCGCCGGCGGACGGGTGGTGTATGCCGCATGAGCAGGGGCTTTCTTGCACTCGAGGACGGCACGGTCTTCCCCGCGCGCTCGGTGGGCGCCGCCGGCGTCGCCTTCGGCGAGGCTGTCTTCACGACGGCGATGACGGGCTACCAGGAGACGGTCACGGACCCGAGCTTCGCCGGCCAGCTCGTCACCTTCACGGCTCCGATGGTCGGCAACTACGGCGTCGACGACTCCCGGCTCGAGTCCTCCCAGCCCTGGGTCAAGGCTGCGCTCATGCGCCGCTGCGGTGGCGCTGAGTGGGCGCAGTGGCTCGCGAGCAAGGGCATCGTCGCGCTCGAGGATCTCGACACGCGCATGCTCGTCCTGCGCATCCGCGACGGGGGGGCAATGCGCGCGGCGGCGGTCGCCGACGAGAGTGATCTCGACCCCGACGCTGCGATCGACATGATCAGGCAACAGCCGACGATGGAGGGGCAGGCACTCGTCTCGGCCGTCTCGTCGGTGGCGCCGGCGGTCTACAACGAGGACGGGCGCGTGCGGGTCGCAGTTGTGGACTACGGCGCCAAGACGTCGATCATGCGCCGCCTCAGGCAGGCCGGCGCGGCGGTGACGGTGTTCCCACACGTCACCGACGCCGATGACCTCGCAGGCTTCGACGGCGTCATGCTCTCGAACGGCCCCGGCGACCCCGAGCCCCTGGTCGAGGAGGTTGCTGCGATCCGCGATCTCCTCGGGCGCACGAGCATCCTCGGCATCTGCCTCGGCCACCAGCTGCTCGGCCTCGCGACCGGGCACGAGACCTACAAGCTGCCCTTCGGGCACCGGGGAACCAACCACCCCGTGCTCGAGCGGAAGACCGGGCGGGTGCTCGTGACGAGTCAGAACCACGGATTCGCGGTCGCGCCGACCGACAAGGCCGAGGCGACGTACGTATCGCTCTACGACGGCACCGTCGAGGGCTTCGACTTCCCGGAGCTCAACGCCCGCTCGGTGCAGTTTCATCCGGAGGCCGGCCCCGGTACGCACGACGCCTGGCCGATCCTGGAGCGCTGGGTCGCCGAACTGGTGCCGCGTCTCACGACAAGAGATGGAGCAGCGTCGTCATGAGACGCGGCACCAGAGTTGCCGATGGAACGGGGTGTCCCGTGATGAAACCTCGCAACCGATCGTTGTCGGACACCCCTCCGCTCGAGGCCGCCTGATGCCTCGCCGAACCGATATCTCATCGATCTGCCTCATCGGCTCCGGCCCGATCGTGATCGGCCAGGCCTGTGAGTTCGACTACTCGGGCTGCCAGGCGTTGAAGGTGCTGCGCGAGGACGGGTTCCGCACGATCGTGATCAACTCGAATCCGGCCACGATCATGACCGACCCCGGCTTTGCCGACCGCACCTACATCGAGCCGCTCGACGTCGAGGGCGTCACCGATGTGCTTCGCCGCGAGCGGCCGGACGCTCTGCTACCGACGCTCGGCGGGCAGACGGCGCTCAACCTCGCGATCGAGCTCTCCGAGTCGGGCATCCTCGACGAGCTCGGGGTCGAGCTGATCGGCGCGCGTGTGGATGTGATCCGCCGCGCCGAGGACAGGTCGCTGTTCCGCGACGCCGTCGAGAGCTGCGGCCTCCGCACGCCGAAGTCGCAGATCGTCACCTCGATCGACCAGCTCGGGCCGATCCCTGCCCCGGCTGTCGTCCGACCGGCCTTCACTCTCGGCGGCCACGGCGGTGGCTTCGCCGAGACAGAGGCGGAGCTTCGCGCGATCGTCGAGCGCGGTCTGCGCGAGAGCCCCATCACGCAGGTGCTCGTCGAGGAGTCCGTCAAGGGCTGGGACGAGTTCGAGCTCGAGGTGATCCGCGACCTCAACGACAACGTCGTCATCGTCTGCTCGATCGAGAACCTCGACCCGATGGGCGTCCATACGGGCGACTCGGTCACGGTAGCGCCGCAGATGACGCTGTCCGACGAGGCGTACCAGGAGCTCCGCGACGCCTCGATCAAGATCATCCGGGCCGTCGGCGTCGAGACGGGCGGCTCCAATATTCAGTACGCCCGGAGCCGTGAGACGGGCGAGATCAGGGTGATCGAGATGAACCCACGCGTCTCGCGCTCGTCGGCGCTCGCCTCGAAGGCGACCGGCTACCCGATCGCCAAGGTCGCAGCCAAGCTCGCGGTCGGATACACGCTGGACGAGATCCCGAACGACCTGACGAAGACGACCCCCGCGAGCTTCGAGCCCACGCTCGACTACGTCGTCGTCAAGTTTCCACGCTTTGCGTTCGAGAAGTTCCCCGGAGCCGACGCCACCCTCGGCACGCAGATGAAGTCCGTCGGCGAGGCCATGGGCATCGGCCGCACGTTCACCGAGGCGTTTCTCAAGGGCTTCGGCTCCCGCGAGCTCGATCCCGGGTCGGCCACGCCCTGGGCGACGTTCGAGGACATCCCGGATGGAGTGCACCCCTGGTTCAAGGAGCAGCTGGCGCGACGCGCGTCGCGAGCTCGCGTCGCTCGACATCCTCCGCGCCAAGCGCGCCGGCTGGGGCGACGACTCGATCGGCGCGGCCTGGGGGACGAGCGGCGACGACGTGCGCCGCACGCGGTACGCGAGGGGGATTCGGCCGTCCTACCGACGGGTCGACTCGTGCGCCGGCGAGGTCGACGCAGGCTCGAACTACTACTACTCGACCTGGGGCGAGGAGGACGAGGCGCTGCCGCCGATCACGAAGCCGCGCGTCGTGATCATCGGCTCCGGCCCGAACCGGATCGGCCAGGGGATCGAGTTCGACTACTGCTGCGTCCATGCCGTGCAGACGTTCCGCTCGCTCGGCTACGAGGCCGTGATGATCAACTGCAACCCCGAGACGGTCTCGACCGACTACGACACCTCTGACCGCCTCTACTTCGAGCCGCTCTCGCCGAGGAGGTGCTCGCCGTCCTCGACCGCGAGCAGCCCGAGGGCGTGGTGACCCAGTTCGGTGGCCAGACGCCGTTGCGCCTCGCCCGGCACATCGAGGCTGCGGGCTACGAGATCATGGGCACGCCGCTCTCGGCGATCGACCTCGCCGAGGACCGCGAGCAATTCGGCGCGCTCGCCGACGAGCTCGGCATCCGCTGTCCACCATGGGCGACCGTGCAGGGCGCCGACGAGGCGCTTGCCGCCGCGACCGAGATCGGCTACCCGGTTCTCGTGCGCCCGTCCTACGTCCTCGGCGGCCGGGCGATGCGTGTCTGTTACGACGACAAGCAGCTGCGGCAGGCGATGGCCGCCGTCTCCGGCTCTGTCCTCGTCGATCGCTTCGTCGAGAACGCCGTCGAGATCGACGTCGATGCGCTCTGCGACGGGGAGGACGTCTACATCGCCGCCGTCATGCAGCACGTCGAGGAGGCCGGCGTCCACTCGGGCGACTCGTCGTGCGTGCTGCCCGCTCAGACGCTCACGCTTGCGAACGCGCTCGAGGTGGAGCACATCGTCAATCGCCTGGCACCCGCGCTCGGCGTCATCGGGCTGCTCAACCTGCAGCTCGCGATCGCGGATTCCACCGTGTACGTCCTCGAGGCCAACCCCCGCGCATCGCGTACCGTGCCGTTCGCCTCGAAGGCGATCGGGATCAATCTCGTCGAGGCTGCCTGCAAGCTCGCGGCCGGCCAGAAGCTGCGCGATCTCGACCTGCCGCCGCCGCGCCCACACCAGGTGAGCGTGAAGGCCGCCGTGCTCCCGTTCGCGCGGTTCCCCGGCGCCGACCCGGTGCTCGGTCCCGAGATGCGCTCGACCGGCGAGGTGATGGCCAGCGCCTCCGACCTGCCGACCGCCCTCGCGAAGGCCGAGCGGGCGGCCGGACGTCCGTTGCCGACCTCGGGCACCGCATTCATCTCGGTCAACGACACCGACAAGCCGGGCGTCGTCTCGATCGCTGCGGCGCTCGCCGGGCTCGGCTTCGAGCTGATCGCCACCGGCGGCACCGCCAGGACGCTGCGGGCAGCCGGTCTCGAGGTGGGGGAGGTGGCAAAGGTCGCCGATGCCGACGCCGACGAGCAGACCGTTGTCGACCTCGTCCGCGACGGACGCTGCGACCTCGTCGTCAACACGCCCCAGGGCTCGGGCGCACGCGCCGACGGCTACCGCATCCGCGAGGCCGCGCTCGTCGCCCGCGTTCCGTGCATCACCACCCTCTCCGGCGCCGCCGCCGCCGTCCACGCGATCGCGAACGCACGCGCCGAGACCGCGCTCTCGCTCCAGGAACGCATCGGAACTGTTGCGTGAGAGCGGTCGCGTGAAAGGAGAGGAGCTGCGGGTCGTCGGCACCGAGGCGATCGGTCCGTACACGCTTCTCCGGGTCGGGGCCGGCACGATCGAGCCGGGCATCCCCGGACAGTTCTTCATGCTTCGGCCTCCCGGGCATGTACTGCCACGGCCGATGTCTCTCTGCCTGACGCGGCCGGGCGAGCTCTGCTTCCTGATCGATCCGATCGGCCCGGGCACGCGCACGCTCTGCGCGCTCGAAGAGGGAGACGGCTTGCACGTTCTCGGCCCGCTCGGGAACGGGTTCGACCTCACGGTGCCGCGTCCGCTGATCGTCGGCGGCGGCATCGGCGTGGCTCCCTTTCCCTACGTCGCGCAGGTGCTCGGCACCGTCCCGGCGATCCTGGGATTCCGCTCGCCTCATCATGCCGAGGCAGCCGCGCTCGTTCCGGGCGCCGAGGTCGTCGTCGAGCCCGTGTACGTCACGACACTTCTCCCCGACGCGCCGGTCGACGTGCTCGCGTGCGGCCCGGAGCCGATGCTCGAGGCGGTTCGCGCGCTCGCGCCGCGGGCGCAGCTTGCGTGGGAGGCGCCCATGGCCTGCGGCTACGGAGCGTGCTACGGCTGCGTCGTCGAGGTCGAGGGTCGCCTACAGCGGCTCTGTATCGCCGGGCCGGTCCTCCGAGCGGCATGACCGTCCCGATCCTCAACGCGAGCGGCTGTCTCGACGCTCTCACTGCACCCGACGTTGCGCTCACGCTCGACAGCTTCGTGACGAAGACGATCACGCCGTTGCCCCGCGAGGGCAACCGACCCGTGCGCATCGCCGAGACGGCCGCGGGCATGTTGAACTCGATCGGTCTTCAGGGCCCCGGGATCGACGGCCTCATCAACCAGACGCTCCCCGCGCTGGCGCAGATCGGGTTGCGGGTCTGGGTCTCGGTTGGCGGCTTCTCCGTTGCCGACTACGCCGGGATTTGCGAGCGCCTCGACGGTCGCGAGGACGTGGAGGTGATCGAGCTCAACCTCTCGTGTCCGAACGTCGAGGAAGCGCCCGAGACGTCGGCCCAGATCGTCGACGGCTGCCGCTCCCGCACCTCGAAACCGCTGTACGCGAAGCTCTCGCCGGCGACGTCGGACATCGGCGAGTCGGCCAAGGCAGTCGTGGCCGCGGGGGCGGACGGCCTCTCGCTGATCAACACGATTCGCGGCTTGGCGCTCGACCCCGCCACCCTGCGCCCGAAGCTCGGTCGCGGGACCGGGGGGTACTCCGGGACCTGCCCTCAAGCCCGTCGCTCTTGCCTGCATCGCGGCCTGTGCCCGAGCGGTCGACGTGCCGATCGTCGGGATGGGCGGCGTCAGCTCCGGACTCGATGCCCTGGAGGTCGTTGCGGCGGGCGCCAGCGTTGTCTCTTTGGGCACCATTCTCTTCGCCGATCCCGGCGCTCCGGTGCGCATCCGCCGGGAGCTCCTCGACGAAGCCACGGGACGTGGTTTCGTGAATCCGCTCGACGCGCGAGCAGTTGCCAATGGTTGACGCACAGAAATCCCTGCAAACGGGCGAAAACGGTTCCGCTTGACCCTGACTGCCGGATTGCTAGACTCGTCCCCCATGGTCGCTTCGAAGATTCAGGCCCAAGCACCCGCACGGTCACTCGACCAGCGGATGGAGGCTCTCAAGCGAGCGAACGACATTCGAGTACGACGTGCACAGCTCAAGAAAGATCTCAAGGACGGCACCGTCCAGATCGAGGGAATCCTCCTCGATCCACCGGAGTACGTCTCGACCGCGAAGGTCTTCGACATGCTCATGGCCGTTCCCAAGTTCGGGCGTGTCAAGGCGGCTCGGCTGTTGAACCAGTGTCGGATCAGCCAGTCGAAGACGGTCGGTGGGCTCTCCGAGCGGCAGCGCGCTGAGCTCGTGTCGCTGTTCAACCGTTAGAGCGTGCCTAGCGCTCCCGTGTTCGTGATCACCGGCCCCTCCGGCGCCGGCAAGGGGACATTGATCAAGGCGCTCGTCGAGCGCGTCCCGGTTCTCGAGGTCGCGATCTCGGCCACGACCCGCCCACGCCGGCCCGGTGAGTCGGACGGAGTCGAATACCACTTCCTCGACGAGAGCTCGTTCGTCGCGCAGATCGAGGAGGGAGCCTTTTTGGAGCACGTCAAATACGTCTCCGGCAAGCGGTACGGCACGCTTCGCTCGGAGATGCAACGCGTGGCCGGCGAGGGCCGCGTTTGCGTGCTGGAGCTCGAGCTCGACGGCGCCCTCGCAGTGCAGGCGGAGGTGCCGGGCAGCGTCACGCTCTTCATCGCGGCTCCCGTCGAGGAGCTCGAGCGGCGCCTACGGGATCGCGCGACGGAGTCGACCGGCGAGATCGGCGACCGGATCGACCTTGCGCGCCACCAGCTCGAGCAGGCTCACAGGTTCCGCTACATGGTCAGGAACGACGACGTCGCCCGCGCGACCGGGTCGCTGTGCGCCATCGTCGAGCAGGAGCTCGAGTTCGCAGCTACCATGACACCCTCATGATCGAACCTCGCATCGATGATCTGCTCGACCACGTCGACTCGCGTTACGCGCTCGTCATCGTGGCCGCCAAGCGGGCCCGGCAGATCAACAGCTATCACCACCAGCTCGGCGAGGGCATCGGCTTCGACGTGGCTCCGCCGCCGTTGATCGAGTCCCGGTCGAAGAACTACCTCACGATGGCGATGGAAGAGATCGCGCAGGCAAAGATCGCCTACGCGTATCCCAAGAAGTAACCCGCCGCCGCCCTTCCTTCTTCCGGCAACGGGCACACTATGGCGATGGCGCGCATCGTCCTTGGCATCACCGGCGGCATCGCGGCCTACAAGGCGTGCGAGATCATTCGCCTCCTCGTCCAGGCCGGCCATGACGTGCTGCCGCTGCCGACCCGGGGCGCTGAGCGCTTCGTCGCCGCGGAGACCTTTTACGCGCTCGCCCGCGCGACGGCACCGTTAGACCCATATCCGCACCTTCAGCGTGCCGATCTCTTCGTCGTCGCGCCGCTGACGGCGCACACGATGGCGCGCCTCGCACACGGCCTGGCCGACGATACGCTCACCGAGGCCGTGCTGGCCCACGACGGGCCGATTCTGGTCGCTCCGGCGATGAACACGCGGATGTGGGAGCACCCGGCCACGCGCGCGAACCACGAGCTGCTGGTCGCGCGCGGCGTCGAGATGGTCGGACCGGGGAGCGGTGAGCTCGCCGAGGGCGAGATTGGCGTCGGCCGCATGGCCGAGCCGGAGGAGATCGTGGCCAGGGCGGAGGCGATGCTCGAACAGTCCCACTCGCTGGGAGGGAAACATGTGCTCGTCACGGCCGGCGGGACGCGGGAGCCAATCGATGCGGTCCGCTACGTCGGCAACCACTCCTCGGGTCGCATGGGCCTCGCTCTCGCCGCCGAGGCGTGCCGGCGAGGGGCCCGGGTAACCCTGCTCGCGGCAAATGTCAGCATGGAGCTGCCCCACGGCGTCGAGGTCGTCCCGGCGCCGACGGCGGCCGACCTCGAGCGTGAGGCCCTTGCGCGCAGCGATGCCGACGTGATCCTGATGGTGGCGGCCGTCGCCGACTACCGCGCTGCAGAGCCGATCGGCGGCAAGCGACCGAAGGATGCGGCTACCTGGCAGATCGAGCTGACCCCGACCACCGATATTGCAAAGGCGCTCGGCGCGCGTCGGCGATCGGATCAGGTGCTCGTCGCGTTCGGCGCCGAGCAGGGCGCCGAGGGTCTCGAGCGCAAGCGAGCGATGCTGCACGACAAGAACGTCGATCTCGTCGTCTACAACGACGTGGGACGGAACGACATCGGGTTCGACAGCCCCGACAACGAAGTCACGCTGATCACCGCCGCCGGCGACCGGTTCGTGCCGCACGCGCCGAAGCCTGTCATCGCCGTGGCGGTGATGGACGAGGTCGAGCGGCTGCTCGCGGGGCGGTGATGGAGGGCTCGGCCGCCCGAGAGGCGCCGCCGGCTATCGCTTCGGCAGACCTCGCTGATCGCGTCGTCGCAGGGCTCGCGACGGTGATGCACGCGCCCACCGAGACCCTCCGGCTGCCGCTTCTGTGCCTGCTCGCCGAGGGCCACGTGCTCGTCGAGGACGTGCCCGGCGTCGGCAAGACCGTGCTCGCCAAGGCCCTTGCCCGCACCCTCGAGCTGCAGTTCTCGCGGCTCCAGTTCACGCCCGACCTGCTGCCGTCGGACGTGACCGGCGTCAACGTCTACGACCAGCAGGAGGCGCGCTTCCGCTTCCGTCCCGGCCCAGTGTTCGCGAACGTGCTGCTGGTCGACGAGGTCAACCGCGCCTCGCCGAAGACACAGTCGGCCCTGCTCGAGGCGATGCAGGAGACGCAGGTGACGGTCGACGGTGAGACATACCCGCTCGATCGTCCCTTCCTCGTAATCGCAACCCAGAATCCCGTCGAGTACGAGGGCACCTACCCGTTGCCGGAGGCTCAGCTCGACCGGTTCGCCGTCAGGATGTCGATCGGCTATCCGCCGCACTCCGAGGAGGCTCGCATGCTCGCCGAGCAGACCGGCGAGCCGCCCCTCGAGCGCGTCGTCCCCGTCGCGAGCCGCGACGAGCTCGTCCACGCGATCGCGGCTGCACGGAACATCTACGTGGAGGAGAGCGTCAATCGCTACGTCGTGGCACTGCTGCGGCACACCCGGGGGAACAGGCATCTGGCGCTCGGGGCCAGCCCGCGCTCCGGTATCGCGCTGCTCCGGGTTGCAAAGGCACGCGCCCTCGTCGAGCGGCGTGCATTCGTGACCCCGGACGATATCCGTGAGATGGCGGAGCCCGTGCTCTCCCACCGCCTCCTGCTCGCGCCCGAGGCGCGCTCAGCCGGTCTCGGACCAGGCGACGTCGTCCGCGAGGCGCTCGAGGGAACGCCCGTACCGGTGTGAGACGGAGGAGCTCCGGGGCCATCGGACTCGGGCTGGTCGCCCTCGTCGCATCGTGGGCGTTCGGCTCCACGCCGCTCGCCGTCGTCGGCCTCGGGCTTGCAGGCGCCGGAGTCTTCGCCCGGCT
Source organism: uncultured Thermoleophilia bacterium (assembly GCA_963799575.1). Classification (GTDB taxonomy): domain Bacteria; phylum Actinomycetota; class Thermoleophilia; order Gaiellales; family Gaiellaceae; genus Gaiella. The sequence continues at coordinate 103,712 of CAWCXK010000004.1, forward strand.
CTTCGCGCGCGCAGCGAAAGGGTCGCTAGAGCTCGAGCGCAAGGTGCTCGCCGGCGACCGGATCGAGGGAGACGACCTCGCGGTCGAGATCCGGGTCAGGCACCGGCGACGCCTGCTCGGTGGTGCGATCCTGCTCCGACAGCGTCTCGGAGCGTTCGAGCGGGCGGCTCGCGTGCAGCGTTCGAGAACGGTCATCGTCTTCTCCGATCTGCCGCGCGGCCGGCATCGCCTCGCGCCGCTCGAGGTCGTGCTCACCGACCCGCTCGGCCTCGAGCGCGTCGAGCAGCAGGTCGACGATGCGGAGAGCATCCTCATCCGACCGCGCATCCCGATCCTCACATCGATCTTCTCGGCCCACGGCGCGCGTGAGGCCGGAGCAGCCCGGTCTCTGCTGCGACGCCCGACGGGCTTCGAGATTCACGCCGTCCGCGACTACGCCCCCGGCGAGCCGCTCCGGGCAGTGCACTGGCCGAGCACCGCCCGGCGCGGGCGTCTGATGGTGAAGGAGCTAGAGGACGCCCCACGCGACGATCTCGCGATCGTCCTCGATCAGGATGCGGACGGCGTCGCGGGGCCGCCCGGCCAATCGAGCTTCGATGCCGCTGTGCGGGCAGCGGGCGCGCTGGCGCTCGCGCAGGTGTTGTGGAGCCGCAGGGTCGTGCTCGTCGGCACAGCACCGGAGACCGACGACGTGCGGATCGGCACCGCGGGGCACGACTGGGAGGTCGCCCTCGATGCGCTCGCGGCTGTCGAGCCGGCCGAGGGCGCGCGGGTCGACCGCGCCCTGCGATCGCCGACCGCAGCGCTCACGCGGGCGCGTGAGATCGTCGTCGTGACCGGTCGCCCCGATCGCGCGGTCGAGCCCCTCCTCGAGCTTCGACGGGGCGGCCGCTCCGTCTCGCTCGTGATCGTGGCCACCGAGACCTACGCGGGCCGGCCCCGCCACGCCCAGCAGCCCGCGGCGCTGCGCGCGTCGGCGCACGGCGTGCTCGTCGCGGTGATCGCTGCCGATCTGTCGGTCGCCGAGGCGTTGGCAGGGCGAAGCGCCGGGGCGGCCAGTGGCTAGCGAGGTCAGCGGCTTCCGTCGCCGACTGCTTGCCGCGTCGGTGCCAGTGTTGGCCGTCGCCTATGCCTGGGCGACGCTCGAGACAGTCCCGAGCGGATGGGCGTTCGTCGGCCTCGCGGCGCTTGCCGTACCGGCGGCCGTGCCCTCGCGGCTCGTGGTGAGGGCCGCCGTCGGGGTGGTGTCACTCGTCGCGCTGACGCTGGTCGCGGCCGGCACGAGCGTGGGAGCGATGCGTGACGTCGTCGACCAGGGGCTGAGGGACATCTACGCGGTTGCGCCGCCGTTCGTCCCGCAGACGCACCCCGAGCTCCACGCGCTCGTGATCCTGACGGCCTGCGCGTTCTGCCTCGCGATAGCGATCACGGCCGGCGACAGGCCGTTCTTTGCTGCGGCCGTTGCGGCCGGTGGCATCGGTTGGCCGGCCACGATCCTCCCGGCGCGGAACACGCTCGCGATGGGCGCCCTGGCGCTACTCGCGGCGCTCTGGCCGATCGTGGCCGGCGGCGTCCGCGATCGTCGCGGTCTCGTGCCTGGAGTCGCCGTCAGCCTCGGCATCCTGGTCGTTGCGCTGCTGCTCGCGGGCGCAGGCGCGCGGCCCTCCGTGGCGGCTCTCGATTGGAAGAGCTGGGATCTGTTCGGTGACAGTCGCGCTGGGCACACGGTCCAGGCTGTGTGGAAGTCGGACTACAGCGGCATCGACTTTCCGCCCGGCAAGACCACCGTCCTCGAGCTCAAGGCCCCTCGCCGCGCGCTGTACTGGCGTGCGACGACCCTCGACACCTTCGCCGCCGACCACTGGGTCGAGACGCTCTACGCGACGCGTCCGGCGGGCGACGACCGCACGCTGCCTGCGGATCCTCTCCTGCCGGCAGCAGCGTCGGCACGGGCAGGGTGGGTCAAGCAGGAAGTCAGCGTGAAGGCGCTCGTCGACGACCATGTCACTGCGGCGGGCCAGCCGATGGAGATCGACGGGATCGGCGACGGCGGCCTCCGCTACCTCAGCGGCGGGGTGATGGTGGCGCCCGGTGGGGCCGAGTCCATGCGCCGCTACACCGTCTGGAGCTATGCGCCGGCACCGTCGCCGGCAGCGCTCGTGCGTTCGAAGCCGAGGTACCCGGAGTCGCTCGCGCGATACCTCGACGTCGGTCGCACGATCGTGCCCGGGTATGGCGCCGCCGGTCGCGCGGCTGCAGTGTCGAGGATCTTCGCGAACGACCTGTACCAGGAGCTGTGGGCCTACGAGCCGATGTGGACCGAGGCAAGGCGGCTCACTGCCAAGGCTCGATCGCCGTACGAGGCAACGATCCAGATCGAGCGCTGGCTGCGCTCCGACGGCGGCTTCGGCTACGACGAGCATCCGCCGACCTCCGGGACCGCGCCGCCGCTCGTGGACTTCCTCGAGCGCTCCAAGCTGGGCTACTGCCAGCAGTTCGCCGGGACGATGGCGCTCATGCTTCGGTACCTCGGCATCCCGGCCCGCGTCGCTGTCGGGTTCACGAGCGGTACCTGGAAGAACGGCACGTGGACCGTGACCGACCACGACGCTCACGCCTGGGTCGAGGCTTGGTTCGCGGGCTACGGCTGGCTCACGTTCGATCCCACGCCGGGCCGCGGCACCCTGTCGGCGACCTACACGAATGCCTCCGACTCGGCCGATGCGATCCGAGCCCTCGGTACGGGACGGTTTCTCGACGCCGGCTCCTTCGCCCCGACGACGCCCCGACGAGGCGTCGCGACGCCCGACGTCGTCGCGACGACCGGAGTGCCGTGGCGCCCGCTCGTCCCGCTCGCGTTGATCGTCGCAGCGCTCCTCGGGCTTGCTCTCGTGAAGAGCGGCGTCCGCCACCACCGCGCGCGTGGCGACGATCCGCGCAGCCGCGCCTCGGCGGCTCGAGCCGAGCTCGCCGCGTTCATCCGCGATCAGGGCTCGCCGGTTCGGCCGTCGGCCTCGGTGCGCGAGCTCACGCTCGAGCTGAGGAGCCGCGGCGTCGGCAGCGACGCCTTCGCGGCAGCGTTCGCGCGCGCGCGCTACGGCCCGCCGGCAGGCGCCGAACAGGCCGCCGACGAGGCCCGGAGCGAGCTACGGCGAGTCCTCTCGATCCTCCGTGAGCGGCTCGGTCCAGGGCGGCGGATCCGCGGCTTCCTGACAATCCGTTCGCTCCGTAGCGGGTAGCCGATCAGGCACGATACGCGTATGAGCGAGGCCTACGACCTCTACCAGCTCGGACGCGCGCGACTCCGCGAGGGGATGGCCGCGCAGGCGACGGTGCCGCTCGAGAAGGCACGGCGGCTCGAGCCGGACAAGGCGTCGATTCGGGAGGCACTCGGGATCGCGTATTTTCGGATCACCGACTGGACCGCGGCCGAGCGCGAGTTCAGGAAGGTGCTCGAGCTCTCACCCGTCGACGACTACGCGCACTATGCCCTCGGGCGCTCCCTGCTCCGGCAGGGCAGAAACCGCGAGGCTTCGACGCACCTCAAGCTGGCCCGATTCCTCCAGCCACGCGACCCCGAAGCGCAGCTCTAGCCGATCACGGCTCGCCGAGATCGGCGAGCAGCGTGGCGTAGCGCCGGTACCGCTTGCTCGCTGCGCGCGTGAACGTGTCGCGGTACTCGTCTGCGGCCTCGTCGTCGAGGGTGTGCGCATACGACTCGCGGATGTCGAGGAGGCGGTCTGCGATGGCATCGACAACGAGCTGGTAGTCGCCGTATGCCTCCTCGGCGCTGTCGGCGCCGGCGGAGTCCCACGCGGCCTCGGCCTCGGCCGCCTCAGCGAGCAGCTCCGAATCGTCTGCGGCGAACAGATCGAGCTGTCGACCGACGAGCTCGTCGAACCGGCGCTGACGGCGAAACCTCACACGAGCTCCTCGTAGAGCGCCCGATGGGCTGCCCCGGAGCGGTCCCATGTAAGATGCTCGCGCGCTTCCTGAGCGCCGGCGCGGGCCGCGGCGAGCGCGTCCTCGTCGTCGAGCAGCTCGCCGAGCGCCTGCTCGAGGCCGCCGACGTCGCCGGGTTCGACCACGCGTCCCGCACCGAAGGCGCCGACGATCTCGCCGAGGCCGCCGACGTCGTAGACGACCGCCGGGATGCCGGCGCCGATCACCTGCAGAAGCGCGCCGGACTGGTCGAGCTCGGCCCGGTAGGGGAAGACGGCGACCGTGGTCGATCCGAGTGCGTCGGCGATTGCGTCCTCGCCGAGGTAGCCGAGCCGCCACTCGACCCGGTCGCCCGCCTGACGGCGGAGGCCCTCGATCGGGATCCGAGGATCGCCCGCAACGAGCAGACGGGCACCGGCGATCCGGCCGACGGCCTCGATCGCGTCGGGCAGCCCCTTGTAGGGCCGGATCACCCCGAGTGCGAGCACGGTGCGGCCGTCCTCGTTGCGCACGGGATCGCTGCGAAACGCGGGGTGGGGGATGACCCGCAGCTTCGTGGGGCTGACACCGAACGCCTCGAGGGTCCTGCGTCCGCGCTCGCTATGCGTGACGACGCGGTCGAACCGACCGAAGAGTCGCTTCCACGTCCTCGTGTGGCTTGCGGTGCGGCGGGGGAGCAGATCGTGGGCAGTGAACACGAGCGGATGGCGGGTGCGAAGCAGGAGGCCGTCGGCCTCGGGCGCCGCGACCCACTGGAGGTGGGTGAGGTCGCAGCCCGAGAGGCCGAGGCGCGCGAGCGCGAGCGGATGCTCGAGCGCCTTCACGGCGAGGCGTGCGCCCGACGAGCTCAAGCCGGATGACAGGCGGTACAGGCTGTCATCGACCGTGAAGCCATGGGCCTCGGGCACGGCTCCGAACCGAAACCGCGAGGTCAGCAGGCGGACGCTCACACCCTGCCGGGCGAGAGCCCCGGCGAGCGCGTAGTCGTACGGCGGCGTGTAGGCGGGGGGGTCGGCGATATCGACGCGCATCGGTCGCCAAGCGTAGAGACAACGACCCACCCGGGGCGACGATCCGACCAGCCGTCAGACCGGACGCGCCTTGTGTAGCGTCCCTGCACGCATGGACCCCGACCGCCCGACTTTCGAAGCGGCCCGCGCTCAGTTTCCGGTGCTCGAGCAGCTCGCGTACCTCAATGCCGGAACGTTCGGCCCGATCGCGACGACGACGCATGACGCCGTCGCGGCCGAGCTCGAGCGGGACTACCGCGATGGGCGCAGCGGTGGGCCGAGCTTCATCCGCGTCATGGAGCTGAGGGAGCGCGTCCGGGCAAGGGTGGCAGCTTTCGTCGGCGCCGACCCACTCCAGGTCGCCCTCACGGCGAGCACGACGGACGGGTGCAACATGGTGCTCGGTGGTCTCCGGCTCGCGCCGGAAGACGAGATCGTGACGACGACCGACGAGCATTTCGGCCTTCTCGGAGCGCTGTCCGTATCGGGCGCGAGGGTCGTCGTCGTAGCGCCCGACCCCGACGCGATCAGGGCGGCGGTGACAACGCGAACGCGCCTCCTGGCTCTGTCGCAGGTGACCTGGACGCAGGGTCGGATCCTGCCCGTCCGCGACCTGCGAGCCGAGACGGGCATCCCCGTCCTCGTCGACGGTGCTCAGTCCGTCGGTGCGATCCCGGTCTCCGCGGCGGGGCTCGACTTCCTCACGATCTCCGGCCAGAAGTGGCTCTGTGGGCCGGATTCAACGGGTGCGCTCGTCGTCGCCGATCCAGAATCCCTGCGGATCTCGAGCCCGACCTACTTCTCGCAAGCCGGTTTCGAGCCCGACGGGACGTTCGCGCCGAGGCCGGGAGCCGCCCGGTTCGACCATGGCTGGGCGTCGGCCTCATCGCTGGCAGGCCTGCTAGCGGCGCTCGACAGCAGGCCACCGTGGGCGTTCGACCGCGCCGCCGCGGTTGCCGAGCGCTGCCGCGAGATCCTCGCCCGGAGGGTGGAGGTGGTTGGGCCGCCCGCGCACGAGCGCTCGACCCTCGTTGCCTTCCGCCCTGCCGCCGGCGAGCCGGCGGCGGTCGTCGAGGTGCTCCACGCGGCCGGCGTCCACGTCCGCGAGATTCCCGGCACCGGCCTGATCCGCGTCTCATGCGGCTGGTGGACGTCGGACGGCGACCTCGACCGGCTGCTCGCCGCACTGCCGGGGTGAGCCGGACCGGCTCTTGTCCCTGCGGCGCCGTCGGCTTCACGATCGAGGGCCCGGTTCGTGACGTCATCGTCTGTCACTGCCGCGCCTGCCGAGAGGCGACGGGCGGCCCGTGGGCTGCCTCGGCGGCAAACCGGCGCGACCTCGCGGTCGAGAACGAGTCCGCGCTGAGCTGGCACGCGGCCGCGGTCTCCGAGCACCAGGCGAGCCGGGGCCGCTGCCGCTCGTGCGAAACGGTCGTGTTCTGGGATGCGCCGGCCCGCGCCACCGTTTCGTTCGGAGCGGCACTGCTCGATGGCTGCGATGACCTCGAGGTCGCGGCCCACATCTGGGTTGGGGCGGTAGATCGCGCGGGGCTCGCCTCGGCGGGGGTGCCGGTCGAACCGCGGGGGCTGCCGGCGTCGGTCAGCGTCCACTGGCACGACGAGGCCGGGGCGACCGGCTAAAGCCGGGCGCCGACCCGGTCAGGCGGAGGGCGGCAGGCCGAGCTCGCCGGCAATCGGCTGCAGTGCGGCGACGACGTTCGCGATGTGCTGGTCGAGCTCGAGGCCGAGGAGCTCGGCACCCGCGTAAACCTCGTCGCGGTGCACGCCGGCTGCAAACGAAGGCTGCTTCAGCTTCTTCTTGACAGACTTCGGCTCGAGGCCCTCGAGCCCGGTCGGCCGGACGAGCCCACACGCGTGGATGAAGCCCGAGAGCTCATCGCACGCAAACAGCGTCTTCTGCAGCATCGTCTCCCGGGGGATCTCGAGATGCTCGGCGTGGGAGAGCACCGCCAGGATCAACACCTCGGGGTAGCCCTCGTCGCGCAGGATCGGAGCCCCGTCCTGCGGATGCTTGTCGAGCGTCGGGTGGATCTCGTAGTCGAAATCGTGCAGGAGAGCCGTGCACCCCCACAGTTCCTCGTCCTCGCCGAAGTGGCGGGCATACCAGCGAGTCGAGGCCTCGACAGCCAGCGCGTGGCGGATCAGAGACTCGCTCTTCGTGTAGCGAGTCAGGGTCGTCCACGCGTTGTCGCGGGTCACGTCCAAAGCCACGGGTACGATAGCGCGCGCCTCATGCAGTCGTTCGTCATCCAGGGTGGTCGCCCGCTCTCCGGCACGATCCGCGCGTCCGGGAACAAGAACGGCGCCCTGCCGATTCTCGCGGCGACCGTGCTCGCATCCGAGGAGGTGCGGCTGATGAACCTGCCGCGGATCCGTGACGTCGAGGTGATGGTCGAGCTGCTCGCCGACCTCGGCGCCGACGCGGTCTGGGCAGGCCCGAACGAGGTGCGCGTCGACAGCTCTGGGATCTCGAAGACCGAGCTCGATCCCGAGCTCTGCCGCGAGATCCGGGCGTCGTTCCTCCTCGCCGGCCCGCTGCTGGCGCGGTTCGGCCGTGCCGTCGTGCCTCCGCCCGGCGGTGATGTGATCGGCCGCAGGCGCCTCGACACCCATATTCATGCCTTTGCCGAGCTCGGCGTCGAGATGGAGATCAACGGCGCCTACGACCTCCGCACCAACGGCCTTGTCGGCAAGCGGATGTACCTCGACGAAGCGTCGGTGATGGGCACCGAGAACGCGATCATGGCGGCGGTGCTCGCCCAGGGTGAGACGATCGTCGGCCACGCTGCGTGCGAGCCCCATATCCAGGATCTCTGCCGCTTCCTGGTCACGCTCGGTGCACGGATCGAGGGCGTCGGCTCAAATATTCTCAGGATCGAAGGCGTCGATCGGCTCGGCGGCGGTGCGTTCCGCATCGGCCCAGAGCACATCGAGGTCGCAAGCTTCGCGGCGCTCGCCGCGGTCACCGGAGGCGACCTCACGATCCAGGATGTCGAGCCGGACGACCTGATCTCGATCGTTCCCGCATTCCGGAAGCTCGGCATCGAGCTCGAAGTGGGGGAGTCCACGCTGCGCGTGCCGCCCGGCCAGATCCTTGGCGTCGTCGACGATCTCGGCGGCCAGATCCCGAAGATCGAAAGTGGCATCTGGCCCGCGTTCCCGGCCGACCTCACCTCGATCGCGGTCGTTGCAGCGACGCAGGCGACGGGCACGGTGCTCGTGTTCGAGAAGATGTTCGAGAGCCGCTTGTTCTTCGTGGACAAGCTCGTCTCGATGGGCGCCCGGATCATCCTGTGCGATCCCCATCGTGCGGTGATCACCGGCCCCGCCAGGCTCGTTGGCCAGCGTCTCGAGAGTCCCGATATTCGCGCCGGCATGGCAATGGTGATCGCAGCCCTGTGTGCCGAGGGCACGTCGAGCATCGGGAACATCCGCCAGATCGACCGGGGCTACGAGCGCATCGACGAACGGCTGCGGGCGCTCGGCGCCGAGATCGAGCGCGGAGAGCTGTGAGCGGCGCCCGGGTCACTCCGGGGACCGGCCTCGCGAACATTGCGACCGGCGTGCCCCTGCTCGACCACCTGCTGGTCGAGCTCGCGACGGCCGGGCGGTTCGACGTCTCGCTGGAGATCGAGCCCGACGAGCCAGTGGCCGAGGTCGACGCCGCCGGCGCCGCGATCGGCGGGGCCGTGAAACCGCTCCTTCGCCCCGGCGCGCACGGCCACGGCGTGATGATCTCGGTCGAGGCGCTCGCCATGGTCGTCGTCGAGGCGTCGGGCACCGCGCTCGTCGCCTCGAATGCCGACCTCACCGGCGCAGGTGGCCTCGGCACCGACCTCGCCGCTCGCTTCCTCGCTTCACTCGCCGACGCAGCAGCGTTGACGCTGCACGTGCGGCTGATCGAGGGCGAAAACACCGACCACGTGCTCGAGGCCATGTTCAAGGCGCTTGGGGTTGCACTGTCCGAGGCGACTGCCGACTCGACCGACCGCCGGAGGCTTGATCCGAATTAGAAGCACATCTGGATGCGGCCCTGCACGCGGCGGATCGTGCCCGCCGAGGGCATCATCAAGGCCACCAGCCTTGACGACGCCCTCGGCGAACACGCTCCTTGGTGCAGAGCCGCCCCAAACGCACCTCCAATCCACATCAAGCCTCTAGGAGACACCATGGAGAAGACCGTGATCCGCACCGAGAACGCCCCGGCACCGTTCCAGGGGGCGCCGTACAACCAGGCGATCCGCGTCGGCGACCTCGTGTTCGTCGCGGGCCAGCTCGGACTCGAGCCGGGCGACACCGCCGTCGTGGGCGACGTCGCCGTGCAGACCGAGCAGGCGTTGCGCAACCTCGCCGCGATTCTCGAGGCTGCAGGAAGCTCGCTCGACAACCTCGTCAAGACGAGCGTGTTCCTCCAGGATCTCGGCGATTTCGCCGCGATGAACGAGGTCTACGCGCGTCACGTCGGCGATCGCCCACCGGCCCGCTCCACGTTCGAGGTGGCAAAGCTTCCATCGGGCGCGCTCGTCGAGATCGAGGCCGTGGCGCACACGTAACCCTGCGACCGGTCGGCGGACGACCCGCGCGACCGTCACAATCCAGCCGATGCCGTCCGCGATCCGCGCCTACATCCGCTCGCTCGGAGTCGACGCCTACGTCGTCGGCGGTGCCGTTCGCGACGAGCTGCTCGGCCTTGCCCACCGGGACGAGGACTTTCTCGTGCCCGGAGTCGACCAGGCGGGCCTCCGAAGACTTCTCGAGCCGCACGGCAGGGTGGAGGACATGGTGGTGCACGGACAGCTCGTCGGGGTGCGCCTGCACCCGAGCGACCGCGCCGTCAGAGCGCTCGTGCCCGCCGGCATCGATCTCACCCCGCCGCGCGCGGAACGATCTACCGGCCCCGGGCATCGCGACTTTGCGATCGTCAGCGATCCCTCGATCGAGCTCGACGCGGATATGGCACGGCGGGACTTCACGATCAACGCGATGGCCCGGCGGCTCGAGGACGGGAGCCTCGTCGATCCCTTCGGCGGCGTCGCGGATCTCGAGCGCGGCCTGCTGCGCACGGTCGGCCCGAGAAGCTTCGAGGACGACCCACTCCGGATCGTCAGAGCGCTTCGGTTCGTCTCCCAGCTCGACTTCGACCTCGCCCCCGAGACGCTCGTCCAGATGCGGGAGGCGGCGCCGGGTCTCGAGCACGTCTCGGCGGAGAGAATAGGTGGCGGCATCAAGGCAGACGCCCAAGGTGAGCTGTCGAAGCTGCTGCTCGGTCGGAATCCGGCGCGTGCCCTCCGTTTCGCGCGCGACACGGGTGTGCTGACGCAGGTGATCCCGGAGTTCGGCCCAGCGATCGGACTGTCGCTCGGGTCCGACCGCCAGCCGCTGCCACTCGACGAGCACCTGTTCACCGTCGTCCAGCTCGCGGCCAACGCCGGCTACAGCCTCGAGGTGCGTCTGGCCGGACTCCTCCATGATCTCGGCAAGCCGGTCGACGACGACGACCACCCCCGCATCGGAGCGGCGCTCGCCGACGAGATCACGGAGCGCCTTCGTTACCCGACCCGGGTGCGCCACCACGTCGTCTGGATCGTCGCCTACCACGGCTTCAAGCTCGACGCGCCGCCCGACGCCCGCGATGCGCGGCGATTCCTCGCCGAGCACGGCGGGGCGCTCGCGAACGACCTCATCGATCACAAGCTCGCCGACCTCGCTGCGAAGAGCGTTTCTCTCGACGAGGTAGAGCGCGTCGAGGAGCTGCGACGACTCGTCGCGCAGGAGCGAGCTCAGCCGCACCATCTGTCAGACCTCGCCGTCACGGGCGACGATCTGCGCGCGATCGGGTTCGCCGAAGGGCCGGGCCTTGGTCGCGTCCTGCACCACCTCCTCGCCGACGTCGTCGACGAGCCTGACCGCAACAACCGGGAGTGGCTGCTCGAGCGGGCTGCCCGGGAGCTTTCCTCGTGAACGCCGACGGGGTGCGGGCAGCGTACGACGCTGTCTGCGCGGAGGCCGGCCCAGGCGTCACGGTCGTCGCGGCGACGAAGTACGTTGCCGCGGAGGAGATGCAGACCATCATCGACGCCGGCGTCCCGATTGCCGGCGAGAACCGCGCTCAGGACATGCAACGCAAGCATGCGCTCTATGGCCCGGCGCTCCGCTGGCACTTCATCGGCGCGTTGCAGTCGAACAAGGCGCGGATCGTGAACGAGATCTGCGAGCTCGTTCATGCGGTCGACACCGACTCGACCGCCAGGCGGCTGACGGTGCCGTGGCTGCTCGAGGTAAATCTCTCGGGCGAGGAATCGAAGAGCGGGGTCTCCGAGGCCGAGATCGAGGGGTTCCGCGAGCGCTATCCGTTGCTCCGCGGCCTCATGACGATGCCGCCGTTCGCCGACGACCCGGAGACGAGCCGGCCGATGTTCCGTCGGCTGGCAGAGCTCGCGCGCGACCACGGTCTCTCGGAGCTCTCGATGGGCACCTCGCAGGACTGGCGGGTCGCCGTCGAGGAAGGCACGACGCTCATCCGCGTCGGTAGCACCCTGTTTCGCTCCTAGGCGCACGCTGAAATCCGGCGGCTGGGATACCATCCGCGCGTCATGGGCTTCTCGGATGTCTGGAATCGCACGCTCGTCTACTTCGGCATCGCCGAGGACGAGGAGTGGGACGAGGACGGGCTCGAGACCCAGGAGGAGCTCGAACGCGAGTATCGCTCGCGGTCGACGCGACAGAACGTGCGCCGGCTGCCGCGCCGCCGCGAGCCGGACGGGTGGACCGACGACAGCCAAAGCGTCGAGGCCGCACCCGCCGCAGTCGCGACGACGTCGTCTCGCTCGTCGCGCCCGACGCGCCTGCGCTCGGCCGACACGGGTGGCAAGGCGAGCGTCCACCTCGTGCTGCCGCGCAGCTTCAACGATGCCCAGCAGATCGCCGACAAGTTCAAAGACTCCGTGCCGGTGATCCTCAACCTGCAGAGCGCCGACAACGAGCTCTCGAAGCGGCTGATCGACTTCGCGAGCGGTCTCACCTACGCGCTCAACGGCAGCATGCAGCGCGTCGCAGACAAGGTATTCCTGCTGACGCCGCGGAACGTCGAGGTGTCGGCCGAGGAGCGCGCCCGCATGCTCGACAAAGGTGGTTTCTTCAACCAGGCCTGACAGCCTGGTCGAAGAGACCACCGTTCGATTGGGCGTTCAGGCCGTCGCGCCTGGATAACGCGAGCACGGCGATCTCCCTCGCCGAGGCGTTCGATCGCCACTATCCAACGCTTCCCGTTCCCTACCGGCCGCCGGACGATGCTTTGAGCTACCTGCGCAGTTGCCGTTGAGCGCAGGGAACGAGGAGCTTTTGCCGAAAGCTCGGCTGTGGGCTCCGCCGACACTGTGCTGCTGCTCGCCGACACGGCGTCGTCCGTGCAGCGTTTCGTCGACACGTTCATCTGGGTCTACATCCTTCTGATCTTCGCGTACATCCTCACCTCCTGGATCCGCATGCCGTACGCGCTCCACCGCGTACAGCGTTTCCTCGACGATGTCTGTGAGCCGTACATTCGGATCTTCCGGCGCATCCTGCCCAGCTTCGGGCCGCTCGACCTGTCTCCGATCGTCGCCGTGTTCGCGCTCTACGCCGTCCGACGTGTGTTGGACGAGCTCATCGCACGCCTGCTATAGAGAGAACGAAGAAGGGAGTCGTCATGGCACTCACGCCCGTCGAGATCCGGCACATTCAGCTCAAGCGCGGACTCTTTGGCTATCGCAAGGCCTCCGTCCATCGGATGATGGACGACATCGCAGACAGCTTCGAGACCGTGTGGCGCGAGCGCTCCCAGCTCGTCGAGCGGGTCGAGGAGCTCGAGACCGAGGTGACCCGTCACGTCGAGCTCGAGGGCCTGCTCCGCTCGACGCTCGTCTCGGCCGAGCGCGCCTCACAGGATCTCAAGGAAGCCGCCCGCCGTGAGGCCGACGTGATCGTGACCGAGGCTAACGCCGAGGCGCGCAAGGTGATGCGCGACGCCATCAACGAGAAGGAAGCGCTGATGGGCGATGTCCGCCGCGTCCAGGCACTCCTGCGCTCGGCGCTCGCTGTCGTCGACGAGTCTTCGGCCGAGTTCAAAGAAGGCCCCGCGGCCACGGTCGAGGAGCGGCCGGGGTGGACGGCCGAAACGCATACCGGGCAGTCCGCCTCGCTGCCATCGCCGACACCCGGCGCAGGCACCTCGGAGGAGATCCGGAAGCTCGCCGGATAAGCCATCTATCCTTGGGGCATGGAGCCCCGCACCATCCGTCTCAATCTTCGCGTCTCACCAGGTGCCGGCCGTTCCGCCGTCGTCGGACGCCACGGCGATGCCTGGAAGCTTCGGGTCGCTGCGCCTCCCGAGCGCGGGCGTGCCAATGCGTCCGTCGTACGCCTTCTGGCGACGTCGCTCTCGGTCGGCAAGCCCGACGTTCGGATCGTCGGCGGCGCCGTCTCGCGCGACAAGGTCGTCGAGATCGTCGGACTGACCCTCGAAGAGGCTGAAGAGCGCCTCTCATCTGTGCAGAAAGGAACCTCATGACAATCGATCTCGAGAAACGGCGGGCTGACCTGTTGCAGCTGCGCGAAGGCATCGTGCGAGCGGCCGGCGAGCTAGCGGCGGATGACGAAGGCGAAGGGGAGATCAACACCGCAGCCGGAGACCAGCACATCGCCGATCACGCAACGGACCTGGTCGACCTCGAGCTCGACAAGTCGCTCGGCGAGAATGCCGACAACGTGGTCGCAGAGATCGATGCGGCGCTCGCTCGGGTCGACGCCGGCACCTACGGCACCTGCGCCGTCTGCGGCGTAGCGATCCCGGAGGAGCGCCTCGACGCCGTCCCGTACGCAACGCTCTGCCTGGACGACAAGCGCCGCCAGGAACAGGGTTGACCGAATCCGCCCGCCCCGACCCCCCGCGGCAGATCGACGTTCGCGTCGGCTCCTCCACCAATGCGCTACAACCGATCTCGAGCGCCGAGCGCCGCGTCGGCGCCGGTCTCGCGCAGTGGGTGGCGCTGGTCGTGATCGCTGGAACGGCGGTCGCCGCCGACCAGCTGACGAAATCGATCGTCTCGGCGCGGCTGCCGATCGGTGATGCAGTCGCATCGATCGGCCCGTTCAGCATCCATCGCGTCCAGAACTCCGGCATAGCCTTCGGCCTGTTTGCCCACTCGACGACGGCCGTGATCGTGTTGACGACGGTGGCGGTGACCGCAATGCTCGTGTTCTTCAGCCGGCAGGCGCAGCGGCATCCGCTGCTGCCGATCGCCCTTGGGCTCGTGATCGGCGGCAGCGTCGCCAACCTCATCGATCGGGTGCGCCTCGGGCACGTCACCGACTTCCTCGACTTCGCCTACTGGCCGGCGTTCAACCTCGCCGATACCTTCATCGTCGTGGGCGTCGGGCTGTTGTTCGCGTCGTTCGTGGCATCCGACCGCACGAGTCCGCGTCTTGGCACGGCTCCGCTTTCACGTTCCTGAACATCACGCCGGGGCGCGGCTCGATCGCGTGCTCGCCGTGCGGCCGGAGCTCGATTCGCGTGCCCTGGCGGAGCGCCTGATCGCCACGGGTTCCGTTCTCGTCGACGGCGAACGACGGGCGAAGAGCTTCCGGCTGGAAGGGGGGGAGGAGATCAACGTCGAGATCCCCGCGGCAGTCGAGCTGCAGCCCGAGGAGCTCGACATTCCCATCGTGTGGGAGGACGAGCACTTGCTCATCGTGGACAAGCCCGCCGGGCTCGTCGTCCATCCCGCTGGATCGACCCGGACCGGCACGCTCGTCCAGGGGCTGCTCGCTCACGGGGCGGAGGGCGGAGACGACGACGACCGGCCGGGGATCGTTCACCGCCTCGACCGCGACACCTCGGGTCTTCTCGTCGTCGCCCGCTCGGAGGAGGCGTACGAGTTGCTGCAGGAGCTGATCCGCTCCCGCGAGCTCGAGCGCACCTACGCAGCACTCGTCCGGGGCAAGCCACAGTCGTCCTCGGGACGGATCGAGGCGCCGATCGGTCGCGACCGCCGCGATCGCACCCGGCACTCACTCGACACGCCGACACCGCGCGAGGCGGTCACCTGGTTCGACGTGCAGGAGACCACGCGCCACCACGCGCTCCTCGACGTGCGGCTCGAGACCGGCCGGACGCACCAGATTCGCGTGCACCTCGAGGCCATCGGCCTGCCCATCAGCGGCGATCCGGTCTACGGCGTCGGCGACGACCTCGGTCTCGGACGCCAGTTCCTGCACGCACACCGGCTCCGCTTCGAGCATCCGGTGACGAACGCCGAAGTCGATGTCAGCTCCGAGCTCCCGCCGGATCTCGCAGCAGCGCTCGAGCGCGCGCGCGTCTGAGCATTTCCGCTCGTCCGGTACCATGTGCCGTTCACGTTCCACTATTCGATCCCCATCAACCCGGTGATCAGCGCCTGGGCGGTGGTGCCGCGGTTCCGCCATCGGAGCCCGGTTCCGACCCGGCCCGCCGGAGCACGACATTCCGAAACCACACTGAAAGGGGCTGGTCCCGTTGGCAGTCGTCTCCATGAAGGAGCTACTGGAGGCTGGAGTTCACTTCGGCCATCAGACACGTCGCTGGAACCCGAAGATGAAGCGTTTCATCTTCACCGAGCGCGGCGGCATCTACATCATCGACCTGCAACAGACGCAGCAGCTCGTCGAGGATGCGTACGACTTTGCACGGAACATCGCCGAGCGCGGTGGCACGATCCTCTTCGTCGGCACGAAGAAGCAGGCACAGGATGCTGTCCGCACCGAGGCCGAGCGCGTCGGCATGCCGTACGTCTCGAACCGCTGGCTCGGCGGCCTGCTCACGAACTGGCGCACGATCTCCGACCGGATCGCCTACCTGCACGACCTGCGCCGCCTCAAGAATGACGGACAGCTTGCGTTGTTGCCGGCCAAAGAGCGCATCACGATGGAGGCCGAGCTCGAGAAGCTCGAGTCGAACCTCGGCGGTGTCGCCGATATGAAGCGCCAGCCCGACGCGATCTTCATCGTCGACCTCAAGAAGGAAGCTCTCGCCGTGCGCGAGGCACAGCGCCTGCACCTGCCCGTGATCGCTCTCGTCGACACGAACTGCGACCCCGACGAGGCCGACTTCGTGATCCCCGGCAACGACGACGCGATTCGCTCGTGCTCGCTCATCGTGCGTGCCCTCGCCGACGGGATCGCCGCCGGCCAGAGCAAGGTGTCCGCCAAGGACTTCGCGGCCAAGGCCGCTGCAGACGAGGCCGCCGCAGCCGCAGCCGCCGAGGCTGCAGCCGCACCGGAGGTCGTTGCCGACGAGCCGGCTGCCGACGCGCCGGAGACCCCCGAGCGCAAGGGTGACATCGAGGAGATCGAGGGCATCGGGCCGGCATTCGCAGAGAAGCTCCGGGCCGCCGACGTCTCCACGATCGACGCACTGCTCGAGAAGGGCGCCACGCCCGAGGGTCGCTCGGCTCTCGTCGAGGCGACAGGCATCGACGCGGCGCGCGTGCTTCGCTGGGTGAACCATGCGGACCTGATCCGCGTCAAGGGCGTCGGCCCCGAGTTCGCCGAGCTCCTCGAAGCGGCCGGCGTCGACTCCGTCCCGGAGCTCGCACAGCGGAACGTCGACAACCTCGTGACGGCGCTCACCGAGACGAACGCCGCGCGGAGCCTCGTGCGCCGGGTCCCGGGTGCCTCCGAGGTAACCGACTGGATCGAGCAGGCGAAAGCGCTTCCGCGCGTCGTCGCTCACTGAAACTGAGAAGAGGAGAAAGAGTGACCGAGATAAGTGCAGCCCTCGTCAAGGAGCTTCGTGAGGCCACGGGCGCGGGCATGATGGATTGCAAGCGAGCGCTGCAGGACACGGAGGGGGATCTCGACGCCGCCCGGACGCTGCTGCGCGAGAAGGGCATGGCGCAGGCCGGCAAGCGAGCCGATCGTGCGACCACCGAGGGTCTCGTCGGCACGATCGTCGAGAACGGTGTCGGCACGATCGTCGGCGTCGGCTGCGAGACCGAGCCGGTCTCGAAGAACGAGGAGTTCCAATCGTTCGCCGAGCGGGTGCTCCGTGCCGTCCACGCGGACGGTGTCGATACGGCCGCGACGTTCGACGAGGAGCGCATGGAGCTCATGGGCAAGCTCGGCGAGAACATCGTCGTCGCCGGTGCCGAGCGGTACGACGACGGTGGCACGATCGCCGCCTACGTGCACCCGCCGGCCAACAAGATCGGCGTGCTCGTCGACCTCGACGGCGGTGACGAGGCACTCGCACGGCAGCTCGCGATGCACATCTCGTTCGCCGCCCCCGAGTGGGCGACACGCGACGACGTCTCGCCGGAGGCGATCGAGGCCGAGCGGCAGGTGTACCTCAACTCGGACGAGGTGCTCTCGAAGCCGGAGGCCGCCCGTGAGAAGATCGTCGACGGCATGCTCGGCAAGCGCTTCTTCGCGGCATCACCTGGTGGCGTCCTCGTCGATCAGGCGTGGATTCACGATCAGTCGAAGTCCGTCGGAGCGGCGCTCGAGGATGCCGGCGCGACGCTGAAGGGCTTCAAGCGGGTCTCGGTCGCCGGGTCGTGAGCACCCATTTCGGTGACGCGGTCGGGACAGCGCCTGTCGGCGCTGTCTCGCCGTTTCGCCGCGTGTTGCTGAAGCTCTCGGGCGAGAGCCTCATGGGCGAGCGCGACTACGGCGTTGACCCGAAGACCGTCTCGGCCATTGCCCGCGAGGTCGTCGAGGTCCGCGACGGCGGCACCGAGCTCGCGATCGTGGTCGGTGGCGGCAACTTCTACCGCGGGATGGCCGCGGCCGCAGACGGGATGGACCGGGCGACCGCGGACTACGCCGGCATGCTCGCCACCCTGCTCAACGCGCTCGCCCTCCAGGACGCGCTCGAGAAGCTCGACGTGCAGACGCGCGTCCAGTCGGCGCTCGCGGTCTCGGAGGTCGCCGAGCCGTACATCCGCCGCCGCGCGATGCGGCATCTCGAGAAGGGACGTGTCGTCCTGTTCGCCGCCGGAACGGGCAACCCGTTCTTCACCACCGACACGGCAGCGGCTCTGCGTGCGCTCGAGATCGGCGCGGAGGCGATCCTGATGGCCAAGAACGGCGTCCAGGGCGTCTACGACGGCGACCCCCGCACCGATCCGGCTGCGCGCTTCCTGCCCGAGATCACGCACCTCGAGGCGATCGAGCGCGGATTGCGCGTAATGGACACGACAGCCCTTTCGCTGTGCATGGACAACCGGGTGCCGATCCACGTCTTCCAGCTCGCGGAGGGAAACATCGTCCGCGTGGCCTCGGGGGAGCGGATCGGCACGATCGTGACGACGCCCAAGGAGACCTGAGTTGACGGCAATCGAGGACTTTCTCACCGACTGCGATGCGCGCATGCACAAGTCGATCGACGCGACCCGCACCGAGTTCAACAGCATTCGCACGGGACGCGCCTCGGCGAGCCTGCTCGACCGGATCACGATCGACTACTACGGCACGCCGACGCCGCTCAGCAACATGGCGACGATCTCGGCTCCCGAGGCACGTCTGCTCTCGATCCAGCCGTACGACGCCACCCAGATCAAGGCGATCGAGAAGGCGATCCAGGAGTCCGATCTCGGCCTCACCCCGAGCAACGACGGCAAGCTGATCCGGCTGCCGATCCCGGCGCTCACGGAGGAGCGGCGCAAGGAGCTCGTCAAGGTCGTGCGCAAGTACGCCGAGGAGGGCAAGGTCGCGATCCGCAACGTCCGTCGTGATGTGATGAAGCACCTCGAGGATCTGGCGAAGAACGGCGAGGTCGGCGACGACGAGGAGCGCCGCGCCGAGGCGCACGTGCAGAAGCTGACGGACGACAACGTCAAGACTCTCGACGAGCTGCTGAAGCACAAGGAAGCCGAGATCATGGAGGTCTAGGAGCAGTCCCTCCAAACCTCCCTCTCACCGTGAGCACGGCAGCAAGCAGCAACACCGCACCCGCAGCGGACCACACGGCGGCGCGGGCCGTCGCGATCATCATGGACGGCAACGGCCGCTGGGCGAGCGCCCGCAACCTGCCCGTCGAAGCGGGCCACCGCGAAGGGACGCGCGCGCTCCGTCGCACCGTCGAGGCCGCGATCGACCTCGGGGTCACGACGCTCGCCGTCTACGCCTTCTCGACCGAGAACTGGTCGCGCCCGCCGGACGAGGTCGAGGCGCTGATGGTGATCCTCGGCGAGACGATCGACAAGGAGCTGCCCGACCTCGCCAAGCAGGGCGTGCGCACGCGCTTCTTCGGCCGCCGCGACCGGGTGCCGGGTGACCTCGCCGAGAGGATGGCCGACCTCGAGCACGAGACGGAGGCACTCGGCACGCTCAACCTCTGGATCGCGTTCGACTATGGCGGGCGGGCCGAGCTGATCGAGGCGACGCGACGGTGTGTCGCGGACGGGCTCGGTGCGGACGAGATCGACGAGGCAGCGATCGCGGCGCGCCTGTACGCACCCGAGCTGCCCGAGATCGACCTGCTGATCCGCACCTCCGGCGAGTTCCGGATCTCGAACTTCATGCTCTGGGAGACGGCGTACTCCGAGTTCGTCTTCACCGACACGCTGTGGCCCGACTTCGGCGCCGAGGATCTCCATCATGCGCTCGCCGCGTTCGCGGCACGCGATCGGCGGTTCGGCGGCCGGTGAGCGCGTTCTGGTCGCGCATCGTCGTCTCTCTCATCCTGCTGCCGGTGATCCTCGGGATCGTCTGGCTCGGCAGCTGGTGGCTCTTTGCCGCCGCGCTCATCGGTGGGGTGATCGCCCTGCACGAGCTCTACGCGATGGGGAGAGGCCTGCGGCCGCTCGTCCTCGGTGGGTACGTGGGCCTGCTCCTGACGCTGCTCGGGGCCGAGCTGGGGGAGATCACCTGGATGGTCGGCGGCATCTTCGCCACCATCCTGGTCGCATTCGTCGTGTTCGGCTTCTCCGATGCCCGTCCGTCTGCGACGGCGGCGATCTCCTTGACGCTGCTCGGCGTCGTCTGGGTCGGGGGGGGGCTCGCCTCGTTCGTCCTCCTGCGGGACATTCCGGAGAACGGGCGCCTCGTCGTCTTCACGGTGCTGATCGCCGTGTTCGCAGACGACACGGCTGCTTACTTCGTGGGGCGCACGATCGGCAGGCACAAGATGGCGCCGACGATCTCGCCGGGCAAGTCCTGGGAGGGGTTCGTCGGCGGCACCGTGGCCGCGATGGCGGTCGCGTTCTTCGCGATGTACGACCAGGGCTTCCTGACGGATCTCGAGGCAGTCGCCCTGGGGGCGGCGATCGCCGTGTCGTCCACGCTCGGCGACCTGTTCGAATCGGCGATCAAGCGCGACCTCGGCGTGAAGGACTCCGGGCGCCTCCTGGCCGGGCACGGCGGGGTGCTCGACCGCATCGATTCCATCCTGTGGGCCGGCCCGGCCGCCCTCTACATCGTCCTCGCGCTTACCTGACCCCTTCCGTGTCAGGCACCCTGCACTCATGAAGCGCGTCGCCCTCCTCGGTGCAACCGGCTCAATCGGCGTTCAGGCCATCGCCATCGTCGAGCGAAATCCGGAGCTCGAGCTCTGCGCACTCATGTCGGGAACGCAGCCGCTCACCGACCTCGCTGCTGCGCACGGCGTCGAGCACGTCCAGGTCGGAGGCTCGGCGGCAGGGCTTCTACGAGCCTCGGAGCCGGACATCGTCCTCAACGCCATCGTCGGCTTTGCCGGCGTCGAGGCGACCCTGTGGGCGCTCGAGCGTGGCGTCATGCTCGCGCTCGCGAACAAGGAGAGCCTCGTCGCGGCCGGCGAGCTCGCCGTGGCAGCTCATCGCCGCGGCGGGGGCCTGCTGCTTCCGGTAGACAGCGAGCACTCCGCCATCTTCCAGTGCCTCGAGGGCCGCGATGCCGACGCGGTCGAGTCGCTCGTCCTGACCGCGTCGGGCGGGCCGTTCCGCGGTCGGTCGCGGTCCGAGCTCGAAACCGTCACGATCGACGACGCGCTCGCCCATCCAACCTGGTCGATGGGACGAAAGATCACCGTGGACTCCGCGACCCTCGCCAACAAAGGCCTCGAGCTGATCGAAGCACATTGGCTCTTCGGCATCCCGTACGACCGGATCGAGGTCGTCGTGCATCCGACCTCGGTCGTGCACTCGCTCGTGCGGTTCCGCGACGGCGCCTTGCTGGCGCATCTCGGCCGGCCCGACATGCGCGTACCGATCTCGTTCGCGCTCAGCTATCCCGAGCGGGTTGCGGTTTCTGCCGAACCGCTCGACCTCGCGGCGGGGCTCGATCTGCACTTCGAGGCGCCCGATCAGGCGAGCTTCCCGCTCCTGCCGCTCGCACGCGAGGCCGGAGAGCGGGGCGGCACCTACCCGTGCGCCTACAACGCGGCCAACGAGGTGGCTGTCGCTGCCTTCCTCGCCGGGCGGATCCGCTTCCCCGAGATCGCGGACACGGTGGCGGACGCGCTCGAGCAGGTCGACGGGGCTCCCGCGCACGACCTCGACGATCTCATCGCGGCGGATGCGGCGAGCCGACGCGCGGCCGAGCGAAGGCTCGTTCCGGCGTGACGATCTTCATCTCCATCGTCGGTCTCGGCCTGCTCGTGTTCATCCACGAGCTGGGGCACTTCTCGGCGTCGGTCGCTCTGGGCATGCATCCGCGAAAGTTCTACATCGGCTTTCCGCCCGCGATCGTCAAGCGCACCCACCGGAACATCGAGTACGGCATCGGCATGATCCCGCTCGGCGGCTTCGTGAAGATCCCCGGGATGCACCGACCGGCCGGTGGCGACGTCGACCCGGTGTTCGGCCGCGCGATCGAGGAGGCGCCCGGCCTTGCGGGCGAGGCAGACCGGCTCCGCCGGGCGCTCAGCTCGGGCGACCACGGCGCGGCGCGGGCCTCACTGGCTGCGTTCGGCGCGCTCGCCGGCGAGCAGCAGCTCTCCGAGCAGGCTCTCGCGGGAGTCGAGAAGGGGATCACCGACCTCGGCGACGCCCTCGGCCCTGATGCGTACTGGCGCGCCCGCACCTGGAAGCGCGTGCTCGTGATCTTCGCCGGCCCGGCCGCGAACATTCTCTTCGCGTTCGTGCTCTTCACCGGGCTCTTCATGACCTCCGGTGGCAAGGCGACGACGACCGTCGACAGCGTCCGCGTCAAGACGGCTGCCGCCGCGATCGGCCTCCAGTCGGGCGACAAGATCGTCACGATCGACGGCACGCCCATGAAGTCGGGGAGAGCGATCTCGGACACGATCGGGGCCTCGCAGGGCAAGCCGCTGTCGGTGGTCGTGCTGCGCGACGGCACGAAGGTGGTACTCGGCCCACGCAAGGCGACGAAGGTCGACGGCACCTACAGGCTCGGCTTCGTCCTCAAAGGCGCGGGCCTGTCAGCGCCCGCCGCCGCACGGGAGTCCGGTCGGGTTACGGGAGAGGTCTCGAAGGGCATCGTGACGTCGCTCGGGAACCTCGTCACCGGCAAGGGCCGCAAGGACATCTCGAGCCCCGTCGGCATCGTCCAGGGCTCATCCGACGCGGCCAAGCAGGGCGCCGACAGCTTTCTCTGGGTGCTCGGGCTCATCTCGCTGTCGATCGCACTCCTCAACCTGCTGCCGTTCCTGCCGCTCGACGGCGGTCACATCGTCTTCGCGATCGTCGAGGGCATCCGCGGCCGCGCCGTCCCGCGCGCGGTCTACGAGCGCGTCTCGATCGTCGGCATCGGGCTCGTTCTGCTGCTCTTCGTGATCGGCCTCACCAACGACATCGGTCGCCTGTCGTAGCGCTCGAGGGTGGGGCCGAATCCTCACCCCATGCGTCCGGCAGCCCGAGCGCCGCGGCAAGCCGGTCGTGATACGCGCTACGGGGAATCGACACCGCCCCGAGCGAGAGCAGGTGCGGTGTCGCCCACTGCACGTCCAGCAGGCGCTCGCCACCCGCTGCCTGCAACAACTCGACGAGCCCGAGGAGCGCCGCCTTCGACGCACCCGAGCGGCGGAAGAACTTCGACTCCGCCGCGAAGAGACCGCCGACGCCGATGCCGTACAACCCGCCTGCAAGCCCCTCGGCATCCCATGCCTCGACCGAGTGCGCCCACCCGAGGCAGTGCAGCCGCGTGTAGGCAGCAACGAGCTGCTCGTCGATCCAGCCATGCGGCCGCCGCGGGTCGGCACACCCTCGGATCACCTCGGCGAACGCGGTGTCGATGCGGATCTCGAAGCCGCGAGCGGCACGCCGGAGTGACCGTGAGGCCCGGAACCCGGCGACGGGGATCACCGCGCGCTCCTCCGGCGACCACCAGACGAGGCTGTCCTCGACCGGCATCGGAAAGAGCCCGAGCCGGTAGGCGGCAAGGAGGGTCCCGGGCTCGAGGTCGGCACCGATCGCCCACACGTCGTGCGGATGGTTGGCCGGCGGCCGCTCGATCGTCCAGGTGGTGGGAGGGGGCTCGGGGGGCATGTCTCTACACTTGATTGCGGTGGCAAGTCTTGCGCAGATCCGGGTCGGCGACGTCGAGATCGGCGGCGGAGCACCCGTCGTCGTCCAGTCGATGACGCTGACGAAGACGCACGACGTCGAGGCGACGACGGCGCAGATCGCCGCGCTCGCCTCGGCCGGCTGTGAGGTCGTGCGCTGTGCCGTGCCGAAGATCGAGGATGCCGACGCGCTGGCGCGGATCGTCCGGCTCTCGCCGATCCCGGTCATCGCGGACATTCATTTCAACGCCTCACTCGCGCTCCGTGCGATCGACGCGGGTGTGGCTGCCGTTCGCATCAACCCCGGCAACATCGGCGGCCCGGACAAGGTCGAGCTCGTCGTGAAAGCCGCCAAGAAGGCCGGGGTGGCAATGCGCATCGGTGCGAACTCCGGCTCGCTGCCGGCGCACCTGCAGGAGCTCGCACAGCAGGATCAGGCCGAGGCGCTCGTCCAGGCGGCGCTCGAGGAAGTCGAGATTCTCGAGCGACTCGACTACCGCGACTTCAAGATCTCGGTCAAGGCCACGCACGTGCCCACGATGATTCGCGCCTACCGGATGCTCGCCGACAAGGTGCCGTATCCGCTTCACCTCGGCGTCACGGAGGCCGGCACCCCGTTTGCGGGTGCAATCAAGAGCGCGGTCGGCATCGGCTCCCTCCTGGCGGACGGCATCGGCGACACCTTCCGCGTCTCACTCACTGCAGATCCGGTCAAGGAGGTCGAGGTCGCGTGGGAGATTCTCAAGGCGCTCGGCCTGCGCGAGCGCGGCCCGGTGATGATCGCCTGCCCGTCCTGCGGGCGCGACAACGTCGGGGTCGAGAACCTCGCGATCGTCGTCGAGGAGCGCCTGAAGGAATACCCGGAGGCGTTCGAGGTGGCGGTGATGGGCTGCGCCGTGAACGGACCGGGGGAGGCGGGAGACGCCGACTTCGGCATCGCCGGGGGCCGTGACGTCGGCTTCCTCTACGCACATGGACGCGTCCTGAAGAAGGTGCCGTCCGAGACGCTGATCGACGAGCTCTTCGTCGAGATCGACCGCTGGATCGAGGGCGGGATGCAGCGGCCGAAGCGGCTCAAGATGGCGAAGCCGGCCGCGCTCGCCATGGCCGAGGCGTCGCTGATTCCGCTCGACTGACCGCGCGCCCACGCGGTCCGTCGCGGCGGCGACTCGCGCGGCAGCTCGAACTTTGTGTTGATTCAACACAAGGCACTCGGCCCCGGGCGGCACGCAGGAGCCGCACGGCAAACATTGTGTTGAATCAACACGAAGTAGGTGCAAGCGGCCAGGCCGGCACGGCGGTCGCCAGCCGGGGCAACGAACCGCACCGCTCGCGCCGGGACTCGACTACCCTGTGGTGCTCATGGTCTGGCGCCAATCAGAGCTCTTCCTCCCGACGCTGCGCGACGATCCGGCCGACGCCGACGCGATCTCGCACAAGCTGCTCGCGAGGTCGGGCATGATCCGTCAGGTCAGCGCGGGTCTGTGGAGCTTCCTGCCGGCCGGCTGGAGGACGCACCGGAAGATCGAGCAGGTGATCCGCGACGAGATGGACGCGATCGGTGCGCAGGAGATGCTGATGCCCGTCATCGCGCCCGCGGAGCTGTGGCAGAAGACCGGCCGCTATACCATCCCTGAGCTCTTCAAGCTGCACGACCGCGGCGATCGCGAGTTCGTGCTCTCGATGACGCACGAGGAGACGGTGACGTTTCACTTCTCGGAGCTCGGCTCGTACCGGGACATGCCGAAGTCGCTCTACCACTTCCAGACGAAGGGTCGGGACGAGCCGCGCCCCCGCGGTGGCCTGCTGCGGGTCCGTGAGTTCATCATGAAGGACTCGTACTCGTTCGACCGTGACGAGGCGGGCCTCGAGGTCAGCTTCCAGAAGCACAAGGGGGCATACGACCGGATCTTCGAACGCTGCGGCATCGAGGCGGTCGCCGTACAGGCCGAGCCCGGGATGATGGGCGGCAGCGAGTCGATCGACTACCTGGCGCCGTCAGGTGCCGGTGAGAACACGCTCGTGACGTGCGAGAACGGCGATTACGCCGCGGACATCGAGATCGCGCGGGGCTTGCCGCGCAGGCCCGAATTCCCCGAGCAGCTCGACCGCCCCACCGAGGTGGCGACGCCGGGCGTCACGACGATCGACGCACTGGCGGAGTTCCTTGGCGTCGATCCGGCGGCGACCTCGAAGGCGATGCCCGTGACGAAGCTCGACGGAACGGTCGTGCTCGCGCTCGTGCGCGGCGACGACCGGCTCGAGGAGGCAAAGCTGGCGGCCGCGCTCGGCGAGCCGTTCCAGCCCTCGACCGAGGAGGAGATCCGCGCCGCGTTCGGTGCCGACCCCGGCTCGCTCGGCCCGGTCGGCTTCAAGGGCGAGATCATCGCCGACGACACTCTCCGCGAGGGCCAGTTCGTCGCCGGGGCGAACCGCACCGGCTGGCATCTCCGCGGCGTCGAGCACGGCCGGGATTACACCGCACGTTTTGCCGACATCCGGCTGCCGGTCGAGGGTGACGCCTGCCCGTACTGCGACGGCCGGCTCGGGTTCCGGACGGCGATCGAGGTGGGCCACATCTTCAAGCTCGGGCCGCGCTACTCGGCGCCGCTCGGGGCGAGGTTCCTGGACGAGAACGGCGAGGAGCAGACCGTGCTCATGGGGTGCTACGGCATTGGGCCGGGCCGCATCATGGCCGCCGCGGTCGAGCAGAGCAACGACGAGAACGGCATCGTCTGGCCCCGCTCGATCGCCCCGTACGACGTGCACGTCCTCGCGCTGCACGGTGCTGCGGCAGAGGTACTCGAGCCGGCCGTCGAGGTGGCCGAGCTCCTGTCGAGCGGAGGGCTCGACGTGCTGCTCGACGACCGGGCGCAACGTCCCGGAGAGAAGTTCGCAGACGCCGACCTGCTCGGAGTTCCTATTCGGGTCACGGTCGGCAAGAAGACGTTGGACGACGGGGCGGTCGATGTCCGCATCCGGGCGACCGGAGCCGACGATCGCATTCCGCGTGAAACCGCGCTTTCATGGATAGGGGAGCTCTAGTGGCAAAGCGACGTGCGTACTCGGACGATGGACTCGGCCCCACGATGGAGCGGCTGATGGCCGACACGGGCCTCACCTACCGGGCGCTTGCAGACAAGACGGAGCTCTCGGCCGGCTACCTGAATCACATCGTGCACGGCAATCGTCCCGTGCCCTCGAACGACGTGCTGGCCCGGCTCGCCGGTGCCTTCGGCGTCAAGCCCGAGTACTTTCGCGAGTACCGGATCCGCGTCATCACGGACCGGCTCGAGAAGATGCCTGATCTGGTCGATCGGCTGTACAAGAAGCTCGGCTGATCGATTCGGCCCGCCCCGACTGGGGCCAGGGTTGCTGCTCCGCATGAATGGGTACAAACTGATGACATGCAGACAAGTGTCGCCGGACAGGCTGCTCGATCCGGAAGTGACGGATGAGCACGGGTGCGGCGCTATCAGGCCCGGTGGTGCCGACAGCCGCGACGTTGTTGCTGATCGAGGACGATGAGATCGTCCGCGCGTGGGTACGGCTCGCGCTGCGCGAGGGTGAGTGGACGATCGCTGCCGAGGCGGGCAGTGCCGAGGCCGGACATCAGCTCCTCGGCCGCCGACGCTGTGACCTCCTCCTGATCGACCAGCATCTCCCGGACGAGTCTGGCACCGATCTTCTCCGCCGCATGCGCATGGAGGGCGTCGTCCTTCCGGCAGTGCTGATGACGGCGACGGCAGAGGAAGGCCTCAACGAGACCGCCCGCGAGTCCGGCTTCCAGGCGTGTGTCGTGAAACAGAGCGACCCGGACGTCTTTCTCGACGTCCTGCGGCGCGTTCGTGATGGGGAGACGGTGTTCGACGCAGCGCATCCGCGTCGACCGCCGGGCGCAGCGCGCCTGTCGCAGCGGGAGCGGGAGGCCCTTGTCCTTGTCGCGCGGGGCGCCACCAACAAGGAGGCCGCGCAGGATCTCGGCATCTCGGACGAGACCGTCAAGACGCTGCTCGAACGCTCGTACCGGAAGCTCGGTGTCCGCCGCCGTGCGGAGGCCGTGGCCGCGGCCCAGAAGCGTGGGCTGATCTAGATGGAGAGCTACGAGGAGGGCTTGATGGCACTACGCGAGCAGTACGCACCGGAGATGTCGGGGCGCGTCGACGAGATCGAGCGTGCGCTCGCGGTCGGCGACGGCCCTCGAGCCGCCGCTATCGCGCACAGTCTCGCCGGGAGCGCACACGTGCTCGGCGTTCACGCGTTCGGTGAGGAAGCGACCGCGGTGGGGAAGGTGGGTACCGTTTCCGCGGCCGATCAGGCGGCGGCAATCCGGCGTTTGCGTGCCTCGCTCGCGGCTGCCATCGGCCCGGTCGATCGGAGGCAACAGCTCAACCATGACCTGCGGAGCTCGCTCACGGCGGTGCTCGGGTATGCCGAGCTTCTCCGCGACCACGATCTCGATCCCTCTGCCCTGGCGATGGTGGACGGCATCCTCGCGGGCGGTGAGGCGATCCGGCGGCGGCTCGACGAGGAATCCACCGCGACGGACGCGGGAGCTCCCGATCCGCGGGGGTTCGATCCGTCGGCCCGGAGTGGGGAGAGGACGATGAATGCTCTCGTGGTCGACGACGACCCCCTGGTGCGTGATGTGATCGTCGCTGTCCTCCACGGCATCGCAGGCGTCACCGCGCGCGCTGCCGACACGATCGACGCTGCCGTCACTGCTATCGACGAGCGCGTACCCGAGCTGCTGATCGTCGATCTGCACCTCGGCGGCACCGATGGCGCACCGTTTCTGCAGGAGGCCCGGCGGCGCTGCCCGACGGCCTTCGTCGCCGTGCTGACAGGCGACGATCCGGCGCTGCGGCGCGACGAGCTCCACGTCCTCGGCGCGGATGTCGTCGTTGGCAAGGGCCCTCCCGACACGGTACGGCTTCTCGTCGAGGCGGCCCGCGGATCGCGGTAGGGCGCTCCCCGGCTATCGGTGAGCGACGGTCGGTTGGAGCGCCTCGAGCGTCGCAACCGGAATCCGGGTGAAGGCATCGACAACGGCGGGGTCGAACTGGGTTGCGCGCTCCGCCTCGAGGATGGCGATGGCGGTCGCAGCCGAGCGGGCACGGCGATACGGGCGATCGCTCGTGATTGCATCGAACGTGTCGGCCACTGCCGCGATCCTGCCGACGAGCGGAATCGCGTCTCCACTGAGGCCGCGCGGATAGCCGGCGCCGTCCCAGCGCTCGTGATGCGTCAGTGCGATCTCTGCCGCGAGCTGAAGCAAGGGGCTCGCAGCGGACGTGAGTAGCTCGTGCCCGATCGCTGCGTGTCGGCGCATCAGCTCCTCCTCCTCCGAGCTGAGCAGGCCCGGCTTGAGCAGCACCGCATCCGGGATTGCGATCTTGCCGACGTCATGCAACACGCTCGCCTCGCGGACGAGATCGCAATGCTCCTTGCTCTCGCCGAGTTGTGCCGCGACCATGGCGCAAATGCTGCTCATGCGCAGCAGATGCTCCCCGGTGTCGGAGTCCCGCCATTCGGCCGCCTTCGCGAGCAGATAGACCGACTCGAGGCGGGCCGCTCGGACGTCGTCGACCGCGGCCTCGAGGTCGCGCGTCCGCTCGGCGACCGCTGACTCGAGCGACGCGCGCTCGGCTGCGGCAGCGCGCTCGAGCTCACCTCGGCGGACGGCATTTTCGACGGCGACGTACAACGCCACCCGCCCGACGGGCTTCGGCAGAAATCCGTAGACGCCGATTGCGAGCGCCCGTGTCCAGGTCTCTCGATCGTCATGACCGCTGAAGATCAGGATCGGCAGGAACGGATACTCCGAGCGTAGCTCTGCTGCCAGGTCGAGGCCGGAGTCCGGGCCGATCTCGACGTCGAGCAAGACGACGTCGGCGTCGCCCGCGACGCAGATCGCACGACCCTCCGGCGCTGATGAGGCGAGGACGACGGAGTGGCCGGCGCTGATCAGCGAGCGCTCGAGCACATCGAGGACAAGCGGATCGTCGTCGACGGCAAGAATGCGAGCCATGACTAGTGCCGCGAACGCAGAACGAGGGCCTGCTGCACGGCTACGGAGGCGATAGTGGCGTTGACGCCTTGCGCGTCCCGATGGCCCGCTTCCCGCGTATGTGTCATCTGCCGCAAATATACCGATGGCAAGACAATGAGGGTGGATGCCGCTGCGAGCACCGTGATCGCGATGCTCGAGGAGCCGTGCTCAGAGCTCGAGATCGGTCTCCGGCTCCACCTGGAGAAGACCTGAGCGATACGCAAGCGACACCGTGTGCGTGCGATTCTTCGATCCGAGGATGTGTCCGAGATCCTTGACGTAGGTCTTTACCGTCTCCTCGGAGATCTCGAGTAGCCCCGCAATCCCCAGGTTCGTGTTGCCCTCCGCCATGAGCGTGAGAACCTCCAGCTTGCGGGGAGAGGGCATGTGGGGGCGTGGCAGCGCGCGTGGCGGCGCGATCGGGGGGGTCACGGTGGGGAGGACTGTGCCACGATGACGCCGCCGCGCGACCTCGTCGAATGCCGCCGCGTGGCGCTCGGCGGCAGCGAGAAGAAACGCGCGGCGCTCCACGCTCATCGGAACGCGTTCCGCCCGCTCGCGTCGGCGAGCAGGGACTCGACCTGTACTCATGGTTTCAATACCGGAACGAGCACGGATCTCCACGATCGCAGATGACCGTAGACGTCCGGCGGAAACTACGGACAGCGATTCCCGGCGGACGCTCGTCGTGTCGGAGGGCTCCCGTGTCATGTGGGGCTCAGAGCAACGGCGGCGCCGATTCCGCGCGTGGGCCTGACGGATGCCCGCTAGGATGGCCCGGTCGCGGGGCGTGGCGCAGCCCGGTAAGCGCGCTAGTCTGGGGGGCCGAGAGCGTAGGTCCCCTCGGGCGCCCCCGGTGCCCCTGAACAGCTTGAAACCGACACTCCGCTCCGAGCGCGTGCCGCGCGGTTTCCCTCGATTCCCCGCCGGCCGTTGCCATTTTGTTGCCACTCACCGGTGCGAACTTCGACTGGCATTGAGTGGTCACGGCCAGCGCGCGCGGAGCGCGACAACCTCTCGAACGAGCTCCGCGAGCATGGTCAGTGGATCGGATGCGCTCACGCTGACACCAGGTCGGCGGCTCGCCGCCCGCCGGGGGGCGGTGTTTCAAGCCGGCAGGCGCCGGGGAAACGGAGTCTATGAGTCCAGCGAACACAATCTTCGTGATCTCGATCATCATGATTCTCGCCATCGCGATCGCCTGGGGCAGGAGCCGCCGGTAAGTCGTGCGTCTTGCTCCGCCGCGACACGCCCAACACGAGACTTTCGCCTTGCCGTTGCTCGGACCGAAACAGGGGTAGAACCGTATCCGTGACTTTGGTATTTATCGTCGTCGCGATCATCTCGGCGCTCGGCGTCGCCGCTTGGATCGCGCTACTCGTATGGGCCGCGGTGGAAGACGGCCGCGACCGGCGTGAACGAGACGCAGACTGAAGCCAGCATCGGCGTCTTTTAGTTGGTTTCCGCGAGGGATAGGCTTCCGGGCAACCGGCACGCCGTCGACTGGAGGTCATCTCATGAAGAACCGTCTGCCCCTCGTTATCTCGATCGCTGCGC
Organism: uncultured Thermoleophilia bacterium; assembly: GCA_963799575.1. Taxonomy (GTDB): domain Bacteria; phylum Actinomycetota; class Thermoleophilia; order Gaiellales; family Gaiellaceae; genus Gaiella. Next base: position 134,751 of record CAWCXK010000004.1, read on the forward strand.
TCGTCGTCGCGGTCCTCGGCGCGACGCCACTCGGACAGGCCGCCTACAACGCGGTCGTCCCCGCGAACAGCGTCGGTGCTCTGCAGCTTCGGAACGGTGCTGTCACCGAAGCCAAGCTCCGTGGCGACGCCGTCACGAGCGGCAAAGTGAAGAATCGCTCGCTGAAGGCAATCGACTTCGCAGTAGGGCAGCTCCCCGCCGGGCCGGCCGGCGCGAAGGGCGACAAAGGAGACAAGGGCGATCCCGGCCCCGCCGCGCTCGTGACAACCTTGAAAGAGGGCACCGCGACGACGCTGACGGGCAACAGTTGCTACGGGCTCCCCCTCGACGGCGCGGCGGCGATTACGGCCGCAGGCAACCTGCTCACCGCATGGATCTCGGATTCCGCCGGCAAAGCGGTGGTACCGAATTTCGTCAACGTCATCCCAGGCGCCCGCAACCTGACAACACAGGGGGGAGCGGTCGGAGGAGCCCTGCTCTGCAATCTCCAATCCGGCGATGTGCCGTTGCCGGCGGGCTGGATGTCGCACTACAAGGAGATCGTGGTGCCGTAGTCCACCGTGCGAGCCGGTTTCTTTCGCGAAGAGGCATGGACTGGTCGTGAAGTCGAGTCGGCCTACTTTCCGTGCCGCGAATGCCCGATCGTGTAGGGCACGGGCATGTTCTGAGGTGAGGCTTTCCGGGATCGCTCCGCCTCGTGGAAGAAGTCGGGTGCGCTTGACTCCGACGAACAGAAACCGATTCGCGAATCCGTTGGCCGTCTCTGCTTTGGTGAGTCGTCGTAGTAGCTCGTCGGGGGTGATGGCGGCGCGGATCGAGAGGTGCGCTCCGGTCGCTTTGATCGTGGTCGACTTGGAGTGATTCTCGAGCGATCGGCCGTCCCATCCGTTCCTGATGATCCCGCTGAGGGTCGAGCCTTCACGGCCAGCAGCGGCGAGTACCGACGAGCTCGTCTTCGCGCATCAGGAGTCGGCGATCTCCTGCCTGCCCGAGCCGGGCTGTTCACCGGTTAGTCTCGATGGCGTCTTCGGGGTTCGAAACCGCCGGCCCGGCCCCGCTGTTGCCATTCTGCGGTCGCGCCGCAGCGAGCGGGGGAGTGCAGCGCGCCGGAAACGGGATGCCCGCTAGGATGGCCCGGTCGCGGGGCGTGGCGCAGCCTGGTTAGCGCGCTAGTCTGGGGGACTAGAGGTCCCGAGTTCGAATCTCGGCGCCCCGATAGACGAAAGGCCCGCTCAGGCGGGCCTTTCTGTTTCAGTGTGTTCGCGAGCTCCAACGCCGCCGAATGCGCTGCGCTGAGGAAGCCTCGTGTCTACTCGGAGTCGTCGACCTCGGCCACGATGGCAGCGGCAGCTTCCGCGGAGACGGCGTGCTTCGCGATCTTCTCGTAGCCGTCGAGTGCGCGCTCGAGCTGTTCAACCATCCGGTCCTCGGCGACCGCGATGATGGCCGACGAACCGGGCGGCAGGCTGTTGCCGATCGCCTTCAGATCCTCGTCCTTGAAGCCCTTGTCGCGAACCTTGCCCCACAGGCCCCCGGCGCCGCCGCCGACAGCGGCGGAGACGATGATGCTTGGAGGGAAGATCAGGCCGACCACGCCGCCCGCGATCGCGCCCCGCTTGGCCCACTTCTTCCCGCTCGGATCAGCGGACTCCTCGAACTTGACCTTGCCGTCTGCGGTGTGGACGATCACGGCCGCGTCGATCAGGTCGATCGCACCGTCCCGCTGGGCCGCCTGGAAGTCCTTGGCCGCCGCCGCAGCGCCGTCCTCCGTCCCGTACGTCGCGACAAACACCTCAAGAGTACTTGTGCTCATTCGCCTCTCCTCTGTCGGGTGTGCTCTGTCCCTGCAACCTATCTCTATTTGCGGACCAGAGTGGCCCGGGTACCGGCGGTCGCGATCGTTGAAGACCCAAACGTGAACGGTCGCCTGCGGCCCTCGTGCTCCCGTTGACGGAGCCGGCTCGGCCGGGATCTCCTATCGTCTCTCGATGCTCCTCGACCGTGTGCTCGCCGAGGCCTGGCGCCGTGATTCACAGCTGCACGGCGAGGCGCACTGGCTCGCTGTCGCGACGACCGGGCTCGATCTGGCGGCCGAGACAGGCGCCGACCCACAGATCGTGTTCACCTTCGGGCTGCTCCACGATACGAGGCGCCAGAACGACAGCTGGGATCCCGAGCATGGACCGCGGGCAGCGGCCTATGCGCGGGAGCTGCACGCCGATCGCGAGCTCCTCCTCGACGTGGTCAGGCTCGAGCTGCTGTGCCTTGCGCTCGAGCTCCACGCCGACGGCCAGGTGAGCGCTCACCCGACCGTGGGGACGTGCTGGGACGCGGATCGGCTCCACCTGGGCCGGCTAGGGCCACATTTCGTGCTCGACCCGGCATTGCTGTCCACGGCGGCGGCGCGAACCGCCGATGCGCAGGCGGCAGCCGTCGCGCGCCGCGCGATCCCGTTGAGCTGGGAGCGCCTGCTCGATCAATGATCGGGCTGACGCCGTACGAGGTTTCAACAGCCGCGAGATCAGGGCATATTCCGGCATGCCAAGCAGGGGACGGCGATGTCGATGATCATCGGTCGATGCACGAGCGACGGGTGCACGGTGCTCACGATCGGATCCCACTGCGTCGAGCACGAGCTTCCCGTCGCCCGGACGTTCCCGCGAGGCAGGCCATTCGCGAAACCCACGGCCACCGCGACTCCGGCCGTGATCACCCGACCGGGGAGCGTCGGTTCTGCTCCCGCGCCGGTCCGGCGCACCGCCGACACGTTCACGCTGCCGTAGAACGACCGGCGTCTTCAGCGTCGGCCGTGCACCTACACTGCTCGCGTGCGCCGCTACCACCTGACCACGTTCGGCTGTCAGATGAACAGCCATGACTCCGAGCGCATCAAGGGCATGCTCGAGTCGCTCGGCATGGGGGAAGCCGTCTCGAAGGAGGACGCCGATCTCGTCGTCTTCAACACGTGCACGATCCGCGAGAAGCCGGACACGAAGCTCTCCGCCTATCTCGGTGATGCCGGCGCCCGGAAGCGTGAGAACCCCGACCTCGTGATCGCCGTCGGCGGGTGCTTCGCCGAGGCGCAGCGGGAGAGGATCTTCGATCTCTACCCGCAGGTCGACGTGGCATTCGGGCCAGGCTCGATCCCGCACCTCGGGGAGTGGGTCGGCACGGGCGGCGCCGGGGTCGATCGCGGCCGGTTCGGCACGCACGAGCACTTCGCCGGGCACCTGCCGCAGCACCGCGAGCGCCCGGCGCACGCCTGGGTGCAGGTGTCGATGGGCTGCAACTCGACGTGCTCGTACTGCATCGTGCCGTCGGTCCGCGGACGTGAGCAGAGTCGGCGGCCCGGAGACATCGTGGCCGAGGTGACGCAGCTCGCAGCCGCCGGCGTGCGGGAGATCACCTTGCTCGGCCAGAACGTCAACTCCTGGGGCCGCGATCTCGCGCCCGGCATTCGCACGGAGTTCGGCGAGCTGCTGCGCGCCTGCGACGCCGTCGACGGGATCGAGCGGATCCGCTTCACGAGCCCGCACCCGAAGGACTTCCGTGAGCCCGTCGTGGCGGCGATGGCGGAGTGCGATGCCGTCTGCGAGCACATCCACCTGCCGCTGCAGTCGGGCTCGACCCGGATTCTCAAGGCGATGCGTCGCACGTACTCTCGCGAGCGCTACCTCGCCTTGGCAGCGCGACTGCGCGACGCGATTCCCGACCTTGCGCTCGGCACCGACATCATCGTCGGCTTCCCGGGCGAGACCGAGGCGGACTTCGAGGAGACGCTCGCGGTCGTCGAGGAGGTGCGCTACGACAGCGCGTTCACGTTCATCTATTCGCCCCGGCGAGGCACCGACGCAGCCACGATGGCCGACCAGGTACCCGAGGCGGTGAAGCACGATCGGCTCGAGCGGCTCGTCGAGGTGGTGCAGCGGATCGCCGCCGAGCGGAACGCCGAGCGCGTCGGCCGGGTCGAGCAGGTGCTCGTCGAGGGTCAGAGCCGCACCGACGAAACCCTCCTGCGCGGCCGCACCCGGCGCAATACGACGGTGGTGTTCACGGGAGACGCGCAGCCCGGCGAGCTCGTCGACGTGCTGGTCGAGGGGTCGACCTCGACGACGCTGCGTGGCACCGTCGCCTCCGCCGTTCCCGCCTGAACCGAGCCCAGCGATGGTCGCCGTGATCGCCGTCTTCGGCCCGACCGCGTCGGGAAAGACTGCGGTTGCGGAGGAGGTCGCCGATCGGCTCGACACCGATGTTGTCTCCTGCGACGCGATGCAGGTGTACCGCGGGTTGCCCATTCTCACGAACCAGCCGATCCGGCCGACGGCGCTCGTCGGGATCCGTGACCTGAGCGAGGAGATGTCGGTTGGCGCCTATGCGACGCTCGCGCACGAGGCGATCGACGGGCTCGTCGAACGAACGGGAACCGCGGTCGTAAGCGGCGGAACCGGCCTTTACCTTCGGGCTGCGCTCGCCGACCTCGGCGTGCCGCCACCCCCAGGCCCCGGAGTACGGGGGCCGCATACTGGCCGAGGTGGAGCGGGACCCGGCCGCTGCGCACGAGCGCTTGGCTCAGCTCGACCCGCGCGCGGCGGCGGCGGTACACGCGAACGACCGGCGGCGGCTCGTGAGAGCACTCGAGCTCGCCGAGACCGGCGCATCGCTCGTGCCCGACGGCGACCGCCTCTGGGCGAGCGAAACGCGGCATCCGACGGCGATCGTAGGGCTCGAATACCGCCCGAGGAGCTCGAGCGGCGAATCGTTGCACGCACCCGGGCGATGTTCGAGCAGGGAGTCGTCGCGGAGGTTCGGGCGGCGGTCGCAGGCGATGTGTCGCGCACCGCGGCAAAGACCCTCGGCCTCGACGAGATCGCGAGGTTGTCCGAGGAAGAGGCGCGCGAGCGCATCGTCGTTCGCACCCGCCGCTACGCGGCCTATCAGCGCAAGTGGATGCGACGCATCCCCGGAATCGTCGCCATCGATGGCACGCGCGCCGTTGACGAGATCGCAGACGCCGTGCTCGGGGCCGCCTCCTGGTTTCCCTGCAAGCGTTGACGAAGGGTCTCGAGGCCACGATAGGCCCGAATGGGAGCCGAGCGCCGCGTTACGGTTGCGCCATGGAGTTCTCGAAATGGCACGCGCTCGGCAACAGCTACCTGGTCGTCGAGCAGCCCGATGCCGGGCCGCTCACTGCGGTGCGCGTCCAGCGGCTGTGCTCCGTCGAGACGGGGATCGGGTCGGACGGCGTGCTCGAGGTCACGCGACGCGACGGGCCTCACGCCGTGATCACGATCTGGAATCCCGACGGCTCGACCGCCGAGATGTCCGGCAACGGCGTCCGGATCGCCGCCCGGTGGCTCGCGGCCGCGTCGGGCGCGACCGAGGTCACGATCGAGACGGCCGGGCGGCAGGTCTCCGCACGCATGCTCAACGCGCTCGACACCGACACCGATGTCGGAGAGTTCACCGTCGGCCCAACCGAGTCGGTCGACGGGATCGAGCTCACGACGGCGTCTGTCGGGAACCCGCACGCGGTCGTGCGACTCGACAGCCCGACGCGGGATGACCTGCTGCGCCTCGGCCCGCTCATCGAGAACCACGCCCGGTTCCCCGAGCGAACGAACGTCCAGCTCGTCCGGGTGGACGGCCGTCACGACCTCACCGTGCTCGTCTGGGAGCGCGGAGCGGGGGAGACGAGCGCGTCCGGCTCCTCGTCGGTCGCCGCGGCGGCGGTGGCGGTGGAACGCGGCTGGTGTGACAGCCCGGTCACGGTGCACCTACCGGGTGGAGATCTCCACGTGCGGATCGCCGATGGCACGGCGTCATTGACCGGCCCTGCCGAGCGCATCGCGTGGGGTACGACGATCCGCTGAGCGGCCGATAACGGGCCACCGCCGGTCTCCTCGGTTCGCGTCTCGTGGGACCCGCTCTACAGGGATGGCACCGCGCAGTCGAAGAACCCTGGATGGGCGTCGAAGATCGGGACTGGTACACGTCGAAGCCGAAGCCTCGGCGCGCGTTCGGCCTCAGCGGCACGGGCGGCGTCCTGATCGTGGTCGGGGTCGTCGGTGGGCTCGTGCTCGCCGGCGCCCTGCAGGCGATGACGAAGGGATCGGCTGCGACCTACGGCGGCGAGCTGCGCAGTCACGAGGGCGCGACGAAGATCTCCCTTCTGCCTGGGCTGCCGGGAATCAGCATCGGCGGCGATGCGCTCTATGCGAAGAACGACCCGTGGAAGGCGTATCTCGCCGACGAGGCGACGTGTCCGGGCGGCGAGGAGGTCGATGCGCCGCTCGCCGCGCAGGCGAACACGATGGTGTGCCTCGTCAACTACGCCCGGAAAACGCGTGGACTCGAGCCCGTGATGGCCGTTGGCTTCCTCAACGAGTCGTCGCTCCGAAAGGCGCACCGCATCGTCCGCTGCCTCGACTTCAACCACGATGCGTGCGGCGAGGCTCCCGAGGCAGATATCCGCACGCTCGGCTATCGCGGGGCCTGGGGCGAAAACCTCTTCATCTCCGGCGGCCGCTACGGCGCGCCGCGCCCGTCGCTCGACGGCTGGCTCAACTCGCCCGGCCACCGCGCGAACCTCTTCCGCCCCGAATGGCGGATCCAGGGTATAGCGGTCGAGAAGGTGAAGAAGTTCGGTCAGGATCGCAACATGACGCTCTGGGTGAACCAGTTCGGCGACGGCTGATCCGGTAGGGACTGTCTAGACGGCGATCTCGAACTCGCGCAGCACATCGTTCAGCGACGTCTTGAGGTCGGTCGAGGCATTGCGCTCGCCGACGATCAAGGCGCACTGCAGCCCGTACGAGCCGGCTGCGAACTCCTTCTGGCGCACGCCCGGCAGCACGACCTTGCGGGCGGGCACCTCGCCGCGATACTCGACCGGCTCGGGGCCGGTGACGTCGATGATCGGGATCGACGCCGAGAGCACCACGTTCGGTGCGATCACCGCGCCGGCTCCGATGCGAACGCCCTCCACGATCACCGCCCGCGAGCCGATGAAGGCGCCGTCCTCGATGATCACCGGGGCTGCCTGCGGCGGCTCGAGCACGCCGCCGATGCCGACGCCACCCGCCAGGTGCACGTCCGCGCCCACCTGTGCGCACGACCCGACCGTGGCCCAGGTGTCGACCATCGTCCGCGGCCCGACCCACGCACCGATGTTGACGTAGCCGGGCATCAGCACGCAGCCCTCCGAGAGGAACGCGCCGTAGCGAGCGACTCCGGGTGGCACGACGCGCACGCCGCGGTCGGCGTAGTCGGACTTGACGGGAATCTTGTCGAGGAAGTGGAGGCCGCCGATGTCCATCGGCTCGACCTTGCGCACGCGGAAGTAGAGCAGGATCGCCTTCTTGACCCACTCGTTCACGACCCAGTCGCCGTCAGCCCGCTCGGCGACGCGGATCGCGCCGCTGTCGAGCAGAGCGATCGCCTCCTCGACCACGGCCGGATCGAGCGAGCCCGACTCCCACATCTCCTCGATCTGCTGCTGAAGCTCCATCGCCGCTGATTCTTCCCGATCCGACCCTCGCGCCGCAGCGAGAGCCGTCAAACCACTTTGTGGCCACCAGCCACAACGTGCCTCAGACCACGCGCTCGAGAATCTCGACAGCCCGCCTGCACTCGTCCGCCGTGGGCACGAGCGCGAAGCGCACGTAGCCCTCGCCGGAGCCGCCGAGGAACGAGCCCGGCGCCACGATCACGCCGTGCTCGAGCAGGCGCGTTGCGAATGCTTCGGACGACTCGCCGTCGGGGGTCGCGATCCAGAGGTACATCGTCGCCGGGCCACCGGCGTTGCGCAGGCCGAGTCGCGAGAACAGATCGAGGAACAGGCCGCGCTTGGCGGCATACGCCGCGCGCGCCCGCCCGACGTGCTCCTCGTCGCCCCACGCAACCACCGAGGCGCGCTGCACGAACTCCTGCGGCGCCGTGCCGACGTTCGGGCGGAACTGCTTCAGGGCAGTGATCAGCTCCGGGTCGCCCGCCACGAAGCCCGAGCGGTAGCCCGTCATCGAGGACCGCTTCGACAGCGTGTTGAAGACGGCGAGGTTCTTCCAGTCGGGGAGCTCGAGGGCAGAGATGGGCGGCGTATCGAACCAGAGCTCGGTGTACGCCTCGTCCGAGGCAAGCACGAAGTCGTGCTCGCGCGCGAGTGCCGCCAGCCGCTCGTAAAACGAGCGCGGCGCCGTGGCTCCGGTCGGGTTGTTCGGGTAGTTGACCCAGACGAGCGCGGTGCGCTGCCAGGTCTCGACGGGGACTGCCTCGAGATCGGGGAGGAAGCCGTGCTGCTCGAGCAGCGGCAGCTCGACGACCCGGGCACCGGCGAACTGCGCTCCCCGGACGCCGACGGGATAGCCAGGCTCCGTCAGCACAACGGTGTCGCGGCCGCCTGCGAGATCGAGCACGACGTTCGCGAACGAGAAGATCGCCTCTTTCGAGCCGAGCGTCGGGATCACGTTGACGTCGGGATCGAGCGTCGCCCCGAAACGGCGACCGACCCAGCTGCTGACGGCCTCGCGCAGCTCAGGCAGCCCGACGGCGGCCGGATAGCCCATCCGCTCGCGCACGCCGTCCTTGAGCGCCTGCATGATCCGCGGATCGGTCGGCTCGCGAGGATCGCCCATGCCGAAGTCGATCACCTCGAGCCCCTCCGCCCGCCGCACGGCCGCCGCGTGGTTGAGCCGCACGAATGGATATGTGGCCTGCCCGGCGAGGATCGGATTGATCGGCATCGCGATCAGCCTGCGAGGAAGCGGTTCAGCGTCTCGTAGACGGAGACGAGCGCGTCGATCTCGATCCGTTCGTCCCGACGGTGGGCGTACCGCGTCGCGCCGGGACCGAAGTTGATCGCGTCGATGCCGCGCGTCGTGAAGTCGGCGACGTTCGTCCAGGCCTGCTTTGGCTCGAAGCGCAGGTCGCCCGCATCGCGGAGCGCACGAACGAGCGGCGTGTCGGTGACAACCGCGGCGGGGGGCGAATCGCCCGTGATCTCGAGCTCGGCGCCCTCCGGCGTGAGAGCCCGGAGGTACGCGGCGGCCTCGGCTGGAGTGCGATCGGGTGGGTAGCGGAAGTTGAGCGTGGCCACGGCGCGGTCGGGGATCACGTTCGACGCGATACCCGCCTCGAGCTGGGTGACCGAGACGACCTCGTAGAACGGCAATCCACCTACGATCGCCTCGCGTCGCTCGAGGGCGACGATCGGGGCCAGGCCCTCGATTGCCTTGTCGATCGCGTTCTCCGCCGTCCAGGGGCGCGCCGAGTGGCCGCTGATGCCGGAAAAGGTGACCCGGGCGTTCATGTTCCCGAGGCAGCCGGCCTGGATGGTCAGATCCGTCGGCTCGAGCAGGATCGCAAGGTCAGCAGCCGGCGCGATCTGCGACCGCTCGAAGAGGTCGGGGAGAGGGCTGAACTGGGCCGGCAGCTCCTCCTTGCCGAACAGGAGCAGCGCCACGTCGTACGGACCCGGCCCGGCGAGAGCGAGATCGCGGATCACCTCGATCGCGACGGCGACGCCGCCCTTCATGTCGGTCGCGCCGCAGCCGTGCACAGCGCCATCGGCGATGTGGCCCGGCACGTTGTCCTGGGCCGGCACGGTGTCGTAGTGGCCGACGAGCAGGACGAGCGGCACGCCCGGCCGGCGCGGACGGGCGAAGACGAAAGCGTCCTCGGCTGCGTACTCCGGCGCGAACGCTTCCGGGACGAGCGAAAGCAGGTGCGAGCGCACCTCGGCCTCGTGCAGGCTCTCGGAGGGAATGTCGACCAGCTCGAGCGTCCGCTCGGCCAGTCGCTGCGCCAGGGTTTGCACGGCAGCTTCCATGAGGCGAGCGTACCGGCATACTCAGGGACATCACCCGCCGATCCGACACCCCGGCAGGCCTCGAGCCCGAGAAGGGGCTCCTGCTGGCCGTGCTCCCGAAAGGGGCCGACACCGAGGACGAGCTGGGCGAGCTGCGCGAGCTCACCCGCACGGCCCTCGTCGAGCCGGTCGAGGAGCTGATTCAGCTCCGCGCCCGGGCCGATCAGAAGACCTACGTCGGCAAGGGCAAGCTCGAGGAATTGAAGACGCTTTACGAGGAGTGCAGGGCGGACGTCCTCATCGTCGACGACGAGCTCGATCCGACCCAGCAGAGAGCCCTCGAGGACGCCCTCTCGACCCGCGTCGTCGATCGCACCCAGCTGATCCTCGACATCTTCGCCCAGCATGCCGTCAGCGCCGAGGGAAAGCTCCAGGTCGAGCTCGCGCAGCTCGAGTACAACCTGCCGCGCATGCGCGGCATGTGGAAGCACCTCGAGCGCCTCGGTGGCGGCGTCGGCACCAGGGGCCCCGGCGAGTCACAGCTCGAGAGCGACCGCCGCATGGCGCGGCGCCGGATCACCCAGCTTCGCGCCCGGCTGAAGGGCCTGCAGGCGCAGCGCGGAGTACGCCGCAAGGAGCGCAAGCGCGCCGAGGTGCCGACAGTTGCGCTCGCGGGGTACACGAATGTCGGCAAGTCGACGCTGCTCAACGCCCTCACCGGCGCCGAGGTCTCGGTCGAGAACCGGCTCTTCGAGACGCTCGATCCGACGACGCGGAGCTTCGAGTACGACGGCAAGCGCTACCTCGTGACCGACACCGTCGGCTTCATCCGCCGCCTGCCGACCCAGCTCGTGGAGGGGTTCGCGTCGACGCTCGAGGAGACGCTCGTCGCCGATCTCATCCTCCACGTGGCCGACGGCTCGCTGCCCGAGGATCGCATGCGCGAGCAGATCGCCGCCGTCAACACCGTGCTCACCGAGATCGGTGGCGAGGAGCTACCGATCGTCCTCGTCTTCAACAAGATCGACCGGCTCGACCCGCTCGGCCGCCGCCGCCTCGCAAACCGGTTCCCGGAGGCGCAGCAGGTGTCGGCCGCGACGGGAGCGGGCCTCGAAGGGCTCCGCGAGCAGGTGGCGACGCTCTTCGCCGACCGATTCGAGGACGTGCGGCTGCTCGTGCCCTATGACGAGGGCCACGCGCTCTCCGCGCTCTATGCGCTCGGGGCCCCGATCGACGAGCGCCTCGATACCGACGACGGCGTGCTGATTCGCGCCAAGCTCTCTCACCGTGACACGCGCCGCTTCGCGCGCTACCTCGTGGCCGGAGACGGTCTGGAGTCCGCGGCAACCACGTGACCGAGTTGCGCGTCATGAAGCTCCGCGACGACGCGGTGCTGCCGGCGAGAGCCCACAGTGGCGACGCGGGCTTCGATCTCACCGCGTGCGAGGAGATCATGATCGGCGTGGGGGAGCGTGCTGCGGTCGGAACCGGGATCGCCGTCGAGATTCCCGACGGTCACGCGGGCCTCGTCGTCCCGCGCTCCGGCCTCGCGCTTCGGCACGGCCTCTCGGTCGTCAACGCTCCGGGCGTGATCGACGCCGGCTATCGGGGCGAGGTGCGCGTGATCCTGCTCAACACCGACCGCGAGAACGCGTTCGGCATCGAGCCCGGCATGCGAATCGCGCAGCTGCTCGTGGTGCCCGTGACGACCACCGACGTCGTCGAAATCGACGAGCTGACCGGAACCGACCGCGGCGACGACGGCTTCGGGTCGTCGGGAGTCCGGTGAAGCTGCGGTGAGGCCCGAGCCACGCGTTCGTGTATCGGCGATCCTCCGCTGGCACGGGCGGATCCTCCTCTGTCGGCACGAGAAGCGCGGCGTCGAGCACTGGCTGCTGCCGGGCGGCGGCGTACGGAGCGGCGAAAGCCTGACGCAGGCGTTGCTCCGCGAGCTCGACGAGGAGACGGGGCTGACGGAGGAGGGAGACGAGATCCCGGTCGAGGGCCCCGTGGCGATCGTCGACTCGATCTCACCGGAGCGCAGCCTGTGGTCGAAGCACGTCGTCCACATCGTCTTTGCAGCCGAGCTCGACGGCTCCCTGGCGTCAGTCGTCTCGCGCGACGAGGCCGTGCGTGGGCATCGGCTGTTCGACCTCGACGAGCTCGAGGGGCTCGCGCTCCATCCACCGATCGGCCGCTTTCTGCGGCGCTTCCAGCCGGGAGACCCGTGCGTCTATCTTGGGTCGCTGTGGGCGCCCTAGAGAACGAGACGGAGAACGCGCACGAGGACGCCCTGCGCCGCTCGCTTGCGTGGGATGGGTGTTTCAACGTGCGAGACCTGGGAGGCCTGGAAACGGCGTCTGGAGGCCGCACACGACCGGGTGTGGTGGTGCGCGCGGACAACGTGCGGCGCCTCACGGCAGCCGGCTGGCAGGCAGCGTTCGACCACGGCGTGCGGCGGGTGGTCGATCTCCGGTTCGAGAACGAGGTTCCGGGAGAGCCAGACGCGCACCGTGACTTCGAGGTCGTGGTAATCCCCCTCCGCAACGGGCACGACCCGGAGGCATCCCTCGCATTCGAGGAGGCCCTTCTCGCCGCCGACGACCTTGCACCGGTGTTCGCCTCGAGCTATATCCGGATCCTGGAGGATGCGCCCGACCGTGTCGGCGGTGCGGTGCAAGCGGTGGCCGGAGCCGGCCACGACGAGGGCGTCGTCGTCCACTGCTTCGCCGGGAAGGACCGCACGGGGATCGTTTCGGCGTTGTTGCTCTCCCTCGTCGGCGTCTCCGACGGGCTGATCGCCGACGACTATGCGGCGAGCGATCCCGGCGTGAACAGGCTCTCGACGTCGTGGTTCGCGTCCGCAAGGGACGAGACCGAGCTCGAGCTCAGACAGCGGGTTTCGATCTCGCCTCGTGCCACGATGCTCGACGTGCTGGCCTGGGTGCACGAGGCCGCGGGAGGCGCCGCCGAGTACCTCCGGGCAGCCGGCGTCTCGGACGATCAGCTACAGACGCTGCGCGCTCGGCTCCTCGACGCCTGAGGCTCTCCGCTACTTACCGCCACGCGCCCTGGCGCGGCCGCTCGAGACGGCGTGTGCGAGCCGCTCGAGCTCGTCGCCCAGGGGTTCGAGCTCGCCGCGGCCGCCGCCGTGCTCGAGCGCCCTCGAGAGGAGCCAGTCCGCGAGCTCCGGGTTCCGCGGCAGCAACGGCCCGTGCAGGTACGTGCCCACGGCAGCCGACACCCGGCAGCCCTCGAAGCCCGACTCTCCGTCGTTGCCATGGCCCGCAAGGACACGGCCGAACGGCGTGGCGCCGGCGTCGAGCAGCGTGCGGCCGGCGTGGTTCTCGAATCCGGCGACCGTCGTCGTGACGCCGTCGCCGAGGTCGACCTCGAGCAGCACATCGCCGATCAAACGCTTCTCGCCCGAGAGCGTCTCGTGCGGAAAGACACCGGCGCCGGGCATCCACGAGCCGTCACGACCCCGGTACCCGCGGCCGAGCAGCTGGTAACCGCCGCAAACGGCGAGCACGGCCGTGCCGGTGTCGACCGCCCGCCGCAGGTCGTCCCCTCGGGCTGCCAGATCCGGAGCGATCAGAGCCTGCTCGCGATCCTGGCCGCCGCCGACGTAGATCAGATCGAACGCCCAGGGCTCGAGCGTGTCACCCGGCTCGACGCCTGTCACCTCGAGCGAGTGCCCGCGCAAGGCAGCGCGGCGGGCGAGCACCGCGATGTTGCCGCGGTCGGCGTAGATGTTGAGGTAATCCGGGTAGAGATGGGCAACGGCGATCCTCACGGCGCCTCCTCCCAGTACGGGCGTACGAGGCCGCGGGCAACGGCGATCTTTCGCAGCTCGAGCATGGCCGTGTAGGTGGGCAGCACTCCGAGCTCTCCGCCCGCAGGAACGAGCGCCAGCCCCCGGTCGAGCGCCTCGCGCAGGTCCGGAATCACCTCGAGCCGGTCGGACGGCAGCCCCGCATAGGTGAACCGCAGCGCGAGTTCCGCTGCGCGCTCGCCGCTCACCACGATCTTCTCGACCCGTTCGAGCAGCGGCTCGAAGTCGACGTCCCAGATCCACGAGACATCGCGGCCGTCGGCGATGCGATCGTTGAGGGCGATCACGAGCGTCCCGGGCACGCCCCCTTCCTCGAGCGTCCGGATCGCCTCGTTGGCGCCTGCGGGGTTCTTGATCAGGAGCATCAGGATCTGCTTGTCGCCTGCCTCGATCCGCTCGAAGCGGCCGAACGCAGCCGTGAACGTGCCGAGCCCGGCTGCGATCTCGTCCAGGGAGGCGTCGAGTGCGAGCGCCGAGGCGGCCGCCGCGAGCGCGTTGTAGACGTTGTAGAGACCGGGGAGGGGCAGACGCACCCGCGCCGTGCCCGCCGGCGTGACGAGATCGAACTCGGAAGCATCGAGTGCCTGCAGGTCGATCGAGCGCGCCGCGATCTCGAGCGGAGGCCGGCGGTGACCGCAGCTGGGGCAGCGATAGTCGCCCAGGTGCCCGACATAGGCGGCGGCATAGTCGTATGGCTCGCCGCAGCGGACGCAGTACTTCGAGTCGGCTGCATGCTGCAGCGCCGGCCGTGCCAGGCGTGGGTCGTCGACGCCGAAGCGCAGCGCACTCGTGCGCCCGTCGGCAAGCTCGGCGACGAGGGGATCGTCGGCGTTGACGACGAGGGTCGAGGTGGGAGGGAGCGTCGCCACAGCAGCGCGCCACCGCTCTGCGATGTGCTCGAGCTCGCCGTACCGGTCGAGCTGATCGCGGAACAGATTGCCGAGCGAGACGACGCGCGGATTGACCCGACGCATCACCTCCGGGAGCGCGAACTCGTCGACCTCGAGCAGGCCGAGATCGGCATCGGTCGCCGAGAGGAGGGTGGAGGCCACGCCCGAGGCGAGGTTCGCTCCCGAGCTGTTCCAGGCGAGCCGATAGCGACGGCCGAGGATGCGCGCGAGCATCGCGCTCGTCGTCGTCTTCCCGTTCGTCGCCGAGACGACGGCAACGCCCGACGGCAGCCTGGCCGCGAGCGCGTCGAGAGCGCCCGGATCGACCTTCCAGAGCAGCTTTCCGGGCAGCGTCGTCCCGCCACCCCGACCCGCCACGCGGGAGAGGCGCCCGACGAGCCGGGCAGCGGACGTCTCGGCGTTGAGGCGAACTCCCATGCCAACGAGCCTACCCCGCGTCGTGCAGTGCCCAGATCGACGCCCGTTCTAGCCTACTTGCAAACTGCGCAGAATGATCTACAGTAATTGCATATGGCCAGGCCCCGGCGTCGCCACCCCGCACTTGCCGGGATCGACGAGGCAGCTCTCGCAGAGTTTCGCGCAGGCATCAGACGGCGCTTTACCGACGAGCAGATCCTCGAACAGCTTCGTGCGAGCGCCGAGCGGCTCGGCCGCTCGCCGACGATGCGCGAGTTCGCAGCCGACACGGAAGCCGGGATGCACCCCCAGACGGTGATCGAGCACTTCGGCACCTGGAATGCCGCCAAGCGGGCTGCCGGCTTGACGCCCCGGCGCTTCATCAGCCGTGACGAGCTGCTGGAGCAGCTGCGCCAGCTGGGCGCGGAGCTCGGGAGGACGCCGACGGCGCATGATCTCGACGCGAACCGCCGCCGCATGGCGTCGAAGTCGCTGATCTGGCACACGTTCGGCTCGCTCAGCGCTGCGCTCCGTGAGGCCGGCTTCGATGTGCCGGTCGGCGACGAGAAGCTCGAGCGCGCCGTGAGCCAGGGCGCGGTGCTGGCGCGGGTGCTCGGTCGCCTGCCGCGTATGGCCGACTGGAAAGAGGCGCGTCGCACCGACAAGACGCTCATGTCCGAGTGGCAGGTCTACCGGCTGGTGGATATCGACGCCGGCCCGTGGGCCGCGTTTCAGTTCCTCGTGCGCGAGAGGCTCCGAGAGGAGGGCGTCGCGGTGGCCGCGGACGGCTCGCTGTAGAGGGTGGGCGTGCCCGGCCTGCGTGGGTTTACGCGGCGAGCGTCGCGAGCTTGGCGAGGCACGAGGCGCCCTCGTGCGGCGAGCGCACGGCAGGGAGCACCCTCTCGTCGCGGTACGAGCGATCGGCGCGGAAGCGTGCCTCGGCCTCGATCCGGCCACGTTCCAGGTGCAGCAGGCGCCCCTCCGGGACCTCCTGCTTGCGCAACGTGAGCCGAAGCGCACCCTCGACGACTTCGAGAGCGGACTTCGTCGAGGCGAAGAAGACCTCACGCCGGGCACGGCCGATCCAGAGCGGACGGGCGACCCCTCGGGCAAGGTGAAGCCGCCCGGGGAGGCGTTCGTCGATCCAGGCGGTCGCCATCGAGCCGCGCAACAGCTCGAGTGCCGCCTGATCCGACCGCGTCAGCTCCATCAGGGCGAAGATCGCCTCGGAGTCGACGGTCATGTCGGGCTCCGCGCGCTCGATGCCGTGCTGGGTGAGGATTTCCTCGTCGTTCATGATGATCCCGTTGTGGATCCCGACCACCGCGCCGTGCCGGATCGGATGGTTGTTCGCGAGAATGGTGGGGTGCCCCTTGGTGTAGTCGCGCACGTGCACCAGGGCCTCGTTCGCGTCGGTGGGCAGTTCGACCTCACCGAGCAGTGCCGTCGCGCCGGAGCGCTGCTTGTGAATCGTCACGTCCGATCCCGCGCGGCGGTGAGCGTAGCCGACGGCGTCCGCGCCACGCTCGGCGATCCCCGCCAGGAGCGCCTGAGCTGCCAGTGTCCGGTCGATCGTGGACTCGGGGTCAAGGCTGTATCCGGCGATGCCGCACATCAGAGGATTTGATCAGCCGGGTCGGACACTCTAGTGAAGATATCGGTCGGAGATGAGAATTCTGTACGGGGTTTGTGCGGCATTTCCTGCCTCTCGAGCTCCCATTCCTCAAGTGAGGGACGGGTGGCGCCGATACGAGTGGCGTGGAAGGCAACCTGGCAGAGCCGTTGTTCGATCCCGTCCTCGAGGAGGCTGTCCCCGAGGCTCTCGGTGCGACCCAGGACCCGCTCAAGCTGTACGTCCGCCAGATCGGCAATGGGCGCCTACTGACCCACGCGGAGGAGCGCGAGCTCGCACGCCGCAAGGACGAGGGTGACGAGGAGGCGAAGAGTCGGCTGATCGAGTGCAACCTGCGGCTCGTGATGTCGATCACGCGCCACTACACGCGCGCCGGCGTGCCACTGCTCGACCTCATCCAGGAGGGCAATCTGGGGCTGATCCGCGCCGTCGAGAAGTTCGACTACACGCTCGGCTACAAGCTTTCGACCTACGCGACCTGGTGGATTCGGCAGGCGATCTCGCGCGCGCTCGCCGAGCAGGGACGCACGATCCGACTACCCGTTCACGTCGCCGACCAGGTGCGACGCGTCACCCGCGCGCGGCGGACGCTCGGGCAGAAGCTCAACCGCGACCCGTCCGTCGAGGAGATTGCCCTCGAAGCCGGATTCGACCCGGCAAAGGTCGAGCAGCTGCTCGAGCTCGTGCAGGACCACGTCTCGCTCGACACGCCGATCGGCGACGGCGAGAGCGTGATGAGCGACCTGATCGAGGATCTGAACGCGACCGCACCCGAGGCCGAGGCATCGGAGAGGTTCCGCTCGTCGGAGCTCGCGAAGGCGATGCTCAGGCTCAACCCACGGCAGCAGCGCGTCCTGACCGAGCGCTTCGGCCTCGACGACGGCAAGCCGAAGACGCTGGAAGAGGTCGGCGTCCTGCTCGGAATCACCCGGGAGCGAGTCCGCCAGCTCGAGACGCGCGCGTTGCGCGAACTGCGCACGGTTGCGCCGTCCCTCGAGCTCTATCTCAGGACGTAAACCCCGGGGAAAAGGCTGAAGCGGGTCACCGCACGGCTTCCATCTCGCGCTCGCCGGCGAGGCGGCGCAACGAGTCGAGCTCGATCTGTCGCACGCGCTCGCGCGTGAGGCCGAGCCGCCGCCCTATCTCCTCGAGCGTCTTCGGCTCCGTGCCTCCGAGCCCGTAGCGGAGCGTCACGACCTCGAGCTCACGCTCGGGCAACGTGCCGAGCGCCGCCTGGAGCGCCTGGCTGCGGAGCGTCAGCTCGACCTTCTCCTCGGGAAGCAGATCCTCCGCCGCCACGAAGTCCCCGAGCACCGCGTCGTCCGTGTCGCCGACGGGGGCGTCGAGGCTGCTCGAGGCGCGTGCTGCGGCGCGCACCTCGTTCACCTGCTGCACGGTCAGGTTCGCCTCGTCTGCGATCTCGTCGATCGTCGGCTCGCGGCCGAGCGTCGTCCACAGCGTCCGCTCGGCCCGGTTCATCTTCTGCAGCCGCTCGACGATGTGCACCGGCATGCGGATCGTGCGCGCCTTGTCGGCGAGCGCGCGTGCCACCGCCTGGCGAATCCACCACGTGGCATAGGTCGAGAACTTGAAGCCACGGCGCCAGTCGAACTTCTCGACGGCGCGGATCAGCCCGAGGGTGCCTTCCTGGATCAGGTCGAGGAACGGCAAGCCCTGGTTGCGGTAGTTCTTCGCGATCGAGATTACGAGCCGGAGGTTCGACTGAATCATCATCTGCTTGGCATCGAGGTCACCGCGCTCGATCCGCTTCGCGAGCGCCACCTCCTGGGCTGCCGTCAGGAGCGTGTGCCGACCCGCCTCGCGGAGGAAGAGCTGCAGCGCATCGGTCGTCGAATCGGCAACCGGCGTGACGAGCAGGGGAGCCTCGAGCGGCGGGGAGGGCGGGTCGACGATCTCGATCCCGCGCTTGTCGAGCTCGCGCAGAAGTGCATCGTGCTCGAGCACGGAGAGCTCGTGCGACTCGACGACATCGGCTATCTCACGCAGCTGGATCGTGCCGGCGTGCTCGCTCGTCTCGAGGAGCGCTCGAACCTCGTCCTGCGCCAGCAGGCTGTCGATGTCGACGGTCGTCATGGGAAAGTCGTGCGTGCTGGCACAACTCTCCCATTGTCAGCGGGTGCTTGTCCAGCCCTCGCCCGGGCGCCGATTGCAGTGGCGCCTGTCGTGCGCGCCCGGCCGCTCGTGCACCGCCCTCGTCTCTTGCGTGTAATCAGCCTGAAACCGGGCGTCTTGCCTTCATGATCGGACGCACGATAATCAACGTTATGTCAAGTTGCTGAAGGCGAGTAGAACCAGCCGTCCTGCGCGCCGCAGTCCCTCCCCCGAACAGGACGCCGCTGACGTTCAGGGGACGTGACCCGTCCGTGATCCCTCCGATCACGGACCCATGGACACAAAAACCCACATCACAGGCGCCACGCGCCGACGGCTGCTCGCCGTCATCCCGATCTTGATCGCCGCCTCGCTCGCAGGCGCGGCAATTGCACGTGCCGACTACCACCATCGGCCAGCGCCCGTCGCCGGCCGGACCCATTCCCTGACTGTTACCCAGAACATCGTCGCCGGTCAAACGCTCGGTGGGACCTACAAGTGGACGGCCGTCCCTTCGATTCCCGTCAAGAGCGTCGCCTTCGCCCTCGCGGGCTCGGGCTTCCTGTCCACCGACACGACGGCCCCCTACGCATTCAATCTCGACACCCGCAACTACGCGAACGGCCCCCAGACGCTCGGCCTGACGATCACGCTCGCCGACGGCACGCAGGTATGGCAGAACTACCAGATCGGGGTCGTCACGTTCTCGAACAGCGCCGCCGCCGCCCCGGCCACCCCGACCTTCACGTCCACCCCCCCGGCAACGACAACCGCCGCCGCTGCAAGCTTCTCGTTTTCATCATCGACAACAGCCGCACACTACGAATGCTCACTCGACGCAGCAACCTACGCAGCATGCACCAGCCCGAAGGCCTACAGCGGCCTCAGCACCGCAAGCCACACCATCAACGTCCGCGCACTCGCCAATGGGCTCACGTCGGCCCCAAACAGCTTCACATGGCAAGTGCAATCACCGGCGCCAACCGTCCTCTCGACCAACATCACGGACGGAATGACGATGACAACGCCGTTCAGCTGGAAGTTCAACCCCGGCGAGACCGCCGCTCGCGGCCAGTTCTGGGCTGACGGCGTCGCGTTGATGACCGTCTCGGGCCCCGGCCCTTACACCTTCGTCCTGCAGCCAGGTCTGCTCTCAGGCGGCGCTCATCTCGTCGGTCACAGCTGGGATCTCGCCGACGGCACCCACAAGCGTGATCCGCTCAACTACGCCATCGTCGTCACCGACGCTGTCCTGATTTCGCCGACGAACACCAGCCCTCCCGCGCTCAGCGGTACGACTACCGTTGGCCAGAGGCTGACGACGACGAACGGGTCCTGGTCGGGTAGCCCGACAGCGTACGCCTTCGCCTGGCAGCGATGCTCGACGAGCTGCGTCACGATCAGCAACGCCGGCACGGCGAGCTACCTGCTCACAAGCGGCGACGTTGGCGGGAAGATCCGCTCGGTGGCGACCGCCACCAACGCGGGCGGCTCGACGACCGCCATGTCGGCTACCACCGCGACCATCGTCGGCACGACGTCTGCGCCGACGCCGCTCGTGCGGACGCGCTACGACAGTGACTCGGTCGGCACAACTCTCGATCCGCTCTGGGCGCCCAACAGCTGTCATTGCGTCTCATCCGACCGGATGCAGATCGTCAATGACCCGCTCGGGAGCGGCAAGCACGTGCTGCAGAACACGATCCAGGCAGGTGACTATCTCTGGGGGCAGTCGAATACAAACCGCTCCGAGGTCATGAGCGATCAGATCTCGCTCGGGGAGGGACAACGTGGACAGATGGTATTCGGCCTGATGCTGCCGATGAACTTCGCCTCGTCGAGCAGCTCCTGGAATAGCCTCATGGATCTTCACTATCCGAACGACGGCCCCGCTCAGAGTCCGTTTGTGCTCAACGTCATCAACGGGAACCAGCTCCATTACCGCGTCCTCGGAGGACCGCTTACCTCTGACGGGTCGATGGGCAGCGTCAGGAACGAAGGCGTCATCACCACTCTGAGCAAGGGAGCCTGGCACACGATCGTCGTCGACTTGCAAATGAGCTCGACGGCTGGCGTCTGCGACGTCTATGTCGACGGCGTCAAGGTCCTCTCGAAGATGATTCCAACGATCTCGAGCGGCGTACCGAACGCCACCTACCTGAAGCAGGGCTTGTACCGCAGTGCCGGCGACGGCGCCGCCTACGGGACGCAGCGGTACTTCTGGAAGGACACGGCGTTCTTCCGAAATACAGACGCCAGCGCAGCCTTGGACTTTGCTGCCGCCAGCTAGGGCATACGCAACTCGCTTGGCGACGGGCGCTGCGATGCCGAGAGCCGAGCAGACGGCCACGCGCAGGCGCCGGCACACGGCGCCTGCGCGTTCGACCGGGCCCGACCCTGTCCGCGGAAGCGCTAGCGCGCGTCAGGCGCGACGAGCGCGCGACCTTCCTCGAGCTTGTGACAGCTCGCCGTCGCGGGGAGGAATCTGCACACTAGAACGCTGCGTCACGCACGCCGGACGCGATCACGAGCAGGATCACGACCGCGAGCGCGATCCGGTAGATGACGAAAACCGTGTAATTGTGGCCCCGCACGTAGCTCAGCAGCCAGTTGATCGCGAGCAGGCCGGCGCCGGCGGAGGCGATCGTGCCGACCACGAATGGCCCCACCCACCCTTCCGGCAGCTCGCCTTTGATCACGTCCGTGTATCCCTTCAGCACGACCGCACCGAGCACGATCGGCACGAGCAGGAGGAACGAGAGGCGCGCCGCAGCATCCCGGGTAAGGCCGAGGAAGCGGCCGGCGCTGATCGTGATGCCCGAGCGCGAGACCCCGGGAGCAAGTGCGAGGCTCTGTGCGAGGCCGACGAGGAGCCCTTGCCGCAGGGTGAGCTCTCCCACTCCCTTCTTCTCGGGTCGCCGGTCGGCCCAAAAGAGGACGAGAGCAAAGACGGCGAGGAGGATCGCGATCTGCCACGGCTCCCCGAGCCGCTCCTCGATCACGCTCTGGAACGCTGCTCCGACCAGTGCCGCCGGGACGGTGGCGATGACGATGATCCAGGCGATCTTTTCGTCCTCCGTCTCGATCGTACGGCGCCGGACGCTCCTGAACCACGCGACGACGTAGCCGGTCAGGTCGCTCCAGAAGTACGCGACGACTGCGACGAGCGTGCCGAGATGGAGCGCGACGTCGAACGTCTTGTTGAACTCCTCGTGCTCGCTGAGGTACGTCCAGTCACCCGCCCACGGCACGAGGATCAGGTGCCCAGACGACGAGATCGGCAGCAGCTCGGTGAATCCCTGGACGAGCCCGAGAATCAGCGCCTGCCAGTCCGGGAGGGCCGTTCCCTGCTCGCCGAAGCCGATCAGCGTGAGGACGGCAGCGACGGTGAGGAGTGCCCCGGCTGTCCCGTAAACGAGCGTTCGGCGCACCGGGGGATCCTA
Organism: uncultured Thermoleophilia bacterium; assembly: GCA_963799575.1. GTDB lineage: Bacteria > Actinomycetota > Thermoleophilia > Gaiellales > Gaiellaceae > Gaiella. Next base: position 156,883 of record CAWCXK010000004.1, read on the forward strand.
GCCAGCGGGTGGCCGCGACGGCGCCTCATCAAAATGTCGCAAATTGCATCCGGCCGCCGCGACGGCCTCTTGACCGGAGCGCCCCCACTCTCTAGGTTTGCTCTTGCACCGAGCACGGAGCGCGAGTAGGTCGAAGCTCGGCACGGAGGCCGTACGCGGAAGCGGAAGGTCAACGGGCCGGGTGGACGAAAGCGCAACCGGCTCGGTGAATTCTGTTGGTCCCCGCGTGCCAGCCTCTGATGCGCCGCCCATCCTCTGGGCCGGGTATCCTCTCCGGCATGCACCTGCGCATGCCGAGCATCGATCGTGGCGTCCAATCGTTCCTCTGGTCCGTCCTCTTCTTCGTCGTGCTCTACTTCGGCATGGTGGCGGTCGGCATCGGCAAGGGCACCTCGCTGCTCGTGTCGCTCGTCGCCGCCTTCCTGATCTTTCTGTTCGTCCGCACGCGCGGCGACTAGCCTGGAACGCCGGTCTCAGGCAACCGGATCGGGCTGCGAGCGGTGAGGCTCGTGACGAGCCGGCGCGCCAAGTCGGCCCCGATCGCCTGCTCGAGGCGGTCGCGGGCGGGAACGCGATCTTCCGCCGTCCCGATCGACAAGCAATGGCGCAGCAGGAGAGTCGTCCCAGCCTGGCGCCCCGGTAGGTTCAGCGTCGCGTCCACGTCCTTCTTCATCGGCCTACCACCTCTCATCGCATCATCCCTACATTCAGGGTGCAGAGCCGCAGAACAGCGATAGAAGTACCTGACGCACCGGACGTAGCCGGTCGGCGCAGGGACTCTCTGTCAGCTGTAGTCGATGAGAGCGTGTACGTCGGTGCCGGGGATGCGATCGCGACCATTCAGGAACGACAGCTCGATCACGAAGAGCGCACCGACGACGACACCGCCGAGTCGCTCCACGAGCTCGATCTTGGCGTGTGCGGTGCCGCCAGTCGCGAGGACGTCGTCGAGAACGACGACGCGCGCGCCCGGCTCGATAGCGTCGATGTGGACTTCCAGGGCGTCCGTGCCGTACTCGAGCGCGTAGCGGGCCTCGATCGTCTTCCATGGCAGCTTGCCGGGCTTTCGCGCGGTCACGAATCCGCAGCCGAGCGCATAGGCAAGCGCCCCTCCGAAGATGAACCCGCGCGCCTCGGCACCCAGGATCACGTCCGGCGCTCTAGGGCCGGCCCAGGCGGCGAGCCTGTCGATCGTCTCGCGAAACGCGCCCGGGTCGGCGATCAGAGGCATCACGTCCTTGAACATGATTCCGTCGGTCGGAAAGTCCGGGACGTCGCGAATCAGGCTGGCGAGGTCGAGCTCCGTCATCGTTCGGCCACCTCTCGCAGATCGCGCATCAACAGCAGCTGGGCGAGCTCTTGCGCCACTACGGCGAGCATTTCGAGATCGTCGAGGGCCGCAGCACGTCGATCGAGATTCCGCGAGCGCAGGGCCGGCGCGACGACCTGCTCGAGCAGCGCCGACTGACGGCCGGCAGCGGTGCGGAACGCACGTAGGTGGCGTGCATCGATCCCGTGGCGCGCGATCTTCGCGCACGCGAGTGCGATGTCGGCGTCGCTCTCGCTGTACAGGCGCTCGCCTCCCTCGACGCGAGGCGCGAGGAGGCTGAAATCCTCGAGCTGACGGGCGAACTCGGACGAGATGCCTGCTCGAGCGCACAGCTCCGCCATGTCGATTTCCTCCTCCTGGCCACGAAGTCCGGCGGCGCGTCGTTTCGCCCGATCGGCGGCCGGAGCGCGCAATTCCTCGCGGATCACCCGGAGGGGCAGAAACTCGTCGCGCTGCAGCCGCAGAATCGTGATCAGCCGCTCCACGTCGGCCTCGGCGAACAGGCGATACCCGCCGCGGGTTCGACTCGGCTGCAGGAGGCCCTGATCCTCGAGATAGCGGATCTTCGAGATCGAGATATCGGGAAACTCGTCCCGGAGACGCTCGCAGACGGCGCCGATCGTATGAAGCCCTGCGGCGGGGCTCGTCTCGGAAAACGTCGTCATCGGCGGAGGAAGGTCATTCGGTATTTGCCGATCTGTACCTCGTCGTCGTCCTCCAGCACGCTGGTCTCGATGCGTCGCTTGTTGACGAATGTGCCGTTGAGGCTGCCGAGATCGCGGATCGTGAAGACCTTGTCGTCGCGCGTCAGCTCCGCGTGCCTGCGCGACACGGTGACGTCATCGAGGAACACATCACACTCGGGCGAGCGCCCGATGAGCGCCCGGTCGCCAATCGCCTCGAAGCTCTCCCCCGCCCTGCCGCCGCCCGAGCGGACGACGAGGGCCGGGCCGTCGATGTTCGCCGCAGCGCTTGCCGCCTCGATCTCGTCCGGGCCGATGCTCAACGTCGCCTCGTCGGCGGTCTCGCGGCTGATCAGGGCACCGCAGCGCGAGCAGTACGTCGATGCCTCGGGACTCTGAAAACCGCACTCCGGGCAGTAGATGTGACTCATTGCCCCCCACCCAGGATCGAGCCGAGGTCGCCGGCGTCGACGTGCTCGCCGTCACGCGCCCGCTTGGTGCGCTCGGCGCGAATGATGTCGATCTGGCCGTGCATGACCCGGCGATTCAGCGAGATGTCGTCCTCCTCCTGCTCGAGCCGCCGGATCTCGGCCCAGAGCGCGGCGTCGTCCATGCCGTCGAGGTCGGGGAGCGCCGTGAGCTCGACGTCGGCCGGAACGTCCCCCGTACCGTCGTAGATCGAGCGCTCGAACGACGTCAGAGGCTTGGCCTCGAAGCTTCCGTCGGCCACCTTCGCCTTGAGGCGCCCGGTGCGCTCGGCGCGGAGGATGTCGATCCGGCCGTGGAGGACACGGCGGCGGCGCGAGATCGCCTCCTCGTCGTCCTCGATGCTTGCGAGCAGGGACGACAGCTGGTCGTCGGAGAGCGTAAGCAGGTCGGGGAGCGTTTCCACGGTTGCCTTTCCGGTCGGGAGCTCTGTTGCTCGAACATGCAGCGTAGCGAAGGGGTCAACCTCAGGTTGAGGCTTTGTCGGTTCCGATGACGATTTCGCCCCGGCGGCCACTCTCCCTGCCTACGCGTTTGCGTCTGTTGGCCGACGTGACAGCGGCGAGCCTCTCAGGTGCGAACGGCGTGCCGTGCCTTGACGACGTATTGCCCGGCGGCGATCACCGCGAGAGCGAGGTTGATCCAGAAACACGCGAGCGGCCACCACGTCCCTTCCTCCGTGACGAGCACGAAGCCGATCGACGCGTAGAGGCCCCACGTGGCGATCTTGCCCAGGCGCGACACCTCGAGCTCGTAGCCACGTGGTACCACGAACCGGTAGCCGGCGACGAGGACCACGTCGCGCAGGAGGATGATCAGGGCCGCCCACGGCAACCGGTCGAGAGCCACAAGCATCACGACGGAGGTGTCGATCATCAGCCGGTCCGCCAGGGGGTCTGCCACCTTCCCGAAGTCGGACTCCACGTGCCAACGACGGGCGAGGTACCCGTCCAGCTGGTCGGTGGCCGCAGCCAACCCGAACACGATCCCTGCGAGCCAGCTCGGCCCGTCCCGGTCGGAGAGCAGCAGCCAGATGAAGAGCGGGATCGCCGCAAAGCGGATCAGCGTCAGCGCATTGGGAATCTGGCGCACCGGCGCCGAAACGGTCTTGGGCTCCATCGTCCCAAGAGTAGAGGCTGGTGGTAGCGTCGTCTGTCGTGACCGCTGCACTTCCCCTTGCGGGTTTCGTCAACAGCCACAGCCATGCATTTCAGCGCGCCCTGCGTGGCCGTGCTGCCGGGACCGACTTCTGGACGTGGCGCGACGGGATGCTCGAAGAGGCCGACCACGCGACCCCGGACTCGGTCCGGGAACACTACGCAGGCGTATACCGCGAGATGCGCGCTGCGGGATACACGGCCGTGGGCGAGTTCCACTACCTCGGCGCTCCCGAAGCCTTTGCCGCGGCCGAGGCGGCGCAGACGGCCGGGATCGCGATCGTCCTGCTCCACGTGGCCTATGAGCGAGGTGGCCTCGCCCGCATGCGCCAGGCCTCCGTCGCCGAGTATCTCGACGAGGTCGAGTCGCTCCGCGCGGCCGGAATCGCGGTCGGCGTCGCGCCCCACTCCGTGCGGGCGTGCTCTCGGACGTGGCTCGAGGACATCGCTGCCTATGCCACCCGCGAGAGCCTGCCTCTGCACATTCACGCCGACGAGCAGCCGCGCGAGATCGAGGAGTGCCTCGAGGAGCACGGTTGCCGACCGATCGAGCTCCTCGCCGACACGGGCTGCCTCAGTGAGAGGACGACCATCATCCACGGGACCCACGCGAACGACGAGGAGCTCGACCTCCTCGCGGCAACGGGGGCCCGCATCTGCGCCTGCCCGACGACCGAGTCCGACCTCGGCGACGGCTTTCTGCGCGTGACCGACGTCCTCGACCGCGCCATCCCGCTCTGCATCGGCTCCGACTCGAACATGCGAATAGACCCGTTCGAGGAGCTGCGAGAGCTCGAGGGAATCGCGCGCCGCCAGACAGGCCGCCGGGGGATCATGACGACCGCCCAGCTGCTCGAGATCGGCTCAGCCGAGGGGGCACGCGCCCTGCACCTCGCGGAGTGGGCGACGATCGAGATCGCCACGGATCATCGCTCGCTCGCCGGCGTCGCTCCCGAGCATGTCGAGGCGGCGCTGATCGCCGGCTGCACCGCAGATCTCGTCCTCTCGGAGCGAGCGTGACCTCGTGGATGTGACCGAGGAGACGTTCGAGGCCGACGTGATCGGGCGTTCCGCCGACGGCCCGGTTCTCGTCGACTTCTGGGCCGAATGGTGCGGGCCGTGCCATGCTCTCGCCCCCGTGCTCGAGGCGGCCGTCGACGCTCGAGCTGGCGCGGTCACGCTCGTGAAGGTCGACGTCGACGCCAATCCCGGCCTCTCCCAGCGGTTCTCGGTCAGCGGCATCCCCGCGGTGAAGGCCTTCAGGGACGGCCGTGTTGTGGCGGAATTCGCCGGAGCACGGTCGCGGGTGGCCGTGGACGCGTTCCTCGACGAGCTGCTCGCCCCTCCCCGCGCCGATTCTCTGATCGAGGAGCTTCGCGCCGCGGGCGAGCTCCCCGCCGTGGTCGCGGCCCTCGATGCGGGCGACACGGAAGGCGCCCTTCAGCTCATCGTCGACGGCGTTCCGGCCGCAGAGCCCGCCGCGCGCGAGCGGCTGCGCGAGATCGCGGTGGCGCTGTTCGAGCGGCTCGACCCAGAAGATCCGCTCGTCGGCACCTACCGCCGCCGGCTCGCGGCTGCGCTCTACTGACTGGCCGGCACGCGGCGCGCGGTCAGCGCCCGATTTGTTCGCGGTAGGTGCGCACCCAGCTCGCGGTGCGGTCGAGATACGCCCGCTGGGCCGCGCGGCCCGTGAGGCCATAGGCACCGTCGTACGACGCGTAAGGGGCGCCGACCGCGGACGCCGCCTCGATCTGGGTGCCCTCGTGCCATTCGTTGTAGCTCGTGATCGTGACCACGTCGGCGGCGGCGCGAATTGCTCCTCGCCACATATGGTCGTAGGTCTTTCCGTTTGCGCGACCCTGAACCCGCGTGTCCCCGGTCGCTCGTTCGGCGTCGAAGCCGGGGCCGACCGAGGGTGCGCAGAGCAGGTTGTGCATCCTGGCGGAGGCGCACATCCGAGGGAACGAGCGGCCGTCGTAGATTCGGACGTCGTACGTGTAGAGGCCCGCGAATCCGCCCGCTTCGGCTTTGCCGGGAAGGTTCGTGTTCGCGAAGAGGCGTAGCCCGGGCAATTGCTTGTTTGCTGCCTTCCACTCGCTGTCCGGGCTCGTGATCGAGTCGTAGATGTACGCGTCGGTGATTCCCACCGACGCGACGGCGCGCAGCTGCTGGACGAGAGACGCCGGCGTCCGTCCCGCGTACGGCTCGACGTGTAACGCCACCCGAAGCCCGGCCGCGCGCGCGAAACGCTCAACGAGTGGCAGGCGAGCAGCCTCCTCCGACCCCGGCCCCCACCAAGAGACGATCACGGTCTGGACGCCGACCGACGCGATCTCGCGCATCTGTGCACGCACGACGGCGGCATCCGACGAGGAGTACACCCCGCGCACGGGAAACCAGTTCGACGCGATCGCCGCCGGCGGGTCGTAGCCGTGCTGCTGCCAGTGTTGCCAGCCACCGTCGACCGCGACCGTCCCGTACCAGGGGTAATAGAAGATCGCCACCTCCCCCGCTCCGCCGCCGCCCGGACTGCCGGGGCTCGCGGTCCGCGAGCTCGCAGCACCCGTGATGAGCGCAGCAGTCACTGTTGCCGCAGTGAGGAATGCCAGAGTTCGCCGCAATCCGCGCGAGACTCTATCCGGGTCGGCGGACGAATGGAAGTGGCAACGGACGAAGGCTGACGAAGGGGTCTCGGCGGGTCGAAGCAGCGAGCGCATCGCCCGCTCTGCACCGACGCCGTTCGCGCTGCGAAAGGCCGCGATCGACGTGCTTTGCGTATGCGGCCCGCCGCGATTGTCGCGGCGATTGCATCAACGCGTGCGCCGGCGGCTAACTCGCCGCGCTCGCCGCCGACTGACCGAACCAGCCCCGGTGGTCCTGCAGCGACGGCAGCTCATCGGCCGGTCGGACACCTGCGCCGCCTCTCCGTCCTCGAGCCGCTCCGAGATATCCCCGGGGCGCCTCGTGACACCCCGGCGACGCATTCCAGCCGCCCTCAGGCCGAGTCGAGCTCGTCGTACTCGCGCTGCTTCTTCCGGTCCGCGCGATACGCAATCGCCATCAAGATTGCGAACACGATGATCAGCGCCGCGATCACGCCGAAGCGGGCGATCAGCCCCGTGAAGAGCAACATCCCGATCAGCCCGAGAACGCCGAGGCCGATCACGATCCCGACCGTCTTCCACCAGAAGTTCTTTCCGAGCTCGTCCACGACTTCCCTCCGTTTGACCAGTGTGGCCGTAGTTTGACGTGGTCCTCGGCGGTCTGCCGAGACTACGGCCCGTCGGGGGACGAAGCGCCGCGGATGAATCGCGCGCGACCGACGGCGACGAGCCGCTCGGGGTTGTCCCACGCCGTGATCTCGACGTCGGCCGTGGCGAGCGTACGCCCGACGGAGACGACGCGGCCGACCACGCGATGCGGTTCGGGTGCTGCCAGCCGCAGAAAGTCGCAGCGCAGATCGACCGCGATCCACGCACCCGGGCTCGCATGCTCGAGCGCATACCAGCCGGCGGTGTCGACGCACGTCGCGAGCGTTCCGCCGTGGAGGAACGGGCGTGGCTCCTCTCCTCCGAGCGCCACAGGCGGGGGATCGAGCCGCAGAACAACACCGTCGGCGAGCAGTTCGACCGCCACGAGCCCGATCGCGGCATCGAGCGGTGATGGTGGATCGGAGAGCAGGTCGGTCACGGTCGTCGGCGTGCCTAGTGCGCGATCTCGATCGAACGGCTCTCGCGGATCACGATCACCTTGACCTGCCCCGGGTACTCGAGCTGGTCCTCGATCTCGCGTGCGATCTCGTGTGAGAGCAGCGCCGCATCGTCGTCGTCGACCTCCGTCGGCTCGACGATGACACGGATCTCCCGGCCCGCCTGGAGCGCGTACGCCTTGGTGACGCCGGGCTTCGAGGAGGCGAGCTCCTCGAGGGAAGAGAGCCGCTTGATGTAGTGCTCGAGGCTCTCGCCGCGCGCACCCGGGCGTGATGCGGAAATCGCATCGGCAGAGATCAGCAAGACCGCCTCGACTGTCTGCGGCTGCACCTCGTAATGGTGCGCCTCGATCGCGTGGACGACGCCTTCGGCCTCGCCGTAGCGGCGGGCAAGCTGCGCCGATACGGCCGCGTGCGTTCCCTCGACCTCGTGGGTCATCGCCTTGCCGATGTCGTGCAGCAGGGCCGCCCTGCGTGCCGTCTTCACCGACGCTCCCAGCTCGGCCGCCATGATCCCTGCCAGGTGGACGACCTCGAGCGTGTGCTTGAGGACGTTCTGGCCGTAGCTCGTGCGGTACTTGAGGCGCCCGAGGACCCGGACGAGCTCCTCGTGGAACTCGCCGCAGTTGGCCTCGAACACCGCCTGCTCACCCGCGAGGCGAACGTGATCCTCGAGCTCGGCCTTCGAGAGGTAGTACATCTCCTCGATCCGCGCCGGATGGATACGCCCGTCCTCGATCAGCTTCTCGAGCGTCAGCCGTGCGACCTCACGCCGGAGCCCGTCGAAGGACGAGAGCACGACCGCGTGCGGCGTGTCGTCGATGATGAAGTCGACGCCCGTGAGATGCTCGAGCGACCGGATGTTGCGCCCTTCACGGCCGATGATCCGCCCCTTCATGTCGTCGGACGCGAGCTCGACGACGCTCACGGTCGTCTCCGCCGTATGGCTGGCGGCGACGCGCTGCAGCGCATCGGCGACGAGCGCCCGTGCCCGGCGCTTCGAGTCGGCGCGCGCCTCCTCTTCCAGCTGGCGGACCGTCCGTGCAAGCTCGTGCCGAATCAGGTCTTCGGAGCGCTCGAGAAGCTGCTTGCGGGCCTCGCCGAGGGTCAGGCCGCCCACGCGCTCGAGCTCGCGGAGCATCTCGTCGTTGCCGGCCTTGAGGTCTTCCTGCAGCTGCTTCGTATGGATCTCCCGATCGGCCACACCCTGCTCGCGCCGGCTGAGCTCCTCGCGCTTGCTGTCCAGCTCCACCTCGCGCTGGTGGACGCGCTCTTCGATCTTCGCCGTCTGGACGCGGCTGGCCTGGACCTCGGTCTCGATCTCGGCACGTAGCGCAACGGCGAGCTCACGGCTCTCGATCTGCGCCTCACGCCGGGTCGTCTCCGCCTCGCGGTCGGCGTCGGCAACGATCGCTCGCCGCTGGTCCTCTGCGAGCCGCAGCCGCGAGGTGCTTGCCGTGCGTAGCCAGGCCCACAGGCCGATGGCGCCTACCGCGATTCCGAGCACTGCCGCAACGACCGTGAGCATGGACGCTCCCTGTGGGGGATTGATCCCGCGGCGTGGGCCGCGGTCGCTCACATCCGGACACCGCCTGCACGGCGGCTTCCCGGTAAACCGGTCGCGCGTCGTTCGCTATCTCGGTTGGTGCGCCCTCCGTGGGCCGACCGTGATGCCGCAGGTCGGCGAGCTAGAGCTGGACTGATTCGGGGTGGACTGGATCATGGCGAGCCGGTTTTCGGAATGCGCTGTGTGCAGGTCAAATGTCGGATGAAGCTCCCCTATTCTAACCCGTCGGCGGCAAGATTCGCAACGAGCGTTTCGAGCGCGCTCTCGGAGAACCCGCGCGACGCGAGGTAGCGAGCCGTTTTTGGGCTGATCCCACGCATTGCAACGATCAGGTCGGCCCGCGCAGCCTCGGGCTCGAGCGCATCGATCGCGAGCTGCGCAAGCTCGGGAGGGACGCCCTGACGGGCGAGGTCGTCGCCGATCAGGAGATCGCCGGCGCTGCGCGCCGCGAGCTGTTCCGCCCGCCGTCTGGCGAACCTCCGATCGTCGACGAGACCCGCCCGTTCGGCCGCCTCGACGGTGTTCCGCAACACGGACGCCGGTGTGCCTCGGTCGGCGAGCCGTTGCTCGAGCGACGCTGCGGTGTGATCGCGTGTTCGAAGTGCGCGCCGGGCGGCTGCCTGCGCATCGAGACGCCGTAGCTCCCGGCCGAGCGCTCGCGCCGTTGCCCGATCGAGCGTCGCACCCACGGCGAGCCCAGCACCATAGATCGCCTCGAGCGGCACGACGCGCCAGGGCTCGCCGTCGAGATCGACGCCGACGCGCCCTGGCCCGCGGGCACGGAGGGCAGTGATGACAGGAATCTCCCTCACGCGGCTGATCCCGTGGAGTGACGTGCCCGCGAGCCGGAGGGAGCCCAGGCCCCTAGGCCTCGACCGCCACCTCGTCCTCGATGGGCGTGACCTCGATCTCGACTCCACCATCCTCCTGCGGGAGCAGGCGCGCCGAGACGATCTGCTCGGCCGGCACCTCCGCCTGGATCCGGGCCAGGATCTGCTGCACGAGATCGGGGTGCTCGATCAGAAAGTTGGTGGCGTTCTGGCGCCCCTGGCCGAGCCGCTCGTCGCCGAAGCTGAAGTACGAGCCCGCCTTCTGAACGACCTTGCGCTCGATGCCGACGTCGAGCACCGTGCCCTCCCAGGAGATGCCGGTGCCGTAGATGATGTCGAACTCGGCCTGCTTGAACGGTGGCGCCACCTTGTTCTTGACTACCTTGACGCGCACGCGGTTGCCGTATGCCTCGGCGCCGTCCTTGAGCGTCTCGATGCGGCGGATGTCGAGCCTGACCGAGGCGTAGAACTTCATTGCCCGGCCGCCCGGAGTCGTCTCCGGCGAGCCGAACATGACGCCGATCTTCTCGCGCAGCTGGTTCGTGAAGAGGCAGATCGTGTCGGTGCGGTTGAGCGTGCCGGCGAGCTTGCGGAGCGCCTGACCCATGAGGCGTGCCTGGAGCCCGACGTGACTGTCGCCCATCTCGCCCTCGATCTCGGCCTTCGGCACGAGCGCCGCAACGGAGTCGACCGCGACGACGTCGACGGCACCCGAGCGGACGAGCAGCTCGCAGATCTCGAGGGCCTGCTCGCCGGTGTCCGGCTGGGAGACGAGGAGATCGTCGATGTTGACGCCGATCCGCCGTGCGTACTGCGCGTCCATGGCGTGCTCCGCATCGATGAAGGCGCAGATGCCACCGCGCCGCTGAGCCTCGGCGATCACGTGGTAGACGAGCGTCGTCTTGCCCGACGACTCCGGCCCGAAGACCTCCACCACGCGGCCGCGCGGCAGGCCGCCGATGCCGAGCGCCATGTCCAGCGAGAGCGCGCCGGTCGACACCGCTCCGATCGAGACTTGCGCCTGATCGCTCATGCGCATGACCGACCCCTTGCCGAACTGCCGCTCGATCTGGCCGAGCGCGACGTCGAGCGCTTCCTCGCGATTCATCTTCGTCACTCCTCCTCGTTTCCCGTTGGCGTCATGCCGTTAGATAATCAGGTGCATCGGACGTTCATACAAACGTATGTTCGTACTGCTCAGAGTAGTTCCTGCATCGGACGACGCTACCGCTGAACCTGTGCCGCCGGTGTGCCGCGACCGCGCCGGAAGTGCGCCGAGGACGCCAACCGCCGCCCGCAGCCACGCAGGTGGCAGCTCAGCCCTGGAGCAGACGGCGCACGAGATGCAGCGCCGCAACGGCGGAACGGGCCCGAATCCACTCCCGCTCGCCGGGGAGCTCGAACCGCAGCGACTGCTCACCCATCGGGCCCGAAGCGTGGAAGAACACGAGCCCGACGGGCTTTTCGGGCGTTCCTCCGCCCGGCCCCGCGATGCCCGTCACCGAAACGGCAACGTCGACGCCGAGGTGCTCACGGGCGCCTGCCGCCATCGCAGCGGCAACCTCGGCCGAGACCGCGCCGTGCTTCTCGAGCAGCTCCGGCGAGACGCCGAGCAGTTGCTCCTTGATTCCGTTGTCGTAAGCGACGATTCCGCCGCGGACGATGTCGCTCGACCCGGGCACGGACGTCAGCCGCCCCGCAACGAGGCCACCCGTACAGGACTCTGCGGTACCGAGCGTCAGCCCCTGGTCGCGGCAGAGCCCGAGCACGAGCTCCTGCACCGACCGCTCGTCGCGGCCGAAGAGGTAGTCCTCGAGCGGCTCGACGAACTCCTGCTCGAGCGCGTCGGCCCGCGCCTCGGCGCCCGGCTCGACGATGAGATCGACGTGGATCTCGAAATCGCGGGCGCAGATCGTGAGCTCCACCCCATCGCCGTCGCCGCCCGCGTCGGCCAGCGACTTGGCGACGGCGGATTCGCTCGCGCCGTAGAACCGAAGCACGCGGCGCTCCGGCATCGTCGTCCCTGCGAGGACTCTCTGGAGCGGCGCCGACTCGACCGCGCGCGGCCACAGCCGCTGCAGCTCGCCCGGAGGCCCGGGCAGGACAACCACGACGCACGCCCCTGTATCGAGCACCACCCCCGGCGCCGTGCCGGCGATGCCGAGCGAGACGCCGCCATCAGGCAAGGTCGCCTGCTTCCGGACGCCCGACGCGAAGTCGGCGTACGGACGACGCATGCGCTCGGCGAACCGCCGCGAGATCTGCTCGATCTCGGTCTCGAGCGCCTCGTCGACCCGGAGTCCACGGCCCGCGACACGGGCAACCAGCTCGATCGTCCTGTCGTCGTGGGTCGGACCGAGCCCACCCGAGACGAAGCACACGTCGGCCGCGAATCCTTCGCGCAGCGCTGCCTCGAGCTCCGCAGGATCGTCACCCACGATCGAGATGCGGGCGGGCTGGAGGCCGAGTCGCAGCGCTTCCTTGGCGTAGAACGGGCCGTTGAGATCGGTTCGCTCCCCCCGGACGAGCTCGCTGCCCGTCACGACTATGGCAGCGCGCGGCCGATTCAAGAGCGCGGACTGACGGTCAGCTGCCCGTTCGCCGGGACCTTGATGCGCACGCCACCGACGCGCACGACGACGTTGCCCGGGGACGCAACCGACAGGGTCAGCTTGCGGGACGCGAACCTCTTGGTCTGCCCGCGTTCGAGTGTTCCGCGATACAGCGGCGCGCCGGCGCTCGTGCCTGCGCGCACCTCCATGAATGACGCGCCCTTTGCTGCAGTCACCGAGACGCCCTTCGCCACTGCCGCCGGCGTCGCGGCAGGTGGCACGTTGACCCCCTGCACCTTCAGGTCTGCCGTGCCCCCGAACCTCCAGGCGGCGATCACGAGAGCGGTCAGAACCACGATCGCCATCACCGCGATCGCTACGAGGCGCGACTCACGGCGCCGTCGCTGCCGTCGAGCCTGCGTGGGCACACGGCGCGTGCGCAGCGGCTGGTCCTCCTCGCCGACGACGTAGCGGGAGTTGTACTCGTCGACGTACAGTTGCCCATCCATCCCGAGTGAGTCGGCGTACGTCCGCAGAAAGCCCTTGATGTAGGTGTGCCCGGGAAGCTGGTCGAACTGGTCGGCCTCGAGGGCGCGAAGGTACTTCGCCCGCACTTTCGTGCGGAACTCCATCTCGTTCAGGTCGAGGCCCTGTCGCGTGCGGGCCTCGCGAAGGCTTGAGCCGATATCGAACACGAGCACAGCAGTGTAGACGACACGCTGCGATCGCCTCCAAGCCCGACCAGGCCCAAGTGACTACTCGATCGCGTGCAGCACGGCGTACACGGCCAGCGAGATCGTCGCCGACGCTGCCATGCAGAGACCGAGGATGCCGAGGAGCCGGCCCAACCGCGCGGCTCGGCCGCCGCCTGCCCGGCCGAGCGTTGCCCGATCGAGGGCCTTGGCACGTCGAGCGGCCACGACGGCCAGGACGCCGAAGACAACGGCGAGGGGAATTGCGAACCCCGACTGCAGGAGCTCGTACGATTTCGAGTACCGGGTTGCCGCAATCGCGACGGGCAAGGTCAGGGTCGCGAGCACCCCGAGCACGACGGACCACGTCGCTCGTGCATTACGCTTCACGATTTTCTATAGGGGCGACCCACCGCCGCGGGCGGGATCGAGCGTCCGATCACGCCCGCCACAGCAATCAACGTGAGCACGTACGGCAGCGCCTGGAACAACACGGCTGCCGAGTCCGAGTACTCGGGCAGGCGCTGCGCGAGCGCGCTCGAGAAGCCGAACAGGAGGCAGGCTGCGGCGGCGCCGAACGGCCTCCAGTTGCCGAAGATCACGGCCGCGAGCGCGATGAACCCGCGGCCCGCGGTCATGTTCTCGTTGAAGGAGTTGACGAAGCCGATCGACAAGTACGCGCCGCCGCAGGCAGCGAGCATGCCGGAGAGGACGACGGCGCCGTAGCGAACGCGGTAGACCGAGATTCCGACGGTGTCCGCCGCCTTGGGATGCTCGCCGACAGCGCGGATCCGCAGGCCGAGCGGCGTCTTGAAGAGCACGACGGACGCGAGCGGGATGAGAAGCAGCGCAACCCAGATCATCAGGTTCATGTGGCCGAAGACGGTGCCGAAGAACGGGACGCCGTCCAGGAAGCCGAGGTTGACCTGCGGGATGCTGGAGATGTCCGTTGGCGTCCCCTCTTGCCCGTAGATGTCGATGAACAGGTAGCCGGTCAGGCCGAGGGCGAGGAAGTTGATCGCGGTGCCGCCGACGATCTGATCCGCACGCAACTGGATCGACGAGCACCGCATGGAGAAGCGCCATCAGGCCGCCCGCCACGATCGCGACGACGAGGCCGTAATACCACTGCCCGAACTTGTCGGAGCCCAGCACCCCGAAGAACGCGCCGATGAGCATCATCCCCTCGAGCCCGATGTTGGTCACGCCGGATCGCTCGCTGAACATGCCTCCCATCGCCGCGAAGATGAGCGGGGTCGCATAACGGAGCGTCGAAGCGAGGAGCGCCGACCAGACGACGACGGTCTCGAGCTTGCCGACGCCGGAGAGGGTTGCGAGGAATCCCAGCGAGAACCCGAGAACGCCCGAGGCTACCGCGTAGGCCCCGAACCGACCCTCACCCCGGATGATCACACCGATACCGAGCATGACCGCGATCAGGCAGACGACGAGGCTCCAAACCCACGACCGGGCCGAGATCGGCGGCAAGGAAATCCAGGCACCGAGGAGACCGAGAGCGATCCCGCTCCACGCAACGGCGCGGAGGCCGCGGGGCATGCGGGCGGCGACGGGAAGTGCCAGGGAGGTCACGTCGTGCCCTCCAGTCCCTGTCGGGCACGCTTCTTCTTCCGGTGCAGCCGCGCGAGCAGCCACAGCACGATGACGTCGGCGCCGACGAAGAGCACGACGAGCCCCTGGATGAGAAGCGTCAGGTTCGACGCGAGCTCGGGCTTGAAGATCTCGGGATCGAGGTTGCGGGTCGACGTGCCGGTGAGCAGGCCGCCGAAGAGCAGCGCAGCGAGGGCGACGCCTATCGCCGTGTTGCGGCCGAGCAGCGCTACCGCGATGCCGACGAATGCGATGCGTCGCTCCCTGGACGTCGCCGGTTGCGAGCCGGAACTGCCAGCCCAGGACGTCGACGGCGCCGGCGAGGCCGGCGAACGCGCCCGAGATCGCCATCGCCAGGAAGTAGTTTCGCGAGACGTTGATGCCGCCGTACCGGGCCGCCTCGGGGTTGAAGCCGACTGCCTTGACCCCGTAGCCGAGCGTCGTCCGGTTCAGGATCAGCCAGTAGACGACGAGCGCGCCGAGAGCGACGAAGAACCCGACGTGGAGGCCCTGCAGGAGCGGCGTCGCCCCAGAAGACGGGCAGCTTCGCACTGTCGACGACGTCGTTCGAGATCGGGACGTACGTCTGGGTGTCGTTCTGGAGCGGCCCGCCGAGCCCGAAGAGGAAGACGCCGACCCAGATCGGCGATCCAGTTGAGCATGATCGTCGAGATCACCTCGTGGGCGCCGACGGTCGCCTTCAGGAAGCCCGCGATACCCGCCCAGAGCGCGCCGGCGAGGCGCCCGCGATCGATCGCGAGGAGGATGTGCAGGAGCGGGTTCATCCCGCCGAACGACGAGCCGATCCAGACCGCGAGCATCGCGCCGACGATGTACTGGCCTTGGCCGCCGATGTTGAACAGGCCGCAGCGGAACGCGAACGCGACGGCGAGGCCCGTGAGGATGAGCGTCGTCGTCAGGATCAGCGTCTGCTGCAGGTTGACGGCCGCCACGTCGCGCTCGGCGCCGTCGAAAGCCAAGGGAAGAACCAGTTGAGCCCGGCGCCGTCGAAGATCGCGCGATACGTGGTCGAGCGGGTTGCTGCCCGTGGTGACGAGCACCACGAGACCGCCGACGAAGAACGCGAGGAGCGCCGTCAGGAGCGGTGCGAGGAGGCCTCCGGCGCGCTGGGCGACGCGTAGCCGGCCGAGAACTCGACTGCTTGACCTCGGGCCCATCCCGGACGGCCCGCGGGCGCTGCCCGTCGGTGGCGCGGCGTCGTCGCTCGCGGTCGCTCACGCGCGCCTGCCTCCTGTCCGCGGCCGCCGCCGGTCATCGCGATGCCGAGCTGCTCCTCGCTCGCCGTCGGCGGGAACTCGCCGACGATCTCGCCCTCGTACATGACGAGGATCCGGTCGGAGAGCGAGAGGATCTCCTCGAGCTCGAGCGAGACGAGCAGGATCGCCTCGTCCCTCGTCGCGCTCCTCGACGAGGCGGCGGTGGACGAACTCGATCGCGCCGACGTCGAGGCCCCGCGTCGGCTGCGCGGCGATCAGGACCTTGGGGTCGCGGTCGATCTCGCGGGCGAGGACGACCTTCTGCTGGTTGCCGCCGGAGAGGCCGCCCGCGCGGCGTCTGCGGCCCGCCGCCGCGCACGTCGAACTCCTTGATCAGCCGCGGGCGCGCTCGATCAGGCGCGCCGGGAAGAGCCAGCCGAACCGCGAGTCCGGCGCGCTGACGGTAGTCGTGGAGCGCGATGTTCTCGGCGATGCGAGAACTCGAGCACGAGCCCGCGCCGCTGCCGGTCCTCCGGGATGTGGCCGAGGCCCGAGGTCGAAGTGCTCGTGGGCGGCGTCGCTCGTGACGTCCTCTCCGTCGACCGACGACGCGCCCCGCGTCGGACGTGCGCAGCCCGGTCATCGCGTCGATCAGCTCGGTCTGGCCGTTGCCGTCGATGCCCGCGATGCCGACGATCTCGCCCGGCGCGCACCTCGAACGAGACGCCGCGCACCTTCTCGATGCCCGCGGTCGTCGAAGACGTGGAGGTCCTCGACCCCGAGCAGCGTCTCGCCGGGCTTGGCCGGGCTCTTGTCGACGCGCAGCAGCACCTCGCGGCCGACCATCAGCCGGGCGAGGCTCTCCTCCGTCGCGCCCTCGGCCGGCAGCGTCTCGATCTAGCTTGCCGCGGCGCAGCACGGTGATGCGGTCGGCGATCTCGGCGACCTCGTTCAGCTTGTGGCTGATGAAGATGACCGACTTGCCCTGCGCGCGTGAGGCCGCGGATGATCTCGAACAGCTCCCGGCCTCCTGCGGCGTGAGCACGGCGGTCGGCTCGTCGAGCGACGAGGATGTCCGCGTTGCGGTAGAGCGCCTTCAGGATCTCGACGCGCTGCTGCTGCCCGACGGTGATGTCCTCGATGCGCGCCGCGGGTCGACCGCGAGCCCGAACCGCTCCGAGAGCTCGCGCACGCGCTCGCTCGGCGGCGCCGAGGTCGAGAAGCACGCCGCCGTGCGTCGGCTCCGCGGCGAGCACGATGTTCTCGGCGACCGTCATCACCGGGATGAGCATGAAGTGCTGGTGCACCATCCCGACGCCCGCGTCGATCGCCGCGCTTCGGCGAGCCGAGCTGGACCGGCTTGCCCTTGATCACGGATCTCGCCCTCGTCCGGGTGGTAGAGCCCGTAGAGGATGTTCATCAGCGTCGACTTGCCGGCGCCGTTCTCGCCGAGCAGCGCGTGCACCTCGCCCTCGCGCAGGTCGAAGTCGACGTCGTCGTTCGCGACGATGCCCGGAAAGCGCTTCGTGATGTGGCGCATCTCGAGACGACGGGTTCGGGTGCGCGTCAGCCATCGCGCGCGATTCTACGGTCCGGTGCGGCCGCTGCCGGTGCGGCCCGCCGCGAGAACGCAAGACGAGAGGGCGGGCTCGAAGCCCGCCCTCTGCGTCCGGATCCGCCGCTCGGGTCAGCCGTTCTTGATCGGTGCGCGGGGGCTTGACCTTGCCGGTCGCGATCTGCTTCGCGAGCGCGTTGAGCTTGGCGATCAGAGCGGCGCGGTCGGACGCCTTGGCGCTGACCTTGCCGTAGCCGACGCCGCCGTTCTTCACGTTGAAGAGACCGTCGACGCCGCCCTTGAACTTGCCGTGCGTTGACGAGCTTGATCGTCGTGGTAAGACGCCGGCGTCGACCTTCTTCTGCGCGCTCGTCAGCATTGCGGTGCCGAGGTACGCCTGGTCGGCGTCGACGCCGATACCCCAGACGTTCTTCTGCTTCGCAGCGCCGAGAGGCGCCGAGGCCGCAGCCGCCGGCGACCTGGAAGACGACGTCGAGCCCTGACCGATCTGGTCGAGCGCGAGCTACTTGCATTCGTCCTGGGCGACGAAGTCCTGCGAGTAGCCGTTCAGCGTCTTGATGGCCGGGTTGGCCTTCTTGGCGCAGTACTGGTACCCGGCGATGTACGCGTCGACCGGCGGGATCTTCTGGCCGCCGACCGAGCTGATCGTGCCAGCCTTCTGAGGCCGTCGCAGCCGCGACGACCCGCGAGATAGCCGGCCTCCTGCTCGTCGAAGACGATGCCGCGGACGTTCTTCGGCTTGCCCTTAGGCCGGCCGCGGTGACGTCGATGATCGCGAACTTCGTGTTCGGGAACTGCTTCGCGACCTGGCGCGATCGAGTCGCCCATGAGGAAGCCGACCGCGATGACGAGGTCGTAGCCCTGCTGCGCGCGCGTCGAGAGGTTCGGGACGTAGTCCGCCGCGCTCTTCGAGATGAAGACCCGGCCCTTGACGCCGACTGCTTCTGCGCGACCTTGAGGCCGATGTAGGCGAGGGCGTTGAAGCCCTTGTCGTTGAGGCCGCCGATGTCGGTGACGAGCGCGACCTTGAGCGGCGTCGCCTGCTGGCTTGGCGGGCTGCGGCCGAGCCGCCACCGACGACGGCGAGCGCCGAGGACCGCGACGATCGCGACCGAGGCACCGGCCATCCATTTCCTTACTCGACACATTCCCTCCTTGGTGATGCTTGATTCCGTACCCCTTTGTGACGCGGGACGCCGACCGATGGTTGGCAACGCGGCCGTCAAAGCGCGGTCAGCGTATGACCCTGCGGAGGATCGGCGCGCTGGCTACGTCCGCGTGCGACGACGGTGGCAAGCTGCGACTCCTCGACCAGCACGCGCCGCGGCTTCGAGCCCTCGTAGCCGGAGATGATGCCGCGCCGCTCGAGCATGTCGATCAGCCGGCCGGCGCGCGTGTAGCCGACGCGCAGCCGCCGCTGGATCAGCGAGACCGAGGCGGTCTGCGTCTGCACGACGATCTCGATCGCCTTGTCGAGCAGCGGATCCTCGTCGGGGTCGAACTCGCCGTCGTCGCCGTCCGCCGTCGTCGTCCGCGAAGACCTCCGGCGCCTCGAGGAGCGTCTCGTCGAGCTCCTGGCCGCGCTGGCGCGGCACTGCTCGACGACGAGCGCGATCTCCTCCTCGGACACGTACGCGCCCTGGACGCGCTGCAGGCGCGAGGTGCCGAGCGGCTTGAAGAGCATGTCGCCCTGGCCGAGCAGGCTCTCGGCGCCCGAGCCGGTCGAGGATCACGCGCGAGTCGGTCTGGCTCGAGACCGCGAACGCGATCCGCGACGGGACGTTCGCCTTGATCATGCCGGTGATCACGTCGACCGACGGGCGCTGCGTCGCGAGCACGAGGTGGATGCCGACGGCGCGCGACTTCTGCGCGAGCCGGATGATCGCGTCCTCGACCGCCTGCGGCGACGACCATCATCAGGTCGGCGAGCTCGTCGATCACGACGAGCAGGTACGGCAGCGGCGTCCTCGCCGCGCTGCCGAAGGCGCGGTTCGCCTCGGGGAGGTTGCGCGCGCGGATCGATCGAGAGGCGCTCGTAGCGGCGCTCCATCTCGGCGACGACGTTCTGCGAGCACGGCCGCACGCCTCCTTCGGGCTCGAGACGACCGGCGTCAGCAGGTGCGGGATCGACTCGTAGTAGTTGAGCTCGATCCGCTTCGGGTCGATCAGGATCATCCGCACGTCGTCCGGGCGTCGCGCGCAGCAGGACGGACGTGAGCAGCGTGTTGATGCAGCCCGACTTGCCCGAGCCGGTCGTGCCGGCGATCAGCAGGTGCGGCATGCGCGCGAGGTCGGTCCAGACGGCGTTGCCGGAGATGTCCTTGCCGAGCCAGACCGAGAGCGGGCTCGCGGTCGCCGGGCAGGTCGTCGAAGATGTCGCCGAGCGTGACGAGGTTCGGCGAGAGGTTCGGCAGCTCGACGCCGACCGCCTGCTTGCCCGGGAATCGGCGCGAGGATGCGGATCTCCGTCGTCGCGAGCGCGTACGAGAGGTCGTCCTTCAGCGCCGCGACCTTGGAGACCTTCGTGCCCGGCGCGAGCTGGAGCTCGTAGCGCGTGACGCGCGGCCCGGAGATCTGGCCGACGACGTTCGCCTCGACGCCGAAGTGCGCGAGCGTCTGCACGAGCAGCTCGGCGATGTTTGCGCTCGCGACCCCGTTGTCGCCCTTCACAGGCGGCGATGCCTTCAGCAGAGATCGCTCCGGCAGGCGGTAGTCCCCGGTCGGCGCGGCCTCGAAGTCGATGTCTTCGCTGTCGCCCGCAGTCACCTCGTCGGAGGCGTGCTCGTCGACCTGCGTGACGAGCGGTGGCGCCTCGGCGGACGACGCAACGGGTGCGATGACGTCGGGGTAGCTGGCAACGGCATCGACGGGCGGTCGGCGCGGCGACGCAGGCGCTTGCGCGTACGGATCGTCCGCGAGGCGGCCCGAAGCGTCGCGCGTGTCGAGCGAGCGGCGCGCCGCGTTGCCCGCATTCCGCACCACGGTCCCGGATCGGCGCAGAACGGCTCCGGCCGACGCGCCCGTGAACAGCAGCGTGCCCGCGATGAAGAGCGCGACGCCGACGATGAGCGCGCCTGTTTCACCGATCACGTGCGCAAGGCCACCACCGAGCGCGCTGCCGATGGCGCCACCCTCGTCACGCCCGAGGGCGATCATCAGCCCGAACGCGCCGACGACGAGCCCTGTCCGGAACGGCTTCAGGTCGACGAGCCTGCTGCGGACGAGCATGAGGACGCCTACGGTGATGAGGACGAAGGGGATCACGAAGGCGGCGACACCGAACGTGCGGTGGAGACCGTCGACGACCGAGGCGCCGATCGTGCCTCCGTCCCAGCCAAGCCAGAGCACGGTCGCGAGAAAGAGCCCCACGGTGACCATCCCGAGCCCCCAGAGTTCCGGATGATGGTGCGTTCGCTTCTTCGGGGCGCGTTTCTTCGCGGCGGCCGTCGAGGTGCGAGGCCTCGACGCGCTCTTGACGGGCTTCTTTCTGGACACAGCCATAGGGCTTGCTGCTTCTGCGGCGGTCTCCCGTATCCTCCGACGCGTGCCTGTCGTGATCGGAATCGCGGTCGCCGGTGCCCTCGGCGCCCTCGCCCGCTACGGGCTCGACGAGCTGATCGGCCGGCGCACCGGCTCGTTTCCGTGGGGGATCTTCGTGGTCAACATCACGGGGGCGTTCCTGATCGGCTTCATGGTCGAGGCGCTCGAGCCTCGTTTCGAGGACTCGTGGGTGCGCGCGGCCGTCGTGACCGGCTTTCTCGGCGCGTACACGACGTTCTCGACCTTCTCACTCGACACCTACCGGCTGCTCGAGGAGGGCCAACGGGGCAGGCGGCCTTCAATGCGGTCGGCACCCTCGCCGCGGGCCTCGTCGCCGTCTGGCTCGGGCTACAGCTCGGGCGCGCTGTCTGACCTCCCCGAGCTCGACCGCACGCTCCCGCGCCTGCTCGATCACGAGCTCGGCGTCGGCCCGGTTGCCGAAGCCCCGGGTCTCGGTCTTCCCCTCCTCGAGGTCCTTGTAGACCTGGAAGAAGTGCTCGATCTCGTCGCGGAACTCCGGCGGGATGTCGTGGATGTCGGCGACCCGCATCCAGGCGGGATCCTTGAGCGGGACACAGATCACCTTCTCGTCCGGCCCTTTCTCGTCGGTCATGTGGAACACGCCGACGACACGCACGCGGATGCGGCAGCCCGGGAAGGTCGGCTCGCCGACGAGCACGAGGGCGTCGAGCGGGTCTCCATCCTCCCCCATCGTGCCCTCGATGAAGCCGTAGTCGGCCGGGTAGCTCATCGACGTGAACAGGCGGCGGTCGAGCACGATCCCGCCGAGCTCGGGATCGAGCTCGTACTTGTTGCGTGAGCCGGAGGGCACCTCGACGTAGACGACGACGTCGGCCATCAGCCGAGCCTGCCGATCCGCTCGACGAGGAGGTCGAAGAATCCGTCCACATCGAGCCCGATCGCGACGTGAGCGTTGGCTCGCCGCTCGGTCCGACCCCAGCGGTCGACGACGGTGCGCCCTCGGCAGAGGTCCGAGATCAGCTCGATCTCGACGTTCCGTTCTATCGTGGTCACTAGGCCCTCCTGGATGACGTGGGCGACGGCAACGGCGTCGTGGATCGGTGAACCCTCCCAACCGTACGTCTCGCGGTGAAAGACGGTGAAGAAGTCGACGAGGTCGGCGACGAACGCGCCGATCGCCCCGTCTGCCCGCAGTCGGTTCTCGATTGCCGGGGTCGTGAGCGCGAGGTGCGTGACGTCGAGGCCGATCATCGTGACATCGATGCCCGCATGGAACACGGCCTGGGCCGCCTCAGGGTCGGCCCAGATGTTGAACTCCGCCGCGGGCGTCATGTTTCCCTCGCCCACTGCGCCTCCCATCGAGACGATCCGCTCGACGTTCACGCCGCCGGTGCGCTCGAGCAAGAGGGCGATGTTGGTCAGTGGGCCTGTCGGCACCAGCGTGACGGGCCGTGGGCTCGCGGCGATCGTCCGCTCCATGAAGTCGACGGCGTGCTCGCCGAGTGGGTCGCGCGCGGCAGGAGGAAGCGTCGGCCCGTCGAGACCGCTCTCGCCGTGGACGTGCGATGCAACCGTCAGCTCACGGGTGAGCGGACGGTCGGCGCCGGCAGCGACCGGAACATCGGTGCGGCCCACGAGATCGAGCACGCGCAGCGCGTTGGCGGTCGTCTTCTCGAGCGTCTGGTTGCCGTGGACGGTGGTGACGCCGAGAAGCTCGACCTCGGGGCTCGCGAGCGCGAGCAGAAGAGCGATCGCGTCGTCGTGTCCCGGATCGCAGTCGAGGATGATCGCGGTGCTCACGCCCGCAGTATCGCGATTGTCGCCGACCTGCCTTTGTGTTGAATCAACACAAGGATCTAGCGGCGGAGAATGCCGTCGACCTCGGCGGCGGTGGGAAGCGACGGCTGGGCGCCGAGCCTCGAGGCGGCAAGGGCGCCGGCGGCGCAGGCGCGCGTGAGTGCCTCGTCCTGGTCGCGGCCCTCGAGCAGCGAGACGAGCAGGCAGGCCGTGAACGCATCGCCGGCCGCGGTGCCGTCGACCACCTCGACCTGCGGCGGCGTCGCACGCGCGACTTCGTCGCCGTCCTCGAGCAACACGGCTCCCTCGGCGCCAAGCGTGAGTGCGATCATGCCGTCGGTGCGGGCCAGCGAGTCGAGCTCGAAGCGGTTGACGACAGCGAGGTCTGGATCGACGGCAATCCGGCGCGCGGGGGCTGCGTTGAGGCAGAACATCCCCGTCGCCTGCTCCCACGCTGCGATGACCGCCTCGTCGGGGATCTCCTGCTGGCAGAGCACGGCGTCAGCAGGCTCCAGCTCGAACTCCCCGACGCTCGCGTTCGCGCCGGGTGAGACGACGATCGTCGTCTCACCTGCGGCATCGACCGTGATCAGGGCGACCCCTGTCGGCTCGTCGGCCTCCCGTACGCCGAGCTCGACGCCCGCCTCGCGAAGCCCGGCGAGCGCCTCCTCCGCGAACGCATCACGGCCGACCGCTCCCACGAAGGTGACCCTGGCGCCGAGCCGTGCACACGCAACGGCCTGGTTCGCGCCCTTGCCGCCGGGAAACCGGGCCAAGGTCGCGCCGCTGACGGTCTCGCCGGGGCGCGGCAGTTCCACGCAGCGGACGACGAGGTCGAGGTTGACCGAGCCGACGACGATGATGCGCGGGGCGGGCATGTGCGAAGCGTACTGCGGGTAAGGCTGAAGCCTCACCCCTTGCCATTGCTACGCGGCGAGCGCCCGAAGGTCGTCGACGGTCGAGCCGAGCAGGGTGTCGCGGAGGTCGAACAGGCCCGCCCACAGCGACGAGCGGTCCGGCGAGCTGTCGAGGCGAGCGGCATCGGCGAGGCCCTCGAGCGCCCGCACCAGGACGGCGAGCTCGAGATAGACGGCGGCAACGCGATTCGGGCACGCATGGACACCAGCACGATCGAGGACAGGGCGCCATTCGACGAGCTCCCCCGCCCCCGGACCGGCGTACCAGGAGCGGCCTTCGGCGCGTTCCGGCTCGAGCTCGAGCAGGTAGCGCGAGAGCGGCACGTCGAGGCCGGCGATTGCCGTCTCGACGCGGTCGGCGGCATGCCGGAGCGCTGCCTCACGCGCGCCGGCCGTCGCGGGGACGGCCTCGCCACGGTTCCAGCGCTCGAGCAGGCGACAGAACGCGAGCGCCGCCGCCTCACATGCACGCAGCTGCTCCGTCAGCCGCTGCGCCGTCCTCTCGGTTGCAGCATGCTCGCGGATTACATCGCCCCACCCAGGCTGCGGTGGTGCCACTGCCATCAGCTGCTCAAACCTCGATCACCACGGGAAGAATCATCGGCCGCCGGCGCGTGCGAGCGTAGACCACCTTGGCAATCGCGTCGTGCATGTGCTCCTGGAGCAGCTTGATCTCGGTGATGCCGTCCTCGGCCAGCTCCTCTGCGACGCGGTCGGCCTCGTCGCGCAGCTCCTCGAGCAGCTCCTCGTTGTCGCCGAAGCCACGGGCGATCAGCTCGGGCGGCGCGATCTCGCCTCCATCCGAGAGGGCGACGGTGGTGACGACGATCAGCACTCCATCCTCGGAGAGACGACGTCGGTCGCGGAGAGCGACGTCCTGGACGTCACCGACACCGAGGCCGTCCACGAATGTGACGCCGGCCGGGATCGAACCGACGATCCCTACCCCGCGCGGCGTGAGCTCGACGACAGAGCCGTTCTCGGCGATCACGATGCCTGCTGCCGGGATTCCGGCCTCGCGGCCGAGCTTGGCATGCGCCGCGAGCATCCGGTACTCGCCGTGAATCGGCATCAGCGCCTTCGGGCGCACGAGCGAGAGAAGCGTCCGCATCTCCTCGGAGCACGCATGGCCCGAGACGTGCACCATCGCGACCTCCTCGTGCAGCACCTCGGCACCGAGCCGGGCCAGCCTGTTGATCGAGTCGTGCACGCGCAACTCGTTGCCGGGAACCGGTTTCGCGGAGATGATCACGGTGTCGCCACGCTCGACCTGGACGTTCTGGTGGTCGCCATAGGCGATGCGGGTGAGCGCCGACATGGGCTCGCCCTGGCTGCCGGTGCACAGGATCATGACCCGATCGGGAGGAAGCTCCATCGCCTCCTTCGGCGACACGAGCGCGTCCTCGGGAAGACGGACGTACCCGAGGTTCCGGGCGATGTTCATGTTCTTCCGGAGCGAGCGGCCGACGAGGGCGACCTTGCGGTCGTTGGCGAAGGCGACCTCGGCCGCCTGCTGCATCCGGTGGATATTCGACGCGAAGCTCGCGACGAGAATGCGGCCGGTGCACGCCGGGATCAGCTGCCGAAACGCCTCGCCGACGAGGCGCTCGGAGCCGGTCATGCCGGGGCGCTCTGCGTTCGTCGAGTCGCCGAGCATCAGGTCGATGCCGCGGTTGCCGAGCGTCGCGAGCTTGCCGACGTCGGTCTTGAGGCCGTCGACTGGTGTGTGGTCGAGCTTCCAGTCGCCCGTGTGCAGAACGCGTCCGGCGGGCGTCTCGACCACGATTGCGACGCAGTCCGGAATCGAGTGCGCCATCCGGACGAACTCGAGCTTGAACGGGCCGATCTGCAGCCCGTCACTGTCCGGGTCGGCCTCACGCAGGGTTGTGGTTGCGCCGAGGCCGTGCTCGTCGAGCTTCGACTTGACCATGGCGAGCGTCAGCTTGGTGCCGATCACGTCGCCCGCCTCGACCTCACGCAGAACGTACGGGAGCGCGCCGACGTGATCCTCGTGGCCGTGTGTGAGGACGATCGCGAGCAGCGGTCGGTCCTCGAGATAGGAGAAGTCCGGCAAGACGAGATCGACACCGAGGTGCTCGTCCCGCGGGAACGCAAGGCCCGCATCGATCAGGATGCGCTGCCCGTCGAACTCGTACAGGGTCATGTTCTTGCCGACCTCGCCGAGCCCGCCCAGCGGGATGATGCGGAGCGCGTCGCTCATCGGTGTGACCTCGAGGTTGGTTGGCTCATTGTGGGCCAGTGTACGGGCGTGGCGGACGGACGGGTCGGCGGGGCCTGTAACAATGCGACCCGGAGACCCGTTGAGGCCGCGCGCCGGGGCGATCTAGGCGGCGGCGACCTGGAGCAGTCCGAGCCGCCCGAGGCAGTCACGCACGGCTACTTCCTCGTCTGCGGTCGCGTCGACGAGAGGCAGCCGGAAGCCGCCAACCGCGTGACCGAGCAGGTTCAGAGCGGTCTTGATCGCGATCGGATTCGTCTGCACGCGGAGCAGATCGATCGCAGGGCGCAACTCCTCGTCGAGCGCACGTGCGCCGTCGAGGTCGCCGGCGCGGAAGCGCGTGATCATCTCCTTCACGCGCGGACCGACGACATGGGTATGGACGCAGATCCCGCCGACACCACCCACCTCGAGGAACGGGTGGACGAGGTCGTCGTCGCCGGCATAGAGGTCGAGTCCCTCTGCGACGACGTGGCGTGCGGCATCGAGTGACGGCTTCGCCTGCTTGACGGCCCGCACATTGGAAATCGCGGCCAGGGCAGAGATCGTGGCGGGCTCGATATCGACGACGACACGGCTCGGGATGTCGTAGAACACCACCGGCCGATCGGTCGCTGCCGCAATCGTCTCGACATGCGCGATGATCCCGCGTTGCGGCGGCTTGTTGTAGTACGGCGTCACGACGAGAAAGCCGTCGACACCGATCTCGTGCGCACGCGCGGTGAGATGAACCGAGTGGGCGGTGTCGTAGGTGCCTGTTCCGGCAACGACGGTGTGGTGGCCGCCGATCTCGTCGACCGCCGCCTCGTAGAGGGCGAATCGCTCCGAGTCGCTCAGCGTCGGCGCCTCTCCGGTCGTTCCCGTCACGACGACACCGTCGGAGCCGTTGTCGACCAAGTGCCGACAGAGCGCCCGGAAACGGTCGATCGCGACGGCGCCGTCCGGGTCGAAGGGCGTCACGATGGCGGTGAGAACTTCTCCGAGCATCGTCGGATTGTACTGGGGCTGCGGGTGCGCTATGGATTGACCGGCCCGATCAACGACTGTGAGGAGCCACGATGCTGCGCGAGTTCAAGGACTTCCTGATGAAGGGCAACATCGTCGACCTCGCAGTGGCGTTCGTGATCGGGGTTGCGTTCGCCGCCGTCGTCAACTCGTTCGTCAACGACCTGATCATGCCGCTCATCGCGATGATCATCGGCAAGCCGAGCTTCAACGACCTCACGTTCACGATCAACGACGCTGTGTTCCACTACGGCTCGTTCGTCACCGCCGTGATCACGTTCGTGGCGATCGCAGCGGCCGTGTTCTTCTTCGTCGTCAAGCCGATGGACACGATCAAGAAGCGGCTCGCAAAGGAGGAAGAGGCGACGGTCTCCGACGAGGAGCGCCGGCATCAGGAGTTGCTCACGGCGTTGCGCGAGCGGCACTGAGCTAGAGGAGAGCCTCGAGCCCAACCGTCAGGCCCGGCGGTAGGCCCCGGAGCCGGTCGAGCGCGAGGAGCACACCGGGCACGAACGCCTCGCGCGAGGTCGTGTCGTGGCGGATCGTGAGGATCTCCCCCGGGCCACCGAAAATGACCTCCTGATGCGCCACGAGGCCCGGCAGTCGAACCGAGTGGATCGGCACGTCTCCGCCCATGCCGGCGGCGGTCGCATTCGCCGTCCCGGACGGCGCGTCGAGCTTCGTGTCCGCGTGCAGCTCGATGATCTCGGCATGAGGAAACGAGCGCGCAGCCTCGGCCGCGAACCGCATCATCAGCACGGCGCCAAGGGCGAAGTTCGGCGCGAGGAAGCACGAGATGCGCTGCTCGCGCGCGAGCGCGTCGAGCTCCGCAAGCGCGGGCTCGCCGAGCCCGGTGGTGCCGATCACGCAGGGAACCCCGGCCGAGAGAACCGTGACCGTGTTGCCGTGAACGGCGGAGGGTGCGGTGAAATCCACTGCCGCGTCGAATCCCTCCGCGTCGATCAGCTCACCCACTTCGACCCCGGTCACGTCGTGGCCGGCCGCATCGAGCGCCCTCATCAGCACGGCACCAACCTTGCCCTCTCGGCCGAAGAGCAGGATCTTCATGCGGAGCGGGCTACTGCGTCGGGATTGATGCGCTCGACCGCCGCCCGGAACCGCTTCTCGCTCGACCCGATGCCCGCCACCGAGAGTCGCTCGGGCGCGTAGAGCTCGCGGGCGAGCGCGGCGATCTCCTCCGGCGTGACCGCGGCGATCCGGCGCTCGGTCTCCTCGATCGGAACGATCTCGGTGCCGGTCACCGTTGCCTTCCCGAGACGGCTCATCCGGGCCGACGTCGACTCGAGCGACAGCAGCAGGCGACCCTTCATGTTCTCCTTCGCGCGCTCGATCTCGCCGGCGCGGATGTTGCCGGCGCCGACGTCCTGCAGCTCGGCCGCGATCACGTCGAGGCACTCGCGCAGGTTCTCCTCGCGCGTCCCGACATAGATGCCGACCTGGCCCGCGTCGACGTACTGCGACCCGTAGGTGTAGACCGAGTACGCCATGCCGCGCTTCTCGCGAATCTCTTGAAACAGCCTCGACGAGGCCGAGCCGCCGAGGATCGCGTCGAGCAGCGCCGAGGCGTAGCGGCGAGGATCGTCGCGGCTGATTCCCGGCCCCGCGAGGCAGACGTGGTACTGCTCGGTGCGCTTTCGCTGGAACCGGATCGTAGGGCGCGGTAGCCGGCCGGCGGGCTTGCGCACGGGTGCCGCTCTGGATGCACCGCCTCCGTTCCGGCGCTTTTTGAGCGCTGCCACGATGCGCCTGTGCTCGACATTGCCCGCTGCTGCGAGAACGACGTTCGGGCCTGCGTACGCGCCCTGGTGGTAGCCGAGCAGCGAACGGCGTGAAATCGAGGAGATCACCTCCGCGCGGCCGATCACCGGGCGGCCGAGCGGGTGCGAGCCGAAAACGGCTTCCGCCGCGAGGTCGTGCACGACGTCCTGTGGGTTGTCGTCGACCATCGCGATCTCCTCGAGCACGACCTCGCGCTCCGCGTCTATGTCGGTGAGCGCCGGCGAGAAGACCATGTCGGTCATCACGTCGAGCGCCACATCGACGTGGTCGTCCGGAACCCGCGTGTAGACGACGGTCGTCTCGCGTGACGTTGCTGCGTTGAGCTCTCCCCCCATCGCATCGAACAGCTCCGCGATCTTCATCGCGTCATACCGTTCGGTTCCCTTGAACAGGAGGTGCTCGATGAAGTGCGAGACGCCGGCCTTGGCCGTTGTCTCGTCGCGCGATCCCGCCCCGATCCAGAGCCCGATGGACGCCGAGCGGACACCGTCGATGTGCTCGGTGATCGCGCGCTCCCCGCTGGGGAGCGTTGTCAGGCGGTGTGCCTCCACGCGCGGATCGTAGTCGGCACACGAGGTGCGGGTGCGGCCCTTCGCTTAGGCTCTCGCGATGACCACCGTGACGATCTTCCA
Source organism: uncultured Thermoleophilia bacterium (assembly GCA_963799575.1). Taxonomy (GTDB): domain Bacteria; phylum Actinomycetota; class Thermoleophilia; order Gaiellales; family Gaiellaceae; genus Gaiella. The sequence continues at coordinate 186,202 of CAWCXK010000004.1, forward strand.
CAACCCGAACTGAAACAGCAGTCGCAATGCCGTGAGCATTGCGGAGGAGCTCGGAGTCGACACCGAGGTGGTGCTGTATCTGAAGACCCCACCCGATGCCGAGACGCTGGCGGCGATTGTCGCGAAGCTCGAGGACCCGGTGACCGATCTCGTGCGCCGCGACAGCCTCTGGAGCAAGCTTGGGCTCACCGACGCCGACGCCACCACCGAGGCGCAGGTGATCGACCTGCTCGTCCGTCACAAGCAGCTGCTGCAGCGTCCCGTGGTCGTGACGCCGGGGAAGGCGATCATCGGCCGGCCGAAGGAGCGGGTGCGGGCGCTCCTGTCGTAACGGAGTCGGGACCGAATCGCCGTCGCCGGAGGCTACGGCGGCGCTCCACACGGATGTCGAGATCGCCGTCCTCCGAGACCCGTACGATCTTCAGTCCCCGAGCGCCCAACCCGACCTGCCGTAAGGAGCAATCCGATGACCTGGTACGAGCTGTTCCTCTTCCTCCACATCTCGATGGCGATCATCTGGGTCGGCGGCGGGTTCTTCCTGCAAGGGCTTTCCCTTCGTGTCGTCGGCGCGCGCGACGAGAGCCGGATTGCCGCCTTTGCGGGTGATATCGAGTTCCTCGGGCTGAGGATCTTCACGCCCTCGTCTGTGCTCTTGTTCCTGACGGGCATCGGCCTCGTTCTCAACGGGGACTGGAGCTGGAGCGAGCCGTTCATCTCGATCGGCCTCCTCGTCTGGGTCGTTTCGTTCGTCGCCGGCGTGGCCTACCTCGGACCGACGTCCGGGAAGATCAAGGCCGAGATGGATGCCAACGGGACCTCGCCTCGCGCCCAGCAGCTGATCGGGAACGTTCTCCGCTACTCCCGGATCGAGCTCGTCCTGCTCTGGATCACCGTCTTCATGATGGTCGTCAAGCTCGGCACCTGAGCGGCCGAACGTTACCCTCCGCCCTGCTTCGTGCCCGCGGGGGGGTCAGAGTTGTAGAGCTGCGTCAGCCCGTCGGCGAGTTGCTGGCGTTCGGTGCTACTGAGGCGCGAGTCGCTGTGCACGAGCTTGTACTGGAGCGGCGGCATCCCTCCGCCCTGCACCGTCTCGATCACGTCGCTGAGTCCCGCCTGCGGCTTGTCCCATTCGGAGAAGTTGAGGGTGTTGCGGCCCCCGTCCACGTCGGCCTGCGCGAGCCAGGAGGCCGGCGCCACCTGCGTGCCCCACCACCGCTTGGTGAGGTTGGAATGGCAGTCGTAGCAGCCGCGCTCGGCAATCGCCTGGGCCTGGGCGCTGGGCCAGACCGCCGCCTTCGTGACGGGCGGATTGCTGGAATGGCCGTAGGGGACGAGCTGGATCAGCCCGAAGAGCACGAGGACGGCAAACGCGCTCCAGAGCAACAAGCGCTTGCGTCGGCTCCGCCGTGCAGGCGTTGGCATCCCGCCCTCTCGTCCCGTTGTACCCATGGTCTACGTACACTCGCCCCCCTGCCGGCGCAGCGCATCAGCGTTTACGCTGATCCTGAGGGGAGTAAGTTGCGGACGGTCTGAAGATCTCGAGTCAGTGCGCCGGTCCGGACGTCAGGACACCCAGGGGCCGACGCCGCCGATGCGCTCGACGGTGATCCGCATCGTGTGCCCCGGAGGTGGCTCATCCATCGGCGGGAACCTCACGTCGGGCCCGAGATAGGCATGTGCCAACCTCTGGAGGAGTTCCGGCGCACCGCCCTCTTCGATCCGGGCTGTCCCGTGCACGACGAGATACTCCCTCAGGCCGGGCGGGCGGATCTCGCTGCCCTCGAACGAGAGCACAATGCGTGGGTCGCGGCGGACGTTCCGTAGCTTCTGCTGCTCGAACAGGTGGGCCGAGACGAGATCGTCACCGTCGACTCCGACCCAGATGCAGGTCACCTGCGGTGCGCCGTCGGCTCCGATCGTGACGAGGTGCCCGAGAGCCCCCGATTCGATCAGCCCGCGTGCGGTTGCCGGAAGGAGCATCGGTTGAGCGTACCGGGTTGGCGTGACGTGAGCAGCCACGCTCGCGCCGGCCTAGTCACCGGAGGTCTGGCGCGCCCCGAACGAACGTGATTAGCCGACGTACGCCGTCATGCGGATCGACACGAGAACACCCGGGATCTCGACTCCTAGCTTGGTCACGTATCGGGCCGGAGGCTCGGAGGGAAACCAGCGCGCGTACTCGTCGTTCAATCCTGCGAAGTCGGTCGGGTCGCTCAGAAGCACGCCGACCTCGACGACGTCGTGCAACGTTGCGCCCGCCGCCTCCAGGACCGCCCGGCAGTTCTCGAGCGCCTGCCGCGTCTGTTCCTGGATCGTCGTGCCTGCAAGGTTTCCCGTCCTCACGTCGATGCCGACCAGACCGGAGACGTGGATCTGACCTCCGACCTTCACCGCCTGGCTGTACAGCGGCGAGCCCGGAGCAGTGGGTGTACTGATGACCTCTCTCATGCGCTCAAGGATGTCGCCGGACGATCCCGCTGTCCAGCAACGAAGCAAGCTGCGACTCGGTCGCCCCGGCCCTCGAGGTCCGGAAGACCGCCTGTACTGCGAACAGGGTCGGATCGGGTTCGAACCGACACAGGAAGACGAGTCCGGCATCGTCGCCCTCCCCTGCGACGACATGCTCCCACGATCGCGGGACACCGTGGGGAGCGTCGACGCGGAAGTAGTGGCTGAGCGAACCCCGGCCAAGGCCATCGAGGTGCTCGTGCGTGCCGAGGAGCACGGGCCGCGCGTCGAGCTCGAGTCCGGTCTCCTCGCGGACTTCGCGCACCGCTGCGTCAACCAGTCCCTCGCCGTCGAGCACTCCTCCCGCGGGCACCTGAGTTCCCGCGTCACGGTGGTCCCGGTGGTCGAAGACGAGAAGTTCTCCCTCCCGCTCGACGTAGACGACAACTCGCTGCCTCAGAGCCATGACGCGATCGTAGAGCGCCGGGCCGAGCCGACCCGGTCGCCACTCCCGGGGGAGACCCAACAGCACCGGGGCCGCGGCCGCCTCCGGGATGCCGGCGGGCCGGCGCGCGGCCGGCTACAGGTACCGCGTGGGCGCGGGCGGTAGCGGGCCGGAAGGATCGATTCCATGGAGGTCGGCGATGTTCTCGACGAACCACCGATCGAACTCGTGGTCGGACGCGGTCAGGTTCGCGAGGAAGTCGTTACCGCCGGGACCTTCGTGAACGGCAACCACGAGAAAGCCGCCGTCGGGCGTCGGCTGCAGGTAGGCCCGGTGCTCCGTCACCCGGAGGCGACCGTTCATGTCGTCGAACTCGGCCTTACGCGAGCCTTTCAGTTCCTCTGTCCAACTCTTCCACGCATCGAGCTTTTCAGGTGGGAGCGGCACCGCGAATGCAGTCATGGACTGTTCCTCTCGATCGGCTTCAACGACAACTCTTCTCGTACCGCAGTCGGGAAGGCATCGAGCTTACACAGCCCGCTCCCCGGACGCTCGTCTGCGCCAGCGTTCCGGAATGACCCTGAGAACGCTCGCGCTCGATCCCGGATCATGGCTCCTCTTTGTTCGTCCCCTTCTGCGGATGTACCGTCTCGCCGCGCGCGAGCATCGCCACGAACTCGGTGATCTTGCGGGCACGAGTCTCGGGGCGCTTCACCGCCTCGATGCGATGCAGAATCGCATAGCGGTTCTGGCTCGTGAGCCGACTGAACATCGTCTTCGCCTCCGGTTCCGCCGCAAGCGCAGCTGCCAGGTCGTCGGGCACGCGGGCCGTCGCGGGGCCGGCGTATGCAGCCTCCCACCGCCCGTCGGTCGTTGCGCGGTCGATTTCGGCGATCCCCGCACCCTGCATTCTGCCCTCGCTGATCAGCCGTTCGGCAAGTGTCGTGTTCCGCTTCGACCAGCGGCTCCGTGGCCTCCTTGGCGTGAAACGCTGGAGGTACGTGCGGTCGTCGCGGCGGCGAACCTGACCGTCGATCCAGCCGAAACAGATCGCCTCCTCGAGCGCCTCGTCGTAGGTGAGGCTCGTCGGCGAGGTAGTACCCTTCTTCGCCAGGACGAGCATGACGCCCGCCCGATCGGCGTGGTTGCGCCCGAGCCACTCATGCCACGCGCGCGCGTCAGGGACAACCAGTTCGCCGTTCTCACCCTGATCCACTGGGTCTAGCATCGCACGGTCGACCCAGAGTTGCTCGCGAGCTCAGTAGCGTCGCCTGTGCCAGCGTTCACGGATGACGCCTGACCGGCGGTGCTCTGACTGCGCTTGGATGCCCGCGTCGCCTGGCCTCACTCACCGGCCGACGCGGTAGCGCACGTGCGTCGCGAGCGGCGAGTGGATGACCTCGACCGGCTGGAGGCTGGGATCGGCGACACCGTCGAAGAGGCGCTCACCAGAGCCGAGCAGGCAGGGGGCGAAGTCGAGGACGAGTTCGTCGACCACGCCTGCCGCAAGCGCCTGGCGGACGGTCGACGCACCGCCGGCGATGTCGACTCCGCCATCGCCCGCGGCCTCCGAGGCACGCGCGAACGCGGCGTCGAAGCCGTCGGTGACGAAATTGAACGTCGTCCCGCCATCCATCTCGATCGGCTCGCGCTCGTGGTGCGTGAGGACGAAGACCGGAGCGTGGTACGGCGGCTCGTCGCCCCACCAGCCGCGCCAATCGCCCTGCCACGGACCGCGGATCGGCCCGAACATGTTGCGTCCCATCACGTACGCGCCGCGCGGGCGCATCAACAGGTCGCGTGCGCGGACGTCGGCGTCGTGCAGCGGCTCGCCGAGATGCCAGCGATGCACCTCGATCCCTCGAAGGCCGAGAGGGTGCTCGAGGCTTTGGTCCGGTCCTGCGACAAAGCCGTCGAGCGAAATGGACATATGACAGGTGGTTTCGCTCATGCAGCTTCGACTGCGCCGGTGCGCATAAACCATCGGTGGGCGCGTCGCATTCTAATGGCCTCGCAGCGACGTCCGCCTACCGACGCAAAGGCGCTTCCCGAGAATGGAGATTCGTCGCCTGCGGCGGCGTTCGGGAACGTCGCCTGAACGGCGACGGCCGCGCGATAGGGTCGCGTCATGTACGTCGTGATAAACCACCTCAGGCTGCGCGACCCTTTGACCGATGCCACCGTGAAGGCAGCGCGCGACGGTATGCAGTCGGTCGTCGATGCCGGCGCGCTGGCGGCTCGCATCGCAAAGGTCGACGAGACGCACCTGATCCTGATCCTCGAGTTTCCGACGGCGGAGGATGCCGGTCGGGTAGCACGCGAGGTCGGTGGGCCGTGGATGAACGAGCACATCCGACCATTGCTCGAAGGCGACACAGAGCGAAGCGTCGGAGAAGTAATCGCAGCTGCAGAAGCCTGAGCGCAGGAGGTGGGCTCATGGCCCCCGCATGCGCCAGAGTGCTTCCGTGCGACACGACAGGAGCGACGACGAAACGGGGAGGCCGCGGCCTCCCCGTTTCGCGTCTGAGCTGCGCGTCGCCTAGCGGCGGCCGCGGTCGCGTCCGCCACGATCCTCGCGTGGTGGGCGCGGCTCACGCGGCGGGGCGTCCTTCGCCCGCTCGATCAGCACGTCCGGCATGACGAGCCCGCCGTCCTCGTGCTTGGCGACGAGCTTGAGGCCGATGCGGCCCCGTTCCTTGTCGACCTCCTGCACGATCACGTCGACGACGTCGCCACGTGCCATCACGTCCTCGATGTGGGCAACACGGCCCGGGCCTACGTTCGACACGTGGAGCAGGCCGTCGGTGCCCTTCTTGAGCTCGACGAAGGCGCCGAACTCGGTCGTCTTGACGACCTTGCCGGTGTAGGTGTCCCCCACCTCCGGCGACTTCGTGAGAGCGGTGATCGCCGACACTGCTGCGTCGCCCTTCGTGCCCTCGGTCGCGTAGACGAGGATCGTGCCGTCTTCGCCGATGTCGATCTGCACGTCGTAGTCGGCCTCGAGGCCACGGATCGTCTCGCCGCCCTTGCCGATCACCATGCCGATGAACTCGGGGTTGATCTGCACCGACGAGATGCGCGGCGCGTGGTCGGCGAGCTGCTCGCGCGGCTCGGCGATCGCCTCCGCCATCTTGGCGAGGATCTCGGTGCGTGCCCGCTTCGCCTGCTGCAGCGCGTCCCGCATGATGTCCTGCGTCACGCCGGTGATCTTGATGTCCATCTGGAGGGCGGTGATGCCATCCTCCGTGCCGGCCACCTTGAAGTCCATGTCACCGAGGTGATCCTCGGCGCCCTGGATGTCGGTCAGGATGACGTAGTCGTCGCCCTCCTTGACGAGGCCCATTGCGATTCCGGAGACCGGAGCCTTGATCGGCACGCCGGCGTCCATCATCGACATCGTCGAGCCGCAGACCGATCCCATCGACGACGAGCCGTTCGACTCGAGCGTCTCCGAGACGAGACGGATCGTGTACGGGAAGTCCTCCGGAGCCGGGACAACTGCCTCGAGTGCCCGCTGCGCGAGCGCACCGTGACCGATGTCGCGACGCTTCGGCCCCCGCATGAACCCGGTCTCGCCGACGGAGTAGGGCGGGAAGTTGTAGTGGTGAATGTAGTGACGATCCTGCTCGAGCGAGAGGTCGTCGATCCGCTGACCTTCCTTGGCCGTACCGAGCGTGCAGAGGGTCAGGATCTGCGTCTCGCCGCGCGTGAACAGGCCGGAGCCGTGCGTCCGCGGTGCGAAGCCGACCTCGACGTTGATCGGGCGGATCTCCTCCGTGCCCCGACCGTCGGGCCTGCGCTTGTCGACGGCGATCTTCTTACGGACGATGTCCTTGTAGACCGCGTCGGCCGCCTTCTTGACCCACGCCTTCGTCGTCGCGTCCTTCTCGTCCGAGTCCCCCTCGGAGACCGGGAACGGGAGGGTGACGTTCGCGACGATGTTGTCGTAGAGCATGCCACGCTTACGGGACTTGAGGTACTTCGAGTCCTGCTCGGCGTCGGTGAGCTCCTTCAGGTCACTTTCGAACTGCTCGCGCACCGGGCCTTCGACGGCAACGAGGCGCTGCTTGTCGAGCACGAGCGCGAGCCCGCCCTTGACCTGCATCTCCTTGACCATGTCGTCCTCGGTGGAGTCGAGCGTGACGTCGGGGCAGACCTCGTCGACGATCTCGCCGACGATCGCCTCGGCAGCCTTCAGGCCCTGGGCCTGGATGCGCTGCCAGATCGCGTCGCCGTGCGCCGCCTCGAGCTCTGCCGTCAGGCCCGGCTCGACCCACTTGGGCTTGCCGACCTGCGCCCGCAGATCGTCGATGACGTCGCAGATGCGCTTGATCTCGGTGTGGGCGAGCTCGAACGCGAGCAACATCGTGTCTTCGGGGATCTGATCCGCACCGGCCTCGATCATCGTGAGCGCGTCGCGCGTGCCGACGACGATCAGGTCGAGATCGGAGTCCTCATCCGCCTCCTGCAGCGTCGGGTTGACGACGAGCTCGCCGTCGATCCGAGCGACGCGCACTGCGCCGACCGGGCCGAGGAACGGCAGCGGCGAGATCGCGAGCGCCGCGGAGGCGCCGTTGATGCAGAGGACGTCGTGGCCGTGAACCATGTCCGCGGAGAGGACGGTGCAAATGACCTGCACCTCGTTCCTGAAGCCTTTCGGCCAGAGCGGCCGGATCGGGCGATCGATCATGCGCGCGGTCAGGGTCGCCCGCTCGGACGCCTTGCCCTCGCGCTTGAAGAAGCCGCCCGGGATCTTCCCGGCGGCGTACATCCTCTCCTCGACGTCGATCGTCAGTGGAAAGAAATCCGCATCGGGGCGGCTCTCCGTCCGGCCGACGGCCGTCGCGAGAATCATCGTGTCGCCGGAGCGGACGACGACTGCGCCGTCGGCCTGCTTGGCGAGCTTGCCGGTCTCGAAGGTGATCTCCTGACCACCGATCTCGAGCGACACCGTGGCTTGACGCCCGGTTGCGATGCTCATATGTGTGTTCCCTTCACTCTTCTTCTTGATTCGGAAGGTGGAGGTTTGAGCCAATCGCGCATGCGAGGCGCGACTCGATCAAACACCCACCTCCCGCCGGTGGGACGTGCGCTCAGGTGGTCGTGACCACTAGCGGCGCAGGCCCAGTTCCTTGATGAGGGCGCGATAGCCCTCGAGGTCTGTCTTCTGCATGTACGTGAGGAAGCGACGCCTGCGACCGACGAGCTTCAGCAGGCCACGCCTCGAGTGGTGATCCTTCGAATGCGTCCGCAGGTGCTCGGTGAGGTCGTTGATGCGCTTCGTCAGCATCGCGACCTGCACCTCGGGCGAGCCCGTGTCGGTCGACGCGCGACCGTGCTTGTCGATCAGCTCTTGCTTGACTTCCTTGGTGAGGGCCATGGTGCCTCCTTGGTCGATGTCTCCGCACTCTCAGTGCGGCGTGAAGGAAGACACGGCCGACCGAGAGAGGGTCAGCCGGAATCGTAGCACCCATGCGGGATCGCGGCCCCTCGAGCCGCATCGCGGTGTTGCCGCGATAGGCTCGTGCGATGCGCATCGTCGTGATGGAGGACTATCAGCGTGCCGTCGAGCGACTCGACGCGTTTTCGCTTCTCGGCGGCCATGACGTCGTCGTGCAGTCCGTGCGGCCGGCGACCGTTGCCGAGCGCGCTGCGCAGGTCGGCAATGCAGATGCACTCGTCCTGATCCGCGAGCGGACGCCGATCGACGCGCCGTTGCTCGAGCTCCTCCCCAACCTGCGGCTGATCTGCCAGACGGGCCGCGGGATGCCGCACATCGACCTCGAGGCGTGCACATACCGGGGGATTGCCGTCTGCACGGGCTCCGGCTCGGCCTTTGCTCCTGCCGAGCTGACGCTCGCCCTGATTCTCGCCTCGACCCGCTGCATCGTCCCCGATGCGGTCGCCCTCCGGGCCGGCAGATGGCAGACGACGATCGGCCGGGAGCTGCACGGGCGTACTCTCGGGATCATCGGGTACGGCACCATCGGTGCGCTCGTGGCCGGGTACGGCAGGGCGCTCGGAATGGAGGTGCTCGCCTGGGGCCGGGTTGCCTCGCTCGACCGCGCTGCCGCCGACGGCTACGTGGCGGAGCCGGATCTCGACGCTCTGTGTGAGCGATCCGATGTGATCAGCGTGCATCTCAAGCTGACGCCCGAGACACGTGGCCTCGTGACCGCCCGCCGGCTCGGATTGATGAAGCCCGATGCGCTGTTCGTCAACACGGCGCGAGCCGGGCTCGTCCAGCAGGGCGCCCTCGCCTCCGCCCTTGCGGCCGGTCGCCCGGGGAGCGCGGCGGTCGACGTGTTCGACGACGAGCCGGCTACCGGCGATCCGCTCGTGGCGAGCGAAGCAGTGCTGGCGACGCCGCACCTCGGCTATGTCACGTGGGACACGTACGAGGCGTACTTCGGCGAGGCGTTCGCGCAGGTGGTTGCCTTCGCCGCCGGTTCGCCCATCGGCGTCGTGAACCCCGAGGTGCTCCCGGTGTAGCTCTGCGCCGGCGCCGCAGGTCCCGTCAACGAGGCGGAACGGGGCGTACCGCAGCCCGCGTCGCCTCGACGTCGCGGCCGATCTGGGAGACGAGCTCCGCCTCCGTCTCGAACACCGCCTCGTCGCGCAGCCGCTCCCACACCTCGACGACAAGCCGCCGGCCGTAGAGATCACCCTCGAAATCGAGCAGGAACGGCTCGATGCGCCGCTCGAGGCCACCGTAGTGCGGATTCGTCCCGATCGAGATCGCTGCGCGATGCCCGAGCGCCGAGCCGGCGTAGATGCCGTACGCGGGACAGGCGAGACGCGGCTCGAGCGCGAGATTCGCGGTCGGGTAGCCGAGCGTGCCACCTCGCTGGTCGCCCGCGACGACGGTGCCGTCGAGCTCGAACGGCCGCCCGAGCCCGGCGGCAGCAGCGCCGATGTCTCCATCGCGAAGCGCTACGCGGATCACCGACGACGATACACCCGAAACGGGGACGACATCGAGGATCTCGAAGCCGAGATCGCCGAGCAGCTGCCGATCGCCGCTCCGCTTGACGCCGAAGCGGAAGTTCGGGCCGGCCGCGACAGCCGTCGCACCGATTGCGGTGAGGTACCGCTCGGCAAACGTCTCCGGCTGGAGCGTCATCAGCTCGGGCGTGAACGGTGCCACAAGCGTCGACTCGACGCCTGCGGCCTCGAACAGCTCCAGCCGACGCTCGAGCGTGGTGATGAGCTCGACCTCGTTACCGAACGCGACACGGGGATGCGGGTCGAACGTGATCACGGTCGGCGCAAGCCCCGAGTCGACCGCCGCCTGGATGACGCTCAGATGCCCACGATGGACGCCGTCGAAGGTGCCGATCGCAACCGCGCGCGGCTGCCGCTCGAGCTGGCCGGGTGCATGAGCGATTCTCATCCGCCGGCCCTTCCGCGCCCCTCGATGGCCGCCTGCCCCCGCGCCTGCCGGGCTGGCTGCGCGGTCCGCACCGGCTGGGCGGCTTCCTCGGGATGCCCGGCCTGTGCGGGCTCGGTCGGTTGCGGCGACCGAGCCTCGGCCGCCTTCCGTGCCTCGTGAGCCGTCCGATCGGCGTCCGCCTTCTGCTTCCGCTCCGCCTCCGCCTGCGCCACGGTCATCCCGATCCGACCGAGCGCGGCGTCGAGCGTGAGCACGCGCTCGTCGTCGGCCTCGTCGACGGAGAACGGTCCGACTTCCGTTCGGCGCAACGAGATGCAATGACCTCCGAGCGCATCGGCGATCGATCGGACGTACGTCCCGGAGCTGACGCGCAGATCGAGTGTCGCGATGCCGTCTCCATACGCGATGACATCGAGCGCGTCGACCTGCGAGCGCCGGAGCGGCATCTGGACCACAACGCCCTTCCGGTGCAGCTTGTAGGCGCGCTCGCCCCCGATCTTGACGGCCGATGCCGTCGGGATCGGAAGCTCGATCTCGCCGCGGAGGCCCTCGAGCTCCGCATCGAGCGCCGCCCGCGTCGGAACGTCGTGCGACTCGAGCGCTTCGCCCTCCGGATCGCCGGTCGTTGTTCGCCGCGACAGATCGACGTCCGCGAGATAGCGCTTTGGCAGACCGACGAAGCATGATGCCATGGTTGTTGCCTTACCGGACAACAGGATCAAGAGCCCGGTGGCAAACGGATCGAGCGTTCCGGCATGGCCCGTCTTGGCGCGTGTTCGAGAGCGGACGGCCGCCAGAACCGCAAACGACGACGGCCCCGCCGGCTTGTCGACGAGGATCACACCGGTGGGCGCGAGGCCCTTGGGAATCGCCAAGGTCGGGCCGCCGCTCTCAGCTCGGACTTGCAGGCAGGGCCGCGAACGCGGCGACGATGAAGGCTGTGATCTCGTCGATCGAGAGGTCGCTCGAGAAGCCTGCCGCCTGGCGATGACCACCGCCTCCGGATGCGCGGGCGATTGCCGAGACGTCCACGCGAGCCGACGACGATCGGAGCGAGATCTTCCGTGCCGGGCTGCCGTCGCGTGGCGGCTCACGGATGAGTGCGGCGAGCTCCACCCCTTCGACTGCTCGGAGCACGTCGATGACGCCCTCGGAGTACGGCTCGACGGCGCCGACCTCGCCGAAGTCGCTCCGCAGGAGGTGCGAGACGACGACGCGGCCGTCCTCGTACAACGCAGCACGATCGAGCGCTCGGGCGAGGAGCTTCAGCTTCGGAAACGGCATCGACTCGTAGATGCCCTGGAAGATCCGCTGGAGGTCGGCTCCAGCCTCGACGAGCTCTGCCGCTAGGTGGAGCGCCGAGGGCGTCGTGTTCGAGTACTGGAATCGACCGGTGTCGGTGACGAGTCCCGTGTGCAGAGCGCTCGCGATCGCAGGAGTCAGCACGACCCCGAGATCCGCGAAAACCTCGGCGAGCACCTCGGCGGTCGAGGATGCCTCGCCGACCACGAGATTGGCACTGCCGAAGCGCGTGTTGTCGTGGTGGTGGTCGATGTTGACGACGGTTGGCGCATCCAGGAGCCGATCGTCGGTGAGCCGCGTCTCCTGCGCGCAATCGACCGCCACGAGGATACGCTCCGCAGCGTCGCCCGGGATGTCACGCCGGAGCCCGTGCGTCGGCAGCTCGAGGAACGAGTATTCGGCGGGGAGCGGCTGCGCACCGACGAGCACCATGACGCTGTCCTTGCCGAGCTCGACCAGGGCGAGGTGCATCGCGAGGAGCGAACCGAGCGCATCACCGTCGGGGTTCTCGTGCGAGGTGACGAGGAACCGATCTCCGGCGCCGAGCACATCGGCAACCGCGGCCATATCAGTCGTGGTCTGGCTCATCGATCGTCTCTTCGGGAGCGTCAGGGATTTCGGGGCCTGGGTCCAGGTCGTCGATCAGCTTCGTCATCCGGACGCCATGCTCGACGGACTGATCGTATTCGAACAGCAGCTGAGGCGTTCGGCGCAGATGGAGCTGGCTGTTGAGGCGCGCCTGCAGGATCCCGGCGGCACCTTCGAGCGCTGCCAGCGTGCCGAGCCGTCGCTTCTCGCCGCCGTACACACTCAGCCACACCGTCGCCTGGGCGAGATCGGACGTGGTGACGACGCCGGTCACGGTGACGAAGCCGATGCGCGGATCCTTGAGCGTCGGGATCGTCTCGGAGACGACCGCCTTGATCGCCTCGTCGACCCGCCGCATTCGCGGAGAACGCGTCGTGTGCCTAGTCATCGAGCGACACCAGTTCGCGCTCGTGGGCGAGCAGCTCGAAGTCCTGGCCCGCAAGCCAACGCTCGGCCGTGTCGATGAGCCGATCTGCCTCGCCCGGCGCGCGCGCCACGCATGCGAGCGTCAGGCGCGCGCGTTGCCAGACGTCGTGGTGGTCGACCTCCGCGATCGAGCAGGCAACACGGTTGGATAGCTGTGCTTTCACGGACCTCACGTGCATGCGCTTCTCCTTCAGGGAGTGGCTCTCGGGAAAGAAGAGCTCGAACGAGTAGATGCCGACGAAGCCCGTTGCCACGCGTCCATTGAAGCGGTCCCGGCCTACGCGTGACTGCGTCGCCCGGTCGGCGGCCGCTCCAAGCCTCTAGTATTGGCCCCGCCTTGCGGACGGTCTGGGTCAGCTTCGACGTCATCGGCCTCGACTGCCTCGAGGTGGCCTCGGCGTCCGGTGCGGAGATCGTCGGCGTCGTCACCCTGCCCGGCCCGGTCGATCCGAATCGCGCCGGTCAGTGCTCGTTCGACGAGGTCGCCACCCGACTTGGTGCCGTGCTGATCGAGACACCAGACGTCAACGCGCCGGAGACGGTCGCTGCGGTGGCCGCACTCGAAGCCGACGTGACCTTCGTCGTCGGCTGGTCGCAGCTCGTCCGAGAAGCGTTCCTCGCAAATGCGGGCAGCGCGGTCTACGGCATGCACCCGACGCTTCTGCCCCGTCACCGCGGGCGGGCGCCGATTCCCTGGGCCATCCTCAGCGGGCTCACGAAGACCGGCGTCACGCTCTTCGAGATCACCGATCCGACCGCCGACTCCGGCCCGATCGTCGGGTACGTCGAAGTCCCGATTGCACCGGACGAGACCGCGACGACCCTGTTCGACCGCATCTCCGAAGCGCATGTCGAGCTGGTCCGGGAGGCAGTGCCGCTGATCATCGACGGCTCGGCACCGCGGATCGCCCAGGATGCACGCCGCGCCAGCTCATGGCCGAAGCGGACACCCCTGGATGGCATCATCGACTGGGAGACACGCGCGCCCTACCTCTACGACTGGGTGCGCGCGCAGACGCGGCCCTACCCTGGAGCCTTCACCTGGCTCGGCGACGAGAAGATCGTGATCTGGAAGGCCCTGCCCGTCAGTGCCGGGCAACAGGCGCCCGCCGGGACGATCGTCGAACAGAGGCCCGATGGGGTCGTGGTCGCCTGCGGCGACGGGGCGCTCCTGCTCGAGGAAGTCGAGATGCGCGTCGAGCTCGAGGTCGGGGCGGTGCTCGGATGAGCCGCATCCTCGTGATCGCAGCGCACCCTGACGACGAGGTGCTCGGGATGGGTGGCACGATCGCGATGCACGCAACCGTTCGCAAGGACACGGTGCGAATCGTCTGTGTCACGGATGGCAGCTCGACGCAGTACCCGGGTGACGCCGCGATCCGGGCGCAGAAGGAGGAGGAGGCACGAGCCGCCGCGGCAGAGCTCGGCGTAACCGACTACATCCACCTCGACCTGCCCGACATGCGCCTCGACACCCTCCCCCACGTCGACGTCAACCGCGTCGTCGAGGATCAGATCAGCGATTTCGGGCCGACGACCGTCTACACCGTTCACCCCGACGTGAACCGCGACCACCGTGCGTTGTTCGACTCGGTCGCCGTTGCGACGCGGCCCGTGCCCGGCCAGTGCGTGCTGCGCGTTCTCACCTATGCGCCGACCTCGAGCACGGAGTGGACACCGTCGGCGCTCAACTGGTTCGTCCCGAACTGGTTCGTCGATGTGACGGCCACGCTCGATCACAAGCTGGCGTCGTTCGAGCACTACCGCACGGAAGCGCGCGACTATCCGCATCCCCGCAGTGAGCGCGCGATCAGGGCAGCGGCAGAGTTCTACGGCGCGAGCTGTGGCTGCGAGGCGGCCGAGCCCTTCGTGCTCGTTCGTGGCATCGAGCGCTAGCTCCGTCGACCGACCCTACTCGGTGAGCGGACCCAGTCTCCCGGCGCGGAGCCGCACGACCAGCGGTGCAGTCTCGTCGTCGCGACGAGGACCTGTCGATCACACTCCGAATCGGCGGCCTCCGGCGCCGGCCCGACGTCGGCGTGCTCCCGCCTCGCGGCCCACGCCAGTGTGCTCGCCCGTCCTCCAGAGGGGGCGGATGGACGACCGCGTCGAGGAGGGAAAACTGGACCTATGAATTTCCCCGCTCATGCCCTACGATGAGCGCCCCGTGTGGATCAGGTCACGACAGCTGCAGCTCGTCGGCGCCGGCTTTTCGGTGTTCTTTGCGTTGGTCGCCGTGGCTCTCCCTCTGGTCGCGAGCGGTGCCGGTACCATCACTCCCCCGGCAGCCGGGCAGCCAGCCTTCTGTCCGTTCTCAGCGTCGGAGCTGAGCACGATCGTCGGCCGCAAGCTCCAGCGCGTTGCGCTTGGTGCCGGGCGGCCGGCCAGCCAGTGTGCCTTCTCGGCTGTGGAGAACGGGAGTGCGGTTGCACCGCAGATCTACCTGACCCTCGGCCCTGGGAACGCGATCGATCTTCGTGACAGCTACCGCTACTACGTGAACGCACGTGCTCAACTGGCGACGAAGCCGCTGGTGAAAGCCCGTCCCGATCTCGGTCCGGGCGCGTTCACGCTCACTGTCCCGAGTGCTGACGTTACGAACGCGTTCTTGCTCAGCGGCGACACCATCGCAACTCTCTCGATCGACCTCTCTGACGCTGCCCACCAGGACAAGCAGACGCTCGCGCAGATCCTGGCACTCGCGGTCAAGCGAATCTCGTAGACGAAGCCCGCGAGCGGCCGCAATCCTGCACGCAGGGGTGCCACGAGACACGACCATGAGCGAGGCCGGCGTCTTTGCGGTGTGCCGTCTCGGAGCCACGCAATGTTCTCCGCGATCTCCTGCTCGGGGTCGGAGCCGAGATGACCCGCCTCGTCCATCGCGACGACCGCACCGGGCACGTTCTCAGCGAGCCAGTCGCCGTGGCCGCGAGGGACGAGCACGTCGGAAGAGCCGTAGCGCAGCAGGACGGGCACACTGATCTCGCTGGGATCAAAGCCCCAGGGTCGTGTGAACGCGAGCGAGTCGTCAACCCAGCCGAAGACGCCTCCGAGTGCTTGCTCCTGCATCGACTCCGATCATCTGCTGAAATTCGGGACGCTCGAGCTGCTGGCGATCGGCCTCGCTGAGCTCGAACGCGCCCAGGATCGCTGCGCCGGGGTCGTCGTCGAGCTGCGCCATGATCTTCGCCTGCTCGGCCGTGAGCTCCCTGGTGAGAACCTCTTCGCCAGCAAGCGCCCATCCGAACTCTTTCACGTTCTCCGGGTCCATTCCCGCGAACCACGCGGCCGGCTCGAGGCCCTCGGGGCCGTATGGTGCAACTCCGACGGTGCAGACGGCGCGAAGGACACGATCGGGACAGCGGGCGGCGGCGGCGAGCGCGTGAGGGCCTCCGCCCGAGCCGCCCGTGACGCCGAAGCGGTCGAGGCCGAGATGGTCGGCGAGGACGAGCAGATCATCGACCTCGTCCACGATTCGGCGGCCTCGCCGTCTGTCCGAGCGAGCGTATCCGGCACGGTCGTGGCTGATGAGCAGCACACCCAGCTCCTCGTACAGGCCCTCGCGTGGCCATCGGTCGAACCGAGAGCCCGGCGTCCCGTGATTGCCCATGACTGGAAATCCGGCCGGGTCGCCCCAGAGGGCGAATGCGAGCGTCCGCCCGTCGGGCGTATCGACCGTCTTCAGTCGTTCAGCCACAGCCCCACAGAGTACGCCACCAGCGGGCGAGGGCCACACTCTCAACCGGCCCGGCAGGAGCCACAGCTAACCGGCCGAATTGCAGGCGGAACTCGCTCTCAGGTGCCTGTGGTGAGCGCTACTCGTCCAGGTCGTCGTCGGCCTCTGCGGCAACCGCCGCCGGAGCCGGGGCAGCTGCGACCTCGTCGAGATCGGTGCGCTCGATCTGGCGTGTCTCGTATGCCTCGAGGATGTCGCCTTCCTTGAGGTCGTTGTAGCCGTCGAGCAGGATGCCGCACTCGAAGCCTTCGCTGACCTCGCGGGCGTCGTCCTTGAAGCGCTTGAGCTGCGAGATCGAGGTGTCGTAGATCTCGGTGCCGTCCCGCACGACGCGTACCTGCGCGTTGCGGCGGATGACGCCACTCGTGACCATGCATCCCGCGATCGTGCCGAGCCGTGACACCTTGAACAGCGCGCGCACCTCGGCCTCACCGAGCGTCTCCTCGGTCTGCACCGGCGTGAGCATGCCCACGAGGGCCTGCTGGATCTCGTCGGTGAGCTGGTAGATGACGCGGTAGGTGCGAATGTCGACACCCTCGCGCTCTGCGAGCACGCGCGCCTCGGCACTCGGCCTCACGTTGAAGCCGATCACGAGCGCGTCCGACGCCGACGCGAGGTTGACGTCGTTCTCGGTGATCCCGCCGACGCCCGTGTGGATGACGTTGACGCGCACCTCTGAGTGCTGAATCTTGCCGAGCTCGCCGAGGAGTGCCTCGACCGAGCCCTGCACGTCGCCCTTGAGGACGATGTTGAGGTCCTGGACGACGCCTTCCTGCAGCTGCGAGAAGAGGCTCTCGAGCGAGACGCCGCGCTTGGAACGCTGTGCAAGCTGCTCACGACGGAGCCGCTCGGCCCGCTTCTGGGCCAGATCCTTCGCCTGCCGCTCGTGCTCGACGACCCGTGCCAGCTCGCCGGCCGGCGGCGGACGGTCGAAGCCGAGGATCTCGACCGGCTCGCCGGGACGTGCCTCCTTGACCTTCTCGCCCTTGTAGTCATAGAGCGCGCGCACCTTGCCCGATGCGTCACCGGCAACGATCGCGTCACCGACGTGCAGCGTCCCGCGATGGACGAGCATGGTCGCGACCGGGCCGCGACCCACGTCGAGGCGGGACTCGATGATCGGCCCCGAGGCCTCGACCGACGGGTTGGCGCGCAGGTCGAGCTCGGCGTCGGCGACGAGCAGCAGCTTCTCGAGCAGCTCGTCGAGATTGAGCTTCTGCTTGGCGGACACCTCTGCGAACTGGGTCGTACCGCCCCACTCCTCCGGCTGCAGCCCTTCGGTGGCGAGCTCGGAGCGGACGCGGTCGAGGTTGGCGTTCGGCACGTCGATCTTGTTGACGGCGACGACGATCGGCACCTCGGCGGCACGCGCGTGCGAGATCGACTCGCGCGTCTGAGGCATCACGCCGTCGTCGGCAGCGACGACGAGGATGGCAATGTCCGTGACCTTGGCACCCCGGGCTCGCATGGCGGTGAACGCCTCATGGCCCGGCGTGTCGAGAAAGGTGATCTTGCGGCCGTTGATCACGGCCTGGTAGGCGCCGATGTGCTGCGTGATCCCTCCTGCCTCGGTGTCGACGACGGCGGTCTCGCGAATCGCGTCGAGCAGCGTCGTCTTGCCGTGGTCGACGTGACCCATGATCGTGACGACCGGCGGCCGTGCTGCCAGATCCTCATCGGAGTCCTCGAAGATCTCGGGCTCGGAGTCGTCGTCGGCCGCGTGCTTGATGACGACCTCGCGGTCGACCTCGGCAGCGATGAGCACAACGGACTCGTCGCTCAATGACTGGGTGATGGTGACCATCTCGCCGAGGCCCATCATGATCTTGATGATCTGCGCGACCGTGATCCCGAGCGCGGCGGAAAGATCCTTGACACTGACTCCTGACGGAACCGTGACGGGACCAGTCGGCGTCGCTACCGGTTGCTGCCGTGGCGGCCCGTTCGTGGCAGCGCTGCGGTCACGTGCCTGGCGGCCGTCACGGCCACGCTGGTTGCCACCGTCGATGACGACGCGACGCTTCCGCCCGGAGGGGCCGCCGCGCGGGCGAATCGGTCGGTTGGGCTTGTTGGGCTCGTCTGCCATCAGCTAGTTCCGCCTGTCATCAGCTTCCATTGTAGTGGCGAGCGAGCTCCGGCTCGACGACCACGGTCCGACGCAACACCCGATTGAAGCCGCGCGACGCCACCGCGCGCTCGAAGCACGCGAGGCGTCGGCACGTGTAGACCCCCCTGCCGGGAATGGTCCGGCCCACCTGCAGGCGCCCCTCTGCCGAGCCGAAGCGCACGAGCTCCGCCTGCGGCGCCTTGCGACCGCAGCCCGCGCACGTTCTCTCCGGCGAGTGGGTCACGCCTCAGGAGACTCGTCCTCCTCGACCACGACGGCCGCGGTCTCGGCCTCCGACTCGTGGTCGAGCTCGACTGCAGCCTCCTCGATCGCGTCCTCGATCTCGGCTGCCTCAGCAACAGTGATCTGGCCGGCTGCAACGGCTTCCTCGACGATGCCGTCGAGCAGGCCCTGTGCCTCGGCGATGTCGGCAGCGACCTCGTTGGTGTCGTCGTCATCGGCTTCCGCGATCGCGGGCGGCTCGGTGCCGTGGAGCGACTGGTGCGCAGGCACGCCGCAGTAGTGCGAGCCGGGCAGCGCGGCGTTCGGGCAGCGCTTGCCGTTCGACAGCATCGCAGCGCAGCGGCCCGAGAACTCCTGTGTGTCGTCCTCGCCGGCGTAGGCCGCCTCGGCCTCGGCCTGGGCAAACTCTGTGTCCGACTGGATGTCGACCTTCCAGCCCGTCAGGCGCGCCGCCAGACGTGCGTTGAGCCCGTCCTTTCCGATCGCGAGCGCGAGCTGGTCGTCCGGGACGACGACCGTCGCCTCGCGGGTGTCGTCGTCGATGTAGACCTCACGCACACGCGCGGGGGACAATGCCTTGGCCACGAATCGGGCCGGCTCCGTGTTCCACGGGATGATGTCTATCTTCTCGCCGCGCAGCTCGGACACGACCATGCGTACCCGCGAGCCCCGCGGGCCGACGCAGGCGCCAACCGGGTCGACGCCCTGGGTGTGCGACTCGACGGCGATCTTCGAGCGGTAGCCCGGCTCGCGCGCAACACCGCGAATCTCGACGAGCCCGTCGGCGATCTCGGGAACCTCGAGCTCGAAGAGCGTCTTGATCAGCTCCGGGTCGCGGCGCGAGAGGATCACCTGGGGGCCTTTCGTGCCGGACCGCACCTCGGTGATGACGGCCTTGATCCGCGAGCCCTGCTCGTAGCGCTCGCCGTCGACCTGCTCGGAGCGCGGCAGGAGTGCCTCCACCCTGCCGAGGTCGACGAGCACATTGTTGCGGTCGCCCGCCTGCTGCACGATGCCGGTCACGACCTCGCCCTGTCGGTCGATGTACTCGTCGTACATCATCGCGCGCTCGGCCTCACGGATGCGCTGCTGGATGACCTGCTTCGCGGTCATCGCGGCGATGCGACCGAAGCCTTCCGGGGTCACGTCGGCGCGCACCATCAGATCCTCGGGAACCTGCGACCAGTCGAGCTCGAGATCGACGTCGTTGACGAGCGTGTGCTGACGCTCGCCGGTCTCCTCCTCGATGCGCTCGAGCTCGTCGATCGCCGCCTCGCGCGCCTCTTCCACGAGTCGCTCCTCGAGGTCGCCAGGAATCTCGATGGAGAACACGCGGAATTCGCCCTCGTCGTCGAGGATCACCTCGGCGTGCCGCGAAGCACCCGGGGTCTTCTTGTACGCAGCAAGGAGCGCGTCCTCGAGCGCCGCGACGAGCGTGCCCGTCTCGATGCCCTTCTCGCGCTCGATCGTGCGGATGCCTTCCATGATCTCCTGGCTCATGAGCTCACCTATCCCTCGTCGATCAGGTTGCCCCGCACGATCGTCTCGTACGGGATGTCGAGCTCCGTTTCGCCGACGGCGATTCGGGCGCTCTGGTCTGTGGCGGCAACGACCGTGCCGCGAAAGCGGTTCTTGCCGGCGATGTCGGCGGCGGTGCGAAGCTGAACGTCCTGTCCTACGGCCGCGCGGAAGTGCTCCGGCCGCCGCACGGGCCGGTCGAGGCCGGGCGACGAAACGTCGATCGTGTACGACCTGCGGTAGTCCGCGAGGATCTCCGTGACACGGGCGCAGAGCGCATGGTCGACACCCTCGGGGTGATCGACGTACACGCAGAACCTGCTCGGTGACAGCAGTTCGACGGCGAGCACCTCGACTCCCGGCACGGCACGCTCGACGGTCGGGACGATGTCCCGTGAGAGCGTCCGTTCGGTTGCGAGCATGTCCGCCACTGCTGTTCTCCTTGTCCCGCCAGCGCCAAATCCTCGAGAAACCCGCATCTCCTCAACAAAAATGGGCGCCTCGCGCCCATTTCGTCAAGCAGTGAAATGCGGTCTGGAGAGGATAGCACCGGCCGCCACCACGGGGCCGCGCCCGACGTGTCGACTTCAGCCGAGGATGATCGTGACAGGGCCGTCGTTGACGAGCTCCACGCTCATCTTGGCGCCGAAGACACCCGTCGAGACCGAGACACCGAGACCCACGAGCATGGCGCAGAACCGCTCCACGAGTGGCCGTGCCACCTCGGGAGAAGCAGCATCGGAGAATCCGGGTCGGTTGCCCCTCGTTACATCGGCGAGCAGCGTGAACTGACTGACGACGAGGATCTCGCCACCCGTGTCTACAACGGACTTCCCCATACCGCCGTCGGCGGACTCGAAGATGCGGAGCCGAGCAACCTTCACCGCCAGCCGGTCCGCCTCCGCGCCCGTGTCGCCTCGACCGACGCCGATAAGCACGAGTAAGCCACTTCCGATGGCCCCGGAGACATCTCCGTCGACTGTGACGCTCGCACTCGTGACCCGCTGTACGACCACCCGCATGGTGGGATTCTCCCAGGAACCACTCGCGTCGCCGAAGCCCGCTCAACAAGCGGACGCTGCGTGCCGATAGGGGACCAATGGAAGCGATCAGGCAGCCCCGAAACCAGTGGCCTGCTTTCGGCACCCTGCTGGTACGCGACGGAGCCGTCACGGCGGAGCAGCTCGACCACGCACTCACCCTCCAGCGCACGCGCCCTGGTCGCCGTTTGGGCGAGATTCTGCTCGACGAGGGTTTCGTGACCTCGATCGCAATTTCGCGCGTGCTGGCGGAGCAGCATGAGCTTGAGTTCATCGAGCTCGACTTCGCATCCGTCGACATCTCTGCCGCGCTCCTGTTGACGGAGAGCCTCGCGCGGCGCTACCTCGCGCTCCCTGTCCGCTTCCTCGACGACGGTTACGTGCTGGTCGCGGTCGCCGACCCGACCAACGTGATGTTCTCCGACGAGTTGCGACTCGCGGTCGGGGTGCCGATCCGAATCTGCGTCGCCGCTCCCGACATGATCGAGTCTGCGATCACGATGGTGAACGATCCTGCCTCGGCACCGAGCCTTGAGTTCATCAGCGACGCCCAGGAGAGCGAGGACAGCGCGAGCGTCCTCGACCTCACTCACGACACGCCGTCGGTCATGTTCGTCAACACGGCGATCTCCTCCGCGCTGGATGCCGGAGCATCCGACATCCACTTCACCCCGCAACAGCGGCGGCTCCACGTTCGCATCCGCGTCGACGGGGTCATGCGCGAGCTGACATCCCTTCCAGGCACCCAGGCGACCGCCGTCGTCAGCCGCCTCAAGGTCATGGGCGGCCTCAATATCGCCGAGCGACGGATGCCACAGGACGGACGCCTCTCGGTAAAACGCGGCGAGGAGTCGATGGACGTTCGCATGGCGACTCTGCCGACGACCTACGGAGAGAAGGTGACGCTACGGATGCTCGGACGGGGTGACGCGCCTGAATCGCTCGACTCGCTCGGGATGTCGCCACGAAGCCATGCTGCTCTCGAGCGCGCGATCTCACAGCCGTTCGGCGCCGTCGTCGTCGTCGGGCCGACGGGATCGGGCAAGACGACGACGCTCTTCACATGCCTGCAACTGCTCAACACGCCGGATCGCCAGCTGACGACGATCGAGGATCCTGTGGAGTACCGGGTCGATGGCCTGGATCAGGTGGAAGTGAACCCGCGGGCCGGCCTCACGTTCGCGAACGGCTTGCGCACGATCCTGCGCTCGGACCCCGATGTACTCCTCGTGGGCGAGATCCGGGACGAGGAGACCGCCCAGATCGCGTTTCGCGCCTCGATGACCGGTCACCTGATCCTCACGACGTTGCACGCCCAGACGGCGGCCTCGGCGATCCAGCGCCTCACGGACATGAACATCGAGCGAAGCATCCTCGCGACGTCGATCAACTGCATCGTCGGACAGCGACTCGCCCGCCGCGTCTGCCGTACCTGTTGCGTATCGGCGGTGCCGGAGCCCGACCTGCTCCAGACACTGAACGTGTACGCGATGCCCAACGCTCAGGGCTTTGTTCGGGCCATCGGCTGTCACGAGTGCGGCGGCACCGGATATCGCGGTCGGGTGCCGCTGTTCGAGGTGATGACGATGACGGATGAGATCGCGCTCCTCGTCACCGCGCCGACGCGCGAGATCGAGGCGATGGCGGTCTCGCAGGGAATGGCGACTTTGCGGCAAGACGGCGTTCGCCTCGCCGCCGCAGGAATCACAACGCTCGAGGAAGTGCGTCGCGTCGCCGGAGAGACGATCAGCTGACGCATCTCGTTGCTCCGCCGGGCCTCTAGGCTTGGCTTGGATGGCCGTCACCGAGCTCACCGACCGGCCCGGCATAGCAGAATTCCTCCGGCGCAACGCGGAGGCTCACGTCTATGAGTTGGGCGATCTCGACGACTTTGACTGGCCTCACACACGGTGGTTCGCCTGGCAGGAGGACCAGCGGATCGAGCAGGTAGCGCTCCTCTACACCGAGCCGTCTGTTCCGGTGCTGATCGCGATCGAAGAGAGTCCGGCTGGGTCCATGACGTGGCTGCTCGGGTGCCTGCTGCCCACGCTCCCGGGCGCGCTGTACGCCCACGTCTCGCCGCCACTCCTCGACCTCTTCCGCAACCGGTACACGGTGGATCTGGCCGAGCCGCACCTCAAGCTCGCGCTGACCCGCCACGACCGTCTCACGTCGATTGCTGCTCCCGTCGATCTCCTCTCCGAGGGAGATCTCACGGAGCTCGAAGAGCTCTACCGAGTTGCCTATCCGTCGACCTGGTTCACGTCACGGATGCTCGCGACCGACCGGTACGTCGGCATCAGGCACGACGGGCGCCTCGCTTGCGTCGCCGGCGTCCACGTGTACTCGCCCACGTGGGGCGTGGCGGCCCTCGGCAACGTCGCAACGCTGCCCGATCTCCGCGGGCGGGGCCTTGCTCGAGCGGCCTGCGCGGCCCTCTGCCTCATGCTGCTCGAGGACGGAATCGAAACGATCGCGCTGAACGTCAGGGCGGACAATGCCGCCGCGATCGCTGCCTACTCGTCGCTCGGATTCGAGGTCGCGGCGTCGTACTGGGAGGCGCGCCTCCACGATCCATCCGCTTGTCAGCCCGACCACTAGCGATGGCCGAAGTGGTGGGCGCGCGGCAGCGCTGCTCCTACGTCCAGCTCCGCCACTTGCCGGGCGAGCGCTCCGAGGGTCTCGATCGAGGTGACGAGGATGTTTCGGTTCTCCCCCAACCGCTCGTAGCGACCGTGGGCGAGGAGGAGCGGCTCGTTGCGAACGATCGCCCGGTGCTCCTCGTAGACGTTCTTCGGCACGATCAGGTTGACCTGGCCACACTCGTCCTCGAGCAGCATGAACACGATGCCCTTCGCCGTGGCTGGCCGTTGCCTTGCGATTGCGAGGCCGGCATAGGCGACGGTCGATCCGTGGGAGGAGTCGTGCAGGTCGTCGCTGCGAAGCGCCGCCTCCGGCAGATGCGGCCGCAGCAGCGTCAGCGGATGGACGCCGACGGAGAGGCCCGTGCGACGGTAGTCGGCCGCCATCTGCTCCCAGCGCGTGAGGTCGCGGAGCTCGGGCGTTGCCGCGGTGGGATCGAGCGAAAGCGTGAGCTGCTTCGCAGCACCCCGTGTGCCGGGAACGGAGACCGGGCGGTTGGCGAGCCCGAGCTCCCAGAGAAGGTCGCGACGCTTCGGCGATGTCACCGTCTTGCCTGCGTGCATCTTGGCGGGAGCCGTTCCCGAGCCGAGCCCGTCGCAGGCGCCCCCCTCGACGAGCGCTACGAGGCCCTCCTGCGCGAGCGGCACCCGCCGCGCAAGATCGCCCACGTCGCGGTACGCCCCGTTCGCCTCGCGCTCGGCGACGAGCGCATCGGCATCGTCCGCGCTCACCGACTGGATGTAGGCGAGCCCGATCCTGACCGCCTGAGGGCTTTGGGTTGAGTCAACACAAGACTCGGCGGCGGAGGCGACGAGTGCGCACCAGGTGTCGCTCAGGTTCACGTCGGGCGGGAGCACCTCCACTCCGCGCCGCTGAGCATCGCGGACGAGGCTCGCCGGCGGGTAGAAGCCCATCGGCTGGGCGTTCAGCAGCGAGCAGAGGAACTCGGCCGGATAGTGATGACGAAGCCACTGCGACTGGTAGGCGAGCAGCCCGAACGCGGCGGCATGGGACTTCGGGAAGCCGAAGCCGGAGAAGCCGACGAGCTTGTCGTACACGGTGTCCGCAACCTTCTCGGAGACGCCGTTCCTGACGGCGCCCTCGATGAACCGCACCCGGTGGGACTCGAGCGCAGCACGGCTGCGCTTGCGGCTCATCGCCCGCCGCAAGCCCTCTGCCTCGCCCACCGTGAAGCCCGCGAGCGCGATCGCCACGTCGAGCACCTGATCCTGGAAGACGACGACCCCGAGCGTCGAGCGCAACGGCTCGCGCAGCGACTCGTGGTCGACCGCGTAGGTGAACGACGGATCCTCGCGCAGCCGCTTGCGGTTCTCGATGTAGGGATGCACCGCTTTGCCCTGAATCGGCCCCGGCCGGACGAGCGCAACCTGCACGGTGAGGTCATCGATGTTCTCGGGCTTTGTTCGCAGGAGGCTCTGCATCTGAGCGCGGCTCTCGATCTGGAAGGTGCCGACCGTATCCGCGCGCTGGATCTCGGCGTACACATCCGCGTCATCGAGCGGGATGCGGGAGAGGTCGATCGGGGCGCCGTAGATCTCCGCGATCTTCTCGACGCAGTCCTCGACGGCGGAAAGCATTCCGAGGCCGAGCAGGTCGATCTTGAGGAAGCCGGCGTCGGCGCAGGAGTCCTTGTCCCACTGACAGAGCTGGCGCCCCGCCATCGCTGCCGGTTGCACCGGGACGAGGTCGATCAGCGGCCGCGACGAGATCACCATGCCGCCCGGGTGCTGGGAGATGTGGCGTGGCAGGCCGGCGATCTCGGTCGTCAGGAACTGGAAGGCCCGCCAGCGCTTCGAGACCAGCTTGCGCTCGGCATCCGGCAGCCCTGCCACCTCCTCGGCGATGCGCGATGCATCCCAGCCGTCACTGAGCCGGGCGATCCGCTCGAGCTCGGCCTGCGGCAGCCCGAGCGCCTTGCCGACGTCGCGGATGGCACCGCGCGAGCGATAGGTGGCAAAGCTCGCGACGAGCGATGCGTGCTCGTTGCCGTACTTCTTCGTGACGGCGACGATCAGCTTCTCCCGGATATCGCGCGGGAAGTCGAGGTCGATATCGGGAACGGAGGCCAGCTCGTGGTTGAGGAAGCGTCCGAGCGAGAGATCGTTCGCGACGGGATCGACGTGCGAGAGGCCGGTGAGGTAACAGACGATCGAGCCGACCGAGCTG
Source organism: uncultured Thermoleophilia bacterium (assembly GCA_963799575.1). Classification (GTDB taxonomy): domain Bacteria; phylum Actinomycetota; class Thermoleophilia; order Gaiellales; family Gaiellaceae; genus Gaiella. The sequence goes on from CAWCXK010000004.1 coordinate 212,278, forward strand.
CCCCGCCCCCGCCCCGGAGGCAGGAAGCGGCGGGGCGAGTCGCGCCCGCGCACCTGCAGGGCACATTCCCGCGCGAGGTCGAGCACCTCCCAGTGGAGCAGGAAGAACCCGGCCAGGCCGAGCTCGTCGACGAGCGCAAGCTCGGTCTCGAGGCGGTCGCGCGCCCGGGCGAGCAGCCGTTGGTCTCGCGGTGGATAGCGGTCGGCGAAGGCGTCATTGCAGATCTCGGCGAGCTGCCGGATCGCAGGCTCGTCGCCGTCGGAGAAGTCGGGGTAGCGGTAGCCGAGCTCCCGGGTGAGGTCGAACTGGAGGCGCTCTGCGATCTCGACCGTGCGGGCGGCGGCGGCCGGGTCGATGCCGGCGAAGAGATCGGCCGCGTCTGCCGGTGCCCTCAGGATGCTCTCGCGATTGCCCCGCCGTTCCTGCTCGCAGCCGTCGAGGGAGGTGCGGCAACGGATCGCGACGAGCGTGTCCTGGAGCAGCGTGCGCCGCGCCGCGTGGGCATGCACGTTGCCGGTGGCGACGGTGGCGACGCCGAGGTGCTCGGCGAGGTCACGGAGAGCCGTGTTGCGCCGCACGTCGCCGCGCTCGTACGGCCGCTGCAGCTCGACGTAGAAGCGTTCCGGGCCGAAGGCGTATGCGAGCCGGGCGGCGGCGTTCGGATCGTGCACCGCGAGGCCGTTGCGGGCACAGCCGGAGAGGCAGACGAGGCCGTCGGCGTGCTCCTCGACAAACCGCCGGCGACAGTAGGAGCACGCGGCTCACGATCCTCGCGGCCTTCCTGGCGGGTGCCCGCATGCGACTCGGTCAGGATCCGGCACAGGTTCGCGTAGCCCGTGCTCGACTCGACGAGAAGCGTGAGGTGCGAGCCGCCGTCCAGCGTCACCTCGGCGCCCGTGATCGGCCGCACGCCGAGAGCCTTCGCGGCATGGGCGAACTCGAGCGAGCCGTAGACCCCGTCGTGATCGGTGAGCGCGAGCGCGGGGTAGCCAAGATCGGCCGCCCGCGCGACGAGCTCTTCCGGCAGTGAGGCGCCGTCGAGGAACGAGTACGACGAGTGGCAGTGGAGCTCGACGTAGGTCATCGGTGTTCGTCTGACTTTGTGGCTCTGAGCCACTTGCTGCTCGTGTGGGCCGCCTCGCCACCCCTTCCGAGCCGTATCGTTGACCGATGAGCGATCGCGATTCCGAACGTGCACGCTTCGAAGACATCGTCGACGCGATCTGCGCCTGGCATGACGAGGCACGTGCCTCGAAGGTGTTCTCGATGCCGTGCGTGAAGCGCTCCGGGAAGGTCGTTTTCGGCCTCTCCCGCACGGGAATGGTGTTCAAGCTGACCGACCCCGACGTGCACCGGCGCGCCCTGGCCCTGCCCGGAGCGCACCTCTTCGATCCGTCCGGACGCGGCGAGGCGTTCCGGCAATGGGTAGTGGTGCCCCCGGCGCAGGCGGATGAATGGGAGGCGCTCGCCTACGAGGCGCTCGGCCAGGATCACAGCATCTCTCTTGACTGAGTATCGCTGCCGGAGCGCCGAAGCCCACACCGGCCGCCGGCTGAGACCGGCCAACAGCGCTGATGGAATCGCTGGAGCTCTCAACAAGAGCTATCGATCGGAGATCGCCGGTTGGGGCCTGGAGGGTGCCTATCTTCAGGATCCGCGCGAAGCGCGGCAGCAAGCATCGGCAGCGGGGAGCCTGAAGACGGTGCGATACGTTTTTTCATCGCGGCGTCTTCGATCGCCGGTTGGGGCCCGGAGGGTGCCTATCTTCAGGATCCGCGCGAAGCGCGGCAGCAAGCATCGGCAGCGGGGAGCCTGAAGACGGTGCGATACGTTTTTTCATCGCGGCGTCTTCGATCGCCGGTTGGGGCCCGGAGGGTGCCTATCTTCAGGATCCGCGCGAAGCGCGGCAGCAAGCATCGGCAGCGGGGAGCCTGAAGACGGTGCGATACGTTTTTTCATCGCGGCGTCTTCAGGCTCCCCGCTGCGTGAACCAGCAGCCACGCTCCCGATCGCGGTAGACGCACACGTTCTGGCCCGACTCGAGCACGACCTCGTAGTAGCGACGATCGAGCGGCTCCTCCGTCCACCAGCGGTCGACCACGCGCCATTCCTCGCGCACGAAGGCGACCTGCTGGCGGTTGACCATGCTCGGGGTGCCGTCGACCCCCGCCTCGACGAGCGCCGGACGCGGCGTATTGAGACGCCCCGCCGTCGAGCGGGAGAGTGCATGCGGACGGCTGGCCCAGGAGCCGCTGGCGGTGCTCACGGAGTGCCTTTCGGCGAAGAGCGGAAAGCCCGGGCAACGGCGTGTGGGACGGGAAGGGCGGGTGAGGCTGAAGCCTCGCCCGGCTCACCCCTCGCGTCCCCCGCCTTCGGCGTCAGACGTCGCGGGGCACGACGAGCGCGCGCGTTTCCGGAATACGCGACCACGGTGCCACCTCCACCACTGCGCACACCGAGCCCGAGCCCGTGCTGGCGCGCACCTGCCTCAGCCCCTCGCGCAAACGTCCGTCCATCTCGTCACCCTCGGGCGATACGAGCGTGAGCTGGTTCCCGACGTGGTCGGCGAGCTCAACCGCCTCGAGGCGCAGCTCGAGCACCGGGGCCGGGATCTCGAGCAGCTTTGGCCCGAGTGCTGCCCGCAACCGCCCCCGCTCGGCGGTCGCCTCGCGCAACGTCGTCGCCCGCCGCCAGGAGCCACCACCGACGAGCTTCGCCGAGACCGCCACCTTGCGCAACGGACGCCCTGCCCGCTCGGGCCGCGCCAGCAGCCGATCGAGCAAGGCCCCGAACGCGCGCCGCAACGTCAGCTCGTTCCCGACCGCCTCGGGGAAGGAGAGGGCCTCGGCCAGCTCTGCCGCAGGCGATCGCCCACGCACGCGGGGTGCACGAGTCGTGCTCTTCTCCCCCCCTGCGAGGCTCCACGCCCGCTTCCCCTCTGGCCCCAGCCGCTCCTCGACAGCGCCGCCGGGAAGCGACGCCAGCTCGCCGAGCCGACGTACCCCGAGCCCTTCGAGCTCGGCATACCGGTTCGACGGGAGCGGCAACAGCGAGAGCGGGAGCGGCTCCAGGAAGCCCTGCTCCTCCTTCCCCTCGACGATCACTGCCTGGCCGGGTCGGGCCACGCTCGCCGCTGCAAGAGCGACAAAGCGACGCCCGCCCGCGCCGGCGCGCGGGTCCCAGGCAGATCCAACGGCGGCGAGCGCCTTGGCCAGCGCCGCCTCCACACCTCCGTAGAGTCGCTCGACACCATCGGTCTCGAACGTGACGAGACCGGCTTCGGACGACTCCACAGCAAACCCCGCATCCTCGAGGCGGCGGAGCACCCCCTCCCACTCCTGCTCCACCGCCGCCGGGTCCTGCTCGATCAGCACGAGGTCGGGACAGGTTGCAAGCGCCTCCCCCATGCGCATGCCCACCTGCACCCCGGCTGCCTCGGCTGCTGCCGTAATCGGCCCGATGACCGCGTCCTTGCCCGGCACGGGCGCGAGCGCTGCCGGCACGAGCGCCAACCTCGGCCGGGAGCGCAGCGCTGCGCGGAGCGTGAATCCCGGGATGAGAAGGCAGGCGATCACTGAACCTGTAGTTCTACACGAACATATGTTCGCCTGTCAAGATGTCGGAAACGACCAGGGAGAAGAGACATGGAGATCCGCGGCATCGGCTTCGTCGGCAGCCACACAACAGCACCCGCTGAGATGGGCGCCTTCCTCCGAGACGTGCTCGGCCTCCAACCGATCGCGATCGACGGCGTCGGCGCGGAGCTCTTCGCAGCGTCGAACGGCGACGTGCTCGGAGTGGCGTCACCGTACGAGGAAGATGGCCCCACGGAGCGCACGATCGGGCTGATCGTCGACGACCTCGACGGCGCCGTCGCCGAGCTGCACGCCGCCGGCGTCGAGACCGACGGGATCAGCGTGAACGCCCGCTGGCGCTACTCCCACTTCCGGATGCCGGACGGCAAGCTGTACGAGCTCGTCGAGGAGCGCGCCGGAAGAGACGGTGCCTAGCCCCTAGTCGAGCCGAAACTCGAGCAGGGTGATGACTCCCACCTCCGGCCCGTCGTCCACGTCCTCTTGCGACACGAGCCGGAAGCCGGCCTTCTCCAGCACACGGCGCGAGCCCGCATTGTGCTCGGCGACGGTCGCGAGCATGGGCCGATGTCGATCGACCTCGAGGTAGAGGCGGAGCGCCGCGCTCGCAATGCCCCGCCCCCAGTGCTCGTTGCCGACCCAGTAGCCGACCATCCGGCCCTCGTCTCCGGTCCAGCTCAGCGCATTCCCGACCACGACCCCGTCGGCCACGATCGTCCGCAGCGTCGAGTCGGGATTGGCTCGGATCTTCGCCCAGTGCGCCCCGAACGCCTCCGCGTCGCGGGCAGGCACCGCCGCCATCCGGAAGCTCTCCTCGTCGGCCTGCCAGGCGAAGAAGAGCGGCAGGTCGCCGTCCTCGACGGCGCGGAGCGATACGACCGGGGCATGCGCCGCCTGACTCACAACCGGGTCGCCCGGAAGCACTCGGTCAGATACGGAAGGCTCAGGAGCCCATCACGGGCGTGCTCCGTGAACAGGTCGTCGACGTTCTGCAGCACCGGCGCGCGCTCCTCCTCGGAAAGCACGGCGCAGTAGCTGCGTGACCGCACGAGCTCCTGCAGCATCTCCCGGTCGACCTCATGGACGTGGCTGAAGGCTGCATGCGCCACCGGCCCGAAGCGGCCGCTCGCGTCGATTGGCTCGGTGGCGCCGTATTCGAGGCCCGTCCTCCCCACCATCGCGTCACTGAGCTTGCCCACCCATGCGTCACTCTCGTCCCGCACGTTCCAGACGAGGGCGATCCGGCCACCCGGTCGCAGCACACGTGCGATCTCGACGAGCGCAGGGCCGTGATCGAACCAGTGGAACGCCTGCGCGACCGTGACGACATCTGCGCTCCCGTCGGGGAGCGGGATCGCCTCCGCTCCTCCTTCGACGGCCGCCGCCTCGGGTACCGCGGAGCGGAGCTGCGTGATCATCTCCGGAAGTGGCTCGACCGCGGTCACCCGATGACCGAGGTCGACGAGTGACCGCGTCAGCTTGCCCGTCCCGGCGCCGAGGTCGACGACATCGCACGGCTCAGCACCTGCGAGCCAGAGCACCGCGTCCTCGGGATAGCCGGGACGTGCCCGCTCGTACGCGTCGGCGACACCGCTGAACGAGGCTGCACGCTCACGCCGCTCGGGGGAGACGCTCATCTCCCCAGGCTAGTCATCGCCATCAACCCCGCGCCGCTTTCGAAACGCCGCCACCGCCAGCGCGTGGTCGACGATCGGCCGCGGGTACGACGGCGCCAGCAGGCCAGGCTCGGCAATGTCCCGCGAGGGCACGTCCGCGAGCTCAGGCACGTACCGTCTGATATAGGCCCCCTCGGCGTCGAGCTTCTTCAGCTGGGCCGTCGGGTTGTAGATGCGGTTCGGCCGGGTGTCGACGCCCGTCCCCGCGACCCACTGCCAGTTGCCGATGTTCTGGGCCACGTCGCCGTCCAGCAGTAGATCGAAGAAGTGGCGCGCGCCCTCGCGCCAGTCGATCCCGAGATCCTTGACGAGGAACGAGGCGGTGACCATGCGGGCGCGGTTGTGCATCCAGCCCTCGGCGCGCAACTGGCGCATGCCGGCGTCGACGAGCGGGTATCCGGTCATCCCCTCCTTCCAGGCGGCGAGGCCCTCCGGATCGTCCAGCCAGCGGTCGCTGCGGCTGCGCATGTCCTCGACCTGCGTGTCGGGCCGGGCGAAGAGGATCTGGGCGTAGAAGTCGCGCCAGCACAGCTGCCGCACGAACGCGTCGCCGCCCCTCGCCCGTGCCCGCACGGCGAGGGCGCGAGGCGAGACGCAGCCGAAGTGGAGGTAGGGCGAGAGCCGCGAGGTCGCGTCGGCCGCGATCGCGTCGTGGCCGCCCGCCCCGTAGCTGTCGAGATGTGCCCGAAGCCATGCACCGGCCCGCTCGACCGCGGCTGACTCGCCGCCGGGGGCCCACGCTCGTGTTGATTCAACACAAGGCTCGAGGGCCGCCGGCTCAATGCCGCGAGGGAGCCGGATCGCGCCAGGGGTCGGGGCCGGCGACCCCCACGGCACCTCGGACCACGCGCGGTGATAGGGCGAGAAGACCTGGTAGTAGTCGTTGCCCGTCGGGGCGACCTCACCGGCGGGGACGACGTAGTTCCCGTCGACGAGACGGAGGTCGAGGGCGGCCGCAAGCCTGCGCTGTCGCTCAACCGCGTAGGGACTGACATCGGAGCTCGCGAAGACGGTGGTCGTGCCCACTTCGTGTGCTGCGCGCACGGTCTCGGCCACGACCTCGCCTCGACGCACGTCCAGCGCGCCGCCGAGCCGGCGAAGCGACACGTCGAGGTCGGCAAGTGACTCGACCAGGAACGCCCGGCGACCCTGGGCCGCGCCGAATCGGGTGCCGCCGATGCCGTCGTCGAGCACGAAGAGCGGCAGCACCGTCTCGGCCACCTCGACCGCCGCGGCGAGCGCCGGGTTGTCGTGGACGCGAAGGTCGCGGGTGAAGAGAACGACCGCGACCTGCACAGCGGCCCTCGTGCCCTACGCCGTGATCTGGGCTGCGACGCCGTGCATGCCGTCGAGTCGCGGCACGACCGCGAGCACGCTCTCACGCGCACAGTACGGAATGTCCGCTTCGAGCTCCGGCCCGTGGTTGATCAGGTTGCGACCGCTGCGCGAAGCGCGGAGGGCTTGCTCCGCCGTCCCGTAGGACGCCGCCAGCCGGACCGCCGCCTCGGCCGCGTCGCTCCGGTCGTCGGTGAGGAGGTCTGCAATCCGCCCCGCCACGTAGCTGTCGTCGAGTGCAAAGGCGCCTTTCACCCCGGCGCAGAAGATCGCGACATCTTCCCCGTAGGCCTCCGCAGCCTCGGTGACGGCCTCGAGGTTGAGCAGCGATGCGATGAGCACCCGCTCGCACCGCTCGGCGGCGGTAACAATCGCCCGCGTGCCGTTCGTCGTCGACATCGCGAGCGTTGGCGTACGGACCGTCAGGTACTCGCGCGGCGAGTTCCCGAGGTCGAACCCCTCGATGAGCACGCCGAGCCGCTCTCCTCCGAGCGTGACGCCCCCTTCTGCTGCAAGCGCACGCGCATCTTCGACCTCGGCCGCACACCACACGCGCTCGTAGCCGGTTGCGAGCGCCTGGCAGATCGTCGATGTCGCCCGGATCACATCGATCACGACACCGGTCGGAGCGGCGGCTGACTCGTCGGGTGTGAAGGCGACGTGGACGTGCACGCCGCTACGCTAGCCGTCGATGACGGACGCGCCGCACTGCTACCGCCATCCGAGCCGGGAGACGCGCGTCTCGTGCTCGGAATGTGGCCGCCCGATCTGCGAGGAATGCATGAACTTTGCCCCGGTCGGCATCCGCTGCCCGGATCACGCGAACATCGGCGCGGTCAAGTCGAGTCCGGCGCGGACGATCCATACCATGCAGCGGAGGACGCGCGCGCTCGCGGCTCCGGCGACCATGGTGCTGGTCGGGCTCAACGTGGCCGTCTACGTCATCACCGCTGCGCAAGGTGGCGGGATCAACCTCCCGGGTGGTGCTCTCTTCAGCCAATGGGCGTTGCAGGGCGCGTCCGTCGCGAACGGCGACTGGTGGCGACTCGTGGGGGCGATGTTCCTGCACGGGAGCGTCTTCCACCTGATGTTCAACATGCTGGCTCTCTACTGGCTCGGCACGATCATCGAACAGGCGCTCGGAACACCGCGTTTTCTCCTCGTCTACTTCGTCTCCGGCCTCGCGGGTTCGGCGGGTGCGCTCTGGTTCAGCTCCGCGTTTGCCGTCACCGTCGGCGCCTCCGGCGCGATCTTCGGCCTCATCGGCGCGCTCCTCATCCTCGAGTACCTCGCCACGGGCTCGCTGATGGGCCAGGCGATGGTGCTGATCCTGGTCAACCTCGCCTTGACCTTCGCCGTGCCCGGGATCTCGATCGGAGGGCACCTCGGCGGCCTTGCAGGCGGCATCGCCGCGACCTATGCGTTGATGCGCTTCCGGATGCCGCCGAACCGGGTGCTCGGCTTCGCACTGGCAGCAGGTGTCGGCGTCGTCAGCGTCGTGCTGGCGTACGTGCGCGTTCGCGGCTACCCCGTCTGAGCGGGCGTCGGCTCGTCGCCGACCGGGTGCACGACGAGCGCCACACCATCGATGCGCACAACCTCGACTGTCGTCCCCTCGGCAATCGGCTGCTCGTTCTCGGACTTCGCACTCCAGTGCTCGGTGCCGACACGGACTTGGCCCCTCTGGCCCGGTCCCGCGTCGATCGCGATCACTACCACGGCCCGTCGGCCGACCACGTTCGAGGCGTTCGACGGGACATTCGGCATCCGCCTCATCATCCGGAGGAGCGGCTTGCGCGTCAGCAAGAGCGACACCACGGCCACGACCGCGAACACGAGCACCTGGGCTCCGAGGTTGCCGCCGAGGAGGGCGGTGAGGGCGGCGGCGAGCGCGCCGAGTGCGGGATAGAACGCGACGAACGACAGTGTCAGTACTTCGAGCCCGAAGAGAGCGAGCGCGATCAACACCCAGATGACGGCTGCCACGGAGCTAGCGGCTTTCGTCGGCAGGGTGGTCCGCGGTCGTATCCTGACCGACCTGGAACCCACCACCGAGCGCCGCTACCGCGCCCATCGTCGCCATCGCGTCAGACGGGATGATCATCAGCTTCATCGCCTGGCCGTCTGCGACACGCGGCAGGTTCTGGATGTACTGGTAGCTGAGGAGGTCGGGCGACGGGTTGCCGTCGTGGATCGCCTGGAAGATCTGCCGGGTCGCCTCGGCCTCGCCTTCTGCATGCAGGATCGCCGACTGCTTCGAGGCCTCCGCGGTGAGGATGGTCGCCGTCTTCCCGCCCTCGGCCGTCAGGATCGCCGCCTGCTTCTCGCCCTCGGCCGTCGTGATCTGCGCCTGCTTCACGCCCTCGGCGTTGATGATGACGGCGCGTCGCTCGCGCTCGGCGCGCATCTGCTTCTCCATCGCCTCCTGAATCGAGCTCGGGGGATCGATCGACTTCAGCTCGATCCGGTTCACCCGCAGCCCCCAGCGCTCGGTTGCCTCATCGAGCACGATGCGGAGGTCGGCGTTGATCTTGTCGCGTGACGTGAGGGCGTCCTCCAGCGCGATCGACCCGATCACGTTGCGGAGCGTCGTCACCGTGAGCTGCTCGATCGCGAACAGGAGGCTCGCCACCTCGTAGGTCGCGCGGAACGCGTCGGTGACGGTGAAGTAGAACACCGTATCGATCGAGATCGTCACGTTGTCCTGCGTGATCACCGGCTGCGGCGGGAACGCAACGACCTGCTCGCGCATGTCGACGAGCGGCCGGAGCCGGTCGATGAACGGGACGAGGAAGTGCAGTCCTGGATCGAGCGTGCGTTGGTAGCGCCCCAGGCGCTCGACGATACCGGTGCTTGCCTGCGGGACGATCCGAACGGTCCGCGCGATCGCAATCAAGACGATCAGCCCGATCCCGACGCCGATGACGAGCGTTGCGATGGACGTTGCGGTCATCGCAACGACTGTAGTCGTGGCGGCGGACGAGGCCCGGACGACAGGCTGAAGCCTGTCTGCGGCTGAAGCTAGCCGCCGATGGCGAGCGCGGTCACGCCTTCTTCGGCGAGCGCCGCCTGCGCTGCTGCGAGCCGCGCGAGCGGCACGCGGTACGGCGAGCAGCTGACGTAGTCGAGCCCGAGCCGGTGACAGAACGCAACCGACCTCGGCTCGCCGCCGTGCTCGCCGCAGATCCCCATCTTGAGCCCGGGCTTGCGGCCGCGGCCGCGCTCGACGGCGATACGCATGAGGTCGCCGACGCCTTCCTGGTCGAGCACCTCGAAGGGGTTGCGCTCGAGGATCCCGTGCTCGAGGTAGTAGCGTGAGGAACTTGCCCTCGGCATCGTCGCGCGAGAAGCCGAGCGCCGTCTGGGTGAGGTCGTTCGTGCCGAAGGAGCAGAAGTCGGCCACCTCGGCGATCTCGTCGGCACGGATGCACGCCCGCGGTAGCTCGATCATCGTTCCGCAGAGGTACTCGATCGCGGGCTCCTCGGCTGCGACGCGCTCGGTCAGCTCCCGCAGGAACGCGAGCTCGGTGCGGAACGCGACGAGCGGGTGCATGATCTCGACGAGCGGCGCGGCCCCGGTGCGCTCACCGACCGCCGCGGCCGCGCGGACGATCGCGCGCACCTGCATCTCGTAGATCTCCGGCCACTGCAGCCCGAGTCGGCAGCCGCGGGTGCCGAGCATCGGGTTCGCCTCGTGCAGCTCCTTGATCCGGGCGCGCATCTCGTCCGAGGTCGCTTCCTCGAACGTGGGCAGGAACTCGTGCAACGGTGGGTCGAGCAGGCGAATCGTGACCGGATAGCCCGCCATCGCCTCGAAGATCCCCTCGAAGTCGGACTGCTGCATCGGCAGGAGGCGGTCGAGCGCCGCGCGACGGCCCGCCTCGTCGCGGGCAAGGATCATCTCCTGCACCACCGGGAGGCGCTCCTGCGCCATGAACATGTGCTCGGTGCGGCAGAGGCCGATGCCCTCGGCCCCGAACTCCCGCGACTTGGCGGCATCCTCGGGCGTGTCGGCGTTGGCGCGCACGCGGAGGCGACGGAGGCCGTCGGCCCAGTCGAGGATCGTGCCGAAGTTCTCGTCGATCGCCGGCGGCACGAGCCGAACCGGCCCGACGATGACCCGGCCGGTGCCGCCGTCGATCGTGATCACGTCGCCGACGTTCAGCGTGTGCTCTCCGATCGTCACGGTCTGGGCGTTCGCATCGATCGAGAGACCGTCGCAGCCGGCAACGCACGGCTTGCCCATTCCCCGGGCCACGACGGCGGCATGGGAGGTCATGCCGCCGTGCGCCGTGAGGACGCCGCGCGCCTGAATCAGGCCGTGGATATCGTCGGGTGTCGTCTCCCAGCGCACGAGAATCACATCGTCGCCTGCCTTGCCGCGCGCCTCTGCCGTGTCGGCGTCGAGCACGATCTCCCCGGATGCGGCACCCGGAGACGCGTTCAATCCCTGCGCCGCCACCTCGACGACGACGCTCGGGTCGATCATCGGGTGGAGCAGCTGGTCGAGCTGGCCGGGATCGATCCGGGCAACGGCCTCCTCGCGTGAGATGAGCCCCTCGGCGGCCATCTCGACCGCAACGCGGAGCGCCGCGGTCGCGGTGCGCTTGCCCGTGCGTGTCTGCAGCAGGTAGAGCCGGCCCTCCTCGACGGTGAACTCGATGTCCTGAAGGTCGCGATAATGCGCCTCGAGCCGGTCGAGCGTCGCGATCAGCTGGGCGTACGCCTCCGGCAACAGCCGGTGCATCTCCGAGATCGGCTCCGGCGTGCGCATGCCGGAGACGACGTCCTCGCCCTGGGCGTTGATCAGGAACTCGCCGTAGAGCACCGACTCGCCGGTCGACGGGTCGCGGGTGAAGCACACGCCCGTGCCGGAGCTCTCGCCCTTGTTGCCGAACACCATCTGGACGACATTGACGGCGGTGCCGATGTCGTCAGGGATCTCGTACGTACGCCGGTAGACCTGCGCCCTGGGGGCTCCCCACGAATCGAAGACGGCGCGATAGGCGCGTCGCAGCTGCTCGCGCGGATCCTGCGGGAAGCCGGATCCGACCTCCTCCTCGTAGATCTGCTGGAACGTCCCGATCAGCTCGCGCAGATCGTCGGCGCTGAGCTCGAGGTCGTTGGCCACGCCGCGGCGGGCCTTGAGGTCGGCGATCGCGCCCTCGAACCGCTGTCCGTCGACGCCGTCCACGACCTCCCCGTACATCTGGATCAGCCGACGGTAGGAGTCGTAGGCGAAGCGTGAATTCCCGGTCGAGGCCGCCTGCCCCTCGACCGCAACGTCCGTGAGGCCGAGGTTGAGGATCGTGTCCATCATTCCCGGCATCGAGATCGCAGCACCGGAGCGGACCGAGACGAGTAGCGGGTCGGATGGATCACCGAAGCGCTTGCCCGAGCGCTCCTCGAGCGCAGCGATGTGGACGCCGACCTCGTCGTCGAGCCCCTCGGGTACATCGCCGACGGCCATGTAGGCGCGGCAGGCGTCGGTCGAGATCGTGAAACCTGCAGGCACAGGAACGCCGAGCGCCGTCATCTCGGTCAGGCCGACACCCTTGCCGCCGAGCAACTCGCGGCCACCCGGAGCCTCCTCATCGAAGTCGTAGACGTAACGCATGAGCATGATCCTCGCACAAGACGCCGCGGCGCTGAACCGTTAAGGCGGCGAGCGGTCCCGGCGACGCCCATGGACCGGCTCATGCGAGGATGCCGACATGAGCGGGCACATCGTGGCAATGGGCGGTGGCGGCTTTCTCGGCGGCGATCCCAGCTCCCCGCTCGACGATCTGCTGCTCGAGCTCACAGGCGTGCCAAAACCGCACGTCGTGTTCCTGCCAACGGCGGTCGGCGATGCGGTGCGCGCCGTCGAAGCCTTCGAGCGCGCATGGCCGACCCGCAGGTGCACGACAGACATCGCCTTCACGTTCGGCGTGCCAGACCGGCCCGCGGAGCGCGTTGCTGCGGCCGACGTCGTCGTCGTCGCGGGCGGCAACACGGCGAACATGCTCGCCGTCTGGCGCCTCCATGGCATCGATACCGCCCTGCGCGGCCGCTGGGCCGACGGGGCCGTTCTCGGCGGCGTCTCCGCCGGCGCGAACTGCTGGTTCGAGGCGTGCATCACCGACTCGTTCTCGATCGAGCTGGACGGCCTCTCCGACGGGCTCGGGATTCTCGGCGGCAGCTACTGCCCGCACTTCGACGGTGAGGAACGCCGCCGTCCGGTCTACGCCCGCCTGCTCGCGGACGGGTTCATGCCGGGGATCGCCTGCGACGACGGCGCGGCCGCCGTCTACCGCGGCACCGACCTCGTCGAGGTCGTCGCGGATCGCCCTGGAGCGCTCGGATACCACGCATCGACGGAGGGCTTCGATCCGATCGAGACCCGCCTGCTGCGGTGAGGAAGGTTGCCGTCACCGCCTCGGCGAGCGGCAGTGGCAAGTCGACGACGGGCCGCGCGCTCGCGGAACGACTCGGTGTGCCGTTCGTCGAGCTCGATGCGCTCGTCCACGGGCCTGACTGGACGGAGACGCCCGACGACGAGCTGCGCCGGATCCTGGAACCGATCCTCGCCGGTGAGGGCTGGGTCGTCGACGGCGGTTACCGCCGGAAGATCGGCGATCTCGTGTTCGAGCGCGCCGATGTCGTCGTCTGGATCGATCTCCCGCTCCACGTCTGGTTCCCGCGGCTCCTTCGGCGCACTGTGCGGCGTGTGCGCCACGACGAGGAGCTCTGGAACGGCAACCGCGAGACGCTGCGCGGAGCTATCGGCGGGCGCGACGCGCTCTTGCCCTATGCGATCCGTATGCACTTCTCGCGCCGCCGCCGCTACCCGGTGGAGCTGTCGCGATACACGGTCGTCCGGCTGCGCACGCAAGCGGCGGTCGACGCGTTCGTCAGTGGCGCCGGCGGGCCTTGAACTCGGCCGTCCAGGCCGCGACGCGCAGCCCGATCCAGACGGGAGTCAAGATGACGTAGAACGTCCCAACCGCAAGCGCGAGGCCGAAGAACCACATCGACCAGTAGCGAAGCGGCACCCAGCCCTTCTCGTCGATCGAGCGGCCCTCGGCTCTCCAGGCGCTGCGTCCGCTCACGAGGGAAGGCCCCGCCGCTCGCGCTGCCGATCGGCCACGAGCTTGATCACGCGCATCGCCGTCTCCTCGACGGAGTAGTCGGAAACGTTGAGCACGGGACAGCCGAGGCGCCGGTGAATCGCCGTTGCCTGGTCGAGCTCCTCGTAGACGTCGAGCAGGCCGGCGTAGCGCTTCTTCGGGCCGCCCATCGTCGCGACGCGGTTGAGTCGAATCTCGGACAGGCGCTCGGCGTCGATCGTGAGGCCGACGATCTTGGACGGGTCGATCTCGAAGAGCGTCGGCGGCGGGTCGATGCCCTTCACGATCGGCACGTTCGCTGCCTTGTGGCCGAGGTAGCCGAGGTAGATCGAGAGCGGCGTCTTCGAGGTGCGCGAGACGCCCACGAGCACGACATCGGCCTCGTCGAGCCCGCTCCCCACTCCATCGTCGTACTTGACCGCGAACTCGATCGCCTCGATGCGCTTGAAGTAGGTCTGATCGAGCGGCGGCCGCGCACCCGGTGTCATCCGGGCCGCGACGCCCGAGACGCGGGCGATCGAGTCGATCGGGTGCCCGAGCAGGTCGCAGTAGTGGACGCGCGCGCGGCGACACAGCTGCCGCATCGCCTCGCGCAGCCCCGGCTCGACGAGCGTGTAGACCATCACGGCCGGACGGCCGCGAGCCGTTGCCACCGCGAGCTGAAGGTCGTCGACCGACTCGACGCGCGGATGCCGGATCTCGGCGAAGCTCTGCTCGGGGAACTGGGCCTCCAGGGCAAGCACGAGACGTGCCGCCGTCTCGCCGGTCGAGTCCGAGACGATGTGGAGCTCGACGGGGACCGGATCGGTGCTCACGCGCGGGAGGGTATCCGTGGCCGACTACGATCGCTTGCGTGGTTGCTCGCATGCTCCCCGTCTCGCTCGCCGACGTCGAGGCTGCGGCGGCCCGGTTGAACGGGGTCGCGGTGCGCACTCCGCTGCTCCGGCTGCCGTGCGACGGCGAGGTCTACGTCAAGCCGGAAAGCCTGCAGCGCACCGGGTCGTTCAAGTTCCGCGGTGCCTTCAACGCGCTGGCGTCGACGCCGTTTGCGACGATCGAGCGCGGCGTCGTGGCCGATTCGAGCGGGAACCACGCTCAGGGCGTCGCTGCCGCCGCAGCCTTACACGGCGTGCGGGCGACGATCGTGATGCCCGAGAATGCCGCGCCGGTGAAGGTCGCCCGCACTGCGGCGCTCGGCGCCGAGATCGTGCGCTGTGCCAACTCGAGCGAGGAGCGCCAGCGCGTGGCCGCCGAGCTGCGCGACACGCGCTTGCTCGAGTACATCCCACCCTTCGACGACGCGCGGATCATCGCCGGCCAGGGCACGGTCGGCCTCGAGATCGCGCGCGACCTGCCCGAGGCTGCGACCGTCGTCGTCTGCATCGGCGGCGGCGGCCTGATCTCGGGTGTCTCGACGGCGATCAAGGCACTCTGCCCGAGCGCGCGCGTGGTGGGGGTCGAGCCGGAGCTCGCAGCCGACGCCCAGGAGTCGCTGCGCAAGGGCCGCATCGTCACCTGGCCCGCTGCCGACGTCACGCGCACGATCTGTGACGGCGTCCGCACGCAGGCGCTCGGCGAGCTGACGTTCGCCACCATCGAAGCGCTCGTGGACGAGATCGTGACCGTGTCCGAGGACGCCGTGCTCGAGGCGATGCGCTGGCTCGCGCTCGAGGCGAAGCTCCTCGTCGAGCCGACGGCGGCGCTGACGCTGGCAGCTCTGCGGGCCGGGGCGGTTGTGGCCGACGGGCCGATCGTGCTCGTGGTCTCCGGCGGCAACGTGGATCCGGCGCTGGCGGCATCGGTGCTCGCGGGCGACGTGCCCTAGCCGACTCGGTCAGACGATCGGCTTGCCGGCCCGCAGCTCGGGGTGATAGCGCAGCAGCCGCTCGTCGAGATCCTCGAGCTCGCGCGTGCGGGCGATCGCCGGTCGCGCCCCCACGCGCTCGTAGTGGGCGGCGAGGTTGTCGCCGCCGAGCGTGGTGTCGGCCGAGTAGTTCTCCCAGCCCTTGAGCATGTAGAGGTAGATGTCGGCGACCGAGTACTCGTCGCCGAGGCACCACGTCCGTCCCGTGAGCTCGCGCTCGAGGTACGCGCCGTGGGCATCGAGCGTCGCCCGCCCCTTGAGCCGGATCCCATCGTGACCGGCAGGGTCGTCGGTGAGGAAGCGCGGCGCATCGAGCGGGTGGTAGGCGCCGTGGAGGGTGTCGGCGAGCCACGTCACCCAGCGCAGCAGTGCGCCGCGACCAGGCTCGCGGGGCAGCGGGCCGAGCCCTCGACTCGGAAACCGCTCGACGAGGTAGAGCAGGACGGCTCCGGTCTCGTAGACCAGCTCGTCACCGTCGCGCAACGCCGGCACGCGCCGCAGCGGGTTGACGGACTCGAGCTCCGGCGGCTCGTCGCGGCGTCGCGGATGGACGTCGATCGCCTCGTACTCGGCGCCCGCCTCCTCGAGCGCTGCCCTCGCTGCGAAGCTGCACGAGCCGGTGATCTGGAAGAGCTCGAGCATGATCCGACGCTAGCGCGAGGCCGCGATCGCCCGGGTTTCGCCGCCGGTGAGCTCGAGCAGGTCCGCCGGGGCGAGCTCGATCTCGAGCCCGCGGCGGCCGGCGCTGACGTAG
This sequence comes from uncultured Thermoleophilia bacterium, assembly GCA_963799575.1. GTDB lineage: Bacteria > Actinomycetota > Thermoleophilia > Gaiellales > Gaiellaceae > Gaiella. The sequence goes on from CAWCXK010000004.1 coordinate 228,609, forward strand.
ATCGTGTCAAACACGAGCGCCGACTCGTCGAGCACGGTCGGCAGCAGCTTGCGCTGTCCGAGCGGGCTGATCCCACCGGTCACGTAACCCGTCGTGCGCTCGGCGAGCTTCGGGTCGGCCATCGTCACGCGCTTGCCGAGCGCTTTCAGGTCGAGCTGGTCGGCAACGGGAACGATCGCGACCGTGAGCGCCCCGTCGACGTCGGCGACGAGCGTCTTGAAGACGTGCGCCGGGTCGATCCCGAGCTTCTCAGCGGCCTCGAGCCCGTAGGAGACAGCCCTCGGGTCGTGGACGTACTCGTGCACCGTGTACGCGATCCCGGCGCGCTCGGCAACAACGATCGCCGGCGTCCTTTTACCCGCCACGTCTGACCGCTAGCGGAGGGCGTCGAGTGCCGTGCGCGCGAACACGGCGATGCCGTCACGCAGCGCGGCCTCGTCGATGTCGAAGCGGGGATGGTGATGCGGGAACGTCGTCCCGAGCTCCTCGTTGCCGCTGCCGACCCAGAAGAACGCCGCCGGAGCAACTGCGCAATAGGCGGAGAAATCCTCGCCGCCCATCACCGGAGCGACCTCGACGAGCGCCTCCTCCCCGAGTTCCGCCACGACGGCCTGGCGCACGGCTGCGGCCGCGTCGCGATCGTTGACGACCGGGTCGTAGCCGACTTCGAAGTCGAACCGGTATTCGGCCCGGTGGGCCGAGCAGACGCCGGCGATCACGCGCTCCATCGCATCGCGCACCTCCGCGCGACGGGTGGTCGAGAGCGTCCGCACGGTGCCTCCGATCTGCGCCGAGCCGGGGATCACGTTGCGCGCCGTGCCCGCGCTGACGGTCGTGACCGAGACGACGACGGAGTCGAACGGGTCGGTCTCGCGCGAGACGATCTGCTGCAGGTTCGTGATCACCTGGGCCGCGATGGCGACGGGATCGACCGTCTCGTGCGGGTTCGCGCCGTGGCCGCCGCGTCCCTTGATCTCGAGCGTGAACAGGTCGGCTGCGGCCATCACGGGGCCGGGCATGGCCGAGACGTGACCTGTCCCGAGGCCGGAGAGCAGGTGCACGCCGGCGACGAGGTCGGCGCCCGCGAGGACGCCCGCTTCGACGACCTCACGCGCACCGCCGGGCGGGAGCTCCTCGGCGTGCTGGAAGACAAAGCGCACCTCGCCGGAAAGCTCGTCACGGTGCTCGAGCAGGAGCTGCGCCGCGCCGAGCAGCATCGCCGTGTGCCCGTCGTGCCCGCACGCGTGCATCACGCCGGCACGCTTCGACGCGTGCGGGAGCACGTTCTCTTCGAGGATCGGCAGCGCGTCGATGTCACCCCGGAGCACGACGACCTTGCCGGGACGAGCGCCGTGGAGCCTCGCCACCACCGCGGTGCCTACCGGACGTTCGATCTCGAGCCCGCCGAACGAGCGCAGCGTCCGCTCGATGAACGCCGCCGTCTCGTGCTCCTCGAACGAGAGCTCGGGGTTCGCATGCAGATGCCGCCGCCACGCGATCGCACGCGCTTCGAGCTCGTCCGAGACGAGAGGCGAACGTGGCACCGTGGTGGCCATCGGGACGGACGCTAGCGGGAACGTCGGCCGTGCCGCGTGGGTAGGTTCTCGGGATGACCGACGCCGTGACCATGGACAAGATCGTGTCGCTCTGCAAGCGGCGCGGCTTCGTATTCCCGTCGTCCGAGATCTACGGCGGCCTCGGCTCGTCCTATGACTACGGCCACTACGGCGTCCTCCTCAAGGACAACATCAAGCAGCGTTGGCTTGCGGCGATGGTGCAGGAGCGCGACGACATCGTTGCGCTCGACTCGTCGATCATCCTCCACCCCCAGGTCTGGGAGGCGTCCGGACACGTCGGCGGCTTCACCGATCCGCTCGTCGACTGCAAGTTCTGCAAGAAGCGCTATCGGGCCGATCATCTCGAGGACTCACAGTGTGGCCAGCGCCCGAGCAAGCGACCCGGCGAGACCTCCGACTGCGACCTCACCGAGGCACGCCACTTCAACCTGATGTTCGAGACCCGCGTCGGTGCGCTCGAGGAGACAGGAGTTCCGGTGTACCTGCGGCCCGAGACGGCCCAGGGCATCTTCATCAACTTCAAGAACGTGGCCCAGATCGCGCGCCGCAAGCCGCCGTTCGGCATCGCGCAGGTCGGCAAGTCGTTCCGCAACGAGATCACGCCGGGCAACTTCATCTTCCGCACGCTCGAGTTCGAGCAGATGGAGATGGAGTTCTTCGTTCCCCCGGCCGAGGCCGAGGAGTGGTACCGCTACTGGGTACAGGCGCGCTACGACTGGCACCGCCGCTACGGCCTGCGCGAGAGCCACCTGCGCATCCGTCCGCACGAGGCCGACGAGCTCTCCCACTACTCGAGCGGCACGAGCGACATCGAGTACCTGTTCCCGATCGGCTGGTCGGAGCTCGAGGGCGTCGCGAACCGCGGCGACTTCGACCTCACCGCGCACACGAACGCGTCCACCACGAAGCTCGAGTGGGTCGAGCAGGACGGCTCGCGCTACACGCCCCACGTGATCGAGCCGGCGCTCGGCGTCAACCGCTCGATGCTTGCCTTCCTCGTCGATGCCTACGACGAGGAGGTCGTTGCCGACCGCGACCGCACGGTGCTCCGCTTGCATCCACAGCTCGCCCCCGTCAAGGCCGCCGTGCTGCCGCTGATCGGTAAGAGCGAGGACATGACCGGCCGCGCGCGCAAGCTCTACGAGGAGCTTCGCGCGGTGATCTCGGTCGAGTACGACGACGGTGGCCAGATCGGCCGCCGCTACCGGCGCCAGGACGAGATCGGGACGCCGTACGCGCTGACGATCGACGATCAAACGCTCGAGGACGACACGATCACGATCCGGGAGCGCGACTCGCTCGCGCAGGAGCGGATCTCGATCTCGCGGGCACGGGAGCACCTGCTCGACCGGCTCACGGCCCCGTGGAGCTCCCCGAAGACCGATTCCTGAGTCGCGTCCGGCACCGCCTCCCGTAGCGCGCCCGTCGCGACCCCCTGCCGCTCGGGTACCGTCGGCTGCGTGCAACGGGTGGGGATCATGCTCTTGGTTGCCGTTCCGCTCGCGGCGGCCGACCTCTTCGTCAAGGCAACCATCCCGACCCAACCGTGGGCGTATCACGATCGCTCGATCGCCTGGCTCTTCCTCTCCTTCGCGCTCTTCGGCGGGATGATCCTGATCGCCCAGATTCCGTCGTTGCTCGTTGCACCCGCGGCCGGAGTGCTCGCCGCAGGCATCCTCGGCAACAGCCTCTCGGCCGCCTGGAACGACATGGAGGTGCCGAACCCGCTCCTCGCGGGCGGAGCCAATCCCTACATCGCCTTCAACCTGGCCGACATCTGGGCACTGACCGGCATCCTTGCTCTCGTCCTCACGATCGGCATCTGGCTCGTCCGCAACCGCCACCTGTGGCCCGCCTCGGGGGCCAATCGGACGACACGCAGAGCGGCGGTTCGGCGCCTGTTCGAAGACGAGAAGCCGTGACGGTTCCTGCACCCTGGACATAACCTAGACGCGGACGGGGTGGGATCGAGTACGATGACACCATGTCGCTGAGCGCAGAGCCCCTGTTTATCCCGGCACTCGCATCGCTCGACGATCTCGTCCCACACGATGGCCTGCTGTCGCCGGACGAGCTCGAGGACGTCGCGAGCTCGCTCGCGACCCGCACGGACATCTGGGAGCCCCTCGTCCACGACAATCCCGACCGACGCTGCTACGAGCTCGTCTACGAGGACGACCGCATGGATGCCTGGATTCTCTCGTGGATGCCCGGGCAAGGAACCGGCTTCCACGATCACTACATCTCCGGAGTCGGGCTGTGCGTTGCACGTGGGTGCGTGCGCGAAGACCTGATGGTCTACGGCAGCGAGCCTCAGTCCCGGTGGCTGCGCGAGGGCGCCACACGGCAAGGCGGCCCGGGCTATATCCACCGGGTCAACCACGACGAGGGCAAGCCTGCGGTCACGGTGCACGTCTACTCCCCCCGGCTCGATTGGGTGGGCCAGTACCGGCTCGCCGAGGACGGCGTCGTCCAGCGCGAGGTGCGGCCGGGTCGCAACGAGCTCACCGAGCAGCTCGTTGCAGACGGCGCCCTCGAGCACGTGCTCGAACGATTCTGAGCGGCATCTCCGCCACGACCGATCCGCAGGACGAGCTGTTCGACGTCCTCGACGAGAACGGCGAGCCGACTGGCGCCACCAAGCGCCGTGGCGATATTCACCGCCACGGCGATTGGCACGCGGCTCTGCACATCTGGGTCGGTGGTATCGGCTCCGACGGCAGCCCGTTTGCGCTCTTCCAGCGGCGCTCGGCATCGAAGGACAGCTGGCCCGGCACGCTGGACGTCGCCGTCGGTGGGCACCTGCGGGCGGGAGAGTCGCTCGCCGAGACGATGCGCGAGGCCGAGGAGGAGATCGGGCTCGTGGTGACGCTGGACGACCTGACCCGGCTCGGGCGCCGGTTCGCGCTCAGCACCGGCGGGACGGACAACGAGGTGCAAGACGTCTTCGCGCTGCGTTCGGATCTGGAGCTCTCGGGCTATCGGCTCCACCCGCACGAGGTCGAGGCAGTCGTCACCATCGGACTGGACGATGCGATCGAGCTGTTCGACGGTCGGCGAGACGTCGTCCCTGCGATCGAGCTTCGGCGAGGCAGCGGCTCGGATGCTCCGGTGGTGATCAACGTCGGTGTGGCCGACTTCGCCGCCGGTGAGGTCGGCGGCTACGCCGTCCGTGCGCTCGAGAGCCTGCGCGTTGTCGTCGGTGGTGGCACGCCGCCGCCGTTCGAGCTCCGCTGATCGTTGCCGCCGGTCAACCCGAGCTTTGGGGTCTCGCTCAGGCCGTCAGCGTCTTGAGGCGGAACCCGCCGTGGTGCTCGTAGGACGCGTTGACGACCGCGAACGCGTCGCGCTCGGCCCGCTCCCCGAGGCCGGCCGTCGTGGCAGCGGCGATCGGGGAGTGGAGCAGCACCCGCATCCCGTGCACGCCCTCGGGTGAGAGCGGAATCCCGCCGGGATCGCATCCGACGCACGCGCCGCCACCCGCAGAGGCGAGGAACGCGACGAGCGGCTCGGCCGATCCGCACTCGACGCACGTCTCGAGGTGCGGCGTGTACCCGGAAACCCACAGCAGCTTGAGCTGGAACGAGAGCACGACGGGATCGAGCGCGGCGCGCATTCCCGGCCGGGTGGCCACGTCGTCGAGCGCGTCGAGGAACCGCGTCAGGGCGGTGAAGGCCTTCTCGTTCGCCTCCTGCTCGGGGAACAGCCGCAGCATTGCCTCGAGCCCGATCATCCCGACCTGGATCCGGTAGGGGTCGGTGCGGATCCGGTCGTGCGAGCGGACAAGCGACGCGCCGGTCACGGTCTCGAGCTCTCCGCGCCCCTGATGGAGGACGAGCTCGACGTGGGAGAACGGCTCGAGTCGCGCGCCAAACCGCGACTTCGTCTTGCGGACACCCTTGGCGACGGCGCCGACGCGTCCCCTGTCCTGCGTGTACACGTGCAGGATGCGGTCGGCCTCGCCGAGGCGGAACGAGCGGAGGACGACTGCCTCGGACGTGGTCGAGCGGGCCATGGCTCCAGTGTACGAGTGGCCGTGGCCGGTGCAGACGCGACCCGGTAGCGTGCGTCCTGGAATAGACCAGCCTTTGCAGGCGTTTATGCTCCCTGGTGCCCAGAATCGTCCTCTACACGACGCAGTGGTGCGGATTCTGCATCCGCGCCAAGGCGCTGCTCGACGCGCGCGACCTCGACTTCGACGAGGTGTCGCTCGACGACGACGCGGCGTTTCGCCAGCGCGTGTGGGATCTCGGCGGCCAGTGGACGGTGCCGCTCGTCGTGATCGACGGCGATCCCATCGGTGGGTACCAGGAGCTCGCAGCGCTCGATCGCTCGGGGCTTCTCGCCGAGCGGCTCGCTGCCTAGCCTGTTGCGCTCTGGCCGGTTGCTCCGGCCGCTCCCCGCAGGAGTGCGAGCGACGGCCCCCAGCTGTCGACGATCTCGCCCTGGCCTTCGTCGCGCGCGAGTGCCTCGACGTCGCGGAAGAGCTCTTGCTGGGTCGTGGGCAGCGGATCTCGGAGCAGGCCGGAGAGACGATCGAGGAGCGCATCCGCATGCCACTGCGCCTCCGACCTGATCGGCTCCGACTCGAGCTCCCAGCGGAGGTACTTCGACCACGGCCGCACCCGGCCGCGGAGCGCGAAGAGCGCGTCGAGGAGATGGTTCGTGGCATCGGCCGCGTCCAGGTGCGCTCCGATGCTCTCACCGAGCCGATGGGCCTTGAGCGACCGATAGGTGCTGTTGATGTACGCGTCGAGGGCCGCGGTTGCCGCGCCGGGCGCGGTGCTGGCGGGCAGGACGCGCTTGCTCTCGACGACCGCCGCGATCTCGCCGTCGAGCTTGTCGACGAGCACTCGCGCGTGACGGAATGCGTATCGGTTCCACGCATGCGACGTGCCAGGCTCGCCGTGCGCTCGGAGGCCGTCGACCGTGTCCGTCCCGATCTCGAGCGGCTCGCCATGCTCCGTGTCGTACCGCGCCTCGTAGTCGGCGGCCGCGTCGACGCGGATGATCAGCCACACGTCCCAGTCCGAATCCTCCCTGACGAACACGCCCGCGGCCCGCGACCCGTAGAGGATCAGGCCCAGGATCGCGGGGTCGGTGCACGCCGTCTCGAGCAGCTCGTGGAACCGCTCCTCGGGCGTCGCGGTCATTGCGGCAGCCGCTGGCAGTGCGGGCAGAACGTCGTCGTACGCCCTCCGACGACGATGCGCGTGAGCGGACGCCCGCAGCGATCGCATGGCTCTCCCCCACGTCCGTAGGCACGGAACTCGTCCTGCATCGTGCCGTACGCCCCGTCGGGAAGGGCGTAGTCGCGCAGCGTCGATCCCTGGCGCTCGATGCCCTTGCGCAGCACGTTTCTGACGGCGCGGTAGAGGCGGCCGAGCTCGTCGCCGTCCAGGCTGCCCGCGACGCGCAGCGGATGCAGCCGGCTCTGCCACAGCGCCTCGTCGACGTAGATGTTGCCGAGGCCCGCCACCGTTCTCTGATCGAGCAGCGCGGACTTGAGGGGTGCGCGCCGTCCGTCGAGCCGCTTTCCGAGCCTCGCGGCCGAGAACGGCCCGAGGGGCTCGGGGCCAAGGCGCGCGGCGAGATACGGCGCGAGCTCGTCGGGCTCGAAGAGCTCCCACGTTCCGAAGCGCCGCACGTCGCGATATGCGACGTCCGAGCCATTGTCTAATCTGAGAACAGCACGCGTGTACGGATCGTCGGCCAACGTTCCGCTCGGTGCGTGGCGCAACGACCCCGTCATCCGGAGGTGAATCAGCAGAGAGCGACCCGATTCGAACCCGACAATCAAATACTTGCCCCGGCGCCCGACCTCGCCGACGCGCTCTCCGACAAGCGCGCTCGCGACGATGGACGGATCGAACGGCCTGACCAGGCGTGCATCGCGGATCTCGGCCCGCTCGAGGCGTGCTCCCTCGAGCACCGGCGCGATCGCCCTGCGTACGGTCTCGACCTCGGGGAGCTCCGGCACGTGCTCAGCCTACGAGAGGACGTCGAGCAGGATGCCGTGCTCGGGTGGAGCCTCGGCGGCAATCGTGTACGCGGCGAGAACGGCCTCAACGGCGGCGTCTGCCGAGGCCTCGTCCCGAGCGTGCACCTCGGCCAGGTCATCGCCGGCGAGCACCGCATCCCCGCGCTTCGCAAAGCACAGCACACCCACACTGTGGTCGATGGCGTCCGCCTTCGTGCGCCGGCCCGCGCCGAGCTCGAGTGCGGCGATGCCGACGGCGAGCGCCCCGAGGCGCGTCACGACGCCGTCCGCCGGCGCGGGCACCGAGCGGCGGACCGGGGCGTCGGCCAGCGCGCGCGGATCGGGGTCGCCGCCCTGCGCCCGGATCCATCGTTCGTACACCTCGAACGCAGAGCCGTCGCTGACGGCCGCCTCCGCGCGGCGGCGCCCCTCGGCGACGTCGATCCCGAGGTCGGAATACGCGAGCAGCCGGGCGCACGCGTCGAGCACGAGCTCGGTGAAGTCGGCAGGGCCTTCGCCGCGTACCGTGTCGAGCGCCTCCCGGATCTCGAGCGCGTTCCCGACGGCGCGGCCGAGCGGCTGGTCCATGTCGGTCAGGAGGCACGTCACTTCCTTGCCGGCGCGGCGGCCGAGCTCGATCATCTCCTCCGCTAGCACCCGCGCTTCGGCGACCGTCTTCATGAAGGCGCCGTCGCCGACCTTCACGTCGAGGACGATCGCGTCGGCACCGGCGGCGATCTTCTTGGACATGATCGACGATGCGATCAGCGGCATGATGTCGACGGTTGCGGTGACATCCCGCAGCGCGTAGAGCTTCTTGTCGGCCGGCACGAGGGTCGCGCTCTGGCCGACGATCGCGACGCCGATGTCACGCAGCTGGGCCACCATCTCGTCGATTGTCAGCTCGACTCTGAACCCGGGGATCGACTCGAGCTTGTCGAGCGTGCCGCCGGTGTGCCCGAGCCCGCGCCCGCTCATCTTTCCGAGCGGCACGCCGCAGGCAGCGACGATCGGGCCGACCGAGATCGACGTCTTGTCGCCCACTCCGCCCGTCGAGTGCTTGTCGACGACCTTGCGCCCGAGTGCGGTGCCGAAGTCGAGCGTGTCGCCGGAGCGGATCATCGCGTCGGTCAGCGCGAACGTCTCGGCAGCGGTGAGGCCCTTGAAGTAGACGGCCATGCACCAGGCGGCCATCTGGTAGTCCGGCACCTCGTCGCGCGCGTAGGCGAGGATGAGCTCGGCCACGTCCTCCGGGGCGTGCTCCTCGCCGTTGCGCTTCCGTTCGATCAGGTCGGCAGGTCGGATCATCGGCCCGTTTGTAACAGAGCGCCTCACGTGGCGCCGTGGGTGCCGCTCATGCGCACCCGGCCACGAGGATGGTCACGCGCACTCCAGCCCGCACCGGGCCGATGTCGTCCGGGACACGGCCGGCGCTCTCCCCCGCCGTGATCATCGACCGCACGTAGCGCCGAATCGACTCCGAGTCCGGGAACGTCACCCACCCGTCAACGTCGATCCGCTCCACCGAGGCGAAGTGCCGGGAGAGGATCTCCTCACCGTTGCTGCGGTTGAAGGGCAGATGGCCCACCATGCTCACGCCCGCGTACGCGCGTGCCTCCTCGAGATGCAGCTCCGAGTTCGTCACGGCGACGAGGTGTCCGCCGCCGGAGAGCACGCGAGCGATCTCCCCGAGCCCTCGGTCGAGGTCGGGCACGTGGTAGAGCATCCACGCCGCAACGACCGTGTCGAACGATCCGTCCGCGAACCGAAGCTCCTGAACGTCGCCGACCCGGGCATCGACGCCGCGGGCTTGGGCGAGCTCGACCATCCGCTCGGATGTGTCCACCGCGACCACCGCCGCCCCGAGCTCCGCCGCGATCCGGGCGCTCAGCTCGCCCGGCCCTGCTCCAACCTCGAGGACTCTGCGCGGATGAACCGCGGCGATCGCCCGGAACGTGACCTCTCGCGCATCCTCGCCCTCGGCATTCTCGTAGATTGAACGCCGCGTCTCGAGCCCCGCCTCGCTCTCGTATTGCACGCGAACGACCTCGGGGTCGTCGAGTCTCATCGCTCGATGATCGGCGAGCCCGGCGCGCCCTTGCCCGGATGCTTCGCACCGAGCCATGCAGACACCGTCGCACCGACGTCACCGAACTCACCGCCCTCGTGAATCCGGCCGGCAGCGTTCCGCCCAGCCGCATAGGCGAGCAGCATCGCATGCTCGCGCGAGTGGTCGCTCGACGGCGTCGTGGGGTCGCAGCCGTGGTCCGACGTGATGATGAGCAGATCGCCCTCGCGGAGCGTTTCGAGAATGTCCGGCAGCCGGCTGTCGAAGTCCTGAAGGCAGCGGTGAAAGTTCACGGGGTCGTTGCGATGGCCCCAGAGCTGGTCGGTCTCGACGAGGTTCGTGAAGACGAAGCCCTCGTCGACGTTCTCGAGCAGCTCGATCGTGCGGTTGATGCCGTCCACGTTGGACTTCGTCGGGAAGGACTCGTCGATGTCACAGCCGGCGAAGATGTCGCTGATCTTGCCGACGCCGTACGTCCTGTGACCGGCATCCCGGATCGCCGACAGGTAGTTCGGCCGGCGCGGCTCGAGCGAGAAGTCATGCCGATTCGTCGTGCGCTCATAGCGACCCGGTGCTCCGAGGAACGGTCGGGCGATGACGCGGCCGACGGCGTGCTTGCCCGTGAGGATCTCGCGCGCGGCCCGGCAGGCGTCGTACAGCTCCTCGAGCGGGATCGTCTCCTCGTGCGCGGCGATCTGGAACACCGAGTCGGCGGAGGTGTAGACGATCCACTTGCCGGTTTTCTGGTGCTCCTCGCCGTACTCCTGGATCACCTCGGTTCCAGAGGCAGGCTTGTTGCAGAGGACACCGCGGGCGGTGCGGTTCATGAACGGATCGATTACCTCGTCGGGGAACCCGTACGGATAGGTCGGGAACGGGACGGCGGTGACCACGCCCATCATCTCCCAGTGACCCGCCGTCGTGTCCTTCCCCTTCGAACGCTCGACCAGGCGCCCCGCAATCGCCGGTGCACCGGGCTGCGGCGGGCACCCCTCGAGCGGCTCGATGTTCCCGAGCCCGAGCGCCTCGAGATTGGGCAGGTCGAGGCCCCCGACGGCGCGAGCGACATTCCCGAGCGTGTCCGAGCCCTCATCCCCCCACTCGGCAGCATCCGGCAACTCACCCGCGCCAACGGCATCGAGCACGATCACGCAGGCCCGCGGCATGCCGGTAGTCTACGCACGACATGCAAACGGTTCTCGGGCTTATCGAGTTGTTGTTCTACGTGCTGGCGATCCTCACGCTCTCGGCTGCCGTGACGTTCGCAGTCGTCAAGATCTCACCCGCCAAGCGCCCGGCACCGAAGGCCGACAAGGGCTGACCTCACCTCTGCGCGCGGCTCGACCGAGCGCGACCTCGTGGGAGATCTCGTGCGCCGCGTTCGGCGCGGCGAAGTGCGCTCGATCCGAACCTCGAGGCCCGTCTCCTTGCGCACCTCGCGATGGGCGGCAGAGAGAAGTGACTCACCCGCATCGACCTCGCAGCCGGGGAGGCCCCAGACGTCGAAGTGCCCGCGTCGCGTCAGGAGGGTGCGTCCCTCGCTCCGACCGCGACGTTGACGCCGACCACGTTGCGCATCAAGCCTCTACGGCGCGCTGATCGCGTCGCCGAGCGGCGTGTACGGCAGGCCATGGGCCTGTGCGACCGCCTCGTACGTGACCTTGCCGCCGACCACGTTGACGCCCTTCGCGAGAGCGCCGTCCTCGGCGATCGCCCGCGCCACGCCCTTGTCGGCAATCGCCTCGACATAGGGCAGCGTCACGTTCGTCAGCGCCTTCGTCGACGTGACGGGAACAGCGCCCGGCATGTTCGCGACGCAGTAGTGGATGACCCCGTCGACCTCGAACACCGGGTTGTCGTGGGTCGTGGCATGGGAGGTCTCGAAGCAGCCACCCTGGTCGATCGCAACGTCGACGAGCACCGCGCCGGGTCGCATCAACCCGAGCATCTCGCGGGTCACGAGCTTGGGTGCCACCGCGCCGGGAACCAGGACGGCGCCGATCACCATGTCGGCGTCGACGAGGATCTCCTCGATCTGGAGGCGGTTCGACATCGCGAGCGTGACGCGGCCGTCGAGCGCGATCTCGAGGTCACGCATCCGCTCGACCGACTTGTCGAGCACCCATACGTCGGCCTGCATGCCGATGGCGATGATCGCGGAGTTGAGCCCGACGACACCTCCGCCGAGGATGACGACCTTCGCCGGAGGAACGCCGGGGACACCACCGAGCAGGATGCCACGGCCTCCATGCGCCTTCTCGAGCGACCAGGCGCCCATCTGCGGCGCGAGCCGGCCCGCGACCTCGCTCATCGGCGCGAGCAGCGGCAGGTGCCGGCTGGAAGTCTCGACCGTCTCGTACGCAATGCCGGTGATGCCTGACTCGAGCAAGGCCCTCGTCAACGGCTCGTCGGCGGCGATGTGCAGGTACGTGAAGAGGGTGAGATCCTCGCGGAGGCGGCCGTACTCCTCTGCGATCGGCTCCTTTACCTTCAGGAGCAGCTCTGCCGAGCTCCACACCTCGTCGACCGGTGCGATACGCGCCCCGACGGCCGTGTAGGCGCCGTCGGTGAAGCCCGACCCGATGCCGGCGTCCTGCTCGACGGTGACCTCGTGTCCGCGCTGAACGAGCTCGAGCGCGCCTGCGGGCGTGAGTGCGACGCGATACTCACGCTGCTTGATCTCCCTGGCAACTCCGATCCGCATCGCGGCCGGACGATACAGGAAGGACGCCGCCCTGCGTCCGTCGTGATCGGCAAGGGCAGCGCGGTCCGACGCCGCCGTCGCGCCCGTCCGTGTCCCGTTGCGGCTCCCGCCCCCGGATGCAGGAATGCCCGGATCAGCGCCTGGCAGACGGAATAACGAGGCGCTACGCGCCTGCCAGGCGTTCGACGAGCCTTCGCTCGTCGAGCCCGAACAGAGGGCCGGATCCGGCGGCGGCGTTCTCGACCGCGCGGGCCGGCTTCGACGTCGCGGGAATCAGCAGATCGACGCGCGAATCGGCCCGACACCAGCTGAGAAGGGCCTGCGCCCAGGTTTCGACGCCGAAGCCACGCAGGGGCTCGAGCGCGCCCGCTGGCGGCTCGCGCCCGAGCAGCGCCGCTCCGGCACCACCGAGCGGCCGCATCACGATCACCGCCACCCCGAGCTCCTCGGCGAGCGGCAGGATCCGCGCCTCGCACTCCCGCTCGAGTGGGTTGAGCGGTATCTGCACGGTGTCGAACCGGCGGGTGCGGAGCGCCTGCTCGAGCTCGCCGAACCGGCCGGCATCCCAGTGCGTGACACCTAGCCTCTCGATCCTCCCCTCGGCGCGCTCAGCCTCGAGCCAGGGCAGCTGCTCACGCCAGGCCGCGAGGTTGTGGATCTGCTCGATCTCGACCCGACCGAAGGCACGCAGCTGCGCCGCGTACTGCGCCTTGCCCTCCGCGACCGAGTCGGCCCAGATCTTCGTCGCCACAACCCCGGCCGAGCGACGACCCCGAAGGGCGCTGCCGAGCGATGCCTCCGCAGCGCCGTACATGGGAGACGAGTCGAACACGGTCGTGCCCGCACCGAGCGCGGCTCCAACGACGTCTGCCGCAAGCCCCTCGTCGTCGAGGAATGTCCCGTACGTCCCGAGGCCGATGACGGGGCCGAGCCGCCGCTCGTCCATCATCGGACGATCGAGCGCGCGTGCCGACCCGCGGCGAACGCCGCGGCAAAGAACCACGGATCGTCGTCGGCGAGGCGGCCCATGTGAATCAACGAGAGGTTCGCGCAGACCTCGCGCCAGCCGTCGACGTCCATCTCGACCACCTCCCCGAGCGCCGCGTCGCGCTCGAGGCCCGATGGCCACGCGATCTCACGGTCGCCGAGGATGAGCCGGAGCGCCGAACGCGTGTGATGCGACACGCCGCCATGGCGGTCGCGCGGGTCACGGCCCGAGTACCGCACGACAACGATGGCCCGACCACCAAGGGCGGCCGCGGCGTTCGCCGCGTCGGACACCGCCAGGCCGCCGTGCCCGAGCGAAGAGCCGCTGCCGACGATCCCCGGCCCGATGCCGCACACGACAACACCGAACCCTTTCGCCTTCGCCCAGGCGAGCGCAGAGGCGGGTGACAGCGTCTGCACGTCGCCGTCGAAGCACGGTGCGACGGCAACGGCCGTGTCGAGCAGTTGCCTCGCCTTGAGCAGGCGCACGGTGTCCGACAGCGCTACCGGCAGGGCGCCGCCGGCGAGCTGCACGTACGCGATGCGCACACCCGCGCCGATGCCGGCGACCACGGGTGCCAGCTGGCTGTGCAAGCCGCAGCACACGACCGGAAGCCCTTCGAGATCCTCCGCGAGCACATCGTGCTCCTCGACGCACGCCACGGCGGACTGCCCCGGCGTGTAGGGGAGTGCCATCACGTGCGCCGATAGCGCCGGCGGCAGCCCGAGGCCCCGGGTCAGGTTTGCGTAGACGACGTCGAAGCCACCCGAGCCGAGGCCGAGGTCACGTCCTTGCGTGTTGACGAGGACGGTGTCACCGACCTCCACCGCGCCTGTCTGTCGCGGGTACGCGATGCACGGGCTCTCGTCGACGTCGCAGCGGATGATGTCGTTGAGCCGCTGGGTGACGGCGGTGACCGTCCCCCAGCGCAGGGTCAACGTCACCTCACGGCTCCTGTGCCGCCTCGACGATGGCCAACGTCACCTCGACCATGGCGTCCAGGTCGGCGACCGCGATCCGCTCGTCCGCCGTGTGGATGTCGATCATCCCGTTGGCGAGGTTCACGCAGGGGAGGCCCCGCTCGTTGAAGACGTTCGCGTCGGCGCCCCCGCCCGAGAAGGCCGTCGTCGGCACGTAGCCGGCGCGCCGCAAGCCCTCCGCGGCCAGCCGGACGGCAGGCTCGTCGAGCGTGAACGTGTACCCGTGGTAGGTGTCCTCGATCTCGGTCTCGGCCGTGCAGTCGGACGTGCTCGCAGCGAAGCCGATCGCGTCGAGCATCTCCTGGACGAGGATGCCGACCGTCCTCGGGTCGCGTGAGCGCGCCTCGGCATCGAAGGAGCACCACTCGGGGACGATGTTGCGTGCCGTGCCGCCGCTGATCACGCCGACGTTCGCACTCGACTGGTCGTCGATCCGCCCGAGCCGCATCTCGGCGATCGCGCGGGCGGCGGCGAGGATGGCCGACCGACCCTCCTCCGGATACATCCCGGCGTGGGCGGCCCGTCCGTGGAACCGCGCCGCAATCGCCTTCTGCGTCGGCGCGCCGAGGATGATCTCGCCGATCGGCGCTGCCTGGTCGTAGACGTACCCGAGTTGCGCTTCGAGCCGCGTCCGCTCGAACGCGTATGCGCCGAGCAATCCAACCTCTTCCTTCGGCGTGAAGAGCAGCTCGACGCCGGCATGCGGCCGACCTTCGGCGACGATCCGACGCGCAGCCTCGAGCATCACGACGACGGCGGACTTGTCGTCCGCCCCGAGGATGGTGCCACCCGCATTCCGCACGATGCCTGACTCGTCGACCACGGGCTCGAGCGGCCCCGCTGGAGGAACGGTGTCGAGGTGCGCGCAGAGGAAGATCGGCGTTCCCTCCCCGCTCCGCCCGGGGAGCCGGCACAGGATGTTCCCCACCGTCGAGCCGACGACAGCTCCGGCACCGTCCTCGTCCCACGCGAGGCCGATGTCATCGAGCTCGGCGATCACCCGGTCGGCGACGGCCCGCTCCTGCCCCGGCGGGCTCGGGATCGCGCAGAGCTCGAGGAACAGGCTGAGAACGTCGCTCAGCGTGCGGCCTCGACGGCGACGCCGGCCCGGGCCCGCGCGCGCTCGAGGGCGGCGCCGACGAACCCGCGGAAGAGCGGCGCCGGCCGCGTCGGGCGCGACTTGAACTCGGGGTGGAACTGGCTCGCGACAAACCAGGGATGCTCTGGCAGCTCGACGATCTCGACGAGCCGTCCCTCCTGGAACGTGCCCGAGACGACGAGCCCGTGCTGCACGAGCTGGTCGCGAAACTGGTTGTTGACCTCGTACCGGTGCCGATGGCGCTCGTGGATCGTCGCCTCGCCGTAGATCTCGCGGGTGCGTGTTCCCTCGCCGAGCTCGACCGCCTGGGCACCGAGGCGCATGGTGCCGCCGAGGTCCTCGATCTCCTTCTGCTCGGGCAGCAGGTCGATGACCGGGTACGGCGTCTCCGGGTCCATCTCGGTCGAGTTTGCGCCTTCGAGACCGCACATGTGCCGCGCGAACTCCGACACGGCGACGTGCATGCCGAGGCAGATCCCGAGGTACGGGATGCCCTGCTCGCGCGCCACCTGGCACGCGAGGATCTTCCCTTCCCACCCGCGTGAGCCGAACCCACCGGGCACCAGAACCCCGTCCGCAGTCTCGAGCTCCTCGACAGCCTCCTCGTAGGTCATGTTCTCGGAATCGAACCAGCGCACGTGCACCTTCGCCCCCTGGTGCATGCCGGCGTGCTTCAGCGCCTCGTGCACGGAGAGGTAGGCGTCGTGCAGCTTGACGTACTTGCCGACGAGCGCGATCTCGACGTTCTCGCGCCGGTCGACGATCAGGTCGGTGAGATCCTTCCACTCCCCGAGCACAGCGGGAGGGGCGTCGAGGCCGAGTCGCTCGCACACGAGCGCGTCGAGCCCCTCGCGCTGCAGAAACTCGGGAATCAGGTAGACGTCGGGAACGTCGGGCGAGCCGATCACGGCTTTCGCGTCGACATCGGCGAACAGCGCGATCTTCTCGCGAATGTCGTCCGAGAGCACGTCGCGCGAGCGGCACACGACGATGTCCGGGTGGATACCGATGCGACGCAGCTCGTTGACCGAGTGCTGCGTCGGCTTGGTCTTCAGCTCCCCGGCTGCCTCGATGAACGGCACCAGGGTAACGTGGAGGTAGAGCACATTCTCCTGGCCGACCTCACGCCGGAACTGACGGATGGCCTCGAGGAACGGCAGCGACTCGATGTCGCCGACCGTGCCGCCGATCTCGGAGATGACGACGTCGGCAGGCTGCGCCTGAGCGCCCCGCTTGATCCGTGCCTTGATCTCGTTCGTGATGTGCGGAATGACCTGCACCGTGGCGCCGAGGTAGTCGCCCTTGCGCTCCTTGCGGAGCACGGTCTCCCAGATCGCGCCCGCGCTGTGGCTCGAGTTGCGCGAGAGGTTCTCGTCGATGAAGCGCTCGTAGTGGCCGAGGTCGAGGTCGGTCTCGGCGCCGTCCTCGGTCACGAACACCTCGCCGTGCTGGAACGGGCTCATCGTGCCGGGGTCGACGTTCAGGTACGGGTCGAACTTCTGCGCCTGCACCCGGAGGCCGCGAGACTTCAGCAGTCGGCCGAGCGATGCGGCGACGATTCCCTTGCCGAGGGCGGAGACAACGCCGCCGGTGACGAAGACGTATTTCGTCTGGTGCTCGGTCATGAGGCTCTACCGAGCCGGTCGAGTTCGCGAAGCACGGGCGTCGCCTCGATCACGGCACCGAGCGAGCGCCGCTCGCCGATGAGGGTCAGGAGCGAGAGCGCTCCGATCGCGCCCCACCGACTCCGTCCCGTGAGCAGCTCCACGGAAGAGAAACCTAGCACGGCGCCGAGGGCGTTTGATCCTGCGTCTCCGAGCATCGCCATCTCCTTCAGATCGTACGGGGCGATCAGGACGGCCGCCGCAAGGCCGCGCCGCGGCGCTCGACCGAGGAGCAGTGCACCGACCGCGAACGCCTTGAGAGCACGGCCGGGGCGCGTGTCGAGCTGGTTGACGGCGTTCGCGGCAAGACCCACGAGGAGCGCGCCCGACGGCGAACGCGTCCGGGCGAGAGCGTACAGCGGGATGCCGACGAGCTTCAGCGTCCCCGTCGTCGGCCCCCGTGTCAGATGGGCGCGGAACCCGCGTTCCGGCCCGCTCCAGAGGTCGTCGGCGAGCCCGATCGCCGCGACGGGCGCAACGGCAGGGACCGCCAGCCCGATCGCCGCACCGACGAGCGGCAGGCGGAGCCCCCGGTAGTTGACGGCCTGCGGGCCACACGCGAGTGCAAGGTCGGCGAGCTGGCGGCCCCGATGTGCGAACCCGCGTACATCGCGACCGGTCGCACGATGCTCGAGGTCGAGCTCGACCTCTTGCACCGTGAGCCCGGCGCGGACCGCATCGATCGTCATCCGCGTTTCGACGCCGAAGCCCATCGCGACGGGGAAAACCACGGCGCGGGCGCGGGCCGTCAAACGGCGCTGCCCGGACAGCGGCTCACGAGGTGCAAGCCCGCACCGCAGCCTGATCAGCAGCCGCGCCGCCGATTTCGCGAGGCCGAGGCCACCGCCCACCCTGGCCGCGAAGGCGGCGATCGCGAGCTCCGCCTCGGACTCGACGAGCGGGCGCAGGTCGCCGCGGAGGTCGGCATCGCAGAGCAGGAGCGGGCCAGGCTCGAGCTGCCGCTCGGCCAGCGTCAGCGCCTGACCCTTGCCCAGGCGTTGCAGCCTGATCACGCGGGCTCCGGCGTCCTCGGCCCGATCGGGGGTCGCATCACGCGAGCCGTCGTCGGCGACGACGATCAGGGCGTCGGGGAACTGCTCGCGAAGCCCGGCGACGGTGTGGGCGATTCTCCCCTCCTCGTCCCGGGCCGCGATCAGGACCGCCAACCGCTCGCTCGGCTCGTCGTTCACCCCGGCGTTTGGACCGATGGAATCGAGGGAAGCACGCCGTCCCCGGCCGTCTCCCGGACGCCGTAGCTGCCGGGCTCGGCACCGGCGAGAAGCAGGACGAGGCCGAGCCGGCCCGCCGAGGTGTCGACGGAGTCGACGGTCGATAGGCCCGCGAGCGCGAAGGCGGGGATCGCGCTCCGAGAGGTACCGGATCCCTCGGTGCCGACAGCCGGTACCCCCGAGCGGGCGAGCCCGCTGTACATGCCGGCGAGGAACGTCTTCGTGAGGCCCCGTTGCGGCTGTGCCGAGCGGACGACGACCACCGCGTCGGCGGACGGGGTCGCCGAGCCTTCGCGCTCCTGGACGATGATCTTGCCGAGAGCGTCCCACAGCGGCGTCTTGCCTCCTGCCGCAAGCTCCTTCGCCAGTGCAGCGCCGAGCTCGCCGGTGCGATCAGCGCCGAGGTAGCTGCGGAACGCCGGATCGCCCCTCAGCCCTTCCTGGATCGCCTTCCCGTCGAGCGGGACGCTGATCGAGCGTGTGCGGACGACAGTGCCTCCCGCGTCAGCCACCCCCTTCGCAACGGCAAACGAGACGCCCTGGTCGACGGGGCCGACGAAGAGCACGGCGATCTTTTTTCCCTCGAGTCGTCCCGGGACAACGCTCGGATACGCGGCGTCGGCGAAGTCGTCGAGCGCCTTGGCACCGCGACTCGCAGCATCGAGCGACTCCTTGGCGACGTCGCGTTGGTGCCGCAGATCGGCGATCTGGCCCGTCAGGTTGGCACGCTCCGCGTCGTTGACGAAGCCCTTTCCGGAGAGGCCGACGCCCACGAGGATCCCGATCACGAGAGCGACGAAGACGGCCGTCAGGGACGCGACGTGGTAGCGGAGGTCGAACATGAGAGGAGTGTAGGTGCCAGGCTTCAGCCGGGCTCCGACGCAGATCTACAGGCCGAGGGCGTTGCCGATCGAGCGTCCGAGCGACTGGATCACGTTCCGAAGCGCGGGCGAGACGAGCACGGCCACAACGACGGCTGTCAGGCCGGCGACGGCGAACGTGACGAGCGGCCAGATCCCGACGCGCGGCGCGACGAGCCGCGAGACGCCCTTCGCATCGACGAGCGACTCACCGACCTTCAGGCGCGTGACGAACGTCGACGCCATCCCGGCGCGGTTTCGCTCCAGGAACTCGACGAGGTTGAAGTGGGTGCCGACCGCCACGATCAGCTCGGCGCCACGCTCGTGCGCGAGGAGGAGCGCGATGTCCTCGCTGATGCCTGGCGCGGCCACGGTCGAGTACGCGAGCCCGAGCGCCGTCAGCCGGTCCGCCCCGGGCGCTCGCCCATCGGCATATGCATGCACGAGTAGCTCGGCGCCGGTCTTGAGCGCAGCGTCGGAGGCCGAGTCGAAGTCCCCCACGATCACGTGTGGCTTGAGGCCGATCTCGAGAAGCGCGTCGGCCCCGCCGTCGACCGCGACGAGAACGGGCTTGAAGTTGCGGATATAAGGGCGAACGATCCTGAGGTCGCTCTTGTAGCCAGGCCCGCGGGCAACGACGACGGCGTGGCGATCCCGGAACCGCGTCTGGAGCGGCGGGAAGTCGATCCCGTCGGCGAGGAGCTTGCCCTCGTCGCGGAGGTGGCGCAGCGTGTTGTCGGCGAAGGCCTTGAGTGCCTCTGTGACGCGGCTCTGCTGGTCGGCGAGCGCAAGCACGAGAGAGTGCTCGGTGAGCTCCACACCCTCGGCGAGCCGGGTCCCGTTGCGCCACAGGCTTCCCGCCCGAACGGTCACCGTCTCGCCCTCGACGACCTCGTCGAACAGGTTGTTGCCGGGCGTCGCATCGACGAGGCAGACGCCGGCACGCACGAGCTCGAGCGGGCCGGGATTCGGGAAGCGACCGGAGGTGGACGGCGCGACGTTGACGACGGCGCGCACACCGGACTCGACGAGCTCTTCGGCCGAGACGCGGTCGAGGTCGAGGTGGTCGATGATCGCGAGATCACCCGGACGAAGCCGCTTGACGAGATCCTTTGTCCGTCGGCCGAGCCTCGCCGTTCCGACGACGTCGGTCATTGCTCGGGCTCGGCAGCGATCGCGCTCAGGAACTCCTCACCCCCGAGCATGCGCTCGAGCTCCGTGCGGCGCTCCGCCGCCGAGAGCTCCTCGATCACCGTCTGGGTGGGATCGCCCGGCACCTTCTCGACCCGGAAGTGCCTCGCCGCGACGTTCGCGATCTGCGGTAGGTGGGTGATCGTGATTACCTGAGCGCGCGCGGCGAGGCGGTTCAACGTCTCGGCGACGCGATGCGCCGTGACGCCACCGATGCCGGCGTCGATCTCGTCGAACACGAGCGTCTCTCCTCCCGCGACGACGGCGAGCGCAAGCGCCACCCGCGAGAGCTCGCCGCCCGAGGCCGTGTCGGCGACGGGGCCGAAGGGCATGCCGGGGTTCGGCCGGATCAGGAAGACGGCCTCGTCGCGTCCACTCGGACCCGGCTCCCGCTCGCGGAGCTCGACCCGGAACTCGCCCTCCCCCATGCCAACGCCTTCGAGATTCTCGGCAACCGCGGCGGCGAACGGCTCGATCGCGGCCGTACGGGCGCTGGTGAGAGCGGCGGCCGCGGTGTCGAGCTCCGCCTCGGCGCGTTCGAGCTCGGCTGCTGACGCGGCCAGCGGGTCGAGGCCGCCGTCGAGCGCATCGAGATCCGCGACGGCACTCTCACGGCGATCGATGAGCTCCTCCAGCGTCTGAGCCGAGAAGCGACGCCGCAGCTCCGCGATCAGGTCGAGACGCGCCTCGACCTGCTCCTGACGCTCCGGATCGGCCTCGAGGGTGGCGACGAACCGATGCAGGTCGCTCCCGACCTCGCTCAGGCGCACGGTCAGCTCCCGCAGCTCCGCGGCGGGGCCTTCGAGCTCCGGGGCAAGGCGCGCCAGCGGCTCGAGCGCGCGCTCGGCTGCTGCCGCGAGCGAGGCCGCGCCGTCTCCGTCTTCGGGCGAGATCGCGGCCGTGGCGCGCGCTGCACCCTCCGCGAGATCGGTCGAGTGGCGCATGCGGTCGCGCTCGGCGCGGAGCACCTCCTCCTCGCCTCGCTGCAGGCCCTCGGTGCGCTCGACGAGATCGCGCAGTGCCTCGATCCTCGCAGCAGCCGCACCCGAATCACGCGCGATCTCCTCGTGGTGGCGCCGGGCTCTAGTGAGTGCTCTCCACGCAAGCCGCGACCGGCTTCGGCGTTCGGCCTGCTCCGGTCCGACGAAGGCATCCAGCACGTCGAGCTGGTACGCCGGACGCGCGAGGCGCCGCTGCTCGAACTGACCCGACATCGAGATCAGGCGCTCCGACGCTCCGGCGAGATCCTCTCGCGCGATCGCACGGCCCCACGCGTACGCCCGTGTGCGGCCGTCTCCGAACACGCGACGCGCCAGGATGAGCCCCGGCTCATCCTCGGGTCGTAGCTCCGCAAGCGCCTCCGCACCGCTCTCGTCGAAGAATCCGTCGGGCACATCGAACTCCGCCTCGACGTACGCCTCGCTCGCCGTCGGGCCAACAGCGCCGGCATCGCCCTTGACGCCGAGCAACAGGCCGATCGCCTGGGCGAAGATCGTCTTGCCCGCCCCGGTCTCGCCGCTCAACACGTTGAGCCCGGCGGTCAGCTCGAGCTCCGCCTCACGAATGAGGACGAGATTCTCGATCCGGAGGCGTCGGAGCATCGTGCTGATGGTAGACCGGCGGCGCGCGGCGCACACCTGTCCCGATTCGGCAGAACGGGTTGAGGCCTGTTCAGCCGCTGCCGAAGCTCTGCCGGTACCGACGCACGAACGTCGCCTCGGGCAGCGTCCCGAGGAGCGACC
The DNA here is from genome assembly GCA_963799575.1 of uncultured Thermoleophilia bacterium. Classification (GTDB taxonomy): domain Bacteria; phylum Actinomycetota; class Thermoleophilia; order Gaiellales; family Gaiellaceae; genus Gaiella. The sequence continues at coordinate 250,691 of CAWCXK010000004.1, forward strand.
GCTGCTCGCCGAGGCCGATCGAGACTCGCTCCTCCGGCCCGGCGTCGGCGACCCGATGGCCGTCGACGAGCACGGCACAACCGACGGCCGGCGTCCGGTTCCAGACGTGAAGATCGTGGCCGCGCGGGACGACGAACGGCCGGGCGCGCAGGTCGTGCGGGGCGACGAACGTCAGCGCCATTGCGTCGAGGCCCCACATCAGCACCGGCCCGCCGTTCGAGAGGTTGTACGCCGTCGAGCCGGACGGGGTCGAGCAGATGAGGCCGTCGCAGGGGACGCGGCCGAAGTCCTCGCCGCCGATCGACCACTCGAGCTCGACCATTCGCCCGAGCTCGCCGCTCGTGACGACGGCGTCGTTGACGGCGACGTGCCGCGTCCCGCCCGCCTCGACGTCGAGGGTTGCGAGCTCGACGGGCTCGAGCCCGCCGGCGAACACGCGCGCCACTCCCTGCTCGAGCTCGTCGCGGGGAATGGCGCTGAGGAACCCGACCCGGCCGTAGTTCACGCCGATCACCGGGATGTTCGTGCCGAGGAACGTGTGCAGCGCACGCAGCATCGTCCCGTCGCCGCCGAGCACGATCGCAACCTGAACGTCGGTCGGCGGCGTCACACTGCCGTCCCCCGTCATCACGAGATCCACACCCTGCGCCGCGGCAACGGCTTCGAGCCGCTGCACGCCCGTGCCGAGCGCCTCCGGGCGGCCGTGCAGCACCACTGCGGCCCGCGTGACGCGGTCAGCCGACGGCATCGTCGATCCAGCGGTCGAGCTCATCAGGGTCGGTCGGCTCCCGGCTATCGGTCAGGTGGACGAGGAACTCCCGGTTACCCTTGGGGCCGGGGAGACCGGAGTCTACGACTCCGAGCACCCGTGAGCCCCACGTTGCCGCAGACGCACAGACATCACGCAGGACGCGCCGGCGCACCTCGAGATCGCGCACGACACCCTTCGGCGTGTCGGCACGGCCGGCCTCGAACTGCGGCTTCACGAGCACGAGCGCCTGCCAGCCGGGAGCGGCGAGGCGCAGAAGTGGCGGCAACGCCGTCTTGACGGAGATGAACGAGACATCGCAGACGACGACCTCCGGCGGGAACGGAAGGCTCGCGACGTGCCGCGCGTTGACGCGCTCGAGGACGGTGACCCGGTCGTCCGAGCGCAACCGTGGGTGCAGCTGCCCGTAGCCGACATCGAGCGCGATCACGCGAGCGGCGCCCGCCTGCAGGAGGCAGTCGGTGAATCCTCCCGTTGACGCCCCAACGTCGAGGCAGTCCTTCCCGGCCGGGTCGAGCGGCATCAGCTCGAGCGCGTGCGCGAGCTTCTCGCCGCCGCGCGAGACGAAGCGCGGCGGCCGCTCGACCTCGAGCGCAACCGACTCGTCGAGCTGCGTCCCCGGCTTGTCGTAGCCCGGCACGAGCCCGGCGATCACGAGAGCCTGCGCCTGGCTACGCGTCTCCGCGAGCCCTCGCTCCACGAGCAGAACGTCGAGCCGCTTTTTCATCGTCCTGGCAGGCTAGCCGCATGCGAGAGGAGCGCATCGGGATCGGTGGCCGCGAGCTGCTGATCACTCGTCCCGACGACCCGGAGAGCCTGATCGACGAGGATCGGTTTGCGGTGGACGAGTTCCTGCCGTACTGGGCCGAGTTGTGGCCGAGCGGGCTCGCGCTCGCCGACCATGTGGCGGAGCTCGGTCTTTCCGGCCTCCGCGTTCTCGAGATCGGTTGCGGGTTGGCGTTGCCGTCGTTTGCGGCGGCCCTCGCGGGCGCGGAGGTGGTGGCGACCGACTGGGCGCCCGAGGCGCTCGAGCTCGTGGCTCGGAATGCCGCGTTGAACGGCCTCCAGGTTGCTACGGCGCTCGTGGACTGGCATGCGCCGCCGCCGGGCATCTCGGGATTCGATGTCCTTCTGGCCGCGGATGTCCTCTACGAGGAGCGAAACGCTCTGCCACTGCTAGCCGTGCTCGCCGCAGCCACCTCCGCTGATGCCACGGTCGTGATCGCCGATCCGGGACGCCGGCACTCGGCAGCGTTCTTCGAGCGAGCTACCGGCGACGGCTGGTCGATCGACCGCGTCGCGACAGAGCACCTCCCGTCCGGAGCCATCTCGATCCTCCGCAGGGCCACGTCCCCGAAGGACGGCAAGACATTGTGTTGATTCAACACAAGCTGTTCGGCGCGCCACTGGGGGCTGCACCGCACGGACGTATTGAGTCTTTGTGTTGATTCGACACAAAGACTCTTGCGCGGGCCGGCAACCAGGCGCTATGCGGTGCGGACGACCAGGCTCTCGACGATCGCACGCAGGACTGACGTGTCCGCCGGAATAGCGTCGAGGGCGGCGTAGGCCCGGTCGGCCGCGTCTTGCGCGAGCGAGCGCGCCGCCTCGGGCCCGAGCCTCTCGGCGTAGCCGTCGCCGTCGAGCACGTCGTCGACGATCTGGAAGACGAGCCCGAGCTCCTCCCCGAACGCACGCCAGGGGGTCTGATCGACCGCCGGGACGCCGGCGACGCGGACTCCGAGGCCCACCGATGCGGCGAACAGCCTTCCTGTCTTGAGGCGGTGGAGCTCGGCCAGATCGTCATCGGCGCCCGTGATGTCGAGGTACTGGCCGCCGATCATCCCGAGCGTCGCCTCGGCGAGCTCGATCGCCGCACCGGCGTCCGGGTAGCTCAGCACGAGCCGGAAGGCCTCCACGAGCAGCCCATCGCCGGCGAGCAGGGCAATCCCCTCGTCGAAGGCCCGGTGCGCGCTCGGACGCCCGCGGCGCTCGTCGTCGTCGTCGAGCGCCGGGAGATCGTCGTGCACGAGCGAGAAGGCGTGCACGAGCTCGAGCGCGCCCGCCGCCGGCAGCGCCGCCTCCGGCTCCGCTCCGGCCGCCTCGGCCGTTGCAAGGCAGATGACCGCTCTGATCCGCTTGCCACCCTCGAGGGCGTAGCGCATCGACGCACGCTGGTCGCCGAGGTCGGATGTCAGCTCGATCCCGGCGACGTACTCCTCCGCGAGCGCGAGGAGTGCGTCAGGCGCCCGCATCCGCGCTCGCGCGTGCCCGCTGTACCTCTGCCTCGATCTGCTTCGCGAGCTCCGCAATCTCGGCGAGGTCGTCCACGGCCGCGTCGACGTCGCCGGCCTCGGCAAGACGCTCCAGGCCGTCGAGCTTCGCGCGCAGCCGCTCGGCAAGCTCCTGCGCGCGTCCGAGGCTCTCGTTGGCGCTCACGCTGCGGCCTCGCGACCGATTCGGCCGAGGATGCCGTTGACGAGGCGGGCGGCATCTTCCGTCGCATACCGCTTCGCCAGCACCACCGCTTCGTTGATCGCAACTTCGGCAGGCACGGTTCCCTCCTCGAGCTCGTAGACGCCGATCCGCAGGATGTTCCGCTCGAGCGTACCGAGCCGATCGGCACTCCAGGCGTCGGAAGTGGCGGTGATCCGCTCGTCGAGCGCGGGCGCACGCTCGGCAATGACCTCGGCGAGCTGGAGCGCAAAGTCGTCGGGCGTGCCGTCGTACAGCGACGCCATCGGTTGGCCCGTCAGATCCCACTGATAGAGGAGGAAGAGCGCCGTCCGGCGGGACTGGCGCCGGCCGACCTTGGCGACGGTCACGGGGTCTCCGGGAGCATCGAGGGCAGCAGGCCTTCCATCTCGGCAAGGTAGCTGGTCGAGTAGTCGCCTCCCCGGAACTCCCCCGAGCGGAGGATGTCGATCGCGACGTCACGCGTCGTCGGGATGCCTTCGACCTCGAGCTCCTCGAGCGCGCGGATCGCACGGGCGATCGCAGCGTCGCGGGTGTCGTCGTGGACGATCACCTTGGCGATCATCGAGTCGTAGAACGGCGGGATCGCGGCACCCTCGATCACGGCCGTGTCGACGCGCACACCCGGGCCGAGCGGCGGTCGGAACGTCGTGATCGTTCCTGCTGCCGGCGCGAAGTCGCGTCGCGGATCCTCGGCGTTGATCCTCACCTCGATGGCATGGCCCGAGCGCGGCGCGCGGCCGGCCACGCTGAGCGGCTCGCCCGCTGCGATGCGGAGCTGCTCGCGGACGATGTCGATGCCGGTCGTCATCTCTGTCACCGGGTGCTCGACCTGCAGCCGGCAGTTGACCTCGATGAACGACGGTGCGCCGTCGGGGCCGAGCAGGAACTCGAACGTCCCCGCATTGACGTACCCGAGCTGGCGGCAGGCACGCTCCACCGACGCCTCCATCGCCTCGCGCGTCTCGGGCGTGAGAGCCATCGACGGCGACTCCTCGACGAGCTTCTGGTGGCGACGCTGGATCGAGCACTCACGCTCTCCGAGCGTGAGGACGCCTCCCTGGGTATCGCAGAGCACCTGGATCTCGACGTGACGGGCCGGCACGAGCGCCCGCTCGAGGTAGAGCGATCCGTCGCCGAACGACGCCTCGGCCTCGGCGCTCGCGGCGCCGTAGGCGGCCTCGAGCTCCTCGGCGCGCGTGACCACGCGCATGCCTTTGCCACCGCCGCCCGACGTCGCCTTGAGGAGCACCGGGAAGCCGAGCTCGACAGCTGCGATCTTGATCTCCGCGAGGCTCGCGACGCCCTCGGTACCGGGAACGAGCGGTACTCCGGCAGCACGCATCTCGGCCTTCGCGCGCGCCTTGTCGCCGGTCTTCTCCATCACCTCGGCCGGTGGGCCGATGAAGACGAGGCCGCTCTCGGTGCACGCACGGACGAAGGCGGGGTTCTCGGAGAGGAAGCCGAAGCCCGGGTGGACGGCCTCGCAGCCCGTCGTTTCCGCGGCGGCAACGACGTTCGGGATTCGCAGATAGCTGTCCGCTGCAGACGGCGGGCCGATGCACACCGCCTGGTCGGCCATCTTGACGTGCATCGCCTCGCGCTCGGCCGTCGAGTAGACGGCGACGGCCTCGACGCCGAGCTCGTGGAGCGCACGGATCACCCTGACCGCGATCTCACCCCGATTCGCGACAAGAACACGCGAGAACATCGTTAGTGGTCGACCACTAGACGATCGGCTGGGTATCGGCCGGCTCGAGCTCGAAGAGCAGCTGGCCGAACTCGACGGGCTGGCCGCTCTCGACGTGGATCGCCTTGACGCGGCCCTCCTGCTCGGCCTTGAGCTCGTTGAAGAGCTTCATCGCCTCGAGCAGGCACAGCGTCTGGCCGACCGAGACGACATCTCCGACCTCGACGAACGCGGGGCTTCCAGGCGACGACGACCGGTAGAAGACCCCGACCATCGGCGACTCGACGCGCATCGTCGCCCGGCTCGGGCCCGGCAGCTCGACGTCGGTTCCCTCCGGGATCGCAGCGAGCGGTGCAGCCACCGCGCCGACCTCGTCGGCCCGCCGCACCGAGACGCGCATCCCCTCGTCCTCGATCTCGATCTCGCCGACCCCGGATTCCTGCACGATCTTGACGAGCTCGCGAATGCGCTCGGCCCTCGTCGCGTCGACGTCACCGAGCAGGAGCGACGTCTCGCGCGAGTGGCGCTGGCGGATCGACTGGAGGAGCGTCTCGGCCTCCTGGCCGAACATCGCGAGCAGGACGAGGTCCTCCTCGCTCGCCGCGAGCCCTTCCGCCGCTTCCCGCACGTCCTCGGCGCTCGGTGGGTCGTCGCCGAGCCCGCCGCCGCTGCCGGTGACGAGCGAGACCGCCCGGGTGACCGATTCCTCGATCGGGGCCGGCGTGGTGCCGTAGGCGCCCTCGACCAGCATCCGGAACTCGTCCAGCACGGTCCCGTAGCGGCGCGCCGAGAGCACGTTGAGCAGCGCCTGCGAGGCGAGGATCTGGCCGATCGGAGAGGCGAGCGGCGGCCAGCCCGACTCGGCGCGGATGCGGACGACCTCGGTGAGCGTATCGAGCAGGCGGTCACCGGCGGCATGGGCGCGCAGGTGCACGTCGAGCGCCGCGACGAGACCTGCCGGCAGGTCGTACTCGGCGGCGCGAACGGCGATGCGTGGCGCGACGGGCGCGACCGGCTGGTCGCCGATGTGCTCATCGACCAGATCGCACGCCTCCCAGAGCGGCGCCGTGTCGACACCGGTCTCACGACCGAGGCCGTGGAGTGCCTCGACAAGCGACTCGCCAGAGATTCGGTGCAACGTCAGCGCGAGCGGGTAGATCGCGGTGGCGATCAGGTCGGCGCCGACGCGGGTCGCGACGACCGCATTCAGCAGTCCCGTCCCGGCTGCGCCCTGGACGAAGAGGCCGACGGGAAGGCCCGTCTCCTCCCGGATGCGCTCGACGAGCTCCTCCGTCAGGTGCGGCAGCAGTGCATCGGTCGGGTCGTTGAGGATGACGCGCGTCGCTCCGAGTGCGGGCAGCTGCTTCGCGCGCTCGACGAGCGCGTCGATCTCGCCCTCGCGGCCGGCGCTGTAGACGAGGCCGACGTGGAACTCCTTGCCCGCGGCGAGGATGGCCTCTCCCGCCTCGATCAGGTTCGAGACGTCGTTGAGCGGGTCGTGCAGCCGAAAGATGTCGATGCCGTTGTCGGCTGCACACGAGACGAAGCGCCGCACGATATCGGCCGAGACCGGCCGCGAGCCGGTCAGGAACCGGCCGCGCAGCGCGAGCCCGAGCGGTGTCGTCGTTCGCGCGTCGATCGCGCGGATGCGCTCCCAGGGGCTCTCGACCGCGAGCCGGACGGCCGAGTCGAACACGCCACCGCCCGAGACCTCGAGATACGCGAACCCCGCCGTGTCGAGGATCTCGGCAATGCGCAGCACCTCCCCTGTCGGGAGCTTGCCGGCGAGCGGGTCCTGCGAGAGCAGGCGGATGGTGGTGTCGACGATCTGCGGCATGCGGCGAGTGGACCTTAACCTCTCACAGGCGGAGGCGACCGGCTTCAGCCGGTCGTCCGGGTCTCGTGCTCAGGCGCGCGAGATGTAGCGGGCTTCGCGCGGGTCGACCTTGATGCGATCGCCGACGTTGACGAACAGCGGCACGGCGACGACCGCCCCCGTTTCGAGAGTCGCAGGCTTCGTCACGTTCGACACCGTGTCCCCCTTCACGCCCGGCTCGGTCTCGGAGACCACGAGCTCGACCGACGACGGCAGCTGAAGGCCGGACGGCTTGCCGTTGATCGCGAGAATCTGCACGGTCGAGGACGGCAGAATGTACGCAAGCTCCTCGGCCACCTCGGCGCGCGGCAGCCCGAACTGCTCGTAGGTCTGCTCGTCCATGAAGTGCGCCTCGTTGCCGTCGTCGTACAGGTACTGGACGTTCTTCGTCTCCGTGTGCACGCGCGTGAACTTCTCGCCGGCCCGGAAGGTGTCGTCGATCACGGCGCCGGTCTCCAGGTTCTTCAGCTTCGTGCGCACGAAGGCGCCACCCTTGCCCGGCTTCACGTGCTGGAAGTCGATGATCCGCCACATCGCACCGCGATGCTCGATGTGCATCCCGGTCTTGAACTGGTTGGTGGAGATCACGTCGGCCATGACGCGCGGGAGGGTAGCTGCTGGGAGCGCGGCGGTGCTTCAATGCGGCGGTGGCATCCCGCGGCACAGAGGTCGGCGTCGAGGAGGCTCGCAGGATCGCGATCCGCGCCCAGGCACTCGACGGCTCGGCCACGGACGTCCTCGACACGGTTCGGCAGCTCGGCTTCCTCCAGCTCGACCCGATCGCGACCGTCGCAACGCCGCAGGAGCTCGTGCTCTGTAGCCGCCTTGGCCCACACGACCGCACCGAGCTCGACCGGCTCCTGTGGGAGGAGCGCGCCCTGTTCGAGTGGAACGCGTTCGTCTGGCCGATCGAGTCGCTGCCGATGGTGCGCGGCTTCATCCGGCGCCGCCGGACGTCGACCCACTACGCCCACGAGCGCTGGATGCGCGGCTTCATGAACGAGAATCGGCCGTTCCGGCGCTACGTGATGCAAGAGCTCGAGCAGCGGGGCCCCTTGCTCTCGCGTGAGCTCGACGACCGCGCTGTCGGCGAGCCGCGCGACCACCGCTGGTACGGCGCCCGACGGGTCGGTCACATGCTCACGATCCTGCACCTGTGGGGCGAGATCGCCGTGGCCGGGCGACGCGGACGCCAGCGCCTGTGGGACCTTGCCGAGCGTGTGTATCCGCCCGGAGACGCCATGACCCAGTCCGAGGCAGCGCGTGCGCTGGACGAGCAGCGCTTCCGCGCGCTCGGGGTGCGCCTCGAGAAGGGCCGGCTGGTCGCGCACCCGGACGCGACCGACGGCCCCGTCCCCGACCGCGCTGTCCTGCTCTCCCCGTTCGACCGCCTGATCCACGACCGCGATCGCACCGAGGCGCTGTGGGACTTCTTCTACCGCCTCGAGATGTACGTCACGCCCGCCAAGCGGGAGTACGGCTACTACGTGCTGCCGCTCCTCATCGGCGACCGCCTCGTCGGCCGGGCCGAGCCGGTGGTCGACCGCAAGAGCGGCTCCATGCGCCTGCTCGGCGCCTGGGGCGACACGTCGCGCCTCGACGAGGCGCTTGCGCCGCTGGCGACGTTCCTCGGCGTCGAGCCGCCAACCGTCGCATAGCGCCATCCGACCGCTGGCGCACGCCGGCGGCGGGCGAGGAACGCCTCGCCCCTACGAGACGACCAGCATCTCCTTGGTGAAGGCGGAGACGATCTCGCAGCCGTCCTCCGTGACGACGACCAGGTCCTCGATCCGGCAGCCGCCGACGCCGGGCAGGTAGAGCCCCGGCTCGACCGTGACGACGTTGCCGACAGCGAGCGTGTCGGTCGACTCGGGCCGGAGAGTCGGCGCCTCGTGGATGTCGAGACCGACACCGTGACCGAGCCCGTGGCCGTACTCGTCGCCAAGGCCCGCCTCGACGATCGCAACCCGCGAGGCAGCGTCGACGTCGGTCCCGTCCGCGCCGGCCCGGACGGCGGCGAGGCCGTCCAGCTGTGCCTGTGCGACGAGGGCGTACGCCTCTTCGAGCGGTGCCGGGAGCGCGCCCGTCGCAAACGTCCGCGTACAGTCGGAGCGGTAGCCGTCGACGACGCAGCCCATGTCGACCGTGACGAGCGTGCCCGCTTCGATCGGCACGTTCGCAGGATCGGCATGCGGACGCGACCCGTTCAGGCCGCTCGCGACGATGGGCTCGAAAGCAAGCCCCTCTGCCCCGTGCTCACGCAGCATCCGCTCGAGCCACCACGCAACCTCGGCCTCGGTGCGGCCGACCATCTTCTCGTGCGAGAGGGCTTCGTACACGGCGTCGACGATTGCGGCAGCGCGCCGGATCGACGCAAGCTCACCCTCGTCCTTGACCCGGCGGAGCGTCTCGACGAGGCCCCTCGTGGGAACGAGCTCCGCCCCGTGAGAGCCGATCGTCTCCCACTGGAGGTACGAGATCTTGATCGCCTCGAACCCGATCCGCCTGCCGGCGAGGATCTCCGAGAGGGCGCCCGCGACATCGCGCTGTGTCTGGCTGACCTCGACTCCCTCGGTCGCACGCGCCGCCTCGAGGTAGCGGAAGTCGGTGTAGAGCGTGGTCGCCCCTTCCGGCTCGACGAGCAGTGCGCTGTTCGAGCTCTGGAAGCCCGTCAGATAGCGGACATTGGTCGGATCGGTGACGAGCAGCGGCTCGGAGAGCGTTGCGGCAAGACGGGCCAGCCGGGTCATCCCGGTCTCCTCTCGTTCAGGAGGCCGAGGGCCTCGCGATAGCCGTCGAAGCCCTTGCCGACGATCCGCAGACCGCCGAGCCCGGTGAGCACCGAGTGGCGACGCCATTCCTCGCGCTCGTCGACGTTCGACAGGTGCACCTCGACAAACGGCACCTCGAAAGGCTCGAGTGCATCGTGGATAGCCCACGAGTAGTGCGTCCAGGCCCCGGGATTGACGATGAGGCCGTCGGCAGTGCCGAGCGCCTGGTGGAGAAAGCCGACGTACTCCCCCTCGTTGTTCGTCTGGCGGCACCGAACCTGGAGGTCGAGCTCGCGCGCCCAGGCATACACCTGCGTCTCCAGATCCTGGATCGACTGGCTGCCGTACACCGACTGATCGCGCCTGCCGAGGAGGTTGAGGTTGACCCCGTTGAGGACGTCGATGCGCACGCTGCGACTCTACCCAGGCTCGCCGTCAGTCGACGATCAGGTCGTCGAGCGCAGCCCGGATCTCGGCCGCTGAACGCTCGTTACCCCACGTCGGCTCGCCGTTGCGCTCGAGAAGCACGAGTCGTGGCGTGCCGCTGCGCGCCTTCTTGTCGCGGGCAAGTGCTGCCCAGGCAGCCTCGCGGTCCACTCGCACCGGCTGCGGGTCGAGCTGCTCCCGGACCGCTGCGAGCGCCTGGTCGTTGCCGGAGAGCCGCAGCGCAGCGACCATCCCGAGCGCGACGGCTTGCCCGTGAGGCAGGTCATAGCCGGCCGCCGCTTCGAGCGCGTGCCCGAACGTGTGACCCAGGTTGAGCTGGTTGCGTGGCCCGCGATCGTGAGGGTCGGCGATGCACACCGCGGCCTTGAACGCCGCGCACCGGCGCACGAGCTCGGCGAGCGGCAGATCCCAGACGGGCCGGCCCATGAGGAGACCGGTCTTGACCGCCTCGGCCATCCCGTTTCTGAGCTCGAGGTCGGGGAGCGTCTCGAGTGTCCCGGCATCGATCACGGTCCGCGCGGGCCAGTGGAACGCCCCGACGAGGTTCTTGCCACTCGGAAGATCGACGGCCGTCTTGCCGCCGATTGCCGCATCGACCTGGCCGACGAGCGTGGTCGGCACCGCCACCCATGCCACGCCCCGCATGTACGTCGCCGCCGCGAATCCCGCCAGGTCGGTCGTGCAGCCGCCGCCGAGCCCGACGATGGTGCCGTCGCGCCCGATCCGCAACGAGCGCCACAGGCGCTCGAGGACGGCCATCGCCTTCGCAGGCTCACCGGGAGGAACCTCGTGAAAGGAGATATCGCGGTCGCCGAGCGCGAGCTGAGCCGTGACGCCGTGAATGCCCGCGACGTTCGCGTCGGCGACGAGCTCGACTGCCCCCTCGCCCGGAACGAGCTCCTCGAGAAGGTCGATCGCTCCGATCCGCACCTCGATAGCGGCGGCCGCGAGAACGACGCCGTCGGGGTCGTGCGCGTGGGCCTGCGCATCCGCCACCTCCTCGTAGACGGGCAGCCGAGCGCGGTAGAGCGCGTGGAACGACTCCTCGTCGATCGCGAGCGGGCGCTTGCTCTGGCGCGCCCGCTTCCACGCGATGTTCGGGTCGATCTCGAGCAGCACCGTGAACGCACGGCGAGCGAGCAACAGGCGCGTCTCGGCGGAGAGCACCGCACCGCCGCCGAGCGCGATCACGGCAGGCTCGTGAGCGTCGAGGATCGAGGCGGCCACCGACGCCTCGATCGTCCTGAACCCAGACTCGCCATCGCGCGCGAAGATGTCCTCGATGGAGCGGCCGGTCACGCGCTCGATCTCGTGATCGAGGTCGATGAACGTCCGAGCGAGACGGCGCGCCACGTCGCGCCCGAGCGTCGTCTTGCCCGCGCCCATGAAGCCGGCGAGGGCGAGGTGACGGCCTAGGGCGTTCGCGGCCATTGGATGCGCTCGACGTACGCGCGATGCGCTTCGACGAAGTCCACGAGCGCGTCGCCGCCGAACTTGTCCCTGGCGCTGCACGCGAGCTCCCACGCTACCGCCGCCTCTGCGACCACTGCGAGCGCCTCGACCGCCTGGACGTCCGAGCGCTCGACGAGCGCCTGCGCCGCCTCGCCGGTGCTGAGGTCGACCGAGTCGAGCGGCTTCATCAGCGTCGGCAGAGGCTTCATCGCTGCACGAACGACAACCGGCTCTCCGTTCGTGATCCCCGCCTCGAGGCCGCCGGCGTGGTTCGTCCGGCGCACGAGCCCCGGATCGATCTCGTCGTGCGCCTCCGAACCGCGCACCCGCGCGAGCGCGAAGCCGTCCCCCACCTCGACACCCTTGACGGCCTGGATCCCCATGAGCGCGTACGCGAGCCGGGCGTCGAGCCGGTCGGACTTCTCGGCATACGAGCCGAAGCCGGGCGGGCAGCCCTCGGCGACGACCTCGACGATGCCGCCGAGCGTGTCGCGATCCTTGCGGGCCGAGTCCGTTGCCTCACGCATGCCGTCGTCGCCGCGCGCCCCACCGACCTCGAGCGGGCGGCCGGCGACGGTGATGCCGATCGTTGCGAGCAGGGCCTTCGCAACCGAGCCGGCGGCAACGTGTGTCGCCGTGTGGCGGGCGCTCGCGCGTTCGAGTGCGTTGCGGACGTCCTCGTGCCCGTACTTGAGCACGCCGGCGAGATCAGCGTGTCCGGGCCGCGGCAGGGTGACGGGCTTCGTTCCCTTGCCGTGCGGTTCGCCCTCCGGCTCCCAGGGGTTCATCCCCCAGGTCCAGTTCTTGTGATCGAGATTGCGGACGACGAGCGTCAGCGGCGTACCGAGCGTGTGCGCCTGTCGGAGGCCCGAGAGCACTTCGACCGTGTCGGTCTCGAGTTGCTGGCGCGGGCTGCGGCCGTAGCCGAGCTGGCGCCTGCGCAGGTCGGCGTCGATCGCGTCGCGGTCGAGCCACAGCCCCGCGGGCAGGCCGGTGAGCACGGCCACGAGTGCGGGACCGTGCGACTCACCAGCCGTGACGAGGCCGAGTGCCACGCCGCAAGACTAGACGCCAGCATGGGGCGGGTTGTTGCTTGTCGCGATCCGCGACGCTGCCACGCGCTCGCCCGCCCGATCACGTCACCGGCACGCCAGGCCCGATCGGTGCCGCGAGCCACCGGATCGCGCGGGTTCCCGGGCGGATGTCGTTGGGGCGTGGAGTACGGGTCGTTCTTCCGCGTCGAAAGCCCGCTCGGCACACGGGCGTGCCGGCTACGAGCCTTCCGACTCGGCGATACCCGCCGCGACTTCCCACACGTGCCCGTCCGGATCGGCGAAGGCCGCGGTGCGCATGCCCCACGCCCGGTCGACCGGTCCGTTCAGGAGCTCGACACCCCTCGCCGCGAGGAGCGCACATGCCGCGTCGGTGTCGTCGACCCAGATCGTCAGCTGGAACTGCGATCCGGCGTCGGGGCCAGCGACGGCGGCCGGCGCGACGAGATCGTGCGCCGCCGGGCGTCTGAGCAGGTTGACGATGATGTTCTCGAACCTGAACGCCGCGGAGTCCTCGTCCTCGAACAGCACCGACACGTCGAACGTGGTCTCGTAGAACGCCTTCGACCGCTGCGGGTCGGCGACGAAGAGGGTGATTGCACCAACGCTCGTCGGTAAGGACTTCATGCCGACAGCGTAAAGACGATGAAGTGGTCGTGCGGGATGTGCGGCTTGTTGGGTACGGGCCGCCGCTCCTCCCGCCACCCGTCTCCGGCGGCGGCGGCGACAGCCCCGCGCCAGAACTCCGGCGCGCCGCGGTTGTGCCCCTGGAATCCGATCTCCCAACGGCCGCGGTAGCGCTCGAAGATCTCCCTGACTGCGTCCCTCCCGACGCCCCTCCTCCGTGCGGCCCGGACGACGAAGAAGTCGCCCATGGTCAGCACGTCTCCTGTAAGCCCTCCGACGAACGCGAATCCGGCCGGCGCTTCGTCGTGCCGGATCAGATAGCCGTCGACGTCGCCGGGCGCGTCGAGATACGCCGCCAGCCGGCCAGGCTTGTAAAGCCCCTCGGGGCTCGGCATCGTGCCCCGGATCTCGGACATGTCGTGGGAGTAGAGCTGCCAGAGGCGCTCGACCACGGGCACATCTGCCGCGGTCAACGGATGCAGGAGCTGGGCGGCGGGCAACGAGCGGATAGGAGCTCGGCCGGTCGGCCGCTCAGGCGTGCTCGTGCCGCGCCACGAGCAGCGTGGCGAGCAGGATGACGCTGAAGATCGCGATCCCGAGGACAACGCCGATCATCTCGTACTGGTTCATGTGGGTCCTCCTCCGCGCTCGATATCACGAGTCAGGATACCGTGGCAGCTCCGCTGCCGCGCAGGGCTTCGCGCATTGCCACGAGTGGCGCCGGCAGGCGCGTCCAGCGCTCGAACGCCGCGACTCCCTGGAAGAGGAGCACGTCGAGCCCGTCGACGACGACGTCACAGCCGGCCCTGCGGGCCGCCGCAACGAGGGCCGTGTCGCTGCCGTCCGGGAGGTATGCGAGGTCGACGACCTCCATCCCGCCGTGCGGCGCCACGATCAGCTCGTCCTTGACCGGAGTCGCGTTGACGAGGATGTCGTATCCCTCCGCGGTCGGCGGCCAGCCTTCCTGGCGCCGGCTCGACACGGTCACCTGGGCACCGCCTCGCCCGAGTGCCTCGACGACGGCCAGAGAGCTGCCGCCGGCGCCGAGCACGAGGGCGCGTCGGCCACGCGGATCGACCTGTGCTGCGACCGCATCGCCGTCGGTCGACGAGCCGAGGATGCGGCCTTCGTCGAAGAGGAGCGTATTGACCGATTCCGCCGCCCGTGCGACCTCGTCGAGCTCGTCGCACAGTGAGATCACCGCTCGCTTGTGCGGAATCGTCACGTTCGCCCCGGCGAAGCCCATCGCCTGCAGGCCTCGCACTGCGTCTGCGAGCTGCTCGGGCGGGGTCGGTAGCGGCACGTAGGCCCAGTCGAGCCCGAGCGCGGCGAACCCCGCGTTCTGCATGGGCGGTGACAACGAGTGTGACGTCGGCCAGCCGAGCAGGCCAACGAGCGTCGTCGTGCCGCGGATCTCGATCAGCCGACTGAGGCTCATGGAGGGAGTATCCCCGAGCGGCGACCTCCGGCCGTGCTCAAACCGCGTTGACGCAGCCGAGCGGCGCAAGCACCGCGCCGGCGCGCGAGCGCGCGCCGGCGGCCCCGTCGGCGTCGCCGAGAGCGTCGAGCGCGAGCGCGACGTCGAGCTCGGCGCAGGCGGCGCTGTAGGTCGCTTTCCGCTCCTGCTCGAGCGCGACAGCCTCCTGCAACGGCGCCAGTGCCTCATCGGGTCGTCCCTCGAGGACCGCCCGGAGCCCGCTGAAGCCGAGCGACACCGCGTGCGCGTACCGGGCCGTGCTCGCCTTGGTCGCGAGCGCCTCGTCGATCCGCCGCAGAAGCTCGAGATCTCCGGTCTGGAAGATCGCCCGCGGGATCGCCGCAGTCGCGAGCGGCGCCCACTGCAGGCGGTCGTCGACGGCGGCGAGCACCAGCTCGCCCAGGTCGCGCACCCCGGCCGCGTCGCCGGCGAGCGCGGCCCGGGCCAGGGCGATCGCGGCCATCGGGATCATGCGTTGCGGCTCGTGGCTCGCGATTGCCGTCTCCATCCACTCCGGCAGCAACTCGTCGACGGTCACGACATCACCGCGGCGCAGCGCCATCCCGACCACGATCTCTCTGGCCACGAGCCAGTTGCTGCCCTCCACCGCGACCTGGCTCGCCGCCTCGAGCTCCACGTCGACCCGATCCCAGTCTCCGCTCGGGATCCAGAAGAACTTCGCGCGAGACAACGCCAGATACTGGCTGAAGCCGTCGAACTCGACGGCGTGGGCTCCGGCGAGCCGATCCGCCAGCGCCGCCACGGCGTCCCGCACCTCGGGGATCGGCTCGTGAGGCGATGCCGACCACGTGAAGTTGACGATCAGGCGGTACGCCTCGTCGAGCAGCCCCGCGTCGATCGCACGCGCGAAGATGCCGAAGGCCTCGTCGCGGTCGGGGCGCACGCCGCGCGCCGCCCTCGCCGTGATCAGGTTGATCGTGCCGTTGACCTCGGCAAAGACGTCACCGACACGGGAGGCGACCTCGATTGCCGCGAGGGCGTGCGGTTCGGCAGCGGGCTCGCCGCGGAGCATCTCGAGCTGCGAGCGCCGCGCGAGCGCGGCCGCGAGCGCCGGCGATTCCGGCAGGCCGGCGAGCGCCTCGATCGCCGCACCCGCGTACTCCATCGCCTGGTCCCACTGACCCGACAGCCATGACATGCGCGTCAGCGCGCCGAGAACATCCGAAACGAGGAGTGGGTCGCCGTCGGCGCGCGCGTGCCCCTCCGCGTCGATGAGCCGCTCCCTGGCCCGATCGTAGGTGAGCATCGCGACGTCGGTCCGGGCGAGCGCGAAGAGCGCAAGACACCGGCTCCGCTCGTCGGCCGCGAGCGACAGCGCACGCTCGAACAGCCCGGCCGCCGAAGGAACCGCAGCGCGGGCGATCGCCGATTCGCCGGACTCGAGCAGGAGTGCGAACGCATGAGCCGCCAGCTCGGGGTCCTCGTCGCCGTAGCGGCGCGCCTCGACGAGGTGGTAGGCGGCGATCTCCGCCGTCTCTCCTCCCCGGCCCACGCCTCCCTTCTCGATCCACTCGCCAACCGTCCGGTGCAGCTCCCTCCGCTCGGGACGGGGCAGCGTCTGGTAGGCCACGTCCCGGGTGAGCGCATGCTTGAAGACGAACTCCCGCATTCCGGCGACGACCGACGACGGCCGCTCGGAGACGAGGCCGCGGCGGCCGAGCGCCTCGACCAGTCCCTCCTCGACCTTGACCGCCGCCGGCCAGAACGTGCGCCCCATCACCGAGCAGCGCCGCAAGGCGTCCCGCGCGGGTGCGTCGAGCAGGTCGACCCTGGCGGCGATGACTCCGTGCACGGAGTCCGGAATCGGCAGCGCCTGGAGCCGCTCGGTCGCGACCCACCCGCCTTCCTGGCGCTCGATCGCGCCCTCCTCGATCAGCATCCGCAGGATCTCCTCGAGGTAGAACGGATTGCCCTCGGCGCTCGCGAGGATCTGCTGTCGCGCTTCCTCGAGCACGCGGTCGGCGTCGAGAAGCTCGCTGACGAGGCGGCGGGAGTCGGAGGGCGACAGAGGCGATAGGTTCAGCGCGATCGCGTTCTGCTTGCCTGCACCCCATGCCGGCCGCGACTCGAGGAGCTCCGGGCGCGCCGGGCACACGATCAGGACGCTGGCATCGTCGAGCGCGTCGGCGAGGTGGTCGAGCAGGTCGAGCAGGGGCTCCGATGCCCAGTGGATGTCCTCGATCGCCAGCACAGTCGGGTGCTCCCGCCCGAGGCCGGCGACGTAGCGTGTCCACGCGCCGTAGAGCCGCGCCCGGATCGAGGCCGACGGTGTCTCCGCCGCGCGCAAGCCGGGAAGCGCGAGGCCGAGCGTCCACGCTGTAGCCTCGACGACGCCCTCGGTCTCGTCCGGCGAGACGACGCGGCCGACCGCAGCCTGCAGCTTCTCGAGCGCGAGCTCCGCCGAATCGGTCTCCAGGATGCCGGCGTGCGACTTCGCCACCTCGGCCAGCGGCCAGTAGGTGATGCCGTCTCCGTAGGGCAGGCAGCGGCCCTTGAGCAGCCGGACGTCCGGGATCCTGTCGACGAACTCGGCGAGCAGCCTCGACTTGCCAACCCCTGCATGGCCGAAGAGCGTCACGAGCTGCGGCACCCGCTCGCGCACGACGCGCGCGGCGACGGCCGTGAGGACGGCGAGCTCCTCGTCCCGGCCGATGATCGGCGCGGCGAGCCCTTCGATGCCGCGCCGCGCCGGGCGGGCCGCGAGCCCGCGCGCAACCCAGGCGTTGACGGGAGCGCTCTTGCCCTTCGCCTCGATCCCGCCGCGCGCGTCGTAGTCGACGAGCCGGCTGGTGGCCGCCCGGGTGCGGTCGCCGACGATCACCTGCCCCGGCTCTGCCGCCTGCTGGAGGCGAGCGGCGACGTTGACGACGTCGCCGCTGACCATCAGCTCTCCGCGCGCGGCCGACTCGCGGCTCGAGACGACCTCTCCCGTGTTGACGCCGATCCGCAAACCGACGGCAGCCCCGTGGCGCTCGTCGATGCGGGCGGCGAACGCACCGAACGCGTCCCGCACCGCGAGGGCCGCGCTGACCGCGCGCTCGGGATCGTCCTCGTGCGCCTGCGGGATCCCGAACACGGCGAGCACGGCGTCGCCGATGAACTTCTCGGTCACCCCGCCGAACCGCTCGACGTCCGAATTGACGAGCTCGAAGAGCTCTCCCTGAAGCTCTCTGACGTCTTCGGGGTCGAGCTGCTCGCCGAGGGCGGTCGATCCGGCGAGATCGGCGAACAGGACGCTGACGATCCGGCGCTCTTCGCGCTCGTCGCCCGCGGCGGCCCGACGGGCACCCTCCCGCAGGGTCGCTCCGCAGGCGGAGCAGAAGGCGGCGGCTGCCGGCTGCTCGGCGCCGCAGCTGTGGCACCGCCGCTGCTGCGGCGACCCACACGCACCGCAGAACCTCGCCGCCGGCGCAACCTCTTCGCCACAGGAGGCACAGGCGAGAGTCACGGCGCGATTCTACTTCGGACGTCCGGCGACCCGACTAGCTGCAGGCGTACCCGTACTCGCACACCTTGCGCAGGAACTCGCTCTCGCTCGCGGTGAAAAAGTGCCTCTTCGTGCCCGGGACCCGGACGTAGTAGAGGTAGTCGACGGCGGCCGGGTGCGCTGCGGCCTTGATCGAGGCGAGGCCCGGGTTCGCGACAGGCGTCGGCGGCAGGCCTGTGAACTTGCGACTGTTGTATGGGTTGTCGCTCGCGATCGCAGCCTTCGTCAACGACTCCGTGCCGGGAATGTTCAGGCCGTAGCGGAGCGTTGCGTCGATGCCGAGCGGCATGTTCTGACGGAGCCGGTTGTAGATCACCGCGGCGACGAGCTTCCGCTCGCTTGGTGCCACCGTCTCCTTCTCGATCATCGAGGCGATCTTGAGCACGTCGTACGGCGTCAGGTTCTTCGACTTGGCGTACGCGAGGTTGACGCGCGCGAAGTTCTTCCGAAAGGCCTGTAGCTGGTCGGCGACGAGCTCGCTGCCGTTCGTGTACTGGGTGAAGTCGTACGCCGCCGGAAAGAGGAATCCCTCGAGTGCGCCGCGCTTCCAGTCGGCGAGGAAGGCCTTCGGCGGCTCCGCACGCTTCACGGCGGCGAGATACTGCGCCCGGGTCAGCCTTGGTGTTACACCGCGCTTGGCAATCGCGATCTCGCGCACGGCGGCAACGCGGTCGCCCATCTCCCGGACGTTCAGGCCCTCCGGGAAGATGATGCGGAGGTTTGCGATCGCCGGCACCGTCGTCGTCGCGGCATCGGTCGAGCCGCTGTCACCTCGGCAGCCGGCGACGAGCAGCGCACTCCCGGCCACCACTACGAGCGCGAGTCGCCTCATGGGCGCGCCTCGCGGTCGAGCCAGCTCTGCAGCAGATGCGCCGCGGCAGCAGCGTCCTCGGGGGCCTTACCGCCGAAGCGTTGCGCGAGGGCCGTGGTGAAACGCTCGTCGGCCGTCTCGACGGGCACCGTCACGAGCGCCCGGAGCGCGGTCACGAACAGCTCCGTCTCTGCCGCCTGCTTGCCGTGCTCGCCACGTAGCGTCAGCGGGAGGCCGACGACGATCTGCTCTGCCTCGAGCTCGGCGACGAGACGCGCCACCTCGGCGAGGCCGTTCTCGGTCGCAGCCTTGCGGACGACGCAGACCGGACGGGCGAGCGTGCCACTCGCGTCGGAGACGGCGACGCCGGTGCGGGCGGCGCCGTAGTCGAGCGCGAGGACTCGCACGTCCTAACGGCCGACCTTGCGGATCAGCGCGCTCGCATTCTTCAGCTGGATGCTGCCGTTGTTGGCATAGACGACTGCCTGGTTGACGATCGGCGTCACCTCGGCCTCGGTCTTTCCTGCCCGCAGCATCTGGACGCCCTTGATCAGCAGCTCCCCGGCCTTGCCGAAGTTGACGAATGCGCGCTTGGCGAGCAGCTTCAGCTTGGCGCCGTTCTTCGTCGCCGGCTTTGTCGTCGAGATGGCTGCAGCTCCCTGGCGCGCGGTCTTCGTGAACGACTTCAGCCCCGCGAGCTGCTTGGAGGTCGGCGTGCTCGGCGAGATCAGCTTGCCGAGCGTGGCTGCCTTCGGACTGATCACCACGGACCATTTCTTCACGGACGTCACAACGGCGGCATCACTGGCGCTCGCCGCGCCGGGCGTCAGCGCGGCGGTCGCCGCGAGGGCGAGGACGAGGAGTGCGAAGGTCACGGAGCGGGTCATCGGTCTCACCTTCGTCAGATGGCGTCCAGGATCATGCGTTCCGCTTCGGCGAGCGCGTCGTGAAGCCGTTCGGGGTCCTTGCCCCCGGCGCGGGCCATCGTGCGACGGCCACCGCCGCCGCCGCCGACGAGCGCGGCGGCTCCCTTGACGACGTCCGAGGCGCTGATCTTGTCGGCGACGACCTCGTCGAAGTTCGCGATCAGCGTCACCTTGCCGTCGTCGACGCCACCGAGCACGACGGCAGCCGGAGCGTGGCGCTGTTTGAAGCGGTCAGAGAGATCGAGTAGCGCGTCTCCGTCGAGCCCCTCGACCGACTGCACGATGAGGTTGAAGCCGTTCTCGGGGCGAACCGCCGCCTCGACGTCTCCCCCGCCACCACCGTGCGACGGCTTGCGCTTGAGCTCCTTCCGCGTCTCCTCGAGCTCGAGCCGGACGGCGTCGAGCTCGCGCGAGCGGCCGTGGAGGAGCGCCCAGGCCTCGCCCGAGGTGACGGCCTCGATCCGGCGCGCGCCGGAGCCGACCGAGCCCTCGGAGAGGATCGCGAACGAGCCGATCTCGGCGGTCGATCGGACGTGGGTGCCGCCGCACAGCTCGCGTGAGACGCCGTCGATCTCGACGACGCGGACGATGTCGCCGTACTTCTCGCCGAACAGCATCATGGCTCCGAGGTTGCGCGCCTCGGCGATCGGCGTCTCGAAGATGTGCAGCGCGTGGTTCTCGAAGATCGCCTGGTTGACCCGGTGCTCGACCGCCTCCCGCTCTGCGGGCGTGAGCTGGCGGTCGTGGGTGAAGTCGAATCGAAGCTTGTCGGGGCGGACAGCCGATCCCGCCTGCTTGACGTGATCCCCGAGCACCTCGCGCAGCGCCTCCTGGAGCAGGTGGGTGGCCGTGTGATTGGCCATCGTGGGGAAGCGCACGCTCCACGGCACGAGGGCGCGCACGCGGCAACCCGCAGCGAAGCCCGTCCCCCGGAACACGAGCACCTGGTCGTCACCGACACGGCTTGCCTGCACGAGCTCGGCGCGCGTGGCCGGGTCGCCGTCGAGCTCGATTACGCCCTGGTCAGAGACCTGGCCGCCGCCGGCCGCGTAGAACGGCGTTTCGCGCAGCTTCGCCAGGAACGTGCCGTCGCCGAGATCCTCGTAGGCGTGAAGCTCCGTCAGCACGTCGGTCTTCTGGTAGCCGACGAACGTCGTCGCGTCGGACGCGCGGGCAAAGTCTGCGGCGCGTTGCGTGTCGGACTCGCCGCCCGCCCGGGAGATGGCACGGTGCTCCGTCATCCGCCGGCGATAGTCGTCGACATCGACGGGCTGGCCCCGCTCTTCGGCGAGCTCGATCGTGAGCTCGAGCGGGAAGCCGTACGTGGCGACGAGCGTGAACGCGTCCTCGCCCGAGATCGCGTCCCTGCCCGCGAGCTCGTCGAAGACCTTCAGGCCTCGTTCGAGCGTTTCGCCGAAGCGCGCCTCCTCGGCCTTGACGACCCGCTCGATCTCCGCGGCCTGCTCGACGAGCTCGGGGAACGCGCCGGCGACCTGCTCGATCACGATTCCCGGCAGCCGGTAGACGTCGGTCAGCCCGATGCGGTTGCCCTGCTGGACTGCTCGCCGGATGAGCCGGCGGACGATGTAGCCGCGGCCCTCGTTGGACGGCGTGATCCCCTCGGAAATCAGGAACACCATCGCGCGGCCGTGATCGGCCAGGACGCGATGCGCCTTGGTCGCCTGCTCGGACGACCCGTAGGCCACCCCGGATTCCTCGGCGACCCAGCGCATGATCGCCTGGTAGCCGTCGGTGTCGAAGATCGAGCCGACCTCCTGGAGGAGCATCGCGCCGCGCTCGAGGCCGAGCCCCGTGTCGATGTTCTGCTGCGGGAGCGGCGTCAGGCTGCCGTCGGCGGCGAGGTCGTACTCCATGAAGACGAGGTTCCAGAACTCCAGGTAGCGCTCGCAGCGCTCGCAGTTCGGCCCGCACGCCGGGTCGCCGCAGCCGTGCTCGGGCCCCCGGTCGTAGAAGATCTCGGAGCATGGCCCGCAAGGCCCTGTGTCGGCGGCCTGCCAGAAATTCTCCGAGCGGGGCTGCCCGACGATGCGCTCGCGGGGCAGGCCGACGGCGAGCCAGCCCTGCACGGCGACGTCGTCCTCACCGAGCCCGAGCTCGGGATCGCCGGCGAACACGGTCGCCCAGAGACGATCCTCCGGGAAGCCCATCTGCACGGTCACGAACTCCCAGGCGAACGAAATCGCGTCCGCCTTGAAGTAGTCGCCGAACGAGAAGTTGCCGAGCATCTCGAAGAACGACGCGTGCCGCGCGGTCGAGCCGACGTCGTCGAGGTCGGCGTGCTTGCCGCCGGCCCGCATGACCTTCTGGGAGGTGACGACGCGCTTGGCCGGCGGCGCCTCGGCGCCGAGAAACCACTTCTTCATCGGCTGCATGCCCGCGACGATGAACAGCGTCGAGGCGTCGTCCGCCGGTGGGATCAGCGGCGCGGAGGGTCGGCGAAGGTGCCCCTTCGACTCGAAGTACGAAAGAAAGCCCTCCCGGAGCTCGGCGGCCGTGCGCATCAGGCGATCGTACCGGGGGTCAGGCGGCGGTCGGCTCTTCGTCCGGCGGCACCGGAGCCGGATCCGGCTTCGGCACGGGCGTCGGACGGGGCCACGGATCAGGCTTTGGCTGCGCGTCGGGGCGCGGCTGCGCGGGCGGGCGGTCGGTCTCCATCGGCGTTCGGCCCGCGTGACGGAGATCGTCGTGGAGATCCGCCTCGCGCCGGCGCGATGCCTGTTGCGCAGCCGACTTGGCCTCGCCGAAGTCCTTCGACTTGCGGAACTGCGAGAACCCGTGCGTGATGCCCGCGGCGAGCCCGGACACCTTCTCGACGGGCGTCGCGATCGCTGTCGAGATCGCGCGTACCGCAGTGTCGGCGCTGTCGGCCATCGAGACGGCGCTGTCGGTGACCGTGTCCGCCTTGTCGAGCTGATAGTTCACGCGATCCACCGTTGCACCGGTCTTCACGATCACGGGCAGCAGGTCGCGCTCGGTTCCCTTGATGAACGACGAGAGCCGCTCGAACGCCTGGCCCAGCCGGAACAGCATGAACGCCGCCGCGAGACCGATCGCGACCAGGAAAATCGCGAGGCCCCAGTAGGCGGCGTCTCCGGCGCTGAATGCGACAAGCTGCGTCATTGCGGGGATCCTACCCGGTTGCGGCGACGATCACTCCAGCTCCGACGATCGCGTCGTCGTCGTAGAGCACGGCCACCTGTCCAGGCGCGACGGCGAACGCCGACTGCTCGAGCCGCAGCGTACATCCGTCCTCGGTGGCCTCGACGGCCGCGGGCACGGCGTCGGACCGGTAGCGAAGCTTCACCTCGGCACGCGCGACCGGCACGTAGAGCCGACCGCGGACGCTCACCTCGCGCACCTCGAGGGCGCCGCGGGGCCCGACGGTCAGCGTGTTCGTCAGCGTGTCGCCCCTCAGGGCATAGACCGGCTCCGGCGTTGCGAGCCCGATACCTCGCCGCTGCCCGGTCGTATAGCGCCAGACGCCGTCGTGACGCCCGAGCTCGACACCCTTCTCGTCCACGATCGGGCCTGGCCGCCGCTCGAGTCCCTGTCGCTCGAGAAACGCGCGGTAGTCGTCACCTGCGAGGAAGCACGCCTCCTGGCTCTCGGCGCGCTCCGCGACGGCGAGGCCGGCCGCGGCAGCCTCGTCGCGTGTGGAGCGCTTGCCCTGGCTGCCGAGCGGAAATGCGACCCGGTCGAGGAGGGCAGGATCGACAGTGGCAAGCATGTAGGACTGATCCTTGGCCGGGTCGCTACCCCGCGCGATCAGCCGAAGCCCGTGACGCTCGACGATCCGGGCGTAATGGCCGGTCCAGAGCACGTCGGCTCCGGCGCGCTCGGTGAACTCGACGAGTGCGTCGAACCGGAACGTGCCGTTGCAGCGCATGCACGGGTTCGGCGTCAGGCCCTCCGCGTAGCCCGCGACGAACGGCTGCACGACCTTGCCGCGGAACTCCTCGCGGAGGTCGAGCGTGACATGCGGCAAGCCCAGCCGATGGCAGGTCTCGCGGGCCGCGATGACGGCATCGGGAGAGCAGCACGCCCGCTCCGAGCTCGGGCCGGCAGGGTCGAGCCAGAGGCGCAGCGTCACGCCGATCGCGTTCGGCGCGGCGCGCACGAGTGCCACGGCGCTGTCGACGCCGCCGCTCATCGCCACTGCGATCCGGCCGGCGGCGGGCGCGGCCGTGAACACAGGTGCGATCGCGTTCGCAAGCGCATCGGCGGCGAGGGTCTCGCCGGGAACCGCCGCTGCCTCGACCAGAGAGAGACCGACGAGCGACCGCTCGAGGCCCGGTGCGTCGGCCTCGACGATGACCCCGTCGTCGAGAACGAGCCGCACCGCCGCGTAGTCCTCGCCGCGGGCGGAGTCGCCGATCAATTCGAGCAAAGACACGCTCTGAGGCTAGCGGCCGCCTCGATGGCCGGGATCTGTGCCACACTGGATCGCGCGTGGCCTTCCGGGGCCACAGCAGGTTCACGTGTAACCCACCGGCACGACGCCGCGCGAGCGGCAGTCAGGAGTCAGGCAATGAAGGGTTCGCAGAAACCGAAGAAGACCGGGAAGAAGCCGGCTCAGAAATCCCTCAAGGAGCGTCGCACCGAGAAGCGCGCAGCAGCGAAGACGTCGCGGTCACTCGACGTGTGAGCTCGAAGCTCGTCAGCCCGGAGCGGCGAGCACGGCATCGAGCAGGTCGCGCAGTTGAGCGGTCGCCAGGCAGATCGAGGTGTCTGCGGCCCCGTAGTAGAGCCTGACCTCGTCCGTTTTCCGGTCGTGCACGAGCCCGCACGGGAAGATCGTGTTCGGGACGTCGCCGACCCGCTCGTAGGGCGCATCCGGCGTGAGGATCCACTCCGGGAGCCGGCGCAGCACCCGTGTCGGCTCCTCGAGGTCGAGTAGAGCGAGGCCGACGCGATAGATGCAGCCGCCGACCATCTCCTTGACGCCGTGGTAGACGAGAAGCCAGCCGTGCTCGGTCTCGAGCGGCGGCGGCCCGATGCCCATTCGGGTTCCATCCCACCAGGCACCCTCGCGCGGTCGCATTACCGGCTCGGGGGCGCTCCAGCTGACGAGGTCATCCGAGCGCGAGAGGTAGATCTCGCCCCTCGAGCCGCCGAACTCGGTCTTCGGCCGGTGGAACAGCACCCATTTGCCGTTGATCCGGTGCGGCAGCAGCGCTGCATTCTTGTCGTCCGGCTGGCGGATGATCCCGCGCCGCTCGACGGTGACGAAGTCCTCCGTGGTTGCGAGAAAGACGGCCGGCCCTGCCGGGCCATACGCGGTGCACGTGATCACGAACCGGTCGAGCTCTTCGACGAAGACGACGCGTGGATCCTCGAAGCCCCACATCTCGGACTCGACGCCCTCCGCGGGGGCGAGGAGCGGCTCCGCATCGACGACCCAGCCGTCGGCGCCGTTCGGCGAGCGTGCGACCGTGAGGTGCGAGAGGCCGCGACCATCCTCGACGCGCGCCAGCACGATGGTCGTGTCGCCGAGCTGGGCTGCGGCGGGGTTGAACACGACGTTGACGGGATACGGCCAGTCGGTCGCGGTCAAGATCGGGTTCCCACGGTGACGGGTGAACAGCTCCCTCTGAGTCATGCGGGCACCGCCTCTCGTGGACCCACTCGCTGCACGGCCGGCAATCCGGCCGTGTCGAGCAGCAGCGCCGCGCGGTGGAAGGCGAGCGTCGACTCCGCCCCCTCGTTGTCGTTCGTCGTCTCGTCGCCGAGCCCGTCGCTGCACCCGCCGGTGGCGAAGTCGTACAGCGGCCGCTGCAGCTTGTTGCGGCCGAGGAACCAGTCGAATGACTTCTGCGCCCGCACGCCGTGCTCGGGATCGCCCGTCACGACGAACGCTGCAAGCTCGGCCTCGACGAACGCCGACGCGTCGAGCGGCTGTTCGTCGCCATCGCCGGGCGCAGGCTCGTTGCGGTGGCGCCCGCCGTGACCCGTAAGCCGGAGGACTCCCTCGGCGAGGCCCGACTCGTCGCCAAGCCAACGCAGCGTATCCAGGCCCATTTGCGTCAGAGCATCCTCGCCGAGCGCCGCCCCACCGACGATGAGGGCATGCGGCAGCCGGGCGTTGTCGTAGGTCAGCCGTTCCTCGAACCAGAGCCAGCCCGGCGCAGCGTGGGTTGCATACGCCTCCGCCAACTGGTCGAGCACGCGCTTCAACAGGCTTCGGGCCGTCGAATCGAGCCGATCAGGATCGAGCCGGGCAAGACCCAGAGCGGCGTACGCGCCGGTCCGGAGAGACGAGTCGCCCGGAGTCGTTCGGACCATCGTGTCGAGCAGCCGCTCGGTCGGGCCAACGACGGCAGGCACCCAGGCGGTCGAGAGAATCTCGCCGAGAGCCCAGATCGAGCGGCCGACATGGTCGCCGTGATGCGGCGCGTCGAGCCAGCGGCGGTGGTAGCCCATGAAATTCCGCATGCCACGGTCGGGGTCGGTGGCGTCCTGCAGGAAGGCGAGCGAGCGATAGACGATCGACGTCCAGACCTGTTCGTCGCCGCGACGCGCCAGCTCGAGCGCCACGACGGCGAGGCGTGCGACGTCGTCGACGCAGTAGCCGCTGTCGCGGTTCGGGATCACGCCGTTGGCGTGCTGGATGATCCCGACGTCGTCGACCAACGTGAGTAGATGGTCGGTGCGCATCGTCACGCGCTGGCGGTCGAGCGAGACCGAGCGCCCGCGACGAGGTGCCAGCTCGACCGCCTCACGAAGCACGGCTGCTGTCGCCGCGGCGACCGAGGGCCACGCGAGCTGCTCGCCGATCCGCCGGGCCTCCGCGCGCGCTGCCATCAGGGATGCCGGATCCTCGATGTAGCTGCACACGGCCTCCGCGAGCGCTTCGGGGTCGGCGAAGGGCACGATCGTGCCCGCTCCGGACTCGAGCAAGTCCTGCGCGTACCAGTAGGGCGTCGAGACGACGCCGCAGCCGGCGGCGACCGCGAAAGTGAGCGCGCCGGACGAGATCTGCTCCTGCGCGCGGTAGGGCGTCACGAAGACGTCGGTCGCGGCGAGCAGGTCAGCGATCTCGTCGATGGTCAGGAATCGGTCGTCGAACTCGACGTTTCCCTCGAGGCCGAGGTCGAGCACGGACCGCTCGAGCGTCATGCGGTACCGCTCCCCCTCGCGGTGGGCGACGTCGGGATGGGTTCGACCCGCGATGACGTACATCACGTCCGGGTGCCGCTCCACGATCGCGGGCAACGCCGCGATGGCGGTCTCGATCCCCTTCCCCTCCGAGATCAGCCCAAAGGTCGAGAGCAGGAACCGGTCGTCGCGCCGCCCGTACGAAGCCGCGACGCCCGTTGGCTCTCCGAGGGCACGCTTTATCGCGAGCTCGCTGCCGCGCCGGGAGAGGACGGGAGGCGCACCATGCGGCACGACCCTGACCTTCTCGAATGGGCATGTGCCGCCCGCCACGAGCAGGCCACGCGCCGTGTCCGTCATCACGATCACGAGCTCCGCCTGCCGGCAGATCGCGGCCAGGACGCTCGCCTGGTGCGGCGTCGGCCGCGAGAGCACGGTGTGCAACGTCACGACGAGCGGCTGCGAGAGCTCGTCGACGAGGGATTCCACGTACTCGCCGTCGGGCCCCCCGAAGATGCCGTACTCGTGCTGGAGCAGGACGACATCGACATCGAGCCGACCGAGGATGCGGGCGGCACGAACGTAGTCGCCGCGCACACCTTGCGCGATCGTCGCCGTGAGCCCCGGCCGCTGCGGCTGCGACGGCTCGTCGACGATCACGACCTTCTCGACGCGTCGGACATCGTCGAGCCCGAGGAGGGCGCTGCGAACGTCCGCTGCGAAGGTGCCGATACCGCAGGCGCGCGGCGGGTAGGTCGAGACGATCGCGGTGCGCACAGCCTGCCCGCGTTCCTTCCGTAAGAGGTTCCAGCGTCGGCGCCTGGTGGCGCCCTTTTGCAGCCGGTTCTTCTCCACCGTAGCTGCAGGCTCCGAGATACGGGTCCGGCGCCCCTGACGGCGCAGCTCCGGGTGTCTCTACGCAGGCACGGCGGCGATGAGCTCGAGCCGGTTGCCCCAGGGATCGCTGACGTGGAAGCGCCGTTGCCCGGGGATCTCGGCGTCGTCCACCCAACTCGCGTCGACTCCGGCACCGGCCAGCGACGACGCGAGTGCCTCGAGCTCGCTCACTGATCCGACGAGCAGGGCCGGGTGTGCCTTCCTCGCCGGGCTGAACGGATCTTCGACGCCGATATGGAGCTCGCCGTCGCCGAGCGAGAACCAGCACCCGCCTCGAACGGCGAGGAGGGGTGGCTTCTCGATCTCGTGCAGCTGCAACAGATCGCCGTAGAACGCGCGTGCCGCCGGCTCACAGCCCGGCGGCGCGGCGACCTGGACATGGTGCAGCCCCGTGACTCCCGTCACAGGGATTCGCGGCCGTCGTACTCCGGCTGCGACTTCGCACCGGCGGCGATGAACGTCATTCCCTCCGGCCCTGCTCCCGCCTGACGCTTGGCGTCCGCATCGACGCGAAGGTAGTCACCGACGATCACGGGGACGGCCTCCCCGTCGATCGTGAAGGTGCCCGAGCCTTCGAGAACGATGTAGATCTCCTCGTGGCCCGTGTCGAGCTCGTCGTGCTCAGGCCCTTCGATCCCGGGCGGGAACCGGATCTCGTTGATGCCGATCGCCGTCGTGCCGAGTGCACGGCGGATCTTGAAGAACGCTCCGCGGAACGACTCGATCGACGGGTCGTCGCGGTTCACGAGTGTGTATCCCATCGCTCTACCGTATCTCGTCGCGCTGCCGCGCGAGGGTACGAGGTGACGCCCGCGTTCCGGGCGCAAGGTGCCCCACCCTGCCGATGTTCCCGGAGCCAATTGAGAACCTGGCGAACCAGGTGGGTGCGCTGTCAGCCTCTGGCAAAGCCTCCGCCGAACACACGCTCCCTTGATGAGTCTTGGTTCACGTTGAAACCCCGGGCCACGCACAGGGTCGAGCACGATCCATGGTAGTTGATAGGCGGCGTGTCGGGACTGTGGATGGAGCCGGCGAAAGCAAGGGCGAGGCACGGCTCGGCCCTACGCCTATCGCGGTTTCGCTAGCTCGTGGGGCGCGCCGCGAACCGCCAGTCGATCGCCTGGGTGCCGTCGATCCCGAGGTCCGCCGCGAGCTGATCGGTGAGCTCGAACTGCCGCCCGGGGCTCTTCAGCCTGTTGTCGATCACCTCGGTGAGCATCGTCTGGCCACCGAAGCGGATCAACAGCTTGGCACCGCACGGCAGCACCGGGTGCGAGACGCCGAGCGACTTGCTCGTGAGGATCAGGCCGCAGGTCGTCCGTTCCGCGTCGCCGGCCGGGCCGCGCGAGCCCGCAAGCGCCGAGTACCAGCCGCCTCCGGGCGCGGCTGCGCCGGTCGGCGTGGGCGTCGCGCCGGCGTCGCTGCT
The DNA here is from genome assembly GCA_963799575.1 of uncultured Thermoleophilia bacterium. Classification (GTDB taxonomy): domain Bacteria; phylum Actinomycetota; class Thermoleophilia; order Gaiellales; family Gaiellaceae; genus Gaiella. The sequence continues at coordinate 280,011 of CAWCXK010000004.1, forward strand.
GCGGCGCTCGACCACCGCGACGGCGATCACGCCCGCGAGGATCGCAACGGCGGCGAGCCCGAGGAGCCGCTGAGCAACCGCGGCCGACACGTCAGCCGACGGCGCCCTTCGCGGGCTCGACGACGACCTCGAGACCGAGCTCCGCGAGCTGGGCATCCGTGATCGCCGACGGGGCGCCGCTCATCGGATCGAGCCCCGCCTGGTTCTTCGGGAACGCGATCACGTCGCGGAGGTTCGGCTCACCCGCGAGGACCATCGTCATCCGGTCGATCCCGAGCGCGATGCCGCCGTGCGGTGGCGCCCCCATCGCGAGCGCGTCGAGCAGAAAGCCGAACTTGGCCCGCTGATCTTCGGGGCTCATCGCGAGCAGGCCGAAGACCTTCGACTGGATGTCGGGCTCGTGGATCCGGAAGGACCCGCCGCCGAGCTCGTTGCCGTTGACGATCAGGTCGTAGGCGTACGCGGTCGCGTTGCCCGGGTCGTCCGCGAACGAGTCCTTCCAGTCGTCGGTCGGCCGAGTGAACGGATGGTGGACGGCCGTCCAGCGTCCGTCGTCCTCGTCCCACTCGAACATCGGAAAGTCGGTCACCCAGAGGAACGTGAAGACGCTGTCGTCGATCAAGCCGAGCTCGTGGCCGAGCTGGACGCGCAGCGCGCCGAGCACGCGCGAGGTCATCGCAAGGGTGTCGGCCGCGAAGAGCAGCGTCTCGCCGGGCGCCGGCGCGAGCGCTTCGAGCTCCTGCTCCGAGAGAAACTTGGCGATCGGCGAGCGCACCTCCCCCGCCTCGTCGCTGATCACGTAGGCCAGGCCCTTCGCACCGAGCTCCTTCGCCCGCTCCTCGAGCGTCGCGACCTCGGAGCGCGAGTAGACGCGCGGGACCCGCAGGAACCGCACCGCCTCCGCACCGGAGAAGACGCTGAACTCGGAGCCGCGGGTCGCCGAGGTGGCGTCCTCGATCTCGAGCGCGAAGCGCATGTCGGGCTTGTCGGACCCGAAACGGCGGTCGGCCTCGGCGTAGGTCATGTGCGGGAACGGCCGCGGGATCTCGATGTCGAGGCACTCGCGCCAGACGGCGGCGAAGGTGTCCTCCATCAGCAGGAACAGCTCGTCGCGGTCCGGGAACGACATCTCCATGTCGAGCTGGGTGATCTCCTGGACGCGGTCGGCGCGGAGATCCTCGTCGCGAAAGCAGATCGCAATCTGGTAGTACCGGTCGAATCCGGCGATCATCGTCAGCTGCTTGAGCAGCTGCGGGCTCTGCGGCAGCGCGAAGAACGAGCCCTTGTGGAGGCGGCTCGGCACGACGAAGTCGCGGGCGCCCTCGGGGGTGGACTTGTAGAGAATCGGGGTCTGGATGTCGAGGAAGCCCGCTGCCTCCATCTGGCGGCGGATGATCCCGACCATCTGCGCGCGCAGCCGGATGTTGCGCTGCAGCTTGTCGCGCCGGAGGTCGAGCCAGCGGTAACGGAGCCGGAGCGTCTCGTCGACGTTCTCCTCGTCGAGCTGGAACGGCAGCGGCGTCGAGCGCGAGACGATCCGGAGGGTTGTCACCTGCACCTCGACGGCGCCGGTCGGAAGGTTCGGGTTGACTGCATCGGCGGCGCGCGCGACGACCTCTCCCTCAGCCTGGAGGACGAACTCGTTGCGGATCTCCTTCGCGAGCTCGGCAGCCTCAGGCGCGTGCTCGGGGTTGATCACGAGCTGCGTGATGCCGGTGCGGTCACGGAGGTCGACGAAGACGAGACCACCATGGTCACGTCGGCGCGCGGCCCAGCCCGAGAGCGTCTTGCGCGTGCCGACGTGCTCCTCACGGAGCTCGCCGCACATGATGTCGCGCCAGGTCATGCCGACAGTCTGCCGACGACGTCGGCGAGGGCAAGCGGTTCGTCCGCCTGCCCGGGCCGGCGCACCACTGCGTTGCCCGCTCCCACGACAACCGTGACGGCTGCGCCGAGGCGTGCTGCCTGGGTCTGCTGGCCCTTGAGCGATCGGCCCGCGTAATCGGTGTCGACGGAGACGTCCCCCCGCGCGCAGCTCGGCCAGCATCCGTGCCACCTCGCTGCGTTGTGCGCCCTCGTCGAGCGCGAAGAAGACGTCGATGGTCGGCGGCGCGGCGGTTTCCCCTGCATCTTCCATCGCGATGATGAGGCGCTCGAGGCCGGCGCCGAAGCCGACCCCGGGGGTCGGCGGGCCGCCGATCTCCTCGACGAGGCCGTCGTAGCGCCCACCGCCCGAGATCGTCGAGTTCTCGTTGTCCATCGGGCCGATGAACTCCCACGTCGTGCGGGTGTAGTAGTCGAGCCCGCGGACGAGCGTGGGAACGAGCGTGTACTCGACACCGGTCGCGTCGAGGTCAGCCCGCACGGCGGCGAAGTGCGCGACGCACTCCTCGCAAAGTGACTCTCCGATCTTCGGTGCCTCGGCGAGGGCCGCGCGCACTTCGTCGGGCTTGGCCAGGTAGTTGTCGAAGACCCGGAGTGGGCTCGTCGGGACCTTCGCCCTCGTGTCGGCGTCGAGCCGGTGCTCGTTCTGCCCGAGCCAGGCGCCGAGCGTCGCGAGGTAGGCCGGACGACAGGTGCGGCAGCCGATCGAGTTGAGCTCGAGGTGGTAGGCCGAGACGCCGAGCCGGTGGAGCAGCGTGTCGTAGAGCTGCAACAGCTCCGCGTCGATCGATGGGTCGTCGGTGCCGATCGCCTCGACCGACGCCTGCCAGTGCTCGCGATAGCGGCCCTTCCCGGGCTTGCCGTAGCGGTACATCGGCGCGATCGTGAACATCTTCACGGGCTGCGGGTCGCGCTGCATGCCGTGCTCGACGTACGCGCGGCAGATGGGCGCCGTTCCCTCGGGCCGCAGCGTCAGCGGCCGGTCGGAGCGGTCGGTGAAGCTGTACATCTCCTTCTGCACGACATCCGAGCCCTGGCCGGACGTGCGCGCGAAGAGCGCCGTGTCCTCGAAGACGGGTGTCAGCACCTTGCGGTAGCCGTACAACGCGCACAGTCGCTCGACCTCACCCGTGACGCGCTGCCAGAGCGGCATCTCGGCCGGGACGACGTCGTGCGTCCCGCGCGGGCGCTCGATCTTGCTGCTCACGACCGGGATCGGGCTGCGCGGAGGTCGGCGAGGAACGGGTTACGAGCGAGCTCGGCGCCAAGGGTCGTCTCGGGCCCGTGGCCCGGATGAACGATCGTGTCCGGCGGATACGCGTCGAGAAGTGATGCGATCGACGCCTGGAGAACGCTCCAGTCGCCGCCGGGCAGGTCGGTGCGGCCGACCGAGCCGGCGAACAGCACGTCGCCCGCGAAGAGGTGGCCCTCGGCGAAGTACGCAAGGTGCGCGGGCGAGTGGCCCGGCACGAGCGTGACGGCGAAGGAGATGCCTGCGGCAGCGACGGTCTCGCCGCCGTCGAGCCAGACATCGGCGTGCGCGGGTCGCACCGTCATGCCGGGCGGCGTGAAGGCGGTCGGATCCTCGATGATGAGCCGCTCGCCGGCCGGGCCATAGACGGGAGCGCCCGTGTGCTCCGCGAGGTCGGCCAGGCTGATGATGTGGTCGAAGTGTCCGTGGGTGACGAGGATCGTCGTGCACGTGCCGCCGAGGGCCGCCAGCGCCTGCAGGATCGTCGCCGCATCGCCACTCGGGTCGATGACCACCACTGCGGCCGGCGTGGCGGACGCACGAACGAGGTAGGTGTTCGTTCCGTACGGCCCGAGCTCGAGCTGATCGACCTCGAGGGTCATCGCGGGACGGCTACGCGTCCCGGGCCATGCGCTTCTGCGTCTGGCGCCACACGACCCGATCCATGAAGTAGCTGAACGGGATGAAGACGGCGATGAGCAGGATCGTCTGGACGATGCCTGCCTTAAAGGTCATCTTGCTGCCGCCGAGGAGCATCACGGTCGCGAGGAAGATCGGCGCGAAGATCGCGCCCCGCTTCAGCACCTTGTTCCACGACGGCGGCTGGGCGGCCTTGGCCACGCGGCCGCTCCGCGATTGCTGCTTCGATCCGGAGCTCTTCGTGGCGGTTCCCTTGCTGCCACGCCCCGCGGGCTTGCGCGGATCCGGTGCCCGCTCGACGGGCTGCTCGACGCCCTCCTCGTCGACGTAGACGAGGTCGTAGTCGTGCCGCTTCTCCTTGGCGCGTCGCTTGCGCTGCTTCTGGGTCGCCATTGAGAGGATTATGCCGTGCGGCGGAACGCCACCGCTCCACCTTCGACGACCGTGTGGACGATGTCGCCCGCGAGGTGGTAGGCGACATGCCGCCAGTCCGGTGCGTCGAGCAGCACCACGTCTGCCGCGAAGCCCGGCTCGAGCCGGCCGATGCGGTCGATCCGCCCGAGGACGTGCGCGGCATTCACCGTCGCCGCCACGAGCGCTTCCTCGGGCGCGAGCTGCATCTGCGTGCACGCGAGCGAGAGGACGAGCGGCAGGCTGTCGCAGAAGGCGCTGCCCGGGTTGAAGTCGGTTGCCAGAGCGACGAGCGCCCCTGCATCGATGAGTGCTCGCGCCGGCGGCATCGGCCGGCCGAGGAAGAGCGCGCTCGCCGGCAGGAGCACGCCCGTCACGTCGCTGGCAGCGAGCTCGGCCACTCCCGGCAGGCCCCGTCGCCTCCAGGTGGTCGATCGATCGCGCGCCCAGCTCGATCGCGAGCCCGATCGCGCCCGACTCCGTGAACTGGTCGCCGTGCAGGCGGAGCGCGAGCCCCGCGGCCCGGCACGCTTCGAGGTAGCGGCGGGACTGATCGACATCGAACGAGCCCCGCTCGAGGAAGACGTCGGCCGCCTCCGCGAGCTGCGCCGCGTCGGGCAGGACGTCGGCGATCAGGAAGGCGACGTACGCATCGCCGTCGGCGAACTCGGGCGGGACCGTGTGGGCGCCAAGCCACGTCGGGATGCCACCAGCGGCGCGAACAGCACGCAGCTGCGCGAGCTCGGTGTCGTGATCGAGGCCATAGCCCGACTTCCCCTCGAAGGTCGTCGTACCGTGGCCACGCATCCACGAGCGGTGCCGCGCCGTGATCCGCACGAGCTCGTCTTCGCCCGCCGCGCGCGTCGCACGAACGGTTGAGAGGATGCCGCCACCGGCAGCGTGGAGCTCCTCGTACGAGGCGCCTCCGGCACGCAATGAGAACTCGTTGACGCGGTCGCCGGCGAAGCACGCATGCGTGTGGCAGTCGACGAGGCCGGGGATCGCCGCAAGCCCACGGCCGTCGATCTCGACGAGGTCGGTCGTCCCGTCGAGGCTCGCGGGCAGGTCGCGCATCGCGCCGACCGCCTCGAGCTGCCCGTCCCGGCAGAGGACGAATCCGTCCTCGATCACGCGCACATCGCGAAGCGCGTTACCGCGAAGCGGCCCGCTGCCGCCCGGCGTCGCCACCTGTGCGAGATCCCGGATCAGGAGCCCATTCACGGCAGCTGTACCTGGATCGGCTCGGTGCTCGCGACGGCCACGACGCTCGCCGCCATGCTCGCCGCCATGCTCGCCGCCATGCTCGCCGCCATGCTCGCCGCCATGCTCGCCACGACGCTCGCTGCCACGCTCTCGCCCACGAGCGCTGGTCGCCGCGCCACCAACCGCGCCACCGTGGCCGGCGCGGTCATGCCACCCCGCCGACGCTCGGCAGGTCGAGTCCACCCTCTCGAGCTGCCGCAAGCGCTTCCGGGTAGCCGGCGTCCGCGTGACGCATCACGCCCGTCCCGGGATCAGCGGTCAGCACGCGCTCGAGCCGGTCGGCAGCGTCGGCAGTGCCGTCGGCGAGGACGACCATCCCGCTGTGGATCGAGTTGCCGATGCCGACCCCACCACCGTGATGGACGCTGACCCACGTCGCGCCGGCAGCGGTGTTGAGGAGCGCGTTGAGGATCGGCCAGTCGGCGATCGCGTCGGAGCCGTCCCGCATCGCCTCGGTCTCGCGGTAGGGCGAGGCGACCGACCCGGAGTCGAGGTGATCGCGACCGATCACCACGGGGGCCGAGACGCGGCCGTCGCGGACGAGCTCGTTGATCGCACGGCCCGCTTTGGCGCGGTCGCCGTAGCCCAGCCAGCAGATCCTTGCCGGCAGGCCCTGGAACGCGACCTTGTCGGGTGCCATCTCGAGCCATCGCTGCAGGAGGATGTCGTCGGGGAACAGGCCCTGCAGCTCGCGGTCGATCGTCGCGATGTCGGCGGGGTCGCCGGAGAGCACGGCCCAGCGAAACGGGCCGATGCCGCGGCAGAAGAGCGGCCGAATATAGGCCGGGACAAAGCCCGGGTATGAGAAGGCGTCGGTCAGGCCACCTGCATGGGCCTCCCCTCGGAGATTGTTGCCATAATCGAAAACATAGCACCCCATTCGGACGAAGTCGCACATGGCGCGGACGTGCGTGACGATGGACTGGGAGGCGAGCTCGAGGTAGCGCCTGGGATCGCGTGCGCGGAGCGCCGCAGCCTCCTCGAACGGCACCTCTGCGGGCACGTAGCCGGTCAGCGGGTCGTGAGCGGCGGTCTGATCGGTGACGAGGTCGAAGCGCTCACCCCGCGCCACGAGCTCCGGGAACACGTCGGCTGCGTTGCCGAGCAGCGCTACCGACAGCGGCCTTCCCTCGTCCGCGGCACGGCGCACGCGTGCAACGGCGTCGTCGAGGGACGTTGCCTGCTCGTCGACGTACCGCGTCGCGAGCCTACGGTCGATCGAGCGCTGATCGACCTCGACGCAGAGGATCGCGGCCCCGGCCATCGTCGCTGCGAGCGGCTGCGCGCCCCCCATTCCGCCGAGTCCCGCCGTCAGCACCGTGCGCCCGGAGAGATCGGCCGTGCCGAAGTGCACCTCACCGGCGGCACAGAACGTCTGATAGGTGCCCTGCAGGATCCCCTGCGTGCCGATGTAGATCCACGACCCGGCCGTCATCTGACCGAACATCGTCAACCCTTCGGCCTCGAGCCGGCGGAACTCGTCCCAGGTCGCCCACTTCGGCACGAGCAGCGAGTTGGCGATCAACACACGCGGCGCGCCGGTGTGGGTGCGAAACACGCCTACGGGCTTGCCGGACTGCACGAGCAGCGTCTCGTCGTCACGCAGGCGCAGCAGCGTGCGAACGATGTCGCGGAGCGCCTCGTGCGATCGGGCGGCCCGGCCGGAGCCCCCGTAGACGACGAGCTCCTCGGGATGCTCGGCGACTTCCGGGTCGAGGTTGTTGAGGAGCATGCGAAGCGGCGCCTCGGTCTGCCACGAGAGCGCGTTGAGCTCCGTGCCTCGTGGCGCGTGCACCGCGGAGAGATCGCCGCAGAGCGCCTCGATCAGCACGTCCACGTCGTCCGTCACCTCGGCCTCGCCTGTCCGTTGCCATCGCCGTTGCCGTTCGCGCTTCGGCCCGCGCCCGGCGGGCTCGCGGCCCGAGCCGCCGCCTCGGCAACCGCGGCCTCGTCCCGGGCGCGGATGCGCTTCCGGAACCCCCACCAGCTCCACCCCGTCGCGATCACGAAGAAGATCGCTGCGGCGGCGATCGCGCGCAGCGCCTGCCCGCCGGTCAACCACGCGACGACGACGAGCACCACGCCCATTCCCGCGTACACGAGCGCCGTGTCGCGATACGGGTGATTGGGAATCGGCCGATCGTCGAGGCGCTTGCGACGGCCCGGAAGCAGAGGCATCAGGCGATCTCCCCGCATGCGCTCTCGACCGCCAGCAACAGGGTGCCGTCTCGAATCGACGTGGCGACGCGCTCGATGTCGGACGAGAGCGACCGATCCTCACGGAGCCGCTCGGACAGCGTCCGCACGTGCGCACGCGCCGCCGCCACTCCACGGCCCGGCTCGAGCGGCGCCAGGAACTCGACCGCCTGAGCGCCGGCGATAAGCTCGATCGCGAGCGATCGCTCCGCATTCGCCAGCACCTGCTGCGCCTTCAGCCCCGCGGCGTTCCCCATCGACACGTGATCCTCCTGGGCGGCGCTCGTCGGGATCGAGTCGACGCTCGCGGGATGCGCGAGCACCTTGTTCTCGGAGACCAGGGCGGCCGACACGTATTGCAGGATCATCATCCCGGAGTTGATGCCTCCTTCGCGCGTGAGGAACGCCGGCAGCCCGTCCGACAGGCCAGGGTTGACCATCCGCTCGACCCGGCGCTCGGAGATGCTCGCGAGCTCCGCAACCGCGATAGCGAGACAGTCGAGCGCAATGGCGACGGGCTGGCCGTGGAAGTTGCCGTTCGAGACGATCTCGCGCTCCTCGAGGAGAACGAGCGGATTGTCGGTGGCAGCGTTGATCTCGACGGCAACCGTGCGCTCGACGTAGTCGAGCAGGTCGCGGCTCGCACCGTGCACCTGGGCAGCGCAGCGCAACGAGTACGCATCCTGCACCTTGTCGCACCAGCGGTGCGACTCGAGAATCGCCGACCCGTCGAGGAGGCGACGCACGTTCGCCGCCGAGGCCACCTGCCCCGCGTGCGGGCGGGCCGCATGAATCGCCGGATGGAAGCTCGTCAGCGATCCCTGCAATGCCTCGAGCGACATCGCACACGCAACGTCCGCCGTGCGCGCAAGGCGTAGGGCGCGCGTCAGCCCGAGCGACGCCATCGCCGCCATGAACTGCGTGCCGTTGATCAGCGACAGCCCTTCCTTCGCCTGCAGGCGCACGGGCTCAAGGCCCGCCGACGCGAGCGCGGCGGCACCCGGCATCCGGATGCCGTCGACGAGCGCTTCCCCCTCACCCACGAGCGGCAGCGCGAGATGCGCGAGTGGCGCCAGGTCGCCGCTGGCGCCTACCGACCCGCGGGCCGGCACGTGCGGGACGATCCCGGCGTTGAGCACGGCGAGCAGGAGGTCGACGGTCTCGACCCTGGCCCCGGAGTACCCCTTGGCGATCGCGTTCGCGCGGAGCACCATCGCCGCCCGGACGACGTCGTCCGGGTACGGCTCGCCGACGCCGCAGGCGTGGCTGCGGAGGAGGCGGAGCTGGAGCTCCTCCGCCTGGTCATCCGGGATCGACTCGGAGACGAAACGGCCGAAGCCGGTGTTGACGCCGTACGTGTGCTCCCCACGGAGGTCGTCGAGGAGTGCCCTCGAGCGCGCCATGCGCTCGATCGCGCTCGGCGCCAGAGCCACCACGCGACCACCGATCGCGACGTCATCGACGTCGTCGACCGTGAGGTCGTCCCCGGTCAGCAGAAGCGGCTCGGCCACGGACCGCGAGTCTATGGCAACTGCCTCCTAGCGAAGGCGCTTGTAGAAGACGACGGTCGGCGCCGGGTCGCCGTCCGGCAGGAGCGCAAAGTCCGGTACGACGCCCACCTCGATCCAGCCCTGGCGCCGATAGAGCCGCTCGGCATCGCTGCCCGGCACGGTGTCGAGAACGAGGAGCCAGCGGCCGCGCGCGAGCGCAACCTCCTCGGCCTCGGCAAGCAGGCTTGCGCCCAGCCCGTGGCGGCGCGCCTTCGAGTGAACGATGAGCTTCGTCACCTCGGCCCGATGCTGTCCGTTCGGCTGCCCGGCGAGATCGACGAGGACGATGCCCACGAGCGCGCTTTCAGCACCGATCGCCGCGAGCAGGACAGAGCGACCTCCCTCGATGTCGCCGATGCGGCTGTTCCAGTAGGCGGATGCATCATCCGGCGCGAGCGGACGCAGGAACCCGTTCGACGCACCGCCGTCGACCGCGTCGACGAGCAGCTCGGTCAGCTCCGGAAGCCTCCGCCATGCCTCATCGGCCGCAATCTCCACCACCGAAGTATGAGCGGCTACCCCACCCGACGCAAAGCGCGAGCCGCCCTCTAGGCCTGCTCTATCCGCCGCTCGAGCACGTGCACGTCGGTCAACGTGTCGAGCCCGAGCACGGCAGGATCGGCAACCGCGCCCTCGGGCAGCAGGCCGACCAGCTCGCTTCGCCCCACCTCCACCCCGCGCCCGGCCGCCAACTCGTGCACGCGCGCCACGACGGCTGCAAGCGACGCCTGCTCGGTGTCGACCACGTTGACCGAGACCTGAACGACACCGCTCGACGGCAGCAGTAACCCGAGCGCCTGCACGCCCGGCATGCCGCCACTCGACTCCCGCACCGAAGCGGCGATCGCCTGCGCGTCTGCAAGATCCCCCGTCTGCAGCTCGATGTTGAACGCGATCAGCAAAGGCCGCGCACCGAGCAGCACGGCGCCTGCACGAGGGTCGAGCGTCGTCGGGCCGTACGAAGGCCGGATCTCGCCGCCGTCGATTCGCCGCTGGAGCTCTTCAGGGCCACCGCGACGGAAATGAGCGGGCCGCACGCCGTCGGCGCTCTCGCCATAGAGGAACACCGGCAACCCGAGCTCGTCCCCGACCCGGCGCCCGAGCGCGATGGCGACCTCCTGCGCCCGCCGCATCTGGCCGACGACGAGTGGCACGATCGGCACCACGTCGGCGGCACCGACCCTCGGGTGAATGCCAACGTGCTCCCTCAGATCGATCAGCTCGGTCGCCCGCGCGATTCCCTCGAAGAGCGCGTCGGCCAGCTCGTCATCCTCCGCAACGATCGTGTAGACGGAGCGGTGGTGCTCGGGATCGGAGTGGATGTCGAGCACCCGGCCTCGCCCGCCGAATGCAGCCGCAATCGCCCCGATCACCTTCGGATCGCGGCCCTCCGAGACGTTCGGCACGGATTCGAGGAGAGCCACGGATCTACTCTACGGTGCCAGTACGATGCATCGAGCTCCATCATCCTGGGCCGGGAACGCGTGACCTCCTATCGCTCCGTCAGGGCACTCCAACGCGACCTCGCGACCTGCCGGCGGTGCCTCGACGCCGGCTACCCGATCGAGTCCACACCCGTCGTGCACGGATTGCCGAACCGGCGTGCCTACCTCTATGGCCAGGCGCCGGGAATCGTCGAGGGAGCCGAGGGTGCACCGTGGCGGGGACGCGCCGGCCGCACGCTGCGCCGCTGGCTCGAGCTCGACGAGGGGACGTTCTACGCCACCTTCTACTGCGCTTCGGTGACGCGCTGCTACCCGGGGCGCACCGCCGGAGGGCGCGGCGATCGGACCCCCACTCCCGCCGAGCGCCGACTCTGTGCGCCGTGGCGGCAGGAGGAGCTCCGGTTGCTCCGCCCCGCGCTCATCCTCACGGTCGGAGGGCTCGCCGCACACGCAATCATCGGCGCGAGAACGCTGACCGAGTGCGTCGGCAAGAGCTACGTCGCCGACGATGCGATCGTGATCCCGCTGCCCCATCCCTCCGGGGCGAGCGCGTGGCTCAACGACACGACGAACCGCGCGCGTCTCGGCAAGGCGCTCACGCATGCCCGTCGCGAGCTCCAACGGGTCAACGACGAAACGCGTATGCGAGGATGACCGGGTGAGCGACGAGCATGCAGGGGATCTCGATCCCGAGATCGAGCACCGCATCGACGGCCCGGTCTCGGCGGAGGCCGTTCGCGAGACGCGGCTCACCCCTGCGGAAGCGATCGCCGGAATGCGCATCCGGCTCCCTGAGCGCGGCAACCGCAAGCTCAGGCGCGTGCTCGACCGGGCCAACAACGACCCGCAGTTGAAGGCGTGGTGGCACGTCTCGAACGTGAACGCTGTGGCCCGGATGCAGATCAACGACCACTCCTGGGTGCACATCCAGATCGTGGTCAACATCGCGCTGAAGCTCCTGCGCCAGCTGACGAAGCACGGGATCGAGCCATCGGTCGTCCGCGACTACGGCCTGTCCAACGAGGACGCCGAGGTCGTCGTCGTCCTCTCGGCGCTGATGCACTGCGTCGGTATGTCCGTGCACCGACGCGGCCACGAGGACTTCAGCCTCTTTCTCTCCGAGCCCAAGATGCGCGAGCTGCTCGACGGGATCTACGACGAGCCGGAGCGCACGGTCATCATCTCCGAAGTGCTGCAGGCGATCACGAGCCATCGCTCCGACGGCGAGCCGCTCGCACTGGAGGCGGGCATCCTCCGGGTCGCCGACGCGCTCGACATGGCGAAGGGCCGCTCCCGGATCCCGTTCGAGGCAGGCTCGGTGTCGATGCACTCCCTCTCGGCCGCCGCGATCGACGAGGTGGCGATCGAGGACGGGGACGAGAAGCCCGTCAAGATCGGGATCCTGATGAACAACTCGTCGGGCCTCTTCCAGGTCGACGGCCTCCTCAAGGCGAAGCTGCGCGGATCGGGGCTCGAGCCGTACGTCGAGGTGATCGCGCACATCGACACCGAGAACGAGAAACGCCTCGTCTCGGTGTACAAGCTCGACGCCTGAGGGACGCGGCGCCGCCCCGTTGATCTGGACCGCGGGTTGCTACCATCCTGCCCGATCCCTGCGGGATCGTCTAATGGTAGGACGCCGGATTCTGGTTCCGGAAGTTGGGGTTCGAGTCCCTGTCCCGCAGCTCGTGCGTTTCGCCCCCGCCAGGGGGCTTTCTTGTTGTTTGGGCCGACAACGCTTGTAACATCGAATCCAAGGATTTTGTAAGGATGTGACGCTCGGCTTGTGTGACGGTCGCTACGGTGACCGCACCGAGAGACACGAGCGGCACTGCATTGGCGCGGTGCCGTGAGCCCTGTCCCCGAGATGGAGGTCAGACCTGAGAGCCCTAGCGACGGGTGTGTGCGCCCTGTTTTTGTTGGTCTTGCCGGCGGCGGCGCAGTCGCAGTCGAATGCAGACCTCGGCGTGCAATTGACGCGCCACCTGAGCACGATGAAGAAGGACAGGCAGGTGCTCACGTTCCTGCAGAACCACAAGTGGATGTTCAGCGACCCCCGGTTTTCCGCCTCCGCAACAGAGCAGAAGCGAATTCACACGCTGAGCCTCGCCGCACCCAGAGGAAGGCGGCGGTCGCGAAAGCAACCCTCGCCCATCGGCAGAAGGTCCGCCGACTCGCGGCGTACCGAGCGGCGACGCCGGGCAGCGCCATCTGCCGCATCTTCGGCGGCCACTGCCAGGAGGCACTGCAGGTCTCGCGCTGTGAGTCCGGCCTTCGCACGACGGCCCAGAACGGCCAGTACCTCGGCCTGTTCCAGATGGGCTCGAGCGAGCGGCGCATCTACGGCCACGGCGCGACGGCCATCGCCCAGGCGACGGCAGCGCACCGGTACTTCGTCGACTCGGGCAGCAACTGGGGCCCGTGGTCGTGCAAGCCCTGGAGCTAGCGCGCGAAGGATTCGTCTGCAAAGTGCGGGACCCGGCCCCTGGGCCGGGTTCCCACAGCAGGCGCGACGTGGTAGGTGTCCCACTGTGACATGGCTGCGGCGGAAGAGCGATCGCCTACGGCCGCTCGACGAAGCGGCCGCCTACGCACGCTGCCATGGAGACCGGGACGAGTCGGTGAAGATCGTGAAGCTGCCGCCCCGTCGGGTGCGCTACGACGCCCTGCTCGCGACAGGTGAGGACATCCGCCGCAGCCTCGAGGCCCGCATCGACGGCCGCGACGTCGACACCGAGCCCGTCCCCACGCCGTAATCGCCTGCCCTGCGGGAGCGCGTCCGCCCGGGTTCGGTACACTCCCTCGCCGCACGGCCCATTCGTCTAGTGGCCTAGGACACCGCCCTCTCACGGCGGCGGCACGGGTTCGAATCCCGTATGGGCCTTTCCTCGATCCGACTGAAACCCGGACGTTCTGTTCCAGGAGAGATCCCGGACAACCTCCATCGCCGCATCCCGATTGAAGGCTCGCAAGTAGACCTCTGTCGTGTCAATCCGCGAGTGACTCATCAACGCCTGGAGCGACTCCAACGCGCCAGGATGAGTCGTCAAGAACGAGACCGCGAACGCTCGCCTCAGAGCGTGAACGGTCACCCTCACGCCAATCCGATTCCCTAGCTCGACGATGGTCTCCCAAATCACCTTGTCGGAGCGCTCCTTGCGCCTCACGGTCGCAGCGCGCCGGTTCGGGATCACGTAGTCGTCCCCACGCCAGCCGACTTCATTGGACTCCACCGCCGCCCTCAGGATCTCCAGCAGCTCGTTCGAGACAGGCTTGGTCGAGACCTTATTGCCCTTCTCCCGCACCCGGATCGTCCCCGATGCCAGATCAACCTCGCGCCAACGGAGACCGGCTGCAGAGGCGCGACGGATCCCGGTATATGCCAGCACGGAAAGACAGAGAAGCTCCTGCCAGGTTTCGACAGCAGCGAACATCTTCTCGACGTCCTGCGGAGTGACGATCACAACCTCGACGTCTCCAGGCCGAGGCCGCCGTGGTCGAGCGACGCGCGCCATCGGATTGGCGTCGATCTCGCTCTCGAGATACAGCCATGAGAAGAGGCCATTGAGCGCGCTGTGAATGGTCGCCACAGTCGAAGGCGACCGTCCGATCCAGTTGTCCAAAAATCCCCGGCAGTCAGTCGTCGTCACCTCTCTCACGGACCCGTCCGGCATTCTTTTCTCCACGTGCCCGACGAACTTGTGGAGGTACCGCTCGTAGCTCTTGCGGCTGCTCTCTGTTCTGCCGGCTCGCGCGAGTTCGCCCATCCACAGATCCACAGCCCGCGACAGCCTCATCAGAACCCCATCTCCTCATACCTCGCCGCTTCCATCTCCTCGATCTCGCGGCGAGTGAAGAACGTCAGATCGGCATCGATCTTTATCCCAACATCCTCAGCGTTTCGATTCACCCTGGAAGACCCGTAGCCCATCCTCGTCAGTTCAGTCGCCTGAAGTTGCCGCTCAACCCTGATTCCATATTGCAGCAGGTCACGGGCGACCTCACTGACCGTCATCTCTCGCCAGGCAGAGATGCGCTCAAGCTCCTTTGCCAAGCTCGCGTCGAGGCGCATGTTCAGCACGTCAGTTTTCTTTTCCGTCATGGCTCCTCCTAATTGTCACACATATCGTAACACACGACGTGTAACAACGCAAAGAATTCATGGCAGCGACTACTGCCCGCATAGAAAACTTGCCTATTCCCCGGTGTTACAGACCGGGGAACCGCTCGGCGGGGCAGGCCGGTCACGCCGCAGGCGGCGTTAGACCGCCCTACCCCGCCGACCGCTGCCACCAGGGTCTGAAGTTCGGGTGAGAGAACGCTCGCACAGGCGATGGGCGTCTAAGCAACCGTAGGCGGGCCGCCGTGTGGGGGCGTCCGTGCATGCTCAAGGATCACCTGCAGTTCGCGCTGGTACTCGGCGTATAACTGTCCTGTCGGGTCCCCGTAATCGTCGTCAATGCGAACCCAGAATCCGGGGGTGGCCCAGCTCGCCGGACCGACGTTGAAGTCGTCCAATGCGTCATTCGAAACGCCCGACACTGTCCAGTTGGGTGGGATCCGGCCGTCGAGGACTTCGAACATTTCGGCTGGCCAGAGTCCGGGAAGCTGTGATCCAAGTCGATCGGTGTGAACACGAAGAAGGCGCGCGTCCGGGCGGACGGAGATCTCCACGACGATTCCCCGGACCCCCACATCCATCTGCTCACGACCATAAATTGGCGGCAGAGAGAAGTTGACACACCGAACGATCACGACACTTACGTGATCGGCCCTCGCGACCTATCACTTGACCAACTTCTTTCAAGTGACATTCCCGAACTCAATGTCATTCTCGGTCGGCGGTTGCGTCCGATGGCTGGCGCAGACTCGATCGGCGGCGGCTGACTCTATTCCGAATGTCGTCCCGTAATGGTCTGACTTCCGAGTGTTGTGTCGCCGCCGCCGACCGAGACCGTCGAACGTGACCTGATAGGAGCGTGGCTTTCGCCTCGATTGAGGTCTGTCCGTTCGCCGGTCGCCCCCAACGGCAATTTGGAGGCGAGCTAGATGATCGTGATCGGAGTGGACGTGCACAAGCAGTCGGTGACTGCTGTGGCGGTCGACGAGGCGGGCCGGATGCTCGACGAGCGGACGGTGCCGGTCGGCAGCGACGAGCTGATCGGCTGGGCCTCAGCGCTCGCTGCGGAGCGGCTGTGGGCGATCGAGGACTGCAGGCTGTTGACGCCGGTGGCTTGAGCGGCAACTGCTCGGCCTGGGCGAAGATCTGGTGCGGGTCTCGCCGAAGCTGACGGTGCCGGAGCGCCGGGGTGGCCGGACGCGCGGGAAGTCGGACCCGATCGACGCGCTCGCCGTTGCCAGGGCGGCGCTGCGGGAGCCGGACCTGCCGCGGCCGCAGCCGGGCGAGCGGGTGCACCGCGAGATCAAGTTGCTGGTCGACCACCGCGACGATCTCGTCGATGAGCGCAGGCGCACCCAGCAGCGGTTGCGCTGGCACCTGCACGAGCTCGACCCGACCCTGGTCGTGCCGCTGCGCAGACTCGACCGCGCAAGTCATCTCGAACGGGTCGGCCGTTGGCTGGCGCGGCGTGAGCAGGACGTCCAGGTGCGGTCGCACGCGAGCTCGTCAACCGCTGCCGCTCACTCACACGCTCGATCGACGAGCTCAACGGGAACTCGAACAGCGGACGGCTGGTGTCGCGCCGGCGCTGCTCGAGCTGCCCGGCTGCGGCGCCGTCACCGCGGCGAAGCTACTCGCCGAGATCGGCCCGATCAAACGCTTCAAACCGACGCACAACTCGCCCGCCACAGCGGCGTCGCGCCGCTCGAAGCAAGCTCAGGCCGCACCCAGCGACACCGACTCGACCGCGGCGGCAACCGCCAACTGAACGCCGCACTCTACAGGATCGCGATCACCCAGAGCCGCTACCACCCCCGGCACGCGCCGACCTGGAACGCAAACAAGCCGAAGGCAAGAGCAACGCGAAGCGATCCGCTGCCTCAAACGACAGCTCGCACGCACCGTCTTCAACACCCTCAAGAACGAGCCGCTATTGACATAGGAGCAACACTGGCCCACACCGCGATCCCCGCGCCCCTAAGAATCGCGCCGCTAGACGCTGGCTACGAAAACGGAACTGCTGGTGGTGACGGTGCGTGTCCCTGCGAAGTCAGGGACACGCTCGGCAAGATGCTTGTGACGCACCGAATGGGCGATGTACTCGCGTATGTCGCTCGCCGTCAGATCGATGGTGGAGTCGAGGTCGATTCGGCGGACATCGTTGAAGTGCGGCCGGAGCATCGCCTCGCCGGTCTCCCGCATGAACAAGTCGGCCCGATCCGAGAGATCGCGACCGATCAGTTCCCACAGCTCCGCGAGCTGGCGAACGCTGTTCGTCGCCGCCACGAGAACACCGCCGCTCCGCAAGACGCGCGCCAGCTCCGAGAGACCTCGGTTGAGATCCGGAACGTGGTACAGCATGAAGTTGGCAACCGCTGCATCGAAACTCCCATCAGGGAACGGAAGTTCCTGCACATCCCCGACGCACCCAACAACACCGCGCGCGACCGTCAACTCGACCATACGAGGCGACTGATCCACCGCAACAACCTCGACCCCAGCCTCGGACAGCCGCGCAGCGAACTCACCCCGACCGCAACCCACATCGACCACTCGGCGCGGCCGCGCCGTTAGAACCTCATCGAACGCAACATCCTGCGGCTGCCGCCCAGGCTGGCGAGCCCAGAGCGCGATCCGCGCCGATAACCCAGCCTCGTCCGCATACTCGCGGCGAACGGCGTCAGGGTCATCCTGCCTCAGCACTGCGCCATCCTGTCCTCCGGACGAAGGCATCGCGGCACTCTACCCCCAGCCATCGTTGACCTGCGCTCAGCGAACATTCCCGAACACTGGCGCAGGCGACCCTCTAGCTCAGTAAGAGAGCGACACCGAACATGCCACCAGCCGCGAGGGCCAGCACTAGGGACAGGCTCGCCCCACCCCTGTCATCGGTTCCGCGTCCGCCATAGCGCCAACCGTAGAGCGCCTTGCTCATCTCGCCCGGTGCGTTTCGTGTCGAGGGCGAGAACGAGAACACCGCCATCCCGATCATCAGGCACCCAACGACCCAAAGCGAGATTCTGAACTGTTGACTGAACTCGCCTCCACGAAACAGAGCTAGACCGGCAGCGGCCGCGACTCCGATGGCAACGGCCAACACCACGCGGAGACCCGTTGCGAGGAGGGCACGAACCATGGCGAAACTATCGCAACGATGACGGCTCGCCGGGTGACATTCCCCCGAACACTGGCCCAGGCCAGCGTGCGGTCTCAGAATGGAAACTCAGATTGCTCCCAATCTGGAACTGGCTTTGTCTCCAACTGACCCGGCGTCGGCCGTTCATTCGCAGCCTGGTCCACTGCCGCCACATAAGGCACGAGTAGTTCCGACAGATCGACCTCAAGCCCCGAACAGCCGATCTCATTGGCGGCCAGACCGACCGAACGTGCCTCCGCTCGCCGGCTCGACAGGACGCTTCTCGGGTAATAAGCCTGATCCAGACCGATGCGCTCTAAGTCGACCAGCATTGATAGACGCTCACCCTGCGAGTAGCGAAGCTCACCCGCGATAACGCGTCGAGCGAGTTCAATCGTCTGAACCTCTCGAGGGAGCCTTAAGACCTTCGCGCTCAGACCCCCGAACCTCGACAGCCAGACATCGGCGCCGAATCGTGGATCGAATGCCGATTCCAGCGACGTCCCGCCAGGCTCATACCTCTGCTCCGCCTCAAGCCGGATCAGCCCGAAGGGCTCACCCTGCTTCGTCTTCAGGTTCCGGCAGTAAGACCGAGCCTTCACGCTCTCCGTGCCTCTAGCCGAGAAGTAGACAGTAGAGCGCGGCACACCGACCGACCGAACCCGCCAGCCGTTCGGAGGCCGACACCCCTCCAACGCATCGAGCAGAAGCTTCCCGTCCTCAGGCAAGCAGCGCCCGTCTACCGCCACATCTATCCGGGTGATGAACGCTGGCTCGTAGCTCGTAAGACCCACGAACGCCATTCGCTCAAGCAGGCCGTCAACGGCCCAACTCAACCCATCGAGGGGTGCGAGGCGCCCTTCCTCCGCGAGCTTCGCCTGGACATAAAGACGATGCGTCTCTTCCCGCCAGAAGCTCACCGAACGACCGAGGAGATGAGCGAACTTCCCTCGCTCGCCGTGGGCAGCGAGAAGCTTCCCTCTCCGCGATGCAACGCCCGGCGTCTCCTTCAGCCGCTGGATCGACGCCCTCGACCCCTTCATGTCGAAGCCGATAGTCACGTCGTCCACGCCGCATCCGACGATTTCGAACCGCTCGGTCATGAGACCTCACCGCTAAGTGCATCAGCGACCTCGCGCAGCGCGATGGCCACCAGCGCGAACCCCAACGCAGCGCCAGCGTGAGACTCCGCGTACTCACCCCGAGCGACGGCCCGCTCGTCATGCCACGCCGAAAGGATCGTGTACTCGTCCGCCTTCTCGGTCAGCTGCTCAGCCGCGTCCATCGACGCCCTTCCGATTCTTGGCGTTTAACTCATCGAGTTTCCGCCGCAGAGCGGGAGGAATCGCGCTCTCTGAGGACACGGGTTCGAATCCCGTATGGGCCTTTCAGTAGTGTCGATCCGCGAGCGACTCATCAGCGCCTGGAGCGAGTCCAACGCGCCCGGATGACTCGTCAGGAACGAAACCGCGAACGCTCGCCGAAGAGCATGGACGGTGACCTTTACACCGATCCGGTTGCCCAGCTCGACGATGGTCTCCCAGATCACTTTGGCGGAGCGTTCCTTGCGTCTCACGGTTGCGGCTCGACGGTTGGGGATCACATAGCCATCGCCACGGCACCCAACCTCGTCTGACTCGACCGCGGCCCGAGGAATCTCCAACAGTTCGTTTGAGACACGACCTGGCCAAGGAGCTTGAACGAATTGCGGCCTGGCGTGAAAGAAGTGTGAGCGAGATCGCTCGAGATCTGCTTCCACGCTCGAGGGGTCCGGCCGGTCACGCCGCAAGCGGCGTGAGACCGTCCGCCCCCGCCGCTCGCCGCCATCCCGTCAACTGCACCTAGAGCTTGAAGCGGAGGTAGTAGCGGTAGAAGAGCACGAAGCCGGTCGTGCAGAGGATCGCGCCGAGGATCCAGAACCGACCATGATCTTCGTCTCCGACCAAGCCTTCATCTCGAAGTGGTGGTGGATCGGCGTAATCAGGAAGACCCGTTTCCCGGTGCTCTTGAAGCTCGCGACCTGGATCATCACCGAAAGCGCCTCGATCAGGTAGATGCCACCGATGAAGATCAGCAGGACCTCCGTCTGGGTCATCACGGCAAGCCCGGCGATAGCTCCGCCTAGCGCCAACGAGCCGGTGTCGCCCATGAACAGCTCCGCCGGGAAGGCGTTGAACCAGAGGAACCCGATCACACCGCCGATCAGCGCAGCCGCGAAGATCGCGACATCGAGGTAGTTGTCGCTGCGCAGAGCCGACCTCGCCCGAGCGGATCCACGAGATCGCGGCGATCGCAAGAAGAGTGAGCAACGAGATCGCGGAGGTTCCCGCGGCGAGCCCGTCGATCCCGTCGGTCAGGTTGACCCCGTTAGCGGTGCCTGCGATCACGATGAAGAGGAACGGGAAGTAGAACCAGCCAAGGTCAATGTTGACGTCGATGATCGGGAAGTAGATCTCCGTGTCGAGGTACCCGACCTGCGTCACGACCCAGCCGACCCCGATCGTGATCAACACCAGACCGACCATCTTCCACCGTCCCGAAAGACCGAGCGAGCGCCGCTTGCGCACCTTCAGATAGTCGTCCGTGAACCCGATCGCCGCGCAGCCGACCGTCACGAACAACAGCGCCATGCCCGGCATCGTGTACTCGAGAGAGCACGAGAAAGGGCCCCAGCGCCGTGACGAGAATCAGCAGGCCGCCCATCGTCGGCGTTCCCTGCTTGACGGTATGACTCGCCAGGCGGATCTGCTGGCCGACGCCGGCACGCCGCAGCCACTCGATAAACGCTGGGCCGATCACAATGGCGAGCACCATCGCGACAAGGCCGGCGATCAGGACTCGAACCATGCCCTAGCCCGTTTCTCGATCAGGGCCGGGATGCCTTCGAGACTTGCACACGAGGCCCCAAAACGAGGATCGAACGACGATCAGAACGGAAACTCAGACTGTTCCCAGGTCGCGGGCGCCGCAGGCTGCTCCACCGGAGGTCTCGGACCTGCCGCCGAATCCACCGCCACCTGGTGCGCAGTCAGATCGCACGCCTGACAGACCGCGCTCGGTGGCTAGCTATTTCCCCTCGCCGTAAACCGTTGGGACGCGAAGGTGACGAGGTTCCGCGGAATGTTGAGCCCAAGTGAGACAACGTTCCCCGGAAATATGTTTACTCAACACTCATAGTTCCCCGGAACAATGTTCTCAGCGTCGGCCGGCCGAGCGACGCGCGGGGACGCGTGGGCGGACTAACCGTGCTGTCGCTGCGCGTCGAGATGTCGTCTGTGGTTGCGCCACATTCGACGCCGGACGTGCCAGGTGCGCAGTCTCGGGGCGACCGCGAAATAGGCAATGGCGGCGCCGATGCTCGTCGCGAACGCGAGTTGGAACGTCATGTGGATCTCATCGGCCCGGCTTCGTCGTTGCTTGAGCCGCGTCGTTGCCTCACGCTGAGAACGAGCCGTTCGGGGAAGGGGATCCCGGCGAGCATCACCGCCGAGCGCACACTGTTCGTGCCGCAGCGCAAGTGTCCGGAACGGACGGGCAGGTCAGGGACGGTCGGTGCGCTGCCGGATCGTCTTTCGCCGCTCTTTCGCCGTCACCCAGACGTCGACCCAATTTCGCTTCGAGACCTTGCACTCGGTGACGATCCAGCCGGCAAGGATTTCGTCGCCGGTTCGCGGGAGCTCACGGTGAGCGACGAGCTCGGTCTGCTGGTCGTCGGGAAAGTGGAGGAGCCATGGGTACGCCGGCATGACCACCTGATCGGCGAGCGGCCGCCTGTTGCCATCCCCCGTTGGGGTGCTCGCTGAGTGACCGTCTCCTCGACGCGAGAGAGATTGCCGACCGCCCTCGACGAGCCGTCGTCAACTCTTGGCCAAGAGCGCGGCGGCATCACGCGCCAGCCCGCGGAAGTCTCTTCAACGGCCTTGGCTTTGCTGATGTATCGCGTCGTTCTCGCGCTCGAGACAGGCGGGGCAAATCCCGTGGGAGCACAGGATGTCGCCCGCTTCCACCTTGTGCAGCACCTGAGCCAGCTCACCGATACCGATCCACTCGCGCACGTTGACACGCTCGCACCAGGCGCAGATCACGATCCTGGTTTCTACGATGTGCCGCTCATCTGTCGCCAGCCTATACGCGGTCGCGGAGCGTCGTGTCCCCCGGGTGATGTCCGAAAGAGCGGGCCGGCCGGTCGGGTTCGGTGCGACTGTTCTGCCCGTCGCTCCGACCAACCAACCCGCATGTCGTTCTACCGACGATCGACGATCGGCAAACACCTGGCCGTGCGGTGAGCGCGCGCCCGACACCGAGGGCGCGCCGACACCGAGGGAACGCCTGGCGGTCGATGCAGTGTTCCGTGCGGCACCGAGACTGTGATTCCGGGGTACCGCCGCCACCCGGAACGGGTGGCGGCGGACGCGCCGCGGAGCTAGAACGACTCGTTCAGCTTCAGGATCGCCGGTCCCAGGATCACCACGAACATCGCCGGGAAGATGAAGATCGCGGTCGGCACGAGCATCTTCACGGGGGCCTTCATCGCCCGCTCCTCGGATGCGACCTGGCGGCGGTTGCGTGCCTCCTCTGCCTGGATCTTCAGCATCTTCCCGAGCGGGCTACCGAGCTGCTCGGCCTGGATCAGCGAGTTGACGACAGCCGTGAGCTCGGGGATCTCGACCCGGGCCGCCATCTTGCGCAGTGCATTTGAACGGCTCTCACCCACGCGAAGCTCTGCGAGGACGAGGAGGAACTCCTCCACGAGCGGTCCCTCGACGTGCTCGCCCAGCCGGGCCAGAGCGGCATTGAAGCCGAGACCGCCCTCGACGCTCACCGCGAGAACATCCAGTGCGTTCGGCAACTCGCACCTCATCTGGTCGCGGCGCTTGCGCGTCCGCGACGTCACGACGACGTCCGGACCGAGGAACCCGAGCGCACCTCCGGCTGCGCCGACGAGGAGCGCCTTCAACGGGCTCCCGGTCGATGCTCCGACGAGGAGGCCGAGCGCGACCCCGGCGGCACCGAGCACGACTTTCAGGGCCAGGAAGCCGACCGGCGAGAACCGCCGGGCGAGCCCTGCCGACACGAGCTTGAAGCCGATCCGCTCCTCGGTCGCCCGCGGATCGAGACGGCCCGCGAAACGCGCGAGCCGCCCGGAGTAGCGTTCGCTGAGGCGCTCCAGCAGCGGGTCACCACCGCCGGCCTCGGTCGCCGTATACGCTCCGGCGCGGCGAAGCGACGCCTGACGGTCGCGCGACGGCTGCGTGACGAGCTGACCGACGACGACGAGCGCGCCGGCAAGGCAGACGAATGCGAGTAGCAGCAACACCTGGCATCACCCCTTGATCGAGACGATCTTCTTGAGGACGAGCGCCCCGATGATGATCATCGTGACGATTGCGACGAGCATCATCTGCCCGGCCGGATCTTGCACGAGCGGTGCGAGGTAGCCAGGGTTGGCGAGCGCAATGAGCGCCGCCGTGACGAGCGGTAGCCCAACGAGCACGTAGGCCGAGGCACGGCCCATCGCCGTCAGGGCGCGAACCTTGCGGCGGAAGTGCTGGCGCGAGCGGACGGTGTCCGAGACCGTCTGGAAGAGATCGGCGAGGCTGCCGCCCACCTCCCGCTGGATCGTCACGGACATGATCACGAAGCGCAGGTCCTCCGAGGCGATGCGGTCCGCCATCGCCACGAGGGCCTCGTCCACCGGCCGTCCGAGGCGCGTCTCGTTGAGCACACGGGCGAACTCCTCGCTGGCCGGTGCCAGACCTTCATCGACGATCGCGCGCATGCTGTGGTCGAAGCTCTGGCCGACCTTCAGCGAGCCTGCCATCGTCATCAGGACGTCGGGTAGCTGATCGTCGAATGCGAGCAGCCGCTTACGGCCGCGGTGCGCAACCCACCACAGAGGCGCGACGAGACCACCCACGAACGCGGCGATGACCAACAAGGGAGCGCTCGCGACGAGGCTGACGAGCACCGCCAGGGCGACGCCGGCCGCCGCACTCCAGAACAGGAGCAGCGCGGGCTTCACCTGGAGGTGCGCACGCTCGATCATCCGCTCGAGCGACCCCCAGATCCGCGTGCGCTCGAGCGTCCGCTCGGTTGCGCCGTAGAGCCGGTCGGCGCGAGGGCGCCAACCGACGTCCGAACCCGTTTCGGCCGGGCCGTCGCCGGCGAGCCGCCGGGTGCAGCTCCGTACGGCGCGAGCCTGCTCTGAAGCCATGCTCCGCGCGGCTTGGCAAGCGCGACCAGCCCCGCGATCAGCATCAGGCAGCCCACCGCGAGGCCGACGATGAGCGGCCCGACGGCCGAGTCGAACACGAGCGACCTCACTGTGAGCCTCCACTCGCGGAAACGGCCTGGAGCGGCGCCTCGGGCTGGTAGAAGTCCTCGGGCAGGATCACGCCCTGTGCCGCCAGCTTGTGCTGGAAGTGGGGCTGGAGGCCGGTGCACGTGAGCGGACGTAGGAACGACATCGATCCGTGCGACGCGGCCCGCTCGCTCGTGGGGCGCGCCACGAAGATGTCCTGCAGCGTGATCACGTCCGACTCCATGCGAAGGACCTCGGTCACGTGCGAGATGCGGCGCGAGCCGTCGACGAGTCGGCTGATGTGGATGACGACGTCGAGCGCACTCGAGATCTGCTCGCGGATCGCGTGCAGCGGGATCTCGAGCCCGGACATCAGCACGAGCGTCTCGAGCCGGTTGAGAGCATCCCGCGGCGAGTTGGCATGGATCGTCGTGAGCGATCCCTCGTGGCCCGTGTTCATCGCCTGGAGCATGTCGAGCGTCTCGGTGCCGCGAACCTCACCGACGACGATCCGGTCGGGGCGCATCCGCAGGGCGTTGCGCACGAGCTCGCGGATGCGGACCTCGCCCTCGCCCTCGATGTTGGCAGGGCGCGACTCGAGACGGATCACGTGCTCCTGCTGGAGCTGCAGCTCGGCCGCGTCCTCGATCGTGACGATCCGCTCGTCGCCGGGAATGGAAGCAGACAGAGCGTTGAGCAGGGTCGTCTTGCCGGTGCCCGTGCCGCCCGAGATGAGCACGTTCAGCTTGCCTTCCACACACGACTGGAGGAAGTGCGCAGCCTTGGGCGTCAGTGAGCCGAAGTCGATCAGATTCTCGATCGTGTACGGGTCGCGGGCGAACTTGCGGATCGTCAGCGTCGGCCCACCGAGAGAGAGCGGCGGGATGATCGCGTTGACGCGGCTTCCGTCGGGAAGTCGCGCGTCGACCATGGGCGAGCGCTCGTCGACCCTACGCCCTACGCGCGACACGATCTTGTCGATGATCCGCTGCAGGTGGTCGTCGTCGACGAAGCTCGCGTCGGTCGCCTCGATCTTTCCCGCGCGCTCGATGTAGACGCGATCGAAGCCGTTGACCATCACCTCGGTCACGGTGTCGTCGGCGAGGAACCGCTCCAGCGGGCCGAAGCCGAGGATGTCGGCCGCGATCTCCTCGATCAGGCGTGTGCGATCGACGGCGGCGAGCGGCGTTCCAGAGCCGTCGAGCTCCCGCGTCACCGCCTCGGTCACCTCGCGGGGCAGGTCGGACGACTCCTGGTTCGAGAACAGCCATGGCCCGAGCTTCGGGATCACGGCAGCCTGGACCTGCGACTTCAGGTCCCCATAGGGATCGGTGATTCCAGACGCCCGGCGCCCGTCCTCGAGGAGCGGAGTGGCCTCCACCTCCTCAACCTGCAGACGCTCTGTGAGGCGGGCGCTGCCGGCGCCGCTCTGGTCACCCCGGAGCTGGTCTTCGAGGTTCATGTTGCCCTCCCTTCGAGGACGCGGCGAGGCGCGAGCCAACGCCACTTCGAGGTTTCCACGACGTGTGGGCCGGACGCGGCTGCGGTTGGCCCGATCGCCTCCGCGATCCGCGCGACGCCCTGGGCGAATTCGGAATCCGCGTGGATGAGTGCCGCGACGGCGCCGCCGTTGACGGCAGGAGCCACCACCGGGTCGTTCGGGATCTCGAAGCTGACATCGAGGCCCAGCACCCCCTCGACGTCTCCCTTCGTCAGTCCGACGTTCGGGGTCACACGGTTGAGCACGAGCTGGGTCTTCGAGGCGGGAAACCCGAGCATCTCGAGCGTCCGCAGGCTCAGCTTCACGTTCTTCAACGTCGGCACATCGAGCCCGCACAGCATCAGGACCTGGTCGGTCTGACGGAGCACGGCGAGCATAGGCCCGTAGAAGAACGGAGAGGTGTCCACGACCACGATGTCGTAGGCCTCCCGTGCCACCTCGAGCAACTGCACGATCTTCGCCTCCGAGACGAGCTCGGCGTCTTCCGGGCGCACCGGCGCCGCCAGAACGTCGAGCCCGGATCGGTGCCGGGTCGTATACCCCGCGAGCTTGCCGGCGTCGAGCGTACCGGGTGCCTCGACGAGCTCGTGCAGCGTTCGTTGCGGATCGAGGCCGAGCATGATCGCGGCGTCGCCGAACTGGAGGTCGAGGTCGATCAGCAGCACGCGCCGACCCGACCTCTCGGCCAGAACGGCTGAGAGGTTCGTCGAGAGAACGGTCTTGCCTGTGCCGCCCTTCGGCGAGAAGACGGTCACGACGCTGCCGTGCGGAACGGCCGGATCGTGAGTGAGGTGCGAGCTCTTACGCGCCCCGGTCTCGCGGGCCTTCCGGATCGCGAACGAGATCGTCTCCGGCAACTGTGGCAGGACGAGCACGTCGTCGACGCCCGCCGTGAAGGCGGTCTCGACGATCTCCGGATGCGCCTCCGGCACGAGCAGCACCACCGGCGCCTGGGTGCGAAGGCGAATGGCGGAGACGTCCGACTCCAGCGGGGCCACGACGGTATCGCCATTGCTCCCGACTCCGAGCAGGATCGCGTGGACGCGGTCTCCATCGAGGCTCGGCAGAGCCTCTCGAACGTCCACCGCCCAGGCGACGATCTCGAGTCCGCTGCCCGGCGCCTCGAGGGCCGTGCGCAGGTCATACGCGCTCTCGAACGTGCCTACGACGACGATACCGAGCGTCTCCTTCCGAGTGCCCGTCTCGAGCGTCGTCACCGCGCGCCTCCGGCGAGCACCGTCGTGAACGTGTCGGTCGACCGTGTGCTGTCGGCGGGCTTCTTGACGGGTCGGAGCTGCAACGTCCAGTCGCCGTTCTTCATCACGTAATAGAGCCGCTGCGCCTGGGTGTCCGTCATCGCGAGGATGACCGAATCCTGCGATTGGTCGGAGCTGCTCAACTTGGAGCCGCCGCTCCCGTCCTGCGTCTCGAGGACACGGAGGTTACGTAGCACCACCGCGGTCTTCACGTTGGTGTTGTCCTTCGGGTCCTTCAGGCTCGCGACAACGTCGACGCGGTCCCCGGCCACGAGCGTGCCGGAGAGCACCTGGTCCGACGTGCCCGGAACCTGCAGCGCGCGCTGATCGCCGGAGAGTTGCGCCCGGATGCCCTGCTGCTTCGGGAGTGCGAACCGGTTGAGGGTCAGCTGCTCACCCTTGTAGACCGGCTGGGTGAGGTAGAGGCCACGTAGCTGGGCGGGCTTCGAGATGGCGTCGGGCGCCGCGTTCTTCCTGGCCACCGTCTGCTTCTCGAGGTTGCCTGCGATCGTGCTGCCGGCCGTACCCACGGAATAGTCCTTCGACGGTACGTAGACCGTCACGTTCTCGTTGCCGGTGGCGACGTCGTTCCTGGCCGAGGTCACGTAGATGACCGTCAGCAGGACGGCGGCAGCCGCAAGCACCGCAGCGATCACGATGTTCCTGATGCGATAGTCGATCGTCATTCCACACGCTCCGTTGTCTCGCTGGTAAGCCGCCCTTGCTTCACCGGGATGCCAAAGATGTTGATCTCGTACGGATAGGTCGCCTGCACGGTCACGTCACTCCCCTGGGCGAACGTGGAGCTCACGGTGACCACGAGAGCCGTGGGATCGTTTGCGTCGCTCAGTGAGCCCGACGCTGCCGAGCGAACCCGCGCAACGGCAGCTGCCGTCGCCGCAGCCGGCCCGCCGGGTAGCGTCCGGCTGACCGCTGCTTGCCTCGCCCCGGCACGAACCGCATCCGTCAGGGTCAGAGAATGATTGAACTGGATTCCGCACTCGATGATTCCGAGGGCAAGTGCGAGAAGAAGCGGTACGACGATCGCGAATTCGACCATTGCCTGGCCACTCTCACTGCTTGCACCTTCTGGCGATCGATTTCATGTTCATTCCCTCGTATCGATATGTTGCTACTGAGCGAACATGGACAGATCCTCGAGCCGGGCAGTGGCTACAACGAGATGGATCGCCACCACCCGACTCGTCATTGCTCTTAGAGCTTGCCCTTAATCGTGTTGAACGCGGTGTTGAATCTTGCCGCCGAGAAGACCGACAGCAACGATGCAGACCACAGCGATGAGCGCGAGGATGATGCCGTACTCGGCCATCGCCTGCCCCTCCTCGCGATCACGCAGCGTGATGGCCCGGAGGTAGAGATTGGCAAGAAATGTATTCATGTGATTTCACCCCCCTTCCATCAATTCGAGTCCGCAATTGGACGTGAATGAACTTGGATCAGATAGTCACCGAAAAGGGGTAGAAAGCAAGAGGTCCGGCTCCCTCGATCGAGGGATCTGAAACCAGGTTCCCTCGAATGGGGGATGTGACGATCTACCTGCAAATCAGCGTATTCGAGTACCACCCCCGATGCACCAGCTGGGGCGGCGGACGCCGAGACCGCGCAGGGGTCCACAGGGGCTCGAGGACGGGCCTGGTGGGCGCCGAGACGGACTACGAGAGCGTGTCGTCGATCAGTTGCGCATTGCGGAAGATGTTTGCCGCGATACTCGCAAAGATCGTGTTGAGCTGGCCGGGCGTTGGCTTGTTGTAAAATGTGTCAGCCGACGACGCAATTCGTTGCATCGCCTGAAGCGCATTTATACTCGGAGATTCGTTGCCGCCGGCACGGGTCAGACACGCCTGATAGACACCGCTGCTGCCGTCGAGATCGTAGCCGATCGAATAGATCGTGGTTCCTTGCGACTTGGCCACATTCGCCGAGTTGATTCCCGCCTGGCAGGGCTGGTTGCGATAGATGGCGGGGCTCGACAGCGGCCCGTAGTTCGCTGCCCCGTCCGAGAGGAAGATGATGACCTTCTGGACGCCGGGTCTTCCGTCCACTTGGAGCTCCGCCTGCGCAGCATCGAGCGCATTCGCGTAGCCTGTCCTGCCACCTGCCTTCTGCTGGCACTCGACGCGGTCGACGAGGGTCGAGCCCGCGTTCAGCGTCCCCGGCGGCGAGGCGAAGTCGGACGACAGCGGGACCATCAGGTAGCCGGCGGTCGGCGAGTCGTAGTTCGCGTCGGCGGGAGTCGAGGGCGGAGAGCACTGCGCGTTTCTCGTCGCCCCCGTCGACGGAGGCAGGACCGCGAAGCCGACATGATGGAACTGCGGATTCATCGCCCGGAGGAACGTCTTGACGCCCTCCCGGGCGTTGTTGAGGTCGGTGCAGGCGGGATCGTTCGTCCCGTTCGAGAACTGACACATGGACCCGGTGCGATCGAGCACGATCATGATGTCGAGTGGCTTGACCGAGCAGGGAGAGCACGCCGTTGCGGTGGCGTGGACGGTGAACGAGCCGAACCCGAGCACCTTCGCGAAGACCGTCTTCACGACCGCACTGGAGTGAACGCTGATCGCGTTCACCTGGCCGTTCGCGAGAGTGCAACCAGTCACGATCGTGGTGACACACTTCGTCTGCGCGTCGATCGTGGCGTTGTCGTTCGAGGCAGGCGCATTTCGCATGCCGGGCTCCGGCCCGTAGCTCCTGGCTGTCTGGATCGCCTGCGCGCTGACCGGAAGGTCGAGTGCGCCGGCGAGCGCCGCCGCGTCGGTCGCGGATTGGAGCTGGCGCTGCGCGAGGTAGGCGTGGCCAACGTCGAGGGCGAAGCCCGTGAAGGCGATCAGCACCGCCATGACGACGACCGCCAACACGATCGCCTGACCGGACTCATCTCTGACCTTGTGTAGATTGCCGCAGCGCACGTTCCCCTCCATCCCTCGTTCGGATCGCACCTAAGACGATCTCGGTCGATCCCGACATCCCTCGTTCCAGGGATTTTGCTCGGTGCGGGGAGGGTTGACGGCTCCACGGGGCGAATGTGGCCGGGTGGACGTGGTCACGATTCGGACGGCGGATGGGCGCATCGCCTGCGCGCGCTGCTCGGTGGCGAATCGCCCGTGGACGCGGCTGCGGGGGCTGCTCGGTCGGTCCGGTCTCGCGGCCGACGAGGGCATGCTGTTTCCCGCAACGGGGTCGATTCACACGATGTTCATGCGATTCCCGATCGACGTCGTCTTCCTCGACGCTGAGCTGCGGGTGCTCTCGGTGCGCGCAGCGGTGCCTGCCTGGCGCGCTACCGGGCAACGAGGGGCAAAGGCGACGCTCGAGCTCGCAGCCGGTGCAGCAGCGCGCTCGGGTCTCGCCCCCGGCGACCAACTCGTTCGCACCGAGGCGTCCGGCTGAAGCCTCACTGACGGGGGTGAGCCGGATACCCTCGAACGAGGGATTGCATCCCCCAACGAGGTGCGCTCATGCTCAGGCCATGTGGCGCAGAGGTCTTTCAACCGCGCTGATGGCGCTCCTCATCGGCCTCGCGGCCACTGACGCTCGCGGCTCCACCACGGCGCCGCTCAGCACCTCCCAGGTCGTGGCTCGCTTCAAGGCGGCGACCCGAACGACACTGCTCCTCGACAAGGGATCGTCGTACCCGGGGCACTACACCGCCCTGTCGCCCCCACCGTCGATCACGAACCAGGGCCGCTACGGCCACTTCATCCTCTACGTCGTCGGTCCCACGTCGACCGCGGCCGACGTTACACAGCTCCTGGCGGACGGTCATACCGGCATCCTCGGCACGCCCGGCCCGTCTCACATCTACTGGGAGCACGGCCGCTACCTCACCGGAGGCGGCTACTGGCTCGCCAAGAAGCAGTACGGCGCGAACCTGGTGCTGTGGTGGTATGGGCCGGCGCGGAAGGCAAACGCAGCGTTCACGCGTATACACAGGCCGCTCGCAGCGCTTGCCAGAACCTGATCCGGGTTGGCTGTCCCCGAGCCGTCAGGACGATGCTCAGCGTCGCGATCCAGATGACGGTGAGGACGCCCGCGATGGGGCTACTCCGACGGGGATGGAGTTACCGACTCCAAGGACTGATCGCACCGTCGCGGACGTCGGATGGCTCCGCCCGCGTAGAATCGCGCCGTGGCGATGAAATCGAAAGCCAAGACCGATCTCCTCAGGTCGGTGCCGCTCTTCGAGCACTGCTCGAGGCGTGAGCTCGGCAAGATCGCCTCGATCACCGACGAGATCGCCGTCGACGACGGGAAGGTTCTCATCTCCGAGGGAGATCGCGGGCGGGAGTTCTTCGTGATCATCAGCGGCGACGTCGAGGTGCGGCGCAAGGGACGCAAGGTTGCGACGCTCGGGCCGGGCACCTTCTTCGGTGAGATGGCGCTTCTCTCGAATCAGCCACGCACGGCTACCGTGACGGCGGTGACGCCGCTCCGCCTGCTCGTGATCGCAGACCGAGCCTTCGTCGACCTGCTCGACGCAATGCCCGAGCTGTGGCTCAAGGTGGCGCGGTCGCTGGCCGAGCGCCTCCAGGCAGACGACCTGGCCCGTTAGCGTCGGACAGGTACGTCGAGCGTCGGTGATCCGTCCAGGTCGCCGCACACGAGTTCACCCGAAATTGTCGAAATAGGCAGAGCTCGTTACAGCCGGATCGCCCATGCGGTCGGCCCGGAGGAACAGCCGGCCCCACATCGGGCGCGCTCGCCGAGT
Source organism: uncultured Thermoleophilia bacterium (assembly GCA_963799575.1). GTDB lineage: Bacteria > Actinomycetota > Thermoleophilia > Gaiellales > Gaiellaceae > Gaiella. The sequence goes on from CAWCXK010000004.1 coordinate 311,691, forward strand.
CAAGACGACTCGCGTGCTGCTCAATACCTATCACAGTCCCGTCCTCCCGTGCGATCCAGTCACACAGGAGCGCCGCGGCGGCCGGGCACGAGCGCCTCTCATCGGCTGGCGAACGTCAGATCGGCACGGGATGCCCGACCGCCTTGGCGTACTCGTGGCTTATTCGCCTGCGCCGCCCAAGTGGTTCAGTCGGCAGCGACGGTTTAACCGACGGGCGACGGGGTAAACCCTGGTGAGTCGGCTGGCGAGCCAACATCAATCATGGAGGTTCCGCCATGTCGGACCACCTCACGCTCGAAGCGCTCGACGCTGACGGCGCTGAAGGGGAGGCGTACGGTGTGCTTTCTCGCTCGACCAGGATGGGGCTGCTTCAACGTGGCCTGCTTGCCGGTGGCACCCTTGCTGTCGGTGGCATCGTGATCGGCGGCCTGCCGAAGCTCGTTACGGCCGCGCCGTCGCCGTCGCAGGACGTGAAGATCCTCAATTTCGCGCTCACGCTCGAGTACCTCGAGGCGGAGTTCTACACTCGTGCGGTGGCAGGGGGCGCGCTCTCGGGTGAGCTCCTCATGTTCGCGAAGACCGTGAAGGCTCACGAGGTCGCTCATGTTGCGTTCCTGAGGTCGGCGCTCGGGTCGAGGGCGGTCGAGAAGCCGACGTTCGACTTCAAGGGCACGACCGATGACCCGGCGAAGTTTCAGGCGACCGCGATCGTGCTCGAGGACACGGGCGTTGCCGCCTATAACGGGCAGGGCCCGAACCTGACCAAGAAGACGCTTGGCGCGGCGGCGTCGGTCGTCTCGGTCGAGGCCCGTCACGCCGCCTGGATCAGGGACATCGCGAAGAAGACTCCGGCTCCGGCGGCGTTCGATGCCTCCAAGACCATGAGCGAGATTCTGTCCGCCGTCACAGCAACCGGCTTCATCACGGGGTGATCATGACCATGCATGAAGACACATCAGCGTTCACCGCTCGCCGAGGTCGACCGCGACGGAGCGATCGCCGAGGCGATGGATCATCTGGAGACGTTCGCCGACACGCGGGCAGGTTTTCTCCGCAAGGCAGCTCTTGCCGTCGGTGGTGTGGTCGGAGGCGGAGCAGCGCTCGGCGCACTCGCGGCGCCGGCCGGGGCCGCAACCTCGGGGGACGTCGCGATCCTCAACTACGCGCTGACGCTCGAGTATCTCGAGGCAGCGTTCTACACCGAGGCCGTCAAGATGGGAGCCCTCTCGGGTGACGTGCTGCGGTTCGCCCGTACCGTCGGAGCGCACGAGCGGGCGCACGTGGCGGCACTCAAGAAGGCGCTCGGCTCGGCCGCGGTCAAGACGCCGTGGTTCGACTTCCAGGGCACGACCGAGAACGAGGCCAAGTTCCGCAAGACCTCGCAGGTGCTCGAGGACACCGGCGTGATGGCCTACGCCGGCCAGGCCCCCCTGATCGCCTCCGACGCCGTCCTCGGCGCCGCGCTCGCGATCCACACCATCGAAGCACGGCACGCCTCCTGGATCCGCCACCTCAACGGCGCCCCGCCCGCACCAGCCGCATTCGACACCGCGAAATCGATGCAGCAGACCCTGGCGGCCGTAACAGCGACCGGATTCATCACCAAAACCCCGGCCACGACCTCCACCGGAGGCTCACCGGCCTTCACCGGATGACCCAAAGCACCACCCGCAGCAAGCGCCGACACGGCCTCCGGGCCGTAGTCGGCGCCTGCTGCGGAACGATCACCCTCGCCGCGCTAACAGCGACCTACCTCCACGAGCCGAGCGGCAACACACCGCCCGGCTCCGTCACACTCCCGAACCTCCCAACCACAACACCACCCCCCACAGCCACAATCCCCACCCGGCGTCTGTCAGCGACCAACAGCTCGCCAACACCCACACCCGTCCGAACCCCAACATCGTCGGCATACACACCGATCATCCAGAACATCGCGGCCCACGCCACACCATCGAACACCTCCCGCATCGTCACCCAACTCACCACCCGCACCCCAGAAGGAACAACCACCCTCGTCCCCGTCATCCAGACGGTCGAGCGCAACGGGACACTCTGGCTCAAGATCGGCCTCCCCGTTCTCCCAAACGGCACAACCGGCTGGATCCCACGCACAGCAACCGGCGGCTACGGCTTCCTCACCACCCGCCTCGAGATCTCGCGGACACGCGCTGCAGGCAATGCTCTACCGCGGCACCACGCGCATCTTCACCGCGCCCATCGGCATCGGGCAGGCACGGTGGCCCACCCCGCCTGGCCGCTTCATCATCCGCAACAAACTCACGAAATACGCCAGCGCGACCTACGGCCCCATCGCCTTCGGAACCAGCGCACGCTCAGCAACCCTCACCGACTGGCCCGCCGGCGGCTACATCGGCATCCACGGCACCAACCAACCAAACCTCATCCCAGGCCAAATCTCACACGGCTGCATCCGACTCCGCAACACCGACATCCACAAACTCGCACAACTCATGCCCATCGGCACACCAGTCTTGATCCACTGATCGACCGGCCCGAAATCGCTGCAAGACTGGCATCGAGGTCCAGGCAAAGGGCGACACGAGAAGGGACTGGTCGATCGAACATCGAGATCACGTCGATCCCTCCCGTGCCAGACTCCTCTCCGTGAGCCTCACCTACGTCCTGTTGGCACGGATCCCTGTCGCCGGGGTGGACGCGTTTCAACGTTACGAAACCGCTGTCCTGCCGATCCTCGCCGAGCACGGTGCGGTGCTGGAGAGGCGACTTCGTAGCCTCGACGGCGGCACAGAGGTTCACATTGTGCGGTTTCCGTCAGCGGCAGCGTTCGCGGGCTACCGCGAGGATCCGCAACGGGTCGAGCAGCAGTGGCTGCTCGCTGCGTCCGGCGCCGAGCTCGAGCTCCACGAGCTGCGCGATGTCTGAGCGCTACGCCGCCTCGACAGCGCGCGCGGCGGGCGCGACCCTGTTCTTGCCAAGACGCTTGGCGGTATAGAGGGCCAGGTCGGCATCGCGCATGAGGGATGCCCGGTCGGGCGAGGCCGGGAAGTCCGCTGCGCCGAAGCTTGCAGTCACCGTGAGGCGCTCACCGCCCTTGAGCCTCATGCCGCTCGCGTCGAGCGAGCGACGCGCGCGCTCCGCCACCGCAAGCGCACCCGCGAGGCTCGTCTCGGGCAGCAGCAAAGCGAACTCCTCCCCACCGAGCCGGGCCACTGTATCCGCCGCCCGCACGGAGTCCCGGAGCTGTTCGGCAAGCATCACGAGCACGTCGTCCCCCACTCCGTGCCCGTGTTGGTCGTTCACCGCTTTGAAGTCGTCGAGATCGACGATGACGAGCGCGCAGGGATGGCCACCGCGCGACGACCGCTCGAGCTCGACTGCGAGCGCACGCTCGAACCCGCGCCGATTTGCCGACCCGGTGAGCGGATCCAGCATCGCCTGCTCGGCAACATACGCAACGCGATTGAGGCTGCGCAGTAGCGGGCGTGCCAGCGCCGCCGCGTAGAGCGCGATCGCGATCAGCGAGACGAGGGCGGCGATCGTCAGCTTTCGCCGCAGTGCCTCTACGTCATCGCCGGGGACGGAGCCGTCCGCGGCCGCCACGATCCGGACGGGAGGGTCGTAGCCCGGCAGCGCGACGGATTGGGCGCTGAAGGCGTCGCTGCCGCTGCGCAGGCGACCGTCCTCGCCGAGCCGTGCGCCCCGCAGGGCGGGAGACCCGGCAACGACCACCCCCGCCCGCGTCAGCACCAGCTCGTCACCGGTCACTGCAAGCGCTGCCGTGCGTACGCGGTCGAGCAACGCGCGGCCGGCGGGCGCAGCGACCGACACAGTCGCGAGCCGTCGACCCGCTGCGGTGACCCCGACGCGCACGGCCGGCGCGCCGGCGACGAGTTGACCCACCCGCGCGGCGGGGACTGTCGTGGCGCCACGGCGTCGCCTCGGCAGGTACACCGCCTCGCCGGGCCGCAGCAGCCGTGCCAGCGTGGGCCGGTCGCGTCGCTCCGCGGCCCGTTGCAGCTTCGTGTTCCTCGCCAGCTCGAGCGCCCGCGCGCGGGTTGCGGCAAGCACCGCCGTTGCCTCTCGCGCGGCGGATCGCGCGGAGAACGTCAGGCGCACATCGGCACTGGTGCGGGCCTGGTCGGCGACGTAGGCGTTGGCTATCCACCAGGCCGCGAGGAATGGCATCAGGCCTGCGACGAGAATCGATGCGATCAGTCGGCCGCGGAGTGCGCCGACGCGCTCCATGCGCCGCTCCGCCGGGCGGATCATGGCCCGTGCCTCCCGTCCTTCTTGTCGTGGCCGTGATCGGGCCCCTCATCGTGCCTTTGGCCGCCGCCGCCGTGCGCGTGCGACGGATTGTCGTCCTGAGCGCCACTCCTGTCGCCGCCCTTGCCGTCGCCTCTGCCCGGCCCCGTGGAATCGGCGGACGGGTCGACCGGCGGCTCGACAGTCGGAGGCGGGGGCTGCACCGCCAGCACCGAGGTCGCATCTGGATCCTTCTTGCCCGGAGGCTTGCCGCAGCTCTTCTTCGTGTCCGCCCTCGACGTCTTCGCGTCCTTCTGGGCCTTCGCGGCCGCCTTCTCCGTTCGCGTGTCGGCCGCCGAGTCCGGGGTCACACCCGCGAGCGACGCGAGCCCGCGGCCTGCCGTCGTGGCGGGCGGTGCCGGCTGCTGCGTGGCGATCAAGGAGGGGGCCGGCTCCGGCGCCGCCGGCGGCGGGGTCGCGGGAGGCGGCTGCGGCGAGGGCGGCGGCGCGTCCACCGCGGGCGGCTTCCGGGTCGAGCGCGGGAGTGAGGGTCGCGGCGCGGCGGGTGTCGAGGTTCGAGGACGACGGGTCGCCGCACTGGCTGCCGCGGGAGCGCCCTTCGCGTACGCCGGTGCCGACGACGTACGGGAAAGCCGCGCTGTCGGCGACAGTTGTCGCGCGCGAGGCGCCGTCGAAGCCTTCCTCGCGACCGGCGGGAGATGGGCGACGACGGCGGGCGTCGGCTCGAGCGGAACGACGGCAGGAGGCGCGGAGACGATTGCCGGCGGGCCGTTGGGAAGCTGCACGCCGATGCCAACCGCGAGAATCCCGACGGCGGTCGCAGAGAGCGGCAATGCGGCGGCGGCGAGATGCCGGAATATCAGGGGCATCACCGTGATTGTCGCCGAGCCACGGGCGTGTCGCGTCCCTGAATCGGGGGCTTCTGCTCCCCCTTCGGGTGCCCGCCCACGGTGGCCGAAGGCAGAGTGGCCGACTCCTCGTACACCCCCTCCGGGGCGCAGCGGAAGCGTTGCTACGATCGCAGAGCCCGGACGGATCTCCGTGCGCCCTTCGAACCCATGGCCAACGATCCCGACGCGCTCTTCCCCTCCGGCCCGACGACCCGTCGAGGGCTACTGTCTGCCTTCAGCCGCAGAGCCGCCGAGGCCCTTCCCGACCTCCCCGACCTCCCCGACTTCCCGAAGGTCCCCGGAGGGCCGACGCCAAAGGCGCCGAGCGACCCTTTCCACGAGGAGCCACCGGACTGGATCGATCCGGTCCTCTCCGGTGACGAGCTGATCGAGGAGATCAAGGCGTCGACGGAGGAGCGTGGCATGCACATCTGGTGGCTCGGACAGAGCGGCTTTCTCGTGCAGATGTCGAAGGAGAACATCCTGCTCGATCCGTATCTCTCCGACTCGCTCAGCGAGACGAGCGACGAGTCGGGAGTGTTGCACGAGCGCATTACCGGACTCGTCGTCGCACCGGCCGGCCTGTCCTTCGTCGATGTCGTGACCTCGAGCCACGCCCACCAGGACCACCTCGACCCCGGAACCCTCCCAGGCGTGCTGTCTGGCGATGCGGCATTCGTCTGCGCCTCCGGCAGCGAGATCATCGCCACCCAGCGCGGCGGCCGGCCACCCGACGCGGCGCTGCAGGTCGGCGAGCTTGCGACCTTCGCCGGATTCCAGATCGAGGCAGTACCCGCCTACCACGACGATGCGCCCGAGGCGATCGGCTATGTGGTGCGCAACGGCACCTACTGCTTCTACCACGCCGGCGACACGCGACGGGTGCAGGGAATTGCCGAGGCGGTGAGCGAGTACGGCGTCGACGTGGCGTTCGTGCCGATCAACGGCAAGCACGGCAACATGGACGGCACCGACGCCGCGCGTCTCGCCTACGAAGCCGGTGCGATGATCGCGATCCCGTGCCACTACGAGATGTTCCGGCACAACACCGCCAGCACGTCGCGCTTCGTCGCCGAGTGCGTGCGACTCCGCCAGGAGTACCGCCTGCCGCGGGCAGGCGAGCGGATCACGATCGACTACGGATTCGATCCGACCTGATTCAGCGAGTCAGCGGGCAATCCAGCCGTTGTCCATCACGACGGGGGCACCGGTGAACGCGCGGCCGCCGGGGCCGATCAGGAAGGCCGCGACGTTCGCGACCTCCTCGGGGTCGATCAGCTCCTTGATCGCCTGTGGCTCGAGCAACACGTCATTCATCGCCTCGTCATTCGTGATCCCGCGCTCTGTGGCGATCGCGACCGCCTGAGCCTCGACGAGCGGCGTCCGCACGAAGCCCGGGCAAATCGCCGTCGCTCGGATGCCGTCGGCAGCGCCTTCGAGCGCTAGCGATTTCACGAGCCCCACGGCACCGTGCTTCGCCGCCACGTAGCCGGTCTTGTACGGCGAGGCGACGAGGCCGTGCACGGATGCGACAACGAGAATGCGTCCCTCCGCGCTCGCCTGCAGGTGGGGCCAGGCATAGCGCGCGAGCAGGAACGGGCTCGTCAGCAGCACCGCGAGGAGTTCGTCCCAGCGATCCTCGTCGAATGTGGCGAACGGCGAGACGTGCTGGAAGCCGGCGTTCGCGACGAGAACGTCGAGGCCGCCGAACCGCTCCACCGCGGCGGCCACCGCCGCCCCGTTGCCCTCCCGGGTCGCCAGATCGGCGCGGAACGGCACGCCCGGCCCCGCCGGGTCGGGCTCACGATCGACCGCGAGCACCTGCCAGCCGTCGTCGACGAGACGCTGCGCAATCGCACGGCCGATGCCGCTCGCGGCGCCGGTGATCAGCGCGCTTCCCGCGGTCACGGGCCGCCGCGGACGTAAATGACCTGACCGCTCACGTACGAGGCGTCCGTAGAGCAGAGGAACGTGATCACGCCGGCGACGTCGTCAGGCTGACCGACGCGACGCAGCGGCGTCTGCGCGGCGACCGCTTCGGTGAAGTCCTCGAACGACACGCCCATTCGGGCGGCGGTCTGCTCGGTCATGGCGGTCGCGATGAAGCCGGGTGCGACGGAGTTGACCGTGATCCCGAACGGACCAAGCTCGATCGCGAGCGTCTTGGCAAGGCCCTGCAGCCCGGCCTTTGCGGCGGAGTAGTTCGCCTGACCGCGGTTGCCGAGCGCGGAGGTCGACGAGATCAGCACCATCGCGCCGCTTTTCTGCGCCACCATCAGCTTCTGCGCAGCCTGCACGGCGAGGAAGGTCCCGCGAAGGTGGGTGTTGATCACCGCATCCCAGTCGTCGTCCGTCATCTTGTGGAGAAGGTTGTCGCGGATGATCCCGGCGCAGGTGACGAGGATGTCGAGCCGACCCGTTGGCGCAGCGGCTGCGGCCACTGCCGCCTCGACCTGCTCGCGCGAGGTCACATCGCACTTGACTGCACGACCGCCGATCGCGGCTGCGGTCACCTCCGCCGCGGCGAGATCGAAGTCGGCGATGACGACGTCGGCGCCCTCTGCCGCGAGTCGGGCTGCGGTGGCGGCGCCGATGCCGCGTGCACCGCCGGTGATGAGGGCAACCTGCCCCGAGAAGCGTCCGGCAGCTGTCATGTGTACCTCCTGCTCACGAGCTCGGCGACACACACCGGCTTGTCGCCTCCCTCGCGCTCGATCGTGGCGACGGCGACCATCTGCTCGCCGCCCGGGAAATCGTCAACCGACGCAACCGAGACGCGCGCGCGAATCCGCGATCCCACCGGCACGGGCGCCGGGAACCGCACCTTGTTGGTGCCGTAGTTGATGGTCATCCCGGAGGTGGTGAGACCTGCGAGCGCCTTCGAGAGAAGCGGCGCGCAGAGCGCGAGCGTCAGGAACCCATGGGCGATCGTGGCGCCGAACGGCCCATCGGCCGCACGCACCGGATCGACGTGGATCCACTGGTGGTCATCCGTTGCATCGGCGAACGCGTCGATGCGCTCCTGGGTCACCTCGAGCCAGTCGGACGGCTCGAGCTCCTTGCCGATCAGGTCGCGTAGTTCGCTCATCTCTGCCTCCATGGTATGGCGCCGGGTCGCCGACTGTGACCCCTACCGTTCACGACGAGGAGCCTGCCAGGAACGTCGCGATCGCACCCGCGACGAGCTGAGCGCCCGCTCCGAACACGAACGTGATGTGGTTGCCGACGCCGTCGACGACCGTGCAATCGGCCATCGTCGCCGCAGTCGCCTCGGCGTCCTGCCGGGCGAGGAGCGGCGGCGACCCCGCAGGGCCGAAGCTTCCCGGGGCACGCAGGAGCAAGGTCGGCTGATCGATCCGCGCGGACACCGCCGGCCAGTCGACGGCGATCTCTGCCTCGATCACCTGCTCGATGTGCTCCGGACGACAGCGCGCCTGGACCGTCCCGTCGGCTCGCACCAGCACGTCGGCCCGGAAGTAGCGCTCGAGGTCGGCGTCCCAGCCACCATCGGCGAAGTAGGGCATCGACCGGACGAGCGCGATGTACTCGTCCCAGGAGGGATAGACACGGCCGAGGCGATCGAGCGAAGGCTGCACCTGGGCAACCATCGCGGGATCGATCGCCGCGGGTGCGTCGATCACGACGCATCGCGCGACCCGCTCCGGATGATTCGCGGCGAGCCAGTAGGTCAGCAGCCCGCCGAACGAGTGGCCACCCATCACCACGCTCTCGAGCTCGAGCGCATCGAGCAGTCCGAGGACGTCCCGCGCGTGATCCTCCATCCCGTATCCGGTCGCGGGCGCGTCACTCTCGCCGCGTCCGCGCATGTCGAGCGCCAGCACGCGGGCGGTGTTCCCGAGGCCCGCTCGCATGAGCCCGCCGAAGGAGTGCGCGTTTGCGGTCAGTCCCGGTGCAAGGACGAGGGGCGGACCAGGCCCGCCGGAGTCGAGATAGTGCAGCCGGATTCCATTCGTCTCGACGTAACGGTCGGTCGCATTCACGCGGGAGCGCCCCAACGCACTACGGTCGCAGCCCACGTGTAGCCGGTACCGGCCGAGAGGAGCAGCACGACGTCACCGTCCTCGACGCGCCCTTCGCGAATGGCGCGGTCGAGGCCGAGGAGGGAATCGACGCCGCTCATGTGGCCCGTGTCGTCGAGGTAGACGGCCTGGTCGGCGGTCATCCCGAGTGCCGCCAGAAGCGCGTCGAACATGGAGCGCTTCGTGTGCAGGAGGCAGACGAAGTCGAGGTCGGCCAGCGTCAGGCCGGAGCGCTCGGCTGCGCCGCGCGCGGCGGCGACGAAGTTCGGCAGCGACTCCTGGTCGAGGCCGCCCTTCATCTCTGCCGGATCCTGGACGTCGAGGAACGGGTAGCCGCCCTGATCGATCGAGCCGCCGCGGGCGACCTTCACCTGCAGCGAATACGCGCCGTTCGTGATCGCATGCGACCCGAGGATCTGGTTGCGATCGGCGCCACCACCAAGGAGCCCTGCCACGGCCCCGTCCCCGAAGTTGAACATGAAACGAGACTTCTCGTTTGCGTAGTCGAGAAGATACGACTCCCGGCACGCGGCGACGACGAGGATGGTCTCGAGCTCCTCCTCGGCCCGCAACATATCGCGCGCAACGCGCAGGGCGATCGGCGTGCCGTGCGAGACATTGTCGTACTCGACGGCGAAGGCGTTCGTCGCGCCGACCCGATGGGCGATGTGAGGCGCCACCTGCCAGACAGCGTGATCGCGCCACATCGAGCCGTAGTACATGACCACATCGATCTTCCTCGCGTCGAAGCCGGTCTCGTCGAGCAGGCGCTCGACTGCCTTGACCGCAAGATCGCTCACGTGCTCGTCGGGGGCCGCGATGTGCTTGCCGCGCAGCCCGAACTTCGTCACGATCACGTGCTCGGGGATCCCCGAGCGTGCCGCGATCTCCGCAGCGGTCATCCACCGCTCCGGCAAGTACGAAGCGGTCGCAAGCAGGCCGACCGGTCTCACTTCTTGGCCTCGAGGATGCAGCGAATGATTCGCGTGAGCTCGGTCGTGACCCGCTCTGGCATCGGTGCTCCGTCGCCCCAGAGGATCCAGCGCATCCCGACGAGCTCACCGAGCCCCATCAGCGCGTAGGCCGTGACCTCGGCGTCGATCGTGCCGATCTCGCCGGATTCCATCGCCGTGTCGAGAGCCGTCACGTATCCCTCGGCGACGCGGTGGTAGTGGTAGCGGAGCATCTCGGGCGCGACGAACTCCGACTGCCTGATGATCCGGTACAGCGCTGGATGCTCCTCCGTGAAGCGGAAGTACGCCTGGAAGCCGAGCAGCTCGGACTCGAGGCGCGTCGTGCCCTTCGCCGCGCCCTCGCTCATCGCGTGGCGGATCCGGCTGTTCAGGTCGGTCATCAGCTCGACGAAGATCGCCCGCTTCGAGTCGAAGTACAGGTAGAACGTGCCGGTCGCGACGCCGGCAGCGTCGGCGACCTTGACGACAGAGGCATCCGGGAACCCGAGCTCGCCGAATACCGCCTCGGCGGCGTCGAGCAGCCGCCGACGCGTGTCGAGGCCCTTCCGGGAGAGGGGCCGGCCGTCAACGGTGGTGACGACGTCGGTCACGCGTGTACCTCGAGCTCGGACTTCTGGATCTTCCCCATCGAGTTGCGGGGAAGCTCGTCGAGGAACGTGAACGACTTCGGCACCTTGAAGCGCGCGAGGCGCTCACGGCAGTGCTCCCGTAGCTCGTCCTCGGAGACGGGAGACTCGGCGACGACGAATGCGGCGCACGCCTCACCCCAGCGATCGTCGGCGACGCCCACGACCGCTGCATCGGCCACGGCTGAGTGATCGTGAAGCACGGCCTCCACCTCGGCCGGATAGACGTTCTCTCCCCCCGAGACGATCATCTCCTTGAGCCGCCCGAGGATCCGGTAGTTGCCGTCTGCGTCGCGCTCGGCGATGTCGCCGGTGAGCAGCCAACCGTCGCGAAAGGCGCCAGTAGTCGCCTCGGCGTTGCGCCAGTAGCCGGGAAAGACGTTCGGCCCGCGAACGAGCAGCTCGTTCTCGGCCGACAGCTCACAGGTGACGTACGGGTACGGCTTGCCCGCGAAGCCCGCCTTGCTCCGCGCATCCTCGGGCGGCAGGCAGAGCACGTTGGGCGCGGCCTCGGTGAGCCCGTAACCCTGGACGATCTCGACCCCGCGGGCCGCCCAGGTGTCGAGCAGCGCCACCGGCATCGGTGCGCCTCCGACGACGGCGAGCCTGAGGGAGGTCAGGTCGGCCTCGGCGAACCGTGGCTCCTGCGCCATGAAGAGGTAGTTGGCGGGCACACCCATGAGCGTCGTGATCCGCTCGTGCTCGATCAGGTCGAGCGCGCGCGCCGGGTCGAAGCCGCGCTCGAGCACGACCTTCGCGCCCTTCCACCAGGCAAGGATCGACTGCACGTTCCAGCCTCCGCAGTGGAACTGGGGCAGCACCTGCAGCACGACGTCCTCGGGCCTGATGCCGGTTGCCAGGTCGAACGAGAGGTTGGTCCAGAAGCAGTTCGCGTGGGTCAGCAGGGCACCCTTCGGCTTTCCGGTCGTGCCCGACGTGTAGATCAGCAGCAGCGGGTCGTCGTCGGAGACCTGCCGATCGGAATCGCTCTGTGAATCGGGCACGGTGAGCGCAGGCTGCACGCTCGCGAGGGCCAGTGCCGCCTCGCCGAGATCTCGGTACGCGTCCTCGATCAGGAAGAGCGCTGGGTCGGCATCGTCGAGCTGAAATGCGACCTCGGCTGGGGCAAGCCGCCACGAGATCGGGTGGAGGATTGCGCCCGCCTTGGCGCACGCGAACATCAGTGCCACGTGCTCGCCGGAGTTGCCGGTCAGCGTCGAAACGCGGTCACCGTGAGAAAGCCCACCGGCGAGCTCGTCGGAGCGCGCATCGAGGTCGGCGTAGGTCCAGGTGCGACCGCCCTCCTCGATCGCGACCCGGCCGGGCGTGATCCTGGCGCGGTCGCTGATGATCTTGTCGATCGTGTGCTCGTTCATCCGAGGAACTCGTTGAGAATCGTGACGCACCGGTCGGGCTGCTCCCAGAAGAAGAGGTGACCGGCGCCGTCGAACAGCTCGACGCGCCCGCCCGGGATCCGCGCCGCCAGCAGATCGGCGTTGCGGTGGTCGACGACGTTGTCGGCGGTGCCGGCGAGGATCAGGGTCGGCGCGGCGATCGGGCCGTCAACGCCCTGGAAACCCATCCCAGCAGCCGCCTGGGCCTGCCATCCGGCCGGATCCGGCGGGTTGACGACTCTGAGTGCGAAGAGCTCGTCGACGAGCTCGACGGGCGGGTCGACGCCGAGCGCATTTTCGATAAAGCGGCGTAGGGCCACCTCGGGCGCAAGCGACGGAGCTTCGGCGAAGAGCGCCAGCGTGACGTCGGGCATCGGCACCGCGTCGGGCCCGCCCGGCGTCGTGCAGCCGAGCACGAGCCGGTCGACACGTTCCGGTGCCGTGGCGGCGAGCTCCTGCGCGATCATCCCTCCGAGGCTTGCCCCGAAGACGTGGGCCCGGTCGATGCCGGCCTCGTCGAGTACCTGCAGCGCGTCCCCGGCCATCTGCGCGGCCGTGTACGGGCCTTCCGGCTTGTCGGATTCACCGATGCCACGGTTGTCGAACGCGATCACGAGGTGCTGGGCGGCGAGCCCGGGGACGATGGGATCCCAGCCCCAGCGCCCGTAGCCGAGCCCCTGGATCAGCAGGAGCGGCGGCCCCTCCCCCATCGACTCCCACGCGATCTTCACGACGCCTCCTCCTGGACGGCCGGTTTGCGCAGGATCCGGTCGAGCCGCACGCCCACCTGCCCGATCCGCGTCAACCCGCCGGGGACGAAGAACACGACCAGGATGAACAGCACCCCGAGGATGAAGAGCGGCTGCTGCAGCGGTGTGCGGAAGATCGCGGGCAGGGTCGAGACGGCGTGTGACGAGGAAAGGTCACCCAGCCGGTGGTCGGCGAGGGTGTAGAGGATGCCGCCGATCATCGCACCCCACCGCGATCCGGTGCCGCCGAGCACCACCATCAGCAGCAGGGTCAGCGTGAAGCTCGCCGTCGTCACCTGCGTATTCGCTCCTCCGAGCAGGAGCAGGTAGACGACCCCGCCGGCGGTCGCGAGCATCGATGCGAGCACGAACGAGATCAGCTTGTACGTGTACGGCTTCAGCCCGAGAACCTGGACGCGCAACTCGTTCTCGCGGATCGCCTGCCATACGTGCCCGGGCGAGGAGTTGACAGCCCAGCGGACGATCGCGAACACGGCAGCAGCGTATCCAAGCGCCAGCCAGTACAGATACTTCGTGTTGAGGATCCCGACCGCCCACGTCGGCAGCTCGTGGTAGTCGACGCCGAACCCTTCCTCGCCTCCGGTCCAGCCGTAGGGATTCTTCAGCACGAGAATCGCTCCGGCCTGCGCGAACGCCAGCGTCACCATGGCGAAGGCGATACCGCCGACGCGCAGCGAGACCGCACCGAGCACGAGGGCGACGACGAACCCGACGAGGGCGGTGAACAGGATCGACTGCCAGAAGCTCCAGTGCCAACGGGTCATTGCGATCGCCGCCACGTAGACGCCGACGGCGAAGTAGAGCGCGTGACCGAACGACAGGAGGCCCGTGAATCCGAAGAGCAGGTCATAGCTCAGCGCGAGCCCCCCGAACAGCAGGCAGAGCGCGAGCAGCTGGAGGGTCCCAGGCGTGTTCAGGCCGCCACCGAAGAGGTAAGGAATGTCGATCGAGAACTTCGGCACGAGGGCCAGGACGACGACGATCGCGACGGGAATCGCGACCCGCCTCACGCGAAGCTCCGCGAGAGCCCACCGGGCCGGACGATCAGGACGATCCCGAGCAGCAGCACGACGCTGAGATCGCCGAGGCCGGAGGACGCGTAGTAGTTGGCGTACTGCTGAACGAGCCCGACGATCACCGCTGCCCACAACGTGCCCCGGATCGACCCGAGGCCTCCGATCACGACGACGATGAACGCGAAGATGACGAGCGACGTGCCCTGCTGGGGGTCGATCGTCGTCGAATAGAGGGTGTAGAGGACGGCCGCGATGCCGGCCGCGAGGCCGCCGATCATGAAGACGAGCGTGAACGACTTGCGCACGTCGATCCCGAGTGCCGTCACCATCGCACGGTTCTCGACCCCCGCGCGGACGATGAGCCCGTATCGCGTGCGACGGAGGAACGCCTCGAGCGCGAAGAGAACGACGACCGCTGTCGCGATCTCGAGCCAGCGGTCGTTCGGAATGTGCGCACCGAAGATCGTCGTCGTCTCACCGACCCAGGAGGGTGCCACGACCACGCGGGCATCACTTCCCCAGATTGCCGTCACGAGCGCCGTGACCGAGAGCGCGAGCCCAACGGTGACGAGGACCTGTTCGATGTGGCGCCCGTAGAGCGGGCGGATCAGGACGAGCTCGGTGAGCGCGGCGAACACCACGGCGACGACGAGGCCGACGAGCGCCGCGATCAGGAACCGCGGCAGCACGGCCATGCCACCGAGCTTCGACTCGGTGAACCACAGCGCGTAGGCCGTGACGGTGAGAAAGACGCCGTGGGCGAAGTTCAGCACGCCCATCAGCCCGTAGATCAGCGACAGGCCCGATGCGATGAGGAAGTACATCGCACCAAGGCCGAGACCCGTGATCGTGAGGAGGAGGAAGGTGCTCATCCCACTCCGAGCAGGCGTTGGATCGTCGGCTTGTCGTCCAGCAGCTCACGGGCAGGCCCGACATGCACGACGCGGCCCGTATCGAGAACGACGGCATCGCGGGCGACACGCTGCACGACGCCGAGGTTCTGCTCGACGAGCAGAACCGTCGTGAGCTCCGAGACCCGCTCGAGGGCGAGTGCGACTTCCGTGACCAGCAAAGGAGACAGTCCTTTCGTGGGCTCGTCGATGAGCAACAGGCGATTGTCGTTGAGCAGGGCGCGGCCGATCGCGAGCATCTGCTGCTGCCCTCCCGAGAGCGTTCCGGCCGCCTGCTTGCCGCGGGCCTGGAGCTCCGGGAAAAGGTCGTAGACGAGGTCGTAGCGCGGTTCGGGATCGCGCTCGGCGAGCCGGAGGTTCTCGTCGACCGTGAGCGTCGAGAAGACGTCCCGATCCTCGGGGACATAGCCGACGCCACGGCGAACAATTTTGTGCGTGCGGGTGCTCTGGATGTCGTCGCCCGCCAGCTCGATCGTTCCCTTGCGGTCCACGAGGCCCATGAGGGCTCTCAGCGTCGTCGTCTTGCCGACGCCGTTACGGCCGAGCAGCGCGGTAACGCCGCCGTCGGGAACGTCGAAGGTGATCCCCTGGAGAATGTGGGACTCGCCGAGATAGACGTGCAGGTCCTTCACGGAGACGAGCGGGGCCACTACAGATCCTCCCCGAGGTATGCCTCTCGCACGACCTCGTTCTGCATGATTGCGTCCGGCGTCGCCACCGCGAGGAGTCGGCCGCCGTGCAGGACAGCGATCCGCTGGGCGAGGCCGATCACGACCTCCATGTGATGCTCCACCATCAGGACGGTCTTGCCCTCGTCTGCATGTACCGACCCGATGAGGTCGACGAGCTCCGGCACGTCCTCCATCGACACGCCGGCCATCGGCTCGTCCAGGAGAAGGACGCGCTTGTCTGCTGCGAGCAGCATCGCGAGCTCGAGCTTCCGCTTGTCTCCATGCGAGATCATTCCGGCGAGCCACGCGTCGCGACCCGTGAGCCCGACCCGCTCGATCGCCCAGGTCGCGCGGGCGACCGCCTCGCGGACGGCGGTCGCCCGCCGCCAGATCCTCATCGTCCCCCCCATCGCCGCCTCCGCCGACAGTCGGACGTTCTCGTGCACCGACAGCAGCGGGAAGACGTTCGAGACCTGGAAGGTGCGGCCGATGCCCGCCTCCGCACGCCGATACGGCGGCTGATCCGTGACGTCGACGCCGTCCAGCTCGACGCTACCGCTCGTCGGCCGGCGGAGACCGGAGATGAGGTTGAAGAGTGTCGTCTTCCCCGCGCCGTTCGGGCCGATCACGGCAAGCAGCTCACCGTCGAGAACCTCGAGCTCGACATCGGCGACGATCGTTGCGCCGCCGATGTCGAGTCCGAGCATCCTCGTGGCGAGGATTGGAGATGCAGTCACGCGTCGAAGCTACCTTTGCTCTCAGCCGCGCATCGGTACGACGGGCGGTGCCGTCTCGTACGTGGATGCGGTGCCGGTCACGTTGGCGGTGAGCCGACCGTTTGCCGCCTTCACGAGCTTCACCCGGAACATCGGCTGCAGCATCGCGTGATCCTGCGGCCTGATTGCCTGGATGCCCTTGGGCGCGAGGAACTTGTAGCCCTCGAGCGAGGTGATCATCTTGTCGACGTTGTAGTCGCCCTTTTGCAGAGCGTGCACGAGCAGCTGTGCCTGCACGAAGCCGTCCGGCGTGAAGAGGTCCGGCACCTGATTGCGCTTGCGCGTCTGCGCCTTCAGCCAGTCGTTGACCTTGTTCTTCGGAGCCGTGTAGACGTAGTGCGACAGGAAGTTGATCTTCGTCGCCGGGTCGCCGAAGGCCGGCCAGGTCGCCCTCTCGGCGAGCCCGGTCACGACCTGCGTGCCCGCGTAGACACCCTGCTGGTCGAGCGTCTTGAACATCGCCCCGCCCGTCGTCCCGGCCCACGCGATGAAGATCAGGTCGGGATTGGCGTTCTTCGCCTGCTGAGCGAACGGCGTGTAGTCGGTCGCGCTGAGCGGCACCGAGATCTCGCTCACGTTGTGGCCGCCGAAGAACGCCTTCACGGCCGCGTAGTTGCCGTGGCCGAACACGCTGTCCTGGTCGAACACGACGACCTTCTTGCCGGACGCCTTGCCGAGGTATGACTTCGCGGCGAGCACGTCCTGGATCGTCTGCCGCCCGGCGCGGAACGTGTACTTGTTGATGCCGGTGATCGCGTCAGCGGCGGCCGGGCCGGAGATGTAGAGCACCTGGTTCTGGGCGGCGAGCGGAGCGATCTGCACCGCGACGCCGGACGAGCCGGTGCCCATCAGGATCTTCGTGCCCTGCCCGATCAGGTCCTTCGCGGCGGTGACGCCGGTGGCGGCGTCGCCCTTGTCGTCCACGTAGGTGATGTCGAGCGTCTTGCCGTTGACCTTGCCCGTCCCGCGTGTGGCGTACTGGAGCCCGAGCTTGAAGCCCTGGATCTCCTCCGCGCCGTACGCCCCGAGGGCGCCGGTGCGGGGATAGATGAAGCCGATCTTGTATGAGGCCGTCGAGTGCTGGGACTTCGCGGCGACGGTTGCCGTGCCGACGAGCAGCGTAAACAGCGCAGCTCCCAGCATGACCTTCGTGAAGCGATGGCGCATGAACGCATCCTCCTGGTGTGATTGGGCAAAACCTGAGACCCGATTCAGGTGTCTCTTATACGGACGGCCCAGTCAGAAGTCAAGCCCTCCGCTTGACTTCCGCTCCTGCTCGTCGACCCCGGGCGCCCTATTCGAGAGAGACGTCAGGTCGTGACCGTTGTTAGGCGCCGGCTCCCGCGCCGAGCGGTTGAAGCCGCCCGGCGGGCGGCGTTCTAGCCCGCGAGAGCGGCGCCGCGGCGGAGCCGGGAGAGCGAAACGTCGCGGCCGAGCAGCTCGAGGCTCTCGTAGAGCCCGGGCGAGATCCGCGATCCCGTGATCGCGACGCGGATCGGCAGATACACGGTCTTCGGCTTCGCCTCGAGGTGCTCGCAGAGCAGCTTCAGAGCGGCTTCGAGGCTCGCTGCGTCCCACGGCTCGAGCGGCTCGAGCTCGTCCGCGGCACGGTTGAGCACCGTGGCATCGAGCAGGGCGGGATCGGGCTCGACGTCCTCGAACAGGAAGCGCGCAAAGTCCGGGAACTCGCCCAGGCGCCCCATCTTCTCCTGCACGATCGGTGCGGCGGCACGGATCCTCGCCTCGTCCCACTCGATTTCCTGATCGCGCAGGTAGGTGACGAGGGCGCCGGCGTACGCGTCGATGTCGAGCGCGCGGAGGTACTGGCCGTTCATCCAGTCGAGCTTCGCGTAGTCGAAGGTCGCCGGGCTCGCACCGACGCGCTCGAGCGTGAACCGCTCAACGAGCTCGTCGCGCGACATGATGGTCGTCTCGCCGTCGGGCGCCCAGCCGAGCAGCGCGAGGAAGTTCATCATCGCCGGTGCGATGTAGCCGGCGTTCCGGAACTCGCCGACCGAGACCGCGCCGTGGCGCTTGGAGAGCTTCTTGCCGTCGTCACCGAAGATGTTGGGTGCGTGGGCGTAGATCGGCAGCTCGGCGCCGAGAGCCTCGAGCACGACGATCTGCTTCGGCGTGTTCGAGACGTGGTCGTCGCCGCGGATCACGTGCGTGATCCCGTCGACCCAGTCGTCCACCGGCGAGGCGAAGTTGTAGACCGGGCGCCCGTCGGAGCGGAGGATGACCATGTCCTCGAGCTCCGCAGCCGGGAACTCGATTCGGCCCTTGATCGCGTCGTCCCAGCCGATCACGCCCTCCTTCGGCATCCGGATCCGGATCGCGCCGTCGTCCTCGTACGCCCTACCCTCGACAACGAGCCTCGCCGCCTCGGCGCGACATCGCTCGGCACCCTCGAGCTGGAAGCGCGTTTCGCCGTCCCACTCGATCCCGAGCCAGCGCAGAGACTCCTCGATCTGGCCCACCGCCTCCGCCACCTCGCGGCTCGTGTCGGTGTTCTCGATCCGCAGCAGGCACTCCCCACCCTGCCCGCGCGCGAAGAGCCAGTTGAACAGGAACGTGCGCACCCCTCCGATATGGAGGAAGCCGGTCGGGCTCGGTGCCATGCGGACGCGAACGGTCACGAGGCGCCCATTGTAGGTGCGCTCTGCCGATCGGCCGTGGGAGCGCGAAGCGCCCATACCGAGGGCAGCGACAGGATCAGCGCCCAGGTGGTCAGCATGACGCCGAGCGAGAGCCAGAGCGTCTCCGTGACGCCGATCGCAGCGGAGAGCGGGCCGACGATCGCAAAGCCGATCGGCATCAGCACGAACGAGCCGAGGACGTCGTACGAGCTGACGCGTGACTGCATCTGCTCGGGGATCTCTCGCTGGAACAGCGTGAACCAGAGCGTCAGGTGCACGGCGATCCCGGCACCGGCGCAAAACGATGCGATCGAAAGGAGCCAGACCGACGGTGCGACGACGAGGACGAGGATCTGACCGGCAAGTGGCACGGCCCACAGCGTGCAGGCGACAAGCGGTCGCTTCGGACGAACGCGCAACGCGATCACGCTGCCGAGGACGGCCCCGACGCCGCCGAGCGCGACGATCGTACCCCACGCCCCGGCGCCGCCGAGATCCTCCTTTGCGATCACCGGCCCGAGGATGATCCACGCACAGAAGCCGAGGTTGCCGATCCCGAACAGGATCACCGACGCCCACAGCCACGTACGCGACGTGAACTCCTTCCAGCCGGCGCGCAGCTCGTGGACGAAGCCCTCATTCTCGTCGGTCGCAGGGCGCGGTGCGATGTGGATGCGATAGAGGATGGCGGCGCAGACGAAGAAGCTCAGCGCGTCGATGCCGAGCGCGGAGCCGGGTGAGCCCGCGACGACGAGCGCACCACCGATCGCCGGCCCGAGGATCCCGGTCAGGTTGCGGCTCAGCCCCTGGAGCGCGTTCGCCTGCTGGAGGCGACCGGCGCTGACCGTCTGTGGCACGAGGCCCACCTCGGCAGGGACGACGAGGCCGCCGCCGACGCCGTAGATTCCCTGGAGGATCACGATCAGGAGAATCGAGCCACTGCCCGTGAGGACGAATGCCGCAGTGGCGGCCTGCGCCGCGCCCTGCAGCAGCGAGGCGCCCGCGATCACGAGGTTGCGCGGGAGCCTGTCGGAGAGGACGCCACCCCCGACGAGGACGAGCGCCTCGGCGATCTGACGCACGGCAAACACGATGCCGAGGTCGGTGGCCGAGCCGATGTCGAGCACGGCGAAGGCAAGGGCGATCCCGGCGAGCCGGTCGCCTACGGTGGTGATGACGGTGCCGGTGAAGAGCAGGCGAAAGTCGCGCTCCTGCAGCGCACCGAGGTTCTCTCTCAGCCTCACGACACCGGTCAGCCTAGAGGCTCCACCCGGCCTTCGCGGCGCCTGCCCGGGTAGCGTACGACGCATGCTGTTCGGCGCCCACGTCTCGTCCTCCGGCGGTATCTGGCAGGCGATCGATCGCGGTGAGACGATCGGCTGCGAGGCCGTCCAGGTGTTCACACAGAGCCCTCGCATGTGGCGCCCCACGAATCACACGCCGGAGGCGGTCGCGAAGTTCCGTCAGCGCCGCGAGGAGGCCGGGGTCGGCAGCGTGGTCTGTCACGCGCTCTACCTCGTCAACCTCGCCTCTCCCGACCCGGTGATCTACGAGAAGTCGATCGCGGCGATGCGCGCCTCACTCGAGGCAGCGGCTGCAATCGGTGCGGAAGGCGTCATCTTTCACGTCGGCTCGCACCTCGGCGCGGGCTTCGAGGCGGGGCTCGAGCAGATCGTGCCCGCCCTCCGCGGGCTACTCGAGCTGACGACCGACGACCTGTGGCTGCTGATGGAGAACGCGGCAGGCACCGGCGGCACGATCGGTCGCTCGACCGACGAGCTCGGCGCAATTTACGCGGCTCTCGACCACCATCCCCGGCTCGGCGTCTGCCTCGACTCGTGCCACTGGTACGCATCGGGGGTCGACGTCACCGACGAGGTCGCACTCGACGCAGCCGTGGCCGAGCTCGACCGCCAGATCGGGCTCGATCGCCTCCGCTGCCTGCACGTCAACGACTCGAAGGAGCCGCTCGGCTCGAACCGCGACCGCCACGACTCGATCGGCGTCGGGCTGATGGGCCAGGGACTGCACACGTTCCTCGCCCACCCTGCGTTCCAGGGCTTGCCGGCGATCCTCGAGACGCCGGGGCCGGAGGGACACGGGCCCGATGCGGCGGAGATTGCGCTGTTGCGGGCGATGCACGCCGGCGTGAAGCCGAGGCGCGCGCGCAAGGCCCGGACGACGGGCTGAAGCCTCTCGTCCGTGGCGCCCGGCTTCGGCCGGTCGTCCGGGCTAGTCGGTCAGCTGCGAGAACACCCTGAAGCTCGGGCTCGCGACCGGCATCTCGTAGAACTCGGGGTTGCGGCAGCCGACCTCGTCGCCCCGTTGCTCGTAGCACGGCTCGACCTCGGCATGGCACATCGGCAACGGCGCCTTGCGTGCCACGACGGCGCCGAACCCGCTGCGCCGCGTCTCGGCCGCCTGCAACAGGTCGAGATCGATCTCGACGTCGAACACCCGCTGCATGCACCCCATGTAGGTGTGTCCGAACGCCTCGTAGGCATACACGAAAGCGCAGGCCCGTTCGATGCAGGCCCCCGGGTAGACGACCTTGTCGCAGTGCACCTCGCAGCGCCGACACTCGACCTCGTCCTGCGGCCGCAGGGGCAGCTCGGTGGGTGTCGTGGGCATCAGGCCGTCGTTCATTCCGGGAATGGTGACAGCAGCTGTCCCCTCTCCGCAAGACTTGACAAGCCGGCTGTTTTCAGGTTCGGGCGAGCCAGGCGAGCACGTCCGCGGGCGAGTCGGCGGTCGCATCGGGCGCCGCGGCGGCCGAATCGTCGTCCGCGAACCAGCGCGCCTGGACGGTCGAAATCCCGAGCGCCTGGGCGCCGGCGATGTCCTCGCGCAGGCGGTCGCCGACCATGACGGACTCCGCGGGCCGGACCCCGGCCTGGGCGAGAGCGGACTCGAAGATGAGCGCGTGCGGCTTTCTCTTGCCGACCTCGGCGGAGAGCGCGATCGCATCGAGCCGGCCGAGCAGCCCGATGTCGGCGAACAGACCGCGCATCAGTGCAGGTGGGTCGAAGGCGTTCGAGATCAGCCCGACCTTGAGCCCGTTCTCGCGCAGCTCGTCGATCACGGCCGCCACCGCAGGCTCGAGATGGTGCGTTTGCCGCCACACCTGGTTCTCGGCCACGACGAACCGGCTCACAGCGTCAGCATCGCCGTCCACGCCGACCGATCGAAACAGCGCTCCGATCTCGGCGGTGTAGTCGACCTCGTCCTCACGACGGCCGACGAGAAGGGGCAACAGCTCGCTGCTGTACGCGTCGGTGAACTCGGGCTGCGGCGGCGCCGCGGGCCCGAAGGCAGCAAGCCCGCGAACATGGCCTTCGACGAACAGCTCCGGATCGAACTCCCAGGCGACGAGGGTGTTGCCCCAGTCGAAGAAGACTGCCCGGATCACCTCGCGGGTAGGGTAGCTCGGCAACCATGACTCGACGAATACTCCTCGCGGGGCTGGCGCTCGGGCCCGTCGTCGTCGTGCTCCACTACTTCACGAACGTCGGGGACACCGCCCTCTTTCTCCTCGCGGCGGTAGCCCTGATCCCGCTCGCGTGGCTGATCGGCGAGGCCACCGATCACGCGGCGGAGCACACCGGGCCGGGGATTGGCGGATTCCTCAACGCCACGTTCGGAAACGCGCCCGAGCTGATCATCGCCCTGATCGCGATCCACGAGGGGCTGACCGCGGTCGTCCGCGGATCGCTGATCGGGTCGGTGGTCGGCAACCTTCTGCTCGTGCTCGGGTTCTCGCTCTTCGCGGGTCGGCGCGGCGAGATCGAGCGCTGGTCGAGCTTTCTCGCCTTCGGAATGGTAGGGCTCTCGATCGGCCTGTTCCTGATCCCCTCGATCCCGAGCTGGTCGGGCAATCCCGATGCCCAGCGCATCGTCGATCTCTCGGTTCCCGTCGCAATCGTCCTGCTCGTCCTCTACACGATCGTCACCATCTACACGCTGCGTCGCCACAACACCGTCCACATCGCGAGCGACGACGAGATCGACGCCTGGTCGTTCAAGGCGGCGCTCACAACCCTTGGTGCCGCTACGGTCGCCACCGCCCTCGTCGCCGAGGTTCTCGTCGGATCGCTCGAGACATTTGCCCACAGGGCCGGTCTGTCGGACTTCTTCGTCGCGGCGGTGATCGTGGCAATCGTCGGCAACGCTGCCGAGCACGGCAGCGCCGTGATCGTGGCTCACCGCGGCAAGATCAAGCTGGCGGCCGAGATCGCGCTCTCCTCTTCGGCGCAGGTGTCGATGTTCCTGATCCCTGCCGTGGTGCTGCTGTCGTGGCTGATCGACCCACTCGCGCTCGGGTTCCGCAAGGTCGAGATTGCCGCGCTCGTCATCTCGCTCGTGGTCGTGATGGCGACGATCTGGCGTGGCAGCTCGTCGCGGCTCCGCGGATCGGTATTGATCGCCTGCTACATCGGTGTCGCAGCAATGTTCTTCATCGCCGGCGACGGGTAGACCGCTCAGCCGAAGGTGGCGGGCGTCCGCGTCAGCGGATAGGTCGCGAAGTACAGCTTCTCGACCGTGCCGTCCGCGGCCCGCACGGCCCGCACGAGCTCGCCCTGCTCGCGTCCCTCGACCACGCGCCAGCGGTCGGGGCCGTCCGGTTCGAGCCACGAGACGTTGCGGCCGGGAGGCCCCGCCACGAGCGTCGCCATGAAACGGCCCTCACGCATCGAAAGGACGATCTCCTCGCCCTCGGTCCACCAGGGGCCGAGGATGCCTACGAGCTCGGCCGGGACGCCCGCAGACGGCGCCCACGGCTTCGGAGCCCGAGGCAGCGCGTCGAGCGCGGCGGTCGCAAGGTCGAGCGCCAGTGCCTCCGGTCCTGCGCCGGCGCTCGTATTGGTGAGCACGGCCGCGCCGGTGCGCTCGGCGCGCTGGACGACGAGCCCGGCCAGGAACCCCGGCATCGCGCCGCCGTGCCCGGCGAAGACCCGGTCGCCACGGCGGTAGAGCTCGAGCCCGAGCCCCCAGCCGAGGCTCCACTTCACCTGGTCGACCATCGTCTGTGGCCGGGCCATCCGGTCGAGCGCCACCTTCGGCAGCACATCGTCGTGGCCGTCGGCGATGAACGTCCCCCACCGCGCGAGATCGGCGGGTGTCGACCACAGCCATCCCGCGGCGCCCGTCGACTCTGTCACCTCGGGATCCGGCTCGTCGCGCACGGTGTCGGCGTACGGATCGACATAGTACGGGCTCGCCTTTGGCGCGTCCGGGCGCAGGCTCGTTCGCGTCAGGCCGAGAGGGTCGAGAATCCTGCGCTGCAACACGTCGGCATACGACTCGCCCGTCACGCGCATCACGATCTCGCCGAGGAGGGCGAAGACGAGGTTGGAGTAGTGCCACAGCTCGCCCGGCCGAAGCACGAGCTCTGCGTCCTCGAGGCCGGCGATCAGCTCCTCACGGGTCGGAGGCTTCATCGACTCCCAGATCTCGCCGGGTGGCTCGCGCTGCACACCGGTGAGGTGGCTGAGCGCCATACCCACCGTCGGGCCGACCGGCGCCTCGGGAAGGTACGTCCGCAGCGGAGCCTCGAGGTCGACCCGGCCGGCGCCCACGAGCTGCATGATCAGCACGGCCGTGTACGTCTTCGTGATCGAGCCGATGCGGTAGACGTCGTCGCGCGTCGCAGCACGCTCGCTCGCGACATCTGCGAGGCCGAGGACGCCCTCCCAGATCACCGCGCCGTCCCGGAACACGCAGGCCGAGACCGAGGGCATGCGCTGCTCCGACTGCGCGATCGTGAGGAGCCGGTCGAGCTCGGCGGCGAGCGACTCAGGCGATTGCATGAGCCGCCTCCAACGCCGCGGGCACGAGCTCGAGGGCGCGGTCGATGTCCTCATCGGTCAAATCGAGATGCGTGACGGCGCGGATGTGGGTCGGGCCGTAGGTCGGCGACAGTCCCACTCCCGCCTCGCGCAGCACGGCCAACGCCTCCGCGCGCGGCAGAGCGAGCCGCGCCGTGTCGATCTGGACGAAGTTCGTCTCCAGCCGGTCGACCTCGACGGGAACGCCAGCCGCGTGCCACCCCTCACCGAGCCGCCGCGCGCGCTCATGGTCGAGGGCGAGCAGCTCGACATGGTGGTCGAGCGCGTGCAGCGCCGCCGCGGCGACGATTCCCGCCTGCCGCATCGCACCGCCGAAGAGGAACTTCTGCCGCCAGGCGGCCTCCATCAGCTCGGCCGACCCGGCGAGCATGGCACCCAGTGGGCACCCGAGCCCCTTCGAGAGGCAGAGCGTGACGGTATCGACGCGGGAGCCGACCTCGGCGGGCGCAACGCCGAGCGCAACGGCAGCGTTCATCATCCGCGCCCCGTCCATGTGAGTACCGACATCTGCCTCGCGGGCGACAGCGACGACCGCATCGAGCTCCGCGAGCGGCCACACCCGGCCGCCCGCCACGTTGTGCGTGTTCTCGACGACGAGCACGGCCGGGCGCTGGTCGACGACGTCCTCCGCGGTCGAGGTCGCAGCGCGTACCTGGGCTGCCGTGAGCCGCCCGTCGATGCCGGGAAGACCGACCGTGAGGAGACCCGCATGGGCTGCGGCACCGCCGAACTCGTAGACGAGCACGTGCGAGTGCTCCTCCGCGATGAGCACGTCGCCCGGCCGGCTGTGGAGCTTCAGAGCGATCTGGTTTGCCATCGTGGCGGTCGGCAGGAAGAGCGCGCGCTCCTGGCCGAGCAGCTCCGCGACACGCTTCTGGAGCTCATTGATCGTCGGGTCTTCCCGCATCTGCTCGTCACCCACGACCGCTGCCGCCATGGCGGCGCGCATCTCCGGTGTCGGTCGGGTGACGGTGTCGGAGCGGAGATCGATCACGGTCGTCCATTCTGCACATGCGGAGGCGCCCTGGTACGTTCGAGCCATGATCGTGATCGGTGTCGACGGGTCTGACGTCGCCAAGGACGCCTTGCAGTACGGGCTTCACGAGGCTTCGATGCGCGGCACGAGGGTGCGCGCCGTTCATGCGTGGATGCCGTCCGTCGTGATGCCGGCCACCGGTCCGGGGATGGTGCCGCCGATGGACATCGAGCCGTACCGCGAGGCCGCTGAGAGGCTGCTGCGCTCGACCGTCGCTGCCGTCGCGGGTGAGCACGCCGACAAGATCGAGCTCGTCGTCGCCGAGTCGCCCGCGGGGCCTGCGCTGATCGACAACGCGCACGACGCGGAGCTGATCGTCGTCGGCCGCCGCGGCCGTGGCGCCGTGAAGTCGCTCGTGCTGGGCTCTGTGAGCACGTACGTCCTGCAGCACTCGACGTGCCCCGTGCTCGTCGTGCAGGCACCGCACTCCGACTGAGGACGGCGGCGACAGGCTCGAGCCTGCCGTCCGAGCTTCGATGCGGCCCGTGCTGCGGCCGTCGGGTGAGGCACGCCTCGCCCCTACACTGCCCCGATGGACATCGCACTCCTCGAGTCGACAATGAGCGACCGCGGCGAGCCGGCCTACCGCACGCGCCAGGTGTGGGAATGGGCCGCGCGGGGTGCCGCGGGCTACGACGCGATGTCGAACGTGCCCGCGGTGCTCCGCCAGGCGCTCAAAGACGCCGTTCCCTATTCGACCCTCACGGTGACCGGTGAGCAGCAGGCGCGCGACGGCACCCTGAAGGTGCTGTTCCGCACCCACGACGGCCACCCCGTCGAGGCCGTGTTGATGCGCTATCGCGACGGCCGACGCTCCATCTGCGTCTCGTCGCAGTCCGGCTGCCCGCTCACCTGCACGTTCTGCGCCACCGGCGCGATGCAGTTCGGCCGCAACCTGACGCCGTCCGAGATTCTCGACCAGGCGCTTCACTTCCGTCGGCTCGAGGCCGTTGATCACTGCGTTTTCATGGGCATGGGCGAACCGTTCATCAACTTCGACAACGTGATCGCGGCCGCCCGCCGGCTGCCCGATCTCGGCATCACGCCGCGGCGAACCACGATCTCGACGGTCGGCTGGATTCCCGGTCTGACGCGGTTCATCGACGAGGTCGACGAGCCGATTCGCCTTGCTCTCTCACTGCACGCCGCGAGCGCCGGGCTCCGCTCCCAGCTGATGCCGGTGAACGACCGCTATCCGCTCCCGGACGTGCTCGCGGAATGCCGCCGCTACGTCGAGCTCCGCGGCCGCAAGGTCTACATCGAGTACGTGATGCTCGAGGGCGTCAACGACACCCCGCGTCACGCCGCCGAGCTGGCCGCGATCCTCGACCCGAAGAACTTCAAGGTGAACCTGATTCCGTACAACCCGACCGGGATGTACGGCGGCTCCTCACGTGACGCGATTGCCGCCTTCAAGCACGTGCTCGACCGTGCACGCATCCCGGCCACCGTGCGCCTCACCCGCGGCCGCGACATTGCCGCCGCGTGCGGGCAGCTCGCCGCAACTCGCTGAGAGCGCGAGCAGCTTCGGGCGAGATGGCGCTTGCGCAGGCGAGCATCAGCCTCTATCGGCCTGACGCGGCACGGTCGATACCGATCTGAATGCTTGTCCGAGTGATCGACGAAAAGCACCGCGCCCGTGGCCGGGGAGAGAGACTACGTCGTTCTGGCGCTGCTCTCGGAACCCGAGCCACCCGACTGCTTGTCGTTCATGCTGTTCCTGCCCGACGGTGTCGTAACGGACTGGGCCTGGTACGACAGTGAGCGCTTCGAGATCGCCGATCGTTCGTTGCCGCCCAACTGGGTCTTCTGGGATCACGGCGGCGGATCGTTCTCGCTGATGCCGGATGCTTGGACGCGAGCCTTCTTTTGGGACGACATCCTCGGCGACGACTCCGCAAAACGTGAGCGTGCTTGGTCGGACTACAAGACGGAAAGGCGTGATCTGATCCTCAGCCAGGCAGGAAGACGACGCGGTCGCGCCGCTGGAGTCAGCACGATGCCCGCGCCATCGAGTCGGCGAGATCACTGACCCCCAACACGACCGGCGCTCGGATGACATTCCCGAACACTGGCCCAGGCGAATACCGTGTACCTCCGGATTCAGTCAGCCGTCGGGTGTGTCCGACGCCGCGGGCGCAGTCGGCGGCCCAGCGATGCAGGAAGTAGGACGTCTGCCCCTCCGCCGGGCCCGCGGCCTTCAGTTGAGCGACTTGAGGAACTGCTGGACCGACACCGGGTGGTGCCCTGCAACACGCCTGACGTCATCGGTGACGACATCCCATTCTCCGGCGGCGATCGCGGTGTAGGTCGTAACCCAACTCTCGACTTCCCACGTTGGCGCCCCGTAGGCCGCTCTCGATGCGTACGCCTGATCCAACGTCTCGTTCTCAAACGTCACGCGTCGCCCCGTCAGCCGCGTAAGGAGGTCGGCGATCTCGGCGAGTGTGAACGTTTCCGGCCCTGTCAGCGTGTACGTCACACCCTCGTGCCCCGGCTGGACGAGAAGGTTCACGAGGACGTCGGCCACGTCGTCGCGCAGGACAGGCGCAAAGCGTCCGTCACCTGCCGGCCCGCGGATAACGCCATCCTCTCCGCTGAGCAGCGGCAGGAAGTCCGCATACAGGCTCTGCCGTGAGAACGTGAACGGAATACCACTGGCACGGATGTACTGCTCGGTGTCGTAGTGATCCCGAGCAAGGGTGAACGTGGCCTGAGGGCCAGCGCTGATAATCGAGAGATAGACAATCCGCTCGACACCGGCCGTGACGGCTGCGTCCACAACGGACCGTTGTTGCGCCACCCGATCTTCGGATTCCTTGGCCGAGCAGAAAAACAACGTCGACACGCCCGCAAATGCTTCGCGCATTCCGTCCTCGTCGCCGTAGCCTCCGAACTCGACCACCTCGGCGCCGGGCAGCGTCTCCGCTCGAGAGGCATCGCGGACGACCAGCCGCTGCTCCACTCCACGATCAGCGAGGCGGCGGGTAAGCCGCCTACCGATCTCACCGGTAGCACCTGTCACCCCAAGCACTAGCTCACTCCAGGACTCGGCGGCGCGCACGCTCAAAACGCGATTTGCGCGGTCCGCTCCCATCAGCACGACGACCCTAGCACCTCGCCCCGCCCATGTTGGGCCAGGTGACATTCCCCGAACGCTGGCGCATGAGAGAGTGTTCTAGCTCGCTAGCCTTGTTACATGGGACGGGCTCTGATTCTTGGTGGAACGGGCTTGGTGGGTCGCGCGATCGCCGTACGGTTTGCGCGGATTGGCTGGCGTGTCGATGTGACTGGTCGCGATGCGGCGAAGATGCCGCTGGAGTTGGCAGATCTCGGCGTCTCGTTTGTCCGCGCCGACAGCCGGAATGTGTCTGACCTCGCTGCGGCATGTGGCGCTGGGGCGGACATGGTTGTCGATTGCGTTTGCTACTCGGCCGAGCACGCTCGACGTCTATTGCCTCTCGCACGGAGCGCCACTTCGACGGTGATGATTTCGAGCAAAGCCGTCTACGTGGACAACGACGGCAATCATTCCAACTCCGAGCGGCCGCCCCGGTTCGACGAACCAATCAAGGAGTCACAGCCGACGCTGCCCCCTCGAGAGGACATCCCGTTTGACTCGCGCGAAGGCTATGGCGTCAACAAGGTGGCAGCCGAACGTGTGTTGCTCGATAGCGGGCTGCCGGTGTCGGTTCTGCGGCCGTCCAAGATCCACGGCCGAGGAGCGCGACCGGCCCGCGAGTGGATGTGGGTGAAGCGCGCACTTGACGGTCGAGAGCGCGTATTTCTCGCGCACCGGGGAGAGGGCGGTGACCACACGACCGCCGCGGTCAACATCGCCGCGCTCGTCGAGGCGTGTGCACGCGTTCCAGCGGCACGGGTGTTGAATAGTGCCGATCCCGACGCGCCCAACGGGGTCACCATTGCGCGGACTATCGCGAAGCGTTTCGACGTGGAGTGGGAAGAGGTTCTGCTCGACGGGCCGCCGATCGGCAATGTTGGCCGACACGCTTGGGATCGCTACCCGCCCGTGGCTCTCGATACCTCGGCAGCAGAAGCACTCGGCTACTCCCCCGTCGGCGGCTACGCGGCGACAGTTGGTGATGCAGTCGACTGGCTGGTCGAATCCGCAACAAGCCCGACGGGTTCAACAAGTTCACCCGAGGTCGATTCTTTCTTCTCGGGCCTGTTCGACTACGTCGCCGAAGACCGTTTTTTGACGCAAGACTGATCCGCAACGCACGACGGCGTCGGGTGACGGTAAGACTCGGCGGGGTCGGTCCGTCTGGGGCCGAGCCGAGGCGGTAGCTGTTACGGCCTCTGCGTCGGCGACATCGCGTGCGTGGAATCGTGGACAAGCATCATCCGCATAGACCAGAACGTCGGTCGAGGTTCGGGCAACTCGTGCCGCGCAAGTACGAATCCCGTCATCGTCACGGCCACGGTGCCAAGCCAGGTGAGAACGCCAACGGCGAGAACCCACCGAGTCGAACCGGACAACGCCACGATCAAGCCAACGAACGCCACCGCCAGCCCGATGTACCCGATGCGGAGAGACCAGACGGCCAGCCTCCAACGTTCGTCGCGCTGAAGCCCGGACGACGCATCCATGCCCGGAGTGTAGAGAGCTACGTCCGGGCTGCGGGAGGCGACCCACGCCGAGTGACATTCCCAAACGATGGCGCAGACGATGATCGTCTCGCCTCAGGTCTGGCCGCGACTCCGTGTCCGAAAGAGCACCAGCCCGATGATCGCCGCCGCTACCAGGAGAAGTCCGTCATCAAGAGCCCAGCTGGTGCTGAGGAGCGAGTCGAGCACGATGCCAGCGAAGATGAGGAGAAGCACGAGAACGAGAACAACACGTGTCCTGTGCCATTGAGCGGAACTCATGCCCTCAATGGTAGGACACGAGCCAACTGCCTCGAGCAACATTCCCGAACGCCAGACGCAGCTAGACTCAGCTGCGCTCAGGGGCCCGCACGCGCCTACATGGAACGAAAACAGGCCGAAGGCAAGAGCCGCCGCGAAGCCCTCCGCGCCCTCAAACGACACCTCGCCCGCACCATCCACACCACACTCAAGAACGAGGTGCGCTTGACATAGGAGCAACCCTGGCCCACGTCAGGCTGCTGGCGCCTGAGTCCTCAGGACTGGCGGATCTTCCGGAACGAGTCCTTCCGCGTGATGTTGTTGTCGGCATCGAATGTCCAGAGGTCGCACCCACGTACCTCAATTCGCTCATTTTCGGTCGTCGTTCCAGTCAAAGTCCATTCCGACACGCCCCGGTTGCCACACGCGAAGTGCTCGTCGTCGCCGTACTGGACGTCCGGGATTCCAGCGAATCGCGCCGCAAGTCCCTCGCGCACCTCCGCTTTTCCAGCGAACCGCCTACCCCAGGGGTCAGCTCCCCGCGGGGACTCGAAGACACATTCGTCACTGAAGTCCGCCATGATCGCGTCGAGGTCATGGCGGTTGAACGCATCGGTCACCCGTCGCAAGACATCGACTTTCGCCTGATCGCTCACCTCGGCCTCCAAGGTAGTGGAGGCCTGACGCTAGCGCACGCGTCGAGGGACATTTACGAACACTGGCCCAGGCGAAGGTTGAGCTTGTTCTGGCAACATCGGCGTACGTTCAGTCGGAGCTGGGCGGCCCGTCGAGAACGGTTGGTTTGTACTCGACGAGTTGAGCCGGCCGTCAAAGGTGCGGCTGCCGATCATCTCAAGCTGGACGTCCGGGTAGCCATCGTAGATTCGATCGTGACCGCTGGCCCCCGTGATGACCGGAAAGACGACGACCCGAAACCGGTCGACGAGTCCTGCCTTCAAGAATGAGCGGCACAATGCCAGACTGCCAAGAGTGCGCAAGGACCAGGTCCCCTCTTCCTTCAATTTACGAACCGCCTCGACTGCGTCCTCCTTGACGAGGTCGGTGTTCGGCCACGAAACCGGCTCGCTGAGGGTTGTAGAAAAGACCACCTTTGAGAGCCGAGCGAGAGAATCCGTACCGGCTCGCCCTCGGTCGCAAGTGCCGACATGAGCCGATAGGTGTTCAACACCGAAAAGGACCGTGTAACCCGCCTCGGGCTGCTCTTCCAGCCACGCGAGGTACTCCGGCCCCTCCAACCCCCACCAGCCGGGCCAGCCGTCGGCCGCTCCGAACCCATCGAGCGAGGCGATGAAATCGATCAACAGTTCCGGCATTCCGCAACTCCTCCAGAGGTAGCCGTCCGCACGCGCGCGACATGACACAAACGACCGACCAGGCTCGCAGGCTCGGAGCCTCGATTGGGTTAGCTCTTGGCCGCCTCGGTGCGAGTCTGACTGTGCTCGACGACGGACTTGAGTTGTTGAAGCATCTTTTTCCAGTTGTTCCGTGATTGCTCAGCCGCTTCAATGCTTGCGTTGTTGTCCTGGCTGAGCTGCACGCGTTCCCTTCGTCTACTTCTTCGAGCTCGTAAGCGAGGATGTGGTAGTTCTCCGGGGCATCCTCCTTGCCGTTGAGAGGACTGAAATGCGTCATCACGAGGCGTTTCCCGGGTTCGACTTCAAGAATCTCTCCATGATCCTCATAACTCTTGCCCTCGTATTCGCCTTTCCAGACGATGCGACTGCCTGGTTCCCAGTCGGTCACGACCTTCGAACCGAACATGTACTGCTCGATCTGGTCGGGATCGGTCAGCGCTTTCCACACACGAGAGGGTGTTGCATCGACTGGATCTCCGCGACGGCAACGTGGTCTTTCATGATTCCTCGCTTCCTGTCGGTGGAGAGCCTGATTACCCACTTCGACTGGACATAACCACGCTGCCCCTCAGGAGCATCACTGGCGCAGGGCACCGTTCTCTTGCGCTCCTCTGTGGCGGACGATCGGGAGGTCAGCCGCGCTTGCCCACGCGTGAGAGGATCGTGAGGGTGAGGCGCCTTCTGCCGATCGTCGAGTGGCTGCCGCGGTACGAGCGGCGCTGGTTGCGCGGTGACGTCGCGGCCGGGATCGCGGTGACGGCGCTGATCGTGCCGAAGAACCTCGGCTACGCGGGCATCGCCGGGGTGCCGCTCCAGAACGGGCTCTACGCGGCGGCGGCGGGAGCGCTCATCTACGCGCTGTTCTGCACGTCGCGGCAGATCTCGACCGGCCCGAGCTCGTCGCTTGCGGCGGTCGCCGGCGGAGCGGTGCTCGTGACCGGGCCTCGGTGGCGACCAGGCGGCCCAGCTGGTCGCGGCGATCACGCTGGTGACCGGACTGCTGTTCCTCCTGCTCGCTGCGTTGAAGCTGGGCTGGATCGCGCAGTTCCTCTCGAAGGCGGTCGTCACCGGATTCCTCGCCGGCGCCGCGGTCGACGTCGTCATCGGCGAGCTGCCGAAGCTGACCGGCACCTCGTCCGACGGCGACAACGCTGGCAGGAGCTCGGGTCGTGGATGCGCAGGCTCGGCGACATCCACTGGGCAACGCTCCTCGTCGGGGTCGTCGCGCTCGCGGTCATCCTCGCGCCTGCGGTTCACGGCCCCCGCGATCCCCGGCGCCCTCGTGCTCGTCGTCGGCGGCCTGCTCGCATCGGCGCTGTTCGACCTCGGCGCCCACGGCGTCGCGCTCGTCGGCGACGTCCGCGCGGGCTGCCGGCGCCGATGCTGCCGGACTACGACATCGTCCGGCACAACCTCTCGCGTGATCGTGATCGCGGCGCTCGCGCTGCTGCTGATCGGCTTCTCGCAGACCGCCGGCGACGCGCGCGCGTTCGCGACCCGGCACCGCTACCGGATCGACGTCGACCAGGAGTCGGTGGCGCAGGGGATGGCGAACGTCGGCGCGGGCGTGTTCCAGGGGATGCCGGTCTCGACCAGCCTGTCGGCCAGCTCGCTGAACGAGTCGGCCGGGGCACGCACGCCGGTGGCGTCGCTCGTCACCGGCGGCGCTCGTGCTCGGGACCCTGATCGTGCTCGCGCCGCTCTTCTCGGAGCTGCCGAAGGCCGTGCTGGCAGCGATCATCATCGACGCGGTCGTGTTCGGGATGATCGACATCGCGGAGTTGCGGCGCCTGTACCGCGTGACCCGCTTCGACTTCTGGATCGCGGTCGCCGCGATCCTCGGTGTGCTCTCGGCAGGCGTCCTCGCCGGCGTCGTGATCGGCATCGTGCTCTCGCTCGGCTGGCTCATCTACGTCGCCACCCAACCCCCGATGCCGCTCCTCGGCCGCGAGCCGGACACCCAGGTGTTCCGCGACATCCAGGAGAACCCCGACGACCAGACCTTCGCGGGCATCGCGGTCCTGCGCCTCGACGGCGGACTGTTCTTCGCCACCGCCGAAGCACTGGAGAATCGCATCCGCGCGCTCGTCGACGACAGCGCGTCGAGCGCTCGTGCTCGACCTCGAGGGCGTCAACTTCGTCGACTCGCAGGGCTCGGCGAAGCTCGCCGAGATCCACGAGTTCCTCGCAGCCGACGGCGTCGCATTCCGGCTCGCGCGCGTCAAGCCCAGGTTCTCGCGGTGCTGCGAGCCGACGGAGTCGTCGACCGCATCGGCACCGACCACATCCACGGCAACGTCCACCGCGCCGTCGAGGCCGAGCTCGCCGCCTCCGGAGCGCAGGGTTCCCCGACCCGCAGGCTTCGAGCAACTCGGTCGTTACGGTGCCTGGTTCGACGGCGACCTCGCCGAGGACGTCACGCCCATGTGACAGTCCCAAACTCAATGTCGGTCCGGTCGGGTGGTGGCGTCTGATCGTCAGCGCAGACTCGGGTTAGCGGCGGCTGACTCTATTCCCGCATGTCGCCCTGGAGGGAATAGGCTTCGATTAGTTTCCCACCTCAGCGTCCGGCCCGAACTCGCGGATCTCTTGGGCACAGCGGCAGGCGGCCGCGATCTTCGCGGCCCACTCCAAGGCTGCCTCCCGTGATGGCGTGTCGAGGATTGTGAAGCCTCCGTCGAAGATCCTTGGTCTGCGGGTACGTGCCGGCAGTGATCGTCCCGTCACCGGCCACCAAGACCGGATCGACGTCCTCCGCCAGCCCGCCGCCGAACACAAACACACCTGCGTCCATGGCCTCCCGGACCACCGCGTGAGCAGCCTCTCCGACCGAGGGCATCTCCTCGACGGGGATATGGTCCATCGCACCGCTCGGGAACGAAATCAGGTACCGCGTCATCTCATGACTCCTCTCTCGCCGGGACTACTCCTGCCGCTTCTCACCCGGACCGTACGCACTAAAGACTGAAATAGTCACCGGAACTCATCGGCTCCGACCACATCCAGCATCACATCCTCAGGAAGTGTGAGACTCGGCGGGTTGGTCGGGTTTGTCTCGGGTTGTGGCCAGCCTGGTGTCGTGCTGCTGCTTTGTGCTTCGTCGGGTGACTGGCCGACTCGGGGGTGTGCCTCGGGAATGATTCGTCCGAGCAGCAGGGCGGCGCCTGTCCGGCGCCCGCCAGGGGTTGGTAGCTTCGTTCGCCATGCGGGAGACGCGGTTCGACTATCTCCATCATCTCGTCACGGTGCCGGTGCGATTGAACGGGCACGAGCGGCGGTTCGTCCTGGACTCGGGGATCGGGTTGAACCTTGTGCGTGACACGCTCGGAGGCGTTGTCGCGACGGGTGGGTCGTTCGCGGGGCGACGGATGTCCGGTCAGGAGGTGACCGTGCCGCTCGCCGTCGCGCCGCTGCTGGAGTTCGGGGGATCTCGATGCGGGACAGCGAGGTGGGGTTGATCGACCTGAGTGGCTTCCCGCCAGAGCTCGGTGCCATCGATGGGTTCCTCTCGCTCGCGTTCTTCGCCGACGAGCCGTTCACCGTCGACTACGCCCGTCGAACGATCCGAGCTGGACGCGGTTCGGATGGTGTCGCCGTTCCGGTAGTCGTCGAGCGGGACGGGCCTTCGGTTGACGTCTTCATGCCCCTCACGATCCCGGGCGGCCGATCGATCTCGGTCGAGGTCGACATGGGCAGCGACTCGCTGATCCTCGACGAGCGGTTCGCCGCCGAGGTCGGCGTCGACCTTGCCGGCACCGGCGTCCGTCACGTCGAAGGAACCGACGAGACCGGGAACCCATACGTGCGCAGCTTCACCCGTCTCGAGGGCAGCATTCACCCGACCCTCGCACCCGAGCTTGCGTTGCCCAAACCCGACGTGATGTTCCAAAGAATCATTCACGACGGGCTCGTCGGCGACGCCTTCCTCCGCAACTTCCTCGTCACCTGGGACATCCCGGCATCACGAATGATCCTCTCCCCTCAAGGCGCCCGCAGAGACCAGGTCGGCGACCGCCGATCGATCGTCACTCAGGAATCAGGGAACATTCCCGCTCACTTGCACAGGCGAACTCCGATACGCTCGCGGCGATGACGGCTGGCGTGCTGACGGGTCGATGTGGGTGCCGCGCCGTTGAGTTCGAGGTCGCTGACGAGTTCGTCGAGGCGTACAACTGCCATTGCTCGAACTGCCGTGCGACGACCGGCTCCGTCTTCAAGCCGTGGGGCGAGATCGAGCCAGAGAAGATGCGGCTGACCAAGGGTGCGGACTCGTTGGTTGTGCAGGGGGATGCGAATGGACGCCACGCCATCCGTTGCAAGGCGTGTTTCTCACTGCTGTATTGGTCGGGCTACGAAGGCAAGATCCGCATTCCGTTCGGGACGCTGGTCGACGAGCCGACTCTCAAGCCGATGGCGCACATCTTCGTCGGCTCGAAGGCATCGTGGTACGAGATCCTCGACGACCTCCCGCAGTACGACGAATCCCCGTGGTCAGGATCGCCCCCACTGCTCAGGTGACAGTCATAGGAGCAATACTGGCGCGGGTGAGCGACCTAGCTCCGCGTGGAGGTCAGGTCGGCACGGACCAGGGCAAACATCTCGCAGTCATGCCGAACACCGTGCGTTTCGCAGTGGGCGCGCAGAATTCCTTCGCGAGTGAAGCCAGCTTTCTCGATCATGCGACGAGACGCGGTGTTCGCGACATCAGCTTCGGCCTCGACTCGTTGAAACCCACTCTCGACGATCGCCCAGCGAGCGACCAACCTCAAGGCGGCCGGCCCGACACCCTGCCCGCGTCCCTCCGGAAAAACCGACACCCCGACAGAGCCTGTGCCGTCCGCGATCACGCGGAGCGAGATCAGTCCGAGTGCACGATCGGTCGCGGAATCGGCGATCACGAAGGGCGCCCGCTTGCCCTGCGCCCAGGTGGCGAGTGGATCGGGGAAGATAGGAGGACCGCTCGTCGGAATCGGCTCGTCATCGAGCCACCGCTGCGTTTCCGGATCGTGACTAGCCGCGCTGATCAGCGGCTGATCCTTCACCTCGCGGAGGCGGAGCACAATGTTGCCGTCGGACACCGGAGCATCGGGTGGCGTTAGCTTGATTCAACAACGCTAACCGACAGGAGCCGTTCAGGCGTCGTCGCGGAATGCTCGCGCACGGCTGCGATGATCGGCCCGATGGTTCGCACGCAGACTGAGAAGTGCGCCAGAGAGACGGCGCGACCTACCTCGTGGGGACAAGCCGCGGCGCTGCCCCGGAGGGATCAACCGAGGACATGTTCGCCGGCGCGGGTGTCTAGGCTCCTGAGCTCGGCAGGATGACGCTGCCGTGCTCGTCCAGCCCGAAGCCGGGATTGTGGGCGATCTCCCAGGCGTGTCCGTCGAGATCGCGGAACACGGCGGCGTAGCCGCCGTAGAAGGTCTCTGCCGGCTCACGTGTGATCTCGGCTCCATACCCGCGGGCCCGTTCGATCAGCTCCTGTACCTCCGCGCGGGAGCCGACGTTGTGGGCCAGCGTGATCCCGCTCCAGCCTGCGCCTGTGTCGACGATTCCCGTGTCGCACGCGAGCTTGGCACGCTCCCAGAGGACGAGCACGACGCCATTAGCCTGGAAGAACGCCGTCTCCTCCGCCTCGAGCGCGGGACGCCATCCCAGCGCACGGTAGAAACCCGTTGCCCGCTCGTAATCAGCGACCCCCAAGGTCACAAGACTCAGACTCTGCCGCACACTGCAGAACCTACCCCTGCAGCGCCACTCCCGAACGCCCGCCGCCAAGCCCGTGCCAGGCTAGGGAACAGAACTGATCATCGCGACCCGGTAATGGTGACGCATGAAACGGCGTCGGACGGGTATCACATCCTCATCCAACACCGAACGAGGGAGGGGAACGAATGGCTGACGGTTCGCTCACTACGTGCGTGTGGTTCGATCATGGCGAGGCCCGCAAGGCGGCGGAGTTTTACGCGTCCGTCTTTCCCGACAGCCGCGTCGGTGCTGCCCACACGGCGCCGTCGGACTTCCCCGGCGGCGAGGAAGGCAACGAGCTCACGGTCGAGTTCAGCGTGCTCGGGCAGAAGTTCGTCGGCCTCAACGGCGGCCCCAACTTCACGCCAAACGAAGCGGTCAGCTTCATGGTGGTCACCACAGACCAGGACGAGACCGACCGCTACTGGAACGCGATCGTCGACAACGGCGGCGAGGAGAGCGCCTGCGGATGGTGCAAGGACAGGTGGGGATTCTCGTGGCAAATCACGCCGCGCGTCCTGCTCGACGCCACCACCAGCCCCGACAAGGCAGCGGCCAAACGCGCCTACGAGGCAATGATGACCATGCACAAGATCGATATCGCCACGATCGAGGCAGCCCTCAGAGGAGAAACCGTCGATCCGCAAGCTGGCCCGCTCCGTTCCATGAGGACGGGTTGAGGTCAGCTGACCGAGGAAGCCACCGAGCTACAAACCGAGATCCTCGCCCACGTCCGCGCTCGCGCACCCCGGCTCCTCCACGAGCCCGGCGCCGGCCCGATCGTCGCCGCCCAGCTGATCGTCAGCTGGTCACACAATGCCGCGTCCGCTCCGAAGCAGCCTCCGCCCAGGCTCGCCGGCGTCGCCCCGACCCCCGCCTCCTCAGGTCGAACAATCCGCGACAGACTCGACCACGCCCTCCACCAGATCCTTGTCACCCGCCGTGGCCCGACGCGCTCCTCGACGGGAGGGGTTGACGCGCGTGAGGACAAGGTACGCTCGACATGTGACCACAGGCTCGTCGTTCGACGCTCGCCACCGGGCGACAGTCAGGGTCGGTTCGATCCTCATTCGCTGTGTGCGGTTCGACGAGCTGGTCGCGTTCTGGCAGGCGGCACTCGGTTACGTCCCGCGCGAGCCGCCCGAGGACGGCTGGGTGGTGCTCACCGATCCGAGCGGGGCAGGACCGAACATCTCGCTCGACCGGGTCCCCGAGGACCGTCTACCACCACTCGGAGACCTCAGCCGAGCTCACCTAGACCTCTACACCGCTGATCAGCCCGCCGAGGTCGAGCGGCTACTCGGTCTCGGCGCGACCCGCTACGACCGTGAGTACGGACAGGACGAAGACTTCGTCGTCCTCGTTGACCCTGACGGAAACCGCTTCTGCGTGATCGACAAGCCCGACGAGTCGTAGCGCGACTGCGGTCGAAGCGCGCTTGCTCCAACGACCCGCTTACTCTTCAGCATTGCCGAAGCTCACGCACGCGGACGAAGCGCGCCACAGGTCCTTCAGGAATCGAGCCAGATCTCTTTGAAGTCGGCCGATGGGTACCACGTCGTGACGGCGTTCTTCGGCATCGAGCCGGAACTTCAGAATGCTCGAGCGCGACACTAGCCGCGTGCGGATCCTTCATGTGGAAGTCCCGCTCGCCGGCCCAGGGCTCAGTCCGAGGCGAGCAGTTTCCAGTGCCCCTCGGAGACGATCTCGACCGTCCCGTCGACCACTTTGAAGGCGGTCTCGTCGTCGATCGCGTACGCAGGGCCCGACAGGCTTGCTGCCCATTCTTCTGCGGTGGCCATCGTGTTCCACGGCAGATCGGGGTTGTCGAGGTGCGGGAAGATCGAGAAGTCGACGATGCCCAGGGTTCGGTCGTCCGTGGCGGCCGGCCACGTCACGAAGTCGTCACCGATCCGGGGGGTCATCACCATGCTTCCGGCACTCACCCCAACCCAGACCGTCTCGGCCAGTGTCTCGAGGAGATCGGCCAGCCCGCTCTGCCGCATCCAGTGGCACAGGTACGTCGCATCACCGCCGTCCACGAGCAGAACGTCAGCCTCCCGAACCCAGGGGACCCAGCGCTCTTCGCCGATGCTGGACAGTGCGGTGAGCTCGAGGACGCCTACCGATTTCCAGCCGACGTCGCCCTGACCGGCGATGAAGCGCCAGGCCGACGCCGGCGTACACCAGGGGTGGCCGTACTCCGCCGTAGGGATGCACAGGGCACTGGACTCGTCGATTGGCTTGCCCAGCAGGTCGACGAGCGCATCGCGGATACTCGGGTTGGTGACGCCACCGGACGTAAGAAGAAGCTTCACGTTGCCTCCCGAAGTTGTTGACGTCGGCGAGAACGTTCTCGACGCTGATTCATCCGTACTCGGTACAGACGGGCACGCCGTTGGAAACTCATCGGTTCCGACATTCCCGAGCTCGCCGCCGCCGACCGAAACCGTCAAAACGTGACCTGATGATTACGACCACCGAACACGATGTCCATAGCGCCACGTGCATCGGCTTCGGGGGACGTCACGACACCGGCGCAGGCGAGCGGCCCTAGAGCGTGCGTGGCCGCCACGGCTCGCGCTCGTGTGCGAGCCAGACGAGCTCGGGGTCGAGCGCACGCACCCGCAGCTGGCCCTCGGTGTGCGGCTCGTCGAGCTCGCCGAACCAGACCGCCACGTCACCGCCGACGACCACCGGACGCCCGCCAGTCTCGACGACGACCACCTGCATCCCGCGTGTGTGGCCCGGCGCCGGGACGAGCTTGAGTCCGGGAAGCAGCTCGAGCTCGCCGTCGACCGGCACGTATTCCACTCCGGGCGCCTCGACCCACTCGCGAATGGTGTAGTCGGCCTCGCTGCGCGCGTCGTCGAGCTCTCGCCGCTGGACGTAGATCGGCCTGCCGGCGAAGAGATGGTTCCCGCCACAGTGGTCGAAGTGCAGGTGCGTATTGACGACGATGTCGATGCCGACGAGATCGAAGTCCTGCTCGCTCAGTGGGCTGATGCGAGGATCGAGGTCGGCGACCAACGGGTGCAGCTCCGTCATGCCGGTATCGACGAGCACCCGCGCATCGGGATGGTCTATCACGTGCACAAAGACCGGCATCCGCTCACCCTCGGCGAGCAGGTCCGCGACGCGGACCGGCGTGATTGTGATCGAGGGGGAGGCGTTCATGGTGCCCCGACAGCCGTCGTGGGGATTGAGATGTGGGTCATGACGATCTCCTTCTGGCAATTGACGATTCCGCCCGAGCCTTGGCCCTCCCGGCATGCGACCGGTGGCCACCACGCTCAGCTGCTCGGAGGGGAACAACCCGCCGCCGAACACCCACGCGCCGGCGTCCGCCGCTTCTTGAACCACCGCGTGTGCAGCCTCGGCCATGTCGAGGCAGCTCCTCCTCGGAGAAGATCAGCGCGCCCTCGTCGAACGATGATAGGTACGGCGTCATCTCATGCTCCTTTCTCGGCGTCCGGCTCGGGCCGCCTCTCACCCTCGCGGCGACACTCGTGCGACAGGAGACTGACAAACCACCGAGAACTCATCGCCGCCCGGCCGATCCAGCCTCACGTTCTTCGGCGGATTGCGACACTCGGCGGGTGGGTCGTCCGCGACGACCGGCGGTAGCGGCCGTGCTCTCGCGCAGAGGCCGCTCCCTCTCCTGCACGACGGCAGTCTGCCGAGCGCTACCTGCGGCGGCGACGCCGTCTCTTGACGAATGCGCCGCTGTTCTTCGAACCGAGCATCTGATCGCCCATCGAGCCGCCGGCGTCCATCTGCTCGTTCGTGTGCCAGATGCGCCAGCCCATCCGCGCCATCCCGATCAGTACGACCACGAGCAAGACGATCGCGACGATGGAGAGCACGTCCAGCCAGTTCACACCTGCACCATGCCTGAACGACACCACCGGACCGCCGGCAGGCCTGCCTGGTCGCCCAGGCAGGCCCTCGCCCGACCGCTACGCGGACGGAGCCGGGCTCACCGGAAGCTGCGAGTCCGCGCCCGGCGCTGACGGCGGCTCTGTACTGCCGGAATCGAGCCTGAAGGGCGGGTACTGGTCGGTCATCAGGCCCGCGTAGGCCACGACCCGGAAGACCCAACGGTCGAGACCGACAATGAGGTCGTAGAGCGACCGGGGGTAGCTGCCGGTGAAGAGCAGCGCCAGTCCCGCGATGAGCACGAGCAGCCCGATCAGGCCGCCGCCGGAGGCATACATCCAGCCGTGGCCGCCGTTCGACCAGGCCGACCACGCCCCGCCCGTGAAGATCGCGACGATCAGGTACTGCGGGATTGCGAGCAGCCACCACTTGACGAGCACGAGACCCCGTGAGAGCTGCTCCGGAAAGTCCACTTCGAGACGTGCAGGGTACGAAGGGTCATCCGCGAGCGAGAACGGCGGGTACTTGTCGGTGCCGAGTGCGCTGTAGCTGTAGAAGCCGACGCGCCACGACCAGCGAAGGACCCCGACGTTGAAGTCGAAGATCCCGCGGGGATAGCGGCCGGTGAAGAGGATCGCGAAGCCGGCGATGACCGTCGAGACGACGAAGCCGACCCAGAGGAAGAAGAGAACGATGAAGTGAGGGACGGCGAGCAGCCACTTGAAGAGCCACTGCCAGCGGCTCGTCTCGGGATCGAGCTCGCCGGTGAGGCGAAGCGGAAAGGCGTTCGGGGACGTCATGGTGTCGTGCTCCTTCGATGGAAGTGATTGGTGGGGCTACGCATGGGCCACCGCAAGTCGAAGCAGCGTCGTCTGCGATCCTCGAACCTCACACTCGCAGGTCTGGGTGAGGCGCGTAGTGCGGTTATCCCCCAATGACGGGCCTGGTCGATCGGGATTGTCGTCACCGCGACGTCGAGGCGCTCTAGCCCGAGGCGTCCCTGGCGCTCGCGCTCTGCTGCACGATCTCGATCGGGTTCCCCTCCGGGTCGGCCACCCAGGCAACACGCAACCGACCGTCGAGCCAATCGTGCGGCTCCGACATCGGGCTTGCACCAGCCTCGAGCAGCCGGGCGAACGCCACGTCGGTGTCGTCGCACCAAAGACAGACCTCCATCGCGTTGCCCTCGCTCGATACGGGAAGACGATGGTCGTGCTGCGCCGACGCGACCGACGCGACGCCCAGCGTCAGCCCGTGCAGCTGGAGCTCGGCATGGATCGGCGCACCCTCGCGCGGTGTTCTGAAGCTCTCGACGAATCCGATCGCAGTGTAGAACCCGACGCAACGTTCGACATCCTGCGCGTAGAGGTTGATCTGGACGCCCGTGAACATGCCGAACCTACGCTCCGGCCACCGGCCGGTAGGTGGATACCTGTACGCCCGCGTCGCTCGTTACCGCCGAGACGAGCTCGAGCGTATGCAGGGCGCCGTCTCCCGGGAAGATCGTCTTACCGCCCCCGAGGAGCACCGGCATGACAATGAGGCGAAGCTCGTCGAAGATGCCCTCGTGGATCAGCGTACGTGCAAGCGTCGGGCTGCCCATCACGACGAGGTCGCCTCCGTTTCCATGGCGCAGCGCCCGGATGCGAACGACGGCGTCCTCTCCGGGAATGAGCGTGGTGTTGTTCCAGTCGAGATCGTCCTCGCGCAGCGTCGACGACACAACGAACTTCGAGATGTCGTTCATCTGATCGGCGAAGGGATCGCCCGCGCGATCGGGCCAGGCCGCAGCCATCGTCTGCCAGGTGCGCCGTCCGAAGAGCAGCGCCTCGGCTTGGCCGAGCGCACCGGCGAAGGCACCCCCGACTACCTCCGGGTCGAAGAACGGATGCGACCAGCCGCCGTGGGCAAAGCCGCCGTCCGTGTCCTCCTCCGGCCCACCGGGTGCCTGGACGACGCCGTCCAGGCTCACAAACGAGATGATCACGATGCGCATGGGGTTGCTCCTTCGCTTCGGTAGAGGGGTTCGGGTCGTAGACGGCGGCAACCGTCGATACTCATCGTCGACAGCGGAGCTTCAGCCGGCGTCGGGCAGGTCCAGCGCGCGCCGTGCCCGATCCTCGACGAGCAGCTCGGCGAGGTGTTGAAGCAGGTTCCACGAGACGTCCGGATTCGCCTTCGCGAACTCGCGGAAGTCCCAAAACCGAATCGTGAGGCAGCGCAGCGGTGTCTCGGCGGACACCGTCGCCGCGCGTTGCTGCTTGGTCAGCATCGCCATCTCGCCGAAGTAGTCGCCGGGGCCGATTGTCGCGACCGTCTCCCCTCCCACGCTGACCGCCGCCGTGCCCTCCGCGATCACGAAGAAACCGACGCCGTCGACGTGACCCTCACGGACAACGGCCCGGCCGGGTGCGAACGCGAGCTCCTGAAAGCCGCCGGCGAGCTTCCGCAGCTGGCGCTTGTTGAGACCGCTGAAGAGCGGAATTCGGGCGAGATCGTCGGCCAGACGTGGCATGGGACGATCCTAATGCGGACCAGCATTCCGTCGAGGCTTTCAGGCAGAGTGCTGCGATGGCCATGGATTACTTCGGCGAGGACGTCGCCGGGCGGTACGACGATCCCGATGACGAGATGTCCCAGGCAGCGGTGATCGACCCCGCGGTCGACTTCATCGCCGGCCTCGCCGGGAGCGGCGCCGCGCTCGAGCTCGGGATCGGCACCGGGCGGATCGCGCTGCCGCTGTCGCAGCGCGGCGTGCCGGTGCACGGCATCGACCTCTCCGAGGCAATGGTTGCGAGACTCCAGGCAAAGCCCGGCGCAGACCAGATCGGGGTCACGATCGGCGACTTCGCGACGACCACCGTCGACGGCAGCTTCTCGGTCGCCTACCTCGTCTTCAACACGATCATGAACCTGACCACGCAGGACGCGCAGGTCGCCTGCTTCCGCAATGTCGCCGCCCACCTCGGGGAGGGTGGGTGCTTCGTGATCGAGGTGATGCTCCCGGACCTGCAGCGGCTGCCGGCGGGCGAGACGATCCGACCCTTCACTGTCACGCCGACACACCTCGGCTTCGACGAGTACGACGTCGTCGCACAGGGCCTGACCTCTCACCACTACTCCGTCACCGACGGGGCGCTCAGGGTCAATGC
Organism: uncultured Thermoleophilia bacterium; assembly: GCA_963799575.1. GTDB lineage: Bacteria > Actinomycetota > Thermoleophilia > Gaiellales > Gaiellaceae > Gaiella. Next base: position 356,555 of record CAWCXK010000004.1, read on the forward strand.
GATCCCGTTTCGCTACGTGTGGCCGGCCGAGCTCGATCTGATGGCGCGACTCGCCGGGATGACGCTGCGCGAGCGCTGGAGCGGCTGGCAGCGGGAGCCGTTCACGGCCGACAGCACCACGCACGTCTCGGTGTGGGAGAAGAGCGGCTCTCCGGGCGGCGTCTAGCCCCGCGCACCGTTACGGCCGAAACGGCCCCGGACAGGCGGCGATCTTCGGGATCGAGAAGCGCGCGATCGTGCCGAAGCCCTCGGCCGGCTTGCACGCCTGCGCAACGCCGGCATCGCAGGCAACGGAGAGAAAGATGAACGCGTCCTCGACCGTGAAGTCGTGCTCGTCGACCAGAAGCTTCGCCGCCTCTTCCGAGACGAGTGCCAGAGCCTCGGCGTAGTCGGGCGCGGAGGCGTGTGGCACCCAGCGGTCGTTGAGCTCCGTCACCGGCCAGATCGCCTGCTTGGTCTTGAGGACGTCGAACCGGATGTCGACCTCGCCCGCGATCTCGACCCCGGTGAAGCAGATCTCGCCGTCACCCATCGCCGCGTGCATGTCTCCGACGGCGAACATCCCACCCGGTTGCCGCACCGGAAAGAAGATACGCGACCCCTTGCCGTGCCAGTGATCGTCGAGATTGCCGCCGTGTTGGCCCGCGTGACCCGTCGCGTGCGTCTCACCGCCGGTCGCGACGCCCACCACGCCGACCATCGGGTTGGCCGGGAACGAGATCCTTTCGTTCATCTTCACCATCCCGTCGCGCACCTGGAACATCTGCGTCACCGGCGCCTGGACGAGCCCGCTCAACTGGCCGAAGCCGGGAATCAGCGTCGCCACACCCCACTCCACCGGCCGTACGTCGAGGATCTCCGCCACGAGCGAGTCACCCGGCTCGGCACCTCGCACCGCGACGGGGCCGGTGGCGCTGTTGATGCGCCCGAGGTCGATGTCGGTTACGAGGTCGGTCTCGCTCTTGATCTGCCCGGTGAAGCAGTCGTTCGTCTCGAAGGTGACGACGTCGCCCGGCTCGATCTCGAGGACCGGTTGCAGGTCGGGGCCGAACTCCCAGATCACCTGGTCACGCGAAAGCCTGTGTTGCGCCATCGTTCCCCCGTTCATCCGTTTGGTGTGCGGGCGCAACCGTATCCGCCGTCATGTTCGTACGCATACTTGTGCGGTGGACGACGATCCCCCCATCTGCCCAATCTGCGGCGTCACGACGGTGCCGGCCGCACTGAGCGCCCTGGGCTCGCCCGGCGACTGGGTGTGCCTCGAGTGCGAGGAGTCCGGCGAGCCCCCCGACTAGCTGCACGATGCCGAACACGGCGGAGGCGCCGGGTCTCGATCGCCCCCAGCCCGGGCCCGCGCTCCGCCTGTGCCGGGATGCGCCTTTGCCAGGCGGCGCCCGGAGGAGTCATGTCCCGCGGCGCTTCAATTCTGTGAACAAAACGTTGCAGTTTCGGCACCAAGGGTGTCTCCCTCCGGGAGACACCCTTCACATGTTCGTGCGCACGTTGCGGGAACTCTCGTGGGTCGGACGAACCGTTGACGGCTCAACCCCAGCGGCAGGACATGGCCGGTAAGGACACAGCCGAACCGGCGCGAGCCCGCCGACCGAACGAGCCGCGCGTTCACCCTGCAACCGGCTCGGTGAGCTCCGACCCGACAGCGCTCGGCACGGCGCTCCAGAATCGCCAGCCGCTGAACGCCCAGGCCACGAAGAGAGGGACGAGACCGAGGCTGTTGTGGCCGAGGACGAAGCTGCCCGCGATCCAGAGCGGGAACGCAAACACGAGAATCCACCCGGTCACGCGAGGCATGTAGGACGCGCGCACGAGGCCGATCCCGAGGACCGTCGAGCCCGCGCTCGAGAGGATGACGCCCGGCAGGAGCAGCGACAGGAACGCGATGTTGAGCGGGCTCGTACCGGACGTCGACATCTTCACGAAGTGGTTGGCCGTCTCGATGAAGAACGCGATTACGAGACCCGCCATCAGCAGGGTGTATCCGAGGAGCGCAACGCGCCAGCCCCAGCGCTCGAGCCCGCGAACCTCGATGGGACGGCGTGCCTTCGCGGCGAGGGCGCAGAGCATCACGGCCGGGAACAGGAGTGCGAAGAGCTGGAGATAGGTGCCGTAGACGTGGTCGGCAGAGGCGAAGGTGAGCAACCGGCCCGCCTCGTCGCGAGCGGGATCGGCCCAGAACGACACGGTCGAGGTTCCGAGGCTCTCGGCACCGTCCTTCGTCGCGAAGTACGCAAGCGCAAGGAGCGGCGACACGACGAGCACCGCAAAGCTCGAGACGACGCAGTACAGGCCGAGCAGTCGAGTCGTGCGATCGGTCATGCGAGACCTCTTTCAGCGAGAGGAACGGGGCGGATCCCAGCGTCGACGATCCCGTCCTCCGTGTCGTCAGGCGCCGGGACGGTCAGCGGTCGCCCACCGGATCGGAATCGCAACGCCCCTCGGTCGCTCGACCGGTCGATGCGAATCGACCGCTCGGTTGATGCGCGCTGCCCGCAGGCGGAGTACGTTGGGCACGTGAATCGGGGGCTGATACCGCCGCGAGGCGACATTGCGCTCGCGGCTGCAATGGTCGGGCTCGTGGCCGTCGAGCAGGTGCTGAGCGCGAAGGTCGAGCCACGGTGGGCCGCTGTCCCGATCGAGTTGACCGTCAGCGCGTCGCTTGCGTGGCGTCGGCGGTTCCCAGTGGCTGTGACCGCGATCGCATCGGCCGGCCTCGCGCTCGAGTCGATCGCGGGCGTGCCGATCCAGGAGCCGCTGATCCCGCTCGCCACCATCGTCATTGCCGTCTACTCGTTGGTCGTGCATGCCGAACCACGGCGTGTGGCCGCCGGCCTCGCGATCGTCGGGAGCGGTCTCGCGATTGCCGTGACGAGCCAGCACAAGGGCCTCGGGAACTTTGCGTTCGGCGCCGTCTGGGTCGGCATCGCCGTTTTCATCGGCCGACTCGTTCGCGCCCCGGCCGACGCCGCGCGCGCGCACGAGGAACGAGCCCTACAGCTCGACAGCGAGCGTGAGGATCTCGCCCGGCAGGCCAAGGCCGATGAGCGGCAGCTCATTGCCCGGGAGCTCCACGACGTGATTGCCCACTCGGTGAGTGTCATGGTCGTCCAGGCCGGTGCTGCCGAGGAGATGCTTCGCACCGAACCCGAGCGGGCCCTCGAGCCCGTCCATGCGATCCAGATAACGGGACGCGAAGCGCTCGGCGAGATGAGCCGCCTGCTCGGTGTTCTCCGCGACGATGGAGGCAGCACCCGCTTCCGGCCCCAACCCGGGCTCGGCGAGCTCGACGTGCTCGTCGACGAGACTCGGGCTGCCGGCGTTCCCGTCGAGCTGAGCATCGTCGGCGACCGGCGAGCTCTGTCACCGGCGATCGAGCTGTCTGCCTACCGCATCGTGCAGGAGGCGCTGACGAACGCCCGCCGACATGCGAAGCGGGCCAATGCCACCGTCACCGTGCGCTACGAATCGGATGTTCTCGAGCTCGACATCGTCGACGACGGTGAGCAGGCGGAGGCGGGAGGAGGGAGCGGCTTCGGACTCGTCGGGATGCGAGAGCGCGTCAGCATCTTCGGTGGCTCGCTCGAGACAGGCCCGCGCCCGGGAGGCGGCTTCGGCGTTTACGCACGGCTGCCGCTCCGCGAGGCGACATGATCCGGGTCCTGATTGCCGACGACCAGGCGCTCGTCCGGGGCGGCTTCAAGATGATCCTCGACGCCCGGGAGGGAATCGAGGTCGTCGGCGAGGCAGAGGACGGCATCGAGGCGCTCGCCCTCGTGCGCGAGCTGAAGCCCGAGGTGGTGCTGATGGATGTGCGGATGCCGCATCTCGACGGGCTCGAGGCAACCCGGCGCATCGTCGCCGAGCAGCTGAGCCCACACGTGATCGTGCTCACGACCTTCGATACCGACGAGGTCGTCTACGAGGCGCTGAAGGCCGGTGCAGCGGGGTTCCTGCTCAAGAGCGCCCCGCCCGCCCGGCTCGTGGAGTCCGTGCGCCTCGTCACGACGGGCGAGGCGCTCCTCGCGCCCGCGATCACGCGCCGGCTGATCGAGGACTACGTTCGCCGGCCGGCGCCGGGAACCGCCACACCTTCCGGACTCGAGTCGCTGACCGAGCGTGAGCTCGAGGTGCTCGAGCTGCTGGCGCGAGGGCTTTCGAACGCCGAGATCGCGGACGCGCTCTTCATCAGTGGTGCCACCGTGAAGACGCACGTCAACCGCGTGCTCGGCAAGCTCGGGATTCGCGATCGGATCCAGGCGGTCGTGCTCGCCTACGAGACGGGCCTCGTGCGGCCGGGCGAACGCGTGCCAGAAGGTGGCTAGGGGGACGGGCGAGCTCAGGGATCGGTCTGCGGTGCGGGCGCCGGGGCACGCGGCTCGAGCGGACTCGGGGTCGTGCGCAATACCTTCGCCATCCACGCCGGAAGCCACCAGTTCCAGCGGCCGAGCAGCTGCATCGACGACGGCACGAGCAGCAGTCGAATCAGCGTCGCATCGATGATTACGCCTGCGGCGAGGCCGATGCCGAACAGCTTGATGTCGAGCCCCGGCCCCGTCGACAGCGCGAAGAACGCGAACATCAGCACGCCGGCACCGCTCGTGATCAGCTTGCCCGTCCGCGCTAGACCCAACGAGATCGCTCGACTCGTGTCACGCGTCTCGTCGTATGCCTCGCGGATGCGCGTGATCATGAATACCTCGTAGTCCATCGAGATCCCGTACAGGAACGCGAAGATCATCAGCGGGATCCACGAGATCACGACGCCGGTCGCCTGCACGTTCCAGATCAGCTCGCTGCCGTGGCCCTCCTGGAAGATGAAGACGACGACGCCGTAGGCGCAGCCGAGCGAGATCAGGTTGAGGATCACCGCCTTGGCCGGAAGCACGATCGAGCGGAACGCGCGCGTCAGCAGGATGAACGTGAGCACGATCACGAACAGCAGCACCCAGCCGAAGTTGCCGTAGACCGCGTGGACGAAGTCGCGCTCTTCCGGCGCCGCTCCACCGAGGGTGGCGGCGATTCCCGCGCCGGCGGCCGCTGCGGCAGCGGGCAGCACCCGATCTTGCAGATCGGAGATCACCTTCCGGCTGGCCTTCGACGACGCGTCGGTGGTGGAGAAGGCCTCCAACAGGGCCGCGTTGCCCCGGCGCCAGGCATCGCCCGTCGGCGCGGTCACGCCCTCGACTCCGGGCGTCTTGCGGACCGCGGCCGCGATCGCATCGACCGTGGCGGCATCATTCGAACCCTCGACGAGCACGGCGAACGGCTTGAAGACGCCCTGCGTGATGCCGGCCGCAGTCAGCGCCTCGCGCCCGGCAGCAGCGTCCGCCGATGCCGGCTGGCGGGCGGTCTCGGCATCGCTCGGGTTGATCCTCGAGGCGGGGATCAGGAGCAGGACGACCACGACCATCCCGAGCAGGAAGATCGCGAGCGGTCGGCGCGAGACGAGCCGCGCCCAGCGCATCCAGAAGCCGGCCTCGGCGTCGTCCGGGGTGAGCAGGCGCTTCGGCATCACGCGCATCCGGTTGATCTTCGGTCCGAGCAGACGAAGGAGCGCCGGCGTGAGGGTGATCGACGCCAGCACCGACACGAGCGGGATCAGCATGCCGCCGAGCCCGATCGACCGGATGAACGGCAGCGGGAGGATCACCATGCTGACGAGGCCGATGGCAACCGTGGAGCCAGAGACGATCACCGAGCGGCCGGCGTGCTGCATCGTCTCGACGATGGCGTCGTCGGTCGTGCGGCCGTTGGCTATCTCCTCCCGAAAGCGGAAGATCATCAACAGCGAGTAGTCGATGGCTATCCCGAGTCCGACGAGCGCGACGAGGAACTGGACGATGATCGAGACGTCGGTGATGTACGTCAGCCCGAGCACGCAGAGGAACGTGGTGAGGATCGACGAGACCGCCACGAGGAGCGGCATGATGACCGCGGGCAGCGTTCCGAACACGAAGAGGAGGATCAGCAATGCGCCGATACCGCCGAGCAGCGTCTCGACGAGCACGCTCGGCCCGCTCGAGCCCCCCTGAGACTGGAAGATCGCGTCGACGCCTGTGAGGTGCGCCGTCACGCCCGGCGGCGCGTTCGCGACGATGGCGGCGCGCGTCTGCTTGATCGGGAGCACGGTCGTGAAGCTCGACTCGCCCGCCGGATAGATGGCTGCGAACATCGTCTTGTGGTCGGCCGAGACAAACGTGTCGTCCTTCGTCGCGAACCAGGAGCTGACCCGCGCGCCCTTGTTCTCGGCCTCCCCGGCGGCGATCGCCTTCTCGATCCCGGCCTGCGCGCGGACGTCGCCGTTCGCGACGGTGAACACCGCGACGAGCGGATACTGCCGTCCCGTGCCGAACTTCTCGAGCGTCCGCTGGTTGGCCTCGTAGGCGCTATAGCCGGGAATCGAGAACTGCTCGAACCAGCGGTCGGCCAGCTTGCCGGTGGCCATGGCCCCGGCGACGGTGAGGATCAGCCAGAGGCCGACGAAGACCCAGCGGCCCCGGATCGTTGCGCGTGCGAGCGTCTCCACGAGGGCGTGACTTTACTCAGCGGGCCGGGTCTCGTGCGGCACTAGTGTCGCTCAGCCGGACGCGACCGATGCGTGGCGGCGCACGATCTGCCAGCGCCCGTCCCGTCGCACCCAGATATCCGTCACGTGCATCTCGTGGGAGAGGTCCCGACCGTCGAGCCGCGCCGTCTGCCGGTAGCGCGAGACGAGCACGGCGGTGTCGCCGTAGATCTCCGGGTCGATCTCCTCGTAGGAGAACTCGTCGATCTCGTACGGGCCCGAAGCTGCAGTCAGGAACGCCTCGCGGTCGAGCTCGCCGGCGGCACCGTTGAGCGTGAACTCCTCGGCGAGCAGCTGCTCGAGACGACGGCGGTCGTGTCGTTGTACCGCGGTGACGAGCTCGCTCGAGAGCGCGATCAGCTCACGGAAGATCGGCACTCAGGCCTCTGCTCCGACGCGCGGAGGCCCGTCGAACGCATGCTTCACGATCGGCTCCTTCGCGGCCTTGACCTCGTCGAGCCGTCGCACCGGCCGCGACTGCGGCGCCGACTTGAGCAGCTCGGGATTCTCTGCCGCCTCACGGGCGATCCTCTGCATCACCTCGATGAACGCGTCGAGTCGCTCCTTGGGCTCGGTCTCCGTCGGCTCGACCATGAGCGCCTCCGGGACGACGAGCGGGAAGTAGATCGTCGGTGGGTGGACGCCGTAATCCATGAGTCGCTTGGCGATGTCGAGCGCCGTGATCCCGTACTCCTTCTTCAACGCCCGAGCCGAGACCACGAACTCGTGCATGCAGAGACGATCGTATGGAAGCTCGTAGTCGTCCTTCAGGCCGGCGAGGACGTAGTTGGCGTTGAGCACGGCTGCCTCGGACATGGCCTGCAGGTCGGGGCCGTAGGCGCGCATGAACGCGTAGGAGCGCACGAAGACACCGAATGGGCCGGCGAAGCCGCGCACGCGGCCGATCGACTTCGGGCGGTCGCGGTCGAGCCGGAACATGTCTCCGTCGCGCACCACCTGTGGCGAGGGCAGGAAGGGCTCGAGGTCGGCACGTACGGCTACCGGGCCGCCACCGGGGCCACCGCCTCCGTGCGGCTGCGAGAACGTCTTGTGGAGGTTGTAGTGGACGATGTCGAAGCCCATGTCGCCCGGCCGCGACTTGCCGACGACGGCGTTGAGATTGGCGCCGTCGTAGTAGAGGAGCGCACCGGCGTCGTGGAAGATATTCGCCACCTCGGCAATTCCCTCGTCGAAGAGCCCGAGTGTCGACGGGTTTGTGAGCATCAGCCCGGCGGTGCGCTCGTTCACCTTCGCGCGCAGGTCGTCGAGGTCGAGATTGCCGCGATCGGTCGTCGCGACCTTCGCGAGCTTGTACCCCGCCATTGTCACGCTCGCCGGGTTGGTGCCGTGTGCCGTGTCGGCGGTGATGATCGTGTCGCGCTGATCTCCCTCGCCCCGGTCGGCGAAGTACGCCCGCATCAGCATCAGGCCGGTCAGCTCGCCCTGTGAGCCGGCGGCCGGCTGCAGGGTCACCGCGGGGAGCCCTGCAATCTCGGCCAGGATCTGCTGCAGCTCCCACATCAACTCGAGCGCGCCCTGTGCACCCTCGTCCTCCTGGTGCGGGTGCAGGTGCGCGAAGCCTGGCAACCGGGCGGCGCGCTCGTTGACGCGTGGGTTGTACTTCATCGTGCACGACCCGAGCGGGTAGAAGCCCGTATCGATGCCGAAGTTACGGTCGGCGAGGTTCGTGAAGTGGCGCACGATCTCGTTCTCGGCAAGCTCGGGCAGCCGCGGCGGCGCCTTGCGGGCGAGGGTCGCGGGAACCTCGGGCACCGGCAGGCCGTAGCCGGGCACGCGGCCGGCGCGTCGGCCGGCCTGGCTCTTCTCGTAGATGAGCTCCATCAGCCGCACACCTCTCGGAGCACGTCGGCGAGGCGATCGATATCGGCCGGGGTGCGCTTCTCCGTGAGCGCGACGAGCAGCACGTCGTCCATTCCCTCGTAATCGCGCCCGAGGGCGTAGCCCGGGTGGACGCCGAGCGCACGCGACTCGCGAACGACCTCGCGCGCCGGCTTCGGCGTGCGCAGGGCGAGCTCCTTGAACACGGGCTGGTCGAAGGCGGCGGGAAGATCGATGCGCTCCCGCGCGTAGCCGGCGAGCGCCATGCACGTCTCGCCCAGCTCCCGAAGGCCCTGTGGGCCGAGCCAGGAGAGAGTGACGAGGCCGCCGAGGGCGAGCAGCGTCTGGTTCGTCGTCATGTTCGATGTCGCCTTCTCGCGGCGGATGTGCTGCTCGCGGGTCTGCAGCGTCAACACGAAGCCGCGGTCGCCGTTCAGGTCGGTCGTCTGGCCGACGATCCGGCCCGGCAGGCGGCGGATGAACTCGGTGCGGGACGCGAGGAAGCCGTAGTGCGGGCCGCCGTAGCTCTGGGCGTTGCCGATCGACTGGCCTTCACCGATTGCCATGTCGCAGCCGTAGGCGCCGGGCGCCTCGAGCACGCCGAGCGAGGTGAGGTCGACGTGCGCGACGGCGAGCGCGCCTGCCTCGCGCGCTGCGGCGGCGAGCGCCGGGGCGTCCTCGAGGCAGCCGAAGAAATTGGGTTGAGGAAACAGCACCGCAGCCGCGTCGACAGCCGCAGCGGCAAGTCGCTCGGGATCGGTGACGCCGCCTTCGTGCGGCACCTCGACGATCTCGAGCCCGAAGCCCGGCGCGTAGGTCTTGACGACCTCGCGGACCTGCGGGTTGAGCGTCTCGGCGAGCACGATACGCGTGCGCCCGGTCGCATGCTTCGCGATGTAACAGGCGTCGGCGGCGACCGTGAACCCGTCGTAGCCAGACGCATTCGACACGTCCATTCCGGTGAGCTCGCAGATTGCCGTCTGGTACTCGAAGATCGCCTGCAGCACGCCCTGGCTCATCTCGGGCTGGTACGGGGTGTACGCGGTGAGGAACTCGCCGCGCTGCAGGATCATGTCCACGATCGCGGGGGTGTGATGGTCGTAGATCCCGGCGCCGAGGAACGACAGCTCGACGCCCGTGTGCGAGTTCTTCGCGGCGAGCTCCTCCAGGTGGCGGATCAGCTCGAGCTCGGAGAGCGCCGGCGGTACGGCGAGCTCGCGGTCGAAGCGCACTCCCGCCGGGATCTGCTCGAACAGGTCGTCGATCGACGAGACGCCGATCGAGGCGAGCATCTCGTCGCGGTCGCGCTCGGTGAGCGAGAGGTACCCGTCGGTCATTGCTCGGCTACGACCGCCCTATATGCCTCGACGTCGAGCAGGTCGTTCACCTCCGTCGGGTCGGTGAGTCGGATGCGGACGAGCCAGCCTTCGCCGTACGGGTCGTCGTTGATCGACTCGGGCTCCTCCGATGCCTTCTCGTTGACCTCGAGGATCTCGCCCGAGAGCGGCGCGATCACGTCGGAGACGGCCTTGACCGACTCCACCTCGCCGTAGGCCTCGTCTTTCACGGTCGAGCCTCCGACGGTGGGTGCCTCGAAGTGCACGAGCTCACCGAGGGCGTCCTGCGCCCACCAGGTGATACCGAGCACCGCCTCTTCGCCCTCGATCCGCGCCCAGTCGTGCTCCGCGTGGTACTTCAAATCGTCCGGGTAGCTCTCTGCACCTGCCACCTAGCTCTCCTCCTTGACGTAGATCGGCTTCTTGACGACGTGCGCCCGCCTCGGCTTGCCGCGGACGTCGATCACGAGCTCCGTGCCCGGTGCCGCCGACGCGCTCGGGACGTAGCCCATCCCGATGCCGACGTCGAGCGTCGGCGAGTGTGTGCCGGACGTGACCTCGCCGCCACCGACGATCGACATGCCCTGGCGCGGCACGGCCTTCTCGTCCATCACGAACGCGACCAGCTTCGTCGCAGGTCCTTGCTCCTTGATACGGCGCAGCTCGACGACGCCACTGAACTCCTTGTCGAGCGCGCACGTCCAGCCGAGGCCGGCCGAGATCGCGTCGGTGTCGCCGGTGATGTCATTTCCGTGCAACGGATAACACACCTCGAGCCGGAGCGTGTCGCGCGCCCCGAGCCCGCATGGTGTGGTGCCGTTCGCGACGATCGCGTCCCAGAGCCCAACGGCGTCCTCGGCGGCGCACATCAGCTCGACGCCCCTCTCGCCGGTGTAGCCCGTGCGGCAGACCATCACCTCGACGCCGTGCACCTCGCCCATGGCGTGCGTGAACGCCGGCGCTTCCGGGAGGCGGAGCGCAGCGATCGCAGTCGGTCCCTGCACGGCGAGCAGCGCGTATTCGTCGGACGCGTCGCGCACCTCGGAGCCGCGGATCTCGCGCTCCTTCAGCCAGCCGTAGGCCGCATCCCTGTTACCCGCGTTGACCACGAGGAGCGTGTGGAACGGGCCGATGCGGTAGGCGATCAGGTCGTCGACGATGCCGCCGCTCTCGTTCGTGAGCAGCGTGTACTGCGCCTCGCCGTCTGCCAGCTTTGAGAGCTCGTTCGAGAGGAGTCCCTGCAGGAGGTCGAGCTGCGTCGGACCCTCCACATGGATCTGGCCCATGTGCGACACATCGAAGACGCCACGGTCGCGCCGCACCGCGAGATGCTCCGGGATCACGCCCGCGTACTGCACCGGCATGTCCCAGCCTGCGAAAGGCACCATCCGCGCGCCGAGAGCCACGTGGCGATCGTGGAGGGGAGTGCGTCGAAGGGCCTCTTCGCTCACGGAGCGACTCTAGCGCTGCGACGTGCGGGCGGAGCAGTGAGTTGTCTCACGCCTTGCATTGCAATATCGACGTTGCAAGGCAAGACGTGACACGGGCTTAGTCCTCGCGCAGGAAGCTCGGGATCTCGATGTCGGCGTCCGAGGCGACGGGCCTCTCGAAGCGCCGCTCGGCCGCAGCCGGAGCCGGCGTGCCCGGTGCCTCGACGCGACGGCGGCGCGGCCTGCCGCCGAAGCCCGTCGCGATCACGGTCACGCGTACCTCGTCACCCATCGACTCGTCGATGACGGCGCCGAAGATGACGTTCGCGTTCGGGTCGGCATGACCCGTGACGACCTCGGCCGCCTCGTTGACCTCGAACAGGCCGAGGTTCGAGCCGCCCGTGATGTTGAGGAGAACACCGGTCGCGCCGTCGAGCGTCGTTTCGAGCAGCGGCGAGGAAACCGCAGCGTGTGCGGCATCCGCCGCGCGGGTGTCGCCGGACGCGTGCCCGATGCCCATCAACGCCGAGCCGGCGTCGCGCATGATCGTGCGCACGTCGGCGAAGTCGAGGTTGACGAGACCCGGGACGGTGATCAGGTCGGTGATGCCCTGCACACCCTGCCGGAGGATGTCGTCGGCGATGCCGAACGCCTCGGTCACCGGCGTCTTCTTGTCGACGACCTGGAGGAGCCGGTCGTTCTCGATCACGATCAGCGTGTCGACGCGGTCGCGGAGATTCTGGATTCCGACCTCTGCCTGCTCCGCGCGCCGCCGCCCCTCGAAGCCGAACGGGCGCGTCACGACCCCGACGGTCAGCGCCTCGAGCTCGCGACCGAGCTCGGCGACGACAGGAGCCGCACCGGTTCCGGTGCCGCCGCCCTCGCCTGCCGTGACGAAGATCATGTCGGCGCCCTTCAGCGCCTCCTTCAACTCGTCGCGCGTCTCCTGCGCAGCCGCGAGGCCGACGCTCGGGTCGGCGCCGGCACCGAGGCCGCGCGTCGCCTTCGAGCCGATGTGGATCTTGACGTCGGCATCCGTCATCAGGAGCGCCTGGGCATCCGTGTTGACGGCGATGAACTCGACGCCGCTCAGGCCCGATTCGACCATGCGGTTGACCGCGTTGGTCCCGCCGCCGCCGACGCCGACCACCTTGATCACCGCGAGGTAGTTGCCACCTTGTGTGCTCATGAATGTCTCACCTCGACCTACCTGGACGTCAAGCTCTTATCGAGCTAAGGAGTGTGCTCCAACCCGCATTCGGAGCCAGGGTACGGACTCCTTGTCGGCATTGTCAACGGAAACCTCAAGGTGTTGTCGAGGGTGAAGCCTGAACCTCAACCTGAGAGTTGAGAGTTCCGGACACCGGCCGCTCGGGCACCGCCACGTCCAGATAGGTGGTCTCGGCGCCGAGCAGCGGGATCACCTTCGCTGCGACCGCGAGCTTGAGTGGAACGTCCACGCCGTCGCCGAGTCGGATCTCGACACCCGAGCGGAGGCGAAGCGTGAGCTCGTCCGGTGTCGCCGTGACGGAGCTGACGCGCCCGGGGAAGTGCGAGCCGACGAGGGGTGCGACTGCGGCAACGGCGATTCGCAGATCGCCTGTCGTGGGATCGCCGACCACGAGCTTCACGCTGCGGTTCACCCAGATCCGGGCGAGCGTGGGACGGTCGTGGCGGTCCGCCGTGCCGATCACGCGGCCGCTCTCGGCGACGAGGTAGGAGTCGGCGCCCTGCCGCACGATCGCAGCCGCGCGCTCGGGGACGACGACGACCCGCAGGGTGTGCGGGAACGCACGGTCGAAGCGAGCGCTCTCGACGGTCGAGAGGCTCTCCACCGCCTGCAGCGACCGGGCGAGATCGACCTTGAGCAGGCTCGTGCCCCGGGTCGAGGCGAGCGCCCTGCGGACCTGCGCAGCAACAGCCGGGTTGGCCCCTCCCACATCGACGGTGCGGACGGCGAACACGCCCGTCTCACGTGCGCCGAGCCAGATCACGATCGCGCCCAGCCCGATCAGGAATGCGACTCCGAGCGAGCGACCAGAGGGGACGAGCCGGGGAAGATCGAGGCGCTCGCCGGAGATCCGCCGCGGAAGCGGGGCGACGACATCCGCCGCGCGCGCACGGGGACGCGATCCACGTTCGACTCGTCCCCCGGTGGCCACGCGGACGAGTTCGCCGTCGGACGGCAAAACCCTGGAGACGGAGTGCATCGGCGCCCGCTTCGGCCGGTCGCCCGGGCGTCGCCTGGCTCCCGGCCTACTCGACGCTGATCGCGCCGAGCAGCTCCACCTCATGTTCGAGCTCGACGCCGAACTGCTCTCGGGCGCGCCGCCGGGCCTCCGCCATCAACGCCAGGCAGTCAGCCGTGGTCGCGGCGCCTGCGTTCTCGATGAAGTTCGCATGCTTCGGTGAGATCAAGGCACCGCCGACCTGGTGGCCCTTGAGGCCACATTGCTCGAGCATCGCCCCCGCACCGAGCTCGCCCTCGGGGTTCTTGAAGACCGAGCCGAACGTTCGCTTCGTCGTCGGTTGGGTCGCCTTGCGCCGGGCGACGAGGTCGCGAACGATGGCGCGAATCTCGGTCTCGTCGCGCGGCGCGAGCTGGTACTCGACGGCGGCGACAACCTGGCCGTGGCTGATGTTCGAGCGCCGGTACGAGAAGTCGAGCTCGGCCGGGCTCAACCAGCCGGTCCCGTCGGCGGTCGCGACGAGGGCGCGGATCAGGATGGCACTCCAGTCGCTGCCGTACGCGCCGGCGTTCATCCAGACTCCCCCACCGGCCGTCCCCGGGATCGCACACGCGAACTCGAAGCCACCAAGCGCAGCGGCACGTGCTCGATGCAGGCAGACGGCATTCGTCGCTCCGCCGCCGGCAACGAGAATCGTTCCCTCCGTGCGCGCCTCGATGAGCTCGCCTGCGAGATGCAGCACGAGCATGTCGACGCCGTCATCGGCCGCGAGCAGGTTCGAGCCGAGCCCCACAGTCGCGACCTCGAGCCCGCGCTCTCGGGCGGCCGACAGCACGGCTTCGAGCTCCTGTACCGACCGTGGCTCCGCGTACGCGCGCGCCCGACCGCCGGTGCCGATGGTCGTCAGCCGGGCGAGCTCGACGCCTTCCTCGAAGACCGGCACGCTCATTGCGGCAGACCGTCGACGATCGCGCGCGCGATCTTCCACGGCTCTCCCACCCCGAACGTGATCACGAGATCGCCGCGACGTGCCCAGGCGAGCGCCAGCATCGCTGCGTCGTCTGGAGTCGGCGCCCAGCCGGCGCGCACCTCGGGTGGCAGCGAATCGACGACGAGCTTGCCGGACACGCCCTCGCGGGGGGCGTCACGGGCGCCGATGATGTCGGTCACGATCGCGACGTCGGCGAGCCCGAGTGCCCGGCCGAGCTCCACGTGGAGCTGCCGCGTGCGCTCGACCACGTGTGGCTGGTAGACGGCGATCACCCGTCCGTCCGTCAATGAGCGCGCCGTGCGCAGCGTCACCTCGAGCTCGGTCGGGTTGTGACCGTAGTCGTCGTACACGGTAACGCCGCCCCGCTCTCCGACGAGCTCGAGCCGCCGTCCGACGCCGGTGAAGCGCGCGATCGCGGCCTCCGCCTCGGCCCGCGGGACGCCGGCCAGCTCGAGTGCGCTGAGTGCCGCAGCCGCGTTCTGGCGGTTGTGCTCGCCGTGCACGGCGAGCTCGAGCTCGACCGGCGGCAGGTCCCAACTGCGAACGACGCGGGGCACCGTCTCGAGCCAGTCGTCGAAGAAGGCCCGCAGCTCTGCCTCCGACGCATATGACGCGTGGTGGTCGAGCTCGATGTTCGTGAGCACGGCGATCTGCGGGCGCAACGAGCCGATCGAGCGGTCCGACTCGTCTCCCTCGACGACGAGCCAGCCGCCGCCGACGCCGGCATTGCCGCCGAGCTGCGGCACGATCCCGCCGATGACCCACGCCGGATCACCGCCGGTCTCCTGGAGAACGAACGCGATCATGGCCGCGGTCGTCGTCTTGCCGTGGGCACCGCCGACAACGATCGCCGGCTGGGCTGCGACGAGCTCGGCCAGGAAGTCTGCGCGCGGCGTCCCCTCGATCCGCTGCAGGTGCGCGGTCGAGACGACGACCTCCCAGCCGTCCGGCGCAACGGGCTCGCCACCGATGTCGACCTCGATCCCCTCGAGCGAGCCAATGAAGATGGTGTCGCGCAGATCCCAGCCGCGCACGTCGGCGCCGAGCGCCCGCGCGATGTTGGCGTAGGCGGACATGCCCGAGCCGCCGATCCCGACGAAGTAGAGCTTACGGCCGCTCAGAGCTTTGTGTTGATTCAACACAAGCTCCCGCGCGCCGTGGACGTAACGGATATCAGCCGTCGCTGCTTCCCACCTTTGTGTTGATTCAACACAAAGTGCCTTGCACCGGCGTGCGCCACAGTCTCGGAGCGACGCTCGCGTTGAATCAACACAAGGTGCTCGCACGTCGAGCCCGCAGACGGCTGGCTGCTTCCCGAGCGGCGCCGCGCCATGTGTTGAATCAACACAAAGTCCCTAGCGGCGGGCAAGCGCAATGACCCCCTCTGCGATCCTCTCCGCCGCGTCGAGGCGCGCCATGCCGAGCATTGCGTCGTGCATCGCGGCGAGCCGGGTCGGATCCGCGAACAGCGAGCCGACGAGCGCAGGCACCGACGCGATCTCTGCGTTCGGCACGACGATCGCACCGCCGCCGCGCTCGAAGTGGCGTGCGTTCAACGTCTGATGGTCGGCGGTGGCGTGGGGATATGGCACCAGGATCGACGGTGTGCCGGCCGCCGCGAGCTCCCACACGGTTCCACCCGCGCGAGAGACCGCAATGTCGGCGGCGGCAAGGACGTCACCGAAGCGATCGGTCTGTGCCATCAGCAGGTAGTCCGACCGTCGGACACGAGATGCGAGAGAGGCGTAGTCGCGGTCGCCCGACACGTGAAGCACCGTCGGGCCTTCTTCGCCCCAGGCCGAGACGGCCATCTCGTTGAGCAGATGTCGCTCCGACGAGAGCACCGAAGACGGCGACGACCGACGCGTCGGCGCCGATTCCGAAGCGGGCTCGGGCGTCCGCCCTGCTGGCACCGAGGTGCGCGGTGGGAATCGGGC
The DNA here is from genome assembly GCA_963799575.1 of uncultured Thermoleophilia bacterium. Lineage (GTDB taxonomy): Bacteria > Actinomycetota > Thermoleophilia > Gaiellales > Gaiellaceae > Gaiella. The sequence continues at coordinate 372,858 of CAWCXK010000004.1, forward strand.
GTCCGACAACCTCGACCTTTTCGCCCGTGCGGCCCTCGATGTCGTAGGCGAGGAACAGCTTCGACGCAAACGGAGCCGCGAGCCTGTTGGCGAGGCCGAGATGGGCGTCGGCCTCGGTCAGCGCTGCTGGAATCCCGCTGAGCCGCGCCGCCAGCACCATCGGGCCGGCGACGTAGCCACCACCGCCGAGGACGACGTCAGGGCGACGACGGCGCAGGATGGCGCGACATGCGACCGGTGCCTTCACGGCCCGCACGAGGGCGCGTACGAGCTCGAGGGACGGCCTGCGGGGGAAGCCGCTGATCGCGAACGTGTCGAGCTCGAAGCCCGCCTCAGGAACCAGACGCGACTCGACGCGGTCGGGGCTGCCGGCGAACGTCACGATCGCTCCGTGCGCGCGCAGAGCCTCCCCGACTGCGAGAGCGGGCCTGATGTGACCGGCTGTTCCGCCTGCCGCTATCACGACTACGAGCTTCGACGACTCGATCATTCACGGCGATGTTAAGGAGAACGCCCACCGCAGCGAGCAGCACGATGAGCGACGAGCCTCCATACGAGACGAACGGGAGCGGGATTCCGGTCAGCGGCGCGATGCCGAGGACGGCGCAGAGGTTGATCGCCGCCTGCCCGCAGACGAGCGTCGTGATCCCGGCGGCGAGCCGCTTGCCGAACGGATCCTGGCACTGCAGGGCGATACGGAATCCGGCCCACGCGAACACGGCGAACGCCGCGATCACGATCGTCGAGCCGACGAGCCCGAGCTCCTCGCCGACGATCGCGAAGATCATGTCCGTGTGGGCTTCGGGCAGATAGAAGATCTTCGAGATCCCCTGCCCGAGCCCCTCGCCGGTGATGCCGCCCGAGCCCATGCCGATGATCGCCTGCACCGTCTGGAATCCCGATCCCTGCGGATCCTTCCACGGGTCGACGAAGCTGAGAAAGCGGGCGCGCCGATACGGCTCCATGTAGATCGCCGCCGACCCGAGCACGAGCGCGATCGAGCCGGCGAGAGCGAGCAGGCGAAACGGCACCTCGGAGACGATCAAGATCCCACTCACCATCACGCAGATGGGCGATCGTGGTGCCGAGATCCGGCTCGGCGAGAACGAGGATGCAGAAGACGCCGACGACGAGCCCGAGCGGCTTCATCAGCTCGCCCATCGTCCGCGGCGTCGGTCGCCGCGAGAGCAGGGCGCACGTCCAGATCAGAACCGCGATCTTGGCGAGCTCGGAGGGCTGCACGCTGATCGGGCCGACGAGGAACCAGCGCTGCGCGCCGTTGATCGGCGGCGCGACGACGAGCACGGCAATGCAGAGGAAGAGGGCCCCCAGAAGGAGCATCGGCGCGATCGCCCGCAGCCGGTGGTAGTCGAAGCGCGATGCGAGTGCGAGCAGCAGAAGCCCCGCGAACGCGTACGCGCCCTGCTTGACGAGGAACGTCATCGGATCACCGGCGCCGAGCGCCGCCGACGCCGAGGTGGCGCTGAACACCATCACGAGGCCGAATGCGACGAGCCCGAGCGTGACGAGGACGAGAAGGCGTTGTTCGAGCTGTCCGGCAGGCCTGGTCTTCACCCCTGGAGCTTCTGCACCAGCTTCCCGAACTCCTGCCCGCGCACTTCGTAATCCCTGAACTGGTCGAAGCTCGCGCAGGCGGGAGACAGCAGCACGACGTCACCCTCCCTGCCCTCGGCGGCAGCAGAGGCGACCGCCGAGGCGAGGTCGCCCGAGCGCTCGAACGGAACGCCCGCGGAGCCGAGCGCGACGCCGATCGCCTCGCTCGCCTCCCCGATCAGGTACGCCCGGTCGTCCGGCCCGAACGCGTCTGCGAGCGGCGCGTAGGGCTCGGCCTTGCCACGACCGCCGAGAATCACGAGCTTGCGCGCGCCCGGGAACGCGGCGAGCGCGCGCCGAGCCGCAGCCACGTTCGTCGCCTTCGAGTCGTTGATGTAGCGCACGCCCGCCACCGTTGCCACATGCTCGATGCGGTGCTCGACGCCGGCGAACGTCTCGAGCGCCTCGGCGATGGCAGCATCGGGTAGACCCGCAGCGCGCGCCGCCGCGGTCGCGGCAACCGCGTTCTCGCGGTTGTGCGCGCCCGGGATCAGAGGCTCGGCCGGGAGCTCGTCGGCGCCGTCGAACTCGAGGCGACGCCCCGCGCCCGGCACGGCATCGAAGCCGCGGGGAACGATGGCGAGGTCATCCGGGGTCTGTCGCTCGAAGAGGCGGAGCTTCGCGTCGCGGTACCTCTCGAACGATCCGTGCCGGTCGAGATGATCCGGCTCGAGGTTGAGCAGCACTGCGATTCGGCAGTGGAGCGACTCGACGTCCTCGAGCTGGAAGGACGAGAGCTCGCACACGACCCACGCGTCGCGCGACACCGCACCGACGAGGCTCGTCAGCGGCCGGCCGATGTTTCCCACGACCTCCGCCGCCACGCCCGCTGCAGCGAACATCGCGCCGAGGAGTGCCGCCGTCGTCGTCTTCCCGTTGGTGCCGGTGATGCCGAGGATCGGGTTCGCGAGCAGGCGCGCTCCGAGCTCGATCTCCGAGATCACTGAAACGCCGCGCGCGCGTGCGGACGCAACGGGAGGAGCCTCGGTCGGGATGCCCGGGCTCTTGACCACGAGCTCGACGCCGTCGAGGAGCGCGTCGTCCCACGCGCCGAGGTCGGCGCCGATCTCGATGCCGGCGATGTCGAGCTCGGGGTTCGCGTCGTACGCGGAGACATCCACCCCGTGCGTCCGTAGTGCCGTCACCGCCGCCCGGCCGGAGCGTGCCAGCCCGAGCACGAGAACGCGATTCGGGATCGGCGCCATGACGAGAGCCTATGTCTGCCGGCTCAGGCCCGCTGCGCGATCACGATGCCACCGATGATCAGTGCGCTGCCGACCGCGATCGGCACGGTCACGTTCTCGCCGAGCACGATCGCTGCCAGGACGAAGCCCGAGATCGGCTGGAGGAACTGCAGCGTCGCGATCCGTGCGATGCCGCCACGGTCGAGCGCCCAGTACCAGCCGAGGTAGCCGAGAATCGACGTGACGACTGCCAGGAAGACAACCGCGCCCCACGCCTTCGGGGCCGCTTCCGGCACGCCGTCGTGCGCGAAGAGGCCGATCGCGAGGGGTGCGAGCACGACCGTCCCGAGCAGCACGCCCCATAGCGTCGTTGTGAGGCTCGAGTGGCCGCGCGGAGGCAGCATCGCGCCCGCAACGTACCCGGCCGACACGCACAGCGCCGCGGCGAGTACGAGCAGATCGCCTGCGAGCGTCGCATCGCTCGCGGCAGCGCCCCGCCCACCGATCAGCACGGCCTCGCCGATGAGAGCGACCGCGGAGCCCGCCAGCCAGGCCCGGTGCGGCATGCGGCGCGCGACGAGGGCGGCGTAGATGCCGGTGAAGACGGGGAGCGCTGCGAGGATCATCACGCCGTGGAGGGCCGAGGTGCGCTCCTGCCCGACGGTGTAGATGACCGGAAAGACCACGAATCCGGCGGCGGCCGAGATTCCGAGCAGCGTTCGCGATCCTCTGTCGCCCGGTAGCCGCTGTCGCATCCCGACGAGCAGCGGAATCGCGACGAGGCCCGCGAGGACGGTGCGCATCGACGCAACGACGAGCGGTGGCAGGTCGTCGAGCGCGAGCCGTGTGACGATCGGGGTTCCGCCCCAGAGCACCATCACCCCGATCGCGACGGCAACCGGGATCAGCGCCGCGCGCGACGGCGAAGAGCCGGGCCGCACCTACAGCTTGAAGCGGAGGTAGTAGCGGTAGAACAGCACGAACCCGGTGGTGCAGAAGATTGCGCCGACGATCCAGAAGCGCACCATGATCTTGGTCTCCGACCACGCCTTCATCTCGAAGTGGTGGTGGATCGGCGCCATCAGGAAGACGCGTTTGCCGGTGCGCTTGAAGCTCGCGACCTGGATCATCACCGAGAGTGCTTCGATCAGGTAGATGCCGCCGATGAAGATCAGCAGCACCTCGGTCTGGGTCATCACGGCGAGCCCGGCGATCGCACCGCCGAGCGCCATCGAGCCGGTGTCGCCCATGAACACCTCGGCCGGGAACGAGTTGAACCAGAGGAAGCCGATCACGCCGCCGATCAGCGCGGCCGTGAAGATCGCGACGTCGAGGTAGTTGTCGCTGCGGAAGCCGACATCGCCGGAGCGAATCCACGAGATCGCAGCGATCGCGAGGAAGGTGAGCAGCGAGATCGCACAGGTGCCGGCGGCAAGGCCGTCGATCCCGTCGGTGAGGTTGACGCCGTTCGCGGTGCCCGCAATCACGATGAAGAGGAACGGGAAGTAGAACCAGCCGAGGTCGATGTTGACATCGACGACAGGGAAGTAGATCTCGGTGTCGAGGTAGCCGACCTGGGTCACGACCCAGCCGACCCCGATCGTGATCAGCACGAGGCCGACCATCTTCCAGCGGCCCGAGAGCCCGAGCGAGCGGCGCTTGCGCACCTTGAGGTAATCGTCCGTGAATCCGATCGCGGCGCAGCCGACGGTGAGGAACAGCAGTGCCAGCCCCGGCATCGTGTACTTCGAAAGCACGAGGAACGGCACGACGGCCGTGGCGAGGATCAGCAGGCCGCCCATCGTGGGCGTTCCCTGCTTGACGATATGGCGCGCCGGTCCCTCCTCGCGGATTTGCTGGCCGACGCCTGCGCGGCGCAACCACTCGATAAAGGCGGGGCCGATCACGATGGCGAGCACCATCGCGACGAGGCCGGCGATCAGGACTCGGACCATGCTCTTGCCCGTTTCTCGATCGAGGCCGGGATGCCTTCGAGCCCTACCGCGCGGGAGGCCTTGACGAGGATCGCATCGCCGGGTCGGAGGGAGCCGGCGACCGTATCGAACCCCGCTGCGTCGGGAATCCACCGGCGCGCCGGCGTCGGCTCGCCGCGAAGGTACGGGCGAGCTGCCTCCCCGACCGCGACGACGAGCTCGATCTCGAGCTGGTCGAGCAGGGCGCCTACCTCCTCGTGATAGCTCGGCGACGCGTCCCCGAGCTCTGCCATCTCGCCCAGGATTGCGACGCGCCGCCGGCCGGCCGCCCGCGCGACGAGGTCGACGAGAGCGGCGCGCATCGAGGTCGGGTTGGCGTTGTAGGCGTCGTTGACGACGGTGCCGCCACCGGGCAATGCCAGCTCCTCCCCGCGCCAGCGCGAGAGCCTGATCGCGTTCGCACCTTCCTGGACGTGCGCGAGCGGCAGTCCGAGCGCCTCGTACGCGAGGAGGGCAGCGAACGCGTTCTCGGCCATATGCCGTGCGGTGAAGGGCAGCATCAGCGTGATCTCGCCACCGGCGAGCGGAAACGTCCACTCGTTGCCCTCGCCACGTACCACTGCGCGGTCGAAGCGTCGAATGTCGATGTCGGTGCGCTGGAGATGCGGCTCGAGCTCGCGCACGTCCGAGGGCACGACCGCGATCCCGCCGGCAGGAAGCGCGAGGATCGCCTCGGCGTTGGCCTCGGCAACCCGTTCGACGGTACCGACGAGCTCGAGGTGCTCCGGCCCGATCGAGGAGACGACGACCATGTCCGGCCGCGCGATCGTGCAGAGCTCCGCGATCTGCCCGAGCCCGCGCATTCCCATCTCGGTGATCAGGATCTCGGTGTCGAGCTCGAGCCGGCACACCGTCAGCGGTAGGCCAATCTCGTTGTTCTGGCTCTCGGCGGCCCACATCGCCTGCGAGGCGGCGCCGCAGAGCGCGCCGAGAATGTCCTTCGTCGACGTCTTGCCGGTGGAGCCGACGACCGCGACGACGCGGGCGCTGCTCTTCGAGCGCACGAGGGTGGCGAGCGCGGCGAGCGCTGCTTCCTGGTCGCGCGGCACGAGCGTCGCCGCGCCACGGGCGCCTGCGTCGGCGACGTGGTTCACGCCGGTGTTGACGGCGACGAAGAGATCACCCGGGCCGACGACACGCGAGTCGGCCTTGATCCCGCTCAGCTCGGCCGGCGCACCGCCAGGCGGCGCCTCGAGTGCGCCGAGGTCGAGCCCGACGACATCCGACCACGCGACCGGTATCACGCGCCGAACCCCGCCTCGCGCAACGCCTCGCGCGCGACGACGCGATCGTCGAACGGTGCAACAACACCCGCAGTGTCCTGGCCCTGCTCGTGCCCCTTGCCGGCGATCACGACCACGTCGTCGGGCCTGGCGAGCGCCACCGCGCGATGGATTGCCGAGCGTCGGTCGGGGTCGATCTCGACGCCCATCCCGGCCCCCTGGAGAATGTCCTGGATGATCGCAAGCGGATCCTCGCCCCGCGGGTTGTCGGAGGTCACGATCACGTGGTCGGCGCGCTGCACGGCGACGGCGCCCATCACGGGCCGCTTGCCGCGGTCGCGATCGCCTCCGGCGCCGAAGACGCAGATCAGCCGACCGCTCCCGAGCTCGCGCGCCGCCTGAAGCACGATGTCGAGCGAGTCCGGCGTGTGCGCGTAGTCCACGATCACTGCGAAGGTCTGCCCCTCGTCGACCGCCTCGAACCGGCCGGGGATCCCCGGCATGTCGCGAATGCCCTCGGCGAGCTCGTCGTCGTCGATGTCGAGCAGCACGCCGGCCGCGATCACGCCAAGCACGTTCTCGACGTTGAACCTGCCGCGCAGCGGCGTCTCGACGTCGATCCCTCCTGCCCGGAAGCGGCTGCCCGCGGCCCCCACGTCGAGCCGCTCGGGCCGGATCTCGGCGCCCTCGGTGAGGCCGAAGGTGATCAACGGCGCACGGCGCGCCTCGGAGAGCTCGAGTGCCAGCCGGCGGCCGTGCTCGTCGCCGACGTTCACGGCCGCGGGCGGCGGCGCGGCACCCGTGAAGAGGCGGCGCTTCGCCTGGTAGTACTCCTCCATCGTCCCGTGCAGGTCGAGGTGATCCTGCGAGAGGTTCGTGAAGACGAGAGCGTCGAAGCGAACCCTGTCGAGCCGGTGCAGCGTCGATCCGTGCGACGACGCCTCTACGGCGACGCTACGGTCGCCCGCGTCGAGCATCTCCCTGAACAAACGCTGGAGGTCGATCGCCTCCGGAGTGGTGTGCGGCGCGGGCCGCACCGCCCCTCCCACGACCCAGTCGACGGTGCCGACGAGCCCCGGTGTGCGCCCGGCGGCCGCGAGGACGGAGCGGAGGAGAAAGGTCGTCGTCGTCTTGCCGTTTGTCCCCGTCACGCCGACGACCTCGAGCGAGCGCGTCGGCTCGCCGAAGAAGACGTCCGCTGCGATCGCCATCGACGCACGCGCGTCCTCGACGACGAGCTGCGGCACCTCGAGCTCGAGCGGCTGCTCGACGACGAGAGCAGCCGCACCGGCCGCCACTGCCGCCTCGGCGAAGTCGTGGCCGTCAGCCCGCGAGCCGGGCACGCAGAAGAAGACTGCGCCCGGTATCACCCGCTGTGCGTCGAATGCGAGGTCGGTTACCCGAACGGCGCCGTGGGCGGTGCTCTCGCTCGCGGCGAGCACGCGCGTCAGGTCGTCGAGGTTCACAGGGCACCATTCTACGGCGGTGGTGCGCCCCGACGGCCCGGGAGCCGCGCGCAGAGCGCTACCGCTACCGGCCGGTCGTCCCGGCGGTCTTCGTCTCGGGCGCGTCGGGTGGCACCTCGAGGTACTGGAGATCGAAGCGCGCGATGTCCCTGAACGCGGGTGCCGCGACGCTGCCGCCGTAGATGTCGCCGTGCGGCTCGTCGACCATGACGAGGATGGCGAGTCGCGGGCTCTTGGCCGGTACGAGACCGACGAACGAGGCGACGTACTTGGTGACGTACTTCCCGTTCTCTGCCTTCTGGGCGGTACCCGTCTTGCCCGCGACGGTGTAGCCGGGGATCGCGGCCTGGGTGCCCGTGCCCTCGAGCACCACGTCGCGGAACATGGCCATCATTCGGTTGGCGGTGTGGCTCGAGACGATGCGCTTCCCCCTCGTCCCGTGCACGCGCTTGCTGCCGACCTTCTCGACGAGGTGGGGCGTGGCGCGCACGCCTCCGTTCCCGATCGTGGCGTAGGCCGACACCATCTGCAGCGGCGTCACCGCGATGCCCTGCCCGATCGGCACGTTCCCGATGGTCGAGCCCGACCACTTTGCGAGCGGCAGGACGAGGCCCGAGCTCTCGCCCGGGTAGTCGATGCCCGTCCGGTGGCCGAAGCCGAAGCGATCGATCCAGGAGGCGAGCCCGCTCGAGCCGAGCTTCTCGGCGATCGTGATCGTGCCGACGTTCGACGACTGCGAGAGGATCTCCCTCACGCTCAGCACCTCGGTGCCGCGGAGGTGCGCCTCGTGGATGACGCGGTCGGCGACCTGGATCGTCGGCGCCAGCGTGAAGGTGGTGTTCGGCGAGACGACGTTGTCCTCGAGCGCGCCGGCGATCGTCACGATCTTGAACGTCGAGCCGGGCTCGTAGGCGTCGGTGACGGCGCGGTTGCGGCGGGCGTCGGGAGCCGCAGTCGAGAAGGAGTTGGAGTTGAACGTCGGGTAGTTCGCCATTGCGAGGATCGCGCCCGTGCGCGGGTCCATCACGATCGCTGCCGCACCGCGCGCTCCGTAGTTCCGTACCGTCTGGGCCAGGATCTGCTCTGCGTTCGACTGGATCTGATGGTCGATCGTGAGCGTCACGTTCTTGCCGGGCCGCTCGGGCTGTGAGGTGACGACGTCGATCGCTCGGCCGAACGGATCCTTGACGATCGTCTCGGAGCCCGGCTTGCCGGAGAGGGTCTTGTCGAGCGAGCGCTCGAGGCCGTCGAGCCCGTGATTGTCGGTGCCGGCGAAGCCGAGCACGTGCGCGGCGACAGAGCCCTGGGGATACGTGCGGAGCTCCTCGGCGTAGAAGCCGAGGCCGGGGATCTCCTTCTTGCTGAGCGCCGCCGCCTTGATCGGATCGGCCTTTCGTGCCACGTAGACGAAGCCCTTGGTTCTGTCCTTCAGCTCGGGATAGAGCTTGTCGGCCGCGAGGCCGAGCGTCTTGCCGGCCAGGATCGCGGCCCGCTGAGCATCGACGATGTTCCTCGGGTCGGCATACACCGTTGTGGCCTGCTCGCCGATCGCGAGCGGCTCCCCGGTGCGATCGTAGATCGTCCCACGGCCGGCCGGAATCTCGATCGTCTCCCGATGCTGGGTGATGGCCATGGCGGCGAGCTTGTCGTGCTGCGCCCCCTGGAGCCACGCGGCCCGAGCGATCGCGATGACGAAGATGAGCGCAAACGCCGTGAGCAGCAGGCGAATTCGGTGATTCGCCTGGCGGCCGCTCGCCTTGCGCTTCACTTGCCGAGCCGGACGTAGGTCGTCGTCAGCGGATCGGCGGCCTGGAGGCCGAGCTTCGTCTTCGCTGCGTCCTCGATCCGCACGCTGGCGGAAGCGCTCGACAGCTGCGAGCGCAGGAGCGCGTTGTCGGCCCTTAGCTGCGCCCGCTCGCGGCTGAGGCCATCGAACTGCATGTTGAGCTGCAGGACGAGCACGTTGACGGCGACGATGCCCGCGAGCAGGACGCCGACGACGACGATCCACGCGACGCCACCGGCAAACGGCGCGCGCGGGCGGGAGCGCGCGACCTCGGACTCGGGCGTGGACTCTGGCTTCGGCCTCGGCTGGGCGCGCCGCTGCTTGCGGGCGACTCCGCCGTCGACGATGGTCGACATCAGGCCTTCACCGCGACGCGGAGGCGCGACGAGGCGGCCCGTGGGTTGTGGTCGAGCTCGGTGGCCGACGGCCGCACCGGCTTGCGCGTCAAAAGGCGCAGCTCGGGCTCCTTGCCGCAGACGCAGATCGGGAAGTCGGGCGGGCACGTACACCCCTTCGCCCCGGCGACCATGAACTGCTTCACGATCCGGTCCTCGAGCGAGTGGAAGCTGATCACGGCGAGCCGCCCGCCGGGCCGCAGCATCGCGACTGCCGCCGGCAGCGCCGCCTCGAGCTGGCCGAGCTCGTCGTTGACGGCGATGCGGAGGGCCTGAAAGACGCGCTTCGCCGGATGGCCCTCGCCGAAGCGCGCGGGCGTCGGGATCGCCATCTTGATCACGTCGACGAGATCGCCTGTGCGGAAGAACGGCCGCTCGACGCGGCGGCGTGCGATCGCACGCGCGATCGGCCCGGAGTAGCGCTCCTCGCCGAAGCGGCGGAAGATCGTCGCAAGCTCCTTCTCGTCCCAGGTGTTGACGATCGTCGCGGCCGTCATCTCGCTCGAGGGGTCCATGCGCATGTCGAGCGGCGCATCGGTTGCGTACGAGAACCCGCGTTCGGGCCGGTCGATCTGCATCGACGAGACGCCGATGTCGAGCAGGATTGCGTCGGCCTTGATGTCGTTCGCCGCGAGCTGGCTGAGGACGATCGCGAAGTCACCCCGGAGGAAGCGCACATCGATTCCGGCGTTCGCCTTGAAGCGGTCGAAGTGCGGCTTGACGCTCGGGTCGCGGTCGATAGCCACGAGCTTGCCCGTGCCCTCGAGGTCCTGCGCGAGCAGGCGCGCATGACCACCGGCGCCGAACGTGGCGTCGACGACCGTCTCGCCCGGCTGCACGGCGAGGAGGTGGCGCACCTCGTCCGCGAGGACGGGGGTGTGATCAGACGCGCTGTTCGGCAAGACGTTGGGCAACATTGTCCGCGCTCCCTTCGATCCACTCCAGGCGCTCCGCCCAGACGGAGCGATCCCAGATCTCGAGATGGTCGTTGCTCCCGATCAGAGTGACGTCCTTACCGAGCTTCCCGTGCGCAACGAGCGGCGCCGGCAGGTGCACGCGGCCCTGCTTGTCCGGCATGTCCTCCGAGGCGCCGCCGAAGAAGTGGCGCTGCAGCAGCCGGGTGTCGGGCAGAAGCGGGTCGAGCTCGCCGATGCGAGCGACGACCGTCATCTCCCACCGCTCCCGGGGATAGACGTCGACGCTGCCGTCGAGCCCCTTCGAGAGGACGACGCCGTCCGCCAGGGCATCGCGAAACCGCGCCGGCAAGGTGATGCGGCTCTTGTCGTCGATCGCGTGCTCGTACTGGCCGAAAAACATGGTCGAGGCTCCCGGGTTGCTCCCACAATGCCCCACTTTAAACCACACTGCCCCACTTTGCAACCCAGACGTTCCACTCGCTCCCCGCGGCCCGCAACGACGGGCGCCCGCCAGACGAGCCCTCGCGTTTCGAATCTCCGCGGCGGCGGTAAGCAGAGTGTGATGGGAGAGGCTCGTCCGCGTTCGGCTGCGCTCGCGTGGAACCTTCGTGGCGAGGGAACGCCCATGCTCACGCACGCGACATGAAACGCCTCTCGTTGCAGAGCCGGCTGAACATGATCCGCGACGCCCTGCGGACACAGCTCTGGCCGGTTCCTCTGCTCGGAATCGTGGTCGGCCTCGCGCTCAGCATCGCCGTTCCGCGCGCCGACCGACGCATCGACGACAACCTCTCGCTGACCTCGGCGTGGCTCTTCGGTGGGAGCCCGAGCGCCGCGCGCACGCTGCTCGGGGCGATCGCCGGCTCGATGATCACGGTCACCGCGCTGACGTTTTCGCTGACCGTGCTGACGCTGCAGCTCGCGAGCAGTCAGTACTCGCCGCGACTGCTCCGCACCTTCACGCGCGATCGGTTCGTCCACCTCACGCTGGCGCTCTTCTTGGCGACCTTCACCTACTCGCTCGCGCTGCTACGCACCGTGCGCGACGAGAGCGTTCGCCAGGCCTTGTTCGTGCCGCAACTCGCGATCACCCTCGCATTCGTCTTTGCCGTGATGAGCGTCGTCGGCCTCGTCCTGTTCCTCGCCCATCTGGCCGAGGAGATCCGCATCGAGGCCATGCTGCGCAACGTTCACCGTGATGCGACCGAGACGGTGAGGCGCATCCTCGAGCCCAGGCCCGCTGCCGACGAAACGGTCGCGCCAACGCCCCCCGAGGATGCGCTCACGATCGTGGCAGCAACCTCCGGGTTCGTGATCCAGATCGACGAGCAGGAAGTGCTCGCCGCGGCTGTCGAGGGTGGTGCCATGGTGCTGCTCGATTGCCATGCCGGCAGCTCACTCGTTGCCGACACGCCGATCGGGGTCGGTTGGCCCCTCGTCGGCGCGACCGAGCTCGACAGAGACACGGAAAGGCTCGGCACGGCGGTCGCAGGTGCAGTGTCGACCGGATTCGAGAGGACCGAGGCAAACGACCCGAGCTATGGGCTGCGCCAGCTCTCCGATGTGGCCAGCAAGGCACTCTCACCCGGCATCAACGATCCGACGACGGCCATCCACGCGCTCGGACACTGCTCGGCACTCTTGTCCGAGCTCGCCGGCCGCGACCTCGGGCCTCGCCTCCTACGCGACGAGGACGATCGCGTCCGCGTCGTGCTGCGCCGACCCGGCTTTACCGGACTCCTGGAGATCGCAATCGGCCCGACGCGCCGATACGGCGCGTCGGATCCCCTCGTCCTCGGCCGCATCTTCACGCTGTTGGCTGAGTTGGCCTGGATCGTGCAGCGACCCGACCAGCACCGCGCCATCGCACTTCAACTCGAGCGACTTCGCGCGACCGCTGCGCAACAGAATTTCGACCCGGCCGAGCACCAGGCGCTGGCGACCCTGGCCCGAGGCGTCGAGCAGGCCCAACACGGGCGCTGGGCGTTCGGACCGACGGCCGCGTAACCACGGTCCCGGCGCCGGAGCAGGTTGACGCAACGGAAGAACCACGCCGCAAAGTGATCGATGCGAGTAGACGCTCACGAAAGCGTGTGCCTTTGCTCACTGAACAAGGGTTGGGCTTCCAACCTTAAGGGCACAAATACCACGTGTTCATTTCCGGCTCAAGGGAGGAATATCTGTGCGTAATACTTCGGTTCTATTCTTGTTGGTAGTTGTCACCGCCGGCCTGATCAGCGTTTCGATCTCCGGCGCGGCCGAGGCTCCTGGCCCCTGCGGCCCCGTGAGTGCGGGAGCGACGGCAGGCGCCGACTCGTTGGTCGGGACCGCCGGTGTCGACAAGATCAACGGTGGTGCCGGAGACGACACGATCAGCGGCCTCGCCGGAAATGACTGCATCGACGGCGGCGCGGGCCTGAACACCCTCTCGGGAGGGAAGGGAAACGATCGCATCTTCGGTCTCGGCGGCGACGACGAGATCTCGGGCGGCCCCGGCAACGACCGCATCAACGGCGGAGACGGCTTCAACCTCATCGAGGGTGGCCTCGGCAACGACGTCCTCATCGGCGGTGCGTTCTTCGACGACCTCTCCGGAGGCCGCGGCAACGACGAGCTCGTCGGAGGCGACGGCGTCGACCTCCTCTCGGGCGGCATCGGTGACGACGGTCTCAACGGAGGCGACGGCCCCGACGATCTCTCCGGTGGTCGCGGCGCAGATCGGCTGTTTGGGGCAGACGGGAACGACACCCTGAGCGGCGGCCTCGGCAACGACCTCTTGAGTGGCGGCAACGGCGACGACGCTCTCGACGGTGGCGGTGGGATCGATCGGTTCCAGGGTGGCGCCGGCAACGACACGATCGACGCTGCCGACGGAAACGCGGAGCAGATCGGCTGCGGCGCCGGCTACGACACCGTGCGGGCCGACGCGAACGACACGCTTCACAATTGCGAGAAGGTCAGCCGTCTCGGGGTAGTGACGAGGTAACGCAGCACACGTCAGCAGTCGCGCGCGGCGGCGATCTTGCAGCCGCGTGCCGCGAACGTGCCCGCTGCCGTAACGCTCCAGGCACGACGCGACCGGCCGTGTCCCGAACGGACGGTCCGCTTGGGCCAAGGGTGTCTCCCTCCGGGAGACACCCTTGGTGTCCAAAGACGAACGATCTCTCCACAGGCAGGCCTCGGCAAGCCAGAGCGGCCCACGCGGCAGCCGCGCCCGCCGCTCGTGCAAAGACACGACCGGATGGGACGCTAGTCGGGAAGGTGCGGCATCTCGAAGCCGCCGTCGCGGCCGACGAGGACCCCTCGCGTGATTGCCGCCGAGCCGAAGCGCCTGCGCACGGCATCGACCGCCGAATCGGCCGCGTCCTGCCCGTCGTCGGCGAACGGCAGCGCGAGCTGGACGGCGTCGTCGCTCTCGAGGTTCGTGACCGAAATGCCGACGAGGGTCAGCCCACGCCGCTCGATGTCCGGCTGCGCCGCCGCGAGGAGGGCGCGGGTGGTGGCGAGGATCGCGATGGTCTGCGCGGTCGGGCGCAGCAACGTGTGGCTGCGCGTCGCGCGGGTGTAGTCGCCGAAGCGGACTCGCAGAACGACGGTGCGCCCGATCCGCCCGGCGGCTCGCATCCTCCGTGTGACGCGGTCGACGAGCCCGACGAGCGTGGCGTCGAGCGCTGCCGGGGAGGTCGACGAGCGGCCGAGCGCGCGTTGGGCGCCGACCGAGCCCCGTCGCTTGCCCGACCGTACGCGCCGCGTGTCGTGGTTTCGAGCCAGCGCGTAGAGACGCCGGCCCGAGCCGGCGCCGAGCAGCGCCACGAGCGTCTCCTCGCTGAGCGCTGCGACGTCGCCCACCGTTCTCAGCCTCATGGCGTGCAGCTTGCGGGCCGTCGCCGGCCCGACGCCCCAGAGCCGTTCGACCGCGAGCGGATGGAGGAACGCGAGCTCGTGGTCGGGCTCGACGACGAGCAATCCGTCCGGCTTTGCCACACCGCTCGCGACCTTGGCGAGGAACTTCGTCCTGGCGACGCCGACCGTGATCGGCAGCCCGACGCGCTCGCGCACGTCGCGGCGCAGCCGCGCAGCGATATCGGCGGGCGATCCGGCAAGTCGCTGCATCCCGCGCACGTCGAGAAATGCCTCGTCGATCGACAGCGGCTCGACGAGCGGCGAGGCGTCGTCGAAGACGGCGAACATCGCCTTGCTCGCCTCCGAGTACACACGCATGCGAGGCTCCACGACAACGAGATCGGGGCACCTCCGCCGCGCTTCACTCGCGCTCATTGCCGTCTTCACGCCGTGCGCCTTCGCCTCGTAGCTCGCCGCGAGGACGACCCAGCCGCCGACGATCACAGGCCTGCCGCGGAGCCGTGGGTCGTCTCTCTGCTCGACCGACGCGAAGAACGAGTCGACGTCGGCGTGCAGGATCGTGGCCGGGACAGACACGAACATATGTTCTCATATGACTGGTCGACATGGCACCCGGCAGCTAGAATGACTATTGGCTGGCGGTACTGGCCACTCGATCCGGCACGGCTGCCGGCCTCGAGGTCCGGGCTCTGATGCCCGGTGATCGGCGTTGCCGCCGCCCCATAAACGAAGCGAAAGGATCGCGATGCGAACCATGTCTGCACCTGCGGACGCGTACCGCCTCCACTCGATGGTCGAGCGGATGGTGCGCGAAGGAATGCCCGAGGACGCGATCGTCGCGGCGGTCGAGGAGGCCGACAACAGGCCGACTCCTCCGGCCAACCGGCCGGCACGACCTTCGCTGCTGCGGCTCAGCAGATCCCACCGGTCGAGCTAGCGGGATGGAAGCCTGAGACCGGGGCGAGACGGCCGAAGCCGTCTCGCCCCGGATCGCCATCGCTCAGCGCGGCTTGCGGACCCCGAGCGCTTCGAGCCGCGGCAGCACTTCCTGCGCGAAGTACTCGAGCTCGCCGACGTAATCGACGAAGCTCAACGTCATACCGCCGAAGCCGGCGTCGTGGAACCGCTTGATCTCGGCCGCAACGTCGTCCGGTGAGCCGATCAGCGGGCAAACGCCGTGCCCGCCGGCGAAGCGGGGACGGAACATCGCGAGCATCTCGGCGCTGAACGACTGGGCGTGGAGGCCCTGCAGCGTCATCAGGTTGTCAACCGCGTCCCAGTCGGCGTTCTCGTCGGCGTACCAGCGGTGGAACTCCTCGGCCTCGGCCTTCGTCTCGCGGCAGACGCAGTACGAGGGCGTGAACACCCCGACCTCGCGGCCGTAGCTCTCCCGGGCGTTTGCCTCCACGGTGGCGACCACCTCGGCCCCGTCGTCCGGGCCACCGACGACCGTGAAGACGACGTTCGAGTTCCGGGCGGCGAAGTCGCGACCCTGCGTCGACGAGCCGGCGTTGAGGATCGGCAGGAGGCCGTCGTACGGCTTGGGCATCGACTCGATGCCCTCGAGCTGCCAGAACCGGCCCTCGTGGTCGTAGCGACCCGGCTCCGTCCAGAGCCGCTTCACGATCTCCCACCACTCCTGGGCGTACGCGTAGCGGTCGTCGTGGTCCTGCGGCAGGTCGACTCCCATCGCGTCGTACTCGGGCTTGTTCCAGCCCGCGACGATGTTCAGCCCCGCGCGGCCGCGGCCGATCTGGTCGACGGTCGCCATCTGCTTCGCGGCGACGAGCGGGTGGTTGAACGCGGTGTGGACGGTGGCGAAGACGAAAATGCGCTCGGTCTCGGCGAGGAGCCCCGCAGCAAGGGCGACGGGGTCGAGCACGCCCTCGTGGAAGTTCGTCTCGCCGCCGTAGCCGATCCAGCGTGCGATCGGGAGCATGAAGTCGATCCCGACCTCGTCGGCGAGCTTGCCGAGCGCCAGGTTGTCGTCCCAGGTCGCCTGCCAGCGGTCCTCGATCTTCGTCACCGCCATTCCTGACGAGCAGTTCGCCGAGAACAGGCCGAGCTTGAGGTCGGCGCGGTCGAGAAGTGCCTTTGCCACGGAGTCTCCTTCGGTTATCGAGAGGCTTGGACGGTTGGAAGGCTGTGCATTCGGCCGGCGTGCATCAGGAGCGGCCTGCGATCGGTCACCGTCGTAGCGACGACGCGACCGACGAGGATGACGTGGTCGCCCCCGTCGTGCTGAGCGTGCGTCTCGCACTCGATCGTCGCCGCGGCCCCAGCGAGGAGCGGTGCGCCGACGACGCCACGCTGCACGTCGAGGCCGTCGAACTTCTCGGGGCCTTTGCGCGCGAACTGCCAGGCGAGCGACTCCTGGTCGTCGGCGAGGAGGTGCAACGCAAAGCCGGGTGCCTCGAGCCAGACGTCGAGGCTGCCGGAATTGCGGTCGACGCTCCAGAGGACAAGAGGCGGGTCCTGTGAGACGGGCGCGAGGCTCACCATCACGAGCCCTGCCTCGCGGCCATCGTTGTGCGTGGCGGTGACGACCACGACGCCGGTCGCCCACGCACCGGTCGCCGCGCGGAGCGTGTCCACATCGACCGACGGAAGTCCGGAGTCGCTCACACCCCGATACTGACATGTCACCGCAGCCCGTGGCAACCGGACGGGATCAGAGCGGGACGGGCTGCGGCGCAACGCCGCGGCCCGTCAGCGCCGCCGCGCCGCAGCGCGCGGCGAACGCGACGGCATCGTGCGCCTCGAGCCCGGTACCGAGCGCAAACGTGAGACCCGCCATGAACGAGTCGCCACAGCCGTAGGCATCCTCGCGAGGCCCGGGGACGGTCGCGGCGACGTAGGGGCCGCCCGGCTGCATCCAGCCGCCGAGCGCACCGGAGGTTGTGACGACGAGGCTCGGCTCGGGGTCGAGCTCACCCGCGTGGTAGCGCTCGGCTTCGTCCTCGCCGCTGCCGATCAGCGCATCGAGCGCGACGGCACCGCGACGGAGGATGTCGAGATCACGAGCGGTCGCCGTCAGCACGGGCGCGCGCCGCGCGAAACGCAGCGCCTCGACGTCCCCCGCGATGAAGAGCACGGCATCCATCTCCGCCAGCTCGTGCCAGGGAAGCCGGTCGTCCGCTCCGAGCGGCCGCAGCTTCGGCCCGACGGTCGTGATCGTGCGCTCCCCCACCTCGTCGATGTGAACGAAGGCCCAACGCTGCTGCCGCGTGTCCGGCGCCGCGTGCACGCGGACCCCCCGCGCCTCGAGCTCGGCGCGCGAGCGGCGGCCGAGCTCGTCGTCGCCGAGCGCGGTGAAGAGGTGGGCCTCGTCGGCAAGCAACGCGAGCTGGATCGCCGCCACTCCGCCCCCACCGCCCGCCTCCTCCCATTCGTCGGCCGAGTGTGCGATCTCTCCCGGCCCCGGCAGTCGTTCGACCCTGGCGAACCGGCTCCATTCGACGTGACCCACGACGGCGACCTTCATCTGACCCCAGTGTCACAGATGAACGCACTCGTGCGGCGGTGGACGAGTCCACTGCGGCCGTCATCCTCCGCCGCCCGGTGACCGGCATCGTGAGCGCATACTCGGAGCCGCCGTAGATCTCACAGCACGGTGCCCGCCGCCGTTTCACGGATGATGGCCTTCGTGGCGATTCCCCCGTTCGAGACGTTCTACGCCGAGAACTGCTCGGAGGTACTCGGGCTCCTGCGCAAGAAGCTCGATCGCGACCGCGCCGACGATGCCTTCCAGGAGACGTTCCTGCGCGCGCTGCGGGCCTACGACCGGCTCGACCACGGCGAGCACCTCCGCGCCTGGGTGCTGACGATCGCCTCACGTGTCGCGATCGACGTCTATCGGCGGACGACGGCAACCGTGGAGGTGCCCGAGCTTCCCCACGAGGACCGGCGCCCCGCGTACGAGGATCTGGGGGAGCTCACCGACGGCCTGCCTCCCAAGGAGCGCGCCGCAGTCGTGCTGCGGTACGGGTACGACCTCACCTACGAGCAGATCGCCGCGGCGCTCGACTCGAGCCCCGATGCGGCCCGTCAGGCCGCCTCGACCGGCGTGCGCCGGTTGCGAAAGGAGAAGAGCACATGAGCATTCCAGCCGACCTCGACCGGCGCTTCCGCGCTGCCGCCGCCCGCAGCGGCATGCTTCAGGCGGGGTATGACCTCGTCGAGAGCCCCCTCGGCGAGTTGCTCGTCGCCGCCACCGACCGGGGGCTGCTGCGGATCTCGTTCGATCCGGATCCCGAGGTCGAGCTGGAGCGGATCGAACGACTGGCCGGGCGCCGGGTGCTCCGGTCGACCGCGTCGATCGACAACGTGCAGCGGGAGCTCGACGAGTACTTCGAGGGCCGCCGTCACGCCTTCGACCTCGCGCTCGACCTGCGCGGCCTGACGCCGTTCAGCGAGCGCGTGCTCCACGAGCTCGCCCGGGTGCCGTTCGGCGAGACGGCGACGCTACGCCGGTCTCGCCGAGCGTGCGGGCAAGCCGAAGGCCGCGCGCGCGGTCGGCACGATCATGAACCGCAACCCGATCCCGATCGTCCTCCCATGCCACCGCATCATCGGCGCAAATGGCAGCCTCGTCGGCTACGGCGGCGGGCTCGACCGCAAGGTTGCGCTGCTCACGCTCGAGGGCGTCCTGCTCTGACGCTGGCCGCGAAGCATGGTCGCCGCCAGCACGCAAGCGGTGAACGCAAGCGCCGCGACCGACAGGACGACACCGTGGAACGCGACGATACCGGCATCACGGACCGCGCCCTCGGCCGAGGGATCGAACGGCGTGTCGCCGACCCCGCCACGATCGCCGAACAACGCGCCCGCGAGGGCACCGATGGCCGCGACCGAGAGGATTCCGCCGACACGCGCCACCGTCTGGTTGAGGCCGGCTGCCACCCCCGCGAGGTCATCCGGGGCCGGAGAGAGGGCTGCGGCCGTGATCGGGGCGACCACGGCTGGAAGGCCGAGCGCGAAGAGACAGATGCTCGCCACCCCCCACCCCCACGCGTCGCCACGATCTGTCGCAGGCAGCAGCAGAAGCACGGCGACGCCGATCGTTGCCGCGCCGCCCGCAATCGGCAGCCTCGGCCCGTTGCGGTCGGCGTAGCGGCCGAACCGCGGCGCGAGCAGGATCAAGCCGATGCTCGGGGGTGCGAACACGAGGCCGGCGAGCGTTGGCGAGAAGCCGAGAAACTGCAGATAGACGGGCAGGAAGAGCAGGTGCGCACCGAGGGCGGCGTACATGACGAGGGTGACGAGATTCGCGCCCGCCAGCCCCGGTGCCCGGAGCAACGCCGGTGGCACGACCGGGTCACGCGCCCTCAACGTCCACCCGGCGAGGCCAACCAGCGCCACGACGCCGACGGCGAGGAAGGGCAGCACGGCGACGAGCCCCTTGTCGCGGGCCTCGACAAGCGCGTACGCGATCCCGAGGAGGCCGACCGCGACGAGCCCCGATCCGACGAGGTCAAGGGTCGATCGACCGCGCGTCTCCCCGTCCTCGCCCCGGCCCGCAAGGGCGAGCACGACGGTGACGGCCGCGAGTGGAACGTTGATCAGGAAGACCCAGCGCCACGAGGTCGTCTGCACGATGACTCCGCCGAGCGGCGAACCAACGACGGTCGCGAAGCCCGTGAGAGACGTCCACAGGCCGATCGCACGACCCGCCTCGCCCGCCCACGTGACCCGGAGCAGCGCGAGGCTCGTCGTCGTCAGCACGGCGCCGCCCACTCCCTGCAGGGCGCGCCCACCGATGAGCACGCCCTCACTGGGCGCGAGCGCCGTGAGCAGCGACGCGAGCGCAAACAGGACGACGCCGACGATGAACGTGCGCCGGAGACCGACACGATCGCCGATCGCGCCGCCGACGAGGTAGAAGGCCGAGAGCGACAGCGCGTACGCGAGGTAGACCCACTGCTGGCCGCTGAGCCCCATGGCGAGGTCTTCCTCCATGCGCGGCAGCGCCACGATCACGACGGTTGTGTCGAGGAACGCGAGGGCCGAGCCAAGGGCCGTTGCGAACAGCGTCAGCATCTTCACGCGGCGCGTCGTGTCCACGGCCGCACGCTATCCATCGCACACCACTGTGGCGCTCTTCGACCGAACGTCGCATACTGGTGGCGGTCATCTCCCAGGAAGGAGCGCACAATGGCTTTTGAAGAGCTGACGGCTCGGCAGGCCGTGATGTGGGGCTCGGCACCGTTCGAGAACATCGCCGAGGTCATCAGCGACATGCACGTCGCCCTCGTCGACTACCTCGAGCCGTCGCCGGGCGAGCACTGGCTCGACCTCGCCTGCGGTGCGGGCGACGTTGCGTTTCACGCGGCCAGATCGGGTGCTGTCGTGACCGGCTCCGACCTCTCACCGAGGCTCGTCGAGACGGCGGAGCGTCGCGCGGCGGAGATCGGCCTCGACCTCACGCTCGAGGTGGCCGACTGCCAGAACCTGCACTACGACGATGCCTCGTTCGACGTCGTCTCCTCGTCGGTCGGCGTGATCTTCGCACCCGACCACGAGCGCGTTGCCCACGAGCTCGCGCGGGTCTGCCGGCCGGGGGGCCGCGTGGGCCTGACGGCCTGGCGCAAGGAGAGCGGCGTCGGCGAGATGTTCACGGCGATGATGCCCTACATGCCCACACCACCTCCCGGCGTCGGGTCGCCGTTCCAGTGGGGCAACGAGGCCTACGTCGAGTCGATGCTCGGCGACGCGTTCGACCTCTCGTTCACCGAGCTCGACACGCGCCACGAGGGCGACGACGGCAGCGAGATGTGGGAGGTCTTCCGCGACAACTACGGCCCGTCGTTCACGCTCTGGTCGTCGCTCGACGACGAGCAGCGCGCGGCCCTCGACGCCGACATGACCGCGTACTTCGAGAGCTACCGCGCCGACGACGGAATCAGCGTCGAGCGCCGCTACATCGTCGTCACCGGCGTGCGCAGGGGCTGACGAGGATCATTCGAGCAGCCGGTAGCCGCGGCCCCA
Source organism: uncultured Thermoleophilia bacterium (assembly GCA_963799575.1). Taxonomy (GTDB): domain Bacteria; phylum Actinomycetota; class Thermoleophilia; order Gaiellales; family Gaiellaceae; genus Gaiella. Next base: position 394,288 of record CAWCXK010000004.1, read on the forward strand.
GACGTTGATCACGTAGGGAGTCTCGGCGCCGGCCGCGCGGAGCTTGCTGCGCAGGCGCGAGGCGTGGGAATCGACGGTTCTCGTCACGAGCCGGCCGCTGTAGCCCCAAACATCTCGCAGGAGCTCGTCCTTCGTGAACACGCGATGCGGCTCGCTCGCGAGGTGTGCCGCCAGGTCGAACTCACGGCCGGCGAGGGCTACGCAGATACCCCGCACCCGCAGCTGCCGCGCCCGGCGATCGACGAGCAGCTCCTCCACCTCCAACACGTCCGCCGGGCCTGCGGTCGCCCGCCGCAGGACGGCTCGGATCCGGGCCACGAGCTCGGGGTAGAGCTCACGCTCGGCAACGTCGTCCGCCCCACGCTCGAACGCCCGCACCCGCTCGACGGGATCGGCGCCAGAGGCAGTCAGCACGATCACCGGGATGTTCCGATCCCAGCGGCGGCCGGGCGCGCCCTCACGTAGTCGCGCACAGAGCTCCGCCTCGCCCACGAGCACGATGTCCGGGCGCGACCGTTCGACGATGTCGAGCGCCTGCGCGCTCCAGCCGGCCTCGAGCACGTCGAACCCGTCCGAGCTCAGGTTCCGCTCCAGATACCCCGGCTCGTGCGGGTCGGGATCGGCAAGGAGAAGGGCAGCACGCATGGCTTCCCAGGCTAGAGCGGCGCACGCCGCCGCACCAGTTGTCCATTCGGACGGATGTGTGACGATCGATCCCCAGCCGTCTCCATCAGACATCGTCGCGTAGTGTCGATCGCTGTGAGCGCTCTCCGCGACAACCCGCTCCTCCTCGTCTTCGTCGTCGCGGCCGTGGGGTACCTCGCGGGCCGCATCCGGATCGGAGGGTTCGGCTTCGGTGTCGCCGCTGTCCTGTTCGCCGGGCTTGCGTTCGGTATGGCGGATCCGCAGCTGAAGGTGCCACGCTCACTGTGGACGCTCGGCCTCGTCCTGTTCGTCTACACGGTCGGTCTCGCCGCCGGGCCTGGATTCGTCTCCGCGCTCCGTCGGCGCGGCGTCGGCGCCAACGTCGCCGTCCTCGTAGCGGTGACCACAGCCGCGGGCACGATCGCCGCCACGGGGCTTGCTCTCGGACTCGGGGCAGGCGCCACCTCGGGCGCCTACGCCGGTGGCCTCACCAACACGCCGGCCCTCGCAGCATCCCTCGAGGCGCTCAAGGGGATCGAGACGAAAGAGAGCTTCGACGCGGCAGCGGGCCACATCCTCGTCGGCTACTCCCTCGGCTATCCGGTCGGCGTGACGATCTCGCTACTGGCGGTCTTCCTGGTCTCGCGACGCCGACGCGCGAGCGAGCCGACCGGGCCGAGCGGTGGCATCGTCGTCAGAACGGCGCTCGTCGAGCACGGAGGTCTCGGGACGCTCAGAGAGCAGCAGGAGCTCAGTGCCGACACGGTCGCGTTCGGGCGCGTCAAGCGGGACGGATTGCAGTTCGTCGCCGACGACGAATTCGTTCTCGTCCCCGGCGACCTGGTCACAATCGTCGGGCCCACCGAGGCCGTCGAAGAGGCCATCGTTCGTCTCGGACAGGCGAGCCTGGAGCGGGTCGAACTCGAGCGCGGCGCCGTCGACTTTCGACGTCTCGTCGTCTCGAACCCTGCCGTTGCCGGAGCCAGCATTGCCGATCTGCACCTGCAGTCGGGGCTCGGCGCCACCGTGACCCGCGTCCGCCGCGGCGACGTCGACATGGTTGCAGCCCCCGGGCTCGTGCTCGAGCTCGGCGACCGGGTACGCGTTGTCGCTCCTCCCGAGGAGATGCCACAGATCGCCCGGTTCTTCGGCGACTCATACCGAGAGCTGCGCGAGCTCGACGTCCTCTCGATCAGCGTCGGCATCGCCCTCGGCCTCTTGCTCGGCGCGATCGAGGTGCCCCTGCCCGGGGGAGGAAGCTTCGCGCTCGGATTCGCCGGTGGGCCGCTGATCGTCGGCCTCGTGCTCGGTGCGCTCGGCCGCACGGGGCCGCTCGTCTGGCAGCTCCCACACTCCGCGAACCTGACGCTGCGGCAGCTCGGCACGGTCCTCTTCCTGGCGGGAATCGGCGTCAACGCCGGCGATGCCTTCGGCGACACGATTCTGAGCAGGGCTGCCATCAGCGTGATCGCGGCCTCGGTCGTCGTCGCGGCTACCGCGTCGACGGCGACGGTGCTGATCGGGACGCTCGTGCTCCATCTCCCACCGAAAGCGCTCATGGGAGTCATCTCCGGGATGCAGACGCAGCCCGCGGTGCTTGCCTATGCGTCCGAGCAGACCGAGGATGACAGCGACATCAACGTCGCCTACGCGACGGTCGTCCCCCTGGCGATGATCCTCAAGATCATCCTGGCGCCGCTCTTGCTGCGGCTGCTGTCCTAGCCTGGCGGGCTCACACGTCCAGGGACCGCCTGAGCAGCGCATCGACCCACACCTGCACGCTCTTCGCGCGCCGGTAGTAGCGGTGCACCCCTCCCTCGAGCGCGAAGCCGACGCCGCCGTGAACCTGCTGAACGTGCGCGGTCACCTCGCGGCAGGCGCCACCCGCCCAGGCGAGCGTCGCGGCCGGGAAGCCCGCGTCGGGCACCGCCGCCGCCCATGCGCAGATCAGGAGACCGTCCCGCGCCAGTGCGGCATCCGCGAGGCGGCCCTGCACGGCCGGTAGCGCCGCGAGCGGCGCACCGAACTGCTCGCGCGACCGCGCGTGCTCCACCGCTTTCGCGAGGGCGCCGTCGGCGAGACCTGCGAGATAGGCGAGCGTCACGGCGCCCCACACGGGCAAACGGGCCGGGTCCGGCGAAGCTGCCCCGTGGACGCCGCGCAGCGTGCCCGTACCGTCGAGCGTCGGCTCGTGATCGCCTCCCTCGACGCGTCCGACGCCGTGACGCACGCGGCCGTCGATCGCGAGCGGCCCACCGAGCGTCGCGTCGTCGACGAGACTGAGCGGCGCCACGGCCCGGCCGAGCTCGATGCCGCCGGCGACCGCCGGCGCGAGGAGCGCCGGATCCGCCCAGAGCTCACCGAAGCCAACGCTCGAGAGCCTTTCCGCAAGCGCATCGTCGCGGTCGTCCTGCCAGGTGCCAAATGTCGGCTCGAGCGGCGGCTCCCAGTCGCCGATCGCGCCACGCACCGACTGCGCGAACAACTCGAGCTCGGGATCGACGGCGAATCTCATGCCCCGAGCTCCGCGAGCACCACATGGGTGTCGGCTCCGAGGGTCGGTGCCGGTCGCGTCTCGGCGGGATCGGCCCCGTCGACTCGGAAGACGCCGCCGAGCATCGTCACGACCCCGAGCCCGGGCTGAGCGACGTCCCGGATGAGCCCATTGGCGCGCACCTGTGCGTCGGCGTGCACCGTCTCGCGGAAGAGCACGGGGCCAACGGGAACGCCGACAGCGCCGCATCGCGCGAGCCACTCCTCCACGGGGGCGGCCGCGATCTCCCGCTCGACGGTGGCGGTCAGCCGCTGCTTCTCGGCGAGCACGACGGGATCGGTGGGCACGAGATCGGGTGCGGCGATCGTCGAGTCGTCGAGGTCGAACAGCGCCAGGAACGCGGCGCGCTGCGCGAGGTTGAGGCACGCGAGGGCGACAAAGCCGTCCGCCGCCTCGTAGCAGCGGTAGTACGGGTTCATCGCGAGGCCACCCGCTATCTCGTCGGCGCGCGCCTCGAGATCGCCACGCGTGGCGGCGGCAGCGGCGCCGTCGGCCTCATCGTCGAGCCACACGAGATCCTGGATCTGCACCGCGAGTGCCGCGCCGAGCAGCGAGACCTCGACGAGCTGCCCCTCGCCCATCGTCCGCGAGCGCACGAGCGCCGCGAGCACGCCGGACGCGAGCAGGTGGCCAGCAGTGAGATCGGCCATCGGAATGCCACCGGCACGCACGGGCACCCGGTCGCCGGCCGAGGCATGCGAGGTGAGGAGGCCCGAGCGGCCCTGCGCGACCAGGTCGTACGCGGGCATCCCGCCGAGCGGCCCGTGGGGGCCGAACGACGTCACGGCGCCGACGACGAGCGCCGGGTGCGCGAGATGCAGCCCATCCCAGCCGAGGCCGAAAGCCGCAGCCCGCGGCGGCGGCGCGTTGTGAATCACGACGTCGGCCGTGCCTACGAGCCGCGCCAGGGAGGCGCGGCCGGCGGCCGACTTGAGGTCGAGCACGACCGAGCGCTTGCCCCGGTTGAGCGGGACGAAGTAGCGCCCGAAGCCACCTGCAACCGGCATCACGTGCCGATAGGCGTCGCCGCCCGGCGGCTCGACCTTGATCACTTCGGCGCCGAGCTCACCGAGCAGCGACCCGGCAAGCGGCCCCGCGACGTACTGCGCCACCTCGACGACCCGCACACCTTCGAGCGGCAACGTCATCGCAGGCCTAGACCTCGACGCGCGATCACGAGCTGCTGCACCTCGGCAGTGCCGCCGGCGATCGTCGAGCCGACCGAGGCGCGATAGAGCGCGGCTGCGCGGCCCTGGATTGCTGCTGCAGCCGACGCATCCGCAAGGCCTTCGAGGCCGAGCAGGTCGATCGACGCATCGCCCACCCTCTGCATCAGCCGCGCACCGGCGAGCTTGGCCATGGCTGACGACGAGCTGCCCGGGAGCCCTCGGTCGAGCACGTCGGCGGCGCGGAACGAGAGCAGCCGCGCCGCCTCGAGCTCGCCGCGCAGGTCGAGCAGACGACGCCGGGCGTCGCCGTCGAGCCGGTCGGTCGCACGGAGCCGCTCCTCGACCGCGTCGAGCACCCACGCTGCGCCACCGATCTTCTCGGCCGTGACCCGCTCGAAATCGAGGGTGTACATGAGGATGTCCCAACCGCCGTTGAGCTCGCCCACGAGGTTGGCGGCGGGGATCTCGACTCCGTCGAGGAACGTCTCGCAGAGGAAGCCACCGCCGAGGGTCGGGAACGTTCGCACCTCGATCCCCGGAGTATCGACCGGGCAGACGAGCACGGAGATGCCGCGGTGCTTCGCGTCCTGATCGGTACGAACGGCGAGGTAGATCCAGTCTGCAAGCTGAGCGCTCGATGTCCAGATCTTGTGGCCGGTGACGACGTAGCTGTCACCACGGAGCTCGGCCCTCGTCGTCAGCGCTCCGAGGTCGCTACCTGCCCCGGGCTCCGAGAAGCCCTGGCAGAAGACGAGCTCCCCCGGGCGATCGGAGGCAGCAGCCGCTGCACGAGCGCGGGAGACGCGAAGCGCTCGATCGCCGCACCGATCGTCTTGTACGAGAGAAGGTACGAGGAGAGCGGCAGCCAGTGGTAGCCGAGCACCTCCTCGACGAGCGTTGCCGTCAGCCGCGAGAGCCCCCGCCCGCCGAGCTCGACCGGCCACGACATTCCGATCCAGCCTGCCTCGCCGAGCGCGCGGTTGACCGCGACCGAGTCGCCGTCGGACAGCATCCCCTGACGCCACCACTCGGTGTCCGCTTCGAGCAGGGGCCGCAAGCCGGCACAAAAGGCCGCCGCATCCGCCCGCAGCGCGAGCTGCTCGGCTGTCGGTTGCAGGTGCACCGCCGCTCGACCCTACCTGGGAGGATTGCACCATGGAGCACCGGCGCGCGTTCATCACCGTGGCCGACGGCACGCGCCTCGCGGCGCAGCTGTGGCTGCCCGACGAGCGCCCCGCACCGGTCGTGATCGAGGCGCTCCCCTACCGAATGGACGACCTCACCTCGGCGTACGCCTCGGAGTACGAGCGTCTCTGCGAGGAAGGCGGCTTCGCCGTGTGCCGGCTCGACATCCGTGGCACGGGCTCGTCCGAGGGAATCGCAACCGACGAGTACACCGAAGCCGAGCTCGACGACATCTGCCAGGTGATCGCCTGGCTCGCCGAGCAGGAGTGGTCGAACGGACGGGTCGGGATGGTCGGAACGTCCTGGTCGGGCTTCAACTCGCTCCAGGTCGCTTGCCTGCGACCGCCCGCACTCCACGCGATCGTCCCGATCTACGCGTCGGACGACCGCTACAACGACGACGTCCACTACATGGGCGGGGCGCTGAAGGCGATCGACCTGATCGACTACGAGCTCTACATGGTCGCCGGCAACGCGCTGCCGCCGGTGCCGGCCGTATTCGGCCCCGGCTGGCGCGAGCAGTGGGAGCGGCGCGTCGACGATGCTGAGCCGTGGCTCGTCAAGTGGTTCGAGGAGCAGGTCGACGGCCCGTACTGGCGGCATGGCTCGGTCCGACCCGACTACGACCGGATCGAGTGCCCGACGATGATCGTGGCCGGTTGGGCAGACGGCTACACGAACATCGCGTTCCGCGGCTTCGAGGCGCTCGCGTGCCCGAGGCGCGTGATCCTCGGGCCCTGGGGGCACGGCTCGACCGCCACCACGCTGCCAGGGCCGCACATCGACCTCGTCCCCGAGCTGATCCGGTGGTTTCGGCGCTGGCTGGCCGGGGAGGAGAATGGCATCGACGACGAGCCGCCGATCGCGGTGTTCGCGCGCCGCTCGACGTTGCCCGAACCCGACCTGGCGGAGATGCGCGGCGAGTGGCGCAGCGAGGCCACCTGGCCTCCGGAGCGGCTCACCCAGCAGGTGCTGCGGCCCGACGGTGCAGGCGCCGACACGATCCACGTCCGCGGCGATGTGGGACAGATGGCCTGGATCTCGTGCGCCGGGCGCCTTCCCTGGGGGCTTCCCGACGACCAGCGCGTCGACGACGCGCTCTCGCTGACCTATGACTGGGAGCCGCTCGCCGCCGACCTCGACGTCATGGGGCATCCACGGGTGCGACTCACCGTCACCTCCCCCGTGCCCGTTGCGTACCTGTCGGCCAAGCTCTGCGACGTCTTCCCCGACGGCACCTCCGCCCTCGCCGCGCGGGGACTGCTCAACCTGACGCACCGAAGTGGCCACGACGCGCCGGTTGCACTCGAGCCCGCTGTCCCGACCGAGGTCGAGATCGAGCTCGAGGCGACCTCGTGGATCTTCGAGCCGGGTCATCGCGTGCGACTCTCGCTCGCCGGCGCCGACTGGCCGAACATCTGGCCACCGCCGGACGGCTCGCCGTTGCAGGTCGATCGAGCCAGTGTCGAGCTCGTGCTACCGGTCCTCGACGGCCCCTCACCGCTGCCCGCCCCGATCCTGCCGCCGACCACCGGCAAGGACACGCACGCGCCGGAATCGGATCACGATCAGCCTCCGACCGTCTGGAGGCTCGAGGACGACCAGCTCGGCCACGAGGCACGGTGCGTCACCGGCTCCGGCTCGAACTACGCGGCGCCGTTCGGCGCGCGCGTGGAGGAGCGGTACGAGGGCACCACCGGGGTCTCGAAGGTCGATCCCGCGCGTGCATGGGCGCGTGGCCGCACCACCTACCGCATCACGTGGCCCGAGGCGGACGTGCGCACCGAGGCAACGCTCGACGTGCGCTCGGATGCCGGGGCCTACCACGTCGTGATCACGCTGATCGCCGAGGAGCTCGGGCCGGAGCCGGGCGAGACGGCGTTCTACCGGGAGCGGCGGTTCGAGCGCGTGTTCGAGCGGCAGCTCGCGTAGGGACGAAACCCGGGTGGCCGGGTGCGTTCTGTCACCCGTCCTGAAGCAGGATGCAGGCGGCCCGATGCGCCGGCGCGACGCCGGCGACCTCGCGCAGCTCGGGGTCGATCTCGCGACAACGATCCTCCGCCACCGGGCAACGTGGGTGGAACCGGCAGCCGGACGGGACATGCACCGGGTTGGGCGTCTCGCCCTTGAGGATCTGCGGCGTTGTCTGCTGGTCGGGATCACGCCGCGGCACGACCGAGATCAGCGCCTTCGTGTACGGATGCTGCGGATTGCGGACGACGTCGCGCGCAGGGCCTTCCTCCACGATTCGCCCGAGGTACATCACCGCGATGCGGTCGGCGAAGTGGGCCGCGGTGGAGAGATCGTGGGTGATCATCAACACGCCCATTCCGTCGCGGCGCAGGCTGTCGAGCAGCGCCAGGATGCCTGCCCGAACCGAGACGTCGAGCATCGAGACGGGCTCGTCGGCGATCAAGAGCTTCGGCTCGAGCACGAGCGCTGCGGCGATCGCGACGCGCTGGCGCTGCCCACCGGAGAGCTCGTGCGGGAAGCGGTCGATGAAGAGCTCCGGCGGCGTCAGACCGGCGCGCTCCATCGCCTCGTGCACCTTGGCCTCCCGCCCCGAGGCGGACGAGGCGAGCCCGTGCACGCGGATCGGCTCCTCGATCGTGTCGCGGACGGTGAACCGTGGGTCGAGCGACTCGTACGGGTCCTGGTAGATGATCTGGATCTCGCGGCGAAAAGGCCGTAGTTCGCTAGCACCGAGGCTACGAAGCTCCGTGCCACGGAACCGGATCGAGCCCGAGTTGCTCTCGACCATGCGAACCACCGTCTGGGCCGTGCTCGTCTTGCCACACCCGGATTCGCCGACGAGCGCCACCATCTCGCCCTCACCGACCGAGAACGAGACGCCGTCGACGGCGTGCACCGTGAGCTGCGGCCGTCGCTTGATCGCACCGAGGATGCCGCGCGGGATCGGATACTGCGTGACGAGATCCTCGACTTCGAGCAGCGCAGGCGGAGGAGAGCCGGCCGGAGTCGTCATGTCGCCGCCTTCATCGACTCGTCGTTGAGGTGGCAGAGGGCCTCATGCCTCGGTCTCGGCTCGAGGCGGCGCGGGTGCACCGTCGCGCACGGCTCGAAGGCCGAGTCGCACCGGGGCCGGAACGGGCAGCCGACGATCTCCGAGTCGAGCCGCGGAGGAGCGCCCGGGATCGAGATCACCTCGTCGTCACCGAGCAGGTCAGGCGTCGCCGCGAACAGCATCCGCGTGTAGGGGTGCCGTGGGTCATGGTAGATCGCCGACATCTCGGCCATCTCGACGATCTCGCCCGCGTACATCACCGCCGCGCGATCGCAGACCTGCGCCACCACGGGGAGATCGTGGGTGACGAGGATCACCGTCAGCCCGAGCTCCTTGCCGAGCGTCGAGCTGAGGCTCAGCAGAAGATCCAGGATCTGGGCCTGCACCATCACGTCGAGGGCCGTCGTCGGCTCATCGGCGAGCAGCACCTTCGGCGAGCAGGCAAGCGCCATCGCGATGGCGGCCCGCTGGCGCATGCCACCGGAGAACTCGTGCGGATAGCGGTCGGCCCGGTCGGCCGAGATGCCGACGAGCTCGAGCAGCTCCCCCACCCGCAGCCGCGCGTCCTTGCCCGACGAGAAGCCGTGGAACTCCATCGGCTCGGCGATCTGGTCGCCGATCGTCTTTACCGGGTTGAACGCGTTCATCGCGCCCTGGAAGACCATCGAGATGTCCGTCCATCGGTGCGGGCTGATCGAGTCCTCGCCGCGCGCGAGGATGTCCTCGCCGGCCAGGATCACCTTGCCCGCCACCGATGCGCTCGCGGGCAAGAGCCCCATCATCGCGAGGATCGTCGTCGTCTTGCCGCAGCCGGACTCGCCGACGAGACCCATCCGCTCGCCCTCGTTGAGCTCGAAGGTCACGCCCTGCACCGCGTGGAGCTCGCGGCCGTCCGGCAGCTCGAACCAGACGTGCAGATCCTCGACTCTGACGAGCGGCTCCCCGGTCACTCGGCGCCCCCCTTGCCGCCGACCGGCCGCATCCGGAAGCGTCGCACCGAGACGTGACCGACGCGCAGTCGCGGGTTGAGCGAGTCCTCGACCGACTGGCCCACCATGGTGCAGGCCAGGATCACGATCGTGACGCAGACCCCCGGGGGCACGATCGCCCACCAGGCGTTGTTGATCGTCGCCTCGCCGGTGAACGCGTTCTCGATCAGGCGACCCCACGAGATCGTGCTCGGATCGCCGAGTCCGAGGAAGGTGATGAACGTCTCGGCGAAGATCGCGAGCGCGATCATCAGCACGGTGTTGGCGATCAGGAGCGGAGCGACCTGAGGCAGCACGTGCTTGCGCACGATCCGCCGGTTCCCGGCCCCGAGCGCCCGCGCGCGCTTCACGTAGACGCGCTCGCGCACCGTGATCACCTGCGCCCGGATCAGCCGGGCGGTGCTCGTCCAGTAGATGACCCCGATGATCACGATGATGTTGGTCAGGTTCCGGCCGAACAGCGCGGCGGCGATGATCATCAACGGGATGTCGGGGATCACGAGCATGTAGTCCGTGAAGCGCATGAGGATCGTGTCGGTCGTGCCGCCGAAGAAGCCGGACAGCACGCCCACTGTCCCGCCGATCAGCATCGCGACGAGCGCCGCGAGGAAGCCGACACCGAGCGAGACGCGCGAGCCGGCGATGACGAGCGAGAGCATGTCGACGCCGCCGTCGTCGGTTCCGAGCCAGTGCGCGCCGCTCGGGGGCGCATACACCGGCCCTGTCTTGGCCCGCGGATCGTACGGCTCGAGCCATGGTGCAAACAGCGCCACCACGATGAAGAACACGAGCACCCCGAGCCCGACCATCGCCTGCCGGTTGCCGAGGAGGGCCGACCGCAGGAAGCCGGGGCGTCCGCTCCGAGAGATCCCCTCGGCGAGCGCCTCGGGGTCGGCCGACTGGAGCGGCTCGATCAGGCTCATGCTGTCACCCTCACGCCGTCGCTCTCATGCCGTAACCCGGGGATCGAATTTGAAATAGAGCAGGTCGGCGATCAGGTTGAACACGATCACCGACAACGTCAGCAGCATGAAGATCGCCTGCAGCAACGGGAAGTCGCGCTTGTCGATCGCCTCCACGGTCAGCAGGCCGAGGCCCGGGTACGAGAACACGTACTCGACGGTGATCGAGCCGCCGATGATGAAACCGAGCGACAACGCCACGAGCGTGATGATCGGAAGCATCGCGTTCCGCAACCCGTGCCTCCGCACGATCGTCCAATTCTTCAGCCCCTTGGCGCGCGCGGTCAGGACGTAATCCTCACCGAGGGTCTCGAGCATCGCCGAGCGCACGATCAGCGCGTAGTCGCCGTAGAGCACGAGCCCGAGCGTCAGCGCGGGCAGGATCATGTGACTGCAGCCGGTCGACGAAGATGTCCCAGGTCGACGCGTCCGCGAACAACCCGAGCGTCGGCGTCTTGATGCCGGACGTAGGCAGGCCGACGGCACCTGCGACGAAGAAGATCAACATCAGGCCGAGCCACTGCGTCGGCATCGAGTAGAACCCGAGCGCCGTATAGAGGCTCCCCTTGTCGGCAAACGTGCCGCGGCGCCACGCCGCGACAACCCCGACGAGCGTGCCGAAGACGATCGCGAACAGCGTGCCGAGGGCGATCATCGGCAGTGAGTTCTTGATCGGCTCGGCAAGCTCGCCGGAGATCGGCTTCTCGGAAGGCACCGAGCCTGCCGAGGTCGCCGCGAGCGAGCGAGCCGAGATAGAGCCTGTACTGCACCCACTTCGACTGGTCGAGCCCAAGGTCGCGGCGCTGCTCCTCCTTGAATGCCTTGCTGCACTGCTTGCAGCGCAATGCCGAGACCGCGTCGCCGGAGAGGGCGCGGAAGAGCACGAAGTTGAGAGTGATCGCGATGAAGACCGTCAGGATCGCGTACGCGATCCGCTTCACGACGTAGTCGGATCCTCTCACGTCAACGTGCTCCTGCTCCTCTCCGGCGACTCATCGGCTCACATCTCGTGGGGCGCGGTGTAGTAGGGCTTCGAGTAGCCGCTCAGCTGCGGATCGAAGCCCGTCCAGTTCTTCGCGTGGGCATCGATCGCAAGCTCGTTTGCCAGCTGCGTGTAGTAGAAGTTGTCGTAGATGATCTTCTGCATCTGGTAGACGAGCGCCTTGCGCTTGGCAGGATCGACCGTGATGCCCTGCTGGTCGTAGAGCTTGTCGTACGCCGGGTTGTTCACCCCGGTATCGCTCCACGAGCACCACTGGCCCTTGGTCACGACGGAGAGCATGAAGTCGGGGTCGATGTACCCCACCCAATCCCACATCGCGATATCGAAGCCGGTGTACTGCTTGCTCTCCGGCCCCGAGCAGTCGCCCGTCTCGAGCGCGTAGGTGGCAGTCGTGTCGCCGCCGACCTTCTGGGTCACCTTGACGCCGAGCTTCGCGAAGCCGTTGCTGAACGATCGAGAACTCACGATCGACGTTGAAGTCGGTCGACGTCGGGGTGAGGATCTCGTACTGCATCGGGTGCGCCGCCTGGGCGTTCGCACCGGTCGTTGCGGGCACCATCCGGATGCCGTTCGACCCGCGCTTGAACCCGAGCTGGTTCAGTGCCGTGTTGGCAGCCGCACAGTCGTAGGTCAGCGGGCCGAGGTTCGGATTCTCGAGGTCGCCGGAGATGTGCCCGACGAGGCTCTCGACCTTGGTTGCGTAACCGGCGAAGACCACGTCGATGATCTGGTCGCGGTCGACGCACATCGAGAGCGCCCGCTTGACAGCCGGGTTGAGGAGCTCCCGGTTCTTCGTCTTCGCCGGGTTCGAGTTCCACGTGATGTTGGTCGTCTCGGCGCCGGGGATCGTGGTCACGACGGCCTTGCCGCTCTTCTTCACCGCGTTGACCGCCTTGAACGGCACCTGGTCGGCCCAGTCGAGCTGACCGCCCTCGAGGTCGGCGATCACCGCGTCGGAGTTCGTGTAGTACGTCAGCGCAACCCCGGACGCGGCGGAGGGCGGGCCGTAGAAGTCCGCGTACGGCTTGAACGCCGTCGTCCCCTTCTTCTCGTACTGCGAGATCGTGTACGCGCCCCCGCTGACGATCGGGAGATGGAGCTCCGGGTGGAAGGTCTTCAGCCCCTTGCCGTCGGCGCCCACCTTCGACTGCCAGACGTGCTTCGGCAGCACGAAGAACGTCTCGAGCTGGGCCAGCACGTTGCCGACCGGCGAGGCGTAGTGGATCACGAGCGTCGTCGCGTTCGGCGCGTTGGCGCTCTTCACGTGCGCGAGCGCCGCCGCCGCGACCGCGGCCGGGCCATCGGCGTACTTCACGGTGGTGTTGATCGTCCAGGCCGCATCGGCAGCCGTCAACGGCTGGCCGTCCGACCACTTCGTGTCGGGCTTCAGCTTGAACGTCCAGTCCTTGCCGTCGGCCGACGTCGTCCACGAGTTCGCCCAGTCACCCTCGAACTCATTCCCGGTCCGTACTGGACGAGCTGCGGGTAGATCATGATCATCGCGTTCGTCGCCTGCGCCTCGATGTAGTTGAACGGGTTCAGCGAGTCGATGTAATTGACCGTGCCGATCCGGAGCACCCCGCTCGACGACGCACCCGCGGTGGTCGTTGTCGTGCCGGCAGTCGTGTCGCTGCTCGACGAGCCGCCGCCGCTGCAGCCGAGGGCTGCCGTGACGACGATCGCCGCCAGAGCCAGCCCCATCACCGTGCGTGCTCTCATCTCGAATGCTCCTTGTCTCGCGTCGTTTTCGTTGCTCGCGTGTCAGCACTATCTCGCATCGAGGCGTGATGCCTCACATCAGGTACCAGTCGAGGAACCGCTCGAGGCGGCGATAGAAGTGAAGCTGCGGCCCGACACGTAGGAAGCCGTGGGCTTCGGTCGGGTAGGTCAGGTACTCGAACGTCTTGCCACCGATCCGGCGCAGCTCCTGGACGAGCTCCTCGGACTGCTTCGGATTGACCCGGGCATCGAGCTCGCCGTGCGCGATCAGGAGCGGCACCTCGATGTTGGCGAGCCGATGCACCGGGGAGCCGGCGCGATACGCGGTCGGATCCTGCGCGGGCGGTGCCATCATCCGCCCCATGTCCTGCACGCCCTCGCGGTCGCCCTGCGCCCACGAGGTGAGGATGTCGCAGTCGCCGTACTTCGGGACGGCGCAGCGGAAGCGGTGCTCCGGGTCGTCGGTGACCGCGAGCAGCGCCATGTACGAGCCGTAGCTCGCCCCGAAGATGCCGAGCCGGTCGCCGGCGACCCAGTCGAGGGTGCGGAGGTAGTCGGCCGCGGCGAGGCAGTCCTTCGTGTCCCCCACGCCCCAGTCGCCGTGGTTGAGCCGCTCGAAGTCGCGCCCGTACCCGGTCGAGCCGCGGAAGTTGATCGCGAGCCACGCATAGCCCCTCTCGATGAAGTACTGGGCGTGACCGTCCCACTCGTCGCCGTAGTAGCTCGTGGGGCCGCCGTGCGGGTAGACGACGGCAGGCACGGGAGCATCGGCCGAGGCGCCCGGCGGCCGGAAGAGGAACGCGGGAATCTCGACGCCGTCGAACGACGTGTAGGTGACGTCCTCGGGACGCACGTGCGGAGCTGCACGAACGGCCCGCGGTGCGGGTGCATGCAGCGTGTGGGTCGCTCCACCGCTGACGAGGCGGAGCTCGGCCGGCGTGGCCGCGTCCTCGTAGGTGCCGAGCAACGCGCCGGTCGCAGTCCACTGCGGCGCTCCCCACGAGCCGCCTTCGGCGACCAGAGTCACCGCACCGCTCGCAACGTCGACCGTGACGAGATCGAAGCGGTTGCGCCGGCAGCGGACGGCCGCGATGGTGGCCCCGTCCGGCGACCAGGCGTGCTCGGTGAAATCGGCGCCGTCGTGCGTGAGCTGCCTCTCGCCGGTGCCATCGGCGGCGATGCGATGGAGCTCGTACCAGCCGCTGCGCTCTGACGCGAAAGCGATCTGACCTCCGTCGGGCGACCACGCAGGCGCCTTGTCGCCGATCGCGTCGGCGCCGGTCAGCGCGCGGACGGCGCCGGTCTCGACATCCACGACGCGGATCTCGCCGCGGAGCAGGTCGTTGCGCGGCGTGAACACGAATGCGACGGCCGTTCGGTCGGGAGACACCGCGGCGCCCCACTCGTCGCCGTAGTGCTCGAGCTCCGCGACCACCGGCTGCGCAAGTGGCTCAGAGCCACAAAGTCGTCGCGGCCACGCGTCCGCGACGTCGAACACGGCGAGCCTCGAGGTGTCCTCGCGCTCGACCGAGACGACGAGCCGGTCGTTCCCGAGCCACACCGGGCTGCCCGCCTCGGCGAGCTTCCGCGGTGGCCCGCCCGCGGCAGCGACGACCCAGACGAAGCCCTGGTCGGCGTACGCGACGGTCGAGCAGTCCGGCGACAGCCGTGGCTCGGTGTCCTCCCAGTACGGCATCGGATCGCGGCCTGTGGTGACCCGCTGCGGCGGCGCGCAGCTGTCCCCGTCGAGCTCGATCAGCCACACGTCTGAGGTCTCGCGATCCTGGATGAACACGGCGGTGCGGCCGTCGGCGCCCATCGTCAGTGACCGGGGTCGCTCTGTCGCGGCAACCGCCTCGAGCCGCCAGTTCGCGGGCGGCTTCAGATCCTTGCGTGGCTGCGAGGGGACACCCTCCACCTCGTCCTTGCCGAGCCACACGTCGAGCGGTTCAGGCATTTCCACTGCCTTCCTGGAGTCCCTGCAAGGTCGCGAGCACGAGCCCGCCGATCGAGGCGAGATCGTAGCCGCCTTCCTGTACGACGACGATCGGGAGGCCGTGTTGGCCGATCAGCCGACCCGCGTCGCGAAAGCCACGCGCCGTAACGTCGAGCGGGCTCTCGGGATCGCCGCCGGCCGCATCGACCCCGAGCGCCAGCACGAGGGCCTCGGCGCCGCTCGCGCGAGCCGCCTGCGCGATCTCGGCAACCGCGCGCAGCCATTCGTCGTCGCGCGCGCCCGGGGGCAAGGGCACATTCAGGTTCGAGCCGAGGCCGGCGCCGCCGCCCCGCTCGGTGGCGCCGCCGAGAAAGTGAGGGAACCACCCCGTTGCCGGATCGATGTGCACCGAGGCCGTGAAGACGTCGTTCCGTTCCCAGAAGATCGACTGCGCGCCGTTGCCGTGATGGGCGTCGATGTCGACGATCGCCACCCGCGCTGCACCACGCGCCCGCAGATGCTGGGCAGTGATCGCAGCGTTGTTGAGGTAACACGATCCGCCGTAGGCTGCTCGGGTGACGTGGTGGCCGGGCGGCCGGGTGCAGGCGTAGGCCAGGCGCGCCCCGTCGGCGACGAGGTCTCCCGCCGTGAGCGCCGCATCCGCGGCGGCCCGAGCCGCCCCCCAGGTGCCAGGCCCGATCAGCGTCATCGTGTCGAAGCAGAACGCCCCGGGGCGAGCCCAGGTCGCCGCCGGCAGCATGGGCTCGAGGTCGCCGAGCAGGCCCGGGTGCGGGAAGATGTACGGCACCACCTGATCCTGTCCCGGATCATCCGGGAGCCCCGCTGCAGCCCAGTCGACCCACGCCGAGGCGAGAAACGCGAGCAGGGCGGCATCGTGGACGGCCCCGATCGCGCCATCATCATGCGCCGTCGCGGCAACTTCCCGGGCGCCGGCTTCGAGAACGGCGACCCGGATCGCCTCGGCCCGCGCCGGTAGCTCCGCGGCGGGCGTTCGAACGCCGACCCAGATCTCGGCCGACGGCTGATGCAGCCGGTGGTCGTCAGCCCACACGAGCGGGATCGATAACGCCATCGCCTCGACCCTACAACTCGCCGGGGAGTAGAGCCTCTAAGCTCGCCGTGTGAGCGAGGGAACGCTGCGTCAGCACGGCCTCCGCATCGGCCATCTCGAGTCCGGTGCGGCGAACGCCATCACCGACGTCGGCGGCGTGCGCGTGGGTCACGTCACCGTCGTCCGCGACGAGCCCGAGAGGCCCGCCGGCCGAGGCATCGCCCGCACCGGCGTCACAGCGATCCTGCCCGGCGCCGGCGACTCGATCTTCCGGAGGCCGGTGCCCGCGGGCGCGACGGCGCTGAACGGCGCCGGCGAGCTGACCGGCTTTCTCCAGATCTCGGAATGGGGACTGATCGAGACGCCGATCTTTCTCACCTCGACGATGGCTGTCGGCCGCGTATTCGACGGCGCCGTCGCAGCCGCGTGCGAGACGGACTCGGCGATCGGCACCGACGAGGTCGTGATCCCGGTCGTCGGCGAGTGCGACGACAGTTGGCTCAACGACGCCCGCACCGTGCAGGTCGAGCCAGAGGACGCCGGCCGCGCCGTGCGCTGCGCCCTCGGTGGAGCCGTCGTCCAGGGCTGCATCGGCGCCGGCACCGGGATGATCGCGCTTGGCTGGAAGGGCGGGATCGGATCCTCGAGCCGCCTCGTCCCCGAGGTCGAGGCGACGGTCGGCGTGCTCGTGCTCGCGAACTTCGGCTCTGCCCGGGATCTGCGCATCGACGGCGTGCCGGTATTCCCGACGGTCGGCAACGGACTCGACCCACGCCCACCGGCGGGCAGTTGCATCGCCGTCGTCGCAACCGACGCGCCCCTCCAACCCGCTCAGCTCGAACGACTCTCGCGCCGCGCGGGTCTCGGCCTCGCCCGCACGGGCTCGGTCGCGCATCACGGAAGCGGTGAGATCTTCGTGGCGTTCTCGACTGCCGGGAACGAGCGCACCGACGCGCCACCGATCCGTGTCGATCGGGCGACCCTTCCCGACGTGCACCTGAACCCGCTCTTCGCCGCTGTCGTCGAGGCAACGGAGGAGGCAGTCCTGAACGCGCTGTGGGCCGCCGTCGACACCGAGGGCCGGAGCGGGCGCGTGGTTCGCGCCCTGCCGCACGAGCCGGTGCTCGAGCTGCTGCGCGCACACAACCGGCTGGGCTAACCAACGCACGCTCAAGCGTGTGCGTCGCCCTTACAGCCGCCCGGACCTCGCAATTCCCCACACGAGCCACACGGCAAAGATCCCCGAGATCATGAAACCTATGAACGACAGCAGGTGCAGGCCCATCACATGCGGTCCGTTCCGCGCGAGCACGCCCACGATTGCCGAGCCGACGAGCCCGCCCAGCACGATCAGGGCCACGGCGATCCGGTTCACGGCGTGGTCGATGTGGTAGGTGAGGTCGTCGAAGCCGGGGTTGCGGATCTGGATCTCGAGCTTCCCCTGGCGCGTCTGCTCCATGACGTCGCGTAGCTGGTAGGGCAGCTCCCGCGCGACGCCGCCGAGCTCGCGCACCTCGCTCTGGGCACGCAGCGCCATCCGCCGCGGCGAGAAGCGCTCGGCGATCAGGCCGCGGGCGTACGGTCGCGCGACCTCGAAGACGTTGAAGTCGGGATAGAGCTCGACACCGACGGCGCCGAGCGTCGCGATCGCCTTGTCGAGCGTGACGAACCGGCTCGGCAGCCGGAGGTTCAGCGAGTAGATCAGGTCGAGCCCTTCGCGGATCACCTCGATCGGATCGATGCTCGAGATGCTCGACCCGTAGTAGCGGTAGAAGAGCTCTTCGATCGCGTCGCGCAGCTCCGGCTCGCGCTCCTTCGGATAGCGCAGCCCGAGCTCTGCGAGCCGGCGTGGCAACACCTCGACGTTCTCGGTGGCCGCATCGACGAACAGCCGGGTCAGCCGCGTCATGTCCTCGTCGGTGAGCCGCCCGGCGAGCCCGAAGTCGACGAGGCCGATGCGGCCGTCGTCGAGCAGAAGGATGTTCGCCGGGTGCGGATCGCCGTGGAAGAACCCGTGCCGGAAGATCATCGTCATCCAGGCGTCGGTCATCCGGTAGGCAAGCTCGCGGCGCTCCTCGGGCGAGCGCGCGGTGAGGTCGAGATCGGCGAACTGCGTGCCCTCGAGGAACTCGAGCGTCAGGACGCGACTCGACGAGTAGCGCCAGATCACCTTCGGCACCGCAACCTCGGTCGAGTCGCCGAAGTTGCGCCTGAACGTCTCGGCGTTCCGGGCCTCGTGCTGGTAGTCGAGCTCCTGTCGGATCGACCGGGCGAACTCGTCGACGAGCGCCTCTGCATCGATGAAATCGAGCGCGCGCACGCGCTCCCGTACGACGCGCGCGGCCGAGCGCATCAGCTGCAGGTCGGATTCGACCTGCCGCGGTGCCTCCGGCCGCTGCACCTTGACGACGACCTGGTCTCCCGTCGGCAGCGTCGCACGATGCACCTGGCCGATCGATGCCGCGGCGATCGGCACCGGGTCGAACGCGAGGAACGCCTGCTCGAGCGTGAGGCTCATGTCCTCCTCGATCACGCGCCGGATGTCGGCGAACGGGATCGGCGTCACGTCGTCCTGGAGGCTGCGCAGCTCGGCGATGATGTCGGGCGGCATCACGTCGGGGCGCGTCGAGAGCAACTGGCCGAACTTGACGAACGTCGGCCCGAGCTCGTCGAGCATCTCGCGCAGCCGGCGCCCCCGGTCGGCGAGCTGCGTGTCGTCGTTCCCGCGCCTTCGGTCGACCATGTAGCCGAAGCCGTGCCGCGTCGCGACACGTCCGATCTCGGACAGCCGGCCGATCCTCCGCTGGGGCTTTGCTGTCTCCATCCGCCGTTATGCGGAGGGCGGCGTCTCGAGCAGCCGTACCCGATGCTCGAGCTGGGCTACCCGCAGCGCGAGATCGTCGGCCTCTTCGCGCCGCACGACCCCGAGCCGTCGCAGTGCCTTGTCCGAGGCATCGGACGGCATCGCACCAAGCCGCTCCGCCTCGGCGCGCCAGCTCGCAACCGCATCGCGCACCGCATTGCGCATGGCTTCGCGCTCGATCCCGACGCGCCGCGCCAGGTCGTCCGCGACGTCGTCAGCGGCCTCGGCCGTGAGCGACAGCCAGCCGAACCCCGCGAGCAGCAGCTGCTCGAACGTCCGCGGCTCCGCAGGCCCCGGATCTGATTTGCCGTTCCCGTCCATGGCCGCAGTGTACGCGGTCGAGCAGGGTCTCCCCGAAACGCCGGGCTAGCGGGCGCGGCCGTGCGGGCGGCTCGAGCGACGGGCGCGACGGCGGTCGCGGCTCGACGAATCGGCGGCTGGCTTGCTCGGAGCCACCTGCTCGGGCGTCAGCAGCTCGTCGGCCTCGGCGACGAGCGTCGGTGCTACGGCGCCGGCGACGAGCGCTCCACCGACCGACTGAACGTCGCCGAGCTCCTCGTGCTTGCGGCGTGCGTACTCGGGCTCGCGCTCCTTGAGCCAGTCGAGCAGCGGGGCGGCAACGAAGATCGACGAGTAGGCGCCTGACGCAATGCCGATCAGCAGCGCGAACGCAAAGTCGTTGAGCGTGGCGCCACCGAAGATGAGCAGCGCAAGGATCGGTAGCAGCGTGATGAACGTGGTCGCAAGGGACCGCGGGATCGTCTCCCACAGCGACACGTTCGTGATCTGGCGGAACGAGCCGCGCTTCATCAGCGGGATGTTCTCTCTGATCCGGTCGAAGATGATGATCGTGTCGTAGATCGAGTAACCGAGCACGGTCAGGACCGCGGCGACCGTGGCGGTCGTCACCTCCCGCCCGAGCAGGGCATAGATACCGACGGTGATCAGGATGTCGTGGATCAGCGCAACGATCGCGGGCACGGCGAACTGCCACTGGAACCGGATCGAGATGTAGCCGACGATCAGCAGGAGCGAGACGATGATCGCGAGGATGGCGCTCTTCGCAATCTGCCGACCGAAGCTCGACGACACGTTCTTGACGCCGAACGCATCGGCGCTGACCGACTTCTTCAGGTTTGCCTGCAGCTGCACCGACTCATCGGCCGTGAGCGTCTCGGTGCGAATCTGGAAGCTCTTGTAGTCGCCGTTCGTCGAAGCGCCACGGCCCTGGATGACGGCATTCGCCTGTCCGACCTCGGCAGCCTGCTTGCGAATCGTCTCGATCGACGTCGGAGCGGGCGTCGTGAACCCGATCTGCGTGCCACCCTTGAAGTCGATTCCGAGGTTGAGGCCGCGGACGCCGAGTGCGAGGATGGAGACCACGATCACGGTGGCCGAGATGCCGAACCAGATCCTCCGCCGGCTGATGAAGTCGATCTTGAGCCAGGGGCGAATGCCGCCACCCGAGGTGCCGATCACGCGCGGATTGTCGAGCAGCTTCGACCCGGCGAGTAGCGACAGGAAGGCGCGTGTCGCGAGGACTGCCGTGAGCATCGAGATCGCGGTACCGATCAGGAGCATGAGCGCGAATCCACGCACCGACGAGGTGGCGACGGCGAACAGCACGAGCGCCGTGATCGCGGTGACGACGTTGGCGTCGACGATCGTGTGGAAGCCCTTCGTATAGCCGGTCTGGATCGCGGCCCGGACGCTCCTCCCGGCGCGCGCCTCCTCCTTGATGCGTTCGAAGATGACGACGTTGGCGTCGGCAGCCACGCCGAGCGTGAGCACGAGGCCGGCGAAGCCTGGAAGCGTCAGCGTCACGTTGAAGACGAGGATCGCGGCGTAGAGGAAGGCCGCGTAGATGCCGAGGCCGAGCACTGCGATCAGGCCGAGGAAGCGGTAGAAGACGAGCAGGAAGAGCGCGACGAGGAGCAGGCCGACGATCGCTGCCGTCTTCGCCTGGTTGAGCGAGTCCTTCCCGAGCGTGGCGGAGATAGCGGTCTGGTCGAGCGTGACGAACTCGACCGGCAGCGCACCGGTCTGGAGGACGAGCGCGAGATCCTTCGCCTCCTGAATGCTGCCGATCCCCGTGATCTGGGCGTTGCCGGAGATGCCGCCTGCGAGGGAACCGTCGGTGTAGTCGATCTGCGGCCACGAGCGGATTTCGCGGTCGAGCACGATCGCAAAGTGCTGCGGCGCGTTACGAAGCTTGCCGCGCACGTATTCGGAGCGCGTGATCTCCTGGAACCGGTCGCTGCCCTTGTTCGTGAACTGGAGCGACACGATGGGCTGGTTGGTCGTCGTGTCGAAGTCCTGGCGGGTGCCGGAGAGCTTCAGGTCGGCGCCCGTCATCTGCGGCACCGCCGGGGGGTCGTACTTGAAGAGGTAGTACGACTTGGCTGTCGGGGCGCCGACGCCCGGGCACACGACAGCCTGCACGCCGCACGAGATCACGACGGTGCCGGTGGGCGTCCCGAACAGCCGGTAGCCGGCCGGAAGCTTGCCCGCGTACTTCGAGAGCGCCTTCTCCTTCGTCGACACCGGGCCGACGACGAGCTTCTTGTTCTTGTCGAAGACCCACCACTGGTCGGAGTTGTCCTTGACGATCGCCTGCTGGCCGGCGAGGAGGTCGTAGACGCTCGCACGCGCGACTGGATTGCCGTTGATGTCGATCGACGGTGCCACGAGGCTCGTCTCCAGGTCGAAGAGCTCGAGCTGCGCGGTCTTACCGATGATCTTCGCCGCGGCTTCGGGATCCTTGACGCCCGGAAGCTGGATCGTGATCTGGTTATTGCCCTGGGTGCGGATCTCCGGCTCGGACACACCGAGGCGGTCGACGCGGTCGCGCATGATCGTGACCGAGCGGTTGAGGTCTTCCTTCGTCAGCTTCCGGCCCTTGGGCGGAACGGCTTCCTTCGTGATCTCGAGACCACCCTGGAGATCGAGGCCGAGCGTCGGCTTCTTGTGAATCGGCGACGACGGGATGATCATCAACGCCACGGCGATGAGCCCGGCGATGACCAGGGAAACGACGACGATGGAAGAACGACGGGTCATGGACGCGGCGGTAGGCTAGCTGCGCTCGGGAGGCGCCGCTGACTCTGGGGCTCCTGGATTTACAGTTTCCCCTTCGTTCGTAACCTCCTCTACGCCGGAAGCGAGCTGGGCCTCGCCACCGATGGGCTCCGCCTCCCCGTCGACCACATCGTCGTCGTCGGAGTCCTCGTCGTCGTCCTCCGGCTTGATCACCGTCGCGAGCGCCTTGCGGGCGATGCGCACGTGGATGCCCTCGGCAATCTCGACGACCAGGTCGCCGCCGTCCTCGTCCGGCTCGACCTCCTGGACGATCCCGTAGATGCCGCCGACGGTCAGGATCTCGTCGCCGACCTCAACGGTCCCGAGCAGCCGCTGCTGCGCCTGCACCTTCGCGCGCTGCGGCCTGATCATGGCGAACCAGAGCACGCCGAACAGCACAACGATGATCAAGATTCCTGGCACAGATCCTCCTGGGAGCCGCCGGTGAGCCGAGAGAGGGCCTGCGCCCGGAAGTCGTCGAACGTTCCGCGGCAGATCGCATCCCGCGCTCCGGCGGTCAGTCGATGAATGAGCCATAGATTATGCAGAGAGAGCAAGCGAAGTCCCAGCATTTCGTTCTGGTTGACCAGATGCCGGATGAATGCGCGTGAGAAACGGGCGCACGTCGGGCAGCCGCAACCCTCCTCGAGCGGACGTGGATCGCGGGCGAAGCCGGCGTTCTTGAGGTTCAGCTTGCCTGTCGCCGTGAGCGCCGTTCCTGTCCGCGCCATGCGGGTCGGCAACACGCAATCGAACATGTCGATGCCCGCAGCGATCACGCCGAGGATGCCCTCGGCGTCGCCGAGGCCCATGAAGTAACGGGGCCGATCGGCAGGCAGGAGCGGTGCCGCCCAGCCAACCGTCTCGAGCATCTCGGGCCGGCTCTCCCCCACCGCGAGGCCGCCGAGCGCGTTGCCGTCGAACCCGAGCGAGACGATCTCCTCGATCGAGCGGCGCCGCAGCTTCGGGTCGGTGCCGCCCTGGGCGATCCCGAAGCGCAGCTGCCCCGGCGCGCGCGGCGCGTCGATCTGGCGCCCGGCCCACAGTCTCGTCCGCCGCACGGCATCCTCGTGCTCGGCCGGCGACGCGTCGGCCGGTGGGCAGATGTCGAGGCACATGGCGATGTCGGAGCCGAGACGCCGCTGGATCTCGGCCACGCTCTCGGGCGTGAACCGCTCGGGGGTGCCGTCGTAGACCGAACGGAACGTAACCCCGTCGTCGTCGACGGCGAGCAGCGTGTCGCGCAGCGAAAAGACCTGGAAACCACCCGAATCGGTGAGAATTGGCCCATCCCAACCCGAGAAGGCGTGAAGCCCGCCGAGCTCCTCGATCACGTCCTCGCCGGGCCGGAAGTGAAGGTGGTAGGTGTTACCGAGGATGATCCTGGCGCCCAGCTCGCGCACCTCGTCGGGATGCAGCGTCTTCACGGTTGCCTTGGTACCGACCGGCATGAACGCCGGCGTCGGGATGTCACCGTGTGCGGTGTGAACGGTGCCGGCGCGTGCCTGGCCGTCACTCGCCTCGAGGGTGAAACAGCTCACAGGATGAGCATCGCATCGCCGAAGGAGTAGAACCGGTACTGCTCGTCGATCGCGATGCGGTAGAGGTCGCGAACGGCGTCGACGCCGGCGAAGGCCATCACGAGCGCGAGGAGCGTCGACCGCGGTAGATGGAAGTTCGTCAGCAGTGCGTCGACTCGCTGGAACTCGAACCCGGGAAGGACGTAGAGCGACGTGCGCCCCTCGAGTCGGCCCCCGCGCGCGATCGTCTCGAGCACCCGCACGGTGGTCGTCCCGACAGCCAGCACCCGCTCCGCTGCCTCGATCCTGGCCCAGGCATGGGGCGCGACGCGATAGCGCTCGCCGTGGAGCTCGTGCTGCTCGAGCTCGGTGACGGCGAGCGGCCGGAATGTGTCGAGCCCGACGTGGAGCGTGACCTGCTCGACATCCAGCTGCGAGAGGAGCTCCGGCGTGAAGTGGAGGCCCGCCGTCGGGGCAGCTGCCGAACCGGGATCTGCTGCGTAGACCGTCTGGTAGCGACCCGGCTCTGCGAGCGGCTCGTGGATGTAGGGCGGCAGCGGCGGCTCACCCTGGGGCTCGCCGTCGAGGAGAACGCGCCAGCGTCCCTCGCCAAGCGACTCGAGCAGCTCCACCGGCCCGAGTCGCTCGCCGGCGCGCAGGCGGCGCGACGGACGGGCGAGCGCTTCCCACACCCCGTCTCCGAGCGGCTCGAGAAGCAGCACCTCGGCGGCGCCACCGCTCTCGCGCTGCAGGTGCAGCCGGGCGGGAACGACCTTGGTGTCATTGACGACGACGAGCTCACCCGTGAGCTCGGACGGCAGGTCGGCGAAGGTTCGGTGCCCCACCGCACCCGAGGCACGGTCGTAGACGAGCAGTCGCGAGGCGTCCCGGCGGTCGGCGGGATGCTGAGCGATCAGCTCCGGCGGCAAGGCGTAGTCGAGCTCGTCGGATCTCATCCGATGGCCAGAGTAGCCTTGTGCCCATGGATGAACGGGCACTGGAACGGGCAAAGCAGCGCATCGCAGAAGCACGCGCGGGCAGGAACGAGGAAGGTCGGTTCGAGGTGGCGCTGCGGCGCTCCCGCGAGGAGGTCGAGGCGCTCGGCGCCGCGGCGCTCGCACTCGAGACGTCGATGCCGGAGCGTATCGGCGACGCGGTGCAGGACAGCATGCGTCGCGAGGTGCTCCCGGTCGCCCGCAACCTGGGCGAGATCAAGGGACTCCTCAACAACGCAATCGGCCGACTCGAGCGGCTCGAGCAAGAGCTCATCGCGGAGCGAAATGCGCGACTCGATGATCTCACGTTGCTCGTCGACCTCGTCTCGTCAGGCTGGAAAGGCGTCGATCGCCGGCTCGAGCGGATCGAGCTGGGCGAGACGGCCGAGATCGTGTCGCTGCACGATCACGTCGCAGCCGCGTCGTAGCGTCCGCGGCTGGCGGGCGGGGCACGAGCGTCAGCTGAGAACGAGAATGACGGCACACGCGACCGCCCATCCCGCCACGGTGGCGAGGATCGGCCAGTCGCCGAGCAGCACGTTCTCCGGCTCCTCGCCCGCATCGTGGCGGTGCAGGAGCTGGAGGTAGCGTCCGAGACCGAAGCAGACGAACGGGACGGTGGCGACGAGCGCCCACGAATCCCGTGCCGTGATGCTGTAGACCGTGTAGGCGACGATCGTCGCGCCGGCGACGGCCGCGAGCAGCTGGTCGAGGAGCGACAGCGAGTAGCCCTCGAGGACAGCCCGGCCGGGCGTGCGCTCCGCCCCCACGAGCACGAGCTCCGCCCGGCGCTTGCCGAGCGCGAGGAACAGCGCCAGGAGCGCGGTGCACACGAGAAGCCAGGGCGAGATCTTCACGTCGACGGCGATCGCGCCTGCCGCCGCTCTGATCACGAACAGCGCGGCGATCACGAGCACGTCGACGAGGACCACGTGCTTGAGCCCAAGCGTGTACGCGGCCTGCAGCGCGACGAACGCGAGGAGGCACGCAAGGGAGCCGAGACCGAGTGCGCCGCCGACACCGAGCGCCAGGACGCCGAGCAGGACCACCAGTACGACGGCGACTCCGGGCCGGAGCTCGCCGCGGGCGATCGGCCGCCTCCGCTTGATCGGGTGCAGCCGGTCGGCGTCGGCGTCGCGGAGGTCGTTGACGAGGTACGCGGCGCTCGACGCTGCGCAGTACGCGACGAATGCAGCCACGGCCTCGAGCCAGCGGGTACGGTCGGCGAGCTCGGCGGCAAAGATGATCCCGGCGAACAGGAGCAGATTCTTCAGCCACTGGCGCGGCCGCAGCGCCACGACCGCCGCCCGCACTCGGCCGCGTCGCGCGGGAAGGTGTGAGACCTCCGCCAACCGTGCCGGCTCGACCATCGGCGGATCGTAGTCCAGGCCGAACACCGGCCTAGCCGTGCGAGCGGGCGACGGGCTCCGTCGGCGACAGCACCGCCGGCAGCACGAGCCTGAAGCGGCTGCCTTCGCCGACCGTCGAATCGAGCTCGATCCTGCCGCCGAGCGCATTCGCGAGCTCGCGGGCGATCGGCAAGCCGAGGCCCGTGCCGTGGTTGTCGCGCGAGATGAACGGCACGAAGATGCGCTCGCGCTCGTCGGGCTGAATGCCGGGGCCGGTGTCGCGGACGTCGATCCGGACGACCCCGTTCGCGGTCGAGGAGCCGAGCGCAACGGTGGCGCCGTCGGGCGTCCAGCGGAATGCGTTGGCGAGCAGGTTCGTGATCACCTGCAGCACCCGGTCACCGTCCGTCACGATCGTTGGCGCATCGGGATTCTCGTCGAGCTGGAAGTCGATCTTGCGCCGTCTCGCCTCTTCGCCGAAGCTCGCGTGGGCGCGCTCCACGAGGACACCGATGTCGACCTCCTGCGCGTGCACCGTGAATCGGTGCGCGTTGAGCTTCGCCAGGTCGAGCACGTCACCGACGAGCCGCTCGAGGCGGATCGTCTCGCCCGCGACGACGTCGAGCGAGGCGCGCTCGAGCTCGGGATCGTCGAAGAGCCCGTCGCGGATCGCATCGACGTGGCCCTTGATCGCGGTCAACGGCGTCCGGAGCTCGTGTGAGACCGACATCAGGAACTGTCGCTCACGCTCCTCGGTCGCGGCCAGCCGGGCGGCCATCTCGTTGAACTGCTCGGACAGGTGGCTTATCTCGTCACCGCCGCCGCCGGCCGGAACGCGGACGGCATAGTTCCCGGTCGCGATCTCGTTGGCGGCGCTCGACAGCGCGAGCACCGGCCCCGTGATCTTGCGCGACAGCCACCACGAGAGCAACCCGGCGAGCAGCGCTCCCACTCCGACGGCTATCGCGAGCCTCCACACGAGAGGCACCCACTGGTCGCGGAGCTCGGTGCGCGGCTTCGCCACGATGATCGCGCCGAGCGCTTCGCTCTCCGGCTCGAGGCGCACCGGCTCTGCCGCGGCGAGGTACGAGCGGCTGCTGCCGGGCGGCGTGAACTCGAAGGTCACCGGCCCCTTCAGCTCGCCCACTTCGGGCGGCACGGCCGCTTCCTTCAGTCGCTTCAGGCCCGAGTCCTCGCCGGGAAAGAGCGATGCGCCGACGTAGAAGATCCGGTCGCCCGTTGCCAGCTCGAGCTTGGAGGCGGCGAAGTCGATCGCCCCCGACCCCTCGTCAGCGGCCCGCAACGCAGCGTCGGCGTAGAGCTGCGAGAGCCCGGAGGCCTCGCGCTGGAGCTCCTGTACCGACTGGCCCCGCGTGTAGGTCTGGAACAGCCGCAGCGAGATCAGGGCCGCGACCACGCCTGCAAGCACGATCCCGAGCAGGAACAGGGCCGGCAGACGAAATCGCAGCGACCCGAGCACGAACGAAGTGTAGGTCGAGCCTCTAGACGTCGCTGGCTACGGTGGAGCCGCGATCGGGCGCGACCTTGTAGCCCACGCCCCAGACGGTGACGATCGGCGACGCGTCCTCGAGCTTGCGCCTGATCTGTCGCACGTGCACGTCCACCGTGCGCGTGTCGCCTGCGAAGGTATAGCCCCAGACGCGCTCGAGCAGCTGGTCGCGCGTCAGCACGAGCCCGCGGTGGTCGAGCAGCTCCCAGAGGAGGTCGAACTCCTTCGGGGCGAGCTGGATCTCGCGGTCACCGACCATTGCCTCGCGACGCCCCGCATTGATCACGAGGTCGCCGTGGCGGATCTCGTCGCCCTCGTCGCGCCGTCGGTCGGTCGACGAGCGGCGGAGCACGCTCTTGACCCGTGCCACGAGCTCACGCGGGTTGAAGGGCTTCGTCAGGTAGTCGTCGGCGCCGACCTCGAGACCGATGATCTTGTCGACGTCCTCGTCCCGCGCGGTCAGCATCAGGATCGGCACGTCGGAGCTCTTGCGCACGCGACGACAGATCTCGAGGCCGTCCATGTCGGGCAGGTTGAGGTCGAGGATGATCAGAGCAGGTTGTTCCGCGGCGATCGCGTTGAGCGCCGCTCCGCCGGTCCCGGCCGCCTTCACGAGGTACCCGGCGTTCTTCAGATAGAGGGCGACGAACGACGCAATCGACGTCTCGTCCTCGACGATCAGAATCGTCTGGGGGGTTGTCATGGCTTGATCTTGAACGATTGAGGAGACGGCGTGAACACCTCACTCGGGCCGAACGTCGTCTTTGTCGCCGTCTCGGGCAACGGAACCAGGTCCCCGTCGCCAACCGAGTACATGCCCGTGTCGCCCACCGCGTCGGGGTCGCCGTTCAAGCTGACGACGCCCGTGCCGCGCGCCGAGATCGAGATATCGCTGCCGCGCGCCGTGATCTTGTAGCGGCCACCGGGGATGTAGAACGACACGTTCTTGCCGCGCAGCGTTACCATCTTGCCGCGCGGGATCCCGTTCACCCGCGGGCTCCACTGGTCGTTCGGGCTCAGGTCGACGATCTCGAGCGAGCCTTTGCCCATCCGGCCGAGGAGCACGTCCTTGCCGGTGATCTGGATCACACCGCGGGCGCCTTTCACCTCGAACGAGCCACGGGGCGCGAGCGCAGCAGCCGTCGCCACGCCGGCGGACAGTCCGAGGACGAGCAGGATGAATGCCGAGCGGCGCATACGTGCACCAGTATCGGTCGGCCGCATGTGGCTGCAGTGAGACACCCGTAAGGAAACTGTTAGCGCGTATCTGCAACCGGTTGCTGCCACAACAGGGAGAATCGTCACCGTGAACGACATCCTCGAATTCGGGCGCATCATCCTGGTCGTCGCCGGCGCGCTCTCGATCGCGATCTTCGTCCGCGTTGCCGCCTCTCGGATCGGTCTGCCCACAGCAGCCTTGCTGCTCATCGTCGCAGCGGTCGCCTCCGAGTTCTCCGACCGGCTCGCCGGGCTCGTCAGCTTCCAGGACGTCCAGCGGGTAGCGACGCTCGCGCTCATCGCGATCCTCTTCGACGGCGGCACCAGCATCGGGCTTCGGAAGTTCCGCACTGCAGCGGTCCCGATCATGATCCTCGGTGTCCTCGGGACGTTCGCCACCGCCCCGCTCGTCGCCGTCGCTGCTCACTACCTGCTCGGCTTCGACTGGACCGTCTCGCTCCTGATCGGGGCAGCGCTCGCCCCGACCGACCCGGCGGTGACCTTCTCGGTGCTCGCGGGCAAGGAGGTCGGGGGCCGCTCGGGCACCATCCTCGAGGGTGAGTCGGGTTTCAACGACCCGGTCGGGATCGCGCTGATGATCGGGATGATCGAGCTCGCCACGCATCCCTCGGCAGGCATCGCAGACGTTGCGTGGGAGTTCCTGCGGGAGATGGGCGTCGGCCTCGCCGTCGGCGCCGTAGTGGGCGTCGTGATGCTGCAGGCGCTGCGTCGCGTGCCCCTCCCCGACGGCACGCTCTATCCGTTGGCCGTCATCCTCGGGGCCGGCGTGATCTACGGGCTCGCAGCGGTCGCCCACGGCTCGGGTTTCCTTGCCGTGTTCGTCGCCGGGATCGTGATCGGCGACGCGACGATCCCGAAGCAGGCCGAGGTGCGCCACTTCCAGTCGGCACTCGCCGATCTCGGCGAGCTGGCCGTCTTCGTTGCGCTCGGGCTGACCGTCGACCTCGGCTACATCCTGTCGGGCTCGCTGTGGTGGGAGGGCCTCGTGCTCGCCGTCATCCTCGGCTTCGTCGTTCGCCCACTCGTGATCACGCCGCTGCTCCTGCCGGCGCAGCTATCCCACGGCGAGCGGCTCTTCGTCACCTGGGCGGGGCTCAAGGGCGCGGTGCCTATTCTCCTCGCCTCACTCGCCGTCGTCGCGCACACGGACAAGGCGAACCAGATCTACGGGATCGTGTTCGTCGTGGTCCTGTTCTCGGTCATCGTCCAGGGAACGCTCGTGCCGCGCGTGGCCGAGCGGCTCGGCGTGCCGATGACCGACTCCCGGGACGAGCCCGAGCCTCAGTCGTAGCGGTAGAAGCCGTGGCCGCTCTTGCGTCCGAGCAAGCCGGCGTTCTTCATCCCGACGAGCCGCGGCGGTGGTGCCATTCTCGGCTCGCGGAGCTTCTCGTACAGCGCCTCGGAGGCGTGGACGTGCACATCGATGCCGACCAGGTCGACGAGCGCGCACGGGCCCATCGGCCAGCCCGCACCGTTCTTCATCGCGACATCGAGCGCTTCGGGCGTCACGCGGGCCTCGTCGAGCACGCGCAGGCAGTCGTTGAGAAGCGGGATCAGAACGCGATTGACCACGAACCCGGGCGTGTCGTGGCAGCGCACGACCTCCTTACCGAGGCGCGTGCCGACCGCCGCGGCAGCCTCGACCGTCCCCTCGGAGGTGAGCTCCGCCCGCACGATCTCGACGAGCGGCATCAGCGGGGCGGGGTTGAAGAAGTGCATGCCGACGACCCGCTCGGGGTGTGTCGTCGCGGCGGCGATCTCGGTCACCGAGAGCGCCGAGGTGTTGGTCGCGAGAATCGTGTCGGGCCGGCAAACCCGGTCGAGGGCGGCAAAGAGCTCGCGTTTCGGCTCGAGCGCCTCGACGATCGCCTCGATCACGAGGTCGCAATCGGCGAGCGCATCGAGCTCGGTCGTCGTCGTCAGCCGAGCCACGGCCGCGTCGCGATCCGCCTGCTCGAGCTGGCCCTTTTCGACCTTGCGCGAGAGAAAGTGCCCGATCCGGCCGACAGCCGCCTCGGCGAGCTCGCCGGTCATCTCACGGCCGACGGTGTCGTACCCGGCTTCGAGGGCAAGCTGGGCGATGCCGCCTCCCATCGCACCAAGGCCGATCACGCCGATCGTGCGAATCTCGGTCACAGCGCCGATCCTAGAGGCTCGAGGAGAGGCTCGCGCGCCCCGCTGGTTCAGGCGGCGAGGCCGTCGAGCTGCGCTGAACGCAGCCGAAGCAGGTCGACGAGATCGCCCGTCGCCCGGAATGGATCGGTGACGACGTCACCGGTCACGGTCGAGAGTGCCACGACAACCGCGCCGTCACTCTCGGCGAGAAGCATCGGCCCGGCCGGAACGGGGCGGTCGACGAGCTGCGCCAGCCTGCTGACGTCGCCCACGTCGGCCGGTCGAGCGGGGCGAATGGCGATCTCGCCGCGCTCGCCGACCTGACGTGCGAGAGCTGCCGGCAGGTGGTCGGTCACCCGAGATACCGACGCCTGCGGGCCGTCTCGTCGATCCGGGAGTCACGGCCGGAAACGACCGCCCCGATACCGACGAGGAGAATGAAGACGATCAGTGCGATTTCCATGGCTGGATGATCGCTGAGCAGGTACTATCAGCACAAGTCGAGGTTTTCATGACATCCATTAATGCACCTAATCGAACTCGGACGGACCGTGGCGCCGACGGCGTCGCGGACAACTGGCTCGGCGTCGAGGTACGCCACCTCGCCGCGCTCGAGGCGGTGGCGCGAGCCGGCTCGTTCGGCCGCGCTGCGCACGAGCTCGGCTACACCCAGTCGGCGGTCAGCCAGCAGATCGCAGCCCTCGAGCGGATCGTCGGCGAGAGGCTCGTCGAGCGGCCCGGCGGCCCGCGCGCGATCTCGATGACGGAGGCGGGCGACCTGTTGCTCCGCCACGCCGAGGCGATCGTCAACCGGCTCGATGCGGCGCGCGCGGACATGGCGGCGCTGCGGGCCGGCGAGACGGGCACGCTGAGGGTGGCGACCTACCAGTCGATCAGCGCCCGCGTCCTCCCCATCGTGATGCGCCGATTCATGGGCGACTGGCCCGGGATCGCCTTCGAGCTGTCGGAGCCCTCGAACGACGAGACGCTCTACCACGGCATCGAGAGCGGCGCCATCGACCTCGGCTTCTGCAGCCTCCCCGTTCCGGATGGTCCGTTCGACGCGATCGAGTTGCTCACCGATCCGCACGTGCTCCTCGTCTCGACCGACAGCCCGCTTGCGGCCGAGAACAGCATCTCCCTGGCCGATCTCGGCGATGTGCCGATGATCGGTGCGAACCAGTGCTCGAGCGTCAGAGTCGTCGAGGACGCACTCCACGAGCGCGGCGAGCAGATCGACTACGCGTTCCGCTCCGACGACAACACGACCCTGCAGGGCCTCGTCGCCGCACGGTTCGGCGTTGCGCTCATGCCCCTGCTGGCGATCCAGCAGGGCGACGATCGCGTCAAGGTGATCGCTCTCGATCCCCCGGTCCCGCGCCGCAGGCTCGGGGTCGTCTGGCACCGCGACCGCCACCGCTCACCGTCGTCGCGCGCGTTCGTCGAGATCGCCCGCACGGTCAGCGCCGAGGTCGAGCGGGAGCTCGTCGGCCCGTAGGTCCGTTTCGAGAGCAGTACGCGACCGGCGCTGCTCGGACACCGCGGGGATTTCGACAGCGCCGTCATGGCCGACAAGGCCTGGCCGGACTCCTTCCCGTGACCATGAGACGTGCCCACGTCACAGTGGGCTAGGCGCGCAGCTTCGAGCAGCGCACTCACCTGCGGAGCCGCCGCCGGATCCGCCGTACGGTGCGGTAGAGCGGCACGACCCGCGGGTGCAGCGCTGCCTCGTCGCGGATCCGGCGGCCGAGCTTCCGACGACACCTCACGAGGCCGGCCGCTGTCAGGCGGTGGGTGGCGTCGTCGAGCGAGAACGCCCGCTCCGCCCATCCGAGCAGACTCAGGTTCGCGTCGCCCTCCGGCCCCTCCCATCGCGCGGCGCGCGCGTGCGGAACGTGGTCGTACCCGTGCTCCTGATGGATCACGAGCACCGAGACGGAAACGTCGACCACGGGCATTCGCATGCTCCACGCGTGCCAGATCATCCAGTTGTCCCACCAGGGACGCCCGACGGCGAAGGCAGGGACAGGGCCGATGCTCCCGCGCGGAAAGACGAAGTAGTCGATCCACTCGCGCCCGCGGGCACTTCCCGTCGCGGCGGCCCGACGACGGAGCGCTCCTTCGAAGTCGCCCGCGAGCTCGTCCCGTACGTCGAGGTTCGTCGCATCGCCGACGACGAGGAAGCGCTCGTGCGTCGCCGTGACGATGCGGACAGCGTCGAGCAGGTCGGGGAACAGAATCAGATCTGCGTTCGCGTAACAGAGCAGGTCATGCTCCGCGGACTTCTCTGCCGACCGGAAGACGGAGCCGAGCAGCGGCGTACCTCGCTCGTTCCGCTCGATCCCCGGGAGCCACTCGACGCCGAACGCGGCGGCAGCCTCCTCAACACCGTCCTCGTCGCCGCAGAGGATCACCTGGCACGCCGGAGCGAGCGCCGTCCAGCTCCGGATCGCGTTGCGCTGGATCACGCCGATGTGACCCTCGAACGCCTTGGGAATGCAGAAGATCGTCAGCACGCCGTAAGCTTCTCACCTTGAGGGCCGCCGCCGCCGCTCCCCCGCGCGCCGCTAGGCTGGACGCGATGGACTTCGAGTCGAACACACCGCCGGCCCAGGCGAACCCGACGGGTCGGGCCCTCCCTACCCACGGCCGCCATCAGGGGTCGAGCGGGACGGTGCGCTCCGCATTCGCGACGGTCGAGGGCCCGATCGAGGCCGGCTCGATGGTGACGCAGCGCTTCGAGCGTAACTCCGAGGGACGGTTCGAGCGGCAGATCTCGGGCTTGCTGCTCCTTGCGACCGACGCGATCGTCGAGCGAGGGCGCGGCGGTGACACGATGCGCGTCGACGTCGGCCGGTTCGACGAGCTCTGGGCACGGTACGACGCGGGCGACTTCGGCACCGGTGACGCAACTACCGCTCGCTACGAGATCGATGTCAAGGGCGAGCCGACGGCCGTCCTGCTCGTCGACGTCGATCGTGAGAGCAACCCGGACATGACGCGGCCGACGCACGGCCCGCAACGCATCGTCCCTGCCTGATCGCCGTTCGTCAACGCGCCGAGCGAGCACGTCGGCGTGCCGTCCACCTTCAGGCCCGAATACGCTTTGCAGATGACGAAATCGCTCGTCTCCCCGTACCCGCCGGATCTCGCAGACGACGCGCACCCGATCGTCGAGTTCGGTGATCTCGTCGACGCCGTCGTCGTCGATGTCGACTGGGCCGGTGAGCGCGCGCCGGGGTTCTCGGCGCGGCGGGCCGAGTTTCGCCGGTGCCGGCTGACCGGCGCGGAGCTGGCCGAGGCGACGATCGTCGACGTCACCTTCGTGGAGTGCCGCATCGACCTCGCCGGGCTGCGGCACGCCACGCTCGAGCGGGTCGTGTTTCGCGACTGCCGCATGAGCGAGTGCGACCTCTACGGCTCGGCGCTCAAGGACGTCCTCCTCGAGCGCTGCGAGCTGCGGGAGGCGACGCTCTCCGGCGCAACGCTCGAGCGGGTGGAGCTGCGCGAGTGCGATCTCACCCGTGTGCGCGGGCCGGAGGCTCTCCGCGGCGCGCGGATGCCCTGGAGCGACATCATCGCGAACGCGGCGCTGTTTGCGCACGTAACCGGCGTCGAGATCGTCGAATAGACTCCCCGTCTCGATACCATCGATCGATGGCAGTCGCGATCGCGGTCGAGAGCCCCCTGCAGGACGACGTACGCGAGCTGATCTCCGCCCTGAACGCCCACCTGCTCGAGCTCACGCCACCCGAGTTCTGTACCCACCTGACCGTCGAGCAGATGGCGGACGCCGACACCACGGTGTTCGTTGCGCGCGACGGGGGTGCCGCCGTGGCCTGTGGGGCGCTCCGCCGCCACGCCGACGGCATCGGTGAGGTGAAGCGCATGTACACGCTCCCCTCCCATCGGGGTCAGCACATCGGTGGAGACATCCTGGCGCTGATCGAGGCGCAGGCCCGGGTCGAGGGCCTGACGCAGCTCGTTCTCGAGACGGGGCACGTGCACGATGCGGCGTGGCGCGTGTACGAGCGCGGCGGGTTCACGCGGTGCGGTCCGGTGCTCGACTATCCGCTGTCGGACTTCTCGATCTTCTACGAGAAGTCGCTCTAGCCCGAGCGGCCGAAGGCCGTCCAGGCGCTCGCCGTCAACACGAACGGCGCCGCCGGCAGCATGTCGCGACACTGGTCGCGCAACGCCGCCCTGTGCTCCGCGTCGAGGGACGCAATGTAGGAGCCGGCCGGTCCGACCCCGAGCGTGAACGGCTCCCACCACTCCTCGAACGTGGGATGCGCGACGCGCACCGAGAGCGGCATCTCGGCCACATCGACGAGCCCGGCGGCCACGAACAGCTGCTCGAGGTCACCCCGATACAAGCCGACGCCCTTCGACTCTCCCTCGACGCTCGGATCGAGCGCCATGGCGGCCGCCCACAGCGGGCTCAGCGGCCCCTTGCCGCCGCCGTGATCCCAGACGCACGCGACGACGGCGCCGCCCGGTCGGGTCACGCGCGCCATCTCTCCCAGGCCGGCCGCCGGGTCGGTCATGAACTGGACGACGAGCTGGGCGAGGGCGGTATCGAACGTGCCGTCCGCGAACGGTAGCTCCTCCGCCCCGCCGAGCCGGACGTCGACGCCCGGGTAGCGGGCCCGGGCGGCCTCGACGAACTGCTCCGACGGGTCGATGGCGGCGACCGATTCGGCGCCAAGGCGCGCGACGAGCTCGGCCGTCAGCGCACCCGGCCCGCAGCCGACGTCGATCGACCGTTGGCCGGCCGAGACGCCCGCCAGATCGGCGAGCTGCGGGGAGAGCAGAACCGAGTAGCGGCCCATGAACCGGTCGTAGGCATCCGCGCCGACGTCGAAGAGCATCTCCGAAGACTACGCGCGCAGATGAGTTTCGACGAGCCCCGCAGTCGTACGAGTCGACGACACTCGACAAAGGAGTCACGATGGCGCACATCACACACCTCGGCAGGATCATGGTTCCGGTCGCCGATCAGGATGCGGCGATCACCTTCTACACGCGCACCCTCGGCTTCTCGCTCGTGGCGGATGTCCCCTTCGGCGAGGGAGACCGCTGGGTCGAGGTGTCCCCGAGCGGTGGTGGCGCTGCGATCGCGCTCGTTCCGCCGCAGGGCGACTACGAGCCCGGCAGGATGACCGGCATCGCGCTCGAGTCATCCGACCCGAAGGCCGACCACGCGGAGCTGACGGCGGCGGGCGTCGACGTCGACGAGGAGCTCATGGGCGGCGACGGCATCGTGCCGCTCCTGTTCTTCTTCCGCGACCACGACGGCAACCACCTGATGATCGTCGAGGGGCCGGCAGGCTGAGTCGGGGTGTCAGGCGTCCGGGAGCCAACCGTCGCCGTACCTCGAGAACCACGAACAGCCTCTAGAGGCGCTCGATCACGGCGGCGATCGCCTGGCCCTGGCCGATGCACATGCTGGCGAGGCCGTAGCGGGCGCCGCGCCGGTCGAGCTCGGCGAGCAGCGTTGCGGTGATGCGGGCGCCGGTTGCACCGAGCGGGTGCCCGATCGAGATCCCGCCCCCGTTCGGGTTGACGTCACCCGCGGCCCAGCGGTCGTTCAGGTCGCAATCGATCATGGTTTGCACGACGACGGAGGCGAAGGCTTCGTTGATCTCGATCACGGCCATGTCGTCCCACCCGAGCCCGGCCCGCGTCAGCGCCTGGGCACATGCCTGCGGATTGCCGTGCAGCATCCGGAACGGATCCACGCCGGCGATTCCGAACGACACGAACCGCGCCCTCGGGGTCAGGTGGAGCCGACCGGCCGCCGCCTCGCTCACGACGAGCATCGCCGCGGCACCGTCGACGATCTGGCTCGAGTTTCCCGCCGTCACGCGGCCGTCCTCGATAAATGCGGGCTTGAGACCGGCGAGCCGCTCGGCCGACGTATCGCGGCGCGGCGCCTCGTCGACCTCGAACACCCCACCGTCCGGAAGCGTCACCGGAACGATCTCCTGCTCGAACTTGCCGCCGTCGATCGCAGCAACGGCCCGCAGCGTCGACTCGAGCGAGTACGCATCGAGCTGCTCGCGCGAGATGTTCCAATCCTTCGCGATCTCCTCCGCCGAGATCCCCTGCGGCACGATCGGCCAACGCTCACCGATTTTCGGATTGAGGCCCGACCAACCGTCGGCACCGAGGTTCGAGCCCATCGGCACCCGCGACATCGACTCCACCCCCGCCGCTACGACAACGTCGAGATGACCCGCCTGGATCGCTGCGGACGCGTTGAACGCGGCCTGCATCGACGAGCCGCACTGCCGGTCGACCGTCGTCGCAGCGACCGTCTCCGGCCAGCCGGCGACGAGCGAGGCGATTCGACCCACGTTGAAGGCCTGCTCGCCGACCTGGGTCACGCAGCCCATCTGCACGTCTTCGATCTCGGCAGTCTCGATACCGACCCGGCCCACGAGGCCGTTCAGCACGTCGGCGGCAAGATCGTCTGCGCGAACCGCCGCCAGAGTCCCGTTGCGACGACCGATCGCAGAGCGCACGGCGTCGATGATGAATGCGTCAGCCATGAGCGCAAGCCTAACCACAAAGGCACTCCGCGGCGGCCCGAGAGCGATCGTCTAGCCTGTCTTGGACGACATTCGACAAAGGGAGACGCGTGATGGCTGCAGTGGCGACCGGGGTCGAGGAGCGGCTCCTGATTGGCGGCGAGTGGGTCGAGGCGGGCGACGGGCGTCGGTTCGACGTCACCGACCCGGGCACCGGCGAGGTCGTCGGCTCCGTTCCCAACGCAGGCGAGGACGACGTCGCTGCCGCGATCGATGCCGCCGCAGGCGCGCTCGAGGAGTGGAAGGCGCAGCCGGCCCTGACCCGCGCGCGCATCCTTCGCAAGGCAGCCGACCTGATTCGCGAGCGCCGCGATCGCATCGCGCTCGTGATGACCTCCGAGCAGGGCAAACCGCTCGCCGAGGCTGTAGGCGAGGTCGAATACGCCGCAAGCTTCCTCGAGTGGTTCGGTGGCGAGGCCGAGCGCGTCTACGGCCAGGTCGTGCCGCCGATGAATGCCGCCAATCGGGTGCTCGTGCTGCGCCAGCCGGTCGGTGTGACAGCCGCCATCACGCCGTGGAACTTCCCGGCCGCGATGATGACGCGCAAGCTCGGCCCTGCCATGGCGGCCGGCTGCACGAGCATCGTCAAGCCGGCGAGCGCCACGCCGCTGACGGCCGCACTGATCCTGCGCGCGATCGAGGACGCGGGCTCGCCGCCCGGCGTCGTCAACCTGATCACGTCGCGCGCGGCGGGCATGGTCGCCGACAAGCTGTTCTCCGACGCGCGCGTGCGCAAGATCTCGTTTACGGGCTCGACGGAGGTCGGCAAGGATCTGATTCGGCGCTCGGCCGACCAGATCAAGCGGCTGTCGCTCGAGCTCGGTGGCCATGCGCCCTATCTCATCTTCGACGACGCGGACATCGACGAGGCAGTCGACGGGCTGATCGCCTCCAAGTTCCGCAACGCCGGCCAGACATGCGTCTGCGCCAATCGCGTCTACGTCCAGAGCGGCATCTACGACACCTTCGTCAGCCGGCTGGCGGAGAAGGTCACGAAGATGGTGGTCGGCCACGGGACGGACGACGGCGTCACGATCGGGCCCATGATCGACGAGGGCGCCGTCGACAAGGCCGACGAGCACGTGCAGGACGCCATTGCGAATGGAGCGCGCCTCGTCGTCGGTGGCGAGCGGCTCAGCGGCGGTGACTACGCCGGCGGCGCCTACTACGCGCCGACCGTGCTCGAGGGCGTGACGCCGGAGATGCTGATCTCGTACGAGGAGACGTTCGGGCCTGTCGCCGGCGTGACGCGGTTCGAGACCGAAGAAGAGGCGATCCGGGTTGCGAACGACTCCATCTACGGGCTCGCGGCGTACTTCCACACGCGCGACTACGCGCGGCTCCTGCGCGTGGCCGAGAAGCTCGAGTACGGGATCGTCGGCGCGAATTCGGGGATCATCAGCGCGGCGAACGCCCCCTTCGGCGGGATCAAGGAGTCGGGCTACGGCCGTGAGGGCGGCGCCTTCGGCATCGACGAGTACGTCGACGTCAAGTACATCCTCGTCGGCGGGGTCGGGGTGTAGGGCGGCACGTATCCCACCCGCCCCTCCGGGTATCCTGACGCCCGTGGCGATCTTCTCCAGCAAGCCGTCGGCGCCTGCCGCAAGCGATCTCCGCCGCGAGCGTCGGGCGCTTCTCCTCCTCCGCGAGGACCGGCTGCGCGAGCTTGGCGGCCTGACGCTCGAGATGTACCGGCGCGACCACTTCAACGAGACACTGATCATCGAACGCTGCGCAGAGCTCGTTGCGATCGAGGCCCGCGCGAGCGAGATCGACGCGTTGCTCCAGGGTGCGCGCGGGCTCCGGCGTCGCGGCGCGGCGATCTGCGCCTGCGGTGCGCCGTTGCTGATCGGCGCCCGTTTCTGCCCGAGCTGCGGCCGCTCCCTCATCGACGAGGCGTCGCCCGCCGTGGAGGCGCAGGCTTGACGAGTGCCTGCCCGCGCTGCGGCGAAGGCGTCGCCGTGGGCCAGGAATACTGCCTCGAGTGCGGGCTGAAGCTTCCGGGCGCGTCCCGGCTCGGGCCCGCACCTGCAGGCCCGCGCGAGGTGATGCTCCCGCTTCTCGTCGCCGCCGTCGTCGCGATCGGCGGCGGCGCGGCAGCGATTGCGCTGACGCGCGACACCGCGACCGCGACGACGATCATCACGGCAACCGGGGGCAGCGAGACGGTCGCCGCGTCAGCCGTGCCCACCGTGTCGGCCCTCGCCGACTGGCCCACGGGCAAGACCGGCTGGACGAACATCCTCGTGTCGGTCCCGAAAGTGGACGGCCGCGACGCCGCTGTGGCGCGGGCGGAACAGGCGCGCCGGAAGGGCTTGCGGCGTGTCGGAGTGCTCGATTCTTCGCGCTATGCGAGTCTCCATCCCGGTTATTGGGTGGTCTTCGCCGGTGTCTATCCAACCGAGCCGGAGGCCACGAGTCGTCTGCGCGAGGCCCGCGGCGTGCAACGCGGGGCCCACACCGAGCGCATCAGCCGTTGATCGACCGTTGCCTTTAGTGGCAAATTTGTGGCCGAGTTTGTAACAGCGAAGCAAACCGGGTAGACTCGGTACATCAACCGGGTGAATACCGCCCATTATCCGCCTACATAAAGCGTTTCCGAGGGAGTGAGAGTCGCCGGATGGAAGATCATGTCGCCTATTTGCAGTCCTGCATGTATCAATATTCGAGGGCGATCTATCGGTCGATCAAGGATCTGATCGATCCGTACACCGATCACCAGACGCGTCTCGAGTCGCGGCGGACGGTGCTCGAGGAGTGCGAGCTGACGATGTCTCGCCTGGCGGCCGACCCGCAGTACTTCGCGCGTCCCGACCGGGCGCTCTTCCAGGACATTCGTCGTTACTTCCCGATCACGGCGCAGGCTCGCGTCGCCTGGTCGGTGCGCGAGGGTGTCGGCGCGGCGATTGCTTTCATCGAGCAGCAGATCGAGGCCGGGGCGTTCGACGGTGGCATCGCTCGCTGCAAGGCG
Source organism: uncultured Thermoleophilia bacterium (assembly GCA_963799575.1). Lineage (GTDB taxonomy): Bacteria > Actinomycetota > Thermoleophilia > Gaiellales > Gaiellaceae > Gaiella. The sequence goes on from CAWCXK010000004.1 coordinate 434,780, forward strand.
ACGACGCGCAAGGGCAAGGCGTGCCAGCGGACGCCGCTGCCGAACCGCGACTACTGCCCGTCGCACCAGCATCTCGAAGCCCGCACGTCGCTGGCCGCCTGAGCCGCGCCGGGTGAGGCTTGAGCCTCACCCGCTGTTTCCGCTCTTTCTCACCGCGGGTGAGGCTCAAGCCTCACCCTTCTAGCCGTCGCCCGGCGGTAAGCTCGAACACACGATGTCCCACGACACCGACAAGCTCATCCGCCAGCTCTCGCTCGTCGCCTTCCTCATGGCGGAGCGCCGGCCGCTGACCGCCCGCGACGTGAAGGGCAACGTCGAGGGCTACTCGGAGATGTCAGACGAGGCGTTCGCGCGGCGGTTCTACTCGGACCGTGCGGAGCTCACCGGGCTCGGCGTGCCGCTCCACTCGCAACGCGACGAGTTCACCGGCGAGGAGCTCTACACCCTCCGCTCAGAGAACTACTTCCTCGAGCGGCTCGACCTCAAGGACGACGAGCTGGCCGCGCTGCAGACGGCGCTCTTCTACCTCGACGGCAAGTTCGCGTATGCCGAGCCCTTGCGCCTCGCTCTGCAGAACCTCGCGCTCGGCCGGCCCGGATTCGACGAGGCCCGCACCGACACCGCCGAGCGCGTGCGGGTCAGCGCGCCGGACTACTCGCCCGAGCTCGCCGGTCGGTTGTCGAAGCTCGAGGCGGCGATCTCCAAGCAGCGCACGATCAAGTTCAACTACTGGTCGCCCCAGCGCGACAAGGTCACCGAGCGCACGCTCAACCCGTACGCGCTCCGGCTCGACGAGGGAGTCTGGTACGTGGTCGGCCAGGATCTCGACCGCGCCGCCGTCCGCACCTTCCGGGTCTCCCGCATTCGCAGCGACATCCGCTTCGCGACCCGTCGCGAGCGCGACTTCAGGCTGCCGCCCGAGTTCGACGTCGAAGCGCATCGCGTCCCGCGCCCGTGGCAGATCGGCGACACCGTCGGCACGGCCCGCATCGCGGTACAGGGCGACACCGCATGGTGGGTCCACCGCACGCTCGCCGACGCCGGCGTGCTCACGGACGGCGTCTTCGAGACCACATTCGCTCGCATCGAGCCGCTTGCCGGTTGGGTCTTGCGGCAGAACGGTCGCGCGATCCCACTCGAGCCGAAGGCGCTGCGCGACGCTGTTGCTGACGCGCTCGGCCTCCTCCGTGAGCTGCACGACGGTGAGAGCCCTGCGCTCGCCCGCGAGCGCCGTGTCGAGGTGTCGACCGACCGCGGCGACCGTCCTGTCGGGCCGATCGCCCCGGAGCGCTTCGGCGTGCTGCAGGCGCTCCTTGCCCACGTCCTCTCAGCCTGCGGCGAGAACCGCGATGCGCGACTCGACGCCAACGACCTCGCAGCGCGGTTCTCGATCCCGCGCGAGGAGCTGCAGGACACGCTGTCGCTCCTCAACCTCGTCAACTTCGGCGGCGGTTGTTACACGGTCTACGCGGAGGTCGACGAGGAAGAGGGTGTCGTCCGGGTCGACAAGGAGCTCTACGGCGACGTGTTCCGCAAGCCGCCGCGCCTGACCCCGCTCGAGGCGCGCGCAATCCGGCTCGCGATCGACTACGTCGGCCCCACGATCGCCGCCGAGGCCCATACGCCGCTCGACCGGGTGCGGAAGAAGCTCGAGGAGACCTTCGGCCAGTTCGATCTCCCCCAGACGCTGCGCGGCGATGCGCGCGATGCCGAAGAGCAGCTCGTACGCACCCTGTCGGATGCCGTCGAGAAGCGACGTGTCGTCGAGATCGAGTACCTCAAGGAGGGCGGCGACAGCCCGACGATCCGGTCGGTCGAGCCGTACTCGTTCGTGCGCGAGCTGCCCGTGTGGCGCGTCCACACGTGGGATCGCACCGCCGGCGGGCCTCGCACCTACCGCCTCGACCGCATGCGCTCGGCCCACCTCACCGAGGAGTCGTTCGAGCCGCGCGAGGCATTCGACCCGAGCTACCTCACCGAGCCGCGGCTCGCCCGGCTCTGGCACTCACCTGCCATCGCGCGTTGGAAGACCGAGCGCGGCGCGCGGCTGCTCACGGACAAGGCGGCGCTCTCCGAGCTGCCGTTCAAGACCGACGAGTGGCTGCTCTCCGAGGTGCTCGCAGACGGTGGCGAGACGGTCGTGCTCGAGCCTGCAGACATGCGGGCGAGCGTCGCCGCCCGCGCCCGCGCACTCCAGCAGGAGCTCGGCGTCACGGTGCGCCGGAAGCGCCCGGCAGCACGAGCCTGAACGTCGCGCCCTGACCAGAGGTCGATTCTGCCTCCACCTCTCCCCCGTGCGCACGCGCGATCGCCCGCACGACGGCGAGGCCCAGACCCGAGCCCGGTCGGTCGCTCGTGAGCCGAACGCCCGGCTCGAACACGCGGTCGAGCTCGGCCACCGGAATGCCGTTACCTCCGTCGGTGACGGCGATCACGACCGAGGCACCGGTGCGCGCCGCCGTGACGGTCACCGCTCTACCGTCCGGCGAGTGCCCGACTGCATTGCCGATCAGATTGTCGAGCGCCTGACGGAGTCGCTCTGGGTCCCCGTCGACGAGGAGGCCGTCCTCGCCGTTCGCACTGACCGCGTGGCCGGTCGCGAGCGCAGCGGTCTCGGCGGCATCTCGGGCGAGGCGGGCGACATCGACCTGCGCGACCCGCAGCGACACGGTCGGAGCCTCGACGACGAGCCGCTCGATGCTCGTCCCCGCTGCCGCGGCAAGCTCGCGCAGCCTGAGACGTTGGGCATCGTCCGCCCCGGGATAGGCCGACGCGATGGCAGCGAGCGCCGCGACGGGGCTCCGGAGCTCGTGCACGAGGACATCGAGACCGCTCGGGGTGATGCTCATGCCGTCCGCTCCGCGATCCGCTCGAGCGCCCAGGCCGCAGTCTCCGCGACGACCGGGTCGTCGCTCGCGACCCATGCCTCCGCAAGCGACCGGTCGGCGGCGACACCCGTGTTGCCGAGCGCGGTCAGCGCGTTCCGTCGCAGCCAGCGTGGGTCGTTGCGCGGCACGTAAAGGCGATCGACCTCGTCGATCAGCTCCTTGCCGTCGCGGGTGAGCCAGTCGAGGAGGGAGACGTTCGGCGTCGCTCCGGCCTGGAGCGGCCGGTCGGCACGGCGCTTCTCGATGCCGCGGTTCCAGGGGCACACGTCCTGGCAGATGTCGCAGCCGTAGACGGATGCTCCGAGCTCCTCCCGGTAGACCTCCGGCACGGAGGCCGGAGCCTGGGTCCAGAACGAGAGGCAGCGATTGGCGTCGAGTACCCCCGGCTCGTCGAGCGCCCCGGTCGGGCAGGCGTCGATGCAGAGGCGGCAGCGGCCGCAGTCGAGGTCGAGTGGTGCAGTCGCCTCGATCGCGGCATCGGTGACGAGCGTCCCGAGGACGACCCAGGAGCCGTGCTCGCGCGTGATCATCATCGTGTTCTTGCCGTAGAAGCCGATGCCCGCCCGCCGTGCTCCCTCGCGGTCGACGTGCTGGTTCTCGTCGACGAGCACGCGATACCTCCCGCCGATCATCCGGCCGAGAGCGTCCAAACGGTCACGTAAGAGCGCGTAGTGATCGATCCAGGCGTAGCGCGGCAATCGGCCTTCACCCGCGACGGGATCGGGTGCGTCGCCCCAGTAACAGAGCGCGGCGGAGACGACCGTGCGCGCCTCTCCATCGAGCAGCAACTCCGGATGGCACGAGACCTCGGGCCTCGCCATCGTGAACTTCATTCCGGCGAAGAGGCCGCGTTCGCGCCGCTCCACGATGTGCCGCTCCGTCTCGTCATAGGCCTCCGCCGGCGCCGCGCCGACGACGTCGATCCCGAGCTCCTCGGCTGCGCGTGCGAGCTCGGCGGCCGTCATGAGAGGATTCTGCCCGTGAAGGCGATTCGAATCCACGAGGACGGCGGGCCAGGCGTTCTGCGATACGAGGACGTCCCCGATCCCGAGCCTGGCGAGGGCCAGGTTCTCGTCCGCCTCGTGGCCGCGTCGCTCAACCACCTCGATGTGTGGGTGCGCATGGGCCTCCCTTCCGTGCCGAAGCCCCGGATCCTGGGAGCAGACGGCGCCGGCGTCGTCGAGGCGCTCGGCCCGGGAGTGGACGGATTCGCCGTCGGCGACCGGGTCGTGCTCAATCCCGGTCTCGAGCACGGGCGAACGATCTCGGTGCTGGGCGAGCACTCGGACGGCACGCACTGCGAGCTGATCGCAGTCGATGTGGCGCAGGTGTACGCGCTCGACGATGCCATGACGTTCGAGCAGGCTGCAGCGTTCCCGCTCGTCTATGAGACCGCCTACCGCATGCTCGTTCCAAAGGCCTCCGTACAACCGGGTGAGTGGGTGCTGATCTGGGGCATCGGCGGCGGGGTCGCCACCGCGGCGTTCGAGATCTGCCGCGCCCTCGGAGCGCGCACGGTCGTCACCTCCGGCAGCGACGAGAAGCTCGCCCAGGCGCTCGCGTGGGGTGCCGACGTGGCGGTGAACCATCACACCGGCGACGTCGTCTCGGCCGTGAAGGAGGCAACGGGCGCGGGCGCCGACATCGTCGTCGAGACGGTTGGCGAGGCAACGTGGGCCAGGTCACTCGCCGCGGTTGCGACTGCGGGGCGCGTCGCTGTGTGCGGTGCGACGAGCGGCCCGAATCCGCCGGCCGCGCTGCACCGCTTCTGGTGGAAGCAGCTGACCGTCTACGGCTCGACGATGGGCTCGAGGGACGACTTCGTCGGCGCCTACGACCTCGTCCGCAGTGGACGCGCCCGGGTGCACGTCGATTCGGTGATCCCGCTCGCGGAGACACGCGCAGGGCACGAGCGGCTCGAGGCGGGCGAGCAGCTCGGCAAGATCGTGCTCTCGATTCCCTAGCGTGTCGGCCCGGGTGTCACCACGCGCGATCGCGGCTCTCGCGGCCCCGCTCTCGCCGCCCTCCTCGTTACCGCGCTTGCACGTATCGGCGTCGGCCGGGCGGTACGGAACGCCGTCCTCGAGCCCGCGAGCGTCGGTACGGGGCAACCTGACCACTCCGCACGGCCACTGCACGACCGCAGTCGACGACCGCGCCCGAGCAACGGCCGCCGCCCTAGCGCGCGGAGATCCGCTCTCGTTCGCCCGGATCTCGGGCCTGCGTGACCCTCCGGGTCTCGGCATTGATCTCGGCGCCGAGCAGGAGAGCTGTGCTCGTCAGCCAGAGCCAGACCAGCATCACGACGACCGCCGACACCGCTCCCCACGATTTGTTGTACGAGCCGAACCGCGACGCATAGAGCGCGAAGCCGGCGGAGGCAATGAGCCACACGAGCAGGGCGACCGCTGCGCCCGGGAGGACAAGCCTCCAGTTCCAGGCCGACTGCTCCACATCGGGGCCGAGGTAGAGCAGGACGCAGAAGGCGAGCAGTAGCCCGGCGACGAGGATCGGCCACTGCGCCGTCCACCAGACCCACGCCGTGAGGTGGGGTTGGCCCAGCTGGTTGCCCGCGAACCGCTCCAGATAAGGCCCAAGCACGAGCAGGGCAGCGACGAGGCTCGTGGCGAGTACGAGGCAGGCGACGATCGACAGAGCCACGAGCCGCTTGCGCACGAACCCACGCCGATCGTCGACACCGTACGCCGTCACGATGCCCTGCATGAGGGTGGTTGCCGCCGAGGAGGTGGCCCACACCGCGAGCACGAGGCCGACGACGGTCATGACGATGCCACCCCGAGGAGATTCGGTCGAACGCCGCAAGCTGTCGGTCAGCAGCGTTGCGGCCTCCGACGGGATCACGCCGCTCAGGCGGTCGATCAACCCCGTGATGTTGGCCGGAGAGGCGACCAGCGAAAACACTCCGAGAACGACGAGGAGCAGCGACGGGATCGCGAGGAAGAGCGAGTAGGCGAGGGCCTGCGCCACCAGCGTGATGTTGTTTTTCCGCGCCGCCTGCACCGAACGCCTCAGAACCGCGAGCGGACTCGCGCCGTCAGCCGCGGAGTCGCCGGTCGATTGCCCGGCGTCCAGGGCAGCGTCGCCGGCGGCCCGTATCGACGTCATCCCGCCGCGCCGCCGAAGCTCTTGAGTGCCGCGCTGTCGCGGCAGCGCACGACCACGTCGGCCTGCGCCTGCGCCCGATCGATGAGTGCCTCGAAGTCGATAGTGGAGCCAGTCACGACTCGGCTGAGCGTCCGCCACAGCGCGGCCTTCCCCGTGATCCCGACGAGCAGCGTCTCGAGCTCGACGACGTCGCTCAACGGCGACCGGCGCGCGATCCGCCCGTTCGACTTCAGCCGCCCGAGCCCCTGGAGCGCGACGGCGATGTTGTCCTTGAGCGCGCTCGGCGAGACTCCCTGCGAGCGCATGATCGCCTCGAGCGTCTCCAGGTCGGCACGAACCTCACCGGCAATGCGCGGAAGCTCATCGAGCCCCGCGACTCCCGGAGTGACGCTCTTCGCCGCGCGGACAGCGAGGCGCGCTCCGGCGCTCCCCGCCGCATGATGGTCTCTCAGATAGATGGCGAGCAAGCCGGAGGACACGCTCGTCCTTCTCCCCGGCACGAAGGCTCTCCAAACGTGAAGACGCGCCGCGCGCGAGAGGCCGGCGGCAGACTCGAGGCAGCGCTGCCGAGGCGGCTAGCCGAAGCCGAGGATGAACTTGGCGTCGTCCGACATCCGGTCGGGCGTCCACGGGGGATCGAAGGTCAGCTCGACCTCCACCTTCTCGACGCCCGGCAGCGCAGCGACGGCGTCATGAATGCCTTCCTGGATCATCGGGCCGGCGGGGCAGCCCATCGAGGTCAGCGAGTGGATGATCTTCACGTTCGCGCCCTCGATCTCGGCTTCGTAGAAGAGGCCGATCTCGACGATGTCCATGCCGAGCTCGGGGTCCTCCACCCCGTGCAGCGCCTCGACGACGTCGTTCTCCGTGACCATCACGCCACTCTAGCTGTGGCCGGCGCTGCCGACGTACCCGCCTACACCCGCACGAGCCTTTCCGCCCCGGTCAGCACGAGGTCGAGTATCTGCCCGATCGCCTCGTCGAAGGACGTGTTCTCGATCACCGGCACGTCGAAGCGGCGCGCGCGCTCGAGGAGGACGTCCTGGATCATCCGGATCTCGGTCATGCCGTCGAGGTACTTGTCGAGCGGTCGTAGGCCGTCGGTCACGTGGTCACGCACCCAGAAGTGGCTGCGATGGGCATCCTCGTCCGAGATCGCGACCACGCACTGGACGACGAGCGCGTCGGTGCGGTCGACCTTGATCATCCCCGGGACGATGTGCACGCCCTCGAGCACCATCGACCAGCCCTCCGTGAGAGAGCGGTCGATCGCCGCCTCGACGCCCACGAGCACGTTCCGCGTCTGATCGAGGAAGCCGATCAACGCGGCATCACCCGCCACGTCCTCGTCGGCGTGGCTCAAGCCAAGCTCGGCGTCGAAGCTCGAGTAGTGCACCGACGGCATGAACTCCCGTGAGAAGAACGCCCGCATCGTCTGACGGATGAAGTCGGTCGAGGTCACCCGCGTTATCCCGAGCCGGTGCGCCGTCTCCGTCGCAAGTGTCGACTTGCCCGTCCCGGTCGCGCCGCCCACGAGCAGGAACACCGGCAGCTCGAGCTGCTGCAACGCCTGCAGGCGGCGTAGTCGCCTGATCGTCCGCCCCGCCTCGGGCTCGCCGAGCACCTCCTTCGCGAGCTCGGACAGCCGGTCGAGATCGAGCTCGGTCTCGCGGCGCTCGACCATGTCGGCATCGGCGCGGCGCGCGAGCTCGTAGGCCCTCGTCGGCGTCAGGCCCGTTGCGGCGAGCGCACGCGCCATCAGCCCCTTCGACCATGGCGGCCCCTCGTCGCCGCCGAGCGGCAGCGGTGCAAGATAGCGGCGCTCGCTCACACGCCCACCATCGCGGTAGCGATCGCCTCGGCTGCGAGGCGCTCGAGTGCGGCGTCCAGGTCTGTCTCGCCGGCGAGCGGCACGACGTCGTTCCCTGCGAGGACGACCTCGAGGCCGCGTCTCTCGGCCTCCTCTGCCACGACGTCGATTGCGGCGGCCTTGATCTCCACGACCACCACGTCCGCGTCGAGGACGGCAAGCTCGCGGCGGAGGGCATCGCGGTCGGAGAGGCTGCCGGAGACGGAGGCAACGTCCGCGCCGTAGGACGCGCGCAGATGCTCGGCAATCCGCTCGCTTTGCACTGCCGGAGCAGTGCCGAAAAAGGCGATCCGCCGCCCGCGCACGTCGGCGAGCGGGCGCGGGCGTAACACCGTCCGGATCACGGGGACGCCCGGCCGCGTCAGCTCGGCGAGCTGCGCCGCAAGGCCGCCGTGATCGACGCCGTCCTCGGCCATCGTGACGACGACGAGATCAGCGAGGAGCGCGCGATAGGGGTTGAGATACCCGGTCGCGACCGCGTGATCCTGATGGGCGCCGACGACGAGGACGCGTCGCCCGGCAGCGATCGGCGGTAGCGCCGCACCGCTGCCGTCGAGCACGATCAGGGCGGGATCGAGATCCTCCGCGAGCCGCGAGCCCGCAAGCACGTTCGAGATGCCGACCGCACCCGCGAGGCCTCCTCCGCAACGCCGGCAGCCGACGGTCGGCAGACCGGTCAGCGCAGCGGTCTCGAGGTGGTCGGAGGCGGCATGGCGCCCCGCACGCGACAGCGCCAGCAGGTCGGCCACCGTGGGCTGCGCCTCGATGACCTCCGGCGCAGCAGGCCCTCCCCGCCCCATCGCGACCACGACGACGCTGCGGCCTCGCGCCATCACGCGCGCAACGTGGCCGGTAACCGCCGTCTTGCCAACACGCTTGCCGGTGCCGATCACCGCAACGGAGGGCGTCCGGATCGCCTCGAAGCGCGGAGGCTCGAGTCGGAAGTCGGCACCCTCATAGGGCACGCCGAGCGCCAGGGCACGAGCGGCGAGCCTGAATCGTGCGGGCGGCCCGAGCACCGGCTCGTCCGAGAGGTCGAGGACCAGGTCGGGCGCGTGCTCGCGAATCGCCGCCTCGAGCGAGGCCGAGAGAGGCACGCCGTACTGCTCGCCGCCACGGAGCTTCTCGGTGCCGCCGACGAGAACGCAGGCGACGACGTCGTGCGGCAGCTCGACGAGGGCGTCTCTGACCACGGAGGCATAGTGCTCCCCGTCGATCACGGCGACCGCTCTCACGAGCGCGATCGCACCTCGGACTCGATGCGGCCCGTGTACTTCTCGTACTCGAACGTGTCGGTCGAGAACTGGATGATGCGCTCCTGCCCGTGGAACGGATGTCGGCGCCAGATGTCGACATGGCTGCCCGTGACCTCGATCACGTTGTAACAGGGTCGCGAGTTGCCACGCAAGCGCAGCGACGAGACCGTGCCCGTGTTGACCACGAAGAGGTTCTCGAGCCGCCAGGCGTACGGGACGTGCTTGTGGCCGGAGAGAACGAGCTGCACACCGGCCCGCAGCAGGCACTCGATGACATCACCCGCGTCGTAGACGACGTTTCGCTCTCGGCCGGTTCCGGGCACGGGCAGGAGATGGTGGTGCAGCACGAAGATCCTCAGGTCTGCGGGCTCGGCTGCAAACTCGCTCTCGATCCACGGGTAGCGGCCGCGGCCGATCTGTCCGTGGTCGAGATCGGGCTCGGTCGAGTCGATCGACACGACCGTCACCCCACCCTTCCTCAGCACGCTGTTGCGATCACCGAACAGCTCCTCGAAGTGCACGTAGCCGACGTTGCGCGAGTCGTGGTTTCCCGGGATGACGACGAGTGACTCGCACTCGATCTTGTCCAGGTACTGGCGGGCGAGCTGGTACTCGTGCTTGAACCCGAAGCTCGTCAGGTCGCCGGAGCAGATGACGATGTCGGGCTCGAGCTCGTTGATCTCCGCGATTGCGCGGTCGAGCAGCGTCGGCTCGAAGTACTGCTCCCCGCAATGAAGGTCTGACAGGTGGGCGATCCTGAACGGGCGATTGGGGCCGCTGGCCATGCGCTCAGTCTAGGGGGCTGCCCCGTGCCGGTCGAGGGGGCCGTCCGAGAGCGCGAGTACCGTTGGCTCGTGCGGTCGGAATCCCACCGGTTCCAGGCCTACCGCGGGACGGAGCCGCCGCGGTTTGCGAACCGAATCGAGCTCGAATGCGCCAGGATCCTCGACTGGTACGGCGTCGCCTGGGAGTACGAGCCGACGTCGTTCGTGCTCGAGCGGGACGGCGAGGGCCGCATCACGCGCGCGTTCACGCCCGACTTCTATCTGCCGGACGAGAACCTCTACATCGAGGTGACGGTGATGAAGCAGTCGCTCGTGACCCGCAAGAACCGGAAGCTTCGTGAGCTCAGGGAGCAGTACCCGCACGTCAACGTCAAGCTCTTCTACCGGCGCGATCTCGAGCGCCTCGCCCAGCGATACCGACTGAAGCTCGCGTCATAGGACACGACCCCGCCGGAGAGATCTACCTCTCGGCCGCCGAGATCGCTGCGCGCGTCGGCGAGCTCGGTGCTGCCATCGCCACCGACTACGACGGCCGCGAGCCCCTGCTCGTGGCGCCGCTGAAGTCGAGCGCCGTCTTCCTCGCTGACCTCTCCCGCGCAATCCCGATCCTGCACGAGATCGATCTGATCGAGCTCGCGGGCTACTCCGACGGCGGCCGCGGGGGCGTCCGGCTCCTCAAGGACCTGGACATCTCGATCGAGGGCCGCGACGTGATCCTGGTCGCGGACGTCGTCGATACGGGCCTGACGCTGGCGTTCATCACGCGCACGCTCGCGCAACGCGGGCCGAGGAGCATCGCCGCAGTAACCCTGCTCGACCGCCCGTACCGCCGGCTCGTCGAGAACATCGGGCTCGAGTACGTCGGCTTCACCGTCCGGGACGAGCTGTTCGCCGGCTACGGCCTCGGGCTCGAAGAGCAGTGGCGTGCGCTCCCGGACATTCGCATCATCCCGGCCGAAGCGCTCCCGGCCGCAGCGACCGACGCCGCATAGGCGCCAGCCGTCAGGGCACCGGCGCCGGCGGAAGAAACCTCATCGTCCCCCTGGAAGTCGCAGTGGGGCTTCGACGTCAGATATGCCACCGGATGTCAGCACTCGATCGGCGAGCAGCCTCAGCGGGTGTTCGTTCGATCCCGACGTCGTCGAGCATGAACTGAGCCGATCTCTTGGGGCTACCCTTCCGAGTCAGTCGTCGTGCCCGCCACGGCTTCGAGGACGAGTGCCGCAACCTCGCTCGGCTTCTGGTTCAGCGTGAAGTGCCCGGCGTCGGCGATCTCGACCAGCGTTACGTGCGGTGTAGCCTCGAGAAGTCCTCGCTCCTCGTCTGTGATTCCGGTGTCGTCCGTGGCGCCGAACACGACCCAGGCCCGCGCGCCCGCGTCACAAAATCGCTGCGCGAGCGAGCCATATCTATCGAGGTACCCGAGATACAGGTGTGTCAGTCGGCGGAGCAAGCGAGGGTCGTTCTTCTTCAACTCGCCGATCAGAGCGTCACGGCGTCCCGGCGGCAAACTGTTCTTCATCGCGGGGCCGACGACCTTCAACATCAGCGAGTAGGGCAGGTGCCCGAACACCCGACTCAGGTGATCGAGCGCACGCGGAAACATCGATTCGTCCTCGCGCGAGAAGCTCGGCGAGAGCAGCACCAGAGGCCCCGAGAACTCCCCGGTCGCCGCCATCTCGATCGCCACGTTCGCCCCCATGCTGTGACCGACGACCACCCCGCAGCCAAGATCGGCAGCGAGCCGGGATGCAGCCCGAGCGTAACCTTCGACGGTGAGGTCAGCGAGAGGGGCTGTCCCTCCGAACCCCGGCAGCGTCGTGGCGACAAAGCGGATTGGCGCACTCTTGATGGTCGGCTCCGCGAGCACATCCTCGTAGAAGTGCGCCGTGCAGAGGGCTCCGGGAAGCAAGAGGACGGAGTGATCAGCGTCGTCGGGCCCGCACTCGTATACCAACCACCCGAGACGCTCGTTGCGCTCCTCCATCACCTCGCCTCCTCAACGCGCCACGATCCGGAGCCTTACATGTGCGCGGCGCGAGCACAAGTGCGGACCGCAACAAGAAACCGTCAGGCGGCAGTCCGAACGCCGGCCGACACGAGCATCGCTCACAACACGCCGGCTCTCCGCGCGGGCTAATCGACCTGGTGGGCGGCAGCCGCTGCCGCGGTGTCGAAGTAGTTCTGGAATCGGACGAGCCTCCCATCCCGGAACGTCCACACGTGCGCCTCATGGTTGACAACTGTGCGGCCCGTCTCCCGAGCGGTCGCCTCGGCGTAGACCAGCGATACCACCTTGTCGTTCTGAGCGATGAACTCCCGCGGCTCGAACGCCGTGAAATCGAGACTCGCCGCAAGGCTTCCAAACCACCCAAGGACGGCTTCCTTGCCCTTGAACGTCCCGGCGGTCGGGTTGTCGTCCGGATCGCCGGGAATCACCCACTCGATGTCATCCGCCATCAGTTCGGCGAGTGCCGCCATGTCGCCCCGACCGAAAGCCTCATACCCACTCTGGGCGAGGCGCGTGTTCTCTTCCGCTGGCACTGGGATTCCTTTCCGAGGTTGAGCGGGAGTATCTCACCTCGATCCGTGTCTGATGACATTCTCAACCCTGGCCCTGGCGAGTCGAGTGTCTTCGGAACGAACCCTTCAACACTTTGTGGCTCTGAGCCACGAGCACCGGTGCGCGAAGGTCGAGGACAGCTCGGCGGGGTGTCTCGGGGTACCGCAGCAGGGACCCTCTCCCCAACGCTGGCGGAGGCGAACGCGGCAGCGCCGGAGGGTGAAGGCCTCAGCCTCATCCGCAGCTCCCTTCCGGTGCATGCCACCGGCCGCCGCTTCAATCGGCGAGTAGGTGAGGGTGAAGCCTCCCCCGGGCTTGTGCGGCCCGGCGGGAGCCGCGTGAGCCCCAGAGCGGTCAACAAAGATGGTCAACGACGGACAGCGGACCTCAGGGTGCTCCCCGGCCCGGGTTGAGCAACTCCCAGCGACCCTCGGAGACGACCTCGACCGTGCCATCGACCACCGTGATCGCGGTATGATCGTCGATCACGTAGGCGGGCACCGAGAGCCCAGCCGCCCAAGCCTCGATCTCGTCCGGAGGGGTTGGAGGATGCCCGTCCTCGCGATCGAGGTGCGGGAAGACCGAGAACTCGACCAGACCGAGCGCTTCGTCGCTGCCGGTGAGCAGCTCGGTGTCGTCGTAGGTCACCCCTCCGAAGTCGGGGGTGGCGACCATGGCACCGCCGCTCGTTCCGACGTACACCGTCGCGGGTCGCAGCGACCCCAGCAGGTCGGCGAGGCCGGACTCCCGCATCCAGTAGGTGAGATACCGGGGACTCCCACCCCAGACGAGCAGGGCATCGGTCTCCTCGACTGCAGGCGCCCAAACGCGCTTCTCGATGCTGGGCAGCGCAGTGAGCTCGAGCACGCCGAGCGACTTCCAGCCCAGGCCGCAGATCGAGTTCTCGGCCGCTCCGCGGATGAACCGGTAGACGTGTGAAGGCCCGCCGGGGAAGGGTTGCACCCCCGTGGGGATGCACAGCGCATTGGACTCGGCGATCGGCTTGCCCAACAACTCGACGAGCGCGGCGCGGATGCTCGAGTTGACGATGCCGCTGGATGTGAGAAGAAGCTTCATGCCGCCTCCGGGAGGTCGTCCTGCTGACGAGAATCGTGGTTACGGATCGTGGTACAGACTCGTGGATCCGCGCAACCTCATCGGTGTCGGTTCCAGGCAGAGCGGAGCGCGTCGCTCTTCGGGAATCGCGACGTTGTCCTCCCGCAACGGTCGGGCGATCGGCGGTAGCTCTAGACGCCGGCCTCCCTGCGCTCCACACGAGTGTCGCCGTCGAGTGCCCTCAATGCCTCCGCCGCCTCGCGGCGCAGCGGCCCGATCGACGCGCGGTAGTCCTCGTCGTTGACCCGACCGGCCCGGTGGTCGGCCTCGAGCTCCTTCAGCGCGGCGAGCGCACGGTCACGCTCCTCGGCGAGCGCGAGCCGTGCGCGTCGCTCCGGAGTGAGCTCGTCCAGCTCATCCGACTCGGGATCCGGCTCGCGCAGGAAGGGCAACGCGACCAGCACGACGCAGACGACGGCCAGCGCCGCTCCGAGGAGGAGGGCGATGTTCACCGGCCACGCGCGGGCCCGGCCGCACCGCCGGCCTCTTCGTAGCGCACGGCGAGACGGCGCTGCTCGCGTGCATCGGGCCAGAGGGCGATCACGGAGCCGAGCACGAAGATGATCCCCGCGAGCCAGATCAGGTTGACGAGTGGCTTGACGAAGATGCGGAAGTAGACGGAGCCGTCGTCGTTGATCTGCTCCGGGATCACGAACAGGTCCTCACCGGTGAGGTAGTTCGTGCGGATGCCGACCTCGGACGAGACCTGCGGATCGGGACCGGCGATCTTGTACGAGTTCTTCCCCGCCTCCATGGCGCCGAGGCTCTTGCCATCTTTGGTCACGAGTAGGTGCGCGCGCACCTCGGCGGCATGCGGCGTGTCGGCCTCGGTGAGACCCGTATAGGTGACCTTGTAGCCCGAGACGACGAGCGACTCGCCCTTGGCGAGCTTCCCCTCGACGACCGAGTCGTAGGAGCTCGAGCCGGCGATCCCGATCGCGAGCAGGACGATCGCGACGTGGACGACGTAGCCGCCGTAGCGGCGCCGGTTGCGCCCGATCAGCGACGTGAACGCACCGGGCCACGACTCGTTCGAGAGCGCTTTGCGCGCCTTCGTCCCGCGAACGAACTCGAGCCCGATCGCCGCGAGCACGAACGCCGAGAACGTGTACGCGATCAGGCCGGGAGCCGAGGATCCCGCACCGAGGAAGAGCAGCACGATGCCTGTCACGACCGAGACGATCGCCGGCCACGTGAACGTGCGGCCGAGCCCACGAATCGAAGCGCGACGCCAGGCGATGAGCGGCCCGATGCCCATCAAGAGCAAGAGAGGCAGCCCGAAGATCCGGAGGAAGAAGTCGAAGTAGGGGCGGCCGACGACGACAGACGTGCCCCGGACGGCCTCCGAGAGGATCGGCCACGCGACGCCCCACAGGATCGTCAGGCACAGCGCGACGAGCAGGAGGTTGTTGTAGAGGAACACGGCTTCGCGCGAGACGAGCGACTCGAGCCGTGTCGTCGAGCGGAGCAGCGGCAGGCGCCAGATGATCATCGCCGTCGAGAAGATGACCGCGATCACGATGAAGCCGAGGAACCACGGGCCGATGTCGCTCTGCGAGAACGAGTGGATCGAGTTGACGACCCCGGAGCGCGTCAGGAACGTGCCGAACAGCGAGAGGCAGAACGCGAGCGCCACGAGCACGACGTTCCAGACCTTCAGCATCCCGCGCTTCTCCTGGATCATCACCGAGTGGAGGAAGGCCGTGGCGGCGAGAAACGGCATCAGCGCGGCGTTCTCGACCGGATCCCAGGCGTAGTAGCCGCCCCAGCCGACCTCGACGTAGGCCCAGTGAGCACCGAGCAGCTGGCCGATGCCGAGCGCCGTCCAGGCGATCAGCGTCCAGCGGCGCGTCGCGACGATCCAGCGCTCGTCGGTGCGGCCCGACAGAAGAGCACCCATCGCGAAGGCGAACGGCACGGCGAGCCCCACGTAGCCGAGGTAGAGGAACGGCGGGTGGGCCATCATGTACGGGTTCTGGAGGCTCGGGTTGAGCCCGGCACCGTCGAGGGGGCGCACCTGCGTCGCGAACGGACTAGCGACGACGACGAGGAGGAACGAGAAGCCGACCGCGATCGCAGCCAGCACCGGCGTCACCCACACGACGAGGTCACGGGTGCGGTGCCGGTTGACCCACACGGCGAGTGCGGCGTACCCGGTCAGGATTAGGAGCCAGAGGAGCAGCGATCCCTCCTGCCCACCCCAGAATGCCGAGAGCTTGTAGGCGCCGCCGAGCGAGCGATTGGAGTGGTCTGCGACGTAGGTGAGCGAGAAGTCACTACGGAGGAACCCCGCTGCGAGCACACCGGCTGCGACGACCGTCGAGGCGAAGGCGGCAATGAGGGCGTTGCGCGCGGAGTGAGCGAGCCGTCGCCGTCGCCGCGACGCCGCGTAGGCGCCAACCACCGTGGCGTACAGGCACAGGCCTAGCGTGACGACGAGCGCCGCCCGCCCGAGCTCAGCCATCTAGGTCGTCGACGGCTTGGTGGCCGAGTACTTCGAGGGGCACTTCGTCACCATCGAGCCGGGCGTGGCAACGAACGTGCCGTTCCGCAGCCGCCCGTCGACGACGATGTCGCGGCCGCTCTGGAAGAGATCCGGAACGCTGCCGGTGTAGACCACAGCGACCCTCTTCGAGGCCGGATCCTTCACGTCACGCAGCGTGAAGCGCAGTCCGCCCGCGTGAGAGTCTCCGGTGGGCTTTCCGACCACCCGACCGACGAGCGACACCGTCTGCGTCTGACCGGCAAGCTGGCTCGGCTTGAGCGACGGAGTGCCCCCACCTGCGATCGAGGTGTAGAGAAGAAAGACCGCGAGCACCGCCGCGATCGAGAGGGCGATGACGAGTCGCGCCGGGGACCGCTTCTTGGTCACAGCCAGAGGATACCCGCGACAGCGGGCAGGCCGCCGCGGTTACGCCGCACGCATGGTGCGCCTCTGATCCGGGATCTCGTACCCGTGGTCATGACACAGCGAGCCTGGCGACTCCTCCGTGAAGGCATCGCAGTAGCCCTTGCCGTATGCGGCCCGCATGAAAGCGGAGACGACCTCGAGGTTCCAGTCGGTGACATCGGCGGCCTCGCGCCAGAGGTCGGCAAGGCGGAGATCGATGTCGAGCTCGAGAAGGTCGATGCGCGTTGGCTGTTCCATGGTTCAAGGGTACGAGTGGTGTCGGACGGCATCAGATTCCCCGCAAAGCGGCACATTTCCGACGGCGCAGGACAGGCGGGAAGATCGTCCGGGCACGAGGCTCCGGTCGGATATCAGTACGCTGGCGAAGCGGAAATCGCCACGGTCGCGCACGCGAGCGAGACCCCCGAAGGTCCACGTCCCAACTACCGGAGGTTGCCGTGAAACTGACGTTCATCTACGCCCCGACCGGCGAGTTGTCCCCGATGATCGACTTCTACCGCGATACCCTGGGTTGGATCGAGGCGTGGCGTGACGGCGACGATACGGTCGCGTTCCACGTCCCGGATTCGGAGGTGCAGGTCATGGTGTCGCTCACCGAGCAGCCGGTCGGGCCGATGTACTTGGTCGACAGTGTCGAGCAATTCCTCGGGAGCACCACCGGTCTCACCGTCACGATCGATCCGTACGAGATTCCGGATGGCACCGTCGTCGGCCTGGCGGATCCTGCCGGTAACACGTTCTACGTGTTCGACCAGGCTCGGGCCGAACGGCCCGGGTAGCGGCAGGCGCCCGCGGGCCAGGGCTTCCGTGCCGACCGGTAGCTTCCCCCGCATGGCGCGAATCCGTGTCGGCTTGCCCGGTATCCCTGCCCGCGACGACCCCGAGCACGCGATCGAGCTCCTGCTCGAGCGCGGGTACGACGCCTGCGAGATCGATTTCGAGGGCGGGTTCTGGATGGACTACCCGTGGGCTGAGAAGCTCGGCGAGGTAGCGCGCGCCGCCGACATCGTCCTCTCCGTGCACGCGCCGCTCTTCGGCTTCATGGGCCACCTCGAGGCGGAGGGACGCAAGTTCTCCTCCGCGGTCGGCGCACTCGACCGGAGCGCCGGCATCGCGGCAGCCTGCGGCGCCGAGGTCGTCGTGTTTCATCCCGGCTTCCTCCTCGGCCGCCCACGCGAGGACGCCGTCGCCTCGGTCGTCGAGCAGCTCGGCACGTTGCGCGAGCGGCTCGAGGGCAAGGGGCGCGCAGTGCCGTTCGGCGTCGAGGTGATGGGACGCGTCCGCGACCTGGGCTCGCTCGACGACGTCGTCGAGATCTCGGCCCGGACCGGCTGGGTCCGCCCCGTGCTCGACTTCGCCCACATGCACGCGACGAGCGATGGCGCCTACCTCGAGGCAAGTCTCTTCGTCGAGGCGCTCGAGGCGGTCGACGACGTGCTCGAGCCTGGCGTGCCGTTCCACATCCACTTCTCCGACATCGCGTACGCAAACCGCAATGAGAAGCATCACCTCCCCTACGGTGAGGGAACGCTTCGTGCCGAGCCGCTGCGCGAGGCACTCGAGCGCTTCGACCGCCCGACGACGGTGATCTCAGAGTCCCCGGACGAGACGTCGAGCCAGGCGATCCGGTCGATCCTCGCCCGCGCCTGAGCGAGCGCTAGCCCGGCTGCGAGACGGTCGACGGGGCCAGCAGCCGGGCGAGCGCCTCCTCCACCTCAGCTGCCTCGTCGTTGCGTCCTCGCGCATGCAGGAACTCGGCGAGCGCCTCGAGCGGTGCGATCCGTTGGCGGCGGAACGCCGTCGGCCGCAGGATCTCCTCCGCCTGGCGCAACAACTCCTCCGCCTCGACGTCGCGTCCCTGAGCCGCGCGCACGAGCCCGAGGGCGAGGCGCGTCGTCGAGCGCGAAGAGAGGTCTCCGTCACCCACGGTCTCACGCGCCTCGAGCGCAAACCTCTCTGCCTCGTCGAGCCTGCCCTCCGCGAGCAGCACCTCCGCCAGCAGGCGCTGGCTCTCCACGATCGTTCCGCGATCCTGGATCGGCTTCAACAGCCGGATGGCCTCGCGCAGCAGCTCCTCGGCGCGCTGGAGATCGCCCGTCTCCCAGACAACCGTCCCGAGCCAGTTGAGCGTCCGCGCGAGCGTCAGCGCCGCCCCGCTCTCGGCGAACAGGCCTCGTGCCTCTTCGAGGGCGATCTCGGCATCGCCGAGCCGGCCTTCGAGTGCCGCCTGGCGGCCCGACGCGCGCAGGATCCAGCCGCGGGTCGTGGGGCTGCCGCTGTCGCCCGCGAGGGCTACCGCCCGGGCGAGCGGCTCCTGCGCACGCTCCGGCTCGAGTCGTGCGTTGTAGACGTCGTTGAGCTCCAGCAGCACCCCGCTCTGAAGGTCGGCGCGCCCGATCCGCTCCGCGATCACGAGCCGTTCGGTGGCGAGGCGCTCGACCTCGCCGAGGTCGCCCTCCCAGTGATAGACGGTGCCGAGAACGTCCAGCGCGTCGAACCGGCCGACGTCGTCCGTGATCTCCACGACATCGAGCGCACGCACGGCGAGCTCGCGTGCACAGGCGTTGTCGGCATCGCGGAACAGGGCCACGCGCGCAAGAGCAGTCAGCGCGCGACCCTCAACCCGCCGATCGCCCGCATCGTGGGCAGCCTCGCTCACCTCGCGCATCTCCGCCGACACGGCCGGGAAGTCCGACATCTGCCAGGCGGCACGCGCCGCCAGGTAACGGCGCTCGAGCGTCGGCTCGAGCTCTGCCGACCGCGAGAACAGTCTCCGCGCAACGGAGTTCGCTTCGCGCGCGAGGGTTCGCCGCCCCGCCTGCTCGAGGGCAGCGGCAGCCTCCGCCGCGAGCTCGGGAGTGACAGCCCCCTGGAGCTCCTGGTCGAGCTCAGCGGCCTCGTCGAGGTGGTACGCGCGAATCTCCACGAGCTCCTCGGCCGCGACGCGGCCGGCCAGCCACTCGGCCATCTGCCGGTGCAGCAGCGCTCGTGACGACTTCGACAACCCCGCGTACGCGACGTCACGGATCAGGACGTGCTTGAACCGATAGGCCTCCTCGCCCCGAATCGTCGAGCGGGGCTCGCGGACGAGGAGGTCGCGTCCGACGAGGTCCTCGAGCTCGCGGCCGGTGATCGCCGTATCGCCGAGCTCCTCGATTGCACCCGACCAGAAGACGCGGCCCGCCACGGCAGCCCGCCGCAACACGGTCCGCTCGGGCAATGTCAGCCGGTCGATCCTGGCGGAAATCATCGCCTGCACCGTGAGCGGAATTCCATCCGACTCACCGCCCGACTCGAGCAGCATCCGTACCGTCTCCTCGATGAAGAGCGGGTTCCCCTCGGTGGTGGCCAGCACCGCCTGACGATGCTGGGCCGACAGCTCCGCCGACTCTCCGGCCACGAGGGCGTCGACGAGCCTCGCGCTGTCATCGAGGGCGAGCGCCTCGAGCTCGATCGACGTCGAGCGGACGTTCCCACCTCCCCAGGTGGGGCGCTCGTCGAGCAGATCCCTACGAGCGAGGCAGAGGATCAGCAGCGGGACGTCCTTGACGCCGCGCGCAAGGTGCTCGACGAGATCGAGCAGCGGATCCTCGGCGAGGTGGATGTCGTCGAACACGAGCACGAGCGGCTGGAGGTCGGCGAGCTCCGTTGCCCACGTCTGCGCCGCCCACGCGATCTCCGTCGCCGACTCCGCGCCGTCGCCGACCGCGTCGAGCAGGCCCGCTGCGAGCGCCAGCAGGTCGGCCACCGCCTCGTCGCCGCAGCAGTTGCGGAGCTTTTCGTTGGCGGCTTCGACCGTGTCGTCGTCCGTGATGCCGGCCGCGACCCGCACCATCTCGGCGACCGCCCAGTACGTGACTCCCTCACCGTAGGGAAGGCAACGACCGGTGAGGATCGTCGAGCGCTCGACACCGTCGATGAACTCGCGGGCGAGGCGCGACTTCCCGATCCCTGGCCCGCCGAACACCGTCACGAGGTGGACACGGTTGTCTCGAACGACGCGCGCGAACGTGTTGTGCAACAGCTCGATCTCCTCCTCGCGCCCGACGAGCGGCACCGAGACCATGAGGCGGCGCCCGACATCGTCGGAGACGGACACGACGCGCCAGGCCTCGACCCCGTCGGGGAAACCACGCGCCTTCTGGGCACCGAGCGGAGTCGTCACGAGCATCCGCCGCGTGAGGCGCTCGACGGCCGGGCCGAGCAGGATCTCGCCGGGTTGAGCGGCCTGCTGGAGGCGGGCTGCCGCGTTGATCGCGAGCCCGGTCGCGAACGTCATCTCGGTCTCATCGGAGAGGATCTCGCCCGTCTCGATGCCGATGCGCACCTCGAGGCCCAGCTTTTTGACGGCATCGACGATCGCGAGCGCGGCGCGAACTGCCCGCTCCGGGTCGTCCTCGTGGGCGAACGGCACGCCGAACCCGGCCATGACGGCGTCGCCGGCGAACGTCTGGACGATGCCGCCGTGCGCCGAGATGCAGTGCGTGACCTGATCGAAGAAGCGCGTCAGGCGCAGGCGGACGACCTCCGGGTCGGCGCTCGCTACGAGCTGCGTCGAACCGACGAGGTCGACGAAGATGACCGTCGCGAGCTTCCGTTCCATCCCTGCAGGATAGGGGTACTTCGGGGCCGTCGGGGTGCGGCAAACCGGCCTGTTGGCCGCCCTCGGGCGGCGGGCGAAGATAGCATCACGGTCGATGCTCGATCCAGGAATCTTCAAGGCGTACGACGTGCGCGGCCTCTACGGCTCGGAGCTCGACGAAGAGGGCGGGTACGCCATCGGTCGCGCGTACGTGGAGCACTTCCGGCCCCGCTCGATCGCCGTCGGCCGCGACATGCGCGTCTCCGCGCCGTCGATGGCCGCAGCCGTGATGGAGGGCGCCGCGGACGGCGGCGCCGACGTGCGCGATCTCGGGCTGGTCGGCACGGAGATGGTCTACTACGCCGTTGGCGAGCTCGGGCTCGACGGCGGCATCTGCGTCACCGCGTCGCACAACCCGAAGCAGTACACGGGCATGAAGATCGTGCGTGCGGGGGCGCTCCCCGTCGGCGGCGACTCGGGCCTCGAGGACGTTCGCATCGGTGCCCAGGCGGGGTTCGGGGCCGTCACCGACCGGGGCGCGATCACGCCGCTCGACGTCTGGCCCGGCTTCGTCGACAAGGTTCTCTCGTTCGTCGACGTCGACGCGATCACGCCGCTGCGCATCGTCGTCGACGCCGCCAACGGGATGGCAGGCGCGATGTTGCCACCCGTGCTCGACCGCCTACCTCAGGTCGAGGTCGTCCGCTGCTACTTCGATCCCGACGGCACCTTCCCGAACCACGAGCCCAACCCGCTCCTCGAGGCGAACCGCGCCTTCATCGTCGCGAAGACGCAGGAGGAAGGCGCAGCGCTCGGGGTTGCCTATGACGGGGACGCCGATCGGTGCTTCTTCGTCGACGACACGGGCGAGTTCGTTCCCGGAGACTTCGTCACCGCCCTCCTTGCCGAGGTCATGCTCGGCAAGAGCCCGGGCGGAACCGTCCTCTACGACGTCCGGGCGAGCTGGGCGGTGCCACGCACGATCGCTGCAGCCGGCGGCACGGCACTCGTCAACCGCGTCGGGCACGCATTCATCAAGCACCGGATGCGCGAGGAGCACGCGATCTTTGCCGGCGAGGTCTCGGCCCATTACTACTTCCGCGACTTCACCCAGGCCGACACCGGCGTCGTGCCGTTCCTGCTCATGCTGGAGCTCATCTCCAAGCGTGGCGAGAAGCTCTCCGAGATCCTGAGGCCGTTCCGCGAGAGCTACTTCATCACGGGCGAGATCAACACACCCGTCACGGATGTGCCGAGCAAGCTGCTGCAGATCGAGCAGCGCTACGCCGCCGAGGGCGGCCGCGTCTCGCACCTCGACGGCGTCTCGGTCGATTTCGCCACCTGGCACTTCAACGTGCGGCCGTCGAACACCGAGCCGCTTCTGCGGCTCAATCTCGAGGCGATGTCCGAGGCGGAGATGATCGCACGCCGCGACGAGCTGGTCACCCTGATCCAGAGCTGAGCGGCGTGGACGACCCTCTCGAGCTCGGGCGCGTCACCGATCGGCGACCGCCGTTCCGCTACTCCGCACTCACGCGCGTCTGGTTCTCGGACACGGACGCCCAGGGTGTCGTCTACTACGGCCGCTACCTGCCGTACTTCGATCACGCCCGCACGGAGTACCACCGGCATCTCGGCTCGCTCCACATCGAGGGCGCCGAGTTCGTGATGCGGGCCTCGAACGTCGAGTACCACGCGCCGGCCCGCTTCGACGACCTGCTCGAGTGCTTCGTCCGCATCAGCCGCATCGGCCGCACGAGCGTCACCTACGACGTTGCCGCGTACAGGCTCCCCGACGACGAGCTCATGGTCACCGGCACCCAGATCGCAGTGCTGATCGAACGGGTCACCCGGCGCCCCGTGCCGGTGCCCGAGCACGCAGCGTCGCGCGTGAGAGCGTTCGAAGCCTCCGACCTGCGCTAGCCGCTCCGGTGCCGCGGTGTGCCGCCGCGTGGTCGCCCGCGAACGGGCGACCACCGCGACGTACCCCTCTCCCCTTTCCTTAGTTGTACGAACTCGCTCGGGGGATGCAATCCCTTGCACGAGGGATGCTCCTATCCCCGAGTGGGGGATCAGGCGCGCCGCGTGGGCGCCGGCGCGCGGTGCTAGGTTGGCGGCGTGCCCGAGCCCTATTCGATCGTCAGAATCCCCGAGATCGAGCCGATCTCGGTCGCAGGCGTGCAGTGGAAGCCCTTGCGGCGCAAGCTCGGCATCGACGCCTTCGGGATCAACGCCTACGCCGCAGCCGCGGTCGGCGACCACGTGGTCGAGGAGCACACCGAGGAGACGCTCGGGCACCAGGAGGCCTACGTCGTGATCGTGGGGCACGCCACGTTCACGCTCGACGGCGAGGAGATCGACGCGCCGCAGGGCAGCGTCGTCTTCGTCCGCGACCCGACGGTGCGGCGCTCCGCCGTGGCCGTCGAGGTGGGCACGACCGTCCTTGCGATCGGCGGCGTGCCGGGCGCGCATACACCGTCCGCCTGGGAGTGGTACTTCGAGGCCGAGAAGTACCGCGAGAGCGGCGACCACGCGGCGGCCCTGGAGCTGCTCGGCGAGGCGGAGGAGCGGTTTCCGGAGCACGCGGGCGTCCTCTACTCCCTCGCGTGCTGGCAGTCGCTCGCAGGCGCGACGGACGCAGCGATTGCCTCGTTGCAGGCAGCGTTCGAAGTCGATCCGAAGTCGGCCCGGTGGGCCGAGGGCGATGCCGACCTCGACGCGATTCGGGGGCTGCCCGGCTCACCGGTGTAACGGTTCGGGGGGTGGGTGAGGTTTCAGCCACACCCGCACGTCGAGAACTGTCGGTGAGGCCAGAGCCTCGCCGTTTTCCTCCCACCCAGCGCGGCTCAGCCCGGCGTCACCCTGTAGGCGTCGAACACGGCGTCGAGATGCCGGAGTGCCGACAGCAGCGAGCGGAGGTCGTTGACGTCGCCGAGCTCGGCGGTGTACCAGTTCTTCGCCATCCCGTCCTCGACCGTGCCGCCGTAGGCGACGATGTTGGCCCCGTGCTCCGCGTACGTGCGTGCCACGTCCTCGAGCAGGCGGGCGCGGTCCCATGCCTCGACGGCGATCTGGACGCGGAAGCTCGCCTTGGCGTTCCCCTCCCACTCGACCGGCGTGAACCGCTCCGGATTGCGCATCAACGCCTTCACGTTGGGGCAATCGGCCCGGTGGATCGTGATGCCGCGGCCGAGTGAGATGTAACCGCGGATCTCGTCTCCGGGCACCGGCGTGCAGCACTTGGCGAGACGCAGCAACACGTCGTCGACGCCCTGAACGACGATGCCAAGGCTCTCGCCCGCGACCGTCGAGCGCGCCTTCGGCTGCTTGAGCGTGACGACCGGCTCCTCGGCGACCTGATCGGTCTTGAGGCGCTGGAGCACCTTGTTGACGACCTGACCCGTCCCGAGCTTGCCAGAGCCGACAGCGAGGTAGAAGTCCTCGGCGCGCTTGAAGCCGAGGTCGCGGATCACCTCTGCCAGCACGGCCGAGCCCTGCAGCTTGCGATACGGCAGGTTCTGCGCCTTCAACGCCTGGTCGAGCGCCTCACGACCCTTCGCCTCGGTCTCGCCCTTCGTCTCGCGCTGGAACCACTGCCGGATCTTGTTGCGGGCGCGGGACGAAGCGGCAACCGACATCCAGTCCCGCGACGGGCCACGGCCCGAGCGCGAGGTGAGGATCTCGACGAAGTCCCCGTTCTTGAGCTTGTAGTGCAGCGGCACGATGCGGCTGTTCACCTTGGCTCCGACCGTCTTGTGGCCGACGTCCGTGTGCACCGCGTAGGCGAAGTCGATCGGCGTCGCGCCGGCGGGCAGCGTCTTCACCTCGCCCTTCGGCGTGAAGACGTACACCTCGTCGTCGAAGAGGTCGGTGCGCAGGGTGCGCATGTACTCGGCGGCGTCCTGGTCGTCGCCCTGCCAGTCCATCAGCGTCTTGACCCACGCCACCCACTCGTCGTCGCCCTTCGCCGAGCGGCCGCGCTTGTAGAGCCAGTGCGCCGCGACCCCGTACTCGGCCTCCTCGTGCATCTCGCGCGTCCGCACCTGGATCTCGAGCGGCGTGCCGTTCGGCCCGATCACCGTGGTGTGCAGCGAGCGGTACCGGTTGAGCTTCGGCATCGCGATGAAGTCCTTGAAGCGCCCGGGCATCGGCTTCCAGAGCGCGTGGATGATCCCGAGGGCGGCATAGCAATCGCGCGTGCCCTCCTCCCCGCCGCGCTCGATGAGGACGCGCATTGCAGTGAGGTCGTAGATCTCGTTGAACTCGCGGCCCTTCTTGGCCATCTTGTCGTAGATCGAGTAGAAGTGCTTCGCGCGGCCCGAGATGTGGGCGGGGATATCGGCCTTTTCGAGGTCGCCCTTGAGATCGGCCGCCGCCTCTCGACCTGCTCCTCGCGGTCGGCGCGGCGATCGGCGACCATCGCCTTGATCTCGGCGTACTTGCGCGGATGCAGGATCTGGAACGAGAGGTCCTCGAGCTCCCACTTGACCGCATGGATACCGAGCCGGTGCGCGAGCGGTGCGTAGACCTCGAGGGTCTCCTTCGCCTTCTGCACCTGCTTCTGCTTGCCGAGGTACTCGATCGTGCGCATGTTGTGGAGCCGGTCGGCGAGCTTGATCAAGATCACGCGCACGTCCTGCGCCATCGCCACGATCATCTTGCGGTAGTTCTCGGCCTCGGCCTGCTCGCGGCTCTGGAACTGATGCGCGTGAGCTTGGTGACGCCCTCCACGAGCAGCGCGATGTCCGGCCCGAACGCTGCCTTGAGCTCGTCGAGCTCGGTCTCGGTGTCCTCGATGACGTCGTGCAGCAGGGCCGCTGCGATCGTCTGCTCGTCGAGGTGGAGCTGGGAGCAGATCAGAGCCACGCCCAGCGGGTGGTTGATGAACTGCTCGCCGGAGCGCCGCACCTGACCCCGGTGCGCCCGCTCGGCTTCGTCGAACGCACGCCGAATCAGCTCCTTGTCGACGCCAGGGTTGTAGGCCTCGACGCTTGCGATCAGCTCACTGACGAGGTCGTTCTGATGACGTTCCGCATCGACGACGGTCATGGTCTCAGTCTACTTGTGCCCTTTCGGGTGACAGGATCTCGCGCCTTCCTGCCGAAGAGAGGTTGTCCATGGGCCTGATTCACCGGTATCTCGAGCGACGCCGCGTGCTGCGGTTGCTCGCGGAGCTCGAGCGCTCCCTCTGCAAGGAGGACCGCCCAGGGACCCGACGCCAGGCGAGCCGCCTGAGCGCCCGGCGCGCAACGCTCTAGGCCGCCTGCGGCAACGTGATCGGCGCGCCGTGCTCGAGCAGCACCCGGAAGGTAGGCGACTCGAGGAGCTGTCGCTTCCCGGTTGAACCCTCGATCGCCAGCTCGTCGAAGACGCGCCGCGCCTCGGGCGTCCACGCGGTCTCGCCTGCCCGCCACAGCTCGGCGAGCCACAGCCGCAGCTCGTCGTAGGCAGCCGCCGTGTCGAACACCCGCCGCACGACGAGCTGCGGCGACACGGTGCCGTTCCAGCGGTTCTGCTTGAGCCTGAACGCCACGTCGAAGCGTGTGACGCCCTGTAGGCGCTCGAGTTGTCCTCCGAGGCCGAATGCGATCGCGCTGCCGGCGTCGCGCCCGTGCTGACGGACGCGGAAGCGCAGGTGCTTG
Organism: uncultured Thermoleophilia bacterium; assembly: GCA_963799575.1. Lineage (GTDB taxonomy): Bacteria > Actinomycetota > Thermoleophilia > Gaiellales > Gaiellaceae > Gaiella. The sequence continues at coordinate 461,519 of CAWCXK010000004.1, forward strand.
CCGTCACCCACCGTCGAGGCGCCGACCGTCTCGCACCCGGCGACGAGCAGCGTGACGTCGGGATTGCCGAGCCCGAACGGCGAGAGCTGCTCGAGCTCCCGTGCCAGCTCGAGCGTGAGCGCCGATGCCGGCACGATCGCGTCGACGCGCGTCACGGGCGCGAGATCCTCGTCGAGAAGCTCCCCGTCGGCGTAGGCGGCGAAGGCGGCCGCAAACGACTCGAGCTCGTCGCCGCGAATCGTCAGACCGGCAGCAGCACGATGGCCGCCGAACCGTTCGAGGTGGTCGGAGCAGGCGGCGAGGCCGGCGTGAAGGTCGAAGCTCGGCACCGAACGGCCGGATCCCTTCCAGCTGTCACCCTCGCCCGCGATCAGCACGACGGGGCGGCCAAAACGCTCGACGAGCCGCGAGGCGACGATTCCGATCACGCCCTCGTGCCAGCCCTCGCCCCACACGACGTAGGCGCGGCGGCTCCGCTTGTCGGCGGGCCACTCCTCGACGACCGCGACTGCCTCCTTGAGGATGCGCTGCTCGACGGCCTGCCGGTCGCGGTTCAGCGTCTCGAGCTCGTTCGCGAGCAGGTCTGCCTCACGGGCGTCCTCCGTGAGGACGAGGTGCAGGCCGACGTCCGGCCTGCCGAGCCTCCCGGCCGCGTTGAGGCGCGGTGCCAGGCGAAACCCGACGGCCGTTGCGTCGATCGTGGCCGGATCGACGCCCGCGACGCGCATCAGCGCCCGGAGCCCGGGCTTCTGGGTGCGCGACAGCGCGCGTAGGCCGGTGCTCGCGAGCGCGCGATTCTCGTCGACGAGCGGCACGACATCGGCGATCGTGGCGAGCGCGACGAGATCCTGGTGCCGGGCGATCTCGGGATGGTCGGCTCCGAGGAGTGCCTGCGCGAGCTTGACGACGACGCCGGTGCCACAGAGATCGGGGAAGGGATAGTCGGAGGGCCGGGTCGCCACGATCGGGCAATCCGGAAGCGTGTCGCCCGGGCGGTGGTGGTCGGTGACGATCATGTCCACTCCGAGCCGCCGCGCCTCCTCCACCTCGGCCACGGCTGTGATCCCGCAGTCGACCGTGAGGATGAGCGTGACGCCCTCCTCGGCGAGGCGCGCGATCGTCTGCGCTGAGACGCCATAGCCCTCCTCGAAGCGGCTCGGCAGATGCCACCCGACCTCCGCGCCGATCGCGCGCAGCGTCAGTAGCGCGAGCGCCGTCGAGCAGATCCCGTCGACGTCGTAGTCGCCGTGCACGCAGATCCGCTCACCCCGCTCGACCGCTGCCCTCAACCGAGCCACGGCCTGCGCCATGTCGCCGAGCAGCAGCGGATCGTGGGTGATGCCCTCGGGCTCGAGGAACGCCTTCGCAGCCGCCGGATCGGCGAGGCCGCGGCGCGCGAGCACCGTCGCGAGCGTCTCGGAGACGCCGAGCGCCGCCATCAGCTCCCTCACCTCGGGGAACGCGACGGGCTCGACCTTCCAGGTACCGACCATGAGTCCACGATAGGTCCCGGCCCGGACGGATCGCTCCGGGAGCGGTCAGTGTTGCGCGCGGATTAGGGATCGTTGGGAAAGTGCGAAGGAACGGCCTCGGCACCATGGTGGTCGGCACACTCGTTGGAGCCGGATCGCCGCCGGTCCGAGAGACACCGAGATGCCGATTCGCCGCCCCCTCACCGCGTCAGCTTCCCACTCCGACGCCGTGGCGCCGGGCGGAAGGCGGCGGGCTGGCTGGGCGTGGCTCGCCGGTGCCGATGCGTTCGTCCTGAGGCGAGTGCCGAGCGAGGCAGGCTTTCTCAACGCGCTCGGGATGTGGGTGGCAGGCATGGCGATCGTGAGCGGGTTCGCGATGACGGTTGCAGCGAGCCAGTGGTGGAACACCTCGATCGTCAGCGTTCTCTGGGTGCTGCCGATCTGGGCCGCCCTGTACTGCCTCATCGAGCGGCTCGTGCTCAAGAGCTTCGGGACGAGCTGGGTCTGGAACGTTGTGCTCGCGATCCCGCGCCTCCTGCTCTCGCTCGCGATTGCCCTCGTGGTCGGACTTCCGATGAGCCAGGTGATCTATAGCGGCTCGATCAACGAGCAGCTCAGCCGCGACACGACCGCACGCATCCAGCGGGCCACGACCGAAATCACGAAGACGTACCAGGCGAAGATCGCGGCAGCGCAGACGGAGGTCGCGACGGCCGAGAGCAAGGAGGCAGCGCTGCAGAAACAGGTCACCGACGCGAGATTCCTTGCCGGCTGCGAGATCGGCGTGACGGACTGCTCGGAGACCCACAAGACCGGTTGCGGGCCGTACTGCAAGCGCGACCTCCGGCGTGCGGCAACCGCCGCCGCCGCGTTGAAGCGCGATCGGCCAGGGCTCGAGGCGACGATCGCGGCCGCCCAGGCGAAGATCACGACCTTGCGGGCGACCGAGTCCGCGCAGCTCTCGCGCCGCATTGCGTCGATCAGTGCCGACCGTGACTTCCTCTCTCGCCAGGCCGCGCTCGAGCGGGTCGAGAAGGAGAACCCCGCCGTGAAGAAGTACGTCGAGTTCTTCCTCCTCTTCCTGATCGCGATCGACCTCGTCGCGATCATGCTCAAGCTCACGCACCTGCTCAGCACAGGCGGGCTCTACGAGAAGTCCGCGGCGGGGCTCCGCGCGATGGACGGGGTCGACGCGCATCGCCTGACCGAGGAGGCCGACGTGCTGACCCGTCGTATCTCGCTCGAGGCGCGAGCACAGCGCGCGTACGACGAGCGTTGGATCCTGGGCAACGTCGTCGATCCGGACGAGGAGACGTCCGAGGCCGGCGCGGCGAAACGGCCGAGCCCGGGCTCGCGGCCTGCTCGCAGAGCAACCATCGAGCCGCTCGCCGACTGAGCTGCGCCTTCGCTCAGGCTGCGGCGTCGCGGCGTGCGCGACGCTCGTTCCGCGACTGGCGAATGATCTTCACCCAGAGCATCACGAGCCCTATCTGGGCGCCGACGACGACGACGGCGATCGGCGCCAGGTAGGCCATCTGCTCGAGCGAGTACCGCGTCACGGCGGCTCCGACGAACCAGATCACCAACACGGCGAGGGTCATCGGGATCGCGATACGCCAGTTCACTCGGTGAGGGTAGCTTTCGCCTCGTGCCCCAGGGTGAGGTCAACAACTATGCGTCGGGCGACGACTACGTGCTCGAGTTCCTCGGCTACCGGTTTGCCTTCGGGGCGGACGACTTCCGCGAGCGGGTGATGGGAGCCGCGGTGAAGCTCGATCTGATCGCCGACAGCGACCTCGACGAGGAAGAGATCCTCGATCTCGTCGAGCTCGCGGCCGACGGGCAGATCGAGCAGCCGCGCAGCTCGTTCGGGTCGTACCTGATGCGGCACTGGGAGCGTCTGTCACTGAACGACGGCGAGTCGCTCGTCTACTGGCTGCGGAAGCTCGTGTTCCGCGGCGCCTACCTCGATCATCGCGTCAAGGAGAACCTGCTCGAGGTGAGCTTCGACGAGAGCACCGGCGACTTCGGCTACGCGGAGCCGGAAGGCGGCCGGGCGCTGCTAGAGCTCGCTCCCACTCCGAGCTGGCGGTCGCTGCAGTTCAAACGGTAGAGCGTCCGCGCCCCGCGTTCAGAGCGTCTAGAAGAGGCTGCCGTCGACCTTGACGGCGCCGACGTGCTTGCGGCCGAGATCGGTGATCATCCTGCCGCGCGGCGTGCGCTGCAGGAAGCCGAGCTGAAGCAGGTACGGCTCGTAGACGTCCTCGATCGTGTCGGTCTCCTCTCCGAGCGCGACAGCGAGCGTCGAGAGGCCGACCGGGCCGCCGCCGAACTTCACGGCCACGGCCGAGAGCAGCTCGCGGTCGATGCGCTCGAGCCCGCTCCCGTCGACCTCGAGCAGCTCGAGTGCCTCGCGGGCGACATCGTTCGTGATCTTGCCGGCGTGCCGCACCTCGGCGACGTCGCGCACCCGTCGCAGGATCCGGTTGGCGATGCGCGGCGTGCCACGCGACCGGCTCGCGATCTCGTCGGCTGCGTCGTCTTCGATCTCGACCTCGAGGATGCGGGCCGACCGGCGCACGATGGTGCCGAGCTGCCCCGGCTCGTAGTACCCGAGCCGAAATGTCATTCCGAAGCGGTCGCGTAGCGGCGTCGTCAGCAGGCCCGATCGGGTCGTGGCACCGACAAGCGTGAACGGCGGCAGGTCGATCGTCAGCGTGCGCGCCGCCGCACCCTGGCCGAAGACGATGTCGAGGCGAAAATCCTCGAGCGCCGGGTAGAGGATCTCCTCGGCGGCCCGGTTGAGGCGGTGGATCTCGTCGATGAACAGCACCTCTCGCGGCTCGATCGCAGTGAGAATCGCTGCGATGTCCTTCTTCTCGAGCGCCGGGCCGGCGACGGTGCGGAGCCCGACACCGAGCTCCTCGCGAATGATCTGCGCCAGGGTGGTCTTACCGAGCCCGGGCGGGCCGGCGAGCAGGACATGATCGAGTGCCTCGTCGCGGCCCTTGGCGGCGTCGAGGGCGATGCCGAGCTGCTCTCGGATCCGATCCTGGCCGACGAAGTCGTCGAGCCGGCGCGGCCGCAGCGAGCGCTCGACCTCCTCGTCCTCGGGGTCGAGCACGGACGTCGTGATGCTGTCGGTCACAGGGACAGACTAGCCCCGCCGCCGGGGGAAACGCCTCGCGCCAACGCGGTCATCCTGCCCGCAGCGCGAGACGCACCCGTTCCGCCGGGGGCAGGTCGGGATCGACGTCCTGGAGGCGCTGCTCGGCCTCGAGCACCGTGTAGCCGAGCTCGACCAGGGCGTCCCGCGCAACGAGATGCGTGGGTGTCTCCTCCGCGGCGTACGCCGTCGCGTCGTCGGCCGTGAGCGAGACCTTCTCCTTCAGCTCGAGCACGATGCGCTCGGCCGTCCGCCTGCCGATCCCCGGGATCGCCTGAAACCGCGCGTGATCCTCGAGCGCGATCGCCCGCCGCAGCTCCGACGCAGGCGATCCCGACACCACGGCCAGCGCGACCTTAGGCCCGACCCCGCTGACCGTGAGCAGCTGGACGAAGAGCTGGCGCTCACCGGCGTCGACGAACCCGTACAGCTGGAGAGCGTCCTCACGGACGTGGAGGAACGTCTCGACGGAGATCTCTCCTCCCGCCTCGGCGCGGCTGAGGACGCCGGGCGTAGCGGCGACGAGGTAGCCGACGCCGTTGACATCGAGCACGAGGCCGTCGGAGGTACGCCCTGCGGGCGTGCCGCGGAGTCGGGCGATCACGATGCCATCCGCGCGAGCGGCGGCATCAGCGCGTGGCAGATCGCCACAGCGAGGGCGTCGGCCTCGTGCGAAGTCGGCGGGATCTCCGGGAGGGAGAGCAGCATCTTGACCATCCGCTGCACCTGGCCCTTATCGGCATGGCCGTGCCCGCAGACGGACTGCTTGACGCGGGTCGGCGCGTACTCGGTGCACTCAACGCCGGCGGTGGCGGCGGCGACCATCACGGCGCCGCGGGCCTGACCGACGGAGAGTGCGATGCGCGCGTCGGCTCCCACATACGACTCCTCGATGGCGACGGCGTCCGGTGCGTGCGCTGTGATGAGCGCCTGAACCCCCTCGAAGATCACCCGGAGACGAAGCTCCGGCCGCTCGCGCGCGCCTGTCGTCCAGCACCCGGACGCGAGTGCTGTGACCCGCCCGCCTCTTACGTGGACGATCCCGTAGCCGCACGCAGCCGTCCCAGGGTCGATGCCGAGAACCTTCACGGCAGAAGGGTAGGGGGCCGGGCGGACGGCGGCGGTTACGAGGGAGGGGTCACGTGGGAACCGTAGATTCCCGGCTTCAGGATCACGCGGAGCGTGCAGCACACGGATCGTAGGTGGATTCCGCGATACGCCTTTTCGTGGCGGAATCCACCTACGACGCCACCGCCTCCAGAACGGCTTCCGGGATGTCGAAGTTCGCGTAGACGTCCTGGACGTCGTCGTTGTCCTCGAGCCCTTCCACGAGCCGCACGACCTGCTTCGCGGTCGGCTCGTCGCCGATCTCGACCGTCACCTTCGGCACCATCGAGAGCTCGGCGGACTCGACCGTGAACCCTGCCGCTTCCACCGCCTCCCGCACGGCAGAGAGCTGATCGGGAGCGCTCGAGACCATGAACACGGAGCCGTCCTCTGAGATGTCCTCTGCGCCTGCGTCGGCGACGGCGAGGAAGAGCTCCTCCTCGTCGACTCCCGCCGCCTGGACGAGCACGATCCCACGGCGCTCGAACTGCCAGGCGACAGCGCCCGTTGCACCGAGGTTGCCCCCGTGCTTCGAGAACAGGTGGCGCACGTCAGCGGCGGTGCGGTTGCGGTTGTCGGTCAGCGCCTCGACGAGCACGGCCACGCCCTCGGGGCCGTAGCCCTCGTAGACGACCGTCTCGAACATCGCCCCGTCTGTGCCCTCACCCGAGCCCTTGGCAATCGCCCGGTCGATGTTGTCCTTCGGCATCGAGTATGAGCGCGCCTTCTCGATCGCGTTCGCGAGCGCCATGTTGGTGGCCGGGTCCGGGCCGCCCTCCTTGGCCGCCACGAGAATCGACCGTGAGAGCTTCGTGAAGAGCTTGCCGCGCTTCGCGTCGGCGGCGCCCTTCTTGTGCTTGATCGTCGACCACTTGCTATGCCCTGACACCCTGCTCCTCCCGGACGAGCTGTAGGAAGCGTTCGTGCACCCGCGAGTCGTCGGTCAGCTCCGGATGGAACGACGCAACGAGGATCCGCCCCTCGCGCGCGAGCACCGGATGCCCGTCGACCTCGGCGAGGATAGCGACGCCCGGCCCCGCATCGGTGATCCACGGAGCGCGAATGAAGACAGCTGGGAACGGCGCATCCTCACCATCGATCTCGATCGGCGCCTCGAAGCTCGCCACCTGTCGTCCGAACGCGTTGCGCTCGACCGAGAGATCGATCAGGCCGAGGCGCTCGCGGTCGAGCACGATCATGCCGGCGCAGGTGCCGAAGATCGGTGCCGGGAACGATCGGATCGCGTCGTCGAGGCCGTAGAGGCCCATCAGCCGCATCATCGTCGTCGACTCGCCACCCGGGATCACGAGCCCATCGAGGCCGTCGAGCTGCTCGGGCAGCCGCACCTCGATCGCCTCGACGCCGAGGCGGCGCAGCATCGCGATGTGCTCGCGAAAGGCACCTTGCAGGGCGAGAACGCCGATCGTCATACCCAGAGTGTGCCGACGAGCGGGCACCCGCGATCCCCCATGCGGCGGATTGCGTTCTTCCCCCGAGCCAGTATTCTCACGAGAATGCGCAGGCGCACTGCTCTTGCGGTTCTCGCCGGGTTCCTCACAGTTCTGGTCGCGGCGCTCGCTGCAGCACAGGCTCCGGCGCGGGTGTCGCTGCAGACGTCCATCTGCGGGGTCGGAACCGGCTCAGCGTGGTCGAGGGCGGGCCGCAGCGGCACCAAGTGGCTCGTGGTGGCGTTGGACGACAAGACGCAGTGCAAGTCGGCGCGGCAATGGTTGACGCAGCTGAGCGCCCGCATGACGTCGCACGCGGGCGCCGACGTCCAGGCGTTTCGGCTGCTCGGGGATGCATGCGTGCTGACGAAGTCGGCCCTCCTCGCCGCGTGCCGCACCGGCAACGGTGGCCCCGGCTCGGTCGGCGTCGCCGTGATCGGCGATCCAGCGGCAAACCCGGCCGCACGTCCATACACCGGTGGGCGCACGTCGTTCCCCGCCCTGCCGGCATCCGGTGGCAACGGAGGTGGTACGGGTGGTGGCCCCGGCCCCTCGGCAGACGGCGTACCGATCCCGTGGGCGGGCGTCGACTGCACCTTCCCCTCGAGTGCAAGCTCGGCGACGTGGTCCCTGCGGCTCTCGGACGGTAACCTCGTGACCGGCTCCAAGTGGTTCGTGCGCGGCTCGGCGGGCGGGTCCGAGGCCGGGTGTCGGGCACTCCGCGCTCTCTGGCCCGACCTGACTGCCACGGCCGGGAAGAACCATGCGCAGAGCGACAGCTTCGAGGCGAAGAGCTGGATCGACGGATCGTGGTCGTGCATCGCAGCACACGACGTCGCCTGGCCCGGTGGGGGCGCGAGCATCGCGAGCCTCGCGACCGCGGCCTGCGCGCGCGTCGAGTACCCCGGCGGCGGCGACCATCCGATCCTCGAGCAGGTCGAAGTGATGCCCAACGTCGAGTCCACCGAACCGGCCACGACCGTGGCCGAACGGGCTGCTCTGATCCCGCAGGCACGGGATCTCCGCGACGCGCTCGACCGCTACGGCATTCACGCGGCGACGGTCGCGGCGCTGACCGCAGAGCGACTCGATCACGTGCCTCCGGGCGCATCCCGCGCGACCGGGACCCATCCTCTGAGTGCGAGCGCGGTGTTCACCTGCGGCTCGACGGCATCCCAACACGACCCCTCGTACCGTGTCAGCGGCGCCTCATGGTCGCACGGGAGCGAGCACGGGTCGAACTGGCAGGTCGCCGTCAACGGTGGCTATCCGTGTCCCCTCGCGCGCGGTCTGTTCCTGCCATGGCTCGCGGATGCGCTCGGCGGCGGCACCGCGCTCTCGGCCGCGCAGCTGAGCCGCTACGGCTGGCATTGCACGCTGCAGCGTGCAGCCCTCATCGGCGTTTGCAATCTCACCGCGAGCGGCGACCCGCTCCGGCCCGCGATCGGTAAGCCGATTCCGGGCAACATCACGGTCGGGATCAGAGCCGCGTACACGACCGGTGCAACACGCGCGACGCTGCCGAACGCCGTTCGCGCCGCGAGCTGAGAGCCAGCGCGACAGGCTGAAGCCTGTCGCCGTGCCTCGCATGACGGAGAGGTCACGGGGAACCGCAGGTGCCGGGCTTCAGGATCACGCGAAGCGTGCAGAAGGGACCGAGGCGCTTGGTACGCCGCGATACGCTCTTCCGTCGCGGATTTACCAACCCCGGACTTCGAGCCGCTCGCTGTCGGGCAGCGAGGCGGAGGAGATGCCGACCATCGGCTCTCCGAGGCCCGTCGAGACCTCCGCCAGGATCTTCGCGTCCTGGAAGTGCGTCGTGGCCGAGACGATCGCCTTCGCGCGCAAGTCGGGATCGCCAGACTTGAAGATGCCCGAGCCGACGAAGACGCCGTCGGCGCCGAGCTGCATGCAGAGCGAGGCGTCGGCGGGCGTCGCGATGCCGCCCGCGGTGAACGTGACGACCGGGAGGCGGCCGTTCTCGGCCACCCAGCGCACGAGCTCGTACGGCGCCTGCAGATTCTTGGCCTCGGTGTAGAGCTCGTCGCTCCGCAGTGACTGGAGCCGCCTGATGCCCCCGAACACGGCGCGCATGTGGGTGACGGCATTGACGACATCTCCGGTGCCGGCCTCGCCCTTCGTCCGGATCATCGCCGCACCCTCGCCGATGCGACGAAGCGCCTCGCCGAGGTTCGTGGCACCGCAGACGAACGGGATCTTGAAGCCCCACTTGTCGACGTGATGTTCGATGTCGGCAGGCGTGAGAACCTCGGACTCGTCGATGTAGTCGACCTCGAGTGCCTCCAGAATCTGCGCCTCGGCAAAGTGGCCGATGCGGCACTTGGCCATCACGGGGATCGAGACGGCCTCCTGGATCTCGCGGATCATCCCCGGGTCGGACATCCGCGCCACACCGCCGTCTCGGCGAATGTCGGCCGGAACGCGCTCGAGTGCCATGACGGCGCATGCGCCGGCGTTCTCCGCGATCACAGCCTGCTCGGCATTGACGACGTCCATGATGACGCCGCCCTTGAGCATCTCGGCGAGCCCGCTCTTGACGCGCATCGTCCCGGTCTCGCCCCTGAGGCCGTTTTCGGTCATGGGTTCAGTGTAGCGAGGCGCCTGCTCCCGCACGCGCGGGAGCAGGCGGTCCTACGCGCGTCAGGCGGGCGTCGGCGGCGTCTCGTCGGCGGCCGGATCGACGTGCTCCGTCGTGGCCTCGGCCGCGGGAGCAGCGGGAGCCGGCGTCTCGACGGCCGGAGCCTCTACAACGGGAGCGGCAGGCGGCTCGGGAGCCGGCGCGGCGGGAGCGGCAGCGGCGGGGGCGCCGTCGCCCTTGTCGGTTGCCGCCTTGGCCGCGGCGGCGGCGCTACTCGCTGCGGTCTTCATCGAAGTCCCCATCTCGGCGACCGACTCGCCGAGCTGCTTCATGTTCACCCAGGCACCGACGGCGACCAGGATCGCAAGCAGCAGGCCGAGCCACGCCCAGAAGGTACGGAACTCGTTGCTGACGAGGAACTTCAGGACCGTGAAGAACAGCAGCAGGATCGCGAGTGCGGCAGTCACCATCGCCGGGGTGAGGCCGATCTCGATCTTCATATTGGCGAGGCGTAGCCCCTCCCACACGATGATCGCGATCGCGATGAGGCCTGCCAACACTCCCCAGCCGTGCCACATGTTGATGCCGATCGAGCCGACGACCGTGTCGACCGCCTGCCAGTTGAAGATCGAGACAATGAGGAACAGGATCGTGCCGCCAAGCACGAGCTTGGCTCCATGAGTGAGCTTCGAGATATCCATTTTGCGAGCTTTTCCTTTCACCGGGGGCGGACGGACCCTCGCAATAATCGTTGCGATATGAGACAGATACAAGAGGTTCGGTGCGACTCCTCTCCCCACAGGTGGGAAACCGCCTGCCCCCCGGGGTTGCGCCGTGTGGGCGAGGGGCCCGTCTGCGGGCCTCTCGCCCTCCCCTCTCCCCGGCCGAAGCCGTGTTCGTCCACGCCCGGCGACTGCCCGTCACCGCTCAACAAACGACGCCGACCTGCCGATACCGGCACGATGACAGCGACGATCGACGACCGCCTCCTGGAGCGGTGGGAGGCAAGCAGGCGCCACCAGGACGAGGCGCGCCGGTTCCTAGCCCGTCAGAAGTTCTCCGACCCCCGCGGTGAGAGGCGTGCGCTCGAGGAGATCGTCGGGACGATCGCCGACCTAGAGCAGACGCTCCACGAGCGGGCAAATCGACCGCGTCGCGGACGGCCGCGCCCGTCAGGCTCGCCTCGGACCGACTGACAGGCTCGACCCCCGCAGCGACAACGGGCGCACCGACCCCAGGGGATGGCGCGCCCGTTCTCGTTGACTGCGGTGAATCCGGCGAACGATCAGCGGTCGCCGTCGAGCTTGTCGCGGAGGTCGTCGACCTTGTTCTCTGCCCAGTCCTCCGCCTCGCGCAGCTTGCTCTTGGCCTCGCCGGCCGCCTGGTCGTGCTTGCCCTCGCGCTTGAGGTCGTCGTTGTCGGTCAGCGCGCCTGCGGCTTCCTTTGTCCGGCCCTTCAGCTCGTCGGTACTCATAGCTCCTCCTCGGTTTGGGTCGCACTGAGTTTTGCCTGCGCGCGATGGGCCTAAACCTGGGGCGGCCGCACGGCCCCGGTTCTGCACGTATGCTTCCCCCAGTGCCGCTCATCTACGGAGACCGAGTGAGTGACGCAGAGAGTGCCGAGCTGATCGACAAGCTGCGGAGCCGGGGTACGCCTGAGGCGCTCGTTGCCGCGAACACGGTCAGTCGTGGCCCGAGCCGCGATGCGACCGCGGCGACATCCACGCAGGCCCGCGAAGCGATCCTGTTCGAGCTCAACGCATGGAAGAACCTGGACGAGAGCGCGCCGAGCCTGGCCGCGCTCCGTGATCGCCTGTCCGCGCCGCCGCGCGGGCTTCGCATCATCTAGGAACAACGGTTTCACGGGGAGTTCGGCCTCGCTGCCTCACGACGTCGCAACGGATGCTTGCGCCGGCAGTGAGCATGACCACACGGAGGATCACGTTCCCTCGTTCGGGGAATAGCCATCACCCTTTCGGCGGCCTATCGTCAGTGCGTCGACTCAGGGAGTTCCGACACTCGGAGTGACGGTGGTGGTTGGCGATGTGGCTGCCAACCACCCCGGCTCCAACTCCAACTCGAGAGGACAAAGGTGCAGATGGTCGGCGTCATTCTTACCGTGGCTCTCGGTGCAGCATTCGCACTGCCGCTCGTTGCGACGGTATCCGCTCGACGAGCCTGAAGGCACGAGCCCAGGGCGTTGGGGCTGCCGGGCGCGTACGAGTACCTCCTGTTGCGTGAGATCAGCGCTTCGCTCGGGTCGGCACCGGAGGTAGAGCGATCTGAGACATCCCGCCAACCGCGACGACTCAGACATCCCTGCAAATCGCCGTATTCCACGGACGGTGTATGCACCGTCCGAGCGTGGCGTCACTACCGCAAGCAGCAACGCACGCACGGACGCAACGAGCTCCGGGCATCTCGCTCGAGGTATGCAAGCAGCTCCTCAAGTGTCAGAGGTGGGTTCTCGAGGTCGCCGCCCTGCTCCTTGAGTGACTCGAGCGCTGCTCCAGAATCGATGCCCAGAAGATCAGCAAGAACCCGTCGGGACGAATCGCGTCGATTCCCAATGGCGACGTGGATTCCTCGGGGAAGCTATGTGAATGAGACAGTTCCTGAGCCGTTGAGGTATTGGGACTGAAAGAGCACCCTGGTGCCGTCGCACTTGTGTTTGCGGGAGTTCGAGAGGATCCAGACGACGGTAATCGTCATGCGTCCCTTGCCGGAGATTCCTGCGTAGAGTCCTGTTCCTCTGGAAAGTGCGACCGGGGCCGTGATGGTGCCGTGGGACGAGCAGCTTGCCTTGTTGATCGGGAATCCTGCTTGCTTGGAGGCTGAGTTGATGGCGGTCAGGTTGACTCGGAAGGTGCCCTTTTGCAGTGTGATCTTGGCGTAGTTCCCTTCGGTGTTGGCTCTTCCGTTCTGGTCGATCGTCAGCGAGGTGCCGTAGTCGCCGATCGCGCCGGCGATGACGACGTCGCTGGCGCCGGCCGTTGTGGGGGACGCCCACCACGTGATCGAACCGGCCGCCGGGGTCTTCGCGGGGGCCGCCGAGGCGCTCACGCCGAGCATCGTCATGGCGAGAACGACCGGCAGCATCAGCCGGAATTTCGACCGTTCCGAACGGTGTCGGCCGGTACGGATCGGTGTTCCTGCGGTGTTCATGCCCCCTCCCCGCTCTCACGTGTCCACGGATTGGAAGTAAGGACAAACACTCGGTCGCGGCAGGTGTCTTCGACCTCGGCGAACGTGAGCGTTTCCCCATCGAGGGTCCATTCGTATGTTCCGTTTGCCGGCGTGCCGGTTTGGGTCGGGCAGCCGGCGTCCGGGCCGAAGGTGATCCGACCGCTCTCGATTTCGGCCGGGTTCCCGACGGGGAAGCTCGGCCCCTCGGGCGGCTGGAAGAACGCCTCTGTCTGAGAGGTGAGGAGAAGCCCCCAACGTCCCGGAGGGTTCGGCTCCTTCAGATCAGGGCCTGATCGGCCAAGCGTGGTCGTGTAGTTGCCGACCAGGTCGGCGGCGCCCGATGAGTCGTTGCCCCCACACCCGGCCACCGCCATCGCCACGACGCCGAGCGCAACGGCGAACGCAACGCGAGGCCGTGCCAGGAATGTCCTTGTTGCACTGAGTCGAATTGCCATCGCCTACATCCTTTCGATCGAGAGGGTCGAGGTTTCCCGCACTGCTTCCTCGCATTGCCACCGGGGCAGCTGTTCTGAACGGCGGTGTCCGTGGACTCGGACGTCGAGTCACCTCCCACGTGGGGCTACGATCATGTGATCTCTACGCGGCCATTAGAAGATCTCGGCATCGAAGAATTCCTGGTGGTCGGGCTCGATCCCGACCCTTTCTGCCGTGGATCGGGCCTCGAGGCGTCGACCGATCTCGGCCATGGAGTCGGCGTCTTCGACCACCACGATGCTGCAACCCTTCCCCGAGATGGAATTGCGTAGATGGAAGCCCCCGACGTATCCGGGAGTCGATCTCACGATCTCCCTCAGTCGATCGACAGCCTTGCTGTCCAGATCGTCCGGGAGCGTGTTGAACGTGGCGACGCGAGCCAGCATGCGACCTCCTAAGTTGGTTACAGTACAACTGTAACGAAATGACTGTCGATCCACAACCCCCTCAACCGAGGTCCTATCGATCCGCCATCCGCGAGCGTCGGGCCCAGGCCACGCGCCAAAGCATTCTCGAGGCCGGAACCCACCTGTTCATACGGGACGGGTATGCCCGAACCACGATGCGGTCGATCGCAACCGAGGCGAGAGTCTCCGAACGTTCGGTTTTCCTGGCGTTTCCGCACAAAGCCGCACTCCTCTCGGAAGCAGTGCGGTCGGCCATCCGGGGCGAAGACGGCGACCACGTGCCGATGCTCGAACAGACCGGGTGGCGTAGCGTCCTTGAGGGCCCGACAGAGGAGCTCGTTGAGCGACTCGCGGCCGCCACGACCGCCCTGTGGAAACGAACAGCCAGGCTCATGGCCGTCGCGGAAGCAGCCGCCCAATCCGACCCGGCACTCGCAGAGCTTCGAGATCGAGGACACGAGGCCACCCGCACAGACCTCCAGACCATTGCTCAGGCGATGGAACAAAAGGGCCTCTTGCGCGACACCGTCGACGTCGCGTACGCAGCAGACGCGCTTTTCGCACTCCTTGGATCCGAGTCCATCTATCTGCGACTGACCGAGGAATGCAGCCGGACCCCAGAGGAATACGCACGCCTCATCGAAGAGACGATCGCCCGAACACTGACCCACATCGCTGACAACTAGTCAGAGGCAAACGGAGCTGACTCCACCCAGGGGCACAGCTGGCCGTTGGTTGGCATCAGCGTCAACATCCTCGATCTGCTGCGTCGGCGGCGGGAGTGTGTGGAGAGAACGACATATGCACCGCACGCTCGTTCTCGTCATCAGTGACACACACGACCCGCTTGCCTAAGCCAACTCGCCTAGGCAAGCGGATCGAAATAGGCCCACCTGGACTCGACCCCAGTGACCTACCGATTATGAGTTCCGCGACGGCGTCTCGGCTGGTCTCGGTAGGTCTGGACACTTGGCAGTTCCGTGCCGAAGATCGCCTCGTTCCGCGATCCTCAGTCTCGGCGAGTCTCGGCGGGTCATGCTGCCACCCTGCTGCCACGAAACTGCTCGTCGTCCGTCGCCCGATCGATCTAGATGTCCGCGAATCGGTAGATCCAGCCGACGGACACGACGCGATAACGACACGACGGGCTTCGACCGGACGTCGACGCCTGAAGCAACTTCTGGTGAGTGGTGGGTCTGTCGTTTAGGGTCGTTGTCATGGACCGAGAGAACGCCTTAGGCAAAGACACTCCGAGCCTGCTGTCCCGGCCGTATGCGGAACGCCAAAGAATCGTTGTGGCGGACGACGCAGTCGTGCACGCGGAGCGCCAAGTCGAAGATAAAGCGGCCGACTCGGGCAAGGCGGTCGACTGGGGTCAGGTCGCGGTGCTTGCCGCGAGTCTCACGCCGATGCTAACCACCGCGGCGCTGGCGGCCGGCGTCGCCTTCGAGACAGCTCGTGCCGCAGCGAGAGCACGTGACCGCGGCTTCGAAGTGTTGACGATTAGCCGCACAGAGGCACATGTGCTTCGATTCCCCCCTGGGCACCCACGCGATCGGGTCTTGTACGTGGGCCACCCGGCGGCCGAGAATCTCTACTACCCAGCGGCCGGCTTTCATCGGCTCACCTTCGAACACAAGTTTGCCGAGGCGATCCGACTCCTGATGTCGCTCGGCGCGACGGAACTCGAAGTTGAACACCTCCGCGGCTGGTCCAACGAGTTTGCTGCGAATCTCGCCGTTCCTCTGCCCTCGGTACCGGTAGAGGTTGGTGCCAAGGGCGGACAGAAGCAGTCCAAGAGCTCGTCGGCATTGTTCCGAGGCACACTTCGCGGGTCTGAGAATCCGATAATCCCCGCAGACTTGGTCTGGTACGCCTACGAGCCGACCTGGGAGTCCGTCGCCGAGGGCGCACTCCGCTACGGATTACGCGAATTTGAGCTGTTGGTCCGATACGAAGACGACTACGGCGTCGACGCGGGTCTCAAACTTGCTGTTCAGAAGGCGGGACTCGATCTCGGCGGGAGCTTTCAAGAGTACGTCTCAACGTCATGGAAGATCAGCGGAACGTTCGGGTCACGGTCATGACCGGCACCGCGTGACCGAACGTCGCCGCCTGAGCACGGATCTGTTGCGGGCTATAGAGAAGGAGTTCGCCGAGGGGCGATGAGCGCGATGCCGATGCGGTTTGTGGGGAGCGGCGAAATTGTTGAGCATGGCGCTTGGACTCGCCTCACATGGCAACGCCAGTCTTCATCGCGATGAACGCCGAGGTCGAGATGGCTCATGAGACGGGATGACTCGGCTCAGCCTCGAACTTTGAGCGTGACGGTGTACAAATCACGCTTGCCCCGCTCACCTATGAGGACAAAACGTTCCCGATACGCAGTGATCTTGTCGCAGGTGACGAGGTCACGCTTGCAGCCCGAGCGAGCGGAAAGCACAGCGGCGCAGCCGCGAAGCGGGCGAAGCGGAAAAATGGGCCCGCCTGGACTCGAACCAGGGACCTACCGATTATGAGTCGGCTGCTCTAACCAACTGAGCTACGGGCCCGCCGCCATCGAGACTAACGTGTTGCCCCGTCAGCGCCTCCGGCACGACTGACACAATGTGCGCACAAGCGCGACCTGCGGTCGCGACCCCCGACGGAAGGGACCGGCCGTGAAGACGTTCCAGCGTGAGGTGCAGTTGCGCACGGCGGGCGGTCTCACGGTCACCGACATCACGGACGAGGTGCGCGACGCCGTCCGTGAGAGCGAGATCCAGGCCGGCATCTGCTGCGTCTACTCGCCGCACACGACCTGCTCGGTGCGGATCAACGAGTGGGAGCGCGGCTTTCTCGAGGACTTCGCGGTGATGTTGAAGCGCCTCGTCCCGACGGAGCACTACTACGCCCACGACGACTGGGACCGCCGCACCGAGAACGTCAGCGAGGAAGATCAGGAGTTCGGCAACGGGCACTCGCATTGCATGTCGATGCTGCTCGGGCCGGCCGGCGAGTCCGTGCCGGTGCGCGAGGGCGAGCTTTGCCTCGGGACCTGGCAGCGCATTCTCTTCCTCGAGCTCGACCGCGAGCGCGACCGGCGCTGGCTCGTGCAGGTCGTCGGCGTCTGAGCCGGCGCCCCGCGCGCTCAGGCGAACTCATCGGTCAGCGGAAGCTCCCCCATCCGGATCAGGCGGCTGTCGTCGACCGCCGCCTGGCGGTGCACGACCGCGACCCTGTACACCGGATCGGTCACCATTTCGAGGAACGCCGCCGCCGACGGGTAGCGCGCCACGAACGCGACGTCCCAGTGCTCGCCGGGCGGCCCGATCACGGCCTGCTCCGGCCGCCCGCGCCAGACGATGCTGCCACCGACGCGCTTGAAGACGGGGAGGCTCTCGCGGCCGTAGGCGGCGTACGCCTCGGCACCCGTGGCACTCCGGCCGTCCGGATAGGCGGCGCGGTCGCGCAGGCGGACGAGGTTCAGCATGTGGATCGGGGTGTCCCGCGGCAGCGCCTTGAACGCGTCGAAGTGCTCTCGCGTCGGGTCGACGTGGTGCGCCACGAGCCGCCTACTCCGGCGTCACGTAGGCGGCCGTCAGCCCGCCGTCGACGAGGAACGACGTCCCGTTCACGTAGGACGACTCGTCGCTCGCGAGGAAGAGCGCCCCGTTGACGACCTCGCGCGGCTTCGCGAGGCGCCCCATCGGCCAGTGGATCCGGCGGCGCTCGAGCGCGGCCGGGTCGTCGCCGAAGATCCGCAGGAGCAACGGCGTCTCGACCGGTCCGGGGCAGAGCGAGTTGACCCGGATCCCCTGCCGCGCAAACTGCACCGCGAGCTCGCGGCTCATCGAGAGCACCGCGCCCTTCGAGGCGCTGTAGGAGATCTGCGAGGTCGCGGCACCGAGGATCGCGACGAACGACGCCACGTTGATCACCGAGCCTCCTCCCCGCTCGAGCAGGTGCGGGATGCCGTGCTTGCAGCAGAAGTAGACGCCCTTCGTGTTGACGTCCTGGACGCGATCCCATGCGTCTGCGTCGGTGACGAGGATCGAGTCGTCGTCGGCAGGCGAGATGCCCGCGTTGTTGTAGAGCACGTCGATGCCGCCGAAGCGCTCGGCCGTCATCGCGTACATCTCCTTCACCTCGTCCTCGACTGCGACGTTCACCCGCAGCGGGAAGGCTGAGCCCTCGGGACAGAGCCCAACGGTCTCCTCGGCGAGTGCGAGGTCGATGTCCGCAACGCAGACCTTCGCTCCCTCGCCGGTGAAGACGATCGCACCCTCGCGCCCCATCCCACCGCCGGCGCCGGTGATCACGCAGACCTTGCCCTCGAGTCTTCCCGCCATGGTTGTCAGCCTTCCGTCGAGATGAACACGTTCTTGAGGTCGGTGTAGCCGTCGAGCGCGGCCATCCCGAGCTCGCGGCCGAAGCCGGACTGCTTCATGCCGCCGAACGGCGTATGGACGCGCACAGAGCTATTCGAGTTGACCGAGAGGACGCCCGCAGCCACGCCGCGCGCGACGCGAAGCGCCCTGGCACCGTCACGCGTCCAGATCGACCCAGAGAGGCCGTACGGGGTGTCGTTCGCGATCCTGATCGCATCGGCCTCGTCGGCGAACGGAATCACCGCGGCGACGGGGCCGAACACCTCCTCGCGCGCCACGCGGTCGTCGTTCGATGCCTCGACAAGGGTGCACGGGAACCAGAACCCCGGCCCGTCTGGCACGTCGCCGCGGAAGATCGGCTCACCTTCGACGAACGAGCCGACGGTTTCCCGATGCTCGGCCGAGATCAGCGGTCCCATCTCCGTCTCGTCCGCGGTCGGGTCACCGACCTTGACGCCGCGGGTCGCCTCGACGAGCAGCTCGAGAAAGCGGTCGTACACGGAGCGCTCGACGAGGATGCGCGAGCGAGCACAGCAGTCTTGACCGGCGTTGTCGAACACCGAGTACGGCGCCGAGGCGGCCGCCTTCTCGAGGTCGGCGTCGGCGAACACGATGTTGGCCGACTTGCCGCCGAGCTCCAGCGTGACCCGCTTGACGGTGGCGGCAGCGCCCTGCATCACGCGCTGCCCGACCTCGGTCGATCCGGTGAAGCCGATCTTCGCCACATCCGGGTGCTCCACGAGACGCTGCCCGACGACCGATCCACGACCGACGACGACGTTGAGCACACCCTCGGGGATACCCGCCTCGAGCGCGAGCTCGCCGAGCCGTACCGTCGTCAGTGGCGTCAGCTCGGCCGGCTTGATCACGATCGTGTTCCCCGTCGCGAGCGCGGGGCCGATCTTCCAGCTCGCGATGTTGAGCGGGAAGTTCCACGGAGTGATCAGCCCGACGACGCCGAGCGGCTCGCGAAACGTGACGTCGATGCCACCGGCGACGGGGATCGTCTCGCCGTAGTGCTTGTCTACGGCGCCCGCATAGAAGTGGAAGACCTGGGCCACCATGCCGATCTCGCCGCGCGCGCCCGCGATTGGCTTGCCGGCGTTCGCCGACTCGAGGCGTGAGAGGGGCTCGTGCTGCTCCTCGACGAGCGTTGCGAGACGGCGGAGCAGGCGCGCGCGATCGGCAGGGGCAATGCCACGCCAGGCCGGTAAAGCGGCCTTCGCCTTCGCAACGGCGGCGTTGGTCTCCTCGACCCCTGCCTGCTCGAGCTCGGCGATCGGCAATTCGGTGGCGGGATTGAGGACCGTCAGGGCCATGACGTTGATTCAACACCATCTCGTCTCCGCCCGTGCTGCAAGCGAGCCCCGGCAGGGCCTCACTCATTCGAGGGAAACGAAGACCTCTCAGGAGGCCGATATCACCTGTAGATGACGCGCGCTATCGCCATGCTCGTTCTGCTCCTCGCCCTCAGTGGCGCGATTGGCGGTGCCGCCCAGGCTACGGACGCCACGCCGGCAACACCCGCCACGACGCAGCGGCTTCAGACACTCGACGCCCAGATCCTCACGCGCCTCAACGCGACCCGGGCCGCCCACGGACTTCGGGCGCTCGTTGTCTCGGACGAGCTCGAGAACGCGGCCCGCGCCCACTCGCGCGCGCTCATCCGGGCGGGCGTCTTCCAGCACGACTCGCCCGACGGCACGTCGTTCGCCCAGCGCCTGAAGCACTTCTACAGCCCGGCCGGCTTTACACGCTGGGCTGCAGGCGAAAACCTGCTCTACAACACGGCCGACGTCGACGCCAAGGCCGCGATCCGAGCCTGGCTCGGCTCACCGCCCCACCGCGAGAACATGCTCGACCCGGAATGGCGCGAAGTCGGCATCGCCTCGATCCACGCTTCGAGCGCCGGCGGCACGTTCGCCGGCGAGCCGACCTGGGTGATCACGGTAGACTTCGGCGCTCGGATCGGTGGTCCCAAGACCGCGACGACGGCGCCCGTCAGCCTCAAGACCGTCGCAGCGCCCAAGCGGGACACCGCCAAGGCGGCGACCGCAGCGCCCAGGTGAAGAGCGCGGCCCTAGTCCCGCCTGATAGCCGAGATCCGCGACGCCGGCCCGGACGGATCGAGGCACACCGTTCCTGAGACACACCGTTCCTCGAGCCGGAGAGGTTTCAGGCCGCTTCGAGCGAGTGGTACGGCATTGCCTGAGGATCGATGCTGAGCCGGAAGCCGCGATCCCATTCGACGACGACGCCCTCCGGTGTGATCTCGTCCACGACACCGCGGTCGCCGGCGACGAGGCCCGACTCGGTGTCGTCTGCATCGAGCACGATCGTCGTGCCGACGCTGACGCCGGCACGCAGTCTCGCCGCCAGGTGACGGGCTCCGATCGAATCCATGCCACTATGGTGGCCTGGCTCAGTCGGGTACGCAATCCCCCGAACGAGGCAGGAGCGGCACGGCGACCGTCGAAGTGCAAGCCGCCGGCGGTCGTGTTCCGAATTCAACGGCTGAGGACGTCGGCTGCCGGCCCCTTCCACCCCGGAGACCACACGTGCAGGGAAGCCCGCGAGACGATCGTGAATGGGAGCACTGGCCCGGCCGAAGGCCACCAGACGAGAGCATCCGCCACCGGCTGAGGGCTCTTTTCGCAGCGACCGACGACGAGGAGTCCGTCGACGCGCTCATCACCGACCGCGGCCGCGAGCTCGAGGAGCAGACCGAGCGCCTGCAGGAGACCATCGAGAGCCTCGAGCGCCGTGAAGAGCAGGCAGCTCGACTGAGGAGCGCGGTCGAGGAGATGCTCCGTCACGGCTCCGCCGAGCTGGACGAGCGTCACGCCGAGCTGGCGGCATTCGCGGTTGCGCTCCGTGGCCGCGAGGAAGCGGTGCGCGAGCGGGAGCGGGATCTCGCCCTGCGGACGCAGGAGCTGGGCGCGGTCGAGCTGCGCCGCGCAGCCGTCGAGCGACGCGAGGCGGCACTCGAGCAGATGGCCTCCGATCTCGGCGACCGCGAGCTGCAACTCGTGGAGCGCGAGCGGTCCGGGCAGATGGTCAGCGACCCCGTCTCGCCGACACCGGAGCCGGCAGCCGCAACGCACCTGCTCTACGTCGCACGGGACGGCTGGCAGCTCGTGGAGCGCGCCGGGCCGGTTCCACCGCTCGACGCGCACGTCGAGATCGACGGCGTGCCTCTCGTCGTGACGCGCGTCGGGCGCTCTCCGCTTCCGGACGATCTGCGGGCGTGCGCCTACATGGAGGCTGCCCGCAGCATGCGGTAACGCGTCGGGCTAGCGGAACCGCAGGCGGCGCTTCGCCGGCGACTGCTCGTCGAGTGCCTCGAGCCTGCGACCGGCCTGGCCAACCAGGAACCACGCGAGCGCCTCGTCGTCGGGCGTGAAGCGACGAAGCCGCATGTCGTAGATCTCGACGAGCCCCCACGAGCGACCGCGAACGACGAGCGGTACGAGCATCACAGCGTTCATCTCGAGCTCGCGCAGCACGAACGCCTCGCCACTCTCCACCTCGTCGTCGAGGAACGAGATCGACCTCACCGCCGCCGTGTCGAGCACCTGCTGCGTGACCGGGTAGTCGGCGATCAGATACGCAGAGTCCTCTCCCAGATCGACGTCCCGCAACGTATGCTTCGTCATGTCGGCCAGCCGCGCGCCTTCAACCTTCGAGATGTTCGTCGCCGTGGCGCCGACGACGAAGGCGATTGCCTTGCTGAGCCGGTCGAGAACCCCGTCGAGCGTCTCCTCGGCCCAGATCGAGACCGCGGCGTCCATCACCCCGACGAGTGCCGAGGATTCGCCGGTCGACCCGCTCCGGCTGCGAGGCGCGGGGAGCTCCGCCAGGAGCGCGCCGCGACGGATCTCCCTGAAGCTGACGACCAGATTCTTTCCGCGCGCCTTGGCGTGGTAAAGGGCCTGGTCCGCGGCGCGTAGAAGCTGCGTCGCTGCTGCGCCGTCAAAGGGATACGTGGACACGCCGGCGCTGAGTCGCAACGGGAAGCCGGCGTCGTCGAGACCGGCTCCGAGCTCGCGGCGGAGCCTGTCGGTTGCCTCGAAGGCCGCATCCGCGTCGGCCCCGGGCAGCATGACGACGAACTCGTCGCCGCCGAGCCGTGCCGCCTTCGCACCCTCCGGGCAAGCGCGGCGGAGCACGAGCCCGATCTCCCGCAGGAGCGCATCGCCGAACTCGTGGCCGGCCCGGTCGTTGACATCCTTGAAGTCGTCGCAGTCGAGAACGACAAGGCTGAGCTCGGTGCGCTCCTCCTGAGCGGCGCCAAGCTCGCGCTCGAGGAGATCCTCGAGCCCGCGCCTGTTGTAGAGACCCGTCAGGGGATCGGTGTGCGCGGTGCGGCGCTCACGGTCGAGCGCGATTGCCGCGTCTAGCGAAACAGCGGCGTGCGCTGCCAGCAGCGACGCCAGCTCTCCCTGGCTGCGGTCGAACCTGCGGGCAAAGCGGCTGGCACCCACGAGCAGGCCCAGCTCCTCCCCGTTGGCGCGCAGCGGGATCAGCACCACGGACCGGAGCTTCAAGCCGGCAAGCTCGGGAACCGAGACCGCTCTCGCATCGAGCAGCTCGAAGACGGCAGACACATCGATCCGATCGCGCAGCGCGTGCAGAATGTCGAGCGGCAGCAACTCGAGGCCTTGTGCGGTCGCACTCCATTCCGCCGATTCGACAAGCTGCCCTTCTTCGTCGAGCAACAACAGCTGGCTCGTCTCGACGGGCAGCACGCGACCGAGCGAGCGAACGGCGACCTCGGCGATCGCGCCTGGGTCTCGCAACGAGCTCATATAGACGAAGAGGCGTGCGAGCGAGGAGAGATCGGTACGCGAGCCGCTCAGCTCGTCCATCGGGGCGGCCAGGGTCGCGGCGAGCTCGGCGACCGCGGCCGCGCTGCCCTCGGGAAGCTGCGCGCTCGTCTCGATGTTGAGCACGCCGACGACACCGGTTGGCATTACGAGCGGGGCCGCAAGCTCCGAGACGGTTGCCCGTGAGACCTCGAGGAAGTCGGGGTCGCCCGCGACGTCGATCGCGAGCTGCGTTGCAGACGTCCGAACCGCGCGTCCGATTACACCCTCGTCCAATGGCAATCCGTCCGGGATCATTGCGTAGCCACGGACACCGATGGACCACAGGCGGCCGTGCTCCAGCACGAACGCGGCCACGCCGGCGCCTCCGAGCTGATCGTGAAGGATGCCGAGAACCCTGTCGAACACGTCCCCCGCGGTGTCGGCGGCGTGGGCTGCAGCTACGGCTTCAGCGCACGCGCGCTCGAAGCGCGATAGGTCGATCCTCACCGGATCGACGACGCGGGTGGAGAGAGCTTCCATCCCCCGAGGATCGGCATTCGGGAGTGCTTCCTTGAACCGCCAAACCGCTGTGCAAGAACCGATCGCCGAGCGGTCGAGGCGCTCTGCTCCGCTGTGGCAAGCCCCATGACACTGACGCACGATGGGTGCGTGGCGAAGTACTCGACAAGCGCGTCCCGAGCCCGTAGAAGGTCGAGTGGCCCGCCGCGGGCTTTCTGCCCCTCCCGATCACGTCCGAGATGACCATCCTCGTCACACGGCGCTCCTTATCCGGCGCGAGGAGCCCGGCATCGCGGCGGGAACGCCGCTCCTGCCCCCCAACAGCGGCCGCGAGCAGCGTCAGGCGAGTGAGGAGGACGACGGTGGACCCGGGCTAGCCAAGCCAGGCAGCCATGATCGCGTCGCCCCAGAACAACGCGATCAACGCACCACCGGCGAGGAACGGCGCAAGTGGGATACCGACCTTTCGCGCCGATCTACCCTGTTTCGCGACGATGACGACCGCGGGGATAGCGGCCAGGAGCGAGCCTGCGAAGAGCGCCACGACCACCGGCGCACCGAGCCAGGCGCCGAGGAAGGCTGCCATCTTGACGTCACCCATGCCGAGCCCGGCGGGGTAGATCAGGGCGAGGATCAAGAAGGACCCACCGGCGGCGAGCGAGGCGCCGATCCACTCGATCGAGGGGTCCCGAACGGTCTGGACGACGAGCGCCACCGCGAGGGCCGGGACGATGATCCTGTTCGGCACGATGTGGTGCTCGAGGTCGGTGACGGTGACGGCGACGAGCACCGCGCAGGCAAGTGAGTCGACGAGGGCCTCGACCGAGACGCCGAAGGTCGCAACGCAAGCCACCACGAGCGTCGCGAAGACGACGACGGCGATGGGTCGGAGCTTGGTCATCTCGGATGCTCCGTTCCTGCTGCCGCGCCGCGATCCTGCCCGGCGCCACGTCCCCCGTTCGAGGGAAGCTCAGAAGATGACGGCACCGGCGGCGGCGGCAATCCCGACCACTGCCCACGGCGGCAGGAAGCGCAGGAGCAGGAACAGCAGCGCCACCATGACGGCGTCGCCCGCGTCGTGCACGGAGCTGCTGAGCACCGGATCCCAGAGCGCAGCGGCGAGCATGCCGACGACGGCCGCTCCGATCCCGACGACGGCGGCCTGGACCTGGGCGCGGTCGCGAATAACCGACCACAGCGGGAACACGCCCCGAGGAGCAGGAACGACGGCAGGAAGATCGCCGCGAGCGCGATCGCCGCGCCCGCGATGCCGTTTGGTGATGGATCCTCGATCGCACCCAGGTACGCCGAGAAGGTGAACAGCGGCCCCGGCATGGCCTGCGCGACCCCGTAGCCCGCCAGGAACGCCTGCTCGACACCCAGCCCGCGGACGACGACGGCCTCGTTCAGGAGTGGCAGGACGACGTGGCCGCCACCGAAGACGAGCGCCCCGAGCGGTGATAGAAGATCCGTCGAAGAGCCGCAGGCCGTGCGACGGGAAGACGTCGGCGAGCCAAGCCGGGACGAGCAGAAGGATCGCGAACGCCGCTCGCGCACACGACGGCCGTCCGCCGGCCGATCGGGAACCGCAGCCGCAGCGGCAGGACCCGGACGCGCGCCGGAGCGCAGCGAAGACGCCGAACGACCCTGCCGAAAGGATCGTCGGCCGCCTGCCGACCGAACCCTGGGCCCAGGAGCGCGACCGCCGCTGCGACAACGGCGAAGAGGCCGTGGACCGGCACGCGCGCGAGCGTGCGCGCCATGGCGATCACGGCGGTCAGGACGACGGCGGCGGCGACGAGCTCGAGCCCGTGATCCAGCCGGGCGAGCTCGACGTCGGCGCGCGAAGAGCGGCCGAGCCCCGTGAGGAGGACGGCGGAGGGCAGCGTGAAGCCGACCCAGGCCGCCAGGCCGCCGAGCTGCCGGCCCGATGCGGGCCGACGGCGACGCCAACCTGGCTGAGGAAGGGCCGGGCAGGATGTTCGTGAGTGCTACGAGCTCCCCGAACTCCGCTGCGCCGATCCACCTGCGGCGGGTGACGTACTCGTCGTCGGAAGTAGCCGATGTGCGCCACCGGGCCGCCGAAGGAGGTCAGCCCGAGGCGAAGGGCTGCGAGAAGACCTCGCCGGGCAGGGCCGGCGTACCGCGACGCCCCGGGCTTCCAGAGCGGCTCGTCGGCGCCGGCGAGCGCGTTCGCCGCGCGCGCGAGGATGAACAGGAGGTCGGAGAGGCGATTGAGGTAGACGGCGACGAGGGGGTTGAGGTCGTGCTCGTGCCGCAGCGGCGAGCGTCTCGCGCTCGGCCCGGCGGCATACCGTACGAGCGACATGGAGGCCGGCCGAAGCAGCCGTTCCGCCGGGAAGCACGAAGCTCTTCAGCTCGGGCAGATCCTCGTTGAACAGTCGCACAGCAGCTCGAGGTGATCGACCATCGTCTGCTCGACGCGCAGCCTGCCTTCGACCTCGAGCGGCACGCACAGGTCGGCGCCGACGTCGAAGAGCTCGTTCTGGATCCGGCCCAGTGGCTCGCGCAGCTCGCGCGGCAGTCGCCCGCGAGCACGACGCCGAGCACCGAGTTGAGCTCGTCGGTCGTGCCGAAGGCGGCGATGCGGGCGTCGAGCTTCGAGACCCGCGAGCCGTCGCCGAGCGACGTCTCCCCCGCATCGCCGCCGCGCGTGTAGATCCGCGTCAGGCGGACCGGCTCGTCGGCAGCGCGGGACATGCCGCCAGCCTACCCGCAGTCCCGGCGGCACCGATTGGCACACGCTCGTCCTGCTCGGCGAGAATCGCGCGCGCGATCACGATGCGCTGGATCTCGCTCGTTCCCTCGTAGATCTCGGTGATCTTGGCGTCGCGGTAGTAGCGCTCGACCGGGAACTCCCTCGTGTAGCCGTAGCCGCCGAGCACCTGGATCGCCTCACCGGTCTGGCGGCGTGCGACCGACGACGCAAAAGCTTCGCCTGTGCCCCTTCGAGGGAATGCGGCAACCCCTCCTGCTTCAGCCACGCCGCGCGATAGACGAGCGCGCGGGCGGCTGCGATCTCGGTCGCCATGTCGGCGAGCTTGAACTGGATCGCCTGGAAGTCGGCGATCCTGCTGCCGAACTGCCTGCGCTCGGCGGCGTAGCGGCGAGCAACGTCGTACGCAGCCTGGGCGATGCCGACGGCCTGGGCGGCGATGCCGATGCGGCCACCGTCGAGCGTCGCCATGGCGACCGTGAAGCCCCGGTTCTCCTCGTGCAGCAGGCGATCGCGCCCCACGAATGCTGCGTCGAGACGGATATCGGCCGTCGAGGACGAGTTGAGGCCGAGCTTCTCCTCCTCCCGCGTCACCTCGATCTCCGTGCCGTCCACGAGGAAGGCGCTGACGCCGCGCGTTCCGGCCGTGGCGGCGTCCGTGCGGGCGAAGACGAGGAACGTGCCGGCATGGCTGCCGTTCGTAATCCACTGCTTGGAGCCACTCACCCGCCAGCCCTCGCCGTCGGCCACGGCAGACGTGCGTAGCGCCCCGGCATCCGATCCGGAGTCGGGCTCGGTGAGGGCGAAGGCGCCGATCACGCGCCCCGACGCAAGGTCGGGGACGAACCGCCCCTGTTGCTCGTCGGTCCCGAAGGCGAGGATCGGAAGGGTCGCGGCACTCGTGTGAACCGCAACGGTGACGCCGACCCCCGCGTCCCCGCGCGACAGCTCTTCGAGCACGAGGATGTACGAGAGAAAGTCCGCGCCGGAGCCACCGAGCTCCTCGGGCACGCAGACACCCATCAACCCGAGCTCGCCGAGCTTCGCGAATACCTGCTTCGGAAACGTGTGCTCGCGGTCCCAGGTGGCCGCCTTCGGAGCGATCTCGGCATCGGCGAACTCGCGGGCGAGAGCCTGGATGGCGCGCTGCTCGGGAGTGAGCGAGAAGTCCATCGGCCGCGAGTATAGTCGGCGGCGATGCGTCGGCCGCACGCTTTTCTCCTGCTCTCATTCGTTTTCGTCACCGTTCTCGCGGGCTGCCGCGGCACCAGTTCGTCCGACCCGACCAAGGTGGTCGAGAGCTGGAGCAAGACAATCAGCGGGGGCGACGACGAGCAGGCGGCAGGCCTCTTCGCGCCCGATTCGCTCGTGATCCAGGACGGCCGCCAGACGAAGCTGAAGGACGAAGCGGCGGCCCTTGCGTTCAGCTCCTCGCTCACGTGCGGCTACAAGGTCGTCACTCAGAAGGTCACGGGGAACGAGACGACGGCGACGTTCACGCTGACGCGTCGTCCGGACCACATGTGTGACCGAACCGGAGAGCGCGAGACGGTTGTCTTCCGCGTCACGGACCAGGAGATTACGCTCTGGCGCCAGCTGCCGCCGGGCGCCGACACTCAGGGGGCTTGAGCGACGACATGCGTGGCGTTTGACGATCGACCGGTTCGGGATCCGTCCGTTCGGGCGGCAGCCTCTAGGTCCGGCGCAGCCTCCGGTACGACCGCTCGCGTGCCTCGTCGTCGGTTGGGTGCCGGAGCACGAGCCCGAAGGAGGCGTCGACGAACACATCGTCGGGGTCCCTTCCGACGGCGATGTGGTCCCGGAGCCGGGGCTCGACGCCGCTCACACGTACTCGTAGAAGCCGCGGCCGCTCTTGCGGCCGAGCCGGCCGGCCGCGACATATCGGCGTAGCAGCGGGCACGGTGCGTACTTCGGGTCTCCGAGCCCTCGTGCAGCACCTCCATGATCGCGACGCACGTGTCGAGCCCGATCAGGTCGGCGAGCGCCAGCGGGCCCATTGGATGAGCGAACCCGAGCTTCGCGATCGTGTCGATCGCCTCGGGCTCGGCAACGCCCTCCATCAGCGCGTAGGCGGCCTCGTTGATGAAGGGCATCAGGATGCGGTTCGACACGAAGCCGGGGGAGTCGTTGGCCTCGGCCGGCTCCTTGCCGAGATCGCGCGCGAGGCCGACGATCGCCGCGGCGGTCTCGTCGGAGGTCTGCAGCGCGCGGATCACCTCGACCAGCTCGAGCACCGGGACGGGGTTGAAGAAGTGCATGCCGATCACCGGTCGGGCCGCGTGGTGGCAGCCGCGAGGGTCGTGATCGGGATCGAGGAGGTGTTCGAGGCGAGAATCGCGTGCGCGGGGAGTGCCTCGTCGGCGGCGCGGAACAGCGCGAGCTTCGCCTCAGCGTCCTCGACGATCGCCTCGATCATCAGGTCCGCCGGCGCGAGCTCGCGGGGGCTCACCGCGCGCGCAGCACCTCGGCGGCCGGGGCGCCACCTTTGCCTCGAGCTTCTCGAGGCTCTTCTGCATGGCCGCGAGGCCACGCTCGACCGCACCGGGAAACGGATCGTGGAGCAATACCTCGCGGCCGGAGGCTGCGACGACCTGGGCGATTCCGGCCCCCATCTGACCCGCCCCGACGACGAGGACTCGCTCGAAGCTCATCAGCGCAGGTTAGACGAGGGGTCGCGGCGGCGAACGCGACGGATGGAGTAGAACAGGACGGCGCCGAGGATGACGACGCCGACGAGGAGCCTGATCGCATTGCCCTTCGGCTTGTCGACGCCGGCGAGGACGACGCCCGGGTCGGTGATGCCGCAGCGCGTCGTGAACCAGGTGCCGCCGGCCTTGTTCATCAGGATGCCCGCGGCAGTGTCCTCGGGGATCACCTGACCGCCGTTCTCGGGCTTGACCGGGACGCGAACATCAACCGTGGAGCCGAGGTCGCCCTTCACCTCCTGGTCGATCTCGAAGTGGTAGATCCGCTGCGGGACACCGGCGCCCGTGACCTTCGTGAACCCGGTCGATCGTCCGACGAAGACCGCGCCCGCGTCGACGATGCGCGTCTCGATGGGCGTCGACGGGCACGTGTAGGCCTGCGCCGTGCCGGAGAGCACAAGCGCGGTGACGACCGCGATGAGCGCCGCACGCATCAGACCGAGCGGTCGGATGCGGTCAAACCTCGACCAGCAGGGCGTCGCCCTGCCCGCCGCCCGAGCAGATCGCGGCCAGGCCGATCCCGCCGCCCGAGCGCCGGAGCTCGTTCACGAGCGCCCCCACGATCCGGCCACCCGAGGCGCCGATCGGATGCCCGAGCGCGATCGCGCCACCGTTGACATTGACGATCTCCTCGTCGACCCCGAGCATGCGGGTCGAATTGCTCGCCACCGAAGCGAATGCCTCGTTGATCTCGACCCGGGAAACGTCGGCCGTCACGCGGCCCGCCTGCTCGAGTGCGAGTGCTCCGGCCATCGCCGGCGTTCGGGCAAGGTAGGCGAAGTCGTCGGCGACCGCGGCGTACCCGACGATCGTCGCGAGCACGTCGAGGCCACGCGAGCGCGCATAGTCGTCGGAGCACACGACGACGCACGAGGCTCCGTCGTTCACGCCCGGCGCGTTGCCCGCCGTCGTCGTCCCCTCCGGGTCGAAAACGGGCTTGAGCGCCGCGAGCTTCTCGATCGTCGTGTCGCGGCGGACTCCCTCGTCGGTGTCGAAGTCGCCGACGGCGACGATCTCCTCGGCGAACACGCCCGCGTCCTGCGCCGCTGCCGCGCGCGACTGCGATCGCGCCGCCCATGCGTCCTGCGACGCGCGGGAGATCTCGAGCTCGCGAGCCACGCGCGATGCCTGCACGACCATGTGATCGCCGTCGAACGTCGACGTGAGCCCGTCGAAGACCATGTGGTCGATCACCTCGCCGTTGCCGAGCCGGTAGCCGAACCGTGCCTTGGGCAGGAGGTACGGCGCGTTCGACATCGACTCCATGCCGCCGGTCACGACGACGTCGTGCCGACCGGCGCGGATCATCAGATCGGCCAACTCGATCGCTCTGATCGAGGACGCGCAAACCTTGTTGATCGTGTCGGCGGGAACCTCCTTCGGGATCCCTGCGC
The DNA here is from genome assembly GCA_963799575.1 of uncultured Thermoleophilia bacterium. Taxonomy (GTDB): domain Bacteria; phylum Actinomycetota; class Thermoleophilia; order Gaiellales; family Gaiellaceae; genus Gaiella. The sequence goes on from CAWCXK010000004.1 coordinate 491,952, forward strand.
CGACGGCCGCCTGTCGCGCCGGCGCCTGGCCGACACCCGCCTGGAGCACCTGCCCCATCACGACGTAGCCGACCTCGGCAGGATCGACGCCCGCACGCTCGAGCCCGGCTCTGATCGCGATCGACCCGAGCTCGGTGGCAGCGTGGCAGGCAAGACCGCCGCCGAGCCTGCCGAAGGGTGTTCTCACCGTCGAGACGATCACCGAGCGCGTCATGGCTTCAGCGTAGCGCCCGCCTCGACCCGCTCAGCGGAGGAACGATGTCTCGGCGGTGAGCGACCGTGCGTATGCCTCGATCAGCCGGGCTGCGTCGTCCACATCGGACAGCTGGACGATCTCGCCGGCAGTGTGCATGTAGCGGAGCGGGACGCAGATGACACCCGCTGCGATCCCGTCGCCGGCGACGAATACGTCGTCGGCGTCGCTGTGGGTGGCCTGGCCGGTCTCGATTGCCACGGCGATGCCCTCCCGCGTCGCCAGCTCGAGCAGCGCTTCACCGACGAGCGGGCTGACGACAGGCCCGCGGAACACGGTCGGGCCGCCGCCGAGCTCGACGTTCCCTCCCCACGGGGCGTACCCCGGGGCGTCCCCGGCATAGGTCACCTCGATCACGATCGCGACGTCGGGCTGGAGGCGCTCCGCGGTGACGTGCGCGCCGCCGTGGTTGTTCTCCTCCTGCACCGTGACGACCAGGGCGACATCCCATGCGGGTGGGTTGGCCGCAACCCGCCGCAGCACCTCGAGACCGGCGTAGATGCCGACCCGATCATCGAGGGCGCCGGAGAGCACGCGCCCGTTCGGCAGCAGCTCGGGCGGCCCGTCGAGCACGACAGGATCGCCGGGCCGGACGAGCTCGAGGGCGTTGGCGCGATCGGTAGCGCCGATATCGACGCGCAGAACGTCCCAGGAGTGCTCACCGTCGTGCGGTGCGACGACCACGCCACGCACCTCGCCGCCGGCCGTCGTGATTCGGACACGCTGGCCCCGCGCCCCGTCCGAGCGCCAGTTCGCGAGCCGGGCGACCGAGAGCAGCCCGTCGCTCCCTGCGTCCCTCACCGACATCCCGATCTGGTCAGCGTGGGCGAAGAGCGCAAGCGTACGACCGCCGGTCGTGCCCGTCACGGTCGCCACCGTCGTGCCGATCGCGTCGGTGCCGATCTCGGCGCCGATCGCCGCGGCCTCGCGCCGCACGATTGCCTGGACCGGATCCTCGTACCCTGAGGCACCGGGTGCGAGAAGAAGCTCGGCGAGAAGATCGGGGACGGACACGGGAGCGACTCTATCCCCCGCGAGCGATCTCGCTGAGCGTTCGCATGGCGTCGGTCGGGGGACGGAGCCGTTGCGCTCGCGTCCGAGCGCCACCCGATCCTGCGGCGCGTCGGTGCGGTGTCCGCCCGGGACCTGCCACCGGCGTTCGCGACGGGAGTATTCGCGGCGGCGCACACGTGGCTTGCCCGGGCGCCCCTGTGGAAAGATCGTTCGTCTTTGGAGACCAAGGGTGTCTCCCGGAGGGAGACACCCTTGGAGCAAGCGGCTCGTCCGTGCGGGACACGTTCGTATCGTTGTCGGGAGTCGGGTAGGAACTCGACCGCGAACCTCCTACACTCAAGCGATGTCCACCGTCGCCGAATCGATGTCCCACGACCTCCTGACGGTCGAGGAGACGACGCCCCTCGTCGATGCTGTCCGTGAGATGAACACGCGACGCGTCGGCGCGGTTCTCGTGCTGGACGGCGAGCGCCTGGTCGGCGTGTTCACGGAGCGCGACGTGCTGCGCGCCGTCGCAGAAGGGCTCACCGCAGAGGCGGTCGTCGGCGACTGGATGACCCGCGGCCCGGAGACGATCGAGCCGGATCAACCCACCGAGCATGCAGCAGTGCTGATGATCCACGGCGGCTTCCGCCATCTCCCTGTCGTCGCCGAGGCGAAGGTCGTAGGGATCCTCTCGATTCGCGACCTGATGCGCGACGTGCTCGACGACGCTGCGCCCCGCGGCGTCTGACCTCAGCCCGCCGAGGCCACCTCCGCCAGGTACGCGTCCGCCAAGACCGGGTCCATGAACCACTCGTAGAAGTCCGGTGGATTGTCGAAGCCGTTCGCGAAGCGGCGCGCGACCGGTGGCAGCTGACCTGCCGCACCGAGCACGTTCAGGACATGCGGCGGCGGAGGAAGCAGGAGTGCGTTCGTCCACCCGACCACCTTCCCGGCGTAGGCCCAGAGGGTCTCGAAGGTCGCTTGCATCCAGGCGGGATCGAACGGCCCCTCGCCGCGCTCGATGATCGACTGCAGGTAGACGGCTGCACTCTTGGCGGCGTTGTTGGAACCCTGGCCGGTGATCGGGTCGTTGAGGAGCACGGCATCCGCCAGCCCGAGAACGGGCCGACCGGACGGGAGCAGGCCTACGGGCTTGCGGACGGTCGGCGGGAATCGTCCCGCGAGGATGCCGTTCGCGTCCGTCAGCTCGACCTGGCGGCAGCGTGCCGACTCCCAGGGCATGAACGTCTCGAGGATCCACTTCGACCGTGCCAGGTGCTCCTTCGGTGTGGACACGTCGGCCCAGCAGTCCATCGGCCCGCCCGGGACGCCCTCGAAGACCATGATCTCGCAGGCGCCGGTGGTCGTCAGCGCGGGAAAGACGAAGTACTCCCCCACGCCCGGGACGATGTTGAAGCAGACCGCCGAGAACTCGGGTCGCGGCGTCATCCCGGTGACGTAGGTGAGCGCGAGCGCCCGCATCGGTTGATCGAACTGCGAGCGCTCGGCGTCGCGGTCGAACAACTTCGTGATGTCGCCCTTCCCCGCCGCGACGACGACCAGGTCGCTGTCCCTGGCGTAGCGCTCCAGGTCGTCGATGTCGGCGCTCTCGATCACGAGCTCGCCACCGCTCTCGACGAAGTGCTCCATGAAGCGGGGGAACTTGAGTCGCTGATCGACCGACTGGGCGACCCGGTCGAGCCTGGCGCCCCAGTCGATCGCCTTCGCCCCTGGAACCTCGGGGTTGGGGACAGCGAGCGCGATCCCCTCCACGGGCGGGCACGTGTCGTCCCAGAAGTCGATCCCGAGGGCGCGTTCGTGGTCGAGCGAGGTTGCGAACATGCACTGGCTCGACGTAACCCGACCGTCGCGAATCTGGTCGGGCGTCCGGTCCGACACGACGGAGACGTCGTAGCCGCTCTGCAGCAGTCCGATCCCGAGCTGAAGCCCTGACTGGCCGCCGCCGACGATCGTGATTCGAGCCATGCGTATCCTCCTCTACTCCATCAGTCTTGGAATCGCGGGAACCGCGCCCTCGGGGCCCATCGCCGAGTAGCCGCCGTCCACGGCCCAGTCGGCTCCGGTGACGAAGCTCGCGGCGTCGGAGAGCAGGAACGCCACCACCTTTGCGACCTCGACCGGATCACCGACCCGGCCGAGGAGATGGAACGGCGCCGCGACGCCGTCGGTCTTGTCTCGGTCGTCGCCCGACAGCTCGACCATCACCTTCGACCATGTCCAGCCGGGCGAGACGCTATTGACGCGGATCCCGTCGGCCGCGAGGTCCATCGCCATGTTCCGGGTCAGCTGGACGACTGCCGCCTTGCTGACCGGGTAGAGCCATCGTCCGGTCTGGGCCACGGACGCGGAGATCGAACCGAAGTTGACGATCGCGGACCCGCGCCGCGACGCGAGGTGTGGATGGGCCGCCTGTGCCATCGCGACCGCGCTGACGACGTTGACGTCGAGTGCATGGAGCCAGTCCGCGCGCGGGGACGCGAAGCCCTCGTCGACGTATGTGCACGCGAGATTGACCAGCCCGTCGATGCCGCCGAAACGGTCTGCTGCGGCGGCCACGAACGTGGCGATCTGCTCGTCGTCCGTGATATCGGTGCACATGAACATCACCATGTCGCCGAGTGCTGTGGCGAGCGCCTGCCCCGGGGGCTCGTCGATGTCTGCGACGGCGACACGCGCGCCCTGCGCGACCAGCTCACTGACGACACCCTGGCCGATCAGCGTCGAGCCGCCCGTCACGATGATGGCCCTTCCCTCGAGACCGCTCATCACCCTCCGATCTGCGTTTGGCAGCGCGCGATGCGATGCGCGCGACTCCGCGACTTTAGCGGTGGCCGACCGCCCTGGCTATCCGGGCATACCCTGATGTGAGGTGCCGGCGTGCTCGACGTCACGACGCCGCGAAGCGTGTACGCTCTCCGTGTGGATGTCGCACTCAGCAGCACGTGGTGGCGCCAGGGGCGAGGCGGGAGCGTGCGCTAGAGCGCGGCGACACCCACCTCCCCAGTGAAGACCTCCACGGAGGTCTTTTTTCGTTCTTCCCGACCGACATGACAACGACGATCAACACCGACCTTCTCACCCCCCTCGCGGCCTATCTGCGGCTGCGCGACGCCGGCCGGGCGAGCTTCATCCTCGAATCCGTCGAACGCGGCCGGCTCGGGCGCAACTCGTGGATGGGCGCCGGCTCGCGCATCGTCGACTTCGACGAGGCAACCGGGCTCGGACTGCCGATCGTCGGCTATCTCGCCTACGACCACGCCGCGCAGCTCGAGCCGACGGTGCCGCTGCCGGAGGACGGCCGTGGCTTCCCGGAGAGCCGCGTGATCGTCTGCGACACGCTCGTCCGCTTCGATCACGGTGCCGGCGTGGCCGAGGTGCTCGCCGGCGACCCCGAGGAGATCGCAGGGCGCCTCGAGGCAGGGATCGCCTGGCGCCGCGAGCCGAGGGGCACGGCGGGGCCGATCCGGCGCTCGCCCGACCGTGGCCGCTACATCGAGATGGTCGAGTCGGTCAAGGAGCACATCGTCGCGGGTGACGTGTTCCAGTGCGTGCCGTCGCAGCGGGCCGAGCGGCCTACGTCCGCCACTCCCCTCGACATCTACCGGGCGCTGCGCCGCGTCAATCCATCGCCGTACCTCTTCCTCCTCGAGCTCGACGGGATCGCACTCGTCGGCTCCTCGCCCGAGCGGCTCGTGGCCTGCGAGAACGGCAGCGCCAGCCTCTGCCCGATCGCGGGCACGACCGAGCCGACCGAGGGTGACGCGGAGCGGCTGCTCTCCTCCGACAAGGATCGCGCGGAGCACGTGATGCTCGTCGACCTGGGTCGCAACGACCTCTCGCGGGTCTGCAAGGCAGGCACCGTCCACGTAGCGCGCGACATGGAGGTCGAGCGGTTCTCGCACGTCTCGCACCTCGTCTCGGAGGTTGTCGGCGAGCTGCGCGACGGCGTGACGCCGTTCGAGGTGCTGCGTGCGTGCTTCCCGGCCGGCACGGTCAGCGGTGCCCCCAAGGTGCGAGCGATGCAGCTGATCTCGGAGCTCGAGGGGTTCCGCCGTGGCCCCTACGGCGGCGCCGTGCTGTACTCCCTTCCGGATGGGACGATGGACGCCTGTATCGCGTTGCGCACGATGGTGATCGCCGACGGCGTCGCCTACCTGCAGGCGGGAGCGGGAGTCGTCGCCGACTCCGACCCTGCAGCCGAGCACGAGGAGTGCCTGAAGAAGCTCGCCGCGCTCGAGGCAGCGATCGATCTCGCGGAGGTGGAGTTCGCGCCGTGAGATTGCTGATGATCGACAACTACGACTCGTTCACCTACAACCTCGTGCACCTGTTCGAGGAGCTCGGTGCCGAGGTCGTGACGGTACGCAACGACGCGATCACGGTCGACGAGGCGCGCGCTGGAGGCTTCGACCGGCTCGTCGTCTCCCCCGGTCCCGGCCGGCCGGAAAGCGCCGGGGTCTCGATCGGGCTGATTCGCGCGCTCGGCCCGACCGTGCCGACGCTCGGCGTCTGTCTCGGCCACCAGGCGATCGTCGAGGCGTTCGGTGGCACCGTCGGCCAGGCCAAGGCGCTCCTGCACGGCAAGGCAAGCACGATCTCGCACGACGGCCTCGGGGTCTACGCGGAGCTACCCGCTGCCGTCGAGGTCGGGCGCTACCACTCGCTGGCGGCGAACGAGGTACCGGACGACCTCACCGTCACGGCGCACACGCAGGACGGCGAGGTGATGGGCGTGCGTCACCGCGCACTGCCGATCGAGGGCGTGCAGTTCCACCCCGAGAGCGTGCTCACGCCACTCGGCCCCGAGATGGCGAGGAACTTCCTCCGATGATCGTCGGGCCGGCAATCCAGTTGCTGCTCGACGGGCACCACCTCTCGCGGGCCGACGCGCGCGAGCTGATGGGCTCGATCATGGACGGCGAGGCGACGCAGGCGCAGATCGCCGGATTCCTCGTCGCGCTGCGGACGAAGGGCGAGACGGCGGACGAGATCGCCGGGTTCGCAGAGGCGATGCGCGCGCACGTCGTCCCCGTGACCCCGCAGCGCGCCCCGATCGTGGACATCGTCGGCACGGGCGGCGACGGCGCCCGCACGTTCAACATCTCCACCGCGGCCGCCCTCGTCGCCGCTGCCGCAGGCGCTGCGGTCGCGAAGCACGGCAACCGGGCCGCGAGCTCGCAGGCGGGGTCGGCAGACGTGCTCGAGGAGCTCGGCATCACGCTCGAGCAGGCACCCGAGCGCATCGCGCTGTCGATCGACGACCTCGGCTTCGGCTTCATGTTCGCGCGCGCCCACCATCCCGCCATGCGCTTCGTCGCCCCCGTACGCCAGGAGATCGGCATCCGCACCGTCTTCAACGTCCTCGGCCCGCTAGCGAACCCCGCCGGTGCCTGCGACGGCGTCTTCGGCGTCTACTCACCGGCCCTCGTGCCGCTGTTCGCGGAGGCCCTTGCCGAGCTGGGCGCACGCCGCGCGTTCGTGGTGCACGGTGTCGGCGGTCTGGACGAGCTCGCTCCCTCCGGCCCGAGCCTTGTGGCAGAGGTCGTCGACGGCGACGTGCGCGAGTGGGAGCTCGACCCACGCGACCTCGGGATCGAGGCCACCGAACCGGAGGCGCTGCGTGGAGGCTCCGCGGCCGAGAACGCCATGATCATTCGCGCGGTGCTCGCAGGCGAACGCGGCGGTAGGCGCGATGCGGTGTTGCTGAATGCCGCAGGCGCCCTTGTTGCCGCAGGCCTCGCCGACGACCTCGTCGAGGGCATCGCCCTCGGGGCCGAGACGATCGACTCCGGCGCTGCGTCGAGCCGGCTCGACGCGCTCGTCGTGTTCAGCGCGGAGGAGCCCGGCTGATGGGTCGCTTCGACGACGCGCTCTCCACGCCTGGCCTCGGCGCCATCGCCGAGATCAAGCGGCGCTCCCCTTCGGCAGGCGACCTGCGTCCCGACGCAGACCCGGCGGTGATTGCGCCCGCCTACGCCGCCGCCGGCGCAGCCGCGATCTCGGTGCTCGTCGACGAGCGCTTCGGTGGCACCTGGGATGACCTCCGTGCCGCCCGTGCGGCCACGGCGGCACCGCTGCTCGCGAAGGGCTTCTTTTCGACGGACGAGCATCTCCGGACAGCGAAGGAGGCGGGCGCCGACGCGGTGCTCCTGCTGCTCCGCGACCTGGACGACGGCGAGACGGCACGGCTGATGGGCGTGGCGGGGGATCTCGGGCTCGACACGCTCGTCGAGGCGCACGACGCTGCCGAGCTCGAGCGCGGGATCGCGCTCCGGGCGCGGGTCCTGGGCGTCAACGCCCGAGACCTGTCGACGTTCTCGATCGACCGCAAGGCGCAGCTCGAGCTCGTGGCGCGCATCCCCGCCGACCGCATCGTGATCGCCGAGAGCGGCATCCAGACGCGCGCCCAGGGCGCCGCGGCGGAGCTCGCCGGTGCCGACGCGGTGCTCGTCGGCTCGACCCTCATGCGCGCGCCCGATCCCGGCGCGAAGCTCAGGGAGCTGCTCTCGCGCCCGCTCGTGAAGGTGTGCGGGCTGACGCGCGACGAGGACGTCGCGGCGGCCGCCGAGGCCGGCGCCGACCTGGCCGGGTTCATCCTCGTGCCCGGCAGCCCGCGGGCGGCGGCAGCCGTGCTGGAGGTCCCGGAGGGGATGCTGTCGGTCGCGGTCTGGGTCGGCGAGGCCGGAGCTACCGATGCGGATCTCGACCAGGTGCACACGGTCGAGGACGGCAAGGTGCGCGGCCGCGAGGCGGCGCTGCTCCGCGACGGCGAGGAGGTCGCGCGCGTGCTCGACCTGCCGTGGGAGGGCACCGACCCCGATCACTGGCGCGCGGCTGCCGAAGCCGAGGGACGGATCGTCCTGGCGGGAAAGCTCGGGCCTGACAACGTGCGCGCGGCGATCGCCACCGTGCAGCCGTGGGCGGTCGATGCGGCCTCCTCGCTCGAGTCCGCTCCGGGAATCAAGGATCACGACAAGGTGAGGCGATACGTGGAGGAGGCCCGCTCATGACAACGGATACGACTATGGAGACCTACGGCCCCTATGGCGGCCGGTACGTCCCCGAGACGCTGATTCCGGCGCTCGACGAGCTCACGACGGCCTGGGCCGAGGCTCTCGCCGACCCCGCGTATCTCGCCGAGGTAGAGCACCTCGGACGCACCTACACCGGGCGTCCCTCCCCGATCACGCTGGCGCCTCGCTTCGCCCCGGGTAAGCGGCTCTATCTCAAGCGGGAGGACCTCAACCACACCGGCGCGCACAAGATCAACAATGCGCTCGGCCAGGTGGTGCTCGCCCGGCGGCTCGGCAAGACGCGGATCATCGCCGAGACCGGCGCCGGCCAGCACGGCGTCGCCACGGCGACGGCATGCGCCCGCTTCGGGCTCGAGTGCACCGTCTTCATGGGCTCCGAGGACATGCGGCGGCAGGCTCCGAACGTCGAGCGCATGCACCTGATGGGCGCGACGGTGGTGCCCGTCGAGTTCGGCACGAAGACGCTGAAGGAGGCGACGAGCGAGGCCATCCGGGACTGGATCACGAACGTCGAGACGACGCACTACGTGATCGGGTCGTGCGTCGGCCCGGCCCCGTATCCCGAGATCGTGCGCGAGCTGCAGGCCGTGATCGGCCGCGAGGCGCGGGAGCAGCTGCTCGAGGCGGAGGGAGCTCTCCCCGAGGCGGTCGTGGCCTGTGTCGGCGGCGGCTCCAACGCGATCGGCATGTTCGCCGGCTTCATCGACGACGCCGACGTGCGGTTGATCGGAGTCGAGGCTGCAGGTGCGGCGTCGCTCGGCGGCGGGCGCACGGGCGTGCTGCACGGCTCGCGTTCCTCGATTCTCGCTGACGAGGACGGCCAGATCGCCGACGCGCACTCGATCTCGGCCGGGCTCGACTATCCGGGCGTCGGCCCGGAGCACGCCTACCTCAGGGACACCGGCCGGGCGACCTACATCCCCTGCACCGACGCGGACGCGCTCGACGCCTTCCAGCGGCTCTCGCGCACGGAGGGGATCATTCCGGCACTCGAGTCGTCGCACGCACTCGCGGTGGTGGATCGAATCGACGCGGAGTACATAGCCGTGTGCCTGTCGGGACGCGGAGACAAGGATCTCGCCGAGGTGCTGGCTGCGCTCGGGAGCGCGTCGTGAGCAAGACGCTCGTCATCTACCTGATGGCAGGCGTCGAGACGCCCGCTCTCGCCGCAGCCGCAGTCGCCGGTGGCGCCGACATCATCGAGATCGGCTTCCCGTTCTCGGATCCCCTCGCGGACGGCCCGGTGATTCGCGCTGCCGGCGAGAAGGCGCTCGCCGCCGGCATGCGCACGTCAGCCTGCCTCGAGTGCGTCGCACAGGCGCGCGCGCTGATCGGCGACACGCCGTTGATCCCCATGACCTACGCCTCACTCCTCGAGGCGTACGGCTGGGAGCGCTTCGAGGCCGACGCCCGCGCTGCCGGAGCGACGAGCTTCATCATCGCCGACACCGCGGCCGGCTCGCGGCCCGAGCTCAAGCGCGTCCAGCTCGTCGCGCCCACCTCCACCGATGAGCGCATCGCTCTCGCCGCCTCGGAGACGGACGGTTGGCTCTACCTCGTCACGCTCACCGGCACGACCGGCGCACGAACGGAGCTGTCGGACGCGCTCGGCGGGCTCGCCGCCCGTGCCCGGGCGCTGACGGACGTGCCACTCTACGCCGGCTTCGGCATCTCGACGCCGGAGCAGGCCCGTGCGGCCGCGGATCTCACCGATGGGATCGTTGTCGGGTCGCGCGCTGTCCTCGTGGCCGAAGAAGGCCCGGCGGCCCTGCAGGAGTACGTGGCGTCCCTGCGGGCAGCGCTGGACGCATAACGATCTGGTGTCACTTGGAGTGCACGCGCTCGCCGCAGCGCTCGCACCGCTGAAGGCGCTCGGTGAGGAATAACCGCTTTGCCTTCGGCACCTTGTGCCCGAGGATCCGGCAGCGAAGGCTCACGCGTCCGGTCCGATCTTGACGAGCATCTTCCCGATGTTCTTGCCACTGAGCAGTCCGAGCAGCGCATCGGGTGCGTTCTCGATTCCCTCGACGACCGTTTCCTTGTACCGCACCTTTCCGTCACGCACCCACGGGCCGACCTCGGCGAGGAATACCGGGAACCGGTCGAAGTAATCGATCACGATGAACCCCTCGATGCGCAGCCGCTTGGTGACGACGTACGACATGTTCCTCGGCCCCGGTGGCCGCTCCGTCGCGTTGTACTGTGAGATGGCGCCGCAGGCGACGACGCGGCCGTGCGTGCGCAGAGCCGAGAGCGCCACCTCGAGCGTCTCTCCGCCGACGTTGTCGAAGTACAGGTCGATGCCTTCGCGCAGCGCCTCGCGCGGATCGGCCTCGCGGTAGTCGAACGCCTCGTCGAACCCGAGCTCCCGAAGCCACGCGACCTTCTCGGGCGATCCGGCGCTACCGATCACGCGGCAGCCCTTCAGCTTCGCGATCTGCCCTGCCAGCGAGCCGACGGCTCCGGCGGCACCTGAGACATACACCGTCTCACCCTCCGTCGGCCGGCCGATCTCGAGCAGACCGACCCACGCGGTCAGGCCGGGCATCCCGAGAACGCCGAGCGAGGTCGAAACGGGCGCGATCGCCGGATCGACGGGCATCAGGCCGCGACCGTCGGAGAGCGCGAACTCGCGCCAGCCGAGCCAGTTCGTGACCCACGATCCCTCGGCCACGCGCTCGTTCCGCGACGCGACCACCTGGCCGACGGCGCCACCGCTCATCACCTCGCCGACCTGGAACGGCGGCAGGTACGACTTCACGTCGTTCATCCGCGGGCGCATCGCGGGATCGACCGACATGTACGCGTTCCTGATCAGCACCTCGCCGTCGCGAGGCTCCGGCACGTCGACCTCGACGAGGGCGAAGTCGGACGGTTGCGGCGCGCCGTGCGGCCGTGCTGCCAGGTGGATCTCGCGACTGGTTGCCATGGTTCAGATCCTAGAGGCTGGGGCCGTCCGGGACGCCGATCGTCACAATGCAGTCATGGAGTCACTCCGCGGACAACTGCTCGTCGCGGGTCCCGACCTACTCGACCCGAACTTCCGCCGCAGCGTCCTGCTCGTCGGCGAGCACGGGGACGAGGGCGCGATGGGCGTGATCCTCAACCGTCCCTCCCAAATCTCGGTCGCGGACGCCGTGCCGCCGCTCGCCGAGCTGGTCGAGGAGCGTGACCTCGTTCACGTCGGCGGTCCCGTCCAGCCGCAGGCGATCGTCGTGCTCGGAGACTTCCGCAATCCCGACGAGGCGGCGGCGCTCGTGCTCGGCTCGATCGGCTTCCTGCCGGCCGAGATCGAGAGCGCGGACGATGTCGGCAGCCTCGATCGCGCCCGCGTCTTCGCGGGCTACGCCGGCTGGGGTCCCGGCCAGCTCGAGAGCGAGATCGCCGAGGAGTCATGGATCATCGAGCCGGCGCTGGCGGAGGACGTCTTCACCGAGGATCCCCACGATCTGTGGAGCGCGGTGCTGCGCCGCAAGGGCGGCGCCTTCGCCGTGCTCGCGCAGATGCCGCCCGACCCGAGCAGCAACTAGCCTCTGGGGCTCACCGCCAACCCCGGCTGATAGCGTCGCAGGACGATGTCGTCGAGGTCACCTGCCGCCCGGGTCGCCTCCCGGCTCGATACCCGCGGCGTCCACTACGGCTGGGTGATCGCGGCCGTCTCGTTCCTGACCCTGATCACCGCGGCCGGCTTCCGCTCGACGGTCGGCGTGCTGATCGTTCCGCTCCAGGACGAGTTCGGCTGGTCGCGCGCGACGATCTCGGCCGCCGTTGCGATCAACCTCGTGCTCTACGGCCTCGGCGGTCCGTTCGCGGCCGGGCTCTACGACCGCTTCGGCATCCGCCGCGTGATCGTGATCGCCCTGGCAACGATCGCGATCAGCTCGACCCTGACCACCCAGATCGACGCGCCGTGGCAGCTCGACCTCCTCTGGGGCGTCGCCAACGGGCTCGCGACGGGTGCGATCGGGGTGACGCTCGCGGCAGTGATCGCGAGTCGCTGGTTCGTCGAGCGCCGCGGTATCGTGACCGGGCTGCTGACCGCGAGCAACGCCACCGGCCAGCTCGTGTTCCTGCCACTGCTCGGCTGGATCGTGACCTCGCAGGGCTGGCGCTCCGCCGCACTGACCGTCTCGATCGTGGCGCTCGCGTTCACGCTGCCGCTCGTGGCGTTGTTCCTGCGGGACAGCCCGGCCGAGGTCGGGTTGCGGGCGTACGGCGCCGTCGAGGACGACCCTGTGATCGTACGCCAGAATCCGTTCCGGGCGGCGTTCGGAGGGCTGGCCATGGCATCCCGCTCCTCCACGTTCTGGCTCCTCACGGGGAGCTTCTTCATCTGCGGCGCGACCACGAACGGCCTGATCGGCACCCACCTGATCCCGGCGGCGATGGACCACGGTATGTCCGAGGTGGCAGCCGCGAGCCTGCTCGCCGTGATCGGCATCTTCGATCTCGTCGGCACGATCTGCTCGGGATTCCTCACCGATCGCTTCGATCCGCGTTGGCTGCTCTTCTGGTATTACGGCCTGCGCGGGCTCTCGCTCCTCGTGCTCCCGTTCGTGATCGGCTCGTCGAACCTGGGGCTGATCGCCTTCGTTGTCTTCTACGGCCTCGACTGGGTGGCGACCGTGCCGCCGACCGTCGCGATCACGGCCAGGGCCTTCGGACGCGAGCACGTCGGCGTCGTCTTCGGCTGGATCTTCGGCGCTCATCAGCTCGGTGCGGCCATGGCAGCCTGGGGTGCCGGTGCGGCCCGAACCTGGTTCGGTGACTATCAATCGGCGTTCGTTACCGCCGGCCTCATCTCGCTGCTGGCATCAGGTCTCGTGATCCGGATCACGCTCCGTGGCTCCGGCATGGCGCCGGTCGGGTCGACCCCGGCCGAAGCGCCCGCATGAACCTGAAAGCCGTTTCCCTCATCGTCCTCGTGCTCGCCGGCGCGCTTGCGGGAAACGCCGCCGCGCACCCGGAGCTCGTCGCCACGACACCGGCAGCCGGTTCACGGCTGGACGTGGCACCGCGTGCCGTCGTGATCAGGCTGTCGGAGCACTCCGAGCCCGTCGGCGACGGCGTCTCGGTCACCGGCCCGGACGGCCGCGCCGTCACCCGCGGCCCGGTGATCGTGGGACCGTCGAGCTTGACGCGGGCGGTCGACGCGCTGCAGCGGGGCACGTATGTCGTCGAGTGGCTCGCCGTCGGCTCCGACTCGCATCCGGCGCGCGGCGCATTCTTCTTCAGCGTCGGCGAACCGACGGACGCCGCACTGCCCGGGCCGGCCCGGGTCGGCCACGTCCTCGAGGTGCTCGGCCGCTGGCTCTCGCTGCTCGGTTTCGCGCTCGGCTTCGGCGTGCCGTTTGCCGCGCTCGTCTCCGGTGGGATGACCGAACGCTTGTGGCGGCTCGTCACGACCGGCATCGTCCTGATGATCGTCGCCGAGCCGGTAGCCCTGCTCGGCCAGACGGCGCTACTCGCCCCGTCGCGGATGTTCGAGTCGCAGCTGATCGAAGACGTGCTGCTGACGAGCTACGGGCACCTCGCCGGGCTTCGGCTCGGAGGCGCGCTCGGCCTGTGGGCGCTCGCCGGTGCCGTCCGCCGTTCGCCGCTGCAGGCGCAATGGTCGATTCCCGTCGCGGGCATCGCCGTCGCGATCGTCGAGGCGGGCAACGCCCACCGGTTCGACGGTCTGCCGGCGACGCTCGCGGTGCTGCTCGCCGCTACCCATATCGCAGCGTTCGGCGCCTGGCTCGGCTGCATCGCCGTCGCTCTGGCGGAGTCACGCACGCAGGTTGTCGCCCATGCCGCCACGCTCGCTGCATTCGCGCTCGTCGTCACCGGCGCCGGCCTCGCGCTCGGCCACCTCGGATCGCTCTCCGACCTCGTCGAGACCGGCTACGGAGCGACGCTCGCGATCAAGATCGCGCTCGTCGCACTCGCCTTCGCGCTGGGCGCGGCGGCATGGCGGCGCGCCGAGCTGGCGGCTGCGCTTGCAGTGCTCGCCGCCGCCTCGTTGCTCGTCTCGCTCGCTCCGCCCGCCTGAGACCGGCTGGATCAGCCGCCGCGGGCGGTGTCGACGATCTGGTCGCCCGGCGCCCAGAACAGCCGACGCCCGTCCGGGCCGGTGTCGAACGGGGCAAAGTGGTCTGCCACGAGGCGGGGCGTCGAGTGCACCACCGATCCTTCGATGTTCTCCTGCGGGAAGCCGAAGCTCAGCAGCCGGTCGAGCAGCTCGGCCGCACCGGTGTTGCCGACGGCCTCGTCTCTGTCGCCGACGAGCACCCTGAGCTTCATCGTGCGGTCGAGCTTGCGGAGGTCGATCGGCGGCTCCATCATCGCGTTGATCTGCGACGGGAAGACGCTCAGCACCGCATGGGGCGCCGGCCGCTGCAACGCTGCCCACTCGACAACGAGCCGGCCGCCGCGCGAGTAGCCGATGCCCGCGAGTGGCACCGGCGGATTGCCGAGCTCGCGCAGGCCGTTCTCGACGCCCGCGAGGATGTGCGCCACCGCCATGGTGCCGCCCGGCCGCGTCTCATAGGCGGGGTAGATGACGGCGCTGCCCTGCTCGACCAGGTGCTGCAGCCAGGGGAGATGATTCGTCGGCAGGATCTCCTGCGGTCCGCCGAGCCCGTGCACGAACACGACGACGCTCTTCGGCTTTCCCTCAGGATGGAGCACCCAGGCCCGGTCGGCGCCGGTGCCGACCGGTGGGTCGAGAGCCTCGGGCTTGCCGTCACCGCTACCGCCACAGCCCGCGATCATGAGGGCAAGCAGGCCCATGACGATCGGCATCTTCATCGCAGGTTCCTCCGCCAGAGGAGGAGCGTCACGGGTAGGAGCGCCGCCAGGGCGAGTGGCATCGACAGCTCGCGAACGGACGTGGTGCTCTGTACCGCCACCCCATCACCTCGCGCGACGAGATCCGCCACCTCTGCGACGGCGGCCGATGCCTCGGGCTCCGCATACGCGGATGCGCCGAGCAGCAGCGCCGTCTGGGCGAGCTCGACGCCCGTTCCTCGGGCAGGACGGTAGGTCTCGGTCCGGCCCGCCGGCGTGAACACCCGCTCCGTCGCGTTCCCGAGCCGGATCAGGACCAGGCGGATGTTCGCGCGCTTGAGCGCGGCGGCCACGCGACCGACCGGGACCGGCTGCGACTCACCGTCTGTCAGCACGACCGCGATCCGCGTGCGGGCCTCCGGCGCGAAGAACTGCGCGGTCGCCAGGTCTCCGAGGGCCGCGAGCGACGTGCCGCTGCCGCCGATGTTCTCGGCCGGCGGAGGCCGCTGCACCGCGATCGCGTCCCGCAGAGTGACGTCGAAGTCGGCCGTGTCCTCGGTGGGGAACAGGTGCGGTAGGACCCGGTCGGTGAGCGACGCGATCCCCATCGCGGCCGTCGGTGTCGCGTCGCGGAGCGACCTCGCGATCGCCCCCGCGCGCGCGAAGCGCGTCGCCGCGCCGGCGCTCGACGTTGCGAGCATCGATCGGGACGTATCGATCACGACGAACACATCGGCATCACGCCGGACGCTCGAATTCTCATGCGACGCAATCACCGGCTGTGCCGCTGCGAGCGCGAGCAGCCCGATGGCGGCGACGAGCGCCGTCACCGTCCAGGGCACCCGGCCGCGGGCGGGTGGAGCGAGGTCGACCGCCCGGCGGGCGGATGCTGCGCGGCGACGGCTGACGACGAGCGCCGCGGCCGGCACCACGACGACGACCGCTACGGCCGCAGCCCACGGGGTGACCAGGTGGATGGTCAATACCCCTTCTCCGGAAGAGCAAGTCCCGCCCCGAACCCGTTCGCCACGCCGGCCTGGTTCTGTTGCAGGTCGCGCCCGAGCAGGCTGTTCGGCCGTAGCTGCGTGAGGAGGACCTCGAGGTTGAAGCGGGGCTCGTCGGCACCATCCTGCTCTCGAGCGCCGGCGCTGAACGCATGGACGGCCTGGCGACTCAGGGCCGGCGCGAGCTCCCGACCGTCCCTGGCATCCTCGACGAGGAGGATGCCGAGCAGGTTCGCGGCGCGCGCCCGTCGCCACGACTCCGTGTCGCCCGTCATCACCTGCGCGAGCAGCTCCGCGGCGCCGCCCCGCGCCGCGAGCCGTGCCTTCTCCTCGGCGAACGTCGTTGCCGGCAGATGCCCACGAACGTAGAGCCGCTCCGCGTTGCGGAAGCGAACGTCGTCGCCGAGCCCGAGTAGATCGCCCGCAACACCTGCCCCCGGCCCGCCGGGCGTGCCCCATAGCCCCTGGTCGACCGGCGAGGTCACGAAGCGGACGTCGTCACCGCGCATCACCGCGCGCCACTGCCCGACCTCGTGAGCGAGGCCGGCGAGAACGGCAGCGACGACGAGCAGAACGAGGGCAAGCGGAGCGGCGATGCGGGCCTTCACGCCCTGCTCCACTCGAGGCGCCCGCAGAGAAGCTCGTTTGCGGCAAGCGCGATGGCGAGGAGCGCGATCACACCGATCAGCATCCACGGCGTGCCCGCCGCGAGGGGCCGGCCGGTTTGCCCTCTCAGCCCGTCGGCGAACGCGGCCCGCTCGACGAACGCGCCCTTCCCGACCCGGCTGACGAAGAAGCCACGGTTCTCGACCGTCGGCCGGAGCGCCACGATGCGCAGGTGGATCCCGTCACGCTTGTAGCGCCGCAACGTCTGCTCGAGCGCGGCGACATCGAACAGCGAGTCGTTGAGGTCGCTGACGAGAAGCACGTCATTGCCGCGCGAGGGCGCCTCGAGCACCATCCTCCGCGCGCTTTCGAGGCCGGCGGAGATCCTGGTCCCCGAGCGAAACGATCGCGACCACGGTGTCGCCCGACGCGTCGGCGGCGGCGGGCGCGTGAAACGACCGCTTGTCCCGGCAGCAGGAGCGGGCGGGACCGCCGGCCGGCGGAAATACCGCAGGAACGGCCGCAACTCCTCCGACGTCGCCCCGAGCGGAAGCGCCTCGTACGCGACATCCGAGAAGAGGACGAGGCCCGAGCGCCCACCGGCGTTCGCGAGGTGCCGAAGCACACCGGGAATCTCGAGCGGTGGTGCCGAGTCGGTGCTCGATGAGAGGTCGAGCACGACGACGCCACTCGAGCCCTCGCCGAGGAGCGTCACCTCGCCCACGCTCAACCTCGAGCTCTCGAAGATGGCCAGGCCGGCAGCCGCCAGGATTGCCACGAGCAGCGCGATACGCACGACCGCAGTGCGCCGCGCGATCCGGGCGAGGTCGGTCGTGTCTGCGAGCCGGATCGCATGCTGGCTCACCTGTGGCCTCCGAGCTCGTGCTCCGCGCGCCCGACGAGACCGGTCATTGCCTCGCTCGCCGGCGGGCTCTCCGACCACGCGAGCCGGGTTGCCTCGTCGGCGAGCTCGGGCGACCCGCGACGTCCGAGCTCTCGGCCGAGCCGTTCGAGGGCCGTCCGCCGACGGCCCGGGTCGTCGCGCCCCGCTGCGCGGCGCGTGAGGACGAGAGCGCGCTCGGCCGACCCGAGGCGGTCGAAGCCACGGCTCGGACGCGGAATCCGCCGCGCAAACGGCAGCACGAGCGCGAGCGCGGCGAGTGCGACCAGGATCGCAGCCGCCCACAGGATCCGCTCGAGCATGACGGGACCGATGCGCACCGTCGGCTCGCCGACCGGGTAGATGCTCGCACGCTGCTCCGGCCGGGCACGGTCTTCTGGTCCGAGCCGCGACCGGACGATCACGATCGGCCACGTCGCGGTCGGCAAGCTCGCTGCGACCGCCAACCGGGACGGCGATCCGCGCCGGCCCGAACACGACCCGTCGCTGCGTCTCGCCCGGCAGGCAGGCGCGCGTGAGACATTCGAGGTGCCAGCGCCACCGCACCTCGGTCACCGCGCCCGCCGGGATGCGTTCGACCTCGACGGGACCGACGACGGCGTACGGCTCGAAGTCGATCTTGATCGTCATTCCCGCCGCGGCAGCGGCGGGAGCAATCGCCTGCACCTCAGCGGTGATCGGATCACCGAAGAGGTGCGTCCGGGGAGAGACGGAGGCGCGAAACGACAGCCCGTCACCGACGCCGGCCGCAGTCGCTGACCCCGACGTCATGGCTCCGGCGACGAGTGCGACGACCGCCGCGGTCGCCCACCTCACCGGCCGGCCCGCCGGTCGAGCAGCCGGGCGTCGGCCCAGGAGAGGAACGCGCCGAGGATCGAGTCCGGCTCTGAGCGTGTGAGAACGACCGGTTCGAGACCGAGGTCGATGAAGCCGCGAACGAGGGTGGCGTGGCGTGCCTCGTGCGCGGTGCGCAGGCGCCGTGCCTCGCCGCGCCGCATGCGGACACGTCGCACGGCACCGCTCGAGGCATCGACGAACGTGACGACGACGCCGCCGATGTCCGGGAAGCTTCTCTCCCACACCGGATCCTGGATCACGACCGGGACGATGTCCCAGCGGTGGCCGATCGCCTCGAGCCACGAGGCGAGACAGGCATCGGCGAGGAAGTCCGAGAGGACGAAGACGAAGCTGCCCACCGGCAGCGAGCTGCGCAAGGTGCCGAGGTAGGTCAGGGAGCGATCGACCGTGTCCGCAGGCGCTGCAAACGCCCCCGTTGCCGCTCGCTCCTCGACCCGCCACTGACCGGAGGGCTGCGGCCTCAGCCAGACGGGCTCGACGCCACCGTCACCGAAGTCGAGCGAGCCGATCGCGCCGCGGCTTCGCGCTGCGCTCGCCGCGATGAGCAGCGCGGCGTTTCGCATCGTCTCCGCCTTGTCGAGCCACGGCAGCTCGGGCGAGCAGAGCGCCATCGCGGGCCGCCGGTCGGCCACGACGACGACCCGCGGTGACTCGTCGGCAAAGCGCTCGCGCACGATGAACGCGTCCTCGCTACGGGCGGCCGAAAGGCGCGCAGAGGCAGCCCAGTCGATCCCGCGCATCGCATCGCCGCTGCGGTAGGGGCGCGATCCTGCAACGTCCGACCCCGATCCGCGACGGGAGCTCGGCGTGGCTCCGAAGGCGAGCCCGATGTGGCGGCGGCGAAGGACGAGCGGGAACGACGCCGCTGCACCGCTCACTCCGGACCGAAGCCGATCTCGCTGTCGGGCATCTCGGGACGCGGTGCCCGTTCCAGCACCGCTCGTCGAAACCCGTCGATCGCAGCGTCCCAGCCGGTACGGCGCGCCTCGGCGTGAAACATCGCCGTGTAGGCAATTCGATGGCACAGCACGGGGACGATCAGGCGGTCGACGTCGGCCGGCACGACGAACTCCCGGCCGGCCAGGAGCGCGAAGGCGCGCGCAGCGTGCTCGAGCGCGAGCGTCCCACGCACGGAGGCACCGATCGCGACGCCGTCGAGATCGCGCGTCGCACGGACGAGGTCGACGATCCAGCGCTGGATCAGGTCGTCGACGTAGATGCCGCGAACGGCGGTCTGCAACGCCCTCACCTCGGCCAGGGTGACCACCGGTTGCAGGCGCTTCAGCGGGTGGCCATCGACCTGATCGCGAATGATCTGCAGCTCCTCCTCGACGCCCGGGTAGCCGAGCGACGTGCGCAGGAAGAAGCGGTCGAGCTGCGCTTCGGGCAGCGGGAACGTGCCCTCGTGCTCGATCGGGTTCTCGGTCGCGAGCAGGATGAAGGGCTCGGGCAGGCGGCGCGTCTCGCCGTCGACCGTGACCTGGCCCTCGGCCATCGCTTCGAGCAGCGCGGACTGGGTCTTCGGCATCGCCCGGTTGATCTCGTCGACGAGCAGCACGTGGGCGAACACCGGCCCCGGACGGAACTCGAAGTCGCGCTGCTTCTGGTCGAAGATCGCAAGCCCCGTGACGTCGGTCGGCTGCAGGTCGGGCGTGCATTGGATACGGGCGAACTGCACGCCCTCGATCGACCCGGCGATCGCGCGTGCCAGCACCGTCTTCGCCGTTCCGGGTACATCCTCGAAGAGCACGTGGCCCTCGCATGCGAGTGCGGCGACGACGAGGCCGATCTCGGCGTCCTTGCCGTGCACGACCGAGCGGATGTTGGCCATGAGGCGTCCGGCCACATCCGTAGCCGAGACGAGCCGGTCCGCCTCCAGCCGGGCCATCGTGCTCATATGAGACGACAACTATCCCCCCGGTGATAGTTGGAGCGAGAACATCGCCCATAACGGCAAAGGAGTGCCTCCCTGTTTCCGGGAGACACTCCCTGCACGACCTCCGCTCGGAGCTCGGGCTCTACGCTGCGACCGCCTCGTCGCCCGCCGCGACCGTTGCCGTCGCGAACGTGTGCCCGGAGCGGAAGATCCCGTCCGGATCGACCGATGCCTTCACGCTCTCGAGTCGCGCGAACGCATCCGCGCCGATCGCATCGCCGATCGTCACGTTCTTCTCGGCGAAGTTGAGGTACGTCTTGCCGCGCGACCATGGTGCGAGCGCCCCCTTGATCGCCTCGATGCGGCTGTCGATAGCCTCGGCCACACCCGGTCCCATCGGCACGCCGAGGGCATAGAACGCAAAGGATCCGTCGAGCGACCCGAGTGCGCCTGCACCCGGCCGACGGTCACGGAGCGTGCCGCCGAGCTGCCGCAGCTCGACCATCACGAGCGGCGAGTCGGTGTCGGGACCGGCGATCTCGACGATCGCCTCGATGGCGTCCGCGTCGAGGTCGTCGACCAGGAAGCCGTCGCCCTTGCCGGGCATCGGGGGCTCCGGATCCATGTGAATCCGCATCAACGCGGCAGGTGGCACCGTGGCGAACGTGTCGACCTCGGGGTCGAGCGCCCGAAACGGCGAGAGGATCTCGTTCGCCTCGTCGTCGTTGCCGAGCACGGCGCCGTCGATGACCACGACCTGGCGTCCACGGATGAACTCCGGGATCTCCGGCAGCGGCGGAATCTGCAGCATTCGGGCCGACGTGCTGACCGAGCTCGGGGCCGTCTCCGCCCACTTCACGTAGGCGGTCAGGACCTCCTCGGACCGCTCCCACGGCCAGATCATCATCCCGGCGACGAGCTGCTCGACCTCGTACAGCGCGATCTCCATCGCGACGACGACGCCGAGGCCGCCGCCACCGCCCCGCAACGCCCAGAACAGGTCGGTGTTCTGCGTCCGGTCGGCGCGGACGAGCGTGCCGTCGGCGGTGACGACCTCGACGGCGAGGACGCTCTCGGCCGAGAGGCCGTGCCTCCGTGCGAGCCAGCCGATTCCGCCGCCCAGCGAGTAGCCGACGACGCCGACGTTGGGAGACGAGCCGTGCAGTGCGGTGAGGCCCTGCTCGGTCGCCGGCACGACGACGTCCTCCCACAGCGCGCCTGCCTCGACCCGGGCGCGGCGCTTCGCCGCATCGATCTCGACCGCGCGCATCTCGCGCATGTTGAGCAGCAGCGCGCCGGCCACCGAGCCGTGCACGGTCGCTCCGTGCCCGGTGCCCTGGACGACGATCTTCAGATCGCGCTCGGCGGCGTACTCGACCGCACCGACGACGTCGTCGACCGAGGTCGGAAGCACGACGACGGCCGGGCGCAGGTCGGCTGACAGGTTCCACGACAGGCGGGCGTCGTCCCAGCGGCTGTCGTCGGGGAAGACGTACGGGTGATGATTCCTGGCGATCATGGCGGGCTCCTCGTGAACGGTTGCTGAAGTGCCCTGAACCTAGAACAGCCTCGAACCGCGGATGGGGCGGTTTTCCGCACCTCCGGGGTCGGCTCGCACGTCAATGTGGCCGACGCGCGGAGGCGGTGGCGACGGGCTCGAGCCCGTCGCCCGGTTAGAGCGCGCCGCGAAGGCGGAAGCGGCCGGCGATCCCGAATCGGGTCGCGAGGCAGCCGGGGCAGCACGCGTGCAGCTCACCGAGCTCGTCCACGAAGTAGGCCCAACCCTGTACCTCGGCGGCCTCCTCGCTGAACATCAGCGACGCACACCAGGCGCAGTACTCGTCGACACGCGCGATCCGCAGGAGGTGGGCACACGATCGACAGAATGTGGCGCCGCCGGCGAGGACCACCGAATCGGTCACCCAGCCGGACGACGCAATGCCGCAATCCTCGGCATCGCGGCCGCAGCAGTCGCAGGCGTCCGGCACGATTTCCCCTTCCAGCTCCCCCATGCGCCACACTCTACGAAGGGTGAGCCGGATAGCCAGATCGAGGCTGCAGATTCACCCGAACAGGTGATGCCGTTGCGAGCCTCCCGTTGACTGCCGCATGAAGTAGGGTTGGCGACGTGCTGCTGCCCGTCATCATCATCGTCGTCGTCGCGATTCCGATCCTGATCATCGCGTTCCGTGCCACGAAGCGCACGAAGCAGGTCGGTGAGCATCCGGTTCCCGAGACCGATGCCACGCGCCGGCGGACAGAGGACGAGTTCGCCGCGGCCGAGGCGTACCAGGAGCAGTGGCGCGAAGAAGAGAAGAAGCACCCGCGCGACTCGATTCTCTAGCCCGCGATCGAGGGAAGGCCGTGGAAGTCGTCCGTATCGACAAGTGGCTCTGGGCGGCCCGGTTCTACAAGACGCGGAGCGCGGCGACTGACGCCGTGCTTGGCGGACGCGTGCATCTGAACGACGCGCGGGTGAAACCGGCCAAGGAGGTCAAGGTCGGGGACGTCCTCGAAGTGAAGGTCGGCCAACTCCAGTGGACGGTCGTCGTCCGTGGCATCTCTGCCAAGCGTGGCTCGGCTACGGTTGCGGCAACGCTTTATGACGAGACGGCCGAGTCGATGGCGCAACGGGAGCAGCGGGCGGCCGAGCTCCGGCTCTCGCGCCCGATCGGGGCCGACCTCGCCGGACGGCCGACGAAGCAGGATCGACGCCGGATCGAGAGTCTCCGCCGCGCCCAACGCGGCGGGCCGACCGGCCGCTAACGCGGCTACCGCGTCTTCACGAACCGCTGCACCGCGACGAGCAACTCGGCCGTCTTCTCGTCGGCGGCCGCGGCGTCACCGGACGCGATCGCGTCGTGCACGCAGTGTGTGACGTGGTCCTCGAGGAGCTTCGCACCGACCTGCTCGAGCGCGGTCTTGACGGCCGCGATCTGGGTGAGGATGTCGATGCAGTAGCGATCCTCGTCGACCATCCGCTCGATGCCGCGCACCTGACCCTCGATACGGTGCAGGCGCTTGACCAACAGGGGCTTGTCCCCGGCGTAACCATGCATCAGATGTCCTCTCTCAGACTGTGGAAGCGCCGGAGGCGTAGGCTGTTCCAGACGACGAACACGCTCGAGCACGCCATCGCCCCTGCTGCGATGACCGGACTGAGGAGCCCGGCCACGGCGAGCGGGATCGCGGCGACGTTGTACGCGAACGCCCAGAAGAGGTTTCCCTTGATCGTGCGCAGGGTGCGACGGGAGAGGCGGATCGCGTCGACGGCGGCGCGGAGGTCCCCGGAGACGAGCGTCAGATCGCTCGCCTCGATGGCGACGTCGGTGCCGGTTCCGATCGCGAGGCCGAGGTCGGCCTGAGCGAGCGCAGGCGCGTCGTTGACGCCGTCACCGACCATCGCGACGGTCTCACCGCCACGCTGTAGCTCGGAGACCACGGCAGCCTTGCCGTCCGGGAGAACTCCTGCGACGACGCGCTCGATCCCGGCCTCGGCAGCGATCGCGCGTGCGGTGCTCTCGTTGTCGCCCGTGAGCAGCACCGGGGTCAGGCCGAGCTTGCGAAGGTCGGCGATGGCCCGAGCAGAGGTCGGCTTGATGCGATCGGCCAGCACGAAAACGCCCGCGGCGACCCCGTCGATCGCTGCGAGGACGACGGTGCGTCCTGCTCCCTCCTCCTCTCCGACCACGGTCCGGAGCTCGGCCGGGAGCTCGAGCCCTCCATCGGCGAGCATCGCCGGTCGGCCAACGAGCACGGTGTGGCCGTCGACGACCGCTTCGACACCGAGCCCGCTGCGATTTGTGAAGCTCTCTACCGTCGCGAGCCCACCGGCTTCTGAGCGAGAGAACGCTGCGATTGCCTGCCCGATCGGATGCTCGCTCGCATCCTCTGCAGAGCCGGCGAGACGCAGGAGCTGCGAACGGTCGCCGCCGGGCCGGGCGAAGGCCCCCATCACCTGCAGCTTCCCTTCGGTCACAGTGCCGGTCTTGTCGAGCAAGATCGTCGTGATCCGCCGGGTCTGCTCGAGTACCTCTGGCCCCTTGATCACGATGCCGAGCTGGGCGCCACGGCCGCCGCCCACCATCAACGCCGTCGGCGTTGCGAGCCCGAGCGCGCACGGGCAAGCGATGATCAGCACGGCTACGGCGGCCGTGAACGCTGCGGATGGATTCCCCGTGAGCACCAGCCAGCCGACGAGCGTCGCGATCGAGATTCCGATCACGATCGGGACGAAGACCGCCGACACACGATCGACGAGCCGTTGAATCGGGGCCTTACCGGCCTGTGCCTCGGCCACGAGCTGCGCGATCCGGGCGAGGGCCGTGTCGGCCCCTACCTTCGTCGCCTCGACGACGAGACGGCCGGAGGTATTGATCGTCGCGCCCGCAACCGATGCCCCCTCGCCAACTTCCACGGGTACCGGCTCGCCGGTGAGCATCGACTGGTCGACGGCGGAGACTCCTGCGACGACGACTCCATCGGTCGCGATCTTCTCGCCCGGACGCACGACGAAGTGATCCCCGACGACGAGCTCGTCGATCGGCACGAGCACCTCGGCTCCGTTGCGCAGCACGTGGGCCTCTCTTGCCCCCAGCTCGAGGAGGGCGCGGATCGCCTCGCCCGAGCGGCGTCGGGCACGGGCTTCGAGGTAGCGTCCGGTGAGGACCAACGTCGTGATCACGGCGCCGGCCTCGAA
Source organism: uncultured Thermoleophilia bacterium (assembly GCA_963799575.1). Lineage (GTDB taxonomy): Bacteria > Actinomycetota > Thermoleophilia > Gaiellales > Gaiellaceae > Gaiella. The sequence goes on from CAWCXK010000004.1 coordinate 516,974, forward strand.
GTACGTCTCCGCGTCGAGGCCGGCCACGAGCACGACCGTCGACCAGCCCCACGCCGCGAGCGTGCCGACCGAGACGAGCGTGTCCATCGTCGCTGCGCCGTGGCGCGCGTTACGCAACGCAACGCGGTGGAACGGCCAGCCGGCCCAGAACACGACCGGTGTCGAGAACGCCAGCGCGACCCATTCCCAGCGGGTGAACTGGAGCGGCCCGATCATCGAGACCAGGACGAGTGGCAGGCTCAGGGCCGCTGCGACGACGAGCCGGCGTCGCACGGCCGCCACCTCGTCGGTGGCGGCAGCGCCCGTATCCTCGAGCGCTGCGGCGTACCCCGCGTTCGCAACCGTGGCCACGAGATCGTCGAGGCTGACGACGGTCGGATCGAACGTGACGGCGGCCTGGTCGGATGCGTAGTTGACCGTGGCCTCGACGCCGTCGAGCTTGTTGAGCTTGCGCTCGATGCGGGACGCGCACGAGGCACACGTCATGCCTTCGAGATCGAGGCGCACGCGTTCCGTCGGATGCGTGTCTGCCGCGCTCACGTGGCCTCGTACCCGGCTTCCTCGATGGCGGCGCGGATCGCCGCGTCGTCGAGCGCGAGTCCCTGCACCTCGACCATCTTCGTCTCGAGGTCGACGGCGACGGATTCGACGCCTGGCAGCACCGAGATCTCCTCGATCACTGCCGCCTCGCAGTGCCCACAGCTCATACCGGGAACGGTGTATGCGGCGACGTTCACGTCAGCCTCTCTCCTAGATACCCCCCAAGGGTATCACAACGCGCGGTCTGCGGCCCGGCGGCTCGGGCTACGCGTCGACGACGACGAGCGGCGTGTGATCCGGCACTGTCGTATACAGCACCTGCATTACCGAACCGGGAACGTGAACGCAGCCATGGCTCGCGTACGGCCCGTAGTTCGATCCTTTGCCGTACGCGCCGGCCGGCTCGTAGGAGTCGTGGAGGAAGTCGTTGTCGAAGAAGTACATCGCCCACCGAACGTGAGCGGGCGGGTAGTAGTACTGATTGCCCTGCGGCCACGGCGAGATGAACGTGTACGGGCTGCGTCGCCAGGCGATGTCGTAGCTCCCGACGGGCGTCGGCAGCGCCGGCCTCCCGGTCGTGACGGGCGTGCTGAGAACGACGGCACCGTCCTTGTACAGCGTCAGCGACTGCTCCGCGAGCCGCACGACGATGAACAGCTCGCCAGGGCCGCCGGGCTTCGTCTCGGTCAGGAGCAGCTCGATCGGTGGCCTCGTGGCGCTCTTCAGGGTGCGCGTGATGGAGGCCTCCATGCGCACCTTCTGCACCGTCCGGGCGGTGAGCGGCTCGACGAGCTGCGCCTTGCGGCCGACTCGGGTCACGCTGCCGACCCGGGCCTCGCGTCCGTAGAGGCTCTCGAGGTAGTCGACGTACTGTTTCACCTTTACCGGGTCGACGGTGATCGCGACGGGGATCTTCCGCGCACCGCCTGCCGCGCTCGCGAGGGCACGATCGAGTGCCCCGTCGACATCGGCGGTGGCGCCGAGCTGCTTCGGAGTGGCCTTCCAGCGCTTGCCGTGCCACGTGAACACGACGGGCCGCGCGAACCGCGCGAGGACGCGCGCCCGAGCTGCAGCGGGAGTGAGATACCCGACCCGGATTCCGAGGATCGTGGTGCCCGGAGCAAGCCGTGTCGGATTCGCCACGGTCGTGAACTGCTGGTCGGCGCCGACCACCTGGCCGGCCGAGGTCGTGACCACGATGCGGAAGTGCACGGTCGTGCCGGGCTTCTCGCTCCGCAGCTTGGCCGTTACCGGCTGCGGGCCCGAGATGGCGGCGAGCGGCTGGACGGCGGTGCACCGCACAACGGTCGTCTCGTCGCCGAGCTCGAATGCGACCTGACCGGCGACCCCGCCGGTGTCGACACTCGCGAGGAGTGTCGCGCCGGTCTTCGAGATCGCGCTGCTGCTCGCGGCGGGATACGTGACGATCGCGGGATTCGGCGCAGGAAGCGCCGGGTCGGGCGCGGCCGGCGCCGGGGTGCAGGTCGAGACTGCACCCGCAGATGCACCCGCCGCCATGGAGCCTGCGAGCAACGCGCTCGCGAGGAGCGCAACGAGCCCTATCATCGGTGAGGAAACCTTCATGGGTGGTCGGACGGCAGTCCGGTTCCGAAGCCTACGTGTCCTTGCGGAGATTGGCTGCCTCCTTCACGCCATCTTCACATGAGCTTCCTGCGCGCTTTGCACGATTCTCAGTCAACACACAGGTTTGACTGCTTCGCTGGATGCGTTACCGAATTCAGCCGAGAGGAGCACCAATGAGTGCCACAGAGGGATCGAATCGAGGCAGGCGCCGGGTGCTCCTGATCGCAGCACCGTTCGCGGCCGGCGCGGTCGTCGGAGCCGGCGTGCTGACGGGAATCGGGGCCAACGGCACGTCGAGCTCACCGGCGACGACGGCCGCTCCGGTCACGTCGACCGCCGCGAGCGTGGCCCAGACGGCGACCCAGTTCGACGCCGAGACGATCTACACCCGCGACAGCCCCGGGGTCGTCGACATCACCGTCACGGTGGCATCGCACTCGAGCGGCGGCGGGCTCTCGCCGTTCACGCCGGGCGGCAGCGGCGCGCAGCAGACGCAGGCCGAAGGCACCGGCTACGTCTACGACACGAGCGGCAACATCATCACCGCCGACCACGTCGTCGACGGTGCCACGAAGATCACCGTCAGGTTCAAGGACGGCTCCACGACCAGGGCAACGCTCGTCGGCGCAGACCCGTCCACCGACACGGCCGTGATCAAGGTCTCGGTGCCCGCGAGCAAGCTCACCCCGCTCGAGCTCGCCGACAGCTCCACGGTGGCGCCGGGTGAGGGCGTCGTCGCGATCGGTAGCCCGTTCGGCTACTCCGAGAGCATCACGGCCGGCATCGTCAGCGCCGTCGACCGTGACATCAAGGCCCCGAACGGATACTCGATCTCGAACACGATTCAGACCGATGCCGCCATCAACCACGGAAACTCGGGTGGCCCACTGATCGACACGAGCGGCAAGGTCGTCGGTACCAACGTCCAGATCGCGATCGACGATCAGAACGGCGGCAGCGCCAACGCCGGTGTCGGCTTCGCGGTTCCGTCCAACACCGTCAAGTCCGTTGCCGACGATCTGATCGCCGGCAAGGTCGTCCAGCACGCCTACCTGGGTGTCACGGTCGGCGACTCCCAGTCGGGGAGCGGCGCCGTGATCGGCACGGTCAGGGCCGGTGGCCCCGCCGCAGCGGCCGGCCTGAAGTCCGGCGACGTGATCACCGCCATCGACGGCACGACCATCCTGAACGCAAACGAGCTGACGGCCGCGGTGAGCAGCCACAGCCCCGGCGACAAGCTGAAGATCACTGTCACGCGAGGTGGCTCGACGCTCACGATCACGACAACCCTCGGAACGCGACCGGCGACGACGACCGCGTAAGGCAGGACTGCGGCGGAAGGAGACGGGCGAGGCACACCCAGGGTGTGCCTCGCCGTTTCCTCATGGCTCTGGAGCGGGCAGCGGGCGCGCGACGATCGATGCCCGACCGTTGCGGGCGACCCTCACTCGTTCGACGATCGCCGTCACCTCGCCGCGGATCAGGTCGCCGAGCGGCGGATCGCAACCCGCCGTCCGTCGCTCCGGGCCGGGGACGGTTCCCCTGGCGGCGCCCTACCCCGCCTCCCCGGGTCGCGAACCGGCGATGCGCGCTGCCTGGATAGGCTCGCCTGCCTGACGGCGGCCCGGCCCGCTCTCGCGCTGCGGCGGCGGCGCGAGCTCCTGGTCGAGCCAGGCGAAAACGTCGTTCCGGTGGATCGTCGCCGCCATCCGCGCCAGCCGGTCGCGACGATCGGACTCGTCGAGCTCGAGCGCGAGGCTGATCGTGCCGGCGAGGCCCTCGAGGTCGAACGGGTTGCACGGCAGGGCCTCCGGCAGCTCCTCGACCGCACCGGTGAACTCGCTCAGCACGAGCACTCCTGCGCCGTCGGTCGCGTGTTGCACCGTCACGAACTCCTTGGCGACGAGGTTCATCCCGTCCTGCAGCGGCGTCACGAGGCAGATCTCGGCGGCCCTGTAGTAGGCGAGCAGCCGGTCGGGCGTGACGCCGCGATAGAGGTAGTGGACCGGAACGTCGAGCCCGGGCTCGGTGAAGCGGCCGTTGATCCGGCCGACGAGCTGCTCGACGGCGGCCCGCAGCTCGCGGTACTCGCGAATCTCACCACGGCTCGGCACGGCGACCTGGACGAACGTGAGCTCGCGCCGCAGGTCCGGCCGCAGCTCGAGCAGCAGCTCGATCGCCCGCAGACGCTCGGGAATACCCTTCGTGTAGTCGAGCCGATCGACCCCGAGCAGCAGCCGGCGGCCGCTGAACTGCCTCCGCAGGCCGGCGAATGCCCGGTTGACGCTCGGCTGCCTGGCTCGCTCCGCGAGGTCGCCTGCGTCGATCGAGATCGGGTGGGCAGCGGTCTGGACGACGCGTCCGTCGGGCAGCTGGACGGATGTGCCGTGGATCTCGGCCCCGTCCACGAGCTGCCGGCACGTGCGGAGGAAGTTGTCCCGGTAGCTCGCGGTGTGGAACGAGACGATCTCGGCGCCGAGCATGCCCTCGAGCACCGTTGTTCGCCAGGGCAGTCGCGAGAAGACCTCTGGCGGCGGGAAAGGCACGTGGAGGAAGAACCCGATGCCGCCCGTCCCGCCCGCCCTGCGGAGCAACTCCGGAAGCAAGAGCAGGTGGTAGTCGTGCACCCAGCGGAAACCGGCAGCACGCGGATCGTCGGCTGCCGCGAAGCGGGCGTTGACGAAGCGGTAGGAATCCCACCAGGAGCGGTCGAAGGTCGGCCACTCGACGAGGCCGTGCAGAAGCGGCCAGAGCGTTCGGTTCGCGAAGCCGTGGTAGTACGTATCGACCTCCCGGCGCGTCAGCGTGACCGGCCGGAGCTCGATCTCGAGCCCTTCGACCTCCCGCGGCGTCTCGATGCCGCCGTCCCAGCCCACCCAGACGCCGCCGCGGGACTTCATCGCGGGCCGTAGCGCAGTGACGAGACCACCGTCGGACAGCCGCCAAGCGTTCCGGACGCGACGCACGGGGAGGCGATTGGCAAACGCGATCACCGGGAGCCCGGCGGTATCCGTCGAGGATTCCATCAACGCCTCATGCCGATCGACTTCCGCTGCCGTGCATCGCCTGTGTCTGCACACCGACATCCTTGCAGCCCCGAGGCATGTTTTGTTCCGACCCGCCCGTGCTGTCGTTCAACCCACCCGCAGGAGCCGCCCCACGAGCCGCGGTCATTCCGGATGAGGCACCCGAACCGTGATCGCACCCGCCTCGATCTTTGCCTTCAGCACCCTGGCGGGCTCACGGTCGCCGCCGTCGAGCTCGTAGGGCACCTTGCGATCGAGCTCGATCCGGATCTTCTTCGCCTTCGTGATCTGGACGAACGGGGACTTCGCCGTCGTGCCAATCGCTGTGCGGGCGACCGTTCGCGCCCATTGCCCGAGACCCTCGGCGCTCGCGACGCCGATCTCGAGGAGACCGTCATCCGGCGTCGCGCTGTCGAACGCCTCGATGCCGCCGAAGAGCGAGCCGACGTTCCCGATCAGCACACAGCTCGCGGTGCCCTTGTACCAGAGCTCGCCGTTGATGTCGATCTTCGCCTTGAACGGCTCCTCGCGGATGTGCTTCGACGCCGTCCAGATGTACGCGAGGCGCCCGAAGCGATCCTTGAGGCTGCCGTCCGCGTCCCTGATCATGTGCGCGTCGAGGCCGGCACCCGCCATCACCGCGAACCGCTCGCCGTTGATCTTGCCTACGTCGAGGGTTCTGTCCTCGCCACGCAGGCCGATCTCGACCGCCTCGCCGATGTCCGACGGGATACCGAGGCTGGACGCAAAGAGGTTGGCCGTCCCGGCGGGGATGATCGCGGCGGTAACGCCCGTGCCTGCAAGCTTGTCGATCGAGCGCTGCACCATCCCGTCGCCGCCCCAGACGAAGACGAGCTCGGCGCCCTCGTCGATCGCGCGCTCGACGCGCTCAGGCGCATATTTGCTCTTCGGAACCTCGGACCAGATCGGGTCCTCGACACCTTGGTTCGCGAGGACCGTCCTGAGCTCGTCGAGCCCGCCACCGATCGTCTTGCCTGCGTGGGCGATCACCGCAACCTTCTTCATGCCGTTCCTTCCGTCGTTTCGTCGAGTGATGGTTTCCGGCGCATCGCGCTGTGCGGCGGCTGCACCCGCCGCTCGGGCGGCGAAAATCGTGATGGCGAGGGCAACGAGGCCCATCAGCCCGCCCGCGACGACGTCGGTGACGTGGTGCATCCCCCTCAACATGCGCGACCACGCGACGAAGACGGGTATCGCGACCGCGAGCGACCAGAGGACAATTCGGATCGCGAGGCTCTGGATCCTCGAGGCGAGCACGATCAACAGGCCGGCCAGCAGCGCCACCGCCGCCGCGGTGTGCCCGGAGGGGTAGCTCGCGTCGACGGGAAGGCTCTCGAGCCTCTTGACGTCGGGGCGGTTGCGATGAATGACGAGGCTCGTGCCCCGGTAGGTGCCCGACTCGACACAGATCACGAGCAGCGTGAACGCGGCGAGGCGCCAGTGCTTCGACAGGAGAAACACGACGAGGAGCAGGCCGACGAGAGTGGGAATCACGAGCCCACCCGCCAGGGTCGAGCCGATCCACGAGAGGTCCACGGTCGCGCCCGTTCGCTCGCGGACAACCGTGCGGCTCAGGCGCTCGTCCCATGCCGCGACGCCGTCGATCTTCAACACCACCCTGGTGAACAAGAGACCGGTCGCAATCGTGAGCGGCGAGCAAGACGGCGTACCCGCCGAAGATCGCGGCGAGGAAGACGCGGACCGGGTGTCCCGGGCTGATCGCCTGCGCGAACCGCTCCGCAATCCCACCAGGGGACGGCTCGAGCAGCGGCGCCCACGAGCCATCGCGGCGATCTTCGATCGCCCGAGTGGTTGGATCGGCGGCCGGCACGAGTGCCGGGCCCCCTTCGAAGTGGCCTACGTCCGTTCCCATCTCGCCTCGTTTACCCCGCGAGAACCCCGGGTAAACGAGCGGGGTCGTAACCCAAACCGGAGCCAAGCATGCCGTTCATCGTCCTCCTGCTTCTCGCCCTTAGCACCGCCGTGATCGTCTACTTCCTTGCCCGTTCGTACCCGACCGCGACGGGAGCCGCTCCTCCGGCAACGGAGGCGGCAAGCGGCAGGCTCGTGACGGAGACCGTTCGACGCCCATGGTTGGCGCGACTCCTTCGTGGCCGCCTCGACCCCGGGACGGCAACCGGCCTGGCGCTCACCGTTGCGCTCGCAATCACCGTGATCGGTGGCGTCGTGCTCGGCGCGCTGGCGTACCTCGTGCGCTCGACGGGCTATCTGACCGGGCTCGACGGGGGCGTCGGTGGGTGGGCCAACGATCACGCCGTGCCCTGGTCGACGCAGCTCATCCAGCTCGTCACCGACCTCGCGAGCGCGCCCGCGACGATTCTCGTTCTGCTGGTGGTCATGGTCGTGGAGATGATTCGAGCGCCGAACCGGTGGGTGCCGCCGTTCCTCCTCACCGTCGTCGTCGGAGAGGTCGTCGTCGTCAACATCGTCAAGCAACTCCTCGATCGCGTCCGCCCCACGTTCAACCCGGTCGCCGCGACGCTAGGCCCATCCTTCCCGAGCGGCCATTCCGCGACAGCTGCAGCGCTCTATGCGGCGGTGGCACTCGTGCTCGCGAGGAAGCGCTCGCCCCGCATGCGGGCGCTGCTCGCCGGCGCGGCCGCGGGGATCGCCGTCGGCGTCGCCTGCAGCCGGGTCATGCTCGACGTCCACTGGCTCTCGGACGTGGTCGCCGGGCTCGCCTTCGGCTGGGCGTGGTTTTCGATCTGCGCCGTTGCGTTCGGCGGTCGGTTCCTGAAATTCGGGGTCCCGGTGGAGAAGGCGACGCAGGTTGCAGAGGGGCTGCCGCCGGCAGTCGGCGAGCCTGCATCCCGAACTGCCTCAGGCCCCGGTCCGGGTGCTCGCTCGCGTGGCGAAGAGCCCGCCGTCTCGGCCGTGTCGGCCCCAGACGCCCGCTGACAGGGCTACTCGGGGTCTCTCGGATGATCACTCATCCGGCCGGCCGAGTCCTTCGGGATATCAGACGTCGTACAGGTGGCTCTGGAGCGGCCCGAGCAGGCGGCGGTGCTTGTGAGACACGCCTGGGAGCCGGACGAGCCGGTGCGTGAGCGGCTCGCCTCGCTCGATGCGGTGGAGCTGCTCGGTCGCGATCGGCCGCCACAGCTCGTCGAACACGGTTGCCGTGTTGCCGGCGATGTCCTCCTCGGGTCGCTCCAGGTGCTCGCTCCAGAGTCGGAGACGGGTCGCACGTGCCGTCTCCTCGTGATGCGTGACGACGTTCATCTCGGTGTCGTGCAAGAGTGAGTGCGCGTTGAGATTCGCGGAACCGACGGTGAGCCAGCGGTCGTCGACGATCCCGACCTTGGCGTGGACGTAGACGATGTCTCTCAGCTTCCCTTCGCGCGCGTACACGGTGCACGCGAGAAAGCGGTCATCGCCCTCGTCCGCGTCGATGAGGGCCGCGACCTGACCGCGGGAGATGTCCGCTCCGTCGTTTGCCCGCGCGGGAAGAAGGACGACGACTCTGAAGTCGTCGGTCGGCGGATGCTCGAGCTTGTCGGCGAGGACGTCGACGACCTCGGGCGACCACAGAAACTGGTTCTCGAGATAGACGATCCGCTCCGCGGAGCGAAGCGCAGCGAGGTACGGACTCGAGGATCGAGTAGTCGCCGTTCCGGAGGGTTTTGTAGCTACCGGCAGGAACCGTTCTCACGACCTGGAGCTTCACATCGCCCGCCGGCTCCGGCCGCCTCGGTGGCGCAAGCGTCTCGTGAGCTGCGGCTTGCCAGCGCAGGCGGAAGTGCTCCGCAACATCCTGTACGGCCGGGCCTTCGATTCGCACCGCGACGTCGTGCCAGCCGATGCCGCCACGCGCGCGATGGTTCGGCGTGTCGTAGGGGTCGCCGCCGTCGAGCGTGAGATCGATTCCGCCCACGTAGGCGACGCGGTCGTCGATCACGATCGTCTTCTCGTGGTGGCAGTGGGACGTGCCCGTGCGAGAGTCGAGCGCGGTCTTGATCTTCGTGTGGCGCGCGAGCGTCCGCTCCATCTCGCGAACGTCGGTGCGCGACGGCCTGAAGGCCGGGATCGGCGCGCCCTTCCAGAGCAGGACGCGCACGTCGACCCGCTCTGCCAGCTCGGCCAGCAGGATGCGGACGACGAGCGGCTCCTCCTCGCGGCTGAGTGCGAGCTCGGGCGAGAGGAACCACCCCGTCAGGTGCACGTGAGAGGTAGCGGCAGCCATGTCGGCGGCCATCCGGGGCAGCGCCTCGGAGCCGTCGATCAGGACCTCGATCGTGTTTCCGTCGCGCGCCGGCGCACCCTCGGCGAAGTCGAACGACGAGGCATCGAGCACATGCTCCTGACCGACGCGCCGCAGACGACGCCGGTGCCGGTTCCGGATCGTGCGGTCGATCTCTCGCCCGAGCGCATGGCCGAGCGTGACACCGACTTTCTCGACGATACGTGGTGGGCGGAGCTGGCCGGCAACCGAATCTGCCGGTCCAGACGAGCGTCCTGTCGACGGCGCATCGCCGCCCGTTCCTTGATCGGTCATCTGTCGTTGATCCTGGGTCTGGGGGAACGTCCTGGCGCACCGCGGCGCCGGAGCGATGGGTCAGGCGGCCTGCGGTCCGCTGAAATCGTCGAACGACTCGATGTCCTCGGTGATTCGCCCGCCGCCGATGCCGACAACGTTATCGGCGGCGCCCTTCGGACTGCGCCGCTCGACTGCCGTCTGCACGATCACACAGGCCCGATGGGCGTCGAGCCCGAGAGAGGTCACCTCGGTGCCGTCCGGAATTGCCTCGAGCTGCAGCCTCCGGCTGGTGGCGGTGGAAACCGGAAGCTCGATGTCGATCGACCCCTCGATGGTGCTCACGGATCCCCTCCGGTTTGCGCTTCACGTCAGATGGACGTTGTTCTGCCCCGCGTCCGCGCCTCCCAAACGCCTCGCGCCGCCGCCTCGCGCAAGAGAACGGGGTCAGCCCGTCCCTGTTCCGCCGTGGAACAGAGAAGGGCTGAACCCCGGTGTGAGCGTCTACAGGCTCAAGCGGTGGTGCCCGCCGCGGTTGACGACCGCGCGGTAGATCGCGAGCAGGATGATCGAGCCGACGATTGCGGTAACCCACGTCGAGATGTCGAAGAACTCGTCGAGCGGGTGGGCGTTGAACAGCACCGAGGCGAGGAAGCCTCCGAGAAGAGCGCCGGCGATGCCGATAATCGTCGTGATGATCAGCCCGCCGGGATCGCTCCCCGGCAGGATCGCCTTGGCGATGATGCCGGCGAGGAGGCCGAGGATGATGAAGGCGATGATTCCCATGTCGTCCTTTCCGTGGTCGTCGTTGGTCGTTGTGGTCGTAGTCCGGGCCTGTTGTCCCCTGAGCTGCTCACGCTCAAACCCGCACGGCCGCGGGACGAGCGCTCGCGGCCGACGATGATCTCGACCCGTAGAGCCGGCCGGTCGCGGCGGGCTCAACGGGCGTGGAGATGCTGTCTTCCTCGGGCCGACATGGGACCCTGCGGCCCACCCGGCGGCGGCTGCGGGGCAGGAGACGGATCCGGGCTCGGGGCAGGCTCGGGCCGGGACGGGCCGGGCGGTGGGAGCGGCGTCGTGCTCATCGCTACGGCCCCGACGAGACGTTGATCCGCACGGTCGTGCCGTCCGACGGGTGGGTACTCGACCCGCTCGGCCCGCCGGCTGACCGAGCCGTCGGGCTCGACCGCCACGCGCTCGTTCTCGGTCACGACGGTCGGAACGGCGGGCTCGACAGGGCCACCCGGGTGTGGGGGAACGACCTCGTCGTGCAGGACGCGGGGCTCGGTCGTGACCACACGCTCGACCGCGACGACCTCGGGTTCTACGACATCCGGTTCTAGGCATCCGGTTCGACGACATCCGGTTCTCCGACATCGGGCCGATCGACGAACGTCCCGTCGCCGGCGCCTGGGGGAGTAGCGCTTGTGTTTGTCATGGACGGGTCATGCCCACGGGGCGGCGCCGACAAACGTCGAACCGACAGTGTCGCGGGTCACCTGGGCGGGAGCGCGAGGTGCGACGCACCACCGCGGATCGCGTCCGGTGGAACAGGAGCCGGTGCGGTTTATCGGTCGTAGCGCTGGGGTATGCACGGGGCGCGAGTTCCCCAACGAAAGGAAACGTGAGATGGGTATTTCCGTAAGCCTCATCCTGATCGCCGTCGGCGCCATCCTGACCTGGGCCGTGACGGCGACGGTGTCCGGCCTCGATGTCAACGTCGTCGGCGTGATCCTCATGATCGTCGGCGCCGCCGGCCTCATCCTCTCGATGCTGTTCTGGTCGAGTTGGGGCGGCTTTGGCAACACGCGCACCGATACGACGATCGTCCGCGACGACGCGCTCCGGCGCTGATCGAAAACCGGTTGCCAGTGCCTACGGGGCCGGCGCCATGCCGGCCCCGTACTCTTACGGGAGCGATGAGCCAATGGATTCCGTGACCTCGGTCGAAACCGTCGGTGATCTCCGGATCGTCGCGCTGCACGGCGAGATCGATGCGTTCACTGCTCCCTCCCTCCGCGACGACCTCCGCCGGCTCGTCGAGGAGGAAGGAGCCCTCTGCGTGGTCGTCGACCTCGAGGCGGTCACCTTCCTCGACTCGTCGGCACTCGGTGCGCTCGTCGGCGTCTTCCGGCGCCTGCGGGAGCGTGACGGTCAGCTGCGCATCGTCGAGCCGAGAGCCGCTGCCTCACGCATCTTCGAGCTCACCGGGCTCGATGCCGTCCTCGATCTGTACCCGGATCGGGAGTCGGCGATCAGCGCAGCGAGCGCGTAAAGCGAAGCCGTGTGCCGGAGCCGCCCGCTCGCGGCCCGATCTCGACATCCTCTGCGATCGCGCGGATGATGGCGAGGCCCATGCCGTCCTCGCCCAGCTCCTCTGCCCGCCACTCCGCCACCGTGTCACTCTCGAAGCCGGGTCCGTCGTCCTCGACGACGACCTCGAGCTGGTGATCGTCGCTCAGCGTCAGCTGAATCGTGACGTCGCCCCGCCCGTCTTCGTAGGCGTGGCGGCAAGCGTTTGCCGCAGCCTCGGTGACGGCGAGCCGGAGATCGGCAAGCGCCTCCTCGTCGGCCTGCGCCAGGCGGGCGACGCCGTTGAGCGTGAGCCGCGCAAGCAGCAGGTACTCCGGGCGGGCCGGAATCACCAGGACGAAGCGGTCGGTGCTCACAGCGGGATCCCGTCGCCTTCGTCGATGCGGCCGTGCATCGCGGCGAGCGCCCGGCGCAGGAGTCGCGAGACGTGCATCTGCGAGATGTCGAGCTCTTCCGCTATCTCGGACTGGGTCATGCCCTTGAGGAACCGGAGCACGACGATTCGCCGCTCGCGCTCTTCGAGCCCGTCGAGGCCGGTGCGGACGACCGAGCCGCGCTCGAGGGCCTCGTAGCCGGCCTCGTCCTCTCCGATCAGGTCGATCAGCGTCAGCTCGCCACTCGCGTCGACGGGCGTCGAGAGCGATGCCGGCGTGTGGGCGCGAGCCGTCTCGAGCGCCTCGACAACGTCTTCTTCCTCGACGTCGGCAGCCTCGGCGAGCTCGGCCACGGTCGGCGCCCTCCCGAGCTCCGCCGAGAGATCGTCGACGAGGCGGGAGACGCGCAGCGAGAGCTCCTTCATGCGGCGCGGCACGTGAATGCCCCAGGAGCGGTCGCGGAAGTGGCGGCGGATCTCGCCGACGATCGTCGGGACGGCGTACGTGGACAGCTCGACGCCGCGCTCGAGCTCGAAACGGTCGATCGCCTTGATCAGGCCGATCGCTCCGACCTGCACGAGGTCGTCGACGGGCTCGCCGCGGCCGGCGTAGCGCCGGGCGAGTGAGTGGACGAGCGGCATCATCTCCTCCACCAGCCGGTCGCGCGCAGCGCGGTCACCGGTGGTCCGGTACGCCTCCAGGAGTTCGATGTGGGCTCGGCGATCGGCCACGATCATCATCCAGCCTCGCTACGGACGAGCCCGAGCTCGAGCCATTCGTGATCCCCGTTGCGGATCGCCGCAACGCTGTCGACCAGAGCGTCGACGACGCGCCTCAGCGAAGCGTCCGTCGCAGTTCCCTCCTCGAGCGGTCCGATCCGGACGACGAGGCGATCCTCCAGCACGTCCGCTTCGAGCTCGATCGCGTCCGCCTGGACCGAGGGTGCGAGCGTTGCCGCCGCGAGCACGAGCTCGTCGATGCGGTCGACGGGGAAATCGAGCCGCGAGCCGAGCCCACCGAGAACGAGCGCGATGACGCCGGCGCCGCGAAGGCCCGACGGAACGGTCAGGTGAATCGTGTCCGTCACGTGGGCGTAGTGTGGCGATCGGATCGGGCAGCGGTCGCATATGCCCGTGGTCTCAGGGCGGGCGGTCTGGCTTCGACTACGCTCTCCCCTGTGAGAGATGCGGAGCTGCGCCTGTCGACCCAAATGTCCGAGGGACTCGCGGTCGTCCGCGTCGTGGGCGACTTCGACCTGTCGACGATCGAAATCTTCGAAGCGGAGCTCGAGCCGTCGCTGACCGAGGGTCTTGTGGTGATCGAGCTGTCCGGGTGCACCTTCCTCGACTCCTCGGCACTACGCACGCTCGTCCGCGCGCAGCGACGCGTAGGCGAGGCAGGCGGCAGGCTCGTCCTCGTGGCGCCCTCACAACCTGCGAGACGCGTGCTCGACATCGCGACGCTCGACCGGTTCATTCCGGTCGCCGCGACCCTGGAAGAGGCCGCCAAGTCAGTCGCCTGAGGCCGGTTCGCCCGCGCTCGCGAGGAGCGCGATCTCGACGCTCGGATACAGCTTCATCACGTGATCGAGCAGCGTCAGCTCGAAGATTCGACGAACGTGAGGGTCATCGACGACGATCCGCAACTCCGTGTTGTTCGGTCGCGCCCGCCGGGTCGCACTCAGCAGGACGCCGAGCATCATCGAGTCGATGAACGTGACACCGGTGAGGTCGACGATCAGGGTCTCGGGCTTGCTCTCGATCGCATCGTTGAGGGCATCACGGAGGATGGGCGCGGTGTGGAGATCCGCCTCACCCTGAAGCTTCACGGTGGCGACGCCGTCCTCGATGGGATGCGACTCGACGAGGAGGCGGTGGGCCTCCGATGCGCTGTAGGGCCGGTGCATTGAAACGGGGTACCCGCTCCGTCTCACCGCTAAACCGCGTCCGGCACGTTGACTGCTCGCTCCATCACGACCGCCGTTCCGTCACTTCCCGGGCTCACCTCGACCGTGTCCATGAACGACCGCATCAGCCCCAACCCGAGGCCCCGCTCGGTCGTTCCCGTGGCCGGCTTCCACTGACCGCTGTCCCGTACCTCGACCCGCATCCGCCCCCCATCGTCGAGCGTCGCCCGGAGCCTGAACGACGACTGCACGGGCTCCTGCGCGTGCTCGACCGCATTCGCACACGCCTCCCAGACGGCAAGCACCGCCTCGGCCGCGACGTCCTCGTCGACCTCTCCGCGGGCAAGCCATCCACGGAGAACCTCGCGCATCTCGACGAGACCGTGCTGGGTCGAGGGAAGCACCAGTCTGAGGTCGTCGAGCACGGGCGCTGCGAAGCGGATCGCGAGCACGGCGATGTCGTCGGGCCGCTCGTTGTCGCCGATCAGCGCCCCGAGCACCGCCTCGACGAGCTCCTCGGGATCGTCGTCGCTCGCGGCTGCGGCTTCGGCGAGCTTCCGCAGGCCCTCGTCGAGCGGCGAGCCCCGTCGCTCGACGAGACCGTCCGTGTAGAGCAGGATCGTCGAGCCCTGCTCGAGCTGCACCTCGCCCGCCTCGAAGGAGAGCGACGCGTCGACACCGATCGGCAGCGAGCGGCCGTGCTCGAGGAACGACGTCGTGCCGTCCGGAGAGCGGATCAGTGGCGGCGGATGCCCCGCGACGACGTACTGGGCCAGGCGCTGCCGCGGATCGACGACGAGGTACACGAGCGTCGCGAACGCGGAGTCGAGCATTCCCTCGACGAGCTTGTCGAGCCGGGAGACAACCGTGTGTGGGTCGTCATACTCGAAGGCGAACGCGCGGAGGGCGTTGCGCAGCTGCCCCATCATCGCTGCGGCCTGCACGCCTTTGCCGACGACGTCCCCGACGACGAGCCCGATGGCGCCGTCCTCGAGCTGGATGATGTCGTACCAGTCCCCGCCGACGTCCACTCCGACCGTGCCCGGGAGGTAGCGCGCGGCCAGCGTCACTCCGCTGACCGACGGGAGCCGCTCCGGGAGGACGCTTCGCTGCATCGTCTCGGCGATCCCACGCTCGGTCTCGTAGCGCCCGGCCCGGTCGAGCGCCTGCTCGCCCTGGCTGACGAGGGTGAGGAGCCACTCGTGGTCGGCATCCGAGATCGGCCTCTTCGAAGCCAGCTCGAGCACGAGCGCCCCGCTCGCGAGTGGGAAAGCGATCCAACCCTCCTCGAGCGTGGTCGACCCACCGCCCCGCAGGCTGGCCGCAATCGGGCTCTCGGCCTGCGGGGGGATGTCGCCGTCCGGCCCCTCGAGCCCGATCGAGGCGATGACCGAGAGCCCACCGAGAGCAACCTCCTCGCCGTGACCACGGAGGACGACCAGCCCCGCGATCGCGCCGACACCCGTCATCGCGTGCTCGAGGCAGGTGCGGCTCACGTCCTCGAGGGTGACGGCCTGCGACAGCGCTGCCGTGACCGCCTGGAGCTTGCGCAGCCGGCCGACCGACGCGCGCTCGCGCTCGAACAGCTGCGCTCGATCGAGCGCCTGGCCCGCCTGGCGCGCCAGGCTGAAGATCAGGCTCAGGTTGCCGCCGTACTGGCGCGCCTCGCTCGAGCCGATGAAGATGCCGCCGATCACGCGCCCGCCCGCGACAAGCGGCGCCGCGACGAACGACTGGTCGCTGTCGTCGAACCACGGGTACTTCTCTGCGATCTCCTCGGGAGAGGCACAGACGATGATCTCGCCGCTGCGGACGACGTCGGTGAGCGGGGTCTGCGAATCCATCGGGATCCGCTCCCACGCACTCATCGTCTCGTCCGGATACCCCTCACTCGCGATGAGCTCGAGCCCTTCCCCGTCCTCGCGCAACGCGTACACCGTCGCGGCCCGCGCACCGATCGCCCTCACTCCCTGACGGACGATCGCGAGGCCGACGTCTCCCGGGGTCGCAGCAGCAGCGAGCGCCTCGGTGACGGCCTGCAGTTCGCGCGTCTCCTCCTGCGCGCGGCGGCGCTCGGCCTGCTCCATCGCGAGCCCCGCCTGGTCGGCGAACCGGCGCATGACCGCGAGTACCGACGGGTCGGGCTCGGGGATCTCGCGCTCCCACTGCAGCGCCAGAATCCGTTCGAACTGCGCCCCGATCACGATCGGGATCCGCAGCGACGAGTAGAGGCCGAGACGCCTGGCATGCCGTAGCGCCTCGCCCTGGGTCCTCTGCTGGGCGTTCGCGACGAACATCGAGCGGAACGCGCGCATCTCCTCGAGCAGCCCCGGGAAGTCGGCGAAATCGATCCTTATGCCCGGCGGGATCACCCCGCTCGGTGGATCGCGCCAGGCGACTTCGAGCTGCTCGTCGTCGATGGGCGTCCAGATCTGCACGGCGTCGCAGCCGAACGCTCGTCGCGCCTCGGCGCAGATGGACACGACCACCGCCTCGAGCGTTGCTCCCTGCTGGAATCGCGGCGCCACGGCGAGGACACGATCGAGCGACTCGCGCGAGCTCCGCTCGAGCTCGTACAACCCGGCTCGCTCGAGCGCCTGACCACCGAGATCGGCCGCGATCCGCGCCAGCGCCCGGACCTCGGCCGTGATGGCGTCGGCGTCCTCGAACGGAAATCCCATTGCGCCTGCCAGCCGTTCACCGACAAAGAGAGGGACTGCCAGCGCTCCCGCGGCGTACGGTGCCAACGCCGCACCCTCGGGGAAATCCGAGACGAACTCGTCCCGGCGCTGCACCCAGGCCGGCTTCCCCTCACGCGCCGCAACCGCGATCGGCGCCCGGGCCGTCAGCGGGAAGCGTGCTCCGGGGCGGAGCGTCTGCCCTCGTGCTCCGCGGGGATCGACGATCACGAGCTCGACGCCCTCGACGAGCCCGAGCGCGCCGCCGCGGGCGCCGATCGCAACCGGCACGCCCTCGACCATGACACCGGCTACCTCCTCGACGGTCAGCGCCGCCGAGAGCGACGCCGCGAGCTCCTGGAGGCGCTCCACGCGGAGGCGAGATCGCTCCTCGTTCTCGGCCGCCTTGGCGGCCCGCTCCTGCCCTCGACGCATGGCGATCCCGACACCGGCGACGACGAGACCGGCGATGAGCGCCGCCGCCCAACGCACGAAGTCGTCGCGCGAGGCGAAGCTGGCGGACATCCGTGGAGGCGCTACCGCGTATGCCGCAAGCCCCCATCCGGAGATGACCGCCGCAATGACGCCGGGCCTACCGGCCACCCAGACCGCCACCGCGGCCGCGCCGAGCAGCGGGGCGTACACAACCTCGTCGCCAACCCTCGAGAGCACCACCGAGACGAGCACGCCCACCCCACCGATCGCGAACCCGAGGGCGACGGCCGCGATGACACCCCGGACGTGCGGCCCGAGGTCGGCGACGGACGGCCCGTCAGGGACGAGCGGCCCCTCAGGAGTCTCGGCGGGATCCATGTCCACAGCTTGCACACGGCGAGGGGGTCTGACAAACGCCAACGGGGCGCTCACGCCCGTGAGAACGATCGAGCATCCGGCGCCGGGCGGCTGCCCGGCGCCGGATCGGATCAACGCGCGATCCGAAGATCACATCCGTCTACCTGGCAACCCGGAACGAGATGAGACGCCGAGCCGAGATACCGGCGAGCGTCGGCTCACCGGCCTTGCGGGCCCGCACGAACATGACGAGCAACTGCTGCTTCTGCGTGGCGGGAAAACCGCCGAGCCTGTTCATCTCGAGCGACGCCCAGCCGTCCGCGCCGGTCTGTGCCTCGTTCGGGATCGAGAACTGGTTGTACGGCACTGCCGTCACGTAGACGAGCGCACCCTGCACGTTCGCGCCACACGCGGTGACGTGGAAGCGCGGCGAGACGGTGGTCGTGCCGAACGTGACTGTGCTCGGCGAGATGGTCGACTGGTCGACGACGAGATGGGCCGGAGAGGTGACATCGGCGATTGCGATTGTCCCATTCGTGACCTTGCCACAACCGTTCGACGGCGGTGGTGTGGCAGCGACCTTGACGACCGCCGTCGGTACCGAGGTGGCGGTGCGGGTGCCGTCGCCGTTCTTGGCGCTGACCGCGACCCGGAGGGTATTGCCGGCGTCAACGGCTTTCAACGTGTAGGTGCTCGACGTTGCGCCGCTGATGTTTCCGCAGCTGCCGCCGTCGGTGTCACACCGCTTCCACTGGTAAGCGTACGTGATCGGATCGGTGCCGCTCCATGTTCCCTTGGAGGCTGTGAGCGTCTGGCCTTCGGTCGTCGAGCCGGAGATCGTCGGGGGCGCTGTGTTGGTCGGGGCGGCGGTCGCTGCGGCCTGCCCCGGGCCTGTCATGAGACCGGCGGCGATGACCGCAACTCCCGATGCTACTGCGATCGGAACGGCCAGCCACTTCAGGCTTCTCCGTGGTGTCCTGGCTGTTTCGCGTGACATCTAGGCTCCCATCGGTTGGTTGAACGTCCCTCGTGGTGTCCCCTCGAGGCCTCCGTCTCAAACCGTTCCCTGAAGCGCAGCCTGGGCCAAGTGTTTTGGCGGTCATCCTCCGGGGTAGGTCGTGAAAACCGAAGAAAGCGGCACTGAAGCGCGACCAAGGCACGACCATCCCAATCCGAGAGGACCTGACCATGCTGTGGCTCATCGTTCTGATCCTGATCATCCTCGCCATCGCAGGCGGCCTGGCGCTGTCGAAGTTCATCTTCCTGCTCCTCATCGTGGCCATCGTGGTCGCACTGCTCGGTCGCCGGGCCTAGGTTCGATGAGCGTCTCCCGTACCGCCAACCCGACCCCAGGCGGGCGCAAGGTGCTCGTCGTCAGCACGGTCGAGGAGATCGGCGCCGCGCTCAGCGCCGAGCTGCACGAGGACGACACCGTCAAGGTCGTCGTCCCCGTCGTCGGCGAGGGGTTCATCGACTGGCTCGCGAACGACGAGAAGGCGTTCTCCCACGCCAGCGATGTCGCAGACGCCGCGGCCGAGGAGCTCCCCGGCACGACCGTGGACGCCGGCGCCGGAGAGTCGAATGTCGGTCTCGCCATCCGTGACGCGCTCGCGTCGTTCGATGCCGATGAGATCGTGGTCGTGCTGTCCCGCGAGGACGAGGACACAGAGGAGGTCATCGCGTCGGGTTCCGACACACCGTTCGGGGCACGCCGGATCGAGGGCATCCCTATCCGCTTCGTGACGGTGTCCGTCAGATGACCAGGTCGAACCGCGAGACCCGCGCAGCCGAGAACGAGGATCTGTTCCGGCGCCTCAACGAGCGCCTGCACGCCCTGGCGGCCGTGGCGAGCTCATCCGTTCTCGAGGCAGACACGCCCGAGCGGTTCCTCTGCGAGTGCTCGCAGACGAGCTGCTCTCGCGTGCTCGAGCTGAGCCCGAGCGAGTATCGCTCGGCTCGGGAGACGGCCCGACGTTTCGTGGTCTTCCCGGAGGACTCACACACAGACCCGCGCGTCGAGACCGTCGTCGAGCGCCATGACGGCTTCTGGCTCGTTGAGAAGATGGGAGAGGCCGGCGCCGAGGCCGAGCAACTCGCCTCCGAGAATGCGGATCCGCTCTAGAGGCTTGATGTTTCGGGCCGAGCAAACCGAGAGAGACTGAACCACGATGTCGATCTCTACCCCAGCGGCCGGCGAAGCGGCGGATGGATTCGTCAACAGTCGGGCCTTCGAATGGCTCGCCCGTTCGGGCTTCGTCGCACGTGGGCTCGTCTACGGGATCATCGGCCTCCTTGCGCTCAAGCTCGCGATCGGCAGCGGCGGCAAGGCCACCGATCAGCAAGGCGCGATGAGAACGCTTGCGCACCAGCCGCTCGGCAAGGTCATGCTGCTGACGCTCGCGGTCGGCCTCGCCGGCTATGCGATGTGGCGCTTCACCCGCGCGGCACTCGGACGCGGCCCGGAGGGATCGGACCAGGGATTCGACCGTGTCGCCGCGCTCGCGAGTGGGCTCGTGTACGGGGTGTTCTTCGTTCTCGCCGTGAAGATCCTGATGGACGCCAAGGGTGGCAAGACGGGTGACACCAGGGCGACCACTGCAGGAGTTCTCAGTTGGCCCGCCGGCCCACTCCTGGTGGGGCTGGCGGGCCTGGTCTTCGTCGGTATTGCGGGGTACCAGGCCTACAAGGGCGTCACCCGCGGGTTTCTCGAAGACTCCAAGACGGAGGAGATGCGGCCCGAGGTGAAGCAGTGGATCGGGCGCATCGGAACGATCGGTCACCTCGCCCGCGCTCTCGTCTTCGGTCTCGTCGGCGCGTTCCTCGTCAAGGCGGCGGTGGGCTATGACGCGAAGGCTGCGGTCGGCCTCGACGGCGCACTCGCCAAGGTGGCGCACCAGACCTACGGGCATCTCCTGCTCGCGATCGTCGCGTGCGGCCTGCTCGCCTTTGCGCTCTACTCGATCAGTGATTCCCGCTACCGAAGGATCTGAGCCATGGCGACCGACGAGAACCACGAGCACGACACCGCTTCGGACAGCCCGACCCTCGACGATCATCCGGGCCTCGACAACGACGAGGCGACGGCGGAGGGCAAGATGATGACCGCCGCAGGAAGCACGGGGAGCTCCCGAGAACCGCTCGACGTTCCCCCCACCCTCGAGGATCATCCCGGCCTCGACAACGACGAGACGACGCCAGAGGGCAAGATGTTGACGGCCGAAGGCAGCATCGGCCCGGACGCCGACAAGGAGGGTCGCTCGTGAGCGGAGGACAGGGCTCTCCCTCGGGTCGGGCGGCCGAGAACGGAACGGCAAGCGCTGCCGGCGCCGGCCTCGAGCGCTACGTCCCGGATGCCGTCCCCCCTCTCGTCGACGCTCTGTCGTCTCTGTACGAGCACGCCATCGACCGACTGCTGCTCACGCCCGAGCGCGTCGCCTCGGCCGCCGAAGGCAAGCGACTCCTCGCGCGCGACGAGGACGACGAGGTAATGGCCGATCAGGTGCAGCGCGTCGTGGTGCTCGCCGTCCCGGTCGTCCGCACGCTCGCGCGCGGCGCGCGATTCACGCGGGTGCCGTGGGTGCTCGTCGCGAGCACTGCGTTCTCGGTCGCCTCGACCCTCCGCGCAGGTGTGCGCGAGGTTCAGCTGGTCGGCTCGCTCGTGGCGCATCGGCTCGAGCAGGAAACCGGCCGTCCCGCCGCTCCCCGCCTCGTCAAGCGGCTCGCGCTCGAGCTGTACCTCGCGCCGCGCCGCACCCCGTCCACCGCGGATGAGCCCCTCCCACTGCGCCGGCTGCTTCAGCGCTGGCTGTTCAAAGGAGCCCTCGGGCGCGATACCCGTCGCGCGGCCGCGAAGGCACTCGACGCGGCCGAGCGGCTCGACGTACGCCCGTACGTCATCACGCTCGAGCGCTGACGGGGCTCGGCTATCAGGCGTCGCGGCGGACGAGCAGCACCGCCGCCACGCCGAGGCCGAGCGCGATGTAGCCGACAAACACCGCGAGCCCTACGCCGGGCGACAAACCACCGGCATTGCTCGTCGAGAGGATGGCCTGTCCAGCCTCGCTCGGCAGGTACGGGCTTGATCGCGTTGTCCCAGCTGCTCGGCAGCAGATGCATCAGCGGCGGGATCACGAAAAACAGCGCCGCGAATGCCGAGATCGCCCCGGCGGTGTTCCTGAGGATCGCTCCGATCGCGAGCGCAAGGACGCCGGCCAAGGTGAGGTAGACGGCACCACCGACGATGACCCTGGCGACGCTGTGGTCGGACAGCGATGTCTGGAGAATGGAGTTCTGCGGCAGGAGTGCCTGACTGGCGAAGAATGCGATCACGACCGAGGGGAGCATCAGGACGAACGTGACGGCCGCGAACACGCCGGCCTTCGCCCACAGCACCGGTAGCCGCTTGGGCACCGCCGTGAAGCTCGCCCGGATCATCCCGGTCGAGTACTCGCCGGTGATCACGAGCACGCCGAGCACGCGCGATCGCGAGCTGCGCGAGCGCCGCTCCCGACAGAGCGATGTCGAGCGGAGACGGTCGAGCTGCTCTCGCGGGCTCATCGTGTCCCAGTGGGAGCAGATCACGGTGCGACGAGGATCGGCAGGCCGATCGCGAGCACGATCGCGACGAGTAACGACCACCGCGTAGACCGCAGCGAGTGGAGCTTCGTCCACTCGGAGGAGGCGACCCGAGCCTGGGTCACGCCGGCCGGCTTGTGCGAGCCGCGGCTCGCCGACGGGTCTCGCCGCGTCACTCATCCCGCCACCTGCGCGCTCGCGTCGGCGATGCTCTCCGTCAGCGCGTGAACTCGACGTCCTCTCGCGTCAACTCCATGAATGCCTCCTCGAGCGATGCCTGGTGCTGCGTCAGCTCGTGCAGCACGATCCCGTTGGCGGCGGCGAGCTCACCGATCTGCGGTGCTGTCAGGCCGCTGATCTCGAGCTGCTCCGGCTCGGACGCTCGTGACGGTGACGTGCGCGCCGACGCGCGAGCTCGCGAAGCCGAGTCGGCCTGCGGCGAACGAACCTGGACGACGCCGCCCGATGCACGCCGGACGAACTCGTCCACGCTCGCGTCGGCGATCAGCTTGCCGCGCCCGATCACGATCAGGTGGTCGGCGGTCATCGCCATCTCGCTCATCAGATGGGACGAGACGAAGACGGTGCCGGCCCTCGGCCGCGAGCCCCTTCAACAGGTTCCGGATCCAGTGGATGCCCTCAGGATCGAGGCCGTTCACGGGCTCGTCGAGCAGCAGCGTCGCCGGATCGCCGAGGAGCGCGGTCGCGATCCCGAGCCGCTGGCCCATCCCGAGCGAGAACGTGCCGGCGCGCTTCTTGCGCGACCTCGTGCAGGCCGACGAGATCGATCAGCTCCGTGACCCGGCTCTTCGGGATGCCGTGTGTCTGCGCGAGAGCGAGCAGGTGGTTGAACGCCGACCTGCCGGTGTGCACCGAGCGCGCCTCGAGCAACGCCCCGACCTCGTGTAGGGGTGCTGCGAACTCGCGGTAATGCTTGCCGTTCACGGTCACGTCACCGCCGTTCGGCCGGTCGAGCCCGAGGATCAGGCGCATCGTGGTCGACTTCCCGACCCGTTCGGGCCGAGGAAGCCCGTCACGATTCCCGGGCGCACCGTGAACGACAGGTCGTCGACGGCGCGCTTGTCGCCGTAGGTCTTGGTCAGTGCTTGCGCCTCGATCATCGCCCTCACCCTAGATGGAGTTCCTCGAGGCAGCTAACGCTGCCTCCGCCTCAGGCGCTCAGAGCTTCGTCCCGCGAGCCACACCGTCAACCCGCCCTGTTGACAAAACGTTGCCCATTCGACACCAAGGGTGTCTCCCGGAGGGAGACACCCTTGGCGCAAACGGACAGGTGCGTGGGCGGGACAAAGCCGCCCGGCTTGTCTGCCCCGAGCTACGGCGCCGGACTGCTCCTGAACGCCGCGATGGCCTCCTCGAGCGAGCCGAAGAGGTGCTCCTGGCCGATCTTGTCCGTGAGCCCGAACCGCTCGAGCTCCGGGACGATGACAGCTCTTCGAGCACCGGCGACGGCGAAGACGACGTTCCGTTGCGTGAGTTGGTCGGCGAGCTCCACGAGCGTCTTGCCGCCCGTGTAGTCGACGTCGTCGATTGCGTCGGCGAGCAGCACGAGCCAACGTGGCGGCTCGGGCACGTCGACAAGCGCGATCGCCTCCTCCGTGAGCCGTGCCGCGTTGGCGTAGAAGAGGCCGACGCCGAAGCGGTAGACGACGAGCCCTGGCTCGAGTGGCGTCCCCTCGGCGCCGGGGCAGTCGTCAGGTCGCCCCCTGTCGTCGCGGGTGACGACGGCGTCGTGCGGCGTCGTAGTGGCGCTTCACGTGATCGAGCAGGGAGAGGACGATCGCCAGGATGATGCCCTGCTCGACGCCGACGCCGACGACGACGGCGGCCGTCAGCGGCCGCGATCCAGAACTCGTCGCGGCGGAGGCGCGTAGATCTCCTTCATGTGCAGGAGTCGATCAGCTTGACGCCGATCACGAAGACGACCGCGGCGAGCACCGCGTTCGGCATGTACTGGAGCGGCTCGGTCAGGAAGAGCAGGACGATCGCGACCATCGCCGCCATCGCGAGCATCGCGACCTGGCTCGTGGCCTTCGCCTCCTCGGCCATCTTGCTCTTGGTCGGGCTGCCGTTGACGACGAAGGTGCTGCTGAAGCCGGCCGCGATGTTCGCGACGCTGAGGCCGACGAGGTCGGTGTTCTCCTCGAAGCGCTCCTTGTACTTGACGGCGTAGGCGCGCGAGGTCGCGGCGCTCTGGGCGATGATCACGAGGAACATCGAGACGCGAGGTCGCGAGCAGCGGCACGACGTCGTCCCAGCCGACGCCGCTCGGGAGCCCGATCGAGGGCAGCCCGCTCGGCACCGTGCCGAGGGTGGAGACGCCGTGCGCCTGGAGGTCGAAGCCCCAGCTGATCGCGATCGCGCCGACGACCGCCACGAGGCCGCCCGGGATCATCGGGATCCACTTCTCGAACACGATCGAGCGTCGCGATCACCGCCAGCGAGACCGCGAGCGTCGCGAGCGAGGTGTCGGGGATCTCCTTCAGCGTGTCCCAGAACTTGATCACGGTGCCGCTGATCTGGTCGATGCCGACCTCGGGGGACGCGACGCCGAGCATCCCGGCGAGCTGGCCCGAGCGCGACCTGGATCCCGACGCCCGTGAGGAAGCCGACGAGCACGGTGCGCGAGATGAAGTCGGCCAGGAAGCCGAGCCTCGCGACGCGCGCGAGCATCAGCAGGCCGCCCGTGATCAGCGCTGCGAGGCTCGCGAACGCGAGCCACTCTTCGGTCTGCGGCTGGAGGCCCGGAGATGCCGAGGCCGGCGATCCCGGCGTACATGATCGCCGCCGTCGCGGAGTCGCCGCCGACGACGAGGTGGCGCGACGAGCCGAGCACCGCGAAGGCGACCGCGGGCAGCAGGATCGTGTACAGCCCCGTGATCACCGGCGTGCCGGCGATCTTCGTGTACCCCATCACCTCGGGGATCGCGAGCGCGGCAAGCGTGATCCCCGCGACGACATCTCGCGACAGGCAGCGACCTGTCGAACGGCCTGATCCCCTGAAGCACGCTGACATAGCGGCCAAGACCGGAGGGCCTCGTCTTCTCCGCCGCTGCCTCACTCATCGTGCTGCCCTCCGGTCTGATGCTTCTCCGCTCTGGCCATTCGCCTTCTCTCCTTCTTCTCGTGTCGCTTCCGACGGTGATCTTCCTTGGTTTCGACGGTCCTTGCTCTGGCATCCGCATCTGACTCGGACACGATCTGCTTGCCGCCCGCCCAGCCGAACACGATGCAGACGAGGAAGATCGCGACGATCTGGTTCCACGCGGTCGTGATCAGCTGCTGCGCCGTCGAGTCGGCCCGGCGGCTACCTCGCTCATGGTTCGGATCGTTCCAACTGTTGCCCCTCGTGCTCGCGTCCAACCGACATCCGCGGGATCCTACGGCGGCCGGCGCGTCACCCGCATCAACCCGATGGGGTGAGATTGCTCTGCCCGACGGCCGTAGCCGCGGCGGGACGGCGGTCAGTGCGGTGCGAGCCGCGCCCAGACGTTGTCGAGGATGCGGCCGGGCTCCCGCCACAACATGATCGTGCCGCCGAAGTTGAGGACACCGGCCGCGAACACCGCGGCGCCGTTCTCCATCTCGTAGTAGGTCATCTGGCCCGTCCGCCCGGGCCCGAGCAGGTCGGGGATCTCCGCGAGCACCTGCGTCCCCGGCGGAGAGCTCGACGTCGTCGCGTCGATCTCGATCCCGTACCTGCCGAACTGCGAGCCGTTCGAGAGCCCGGTGCCGGCGAAGAGCCACGGAGCGACGTCAGCCCCGGTGACGGTGAACGGCTCCTGTCGCTGGCCGCTGTCGTTCGCAAGGTACTGGCTGCCGAGCAGGGCCGACTCCGGTTTGCCTTCCTTGCGCCACTCACCGATGAGCCGCGCCACGTGGCCCGTTCGCTTGACGTGGCGAAAGAAGTTGTTGGCCGAGAGGAAGATCAGGCGGCCGCCGAGATCGCGGTAGCCGAGCGTGAGGTCGTAGAGCCGCTCCGTGACGTACTCCGTGTGGCCCGGGAAGACGATCAGATCGTAGGCAGCTCGGAGCGCCTCGGCCGACGGGAACAGCTCGATGTCCTCGTCGGCGTACGTGTCGACGGCGTGGCCGCGTGACGCGAGCCAGTGCAGGAACTGAACCTCGTAGCTGCGAAAGCGCTCCGGCACCCCGCGTCGGAGGTGCGGGCGCGAGAGGTCGATGCGCTTCTGCGAGAACAGCGAGTACCACGTGTCGCCGAACCCGTCACCGTTGCGGTCGTAGTAGTTGTAGGCCTGCCAGGTCGTCGTCGGCAACACGATCGCGACCCGTTGCACCGGCGTCGCCGGCCGGACGATGATCGGCGCAAACCCGAGGTGACCGGACGGACCTTCGAGCCGCGCGGCGTAGAGGCCACTGGCGCTGGCCTCGAGCGTCACCGGCACCGTCGTCATGAGACCGCGGCGACCAGACAGGTCGATCCGTTGCGGCGTCCCCACGGGAATCCCGCGCATCTCGTAGTTGCTGTTGGTCGGCCCGTCCTCCGGCCCGCACTGAAGCAATGTCAGGCGAAGCCACGGAGCGTCTGTCTGAATGTCGAGGCTGACGGCTGCGCCAGGGAGCGCGCTTCGCTGTCGAAATGTCGCCTCGACGTCGATCACCCGAACCACGGCAGAGCCGAGGACGGGCGCCGGCGTCGAGTTGAGGTCGCGCAGGCGGAGGATGTACGATCCTGGCTTCAGCGACGGCCCGGGCGTCCACGTCGATCTGATTGTCGCCCGCAACGAGCGAGCGCTCTGGCCGGAGATCACGGTGGCGCCGACGCCGTTGCGGTTCACGACCTCGAGGGTTGCGGCCACCGGCTTCTCGGCGATGAGATCGAGGATCGCCCGCGACCGGCCGCTCCCGCTGCGCGGGCTGATCGTCGCGAACAGCCGACGATCGCCGACGAACGACCTCGCGGCGTTGCGGACGCTCAGCTGCCGCACGACGCTGATCGAGGCCCGGGATCCCGGAACCTGGCGCCTCCCAGCACGACGGCACCGGCCAGCAGCCGCCCGATGAATGTCCTCCGTGTCAGCATCTACCCGGGATCACCGCGGTGCCGGCACACGGGCATGAGGGGATCGGACCCGTGAGACGGCGTGTGGTCAAGGCGTTCACGAAGCTAGACGGGTCGACTTTGGAAAGAGATCAGGGCTCGGTAAGCGCCGTGTAAGGGTCGCAATGGGTCTCTCCCGGTGGTTTTGTAAGGATCGCCTTACACTGCGTGTACGCTCTCGTGTGAGGGTACCCGCACGGGGCGACAGGGTTGCTCTGACCTGGAATCAGGCACCCTCGCGGGCGTACGATGCGCCGAAGCGAACAGGGAGGCTCGGCACTGTGGCCGACTACACGATCAAGGCGCTCGCCGACATCACCGACTTTCTCGGTGACTACCCCGGCGAGATGCGACTCGCCACCTACGAGATCGGAGCCGAGCAGGCCGCTCTCACCTGGCGCCGCATGCCGCCGCAGACGGGGGGCAAGGGCTCCTACGGCCATCGCCACAAGACGCAGGAGGAGATCTACCTCGTCGTCTCCGGAACCCTCCAGTTCAAGCTCGACGACGAGGTGGTCGACGTTCCCGCCGGCACGGTCGTGCGGGTGGCACCACAGGTCGTCCGCTCGGTGTGGAACGAAGGCCCCGCCGACGTAGAGCTCGTGATCGCGGCTGCGAAGATCGCCGACCCCCGCGGCGACGCGGAGCTCGTGCCGGACTTCTGGCCCGTCTAGCCTCGAGCACCTGGCGTCACCGATGAGATCGCGGCGGCGGCGCGGTCTACCTCTACGGGCGGAGCCAACGGGCTCCGACGAACCACGACACATGAGGAGGACGGATGCGCGGGCAGATGGTGCATATCGAGTTCCCGGCAGATGACGCAGGACAGGCACGGGCGTTCTGGGGCTCGCTCTTCGGCTGGGACTTCCAGGCCGCCCCCGGGCCGCCCGGGTACGACATGGCGCGGATCAACGACAACTCGGGTATCGCAATCACGAGCATGGAGCCGGGGAAGCGCGGAGCACGCACGTATTTCGACGTCGACGACATTGTCGCCGAGGTCGCACGCGTCGCCGAGCTCGGCGGCCAGACGAGCGAGGCGATGCCGGTCCCGGGCATGGGCTGGTTCGCCACGTGCAGCGACCCCCACGGGAACGAGTTCGGCCTCTGGCAGCTCGACGAGAGCGCACCGGCGCCGACCGGATAGAGGTTCGATGCACTCGGGCGGCGCCGGTCGCGGCGCCGCCTGAGCTCGGCCGACCTCTACGACCGGAGCGCCTCTTCGCGCGACGCGACGCAGTCGAGCCTGTCGAGCACGCCGCTGATCTCGAGCACGCGGCGAACGATCGGCGTGTCACCGATCTGTAGGCGCAGGCGCCTGTCGACCTCACGGGCGAGCCGGTCGGCCTTGAGCACGTTGTTGACGAACGAGGAGTCGATGAACCGCGCCCCCGAGACGTCGACGACGACGAGCTCGTTCTGGGAGACGAGGAGGCCGAGCAGCCGGTCGGTTTCCTCGCGTGAGGTCATGTCGTGCTCGCCCGTGCACTCGACGACCACTGCTCCCGCCCGAGCGTAGAACACTTCGATGTCTGTTCCGGCCTCCATCCGTGCCTCCACCGGTCGCAATCGTTCCGTCCCGACACGGCACTCGTCGAGATCGCTTCCCGGACGACGCGTGAGGTAGACCCACAGCAGCACCCGTCGAGGCGCACCACCGCGTGTGCTTTGTACCACGAGCAGTACGCTCGGAGGCATGGATGTGGCGTCTCTCGGCTTCCGCACGGACCTGGCGCTGCTCGAGCGGGCCGGGTCGACGATCGAAGATTGCGGCGATCACCTCGTCGTCCGCAGCCCGTTCAACCCGACGTTCTACTGGGGGAACTTCCTGCTCATCGATCACGTGCCGGCGGCCGATCGGATCGACACCTGGCTCGATCGATTCGCCGCCGTGTTCCCCGCTGCGCGCCACCGCAGCCTCGGATTCGACGCACCGGGTGCGACCGTGGCGGATCTGGCGCCTCTTGCGGCCCATGGGCTCGAGATCGACAGTTCGACCGTGATGACCGCGAATTCGGTGAGCCCACCCGCCCACCGAAACGACGAGGCGACCTACCGTGCGCTTGCATCCGACGGTGATTGGGCTCAGAGCGTCGAGCTGACGCTCGCCTGCAACGACGAGTACGAGGCGTCCGGTCACCGAATCTTCGTCGAGCGACGGGTGGCGAGCAATCGCGCGCTCGTCGAGGCCGGTCCCGGCGCCTGGTTCGGCGCGTTCATGGGCGACGCGCTCGTGTCGCAGATGGGCCTCGTCACCGCGGGCCCTTCGCTGGCACGGTTCCAGACGGTCGAGACGCATCCGGACGCCCGCGGCCGCGGCCTCGCCGGAACGCTCGTCCATCACACGAGCCGCTACGGCTTCGAAACGCTTGGCGCCACGACGCTCGTGATGGTCGCCGACCCGACCTACCTCGCGATCAGGCTCTACCGCTCCGTCGGATTCAGCGACTCCGAGGTGCAGCTCCAGGCGGGGCGCGCGCCTGCGGAAGACCGCGCGCGCTAGTCCTTCGACCGCGGCCAGACACTGAGTGCGAGCTCGATCACACCTTCGAGCTCCTCGCGCGACGCGCCCGATGCAGCCTTGACGGTCATCCCGTAGACGACGGTGCGGATGAAGCCCGCGAGCTGCGCGGGGTCGGAGTGGACGGGGAGATCGCCCTCGGCCCGGGCACGTTCGAACCGCTCGACGACCGCCGCCTCACCGGCCGCGCGCGCGTCTATCAAGGCCTGCCCGACCGACGAGGAGTCGTCCGCATTCGAGGGAGCGCTCAGGACTGCGAGGCACCCGTGCGGCAGGTGCGGCCGGGTCTGGAGATCGGCGGCGCCCCGCAGGAGCGCGGCGGCGGCGGCATAGGCGGTGGGCTGCGCAAGTGCGTCCTGCTCGTAGGACGACGGGCCCCTCGCATATGCCTCGAGCGCCCGGCGGAAGAGCTCCTCCTTGTTGCCGAACGCGGCATAGAGGCTCGGACGGTTGATTCCCATCGCCTCGGTCAGGTCGGTGAGCGTCGCCCGCTCGTACCCGAGCCGCCAGAACACGAGCATCGCCTGCTCGAGAGCCTCCTCGGTGTCGAACGTCCTTGTCCGCCCCATCGCTACCTCTCGGCGTTTACGCGGGTTGTACCGCGCGGGAACCGCTGATATCGTACCAGGCAGTACAGTATTCGGATCGAGGACCCCAAAGGAGGCCATATGTCCCAGGCGGAGACGCTCGTGAGCGAGACGGAGATCGCCGACTGCAATGCCACCGGCCGCACGCCGGCCGTGTTCATCCACGGCCTCTGGCTGCTCCCGAGCAGCTGGGAGCGCTGGGCCGAGGTGTTCGAGCAGGCAGGCTACGCACCGCTCACGCCCGGCTGGCCCGACGACCCGGACACGGTCGAGGAGGCAAACGCCAATCCCGAGGTGTTCGCCCACAAGACGGTCGGGCAGGTGGCCGACCACTATGCCGAGGTGATCGGAAAGCTCGATCGCAAGCCGGTCGTGATCGGCCACTCGTTCGGCGGCCTGCTGACACAGATCATCGCCGGCCGCGGGCTCTCGGCTGCATCGGTCGCGATCGATCCGGCGCCGTTTCGTGGCGTTCTACCGCTCCCGGTGTCGGCACTCAAGTCGGCGTTCCCCGTGCTCGGCAACCCGGCCAATCGCAGTCGGGCCGTTCCGCTCACGTACGACCAGTTCCGCTTCGGCTTCGCGAACGCCGTCAGCGAGGAAGAGGCCAGGGAGCTCTTCGAGACCTACGCCGTGCCGGCGGCGGGCGCACCGCTGTTCCAGGCGGCGACCGCCAACCTCAACCCGTGGACCGAGGCCAAGGTCAACAGCAAGAACCCCGAGCGCGGCCCGCTGCTGATCATCTCGGGCGAGAAGGACAACACCGTGCCATGTTCGATCGCGAATGCGTCCTACAAGAAGCAAGCGCGCAACGAGGGCGTCACCGAGATCGTCGAGATCCCGAACCGGGGCCACTCGCTGACGATCGACAGCGGCTGGCGCGAGGTGGCGGACACCGCGCTCGCGTTCGTCGATCGGTTCGCGGGCTCAACCGCGAGCTGACCGGGAAGCACCGCGCCGACGGGCGGGCGCGGCCGGGGGCCACGCCCGCCCTTCCCCGCGCTACTTGTTCGTGATCTGGGTGGTGACGTAGGTCGCGACGTCCTGGATCTGCTGCTCCGTGAGCTGGCCCTTGAAGGCCGGCATCCCGCCGCCACCGTTCGTCACCTGCTTGACGACCGCGGCCTTGTCCTTCGCGGTCGGGATCGCCGTCAGATCGGGGCCGCCGTTGCCGCCGGTCCCGAGGGCACCGTGACAGCCCGCGCAGTTGTTCGAGAACACCGTCTTGCCTGCCGCGGCGTTCCCCGTCGGCGTGCCGCCACCCTCGCCCGCGTGGCCGGTGCCCGTGCCCGCCCCTGGCGCGGGTGCCGGTCCGAGCGTGCCGTCCAGCGAGAACAGCCAGAGGCTGTCGCCGTGCGCGCTCGCGACGAGCGAGTTGCCGGCCGACAGGAAGGCGATGTACTGGTGGCCGTCCTGCTCGAACACGGTGGCCGTGTCGTTCGCTCCGGCCCCTGTCTGGAAGCTCCAGAGCATGTCACCGTTCGTTGCGTCGTACGCCTGCAGCTCACCGGAGTTGCGGCCCACGAAGACGACGTTGCCCGCGGTCGTGACGGTGCCGCTGTAGCACGCGTCGGGCCAGGTCTTCTGCCAGGCGACGCTGCCGTCAGTGGCGTCGATCGCGGTCAGGGTGCCCGACGACTCGTTGTAGCCGATGCCTGCGATGGCGCCGATACCAGCGAAGCCCTTGCCCTCGACGAACCCGAGGTTCGCCGACTGGACGCCGACCGTCTGCACGGCGGAGCAGACGTAGAACATGTTCGTCCTCTGGCTGTAGCTCGAGGGCTCCCAGTTGTCTCCACCCTGCGGGCCGGGCTTGTAGATGAGCATGTGCTTCGTGCTCGGCGGCGTGAACATCGTCTTGGCGACGACCACCGGAACGTTCTTGGCGGCGCCCGTGATCTGGCTCTTCACCCGCGCGATCTCCTTGGCGGTAGGCGGCGTGTGCGGAATGAACTCTCCGTTGCGCGGGATCGGCTGCGTCGCGGCGGTCTTTTGCTCGGCACTCTGCGGTACGGCCTTCTCATCGATTCCGTAGAGCGGCTCGCCGTTCGAGCGGTCGAGCAGGTACAGCCAGCCGGTCTTACCGGGGGCGCCGACGCCCTTCACCGTCTTGCCGTTGTTGTCAACATCGAACAGCACGGGCGCGCTCGGGGAGTCGTAGTCCCAGATGTCGTGATGAACCTCCTGGAAGTGCCACTTCAGCTTGCCGGTGTCGCGATCGATCGCGAGGATCGACGCGGCGTAGAGATTGTCGCCCGGGCGATCGCCGCCGTACCAGTCGTTCCCGGCGTTACCGGTCGTGATGTAGAGCAGGTTCAGATCCTTGTCGAACGCGGGCGTCGACCAGACCGAGGCGCCTCCCTGCTGGTAGGCGGCTCCTGCAGGCCACGTATCGCTCCCGGGCTCACCGGGTGCGGGGATCGTGTAGAAGCGCCATTCGCTGTCGCCGTTCGAAGCATCCATCGCCTCGAAGAACCCGCGGGTTCCGAAGTCGGCGCCGACGACGCCGATGTAGATCTTCCCGTCGAGGAAGAGCGGCGCACCGGTGATGGTCTGGCCCTTCTGCCACTGCACGAGCTGCCGGGTCCAGACGACGGCACCCGTCTTCTGATCGAGCGCTCGCACCTTGCCGTCGAGCTGGCCGAGATAGACGCGACCGTCACCGACCGCGACGCCACGATTCAGCCAGCCACAGCACACGGTCGAGATGCTCTGGTCGAGATTTGCCTTGTACTGCCACAGGATCTTCCCGCTGTCGACCGAGACGGCGAAGACGTCGTCGTTGCCGGCGGTGACGTAGATCACGCCGTTCTGGACGATGGGCTGGCTCTCGCCCGAGTACTTCGCTGCGGTCGCGACACCGTTCAGATGGGTGCGCCAGACCCCCTTGAGCTGCGAGACGTTCGACGTATCGATCGAGTCGAGCGAGGAGTAGCGCTGGTTGGACGCTGCGCCACCGTTCGTCGTCCAGTCCGACCCGGCGCTCATCGAGTCCTTCGCGCTCGAGCCACAACCCGCCGCGATCAGGACCGCACCTGCGACACCGATCGCGATCGCCCAACGCCACATGCGCTTCATACGTTCCACCTTCCTGCCGGGGTCCCGGGCGTCTCGCCCTCGATCACGGCTGCCTACCTCGGATTGTCGAAGACGAAACATTGCCTCCCACTTCCCGCCACGGCGCGATGCAGGAACTACTGAGCAACCGTCAGATCCGCGATCTTGACGCCGCGCTGCTCGAGCTCGACCTCGAACCGCCCCGGCACCTGCGCGACGAATGCGATCCGGCCGACGCCTCCCGCGCGGACGTCGGTCGAGAGGTTGTAGCCGTGGAGATGGACCTCGTCGGCCACGTCGGACCGGACGACGAGCACGACCTTGTCGCCCTTCGCCACGGTGGCACGTTCGATGCCTCCTACGGGCACGGCGTTCTTGACGACGATGGTGATCGTCTTCGGGCCGGCCGTGGTCGTCTTCGCGGGCACGGTTGTTGCCGGTGCTGTCGTCGTAATCGTTTCCGTGGCTGCGGTGCCGGCGGCATCACGCGACCCGCCGCCACCACCGCAGCCCGCAACGAGGCACGCCGCCGTGGCCAGCGCAGCGAGCGTCGCGACCCTGCGCGGGAGGAGACGATCGATGCTGGCGCGACCATGCACCGTCACGCACTCGGACCCCGCTTCGCTGCCCGTGCACGGTGCAAATCCTTCAGAAATCCTTACGTTTGAACGTTTTGACGCATACGTCATGGGCACATACTAGGCAGAGTATCTGTCTATCTGCAGTAGAACTGTCTATCTCGTCGGGCTTCGTCGAGGTCTGTGAGTGCCCATCTCCTAGGAGGGGACGTATGCGCCGAATCGTTCAAATGCTCGTGTTGGTCGCTCTTGCGACCGTAGGGATCGCGGCGGGAGCCGTCCTCGCACCCGGTGGCTCGGCCAGTCCGACCGCGACCGTCGCAACGACGAAGGTGACGGTGACGATGACCGAGTTCAAGTTCAAGTTCTCCCGCACGAGCGTGCCCACCGGCACCGTCCGCTTCACGGTTCTCAACAAGGGCAAGATCGGCCACGACTTCACGATTCTCGGCAAGAAGACGCCGACGATCGCCCCCGGCAAGTCGGCCATCCTCACCGTCAAGTTCACAAAGAGCGGCAAGTTCGCCTATCGCTGCACCCTGCTCGGGCACGCGTCGGCGGGGATGAAGGGCGTTCTCTCGGTCGGCACGACGGCGGTCGCGGTGACGGCCACGGAGTTCAAGTTCAAGCTGTCGCGGCTGAGCGTCCCGGTCGGTCCCGTGACTTTCACGGTCAAGAACAAGGGCAAGATCGCCCATGACTTCAAGATCCTCGGCAAGAAGACGCCTACCCTGGCGCCCGGCAAGTCGTACAAGCTCACCGTCACGTTCACGAAGAAGGGCCGTTACAACTTCCTCTGCACGTTGCTCGGCCATGCCGGTGCCGGCATGCGGGGCACGTTCTCCGTCGCGGCTCCCGCGGTCACGACTCCACCGCCCGTGACGACGACGCCTACGACGACAACGACGCCGCCGCCGCCACCGACCGGAACGGTCGGCACTGCGACCTCGACCGTGACGGTCAGCATGACGGACTACGCGTTCAGCTTCTCACGGTCGAGCGTCCCGTCCGGCCAGGTGACCTTCATCATCAAGAACAACGGCAGTGATGTCCACAACTTCGACATCACCGGCGTGAAGGCGGGCGCGATCCTCGCCCCCGGCCAGTCCGAGACCTGGACCGTCGGCCTTCCCGCGAAGAGCCCGTACACGACCGTGTGCGACGTTCCGTTCCACATCGACCGCGGCATGTCCGCGGCCTTCACGGTCACTCCCTGATCCGTAGCTGAGCTGCACGTCGTGTGTGCCGGGGCCGCTGTGATGCCCCGGCACACATGTTCGTCATGCAGGAGAGGGTGGCCCCGGGGGACGCGACATCCTCGACCGACGGGCAACCGGGACTGACAGGAGCCGCTCGGACGTCTCGTCGTCGGTGACGAGGACAGGCCCGATATGCGACCTGCTCATCCACCGACTGATCCTGGCGACGGCATCCGAGTAGCTAACGCCGTAAATGACCACGGTGAAGAGCGTCCCGTCGGTATCGAGGCTCGCGAGGGCGAACTCCTGCGACAGCATCATGGCCGCAACCGCAGTTGGTACCAGTGCCTTGACGGCGCGCGTAGGCATGGGCCGGACGCTACTCCTGCGGGCGCAAATACGGCGTTAAGCAGGGATGAAGGCGGGGCAGCCCCGAGCCACGACCCGCAGCTCAGGGCAGTCGGCGGCTCAGCCGCCGAAGGACATGAAGAGCAGCAACGTCAGACCGAACGCTGCGAGATCGAGCAACATCGGGCAATTCTATCTCGCCGTCGCCGTGCTCGCGCGCGCCCCTCGGGGTCGACCCGCGACCGCGCGCTCTCAGGCTGACCTCGGGTCCGGGTAGCCGTACCGATGCAGCGAGC
Source organism: uncultured Thermoleophilia bacterium (assembly GCA_963799575.1). Lineage (GTDB taxonomy): Bacteria > Actinomycetota > Thermoleophilia > Gaiellales > Gaiellaceae > Gaiella. The sequence goes on from CAWCXK010000004.1 coordinate 552,944, forward strand.
CGCCGTCCTCGTCGGTGACGCTGTCGGCAGGCACCAGGGACTTCGGGTCGTTCGGGTTGGCGATGATGCCGACGATCTCGCTGACACCGTCACGCTCGACCGAGGCCCAGGCAACGACGCGCGAGCGTCCCGTCTCGATTCCGTTCGCGTCCGCAAAGAGGGCCCGCCATCCGGGCTCGGCCGAGATCAACGCTGAGAAGTTGGCAGTCATGCTGCAGATCCTACAGCGCGCGGCAGCAGGCGGCCGTTGGGATGCGTCACCGCACGCAGCTCCTCCGCGCCGGGATCGTCGCTAGACGGGAGCGCGATCGTTGATGAGGCTTCGTCCCTCGCCGATCGCGATCGCGGCGCCGACGAGCGCGAGGTGTGTGAACGCTTGCGGGAAATTGCCGAGCTGACGCCTCCCCACGACGTCGTACTCCTCGGCGAGAAGGCCGACGTCGTTGCGGAGATCGAGCAGACGCTCGAAGAGCTCGCGTGCCTCCTCGACCTTGCCCTGCCGGGCGAGAACCTCGGCGAGCCAGAACGAGCAGGCGAGGAAGACGCCTTCCCCCGGCGGCAGCCCGTCGACGTCTCCCTCCGCGTGTGGGATGTACCGGCGGACGAGCCCCGAGATCGTCAGCTCGCGACGGATCGCGTCGACCGTCGAGACGAAGCGCTCGTCGGTCGGGGAGACGAAGCCGACGAGCCCCATCTGCAGCACGCTGGCGTCGAGCTCGTCCGAACCGTAGTACTGGCTGTACGCCTGCTTGTCGTCGTTCCAGGCCCGCGCATGCACCTCGGCCTCGATCTCGTCGCGCAGCTCTCGCCACCGCTCGACCGGCCCCTCCCGCCCGAACTCATCGTGTGCGCGAACGGCTCTGTCGAACGCCACCCAGGCCATCACCTTCGAGTGGGTGAAGTGCCGGTTCGGGCCGCGAACCTCCCAGATCCCGGCATCCTCGCGACGCCACCCGTCCTCGAGCCACTCGAGCAGCTTCCGGGTCAACGACCAGATGTTGTCGTCGGCCGGGGCGCCCTTGAGTCGGGTTTGGTAGAGGGCATTGATCACCTCGCCGTACACGTCGAGCTGGAGCTGCTCGGAGGCGGCGTTGCCGACGCGCACGGGCGCGGATCCCTCGAAGCCGGGAAGCCAGTCGAGCACTCGCTCCTCGAGACGGCGCTCGCCCCCGATCCCGTACATGATCTGCACCTCGGCCGGATCGCCGGCGACTGCGCGGAGCAACCATTGCCGCCATGCGGTCGCCTCGGCGCGGTACCCCGAGTTGAGCATCGCGAGCAGCGTCAGCGTGGCATCGCGGAGCCAGCAGTAGCGGTAGTCCCAGTTCCGCACGCCACCGATCCACTCCGGCAGCGAGGTCGTCGGCGCTGCGACGATACCGCCCGTCGGCTCGTAGGTCAGCGCCTTCAGGAATAGCAACGACTGGTGGATTTCCTCGTGGTAATCGCCGTGGTGGTCGCAGCGGCCTGCCCATTCGAGCCAGTACTGCTCTGTCTCGTTCAGGGCCTGCTCCGGATCAACGGCTGCCGGGAGTGCCACATGTGACGGGAACCACGTCAGGACGAAGGGGATGCGCTCTCCCGGCCGGACCGCGAACTCCGTCACGGTCGTCATTCCCTCCCCGTGCGTCTCGCGCGGGGCCCGGAGGCAGAGAGCGTCCGGGCCGGCGATCGCAACGCGGGCGTGGTCGGTGCGCCGCACCCAGGGCACGATCGCGCCGTAGTCGAACCTGATCACGAGCTCGGACCGCATCGCGACCGTACCTTCGAGCCCTTCGACGATCCTGACGATGTCGGGTGCGGTTCCGCGCGGTGGCATGAACTCGATCAGGCGGACGCTGCCCTCCCCGGTCTCGAAGACGGACTCGAGAATCAGGGTGTCGTGCCGGTACCGGCGGCTCGACGCGCGAAACTCGGCAACGGGCGCGAGCGACCAACGCCCGTTCTCGGGGCCTCCGAGCAACGAGGCGAAGCACGCGCCCGAGTCGAAGCGCGGAAAGCAGCACCAGTCGATCGATCCTGCTCGGCTGACGAGGGCGGCCGTCTGGAGATCACCGAGCAGCGCGTAATCCTCGATCCGAGCCATGCACGACATCCTACGACGAACCTCAGCGTGCATCTGGCGCCGGTCACCCCGCCCGGCGCGCCTCGAGAAACCCACCGCGGCGTTTCGGGATCGGGCCGTGGTGGAACCCAAACGCATGGGATCCCCGATGTGGGCCGATATTGCAGGGGCGATCTTCCTCGCGATCGGCGTCTGCTCTGCACTCGTGATCGTCGTTGACGAGACGCTGCTCGGCTACCGCCAGCAGATGGCGGTGATGAACGTCGTGCACCCGACGACCGCGCTGTACCTCGGCCCGGTCTGGGTGTGGCTCTACTTCACCCGCGGCCGCCGGTCGTCGGTGAAGTGGGTGGCCGCTGAGGCCGGACGGCTGCGGGCAGTGGGAGCGGACGCAGCTTCCCTCGAGCGGAGAGGCACGTCGGTCGAGCCCGCAGATCTCAGCCGCTGGAACGTCGGGAACGCCGTCTCGCATTGCGGCGCCGGCTGCACGATCGGCGACATCATCGGCGAGTGGATCGTGTTCGCCGCCGGTCTGACGATTGCGGGTGCGACGCTCTATCCCGAGCTGGCACTCGACTTCGCTCTCGCCTGGACGCTCGGGATCGCGTTCCAGTACTTCACGATCGCGCCGATGCGCCCTGATCTCGGGCGCGCTAACGCGATCTGGCTCGCGATCCGCGCCGACACCCTCTCGATCCTCAGCTTCCAGATCGGCATGACCGCCTGGATGATCCTGTCGGCCCGCGTGCTCTGGTCGCCGACGCTCCCGATCTCGAGCCCGGCCCACTGGTGGATGATGCAGATCGCGATGATCGTCGGCTACGCAACCGCGTGGCCCGTCAACCGGTGGCTCATCAGCCACCACTGGAAAGAGAAGATGGACTACCGGCGACACCTCGCCCACACCCTCGCGCAGCCGAGCAACGTGCGCCGAGCGCACGAGGCGACCCGAGCAGCCTGAGCTCTGACACTGGCTGCTCTCGTGCTTCACCCTCCCCCGGATCAGGGGTGCCTGAGACCGGCGGGATCCACCTGAGATGCCGTTGGACGGTGCACGACACCGAATCGGGCGGGAGCCCGCCGCGGAAATCGAGATCCGATCTCGCCGTGCCGCATGGCGCACCGATACAGACAACAGAGGCAACCACCTCAACCGGACGTCTCCTTCGTATGAAAGGTCGCCCAGTGTCAGGGACAATTACGATGGGTTCGGATCACGCTCGCGACCGTCCCCACGATCGGCGCGCGATCTCACCCACGAAGCCGCCGGCGAAGCTCGTCGTCCCGGTCGTCGTCGGCACCCGTCCGGAAGCGATCAAGCTCGTTCCCCTGATCCTGCGGCTGCGAGAGAGCGCCCACTACGAGCCGCTCGTGGTTTCGACCGGCCAGCACCACCGGATGGTCGACTATATCTTCGCCCTCGCCGGCATCACACCCGACGTCGTCCTCTGGTCCGGCGCCCGGAGATCTCGGCTTAACGAGAGGGTGTCCTCGGTCGTCAGCCGCTTCGAGGACTTCTGCTCCGAGCGATTCGAGCTCCACCCCGACTCGGCGCCGGACGTGGAGGACATTCTCAACGGACGGTTCCCCGCGGCCGTCTTCGTCCACGGCGACACGACCTCGGCAATGTCGGCGGCGCTTGCGGCCTTTCATCTGCGGATCCCCGTCATGCACGTGGAGGCCGGGTTGCGAACCGGTGGCAGCAATCGAACGCCGTTCCCCGAGGAGCTGAACCGACAGCTGATCTCCTGCATCGCCGACATGCATTTCGCGCCGACCTCGAAGAACCTCGAGAATCTCGTGCGCGAGAACGTCCCGGTCGGACAGATCTTCGTCACCGGCAACACCGGCATCGATGCCCTCCGGTGGGCGTCGAAGATCGAGGTCGAGTTTGCCAATCGTGAGCTGCAGGAACTGCACGACGGCGACGAGCAGGTGGTCGTGATCACGGCCCATCGCCGGGAGAACTGGGGTTCCGGACTCACCGGGATCGCCGAGGGGATCCGACGCCTCGCCGCTGCCGAGCCGAACGTCCACTTCGTCCTTCCGGTGCACCCGAACCCGAGGGTGCGCGAGGCCCTCACAGATCCACTCCACGCGATCGACAACGTCCTCCTTACGGAACCGCTCGGCTACGCGACATTCGCGCGCCTTCTCGCCCGCTCGACGATCGTGATCACCGATTCGGGCGGGATCCAGGAGGAGGCCCCGTCGCTGAACAAGCCTGTTCTCGTCGCCCGCGACAGCACCGAGCGCACGGAAGGCGTCGAGGCGGGAACGCTTCGGCTCGTCGGCACCGATCCGGAGCGGATCGTCGAAGAGGGGCTGCGGCTACTCAACGATCCGGTGGCGTACGCGCAGATGGCCGAGGCTCCGAACCCGTACGGGGACGGTAAGGCTTCCGACCGGATCGTCAGCGCGCTCGAGCACATCCTCCTCGGCGGTGATCCGCCGGAGCAGTTCGGGCCGGGATACAGCCGTGCCGCGGTGGCGCGCGCCGCCGGCTTCGCGCCCAGGATCCCGGGTAGCCCTGAGGAGCCGGCAATCCCGGACGTCGAGACCGCACTCGAGTACGAGGTGGACTGATCCTCCTTGGCCTGACTACGCCGTTCGCAGGCCTCCCCGCGGCCGTCCAAGTGCTGTTCTGGCTCGCGCTCCTCGTCATCCTCGCGATCGATTGCTGGGTCTTCCTCCTGTTCGTCCGCGGCGCTCGCGCCGAGGCGCACGTTCCCGAGGCGCCCGAGAACGGCGACGGCTTCCGCTGGGTGTTCCTCGTTCCCGCCCTCAACGAGGAGGTCACGATTCGAGACAGCGTCGAACGCCTTCTCGCCATTCCGGTTGCTCGACGCACGGTGATGGTCATCGACGACGCCTCGGACGACGGCACGACCGCCATCCTCGGCGCGATCGGGCACGCTGATCTCCAGGTCGTCCGCCGCGACCTGCCGAACGCGAGATGCGGGAAGGCAGCCGCGCTCAATCACGCGTACCGCGTCCTGAAGCACACTCTCGCCGACGTCGATACCCGCGAGGTGATCGTGGTGATCGTCGACGCAGATGGTCGCCTCGACGGCGCAGCGCCACGGTTCGCCGCCGCGCATTTCGCCGACCCCACCGTCGGCGGTGTTCAATCGCTCGTCCGCATCTACAACCGTCGGCGCCCGCTCGCGTGGTGCCAGGATGTCGAGTTCGCGGTCTACGGGCACCTCTTCCAGGCCGGACGGAACGACTGGGGGACCGCCGGGATGGGCGGCAACGGGCAGTTCAACCGCCTCTCCGCGCTCGACGACGTCGCAGACGGCGCCGGGCCGTGGCGTGACCGCCTGACAGAAGACCAGGATCTCGGCCTCCGCCTGACGTTGCGTGGCTGGAAGGGTCGGCAGGATCTCCGCGCCACGGTCTCACAGCAGGGGCTGACGAGGCTGCGTCCGCTGCTCCGACAACGCACCCGTTGGTCGCAGGGGAACCTCCAGGCACTCGGGCTCGTGCGCGAGCTGGCGACGTCCCCGCCCGGGAGGACCGCGCGGATCGAACTGCTCGCCTATCTGCTGATGCCGCTCTGGCAGGGCATCATCGGCGTTGCCTTCATCACCGCCGTCACGCTGATGCTTCTCGGGATCGCGCCGCTCTGGAGCAGCGGCCCGGGCTGGCAGCTGCTCCTGTTCTATCTCCTCGCCTTCGGTGGCACGATCCTCGGTTGCATCGCCGCCCGCCGGGGCTCGGGAGCGCGGGGATGGCTGCTCGGTTTCTTCACAGGCAACGTCTACGCGCTCTACACGTGGCTCCTGTGGCCGGTTCTCTTCCGGTCGGTCATCCGGCACCTGGCCCATCACAACGGCTGGTCGAAGACCAGGCGCGAGCCGCTCGAGGACGAGGCACGGGCTCTGTCAGCCGATCGCAGCGCCGCATCGCACGGTCACGCCTGAGCCCTCGGGCTCCAGCTCTGGCGGAGGCCGACCCGACCGAGACCGTCAGCTGACGAGGGAATCGTCGCTCGGGGACGCGTCGCGGATCTGGTCCATGCTGCTGGCCAGACAGCGCTCACACATGCCGTGGCTGATGCCGGGTATCGTCGTCCTCTCGAACAATCCGAGTCGCTTCACGGCCTCCTCGACCGGGAACCATCCACCCGCCTGCGCTCGTCCACACCAGGCACACACCTTCAACAGATCGTCGCTCCGCGGTGCCTGCCGATCGAGCAGCCCGACGTAGGGGCGCGCCTCGGTCCTGGTCTCGACCGAGCTGAACCCGATAGAGCCTTCGGCCTGTGGCTCGACGACGAGCGTGAGCCACCGCCGCAGCATCGGAGCATCGCAGCGCAACGTGAATCCATGCATCCGTTGCGATGTTCGAACGTCGCTCAGGATCAGACGCCACAACTCCCGCAGCGTCGGGTCGCTGATCGAGGCAAGGAGATTCACCGGGCCGAGATCGCATAGCTCGGGCGCATCGTTCGCGGCCGCGACGGTGTCCCAGTCTCCACCGGTCGCGACGATCACATCGTCGGCATCGACGCGGTAGCTGATGTGGGCGAACGTTGTCGCGGCTTTGTCGCGGCGGGCTGAGCCGACCGGGGACTCGGATCGTCGTCGTCTCATCGAACGATCCTCTCCTGGGGGACGCTTGACCCCGGTCAGGGTAGCCGTCGTCACCCGACCAGTTCACGCCGCCCCAACGCCGCAGTCCGATGCGGCGGATAGCGTCGCCTGGTGAACGCTGCCCTCAAGACCGTCGTCGTCTACACCGACGGTGCCTGCTCCGGCAACCCGGGTCCGGGTGGTTGGGCGGCGATCCTGTCGTACGACGGCCGCGAGCGCGAGCTGTCGGGGGGCGAGCGTCGGACGACGAACAACCGGATGGAACTGCGGGCGGTGATCGAGGCCTTGCAGAGCCTGCGCGAGCCCTGCGCCGTCCAGATGCACACCGATTCGACGTACATCGTGAAGGCGTTCACCGAGAACTGGATCGCAGGGTGGCGGCGCCGCGGCTGGGTGACGTCAGCGAAGAAGCCCGTCGCCAACCGGGATCTCTGGGAGCAGCTGATCGCGCTCGCCGACGGCCACACGGTGGAGTGGATCTGGGTGAAGGGCCACGCGAACGTCGCTCTCAACGAGCGGTGCGACCTGCTCGCCGTCGCGGAGCGCGACCGCCAGCGCGCCGCCTGAGGCCGCACGACGGCGATCGTCCTACCCGCTGCTTGGTCGACCGCGCCGGCGTGCGCCACCAGTGCTCGGCGACTGCCGTCGTGAGGCGATGCGCTTCCGCGGAATCGCGAACTCGAAGCGCGGAAGGCGACCGCGTTACCGCGTATACACCTGGCCGCACGGGAGCGGCGGTAGGTCGTACTTCCGTGAGTTGTCCTCGATCACGTAGTAGCCCGCAAGGAGACACCCGACGTCGCGCGACTGACGGTCGGCGGTAACCGAGCGGAACTCCGACGCCTGCTGCCAGACCGCGGCGGTCTCGTTGATCAGCTGGATCTGCTGACGGGTGCGCGTGGCGATCGCACCGCTCGGATCCCAGCTCTTCCACGTCTTGAGCAGGCCGACGCCGACCGATGGATCCGTGCCGACCCGGACGCCGATGCCGCTGTAGTACAGGTTCCAGGCCAGGTTGCCGTACTTCGTCGGGCTGTCGGTCGCGACGATCGCAGCCCCGGTCCACGGCTGTCCGTTCGAGGTGTAATCGAAGCGGAGCATCCCGGACGACGTGAAGGAGGGGAAGACCGCGTCGTGGATGATGCCGCGGATCTTGACGTTGCTGACCTTGAAGAGCCGCGGGATGAACTGCTGCAGCGCTGTGGCGGCGTTCATGTAGGGCGCCGTGAGGATGCCGGCGGGGACGGGGCCCGGCGCGACGCCGGGGAGCGGCACATTGATGGAGAGGCCGAACGCGAAGGCGCCGTTCGAGCTGAAGCCGGTGATGTTGCCATTGCCGCCGTCGACCGTCCAGCCGACCGGCACGAGCGCGGACGCTCCGCCGTCAGTCGTACGGTACGGCCTCAGGGGAATCGACTTCACCGAGCCACCCGTGGCGGGCGCGCGCAACGAGACACCGCCGGTCGCAGAGCGCCCGATCGCTCGGAGCGTTGCGAGCCGGAGCGGGCTCGAGGTGCGTGCGCTCGCCGTCGTAACGGCGAGCCGGCCATTCGCGCGGGTGATCACGAACGCGTCGCGGCGTTTGCCGAAATTGACCTGCGCAGCGAACTCCGAGGCGCCACCGGCCCGGAAGACGACCTTGCCACCGATCTGTCGTAGCAACGCTGTGCCGTACGTCTTGGCACCGACGCTCGTGACCGAGCGCGAGAAGGTGAGTGTCTGACCCGACGATTTGAAGATGTACACACCCTTTGTGAACCGCACGCTGAAGCCGCGCGGCACGGAGATGCTGAGCTTCGTCGGCGCATGTTGCACCCGGACGAGGCCATCCTGCGCGGATGCGCCTGGCGCTATCAGCGCAGCCGCCACAGCAGCGACCCCCGCCACGACCACCAGCACTCGCGCGATCCTCATTCGTCCCCCCCTGACTCGCTCACGACGACACTCCCTTGGCCCTGGTACGCACGGGATGGTAGTCGTAGCTCCGGCGTCGCGAATTGCCGAGCCTCCTACTCCGCGCTCGACTCGCCGTCACGGCACGCACGAACGGACGGCCGGCCGGCGGAGCGTCTCCGTGAATCGATGAGCAGCGGCTAGCTCCGCTCGAGCATCGTTGGGATCAACGCTTTCGCTGCGGTCGAGGCGGTGATGTGGATCGCGGCCGGTTCACGCACCCACGTGATGAGCCCGCGGTCGCGGAGCAGCTCGAGCTCGTACTGAAACGCCTCGGCCTGAGCGGGCGATCCGTACTTCCGCCGGATATCGAATGCATAACCGGTTGTGTGGAGGGAGTAGCCGTGCGTCGCCTCCGGGTTCCCGGCGCGGAGAAGGTCCTGGTACGGCTCGTCGCGAACGCTGCTCGTGACCTCGAGCGGATGGGTAGATCCACTCAGGTCGTAGACGCGCTGCGCGAGGTAGACGAGGGTGGCGAGCGCTTCGGGGCGAAGACCACGGTAGAGGCTCTTCGGCTGGCCGAGCTTCGGGGCGAGCTCGCCCATCGTCGGGTCGACCGTGAACCAGAGTCGTCCGGGGTCGTTGGGGAGCGGTTCGAGCACGTGGGCGTCCCAGGCTTGCCGCAGCTCGGTCGCGTTCTTGATCGTGTCCGTCTCCTCGGCCGGGTGGAGGACTTCCTCGGCGCTCGCCTTCGCGTTCTGGAGCGCGTCCAGTTGAGCGAGCCGGTTGGGGTCGTGCCGGTAGAGCCGCATGATCTCCTCGGCGGCGAGGACCCGCCAGTAGTAGCTCGGCGAGTCGTCACCCAACCGCTGGAGCAGGAGATACGCGCTGATGTTCTTCGCCGGCGAGGTGTCGAAGAAGATCCGTACCCAGCTCAGCTTCTCGTCATCCACGATCTCGGGCACGGTGCGGCTGCCGTCCGCCCGGGCATAGGCCCGGATGACGCGGGAGAGATTGCCGATCCCCATGTGGTACGAGACAACAGCGAGATCGTCGGCTCCGACCCGTTCTTTGGCCGTCTCGAGATAGCGGACGGTCGCTGCGAGCGCGGCGGCCGGCACGAACCGCTCGTCGACCAACCGTCGGCTCGCCTGCAGCTCCGCCACCTTGACGGCATCGCCCTGCTTCGAGGACGCCAGAATCGCCGCTGTCAGCCGACGGCTCTCGGCCAGATCGACCTTCATGCCGAGAAAGCTCTTTCCGGTCTCTGCCACGATCTGCGTCAAGCCCGACGCCCGCGCCGGGTCGTCGCCCGCGATCACGTTCGGCCGGCCGCCGCTCTCGAGGAACACGATCGCCTCGAGCAGGTCGGGGTCGATCTCGCCGGCCGCTGCTGCCTGCTCGATCAACGGGCGAAACGAGTCCGTCCGTGTCGCGGTCGCTACGACGCCGCCGGGGCTCTTTGCGTACAGCGTGTGGCTCCGTGCGAATGCCGCCGAGACCTCGAGCGCGGCACTGTCCCGCTGATCGAAGGCCAGCGGGTCGACCCGCGTCGCCTGCGGCCGCGGCACGAGGAGCCCCGGCGAACCACCGTCCTTGCGTGAGTGCTGCACCACCAGAAAGCCGCCTACGACGGCGACCGCCACCGCCGCTACCGCGAGCCCCCGCCGCCGCCAGACCCGGATGCCACCGATTCGCTCCCTCTCCACGACCGGAACGCTACTGGCTCCCCCGGGCAGGCACCCACCCGATTGCTCCATCGAACGCCTCCGACAGCACCTACACTGGCGGCCACCGTGCGCCGCGTCCTGCTCCTCACTGTGGTCTTCGTGATCCTCCTTCCCGGGCAAGCGAACGCACGTCGGGTCGCCACGAAAGCAGAGAAGCTAGGGCTCCAGGCAGGCGTGCGAACGTACGTGGCGACGAGCGGCTGCTGCGCTGCGGGGACGGGCCTACGGTTCCTGAGCGCCTCGGTCTCGACCGTCAACAAGGACTTCGGAACCGCCAGGGTCGCTGCCCGCACGCAGGACGGCAGCCTTGGGCCGCGGGCAACGATCGTGCTCGTCCACACCCGGTCGGGCAGATGGACGGCGATCGCGTTCGGAACGAACGGGCTTGCCTGCGGCCTCAACCCCAAGATCCGACGCGACCTCCGTCTGACGACCTGCGCTAGCCCCTGAGCCGGCTGCGGCAGGGACTGCGAGCGGGAAGCAGTCCCGGGAGAAATCCATCCGGCCGCAGCAGGCTCACTCGTAGTCGCTCACCGTGAACGATGGCGGCACGGGTCACGGGCTACGCTGGACGTGTGGCGAAGGCCGCGATACTCGTGGTGGACGATGACGCCCCGATCCGGCGGATGCTCGATCGCACGCTCTCGGCGGAGGGATACGAGGTGACCTGCGTCGCCGACGGAGGCGCTGCGCTTGCCGCGATCGAGGGTTCGGCACCCGACGCCGTGGTTCTCGATATTTCCATGCCCGGCCTCGATGGGCTCGACGTTTGTCGTCGGCTGCGGGCGAAGCGGATGGCGACCCCGATTCTGCTGCTCACGGCGCGCGACTCGCTCGATGATCGGGTCGCGGGCCTCGACGCGGGCGCTGACGACTACCTGGTGAAGCCGTTCGCGGCCGAGGAGCTGACGGCACGGCTGCGGGCGCTGTTACGCCGCGGTCGCGAGGTTCCCGAGGTACTCGCCTTTGCCGACGTCGTGCTGGACGTGCAGTCGCGGGCCGCCCGTCGCGCCGGCCGAGATCTCCACCTCAGCGCCAGAGAGACGGATCTTCTCGAGCTCCTGCTGCGAAATGCGCGGAACGTGGTCACGCGCGAGGTGGCACTCGACCGTGTCTGGGGTGGCCCGGCGTCTGCCGGCCTCAACGTGGTCGACCGTTACGTCTCCTATCTGCGGCGCAAGCTCGGTGAGCCGCCGCTGATCGAGACGGTGCGGGGCGTCGGGTTCGTGCTTTCGGCGTGAGGCGGTTGTCGATCCGCAGCCGGGCGGTGATCGCGGCCGCGCTGTCGATCATGCTCGCGGTCGTCACGCTCGGCATTGCGGTCGACGTCGCCGTCGAACGCCATCTCCGCCACTCGCTGGACAGCTCCCTGCGGCGCCGTGCCGTTGCCGTCGCGCAGCTGAGCGCTTCGGCACCTGCGCTGCTGACGACGCCCGGCGCGCTCGAGTCTCCTCTGGGAGGCACCGACGCGAGCGTGGAGGTGCTCGACCGCAGCGGGCGGCTCGTCGCCCGCTCTCTGGGTCTCGGCGGGCGGGTGCTTCCTGCTGCCGCGCTTGCTCGACGGGTGATCGTGACGGGGGCTCCCGCGTTCGCCGACGCGACGCAGGCGGGTGACGGGATTCGCCTCTACGTCGCTCCGCTCGCCGACGTGCGTGGCCCTGCCGCCGGGGGCGCGGTCGTCGTCGCCGCCTCGACCACCGACCTCGAGGACACGCTCCATGCACTGCGCGTGGGTGTCCTGCTCTCGGCGCTCGGCGCCGCGGCTCTCGGCGCTGCGGCCGTTGCGCTGCTGCTGGGCCGCGCGTTTCGCCCGCTGAGACGGCTGGCCGCGTCGGCGGCCGAGATCGAGCGCACTGCCGATCCTGGCCGGCGGCTCCCCGAGACCGGCGTCGACGACGAGGTGGGCCGCCTCGCGACGACCCTGAACGCGATGCTCGGCAGCCTCGAGCGATCGCGCGAGGCCCAGCATCGCCTCGTCGCCGATGCCTCGCACGAGCTGCGGACTCCGTTGACGGCGCTGCAGGGCAACGTCGCCTACCTCGCGCGGCACGGCGCCACGCCGGAGCTGGTCTTCGACCTCCAGGAGGACACCGACCGCCTGGTACGGCTCGCCGGCGACCTGATCGCGATCAGCCGCGAGGAGGCGGCAGCACCGCCCGCAGACGATGTTGCGCTCGACCGGCTCGTCGCCTCGCTCGCAGGAAGCGATCCGGGCGTCGTCGTCGCCGCCGAGCCGGTGCACGTGCGTGGCGACGGAGCGGCGCTCGAGCGGGCGATCTCGAACCTGCTCGAGAACGCGCCGACTGTACGGGCCGGCCGAAGGGGTGGTCACGCTCACCGTGCGGCAGGCGGGAGACCGGGCGCTCGTCTCCGTCTGCGACGAGGGGCCGGGCCTCGACCCCGCCGACCGGGAGCACGCGTTCGAACGGTTCTGGCGCGGAGAGCACGACCGCTCGGGCTCCGGCCTCGGCCTCGCGATCGTGCGTGCCACCGCCGAACGGCACGGCGGCAACGCGTTCGCCGACGGGTCCTGCTTCACGATCGAGCTTCCGACTCTCAGAGAACTCTCAAACTCCGGTGCTACACCGGAGGTGGAACTCTCCGAGGAAGGATCACCATGAGGTACCTGCGCACGCTCCCCACCGTCCGTCTGCTCGGCCTATCGGCTCTCGTCATCGCACTGTTCGCTTCGGCTGCCGTCGTCGCCGTGACAGCGAGCGGAGGCGGTGGTCAGACGCCCCCGCCGAAGCCGCTCGCACAGGCCGTTCACGACGCGCTCACCGGCCCGCCGGTCGACGGGGTCACCGCCCGCGTGACGTTCACGAACAAGCTGTTCCCCTCCGGCGCGCTTCTCGGCAGCGCCGGCCCGGTCCTGATGTCGGGTGGCTCGGGGCGTCTGTGGCTCACGAACGACGGGCGCGGGCGGATAGAGCTGCAGTCGAACGCAGGCGACGCGCAGATCGTGTGGAGCCCGACCGCCGTCACCGTGTACGACGCGTCGTCCAACACCGTCTACAAGGCAGCGCTGCCCCAGTCAGCCTCGGGCACAGCGGCGAAGGAGTCGCCACCGACCCTCGCAGAGATCACGGACATGTTGGCGAAGGTCGGTGTCCGCGTCGCGCTCTCGGAAGCCGTGCCGGCCAACGTCGGCGGGATCGCCGCCTACACCGTCGCGCTCGCGCCGAAGCACGACGGCGGCCTCCTCGGGTCGGTCGAGGTCTCGTGGGACGCCGCCCACGCGGTGCCGCTGCGCGCAGCGATCTACGCTCAGGGCGCCTCGTCCCCCGTGCTCGAGCTGGCCACGCGCGACATCCTGTACGGCGCCGTTGACGCCTCCTCGGTGGATGTCGCCCCGCCCGCGAACGCGAAGGTGGTCGACCTGGGCCAGCTGACCCCGGGCAAGGCCGGTAGCGCGCCCGGCAACGGGACGCCCGTGACGGGTCTCACGGCCGTTCAGGCAGCCGTCGACTTCCCGGTCACCGCACCCGACACGCTCGTCGGCCTGCCCCGCAAGGACGTCCGCCTCGTCGGCGACGCCCGGTCGCAGACGGTCGTCGTCACCTACGGACAAGGGCTCGGCGGCATCGTCGTCGCGCAGCGGAAAGCACCTGCCGGAAGCAACGGCAGCCCCTCCGGCACGCTCGGCAGCCTGCCGAGCGTCTCCCTCGACGGCGTCACCGCCCACGAGCTCGCAACGCAGCTCGGCACCATCCTCACCTGGCAGCACGCAGGCGTCTCGACCACTCTCGCGGGGTCGATCCCGGCGGCAGCTGCCGAAGCGGCAGCACGGGAGCTTCGATGAGTGACGACCGGCCCGTCGTCGCACGCGGGCTCGTCAAGACCTACGGCGAGGTCGTCGCGGTCGACAACGTCGACCTCACCGTCGAGGCCGGCGACGTGTTCGGCTACCTCGGCCCCAACGGGGCCGGCAAGACGACCTCGCTGCGGATGCTGCTCGGGCTGATCCGGCCCACCTCTGGCTCGGCAAAGCTGTTCGGGCGCGACCCGCTCCTCGAGGGCGCGCGCGCCCTCGACGGCGTCGCGGGCTTCGTCGAAGGGCCTCGCTTCTACCCCTACATGAGCGGACGCAAGAACCTGCAGCTCCTCGCAGACTATGACGGCGGCAACGCCCGCAGCCGGATCGACGAGGTGCTCGACATCGTCGAGCTGCGCGACCGGGCCAAGCACAGGGTCGGTGGCTACTCGCACGGGATGCGACAGCGTCTCGGCATTGCCGCCTCCCTCATTCGCAGCCCCCGCATGCTCCTGCTCGACGAGCCCACGACCGGGCTCGACCCTGCCGGCATGCGCGACATGCGCGCCCTCGTGCGCCGCCTCGCGGACGAAGGCATCACCGTCCTGCTCTCGAGCCATCTGCTCACCGAGGTCGAGGAGCTCTGCAACCGCGTCGCCATCATCCGCAAGGGCCGCATCCTCTACGAAGGGGCACTCTCCGATCTGCTGGCAACCTCGAGTGAGCAGTACCGGCTCCGCGCCGTCGAGCCCGAGCGGGCGAGGCTCGTCTGCCTCTCCCACCCCGGGCTCGAAGACGTCCAGCTCGAAGGTGCGGAGATTTCCTTCCGTGCGAACGACGAAGCCGTCGCCGCGCTCTCGATCGCTCTGGGCCAGGCGCGGGTCGGCTTCACGGAGCTCGCGCCCCACTCCGCCAGCCTCGAGGAGCTGTTCCTCGGCATGACCGAGGGCGACCCGGCCACCGTCAGCACCGGCCAGGAAGAGGCGGCGTGATGTCGGGCATCGGAACCGTCTACCGCTGGGAGCTCTTCAAGCTCTCGATCCAGAAGCGCACCTACCTCGGCCTCGGGGCGGCTGTCCTCGTCCCGATCGCGTTCGTCGTTGCGCTCGCGATCCAGAAAGGCTCCGGGCCGACGGACGTCCCGCTCGGACGAACCCTCCGCGATACCGGCCTCGCCACCCCGTTCGTCGTCCTCTTCTTTCTCTCTATCTGGGGCCTACCGCTCATCACCGCGCTCGTCGCCGGCGACATCGTGGCCTCCGAGAGTAATAACGGCACCCTCAAGACAATCCTCACCCGCTCGCTCGACCGCGGCCAGATCTTCGCCGGCAAGACGCTCGCCACCCTCACCTACATGGCCGCCGCCGTGCTCGCCATGGGCATCGTCGGGCTGGTGGCCGGCTCGGTCGTGTGGGGCCTGCACCCGCTCACGTCGCTCTCCGGCACCACCGTCCCGGTCGGCCACAGCCTCGTCCTCCTCGGCGAGAGCCTCGGCATCTACGCCCTCGCGCTCGCCGGCGTCGCCGCGTTCGGTCTGATGCTCTCGACCGTGACCCGCAACAGTGCCGCGTCGGTCGTTGGGACGCTCATGTTCGCGCTCCTGATGCAGTTGCTCGGCGTCCTCCCCGGCACCGAGGCGATCCGGCCCTACCTCCTCGGCACCCAGTTCGACGCCTGGCACGGCTTCCTCCGCACACCCGCCGACTGGACGCCGGTGATCCGATCGCTCTGGGTCAGTGCGCTCTACATCGTGGCGCCCCTGACAGCCGCCTACCTCGTCTTCCTCCGCCGCGACGTCGCCGGCGAGTAGAAGCCGGCCGGCGCGCTGGGTGGAACGTCGTCGGGACCTAGCCCGATTCCAGCGAACGCCTCAACGATTCCACTGTTCGGGCCCGCTCGCTTCTCGCCAACAGGGCTGCGACCGGCTTCATCAACCGCATGATCCCGAAGAGCTCACCCTCCGCGACGTGGTGAACGACCGTCGTTTCCCCGTCCGCCTCCAGGATGTAGCTCGGCCGGGCCTCCATCAGGTCGGAACCGAACCAGCGGAGAGTCTCGCGGAAACCGATTCGCGCCGACGGCTCGTAGTCGGTCACTTCACCGCGGAATGTGCCCATCCGGGTGGCGTCGAAATATGCCGTTCCCGGGCCGACCGGGCCGTCGGAGGATTGTCCCGACCGGCGAAACAACCCCGTGCGGCGCATCCACTTCCGGTAGCCATCCAGATCGGCTAGACGCGCGAAGACGTCACTAGTGGGCCGATCGATCGTCGTGCTCGTCTCGTATCGAACGGTGGTGCTGGGTCTCGCTGTCATTTGGTCACCCATTTTGGATCTGTCCTCTCTGACCGCATGGTCTCCGTCATTTCCCTGCGCGTCATATCGATGTAGCGGCAGTGTGCCCCTTCGCGGATGCGGAGACCGGGCGGGTTACAGGCGTCCTCAGGTGGGGCCGGCCGCACCCTGGTGCCTCGCCAAGCGCCATCCCGGGTCGATGGTTTCTGTGCGTCCCTGAAAGTCGAAGCTGCGGCGGCCTTGCTAGGCGCAGTGATTCAGGGCGGCCCCGGAAGCGGTGCGGTTCGCCGCACCCAACGACGCCTGACGGCCGCACCGGCGGCTAAGTACCGAGGCGTGAGACTGCGACGACGGTCAACCACACACACCAGGAGAAACTCACAATGAAACGCAGACGAGACTTCCGCGCGTCGAGCGCAGCACTCCTCACATTCGTCGCAGCGACGGCAACGCTTGCCGCTGCGACACCACCCGCGAACGCCGCATCACCGATACGCGTGCTCGCGAAAGCCGACCCCGGGGCTCGGCAGGCCGAGATCGAGTCGGAGACCGACCACGACCCGTACGTTCTGTTCGCACTCACGGGGGGACGCAAGGGCTCGAAATACCGCATCGTCGTTCAGACGAGCCCCGCATCCACGGCGGCCAAGCCGTGCAATCCCGGCTTGACCACCTCGTTCATGCCGGTGCTTCCCAACGTGTCCAAGGGGCGGGTCGTCTTCGACCCCGAGCCCGTCAGCTCAGGCCACTACTTCCCGTTCGCAGGCAACGAACCGTGCCACGGCAAGTACATTCTCGCCGTCCACGAGCAGCCGCGAGGAGCCAGGTTCAAGCGCGTTCTCACATTCGCGTTCTCGTACCCCTCCCTCAGCGTGAAATACCTGCCGACGAACGCGACCGGATCTTGAGCAAGACAGATCCTCGGCCGCAATGCCCCTCACCTACGCTGCATGCATGGTCGCATGAACGCTGACCTGGCCCAGTTCGCCGAAGATCCAGAGTTCTTTCTCGAGCCGCCGGAGGGGGCTGAACGCTTCGAAACCGGCCGGTACTGCCTGACGATCGGCTCGAGGAGACGCTGGGCAGGGGTCTGTCGGCTTCGGTTCTCCGACGAACCGGAGTCGCTCGCGTCGACGGTGCGCGAGATCCACGACCTCGTCGGGGGTGTCGAGCAGGTCGTCTGGAATGTCGGGCCTTCGTCTGGGCCGCGGTCGCTGCCGGACCAGCTGCGTGCACTCGGGCTCCACGACCCCGACCCTCCTCTGGAACCTCTCGTCGCGGCGATGACCCTGACCAACGAACCACCGTCCGGCGACGCCCTGGACGTACGCCGGATCGCGAACCTCGACGACCATCTGGCGGGACTCGAGATCATGCTGGCCTCGGACATCTGGACGCCGGAGGCGGCAACAGCGGAGCGTGCCCTGGCGGAGGAGACATACGAGAAGCGGGCGCGCCGCGGCGGCATGCAATGGCTCGCCCTGCAAAACGGCGTGCCCGTCGCCTACGCCGCCGCGGAACGAGGGCCGATGGGCCTCTACCTTGCAGGCGGCGCGACACTCCCGCATGCCCGCGGTGGCGGCTGCTACCGGGCACTCGTTCGGACACGCTGGGAAGAAGCGACCCGGCTCGGCCTCCAGGGTCTGGCGGTACAGGCGCAGTACGGATCGTCCGCGCCGATCCTCCGACGACTCGGATTCCTCGAAACCGCATCGATCCATACCCTCCAGTCCTGACGTGAGATCTTGCCCACACCGCTAGACGCCTTCGCAGCCGCGCAGCGGCGGAGTCCAAGGCTCTGCGAGATGCAAAGCCCGATCCCCGCGAGGAGCGGTTCAGCGTTTGCTCGTGCGGCGACGCAGGAGGTCTGCGTCGGCGCGCGCGATCAGCGTGTCGAGGGTGTCGCCGTCACCGAGGGCGGCCACGCCGTAGCTGATCGGGTGTTCCCCGCGGGCGGTGAGGTCGGCGGTGATCTGGCCGAGCCGGATCCGTGTAGCGGCTTCTTCGAGATGTGGCATGGCGCAGAGGAATTCGTCTCCGCCGTAGCGGACGAGCACGTCGTAGGGACGCACGTGGCTGCGGATCGTGGCACTGACGAGCCGGAGGAGTTGGTCGCCTGCCGCGTGCCCGTCGCTGTCGTTCACCTGTTTGAGGTCGTCGACGTCGATGAAAGCGAGCACGAGTGGGTGGCCGACGCGGCACGCGCGTTCGAGCTCGCGCGTGAGCGAGGCGAGCCCGAAGCGTCGCGTCCAGGCGCCGGTGAGCTCGTCTGTGGCTTCCCGGATGAGGTCGAGTCGCGCGTCGTGGTGGTCTCGGATCAGCTCGGCCCGTTCCGCGGCCGCTGCCTCCCGGTCGGCGGCTGCTTGTGCCCGGTCGGATGCCGCGCGCTGTCGGTCGGTCGCCGCGCGACGTCGAATCCGGGAGGCCCGCTGAGCCAGGTCCGTCGTCGTCGTGCCATGCGTCTGGGAGAGGTCGTCGAGCAGCGCCGCCTCGTCGCGCTCCTCCGCCAGTCGGTCGCGCTGGCGGGCCGCCTCGTCGCGAGCGGCGCCGGTCGCAAGCCGCGCCGCCGCCGATTCGCTTCGCATCCGGCTCACCGCGGCGCGGTCGGCGCTCGTCCGCGCCCGGCTTTCTACGGCATGCAGGTACTCGACTGCGTCCTCCGCGCCCCGCGCAAGAGCCGCGTCCGATACTCGTTGATCCTCGGCGGCGCTGATCTCGTCGGCGTCGGAGGCCGCCTGGTCGTGATCGGAGAGCGCCTGATCGCTGTCGGCAGCGCTCTGTTCGCTTTCGCCAAACGACTGCTCGTCAGACGGCGTTTCGTCAAGGCGTTGGTCGCTCACGTGTGCTCCTTCAACCGGACGTCCGCTACCCAGATCGGCTTGGAGACGCTCGTCCTCGACACTCGTCCCGCCACCTGAACTTTTGTTCGTCTCTAGCAGCGTCCGTTACAAGCTAACAGCGTCTTGTTGACGCTGCGCGTGCGGCCCGTGTGCTCACCCTCGGCTGAGGGTTACCAAATGGCGTCGCCAGGATACGACCGGCTACGAGGGCCGGTGACATGATCCCGGAGCGGCCCGCTATCTGCCACGACCGCGGTTGGTTCGCACGCCACTCGCGCGCTCATACGGTCTGCACGCGTCCCGAGGCGGACCGGCGATCACTGATCATCGCGAACGCCACTGCTCCGATCCCGAAGGCGAGGACGAACACGACTCCCCGGGCAAGAACACCCGAGTAGCCGTGCCGGGCGACATCGACGAACGGGTACGGATACCACCCCGTCGAGCTCCCACGCACCAGGGTGTACGCAAACCAGGTGAGCGGATAGATGAGCCACGCGGCCGCGATTCTCGAGCCGAGACGATGCCGAGGGGGGTCGAGGAACCAATCCACCACGAGGACAACCGGGATGAGGTAGTGCACGACGAAGTTGACGAAGGCAATGTGCGTGTCGAGCTCTTCCTGGAGGCCCGACAGCAACAAGGCGAAGACGACCCCCGTGATCGTGATGTAAAAGGTCGCAGCACCCCGCAGAGCATCGAAGAGTCGCGATCGCTCGTCTCGACGGATCAGTGCGGTCAGCACGAGCGCCGTCGCGGCGAGGATGTTCGACTGAATCGTGAAGAAGCTGAAGAAGTTCCCCGGGCTGAAGCTCGGGATTCCGTTCAGCTTGGCGAACTGATAGGTCATTGCGACTGCACCCACCAGGGCAAGCAAGACCCGGGCGATGCCGTGAACGAGGTCGCGGGCGGGCACGGGACGATTCTACGTCCGTGCGACGACGCGGCGGCCGGCGGCCTGGCCAAAGCGGCGAGTCAGGGGGTCGAACCAGACCTCGGGGGGCAGACGTTGGCGTGCGCCGAAGCAGTCGGGACGAGTGGGTCGTAGTCGACATGAGGCAACGTCCCGAACACCGGCGCAATCGAGACTCAGGGCGGACGGCTCAATCCTGCGTAGTAGCCGAACGGGCACCATGGGAGCGCAGCCAGTCGATCACGTTCTGCTGGCGTGTCCCGACGGCAATCGCGGCGTCTAACGCCGCACCTTCCGCGTAGTCCGGAACCCAGTTGAGATCTGCTCCGGCGCTCAACAAGCGCTCCGCCGCCCGCCGTTGGCCGCCTGCGCAGGCGTGCCAGAACGCCTGCGAGATCTGCACCGAGTCGATTCCCGGCCGCATCAGACACTCCAGTTGATCCAGCAGGCCGAGGGCGGCAGCCTGCCAGAGCTTGTCTACTCGGGCGCCTCGGGCGACCAGGAGACGAGCGACGTGCCAGCAGCCGTAGCCGATCGCGTTGTCGAGTGGCGTCCCGATAGACCCATCCGGGGCCTCGAGATCGGCACCCCCTTGGATGAGTGCCAGCGCGACATCGACGTCGTCGCTGCTCGCCGCCCAGTGAAGTGGCGTCTCGCCCTGTTCGTCGTCGCCGCTCCGGGCGTTCGGATTCGCTCCGGCCTCAACGAGCAACGCGACGACAGCAGGCCCGTTCGGGAAGTATCCCGGCCAGTCGCTGACAACGTGGAGCAGAGTGCGGCCTCCTGCAACCGGCAGCCGCGAGCCGCCAAGCGCGGGTACCGCTTCGACCAACCCTGCCAGGACCGCGACGTCACCGCCCCGAATCGCTGCGACAGCCGCCAGCGCATCGCTGTCCTCGATCACCACACCCAGCGTACATCCACTCGATCTCAGCGGCGCAGTCCTGTTTCCCACCGGTGCGGGGCCATCGGTAGCGTGCTCTGCGATGTCTGCGATCCGGGGCTTTGCCGACGAGCTCCAGGGCTACGCGTATCTCCCGCGGATGTTCGACAAGGCGCGGGCGCGGCTCAGCGGTGACACCGATGCGCCGCCCTTTGGCTGCCCGCTCGACCACAGCTGCATGGCGCGCCTGCGGGTCTACCCCGAGAACGTGCTCGAGCTGGTCGGCCGGAACAGCGATAACGACGACGCGATCCTCGAGGGTCTGCGCGAGCACGGCATTCCGCCAGCTGCGGACGCGTGGTTCGACGCTCGGGCGACCGAGGACGAGCTCCTGACGGGGGTCTACCTCAAAGTTCGACCGCGCGAATTGCTCCACGAGCTGCAGCCGCGGCAGGGTCAACGCGTGGTCGCTGTCGAGGAGGGCGAGGCATTGTTCTTACTCGGCGACCGTCAGATGCGGATCGTCCGCGCCGGCGAGGTGGTGCGCGTTCCGCCGGAGCTGCCCCATCGGATCGAGAGCATCGGCGAGCTACCACTGCGACTCGACTGGCTGCCCGGCGATCCTGGCCAGGATTCTGCGCAACGCGCATTTGAAGCCGATTCTGAGCCTTAACCGCGGACGTCCGCAAGCGTCTCGGGGCCTGGCCGAACGGGAACGACACAGCGACGCATATCGCGGTCCCGAGAACGAGTGGAACCCCGAGTCCATTCTCCTGATCATCGTGATCATCCTGCTGCTGCTCCTCCTCGGTGGCTTCGGCTACTCGCGGCGCTGGACAAATCAAGCCGCGAACGATGAAGCCCCATTCCTCCAGGTCGGCATGCGGCGTCGGCCGGGCTGAGAGAACAGGGAAATCGTCGGTGAGGTACTGCCCCGGCGGCACCCGGGCAGCGTCATCGCCCGGCGATCTCCGCCGCCCTCCGAAGCCACGCGAGATCGGTGTCACTCTTCCCTCCTTCCGATTGCTTTGGCCATTCCAGCGCCTCGACCGCGATCCCGTCGGCGGAGCCGCTCGGAAAATCCTCGGAGCGAGGCGCTGCGATCCTCGATCAGCGGCTTCATCGTGTGAACGTCGCGAGCGACTCCCCCACCTCGACGATGTAGGTCGAGAGCATCATCCCCGTCTCGGGACCGAGATCCAGCGCGTTGTGAGGCGTGCGGGGTGGCATCAGGAACGGGTCGCCCGCACGCAGGGTCAGGGTGGGCTGCCCCTCGATCATCATCTCCACGGTTCCGGCGAGGATGTACCCGACCTCCTCGCCGGGGTGCATGTGCCAGCCCGACTCGACGCCCGCGGGGATCTCGGTCAGGACCTGCACGATCTCGCGGCCGGGAATCGAGGACGCCTTGTGCTGGAGCTCCGTGCGCTTGAGCGTGCCCGCGAGCTCGTCGATCGACTGCTGCGTGGTGTTCAACGGTTCGGATGACATCGTCAGGCCTCCTGGGTGTTGAAGAACTCGAGCAGGTCGGCGTTGAACCGATCCTAGTGCGTGACAGTGAGCCCGTGCGGGGCGCCGGGAAAGACCTTCAGCAACGCCGCTGCGTCGCAGGCCAACTGCTCGATCTGGCGCAGACGGGCGTCTCACGACGTTCCATGCTCGCGTAGTAGCTTGCGACGATGGGCTCGCAGTCGGTATCCGTCGTCGTTGGCGTTGTATTTGACGATCACGGAAACGTCATGCTCGCAAGGACGACCTACGGGGCACGCCAAATTGGTCCTCCTGGCGGACGGATCGAGCAGGGTGAATCGCCGGTAGCTGCAACCCGCCGAGAGTTCAGCGAGGAAACAGGGTTCGAGGTTCACGTTGACCGCCTGATCGGGATCTACTCCTTCACAGATCAGGATCACGAAGCGCTCGTCTATGCCTTCTTGTGCTCAATCGTGGGCGGCGAGCTCCGAATACCGAGAGACGAGATCAGCGAAGTGATCTGGAGTGACCCTCGAAGCCTTCCAGAGCCCGCAGACTTGGTCGGTCCGTTTGCAATCGCAGACGCGCTGGAGCACAAATGGGGTGTAGTTCGCGAGGGCCTGGTCTGGAGACCCCGATAGCTCCGCGGGCCACTGGCGGGAGCGCGCATGGAACTGTCCTAGTGCGCGAATCCACTAGCTTGCTCTCGTGAGCGCCGACGACGAGGTGCCTGTCCTGCGGGCGGGTCGGGTGGTACTGCGTGGCTGGCGAGCGGAAGACCTCGAACCATTCGCAGCGCTGAACGCTGACCCGTGCGTGATGGAGCACCATCCGGCGCCACTGAGCCGCGCGCAGTCCGACAGCATGGTGTGCGATCGGATCGCGACGCAGTTCGCGAAGCGCGGCTACGGCTTGTGGGCCGTGGAGGTTCCCGGGGTCGCACCGTTCATCGGGTTCGTGGGCCTGCAGGCACCCAACTTCGAGGCTCACTTCACGCCGTGCGTTGAGATCGGTTGGCGTCTCGCAGCGCAGTACTGGGGGCGCGGCTACGCAACCGAGGCCGCGCGCGCCGCCCTCACGTTCGGCTTCACCGAGGCGCGCCTAGACGAGATCGTCTCCTTCACAGTGCCAGCCAACCGCCGCTCCATCGCTGTCATGGAGCGACTAGGGATGACGTACGTCGGCGAGTTCGAGCATCCCAACCTGCAGCCGGGGCATCCACTCCGAACCCACGTCCTCTACAAGCTCACGCTCAGGGAACACTCCTGAACGCGCGCGCAGGCGAGCGGTGACGACCTTGGAGGATCAGCGGACGGTGAACGTGCCGCAATCGTGGGCGCCTGGGTACGGTGGCGCGCCGTGGTGCCAACCACACGAACAGTGATGGATCTGGGAACCAGCGGGCCGTCGGCGGACATGCAGTCGTGATGGCGTCTGACTCCGAACTGTGGCTGGCTAGCCGCGCGGGCGACAGGGAGTCGGCGCTGCCTCTTTGCCTCGATAGGGGCGAAGACCGCTTCGGCGGGTGCGCGTCGCCGGTCATTTTCTGACTATCCGCGCGCCGATCTTCTTCCCGCCGATATACCAGGTGAAGGTCGTTGCTTTCCCCAGGTTTCGCGTCTTCACGGTCAGTTCGTCAGACGCGGCGGAGTTCCAGCCATATCCGCTCAGTGTTCCGGTGAGGCATCTTTAGCTCCATTTTTCTGCACGTAGCACGTTTTGTAGGGCTTGTTGATGCCGAGCGGCGTGGCGGCCAGCGGCAAGGTCACCTGTCCGAGCCAGCGGCTCATCTTCGTCGCCGTCGCATACCGAACCGTCGGCACCGGGATCCGCAACGTTGCGACGGATGAGTATCCATCCGCGCACGAGGGGTCGTATCCTGAGCTGTCACAGTTCCAACAGGCGTCGAAGTCCGGGGCCGCCAGCAAGGTCAGGAAGTTCACGCCGGGGTCGAGTTGGCTCGCGGAGGACCACTTTCCAGCCTGGACAACCGGCACGCTCAACCCTGAAAACGGGAAAGCCCTGCAAGCAGGGCTTTCCCTAATAGCGGGGGCAGGATTTGAACCTGCGACCTCCGGGTTATGAGCCCGGCGAGCTACCTGACTGCTCCACCCCGCGACGCGGCATACAGCGTAGCACTGCTCGATCCGACGGTGAAGGCTGTTAGCGTTCGGGCATGGTCTTCTGGATCTCACTCGCCGTCCTCCTCGTCGCCGTCGTCGCCGGAATCGCCTACTGCGTGGTTCGCGGGCTGCAGCTGTACCGCGACGCCAAGCGGGCGGGCGGGACGATCACGGCCGAGATGGATCGGATCAACGAGGTCACGCGCCAGATCGAGCGCCATCAGACGAAGGCCGCCGATGCCGCGGAGCGCCTCCAGGGCGCCACCGGCAGGCTCGCGATGTCTCGCGCCCGGCTCGAAGTCCAGCTCGCCGCGATCCGCGAGGCTCAGGCCCAGCTGCGGCGCACGTTCTGGTTCATCCCGGGCATCTGATCTCCCGGAGCGTGCGCGTCGGAGCAGTCGACCTCGGCACCAACTCGACGCGCCTCCTCGTCGCGGACGTCTCCGACGGACGCGTCACCGAGATCGTGCGCCGGCTCGCGATCACCCGTCTCGGTGAGGGCGTCGACGAGAGCGGGACGCTGCTGCCGCGGGCAATCGACCGCGTTCACGCGGCGCTCGACCGCTACGCCGAGGAGGCAACGGCCCTCGGCGCCGAGCGCGTCCTCGCCGTGGCGACGAGCGCCGTTCGCGACGCCTCGAACGGCGAAGAGTTCCTCGACGGCCTCGCGGCGCGGTACGGCTGGACGACGCGGCTCCTCTCCGGTCAGGAGGAGGCCGAGACGACGTTTCGGGGAGTGACCTCCGACCGCACACTCGCTGCCGAGGTGCTGCTGGTCGACATCGGCGGCGGCTCGACGGAGCTCCTCGTGGCCGGGCCGACCGGAGTCAGCTTCGCGACGAGCCTCCAGGCCGGCTGCGTCCGGCTCACCGAGCGGTTCCTCCAGACCGACCCTCCCACTTCGTCCGAGCTCGAGGAGGTGGCGGCCAACGTCCGCTCGCTCCTCCCCACCCTCGAGGTCGCTTCGGCGATCGGCGTCGCCGGCACGATCACGACGGTCGCGGCGATCGACCTTGGCCTCGTCGAGTACGACCCCGTCAGGATCCACGGCCACCGGATCTCCCGCGCCGCGGCCCTCCGGGTGCTCGGCGAGCTCGCCGCGCTGCCGCTGGCCGAGCGCGAGCGCGTCCCGGGCCTCGAGCCTGCGCGGGCGCCGGTGATCGTCGGCGGCCTGGTGGCCCTCCGCGAGATCATGACTCGGTATGAGCTCCGAGAGATCGAGGTCAGCGAGCGCGACATCCTGCACGGCATCGCGCTCGCAGCAACACGAAGCGGCTGAACGGCCTGCACGAAATCTCCATCTCTCCCTCACCCGATCTGCGAGGAAGGCTCCTAAGCTGACGGCATGAGCAGGGAGCGCATCGCGGTGATCGAGGACGAGCCGACCATCGCCGCCTCGATCGCGGCACGACTCACGTCGGAAGGCTTCGAGGTCGAGACCGCCGGCGACGGCCTCGAGGGCGTCGATCTCTGCCGCAGCTTCCGGCCCGATCTGGTCGTGCTCGACCTGATGCTCCCGGGGCTCGACGGCCTCGGCGTGTGCCGCGAGATCCAGCGTGACCGGCGCGTGCCCGTCCTCATGCTCACCGCCCGGGACAGCGAGACGGATCTCGAGATCGGCCTCGCGGTCGGCGGCGACGACTACATGGTCAAGCCGTTCAGCCCGCGGGAGCTCGTCGCGCGGGTGCGGGCGCTGCTGCGCCGCGCGGACAGGTCGACCATGGCCGAGAGCGACAGCGAGCGCCTCCGCATCGGCACGCTCGTGATCGATCCCGCCACCCGCGAGGTCCTCTACGCGGGTGACAACGTCCATCTCACTCCGACCGAGTTCGATCTCCTCTACCGCCTCGCCCTCACGCCGCACGTCGTCTACGGCCGGCGGCGCCTGCTCGAGCAGGTGTGGGGCTACAAGGACGGCGCCGGCGAGCGCACCGTCGACTCGCACGTCCGCTCGATCAGGCGCAAGCTCGAACCGTCCGTGATCAGGACGGTGCACGGGATCGGCTACGCGCTCGACACCAACTCGCTGCTGTGAGACCGCTCGACTCGCTCCACTCGATCAAGCTCAAGCTCGGAGTCGTGATCGTCGCTGCGGTGCTCGTGACCGTAGGCGTCGTGCGGCTCGGCGAGCGACTCGGGCTCTCGCCGCTGATCAGCGGCTTCGCCGCGGCGGCCTTCGCGCTTGCGGTCGTCCAGGTGCTCGCCCACGGGATGACCTCGCCGCTGCGCGAGATGGTCGCGGCGGCGCGCGCGATGGCACGTGGCGACTACTCGCGCAGGATCACGTCGACCTCCCGGGACGAGGTCGGCGAGCTCGCGCGCGCCTTCAACACGATGGCGTCGGAGCTCGACGAGGCCGACCGCATGCGCCGCGACCTCGTCGCGAACGCCTCGCACGAGCTGCGCACGCCGATCGGTGCCCTCCGCGCGCGGCTCGAGAACCTCGTCGACGGCGTCGAGCAGGTGACGCCCGAGGGGATGGGCGAGATGCTCGAGCAGGTCGAGCGGCTCGGCTCGCTCGTCGAGCAGCTGCTCGACCTCTCCAAGCTCGAGTCGGGAGCCGTGCCGCTCGAGCTGACCACGGTTCCGGCCCGCACGCTGCTCGAGCGCCTGACGACCGACTGGCGCGAGCCCGCCAACGAGCGCGACGTGCTCCTTCTCACCTCGACCGCCCCACCCGATCTCGAGGTCGGCGTCGACGAGCAGCGCATGGGCCAGGTGCTCTCGAACCTCGTCGGCAACGCCGTCCGACACTCGCCCGCGGGGGGCAAGGTTCGCGTGGACGTCACCGGCTGGCCGGGCCGGCTGTGCATCGCGGTCAGCGACCAGGGTCCCGGTATCGCGGACGACGAGATCGAGCGGGTCTTCGAGCGCTTCTACCGCTCCGATCGAGCTCGGTCGGCCGACCGCGGCGGCGCCGGACTCGGGCTCGCCATCGCACGTTGGATCGTGGAGCTCCACGGCGGCACGATCCACGCCGAGCAGGCCGAGCCGACGGGATGCCGCATGGTCGTGGAGCTGCCGGCGTGAGAGTCGCTGCTCTCCTGGCCGCACTCGTCGCGGCGGCTGTCGTCCCCGTCGGTGCGCCCGGCATCGGCTTTGCAGTCGTCGCCGTGTTGGTCGCGGTCACAGCACGGCTCGGGGCGGGCTCGTCGTTCGACCTGTGGCTGTTCGGCATCCCGGCCATCGCACTGGTGAGCATCGCCGCCCTCTCCGATGCCGGGTGGGTGGTCGCGATCGACCTCTTCGTCGCCGTCCTGCTCGGCACGCTGGCGGTCGGCGGAGCCCGGCTCCTCGCCCCCATCGCCCCCTTGCGGGCGCTCGGGTCGGTGCCCGAGATCACCCCACGTCCGAATGCCTCGGTCGCGCCCGTTGCGCGTGGCGTCGGCCTCGTCGGGATCGTGACGGTGCCGTTCGCGGCGCTACTGATCTCGGCCGACGCCGCGTTCGCCTCCATTGCCGGCCGGATTCCGTTCCCCTCGACCGATCTCTGGCCCGCACGTGGCTCCGTCTTCGTGCTGGTGCTCGCAGGCGCGCTCGGGCTCGGGCTCGTGCGCAGGGAGACGATCGCGACGCGATCGCTCGAACCCCGCCATGCGCTACGGCCGATCGAGTGGATCCTCCCTCTCGCCGCGCTCCTTGCTCTGTTCCTGGCGTTTGTCGCGGTGCAGATCACCGTGCTCTTCGGTGGGCGCGACCACGTGCTCCGGACGACGGGGCTCACCTATGCCGAGTACGCCCGCTCCGGCTACTGGCAGCTGCTCGCGGCTGCGCTGCTGACCCTCGCCGTGATCGCAGCTGCGCTGTGGCTCGCCGATGCGCCACGCCGCTCCCACCGCATCGCCCTGAGGGCGCTGCTCGCCTCACTCTGCCTGCTCACGCTGGTGCTGCTCGCCTCTGCCCTCCACCGCCTCGGCCTCTACGAGAGCGCCTTCGGCCTGACGCGGCTGCGGCTTGCGGCCGAGGCGTTCGCGTGGGTGCTTGCGGGCTTCTTCGCGCTCATCGTCGTGGCCGGCGCCGTGCCGGCCTTGCGCCGGAACTTCGCGCGCACGACGATCGCTGCGGCGGCTGTCGGCCTGCTTGCGTTCTCGCTCGCCAATCCGGACGGCACGATTGCGCGTCAGAACATCGAGCGCTGGCGCACCACCGGCAGCCTCGACATCGCCTACCTCCAGACGCTCAGCGCCGACGCGGCGCCGCAGATCGCGAAGCTGCCACCCGACCTGCGCGACGAGGCGCTCGGGCCGCTCGCGGGGCGTCTCGCAGCCGGGAACGGCTGGGGCTCGCTGAACCTCTCGCGGCACCGCGCGCGGGCGCTTCTCACCGCGCGTTGATCCGCCCCCGCTAGCCTCGAGACGGTGACAGTGCTCGCCATCGTGCAGATCGGCCATCCCACGCTGCGCCTCCGCGCCCGTGAGGTGCGCGACGACGAGATCGGCACCGATGAGCTCGAGCGCATCTGCGACGACCTGGTCGAGACGATGCGCGCGGCGAATGGCGCCGGCCTGGCCGCGCCTCAGGTCGACATCCCGCTGCGGATCTTCGCCGTCGAGGTGGGCGACAACCCGCGGTATCCGTACAAGCCGCGCCTCCGTCTCCGCGTGCTCGTCAACCCGGTCGTTCGCGCCGTCGGGGACGAGACGTACGAGAGCTACGAAGGGTGCCTCAGCATCCCCGACCTCCGCGGGCTGCTGCCCCGCTCGACCGAGGTGGAGGTGCGCTACCGCGACCCTGACGGCACCGAGCACGTCGAGCGGTTCGGCGGTCTCAGTGCGGGGACGATGCAGCACGAGCTCGACCACCTCGACGGCGTCCTCTTCCCCGACCGGGTCGAGGATCCGACGACGTTCTGTACCTGGGAGATGTTTCGCACCTACCGGCAGGACGCCTGGGTCGAGAGCATTCAGCCGCTCCTCGAGCGCTTCCCGGGTGAGCGTGGCCCCGCCCACACGTGCGGTCCTGCGGAGGAGTAACGTCCCCTCATGCCCTCCCTGGCCGACTACCCCCGCGTCCCTCTCACCTTCGGACCCTCGCCGGTTCACCGGCTCGACCGGCTCTCCGAGCACCTCGGCGGCAAGGTCGAGATCTGGGCCAAGCGGGAGGACTGTAACTCCGGTCTCGCCTACGGTGGCAACAAGGTGCGCAAGCTCGAGTACCTCGCCGCCGATGCGCTCGCGCAGGGGTGCGACACGCTCGTCTCGATCGGCGGCGTGCAGTCGAACCACACGCGCCAGGTCGCCGCGGTCGCCGCCCATCTCGGTCTCGCCTGCGTCCTCGTGCAGGAGCACTGGGTCGACTGGGACGACCCGGGCTACGAGACCGTGGGCAACATCCTTCTCTCGCGGATCATGGGCGCCGACGTGCGGCTGTCCGAGGCGGGCTTCGACATCGGTTTCCGCCAGAGCTGGGAAGAGGCGCTGCACGACGTGGGCGAGCGTGGTGGCAAGCCGTACCCCATCCCAGCCGGCGCGTCCGACCATCCGCTCGGTGGCCACGGGTTTGCAGGCTGGGCCGGCGAGGTGGCCGAGCAGGAGGCACACCTCGGACTCTTCTTCGACACGATCGTCGTGTGCTCGGTGACAGGGTCGACGCAGGCCGGCATGATCGCCGGCTTCGCGGGCCAGGAGCGTGACCGCACCGTGCTCGGCATCGACGGGTCGGCGACCGTGCAGCAGACGTGGGACCAGATCGCACGCATCGCCCGCCGCACCGCCGAGGCGATCGGGCTCGGCCGCCCGCTCGCGGACGACGAGATCATCCTGCTCGACGAGTGGCACGCGGGCACCTACGGCATCCCCGACGAGAAGACGATCGAGGCAATCCGCCTGTGCGCCCGGCTCGAGGGCATGGTCACCGACCCGGTCTACGAGGGCAAGTCGATGGCGGCCCTGATCGACCTCGTGCGGGACGGCCGCATCGAGCCTGGCTCGAAGGTGCTGTACGCGCACCTCGGCGGCCAGCCGGCGTTGAACGGCTATGCGGCGGCCTTCGGCTAGTCAGGCGAAGGCGGCGCGCCCACCTGGAAGGCTGGCAGCGGCGAGGCTGGGCCGCCGATGAACGGTCACAGGTCGTTGGCAATCACCGCTCCGAGCTGATCATCTGCGCGAGCTCGCGGCTGCCCAGATCGCCAACGACCCGCACGCTCACCGACGCTTCACACCGTCAGCAACGTCTCCGGGAGCTACCGCTAGCTCACAGCAGCAAGCGTCTCCCGCACTGTCGCGTCGCGCTGAGCCACCGCGAGGGCAGCATCCACGCAGCGCGGGCAGAACTGCGTGCCCGCCCCGAGGCGCAGCTCTTCGAGCGTCCCCTCGAGCGAGCGTCCCAGGCGGTATACCCGCGCGTTCATCATCGCGTCGAGAGCGTCGGCGACATGGATGATCCGCGCTCCGAGCGGGATTTCCACGCCCGAGAGGCCTCCGGGATAGCCGGTTCCGTCGAAGTTCTCGTGGTGGTGGCGGATCGCGGGCACGGCGTCGGCAAGGAAGCCGAGCCTGCTCACGATCTCGGCACCCTCGTTCGGATGGATTTGCATCACCGCCCGCTCCGCCACCGACAGGGCACCGGGCTTCATGAGCACCGCGTCCGGCACGGCGATCTTGCCGATGTCGTGGAACAGGGCTGCATGCGCGAGCATCTCGAGCTCACCGAGAGAAAGGCCGATCTCGTCGCCGATGCGCAAAGCGAGCTCCCTCACGCGCCGCGAATGCCCTGCCGTGTAGGCGTCCCGGGCGTCCACTGTCGCTGAGAGCCCTTCGAGGGCCTCGGTGGAGCGGCTCCTGAGCAGCCGGTTCGCCTCCTCGAGGGAGACGTTCTGCCGGTGGATCGTACTCGCCGCGTCCTGCAGGCGGGCGGCGCTCTCGCGCGAGGCACGAAGCTGCCCCACTTGCGTTGCGCGCATCAGCACGAGCGGCACGAGAAACACGGCGAGCGCGTACACGTGCACCTGCTCGTAGGCGATCGCGACGATCGCGCCGACGAGGCCATAGGCGAGGTAGTGCGGGAGGAGCCACGCAAAGTTCTGCCGCCAGACGACGCGACCCGGCTTCCCTTCTTCGAGCGCGATCGCGACGGTGAGGAAGACCGTGTTCACGGCGTAGTAGACCGCGCCGGCGGCAACCCCGAAGGCGGCCGTCTCGATCATCGGCACGCTTCCCGGCCCGAAGCTGAACACGACCGCAGCCGCGAGACCCGAGGCCGTCAGCACGCCGAGGTTGTAGATCGACGTGTAGACCGGAGGTCGCCGGAGGATCGCATCGGTCGCGACAGCCGCGAAGGCGAGTACGACGGCCGCCCCACCTCCGATCAATGCCGCCCCTGCGAGCGCGCCGACGGCGCCCACCGACACAGCACCGGCCTCGGCCCGGAGGGCGAGCGCCTGGCCGCCGGCGACGAGCGCCGCGAGGGCAACGAGTGCGACGATGTCGAACGGCCGCTGCGTGACGGTGATGACCACTCCGAGCGTTGTCAGGAGCAGGCCGGCGATCGACACCTTCTTTGCGATGTCGTGAACGACGGGAGCCGGCTCCCCGGCGGGCTCCGTCCCCTGCGCGGAGCTCGCGGTGAGCGCGAGCGTGGCCGGATGCACAATGACCGAGCCGGTCTCGGAGAGGTCGGTCTCGGCCCGCGACGGCGACCAGCGCTCGGTGTTCGGCAGCAGGTCGACGAGCGGCTCCGCACCGCCTTCGACGACGCGGTTGCGCCCCTGGATCTTGGCGCGGTACACGGCCAGGTCGGCGCGGTGGATCAGCGCGCTCGGGTCGGTGCCGTCGCGCGGATACATCGCGACGCCGATCGACACGGTCGCCGACAACGTCTCGCCGATCGCTCCCACGGTCACGCGTTGCCTCCCGATCGCCTCCCGCACGCGCTCGGCCAGGGCGAGCGCGTCGTTCAGGTCGGTGTCCGGCAGGAGCAGCACGAACTCCTCGCCGCCGAATCGCGCTGCAATGTCGTCGCTGCGAAGATCACGCCGGAAGACGTCGGCGATCCGCTCCAGGATCGCGTCGCCGGCGAGATGGCCGTAGGTGTTGTTGATCTCGCGCAGGAGGTCGAGGTCGATCATCAGCAGCGCGAGCTGCTGCCCGGTGCGCTCGGCGATCTCGAGCTTGTCGTTCAGCACGGAGCTGAAGTGCCGCACGTTGAAGAGGCCGGTCTTCGGGTCGAGCCGGGCCTCCCGCTCGAGCTGGGGCACGGCCAACGAGCGCTGAATCAGAAGGAGGGGAGCGACGGCGAAGGGAATCAGCGCCGGGTTGATCGTCCACGCATAGGCGACGAGCACGCCGAGCGCGGCGAGCACGAGCTCGGTGGAGAGGTTCTCGACGGAGAACAGCCCCGAATCGCGGAACGAGTGGCCGCGGCCGAGCCGCAGCATCAGACAGAGGATCGCGTGGTTGAGCAGCACGAGCACCGCCGCGGCCGCGAGGCCCGCGGCGGCGACGCGCAGCTCGTCGTTCCGGATGAGCCCGTCGGCCCGCAGGAGGTAGCGCCCGACGAAGGCGGCCGCGAACAGATCGATGAGGTAGTTGCTCGCGTTGAACGTCTGGATGTACCACGGGTAGCGCACCTTCAGCCACTCGGGCACGTGCTGGACGACAACGACGACGGGCAGGAGCCACACGGGG
Organism: uncultured Thermoleophilia bacterium; assembly: GCA_963799575.1. Classification (GTDB taxonomy): domain Bacteria; phylum Actinomycetota; class Thermoleophilia; order Gaiellales; family Gaiellaceae; genus Gaiella. The sequence goes on from CAWCXK010000004.1 coordinate 586,131, forward strand.
AGCAGCAGCGCCGCAGGCACGAGGACGACCATGGTGGTGTGGTACGACTGGTCGCGCGGTGTCACGACCGGGAACAGCTGGGCCAGCGCCGCGCCCACGGCGATCAGGGCGAAGGCCGCCCACGTCTTGGTCGGAATCGGGTCGATATCGCTCGCCGCGAGCCATGTGAGGAACAGTGCGACGGCACCTGTGAGGACGAGAAACGCCCACGCAAACCCGGAGAGCCTGCGCGGTGCGCCGGCAGGATCGGTGATGGTTTCGAGCGGAGGGACTCTTTCATCCGCCGAAGCAACGGCGGCACGAAAAGCGCTCGGCTCTCCCGCCTGGGATGTCTGAGACCGATCGGAGTAGCCGGAAGCCATGGGATCTGGATCCGCCGTCTACCCGGCCGGGATCATGTTGGCCCAGGACATCGACGACCAGCTCGCGCTCGACCACGAGGCGGACGACCAGCTGGCGCTACTCCACGAGGCCTGGTCCCAGGTCGGATCGGAGGCGGCCGTCGCCGCCCAGCCGGCGGCGTCGAAGGTCGGCGTCCGCGTCCGCGAGTCGGCGACGACGAAGCGGTCGAGCGCAGCATTCGGATTTGCCGTCCCGTCGGCGGCGATCGCCGCCGGAATGTTCACGATCCCGGCACCGAGCGCGTTGCCTGCCGGAGACCCGGTCGGCGCGCTCGCCCCGGCCATGAGCGCACCCTTGACCTGATCGGGCGTCCAGTCCGGATGGCTCGCCAGCACCGTCGCCGCCGCTCCGGAGACGATCGGTGCCGCGAACGACGTGCCCGACATCCACATGTAGCCGTCCGCGACTCTCCGGCCGGGGTTGCTCCTGAGGAGCGTCGAATCCTCTGGCGCAGGACCGTTGAGCACGCGCCCCGGCGCGGCGATGTCCGGCTTGCGGAACCCGTCCCGGGTCCGGCCCCAGGCCGACCACGGGGCGGCGAAGTCGTCGCTCGGCGAGACGGTTCCGTTCGTGTCAGCGGCGCCCACGGTGATCACGAACGGATCGTCGGCGGGCGCGAATCCGACGCCGCTCTCGGCACCCCCGGTCGCGTAGTTTCCGGCTGCGGCCACGACGACGATCCCGTTCAGCCAGAGCTTCTCGACGGCCCGGTCGAGCGGGTCGTTCTGCACACCGCCGACGGCAGCGTTGAGCGAGAAGTTCACGACGCCGATCTGGAACCTGTCCTTGTTGGTGAGAATCCAGTCGCATGCGGCGAGGAGGTCGCTGACCCTCCCCGCACCCGTGTCGTCGAGAACGTCGAGCGACAGAATCCTCGCACGCGGCTCGACACCCGAGAAGCCGTCGCCGCCACCGGCCGCAAGTCCGGCGACGAGCGTGCCGTGGCCGAAGCCGTCACCGGGCGAGTTTGTCCCGGTCGACGTGAAGTCGACCTGCCGGATGAGACGATTGCCGAAGTCGCCGCGAGGCTCGACCCCCGAGTCGACGATCGCGATCGTCGGATAGTGCGCGGATCGCGCCGCTGGCTCCCCATGCAGCCCGACAGTCTCCGGCCAGCTCTGTCGATTCCCGAGCCCCGTCGCCCTCACGGAGGCGTCCTCGGTGACGCTGACGATGCCCGGCAATGTCGCGATCTCCTCGAGCTGCGCTCCCGTGAGCTCCGCCGCGGCAGTGCGGGTCAGCTCGAACGTCTTCCTCAGGCCACGCGCCGTGCCGGGATGCCGCCTCTGAGCCACGCTCACCGTCGTCGCAAGCCCGGCGAGTCGCGCCCCATCCGACGCCTGGATGATCACCCGGAACGTCCGGTTCGGATCAGCTTTCGCCCGATGTTCGAGCGACCGCTGCACCACATCGGTCATCCGACCCGGCTGCCCGGCGGCCGGCGTCGAGCCGACCACGATCGCCGCCACGGCGAGCGCGAGGAGGGCGGCTACCCCACGCACGATCCCGCTCGCGGAACCGCTCCCATCGCCACCACGAGCCGCGCTTCCCCGGCGTGGCCCGCCACAGTCGAACGTGCACCGCATTCCATCCCCTGTCTGCGCCAGAGGCGCAAGCCGCTTACAGGGCGGACAGTACGGCGCTCGCGGTCGGTCACGATACCCCGGGAGGGGGATCATTGTTCCTCGATCGAGGGATTCGCACTCGGCGCCGCGAAGGAACCACGACCGAGCGAGCGGACGCCTCCGTGTATGCCCCGTCCGAGGGGTATTCCCGCCCTCCCGGGTGCCGATGAGCCTCGTGTGGTCCCTCTCCCCTGGCGGCAGCACCTCACCCGCGCCACGCGGCGACTCCGCGTGGCGTCGAGCGAGCACGGGTTCACGCTCATCGAGGCGGTCATGGCGATGGCCATCTTCGCCGTCGTATCGACAGCACTCGCCGGTGTTCTCACCTCGTCCATCTCGGCTCGCTCCGGCGCGAACGAGCGGACCGCCGCGGAGCAGATCGCGAACACCCAGCTCGAGTTCATCAGGTCGATCTCGTACGCCAACGTCGGCCTGACGACGAACGGGAACCCGTCGGGAATCGTCGACGCGACGGGAGATCAGTCCGCCCAGGGCGGTCCTACGGTTCCCACGGGATACACCGTGCAGATCAAGATCTCATGGGTCGACGATTCGATCCCGACGAGCCCTGCCACCAAGGCGAACTACAAGAACGTCACGGTCAAGGTTTTTCGCACCCGTGATGCCAAGCTGATGACGCAGCAGAGCACCCAGATCGGGCCGCGCCAGCGCGCGCCCTACGGCGGCATCAACAAGGGCATCGTGAACGCCCAGGTGCAGTACTACTACTTGAATACGCCGGCACCCGACGTCCTCGTCAACCTCAACAACGGCCCGAGCTCACCGCTTGCCGACACGAGCGATTCGGGAGGGCTGCTCCGGTTCCCGGCACTCGATCCGGCGACCGGATCGACCTACTACGACCTCGTCATCGCGCCCTTCGCGGGCTACATCCTGCTTCCCGATCCCACCACGACCCACTTCCAGATCGCGGCAGCCTCGGCGACGCCCGTCAAGGTGCTCCAGATCTACAAGCCCGTCACCCTCACTGCCGATTTCAGGAACAGCGACGGCACCCCCTACGTCGGCACGGTCGTGTTCACGGTCGCAAACTCCCGCGGCTCGAAGAGCTACACGTACACCGGGTCCCCGGTCACCGTCACCACGATCACGAACTCGACGACCGGAGCGTCGGAGCTGCTCGTGCCGGCGTCGTACACGATCACCGTCACGAACCAGGCCGCCGCGAGCTTCTACACCGACCCGGTGACCCAGAGCGTGCCTGCCAGCCTCTCGAACTACCCCACCGACCTCGCCGCTACCGGAACCGTCACGGCCGACCCGCTCGGATCGATCACCGCCACCGTCACATCCGCCGGCGGACCCGTCAACGGCGCCACCGTTACCGTGTCGGGCGGCCCACGCTCGATCGCGACGAAGACGGCGACGACGAACGCGAGCGGCATCGCGACCATCGGCTCACTCCCCGCCGGAGGGGGCTATACCGTCACCGCGGCGAGAGCCGGCCAGAGCGCCCCCAACCAGACCGCATCGGTCAGCGGCGGGACCGCGACGAACCTCACCTTCGTCCTCCCGACCGGGCACCTGAAGGCCAGGGCCACCTGGAACGGCACCCCCGTGCCCGGCGCCACCATCTCCCTCACGGGCGGGCCTGGATCCGTCTCGCTCTCCGGCACAGCCGACAGCAACGGTGAAGTGCTGTTCTCGAACGTCCCCGCAGGCTCCGGCTACACCCTGACGGCGGTCATGAGCGGACAGACGGCCACCGCCAGCGCGACCGTCGTCGGCGCCACGACGACGACGACGATCATCGCCCTGCCGACCGTCACGGTCGTCGGCGCCGTCAACTGGGCCGGGTCGAGCGTCACCGGAGCCACGGTGACACTCGCAGGCGGGCCTCTCTCGCTCTCCACGCTCACCGCAACCACCAACTCGAGCGGTCAGGCCACCTTCACGAACGTCCCTGCGGGCGGCTCGTACACCCTCACGGCCACGAAGAGCGGCCAGACGACGACGCTGACGGGCCAGACGCTCACGACCTCACCGACGACCAACGTCAACCTCGACGCTGCCGACGGGAACGATCAACGTCAGCGCCGCGACCTGGGCCGGAGAGGTCGCCGGCGGCGCCACCGTCACGATCTCGGGCGGCCCCATGTCACCACAGACCTACACCGACACGCTCGATGCCAACGGCGTCGCCAGCATCACCGTCCCGGCCGCGAGCTCGGCGAATCCGTACACCGTGACCGTGACCAAGAACGGCGGCACCGGAACCGCCACCGTCTCGAGCCTCGCCGCCGGCACGACGGCGATGGTGGCCCCGGCGATGACGCCGACGAAGACGCTCACGGTCACCGTCAAGCGCAACAACACCAATCTCGCCAACACCTCGGTGGACGTCAGCATCACCGGCGGCCCGAACGGCACCGTGGGCTCGCTCCCGGCGTGGGGCGGCACGTACACGACGAACTCGTCGGGCGTTCTCCCCGCGATCACCGTGCCCTCCGGCTCGGGCGGCTACACCGTCAAGGTCAACCTGAGCAGCTGCAGCCTCTACCCGACCTATCGCAGCGGCTCGAAGACGGGCGTCAGCTCCACCGGCACCACGAACACCAACACCACTGTCAACTTCTCCTCGAGCGGCGCAGCCTGCCCGTTCAACCCGCTGCCATGACGCCCGCCGCCGTGATACGCCGTCTCGACCCTGCCGCCGAGGATGGGATCATGCTGATCGAGCTCATCACCACGATCGCGGTGTTGGGCATATTCTTCGCGGCGTTCGCGACGGTCGTCGGATCCTCGATCCGTCACGGCAGCCAGATCCAGGAAGAGGCCGTCGTCCAGACCGAAGTCAGAGCTGCAGTGGATGCCCTGGTCGCGGATCTCCGTGAGGCGACAAACGGCGGCGACACGACGATCGCCCGCGTCTCGACGGCGACCGGAACCCAGCTCACCTTCACCGCTCCGAACCGGACGCCCACCATGCACCTGCGACGGATCTCCTACCAGGTGACCGGCGGAAAGCTTCAGCGGGCTATGGCAACCAGCACCGCGAGCGCCGCGCCGTGGTCGATCCCGGCCGTCGGCGCCTGGGCCACCCTCGTCCCCGGCATCGTCACGACGGCGACCCCCGTCTTCACCTACTACGACGCCTTCGGGACCCCCACGGCCACCGCCGCCAACGTGCGCGCCGTCAAGATCGTGGTGACGACGGCGACGACGGCCTCGCCGACGCGCACCTGGACGTACACGAGCCGTGTGACCCTGCGGGCAGCGGCATGAGGCGGCGCGTCATTCAGCGGCTGCAAGGCGAAGAGGGCATCGCGATGGTGCTCGTCGTCTTCGCCGTCGCACTCCTCGCGACGCTGTCGGTCGTGCTCGTGAACACCGTTACCGACGAATCCGGCCGAAGCGCCAAGGCCGTCGTCCGCCAGTCGGCATTCGAGGCCGCGGAATCGGGCCTCGACGACTACATCGCCAAGCTCGCCGACGACCGGCAGTACTACCTCCACTGGGTCCATCCGGCCGAATCGACGCGGCAGGACGACGGCACGGGCGGAACGAGCGCCTACGTGTCACCGAGTGGATCATCGCCGGCTCCGAGCGACTGGTGCCGCGACCCGAAGACGAAGCCCGCGCCGGTGGTCTGGAGCTACGGCCCGACCTGGCTCAGGAACTCGAAGGGCAAGGACCACTGGTGCAGCCTCGGGAACGGCTACGAGTACGACCTCCAGATCACCCCGCCGACTGCTGCCCAGACGGGAGTGACGATCGTGTCGACGGGGCGGAGCATCGCCAATCCGACCAATACCCGCGTCATCGAGGCTGTCGTCAAGCAGTCGTCGATCACCGACTTCCAGGAGATCGCGGACGACGACATCGGCTGGGCCTCCGGCGCGACAGCGTACGGGCTCATCTACTCGAACCACAACATCAGCTGGAGTGGCGGCACCGCCTACGGGAGCAACTTCGCGGTGGGCAGCGTGACCGGCAGCGTCAGCTGGCAGGGCGGAGCGACGGGGTTCGACGGAAGCTCGGCAACTGCCTACACCAACCTGTTCCAGCCACCGAGCCCGCTCACACAGGCGATCGACTTCAACACGTTCCTCGCGTCGTTCTCGGACATCTCGAGCGCGGCCAAGGACGCGACGGGTGGAGGCATCTATCTCGACTCGTCGTACGGCTCCTGGCGACTGACCTTCAACGCAGCCGGCACTGTCAAGGTCGAGGGCTGCAGCTCGTCGAATCCCCAGACGAGCTCGACATCACCGAGCTGCACCACGGTCTCCGCCTCCCGGCCGGTCCCGACCAACGGCGCCATCTACTCTGACGTGAGCGTGATCGTCCAGGGCACCGTCCGAGGGCGGGTCACCGTGGCAACCCCGGGCCGGATCATCATCGGCGGAAACCTGCTCTACGCGAGCGACGCCGGCAACATCCTCACCGACCCGCCCCGTGGCGCAGGACGTCCTCGGCCTCGAGGCGATCGACGAGGTCATCATCCCGTGCTGGATCACCGGCAACATCGACTGGCACGCCGCCCTCCTCTCCCAGACCGAAACATGGGGCGCGTGGGGCAACACCGGCTGGGCGTCGAGCTCGAGCGGCTGCTCTACCTCCGGCGCATCGGGGAACAGAATGAGGCACCGCGGCTCGTCCACTCTCCAACGCGGAGGCTCGTTCTCCGGCTGGTTCGACAACCGCGACTACTACTACGACTCCACGCTCCCGTATCTCGCGCCGCCCTGGTTCCCCACGCTCGATCCGGACTACAAGATCGTGTCGTTCCGCGAGCTGCCGGGCAGCTGATCCGAAGCCTCTCCGCGGCAATCGCAGCACCTCGGGTTCGGACCCGGAGATCGTCGATCGGTAGCTCCCCGCGCACCTCGCGTCAATGCGCGCTGCTTGCTTCAGCAGGCCGCGCAGCACCGCTGCGCTCGAGGTGTCCAGCAACGTCCTCTCCCCTAGCCTACGACCCGGCGCCCGCCCTGAATCCCGGCAATCTGCGTGGTCGAAAGAACAGCAGGCACGTCGGGCGCGATGCCTCGCGCTACCGCCAGCGGCATCGAGCAAGACAAGGCTGAGCCGCCCTCACACAACGGCTGCGAGCGGCAGCGGGCCGCTCCGCCGCGCTATCCCGTAACGCGGTACTCCTTACGGGCCTGCTTGTCCGCCACGAGCCCGATGCGTGACCGGCGTCCGGAATCCACCGTCCAATCCTCCCGTTGCAGCCGGTGGATCTCCACCACGATCCCCGTGTCGATCTCGAACAGACGGAGGAAACGAAAGCCCAGCTTGGCGAGGATCCGCGCCGACGCGACGTTCTCGACCCGGCAGCGTCCGATGAGCTCGTCCAGCCCACAACTTCTGAATGCCTCATCCCGGCTCGCGCTTGCCGCCTCGGTGGCGATCCCCTCAGCCCACCGGTCGGGCACGACGAAGTAGCCGATCTCGACATCTTCGTCGCGCAAGCCCTTGCCCGGCCCGACGGGCGACAACTCGACGAACCCCAGCCAGCGAGCCGTCTCGGCTTCGATGATCGCACGCTTCCCGAACCCGAGAGCATCCCACTCGGCCAGCGACTGCTCGTGCTGGTCACGCGCGCTCGACCGGTCGAGAGGCCCGGCCCGTATGAAGCGGATCGCGGTCGGATCGCACATGAACCTGGCGAAGTGGTCGAAGTGCGCGTCCGACCACGGCTCGAGACGGAGTCGATCCGTCACGATCACGTCACGCCCGATCTCGGTAGGCCGCGTTACCATCATGATCCCATCGGCGGTTTTTCGGCACGCCTTAACGCCGAGGAGAGAGATCAGAGCGCGCCGGATCGTCGAGAAGGAGGTGGTGCACGAACCGTGTCCTTTGGTCGGCAACCCCACTCCCCGTCGCCAGGCCTTTCGCCCGGATCCCTCGATCGAGGGACGACGGGTTCAGGGTTCAGGAGTCACACGACGACAATCAGTGAGTGCCTGAGACGACCGTCCTCATCGCAATGCTCGTTGCCGTCGTCAGTGGCTGGGGCGTCATCCATCACGGCAGGACGCTGATCCACAACGGGGATTCACTCGCGAACGGCGGCGGTTGGACTGCGATCATCCTCGCCGAAACCATGATCTCGCTCAGCGCCGCCGCGTTCGCACTGTCGTAGCGCGAGCTCCTCGTGCGGTCGGTGAGGCTGATCCAACGCGGCGGGCCGCCTGCGTAAGCGCCTCGTCGGCTGATCGTCCCCCCGTCCACGTTGCTCGAACGGTCTCGAGGCCGTGAGTGGAGTCGGGGTGCTTGGCCGCCACATCGCCAAGCACCACCGTAACTCCGATCGCCGAAACTCCCCCGAGATCGACTCACCGAGCATGGTTGACCGGAAGGGTGATGGCAATTCCTCGAACGAGTGATTGCACCTGACCGGAACGGCGACGTAGGCCCGTCCAACCCGGCTCATCCCGATCAAAGCCGCGCGAAGCGAGGCTAGGCCCAGGCGGATTGCCGCAACCGCCGGCCGGGTACAAGAAGGGCAATGGAGCCTCGTGACCAGGAATCCCGATTCAGCGCAGGTCTCGAACAGGCATATCGCGACGGGATTCTCCTCCCCGAGCGGACGGGTGTCGCGCTCGCGTCGCCGCACCACGAACCACCCGCCGGCCTTTCACCGCAGGCGCTCAGGCACTTTCGAGGTCTCGTCGAGGAGGAGCGAGCAGTCTCGAAGCAACGGCTACGCGTTCACGAGCGGATCGACTCCCTGAGCACCCGAGCGACGGGTGGTGATCACGCCGCCGATCTGGCCTACCTGACGCAGCGCGAGCGAGACCTGTCGGAGCGGCGACGAGAGCTCCATCGCATCATCGATCGCATCCGGCAAGAGGCGGGCCGGCCGGACGAGACCAGGCGGCCGTAATTGACGTTCTCGCCCTCAAGATTTCGGGGCCTCTGCCGATGGCATGAGGGTGGCTAGCTCCTTGAACGCTTCCTACCGCCGGATGGGCGCCATCCTCGTGGAGAACGGCGCCATCACCGCAGACCAGCTTGACGAGGCCCTCCTGATGCAGGGCAGCACCGGCCGCATGCTCGGGGAGATCTGCGTCGAGAACTGGGGAATGGACCGGCTCGCCCTCGCCGATGCACTCAGCGTGCAGTGGGACGAGATGCGGGGCCTCGGCGGCAAATCGGGGCCCCAGACGGGCGCGTCGACTGTTGCCGAATCGACTGTGTCGAACGCGGAGGAGGATGACCTGCGTGCCCTCCTCGAGGAGGCAGAGTCCACCCGCGCCGAGTTCGCCCTCAAGACCGAAGAGCTCACCCGACGGCTGGCCATGCTCGAAACCCTCGTGATCAGTGTCAGCGGCGCCCTCGAAGACCTCCGCGCCGCGAACGACTGAGAGCACCTGGACCGGCCGAAGCGTCACTGGCCGATCCCCCCGACAAGCGGGCCGTTCGACCGTGGCCCCTGCGACGATGTCCTCTCGTCGACGCGCTCAGGTGCTGGAATCGCGGGCTGCGGCGATGGTGGCGGCACGCCTGTAGGTACTGAGCGCGTCCTGTGTCCGGCCCATTCGTTCGAGCAGATCGGCGTAATCCGTCAGGATCGTCGGGAAGAACGCTTCGCTCGTGTCGTCGAGATAGTCGATTGCCAGCTCGTAGAGCTCGGTTGCGCGAGGCAGATCGTCGAGGGTGTCGAACGCACGCGCGAGCTCTGCGTAGCATCGCGCCACATCGCCGGGATGTCCCTCGGCGATCATGACGGACGCAGCGCGCATCGCGAGCGCGGCAGCCTCCTCGGTCGCGCCGAGTTGCGCCAACACTCGCGCCTGCTCCAGGTCGAACCACGCGTAGTCGAAGGGGGAGCCGTCGGCGCCGAGCAGGCTGCGACCACGCTGGAGCAGCGTCTCGGCCTGGGACGGGTTGCCGGCATCGAGCTCGGCATACGCGAGCAGACCGTGCGCACGCGCCCGGAAGTAGGTGTGCTCGCTCGTCTCGAGCAGATCGAGTGCCCGGCGGGCGTTGCGAGCAGCGCCCTCATTGTCGTGACCGAGGGCCATCAGGCGGGAGCGCGACCAGTAGACCTGCGCGAGCGCCACCGGATCGCCGGTATCGGTCTCCTCCAGCACCCTGCCGAGGAGGATGGCGGCTTCGGCGTGATCGCCGCGGTCGATGAGCGCGTTCGAGAGAAGCACCGCGAAGCGGAGCTGCCCCTCGGGCTCGTCGCTCTCGCGGCAACGATCCACCCACCGCTCGAAGAGATCGACGGCGGCACTCATCTCTCCGATGCGGGCATAGCTGCGACCGAGGGTGTCGGCCGCCGAGGCGTCGTCGAGATCCGGGTCGAGCTCGAAAGCATGTTGCAACCGGGCGATCGCGTCGTGGGCCTCGCCCTGCCGGAACGCGACCTGACCGAGACCTGCCTCTGCCCGCGCCAGCAGATTCTTGTCCGTCGCGGCCGCCGCGACCTGCGCGAACGCTTCCTCGGCCTCGTCGATCCTGTCCAGTCGCAGCGCGATCGAGGCGTCGCGAAGCTGCTGGTCGAAATCGGGCTCGAGTCGTTCGTCGCCGCGCGCCAGCCATTGCTCGCTGACCCCAACGGCGCCGGCGAGCCGGCGGACCACCTGCAGCGACGGAGCCCTGGCGCCCGATTCGATCCGTGAGATGTACCCGATCGAGCAGCCGGGAAACGAGATGTCCGCCTGCCGCAGGCCGGCGCTCAGCCGCGCCGATCTCAGCCGCGCTCCGAGCGCCTCGGGGCTGTCCATGTGGTCAGTGATTTGACGAGGCATAGACAAATTCTTCGATCCGATTATCTTTAGGCAACCACCCGGCGCCGGGGTTTCTGTCAACTGGAAGTGAAAGGACGAAACCCCATGAAGAACCATTCTGCGGCACCTGCGGACGCGTCTGTGCGCCTGCCCCTGCTCGACCGCTACGTCGGTCCTGACTGGCCGTAGCCCGCGCCCGGCCGCGACGCGGCCGTGTTGTCGAGGGTCGCGCTCCGCCGTCCCGGTGGGGCGTGACCCTCGATCCATGAGACAAGCTGTTCGGGCGGTGCAGGTTGACGGGAAAAAGCACGTAACCGGTGACACTACAGCCGCGCCGAAACCTGTGCAATCCACCACCGAGGGGGAACTCGCTCGCCCGGGCCGAACTCGGAAAGTCGCGGCGGCCGTAACTGGTTGACTCGTGATTTGCCTTGAGACGGATACCTGTCTACCCGTCGGTCTGCACGCGCGTTCGCCGAAACGGTGCCGTCGCGTGCGGCGACATCGAGCCGCTTTTCCACCCACGGCTTCAGTGATCAGCCCGTCAGTCCGATAGCAGCAACATGAAAACCCGGTTCCTCCGACCCTGGGCGCTGTGGGCGGCGACAGCCGCCAGCGCCGGCGCAGCGCTGCTCATGTTCGCGCTCGTCGACGCGGCGTACGGTCTCCCCAGCCTGTTCTACGTTCCTCTCATCTTCGCGTCCCTGGCCGGCGGCCGCCGGGCTGCGATCATCGCCGCGCCCGCCCTCACCGCAGCCTACGTCGCTGCGCTGATTGTAGGAACGAACGCGTCGGTGGCGGAGATTGCGACCGTGGGCGCCATACGCCTCGCCGTCTCGCTGCTGATCGGGCTGCTGATCGGCTCGAATGTCGACTACACCCGCGAGCTCGTACGGGCCGCCGTCGGTCGCGCCAACCGCGACTTTCTCACCGGGCTCGGCACCCGGCACACGCTCGACGAACGGTGGGAGGAGAACCGGCGCAGGGCCAAGCCGTTCGGCGTCGTCATGATCGACATGGACGAGCTCAAGGAGATCAACGACCACGCGGGCCACGCAGCGGGTGACGCAGCCCTGAAGAGTCTCGCCGCCTCGATCAGGCGGGGCGTGCGATCGCACGACGTGATGGCGCGAATCGGTGGCGACGAGTTCGTCGTCATCGCTGACCTCCACGACCCCGCAGAGCTCGAGACGCTCGCCGACCGGATCCAACGGGACGCACGCAGCCGCGACGTCGAGGCAAGCTTCGGTACCGCCATGTACCCCGAGGACGGCTACGACCTGACGAGCGTGCTCGAGATCGCCGACCGACGCATGTACGACGAGAAGCTCGCGAAGCAGGCTCGCACCCCGACGTTCAGCGTCGTCCGAGCGAGCTAGCGAGAGGCGTTACCGCAGAGGTTGTGAAGGCGCTGCACGCGTGCCGCGTCTCAGCTGCGCAACAGGACCGCGACCGGCCAGTCCTCGACGAGGTCGCTGACCGCCACCGCACCTCGCGCTCGAAAGGTCGTGCCGGTGAGTGCGCTTGTCCATGTGGCATCGGGAACGTCGACCGGGTAGCCGGGTTCGCCGCGGAGCGTGACGACCACGAGCGCGTCCGACCCCCGGAGGAAGGAGCACGCGTCCGGCCCCGCCCCGATGGGCGTGTACGACCCGCTGAACGCATCGGGCCGTGCTGCGCGCGCCTGGAGGACGCGGTGGGTGACGAAGAGCTTCGCCGTCTCGCGCGTCGGCGGTTGGCCGGAACGGAGGGCTGCGAGCTCGTCCCGCCGCCGGACAAAGTCGACCGGGCCGCGATTGTCGGGATCGACGAGCTGGAGCGACCAGAGCTCGTCACCCTGATAGATGTCGCCCATCCCGGGAGATGTCAGCTTGAGCACGACCTGCCCGAGCGACGATCGTTCCCCGACCTGGGCGACACGCCCGGCGAAGGCGTCGAGCTCGTCGACGAACTGTCGGTTCGTGTACAGCGTCCGGCAGAACGCGACGACGGAGCTCTCCCAGGCCGGATCGCCGTCGACCCAGGACGTATTGCGCTTCGCTTCTCTGATGGCCTTCAGCACTGCGAGGACGAGCCTGTCCGGGCTGATCGGCCATGCGCCGAGGATCGTCTGGTAGATCGCGAGCTCCTCGCTTGCGTCGGGGCCGGGGCCAGAGACGTGTTGGCGGTTGAGCGACCGCCAGCGTGTCACCGTCTGGCGCCACTCGCGCGCCATGGTCGAGAGTGCCGCGATGCGCGCCCGGACGTCGCCGCTGCGCTTCGCGTCGTGCGTATGGGTGGTCAGAAGCCCGAGAGGGAAACGGCGGGCGCGTTCGAGGTTTGCCTCGTGGAACGCTGCAATTGAGACCCCGAAGCGACCCGGGTCGCCGCCGACCTCGTTCAGCGCGATCAAGCGGTTGTAGCGGTAGAGGGCCGTGTCCTCGACGCCCTTCGCCGTGACCGGCCCGGTCGTCTGCTGGAACCGCGTCACGAAGCTGTCGTGTCCCCGCTCCTCGAGCAAGAGGATTCGCGCGAGCGGCTCGGGAATTCCCGCGCGATCGATGACCTCGCGGTCTGCCTCCTCGACCCGCCCCGTGTGCGGCTCGACGTATGTCCGGTAAACGGACAGCGACGAGAGCGCGCCTGCGAGGTCGATCGTCCCTGCCCTCACGCCCAGCTCGCGGTCGAGCCGCGCCACCTCGGGCGCAAAGGTGGTCACTGCTTCCGCCAACTTCGCAGCGTCGGCGTAGGCGGAAAAGGGGCGAACGTCGCCGGCCACCTCGTGCCAGAGCTCGGTCAATGGCCGCTCGCCCGCCGGGTCGACGAACAATCCCATCGCCTCGTTGAGAAAGTCGTAGCCCGTCGTTCCCATGACCGGCCAGTCGCGCAGGGCCTCGCCCGGCTGGAGGATCTTCTCGACCCAGATTCGCTCTACCCCGCAAGCGTGGAGCCGCTCGAGATAGCGGCGGGGGTCGGCGAGACCGTCGATATGGTCGATCCGCAACCCTGTCACAAGGCCATCGCGAACGAGGCCGAGCACCACCCGGTGGGTCTCGTCGAACACGGCGTCATCCTCGACGCGAACCCCGGCGAGATCATCGACGTCGAAGAACCGGCGGTGGGCTCCGGACTCGGGATCGACGTCGAAGAACCGACGACGCTGTCGCGGATCGGACCAGAACGGATTGACGTCGCTTCGTGCCATGTGGTTTGGGACGACGTCGAGAATCACGTCGAGCCCGGCCTGACAGAGAAGCCTCAGCTCAGCCTCGCCGCCCAGGTCCTCCGAGACGCGAGTCGGGTCGACGACGTCGTAGCCGTGGGTCGAGCCGGACGCCGCCTGGAGCACGGGAGACAGGTAGAGATGCGTGATTCCCAGGTCGCGCAGGTAGGGAACGAGCGCCCGCGCCTGTGCGAAGCCGAGCGACGGCCCAAGCTGAAGGCGGTAGGCAGCGCTCACCCGACGCGCCAGAGTGACAGAGCACGCGGCCCGACCTCGATCTCGTGGCGCTCCCGGTGCGCTCTCATGCCGCGGCCGGCCCGAGAAATCGCGACGGAGATGTCCGTCACCGGTTCCCGTCGACCACGAAACAACGAAACGTCAGCACGCCGAGGTCGAGGCTACCGCCCACCCCTGGCCGCCGTCGCACCCCTGCCGCTCTGCTGCGGGCGCCGTCCGCGGTTACTGCCCGGCGGCGTAGTCTCCGAACGACGTCGTGAACCCTCCGGTGACCGTGGTCGCCGTCGAGGAGGGCGACGTCGGTGCCGTCCAGGTGGCAGGGGCGGCGTAGCGTCGGACGACGAGTGCGGAGGTGTTGGGGCTGCCGACGAGATCGGCCGCGACGAACGTGAACGTCGCCGTGTAGCTCGCGGCTGTGAGGCCACCACCGGCCGTGAGCGTCCAGTAGCGGTTGACGTACTTCGTGGCGCTGATCCCCGAGGCGGCGAAGTCTGGATGCTGGCCGACCGTCGAGGATGCGGTGAGGTTGCCGCCGGCGCTCGCGCCGGTGAGCACCACGTTGATCGGTGTGTAGGTCGTGCCGGTGCCGACCTCGAACAGGCGGGTGGAGGAGCCCGTGGCGATCGGCTTCTGCAGCCGGCCGTCGACGAAGCCCGTCGTGCGCGAGACCGTGCCGCTCGCGATCACGCGGTTCGATCCGGTCGCGAGGATGCTCGCTCCGAGCGCGAGCGTGCCGCCGACGGTGGTGTCGACGCCCTCCAGGGACAGGCCTGCCGCGTTGCCGACGGTGAGGTTGTTGAAGGTGGGTGCGATCGTTCCGCCGATCGTCCCGGCGGCCGTGCCGTTGAAGGTGAACGTGCTCGTGCCGGCGTTGAACGTGCCGTTCGACGAGAAGCTGCCCTTGACGATGTGGGAGAACGTCGAGGCGTTGAAGGTCGAGCCGGCGCCGATCGTGAAGTCGTGCGTCACGGTCAGCGCGACGGCAGCCGTGGCGACCGCTGTGCCCGAGAGGCTGAGGTCGCCGTTGATCGTCGGCCCGGTGGCGGGCAGCGTCTTTGTGCCGCTGCCGGCGAGGCTGAGGTTGCCGTAGGTCTCGTTGCTGACGGTCTGTGCGGCCCCGGCGTAGCTGACGGTGCTCGCGGGGCCGAACGTCTTCGTCAACGTCGTGCCGGTCACCATGCCGGTCGTCCCCGTGGCGGCGAAGGTGGCGCCGTCTGCAACCTGGAATGTCTTCGACGTCCCGAGCGCGATCGCGAACCCCCCGTTGTCGAGCGTGCCGCTGAGGACGCGCACGTTGCCGACGACCCTCGTCGAGGTGATCGCCGCGCTCAATGTCGCTCCGGAGGCGCTCGTGTTGTTGGAGGTGAGGTTGGCGTAGTTGATGCCGCTGACGCCGATCGGGATCGTCTGCGGCGCGGTGCCGTTGAAGTTGAACGTGCTCGTCGTGCCCGGCGTCAGGGTGGCGGCGGGCGTCCCGCCGCCGCCGTTGATCGTGAACGCTCCCGCCAGGTTCACGGTCCCCGCGCCCGAGATCGTGAGTTGGCTCTGGGCGGCGTTCGGGCTATCCACGTTTCCGGCGTTGAAGATCAGGTCACCGGTGACCGTTGCCGTACCGGTCGTGAGGGTCACACGGTTGATCCTGCTGGAGGAGTTGCTGTTCCCGCCTGCCATCAGGCTCAGATTGCCGCCGACAGAGAGGGTGCCACTGTTGACGGCGAGCGTACGTGTCGCGTTGTTGCCACTCGGCGCGTTCATCGTGATGTCGCCACCCGTCGTGAGCGAGCTGGTCGCCGAGGCAAGCGTGACGGTCTGCGCCGACTTGTTGGCGCTGTTCCCGATCGTGAGTGAATTCGCGACCGCGGCATATGCCGCGGGAATCGTGACCGTGTACTTCCCGACGACCGAAACTGCCTCGGCGACGGTCGGAACGCGGCGGGCCGTGAACACGCTGTCCGTGTTGTTGTTCGACGCGTTGCCCGCGAGGGTGAGCGATGTATCGCTCTCGATCGACTGGACGATCCCGATCGAGGTGCTGCCGTTCTTCCGGAGGAGCCTTTCGCCGACGGCGAGCTCGGTCAGGAAGCCGGTGCCGGTGCCGGTGACGGTCGACGAGCTCGTCGTCGTCGAGATCGACCCCGTGCCGGCGACCGCCGTCCAGGTGTCGACGTCGTCCCAGTTGCCGTTGGTGCGAGCGGTGATCACGCCCGGAGCGTCGATCGTGATCACGTCGCTGTCGGTCGGTGTCAGCGTCCCGTCGGAGGCCGTGAGCGTGTAGTCGTCCGCCACATCGATGTCGCAGCCCGTGAACGCCGCCACCCCAGCGGTTGCGGCGACAGGGTTCTCCGTGCAGGCAAGCGTCGCAGCGCCTGGGGTCGTGAGCGTCAGCGTGACCGAGCTCGTGTCGCTGTCGACCGTGTTGCCGCCGAGATCCTGGATCGTCACTTCGGGCTGGGTGTCGAAGACGACGTTCGCGACGGCGCCGCTCGGCTGCTGCGAGAACACCAGCCTGGCCGCAGGACCGACGGCGACCTCGAAGCTGCTGCTCGTGGCCACGGTGAAGCCGGTGGCGGTCGCCGTCAGCGTGTACGTGCCGACGAGATCGACCTTGCAGCCTGCGAACGTCGCAACGCCGGCCACCGCCGCCAGTGGGTTGGTCGCGCAGGCGAAGGTGGCGCCGGCCGGGGTCGTGAGGGCCAGAGTGACTGCGTTGGTCTTGGTGGTGACGGTGTTGCCGCCGAGATCCTGGATCGCGACTCTTGGTTGAGTCGCGAAGGCGGTGCCTCCCGTCGAGCTGCTCGGCTGCTGGGTGAACCCGAGCTTCACGGCGGTGCCGACGGAGACGGTGAAGCTGTTGCTCGTCGCCGACGTGAGCCCTGCGGCGGTTGCCGTCAGTGTGTACGCACCGGCGAGATCGACCTTGCAGCCGGTGAACGTCGCGATGCCGGCCGTCGCGGCGACAGGGTTGGTCGTGCAGCTGAAGATGGCGCCGGCCGGCGTCGTGAGGCCGAGCGTGACGGCGTTCGTGCCCGTCGTGACGGTGTTGCCGCCGAGATCCTGGATCGCGACCTTCGGCTGGGTCGCGGCCGCCACGCCGCCCGTCGCCGCGCCCGGCTGCTGGGTGAACCCGAGCTTTGCGGGCACCCCGACCGTGATCGTGAAGCTGCTGCTCGTCGCCGTGGTGAGGCCCGTGGCGGTCGCGGTGAGCGTGTACGCGCGGGCGAGATTCACCTTGCAGCCCGCGAACGTCGCGACGCCGGCGGTCGCGATGAGTGGGTTGGTGGCGCAGCTCAGCGTTGCCCCCGCTGGTGTCGTGAGGGCGAGCGTGACCGAGCTCGCGTCGGTCGTCACCGTGTTCCCGCCGAGGTCCTGGATTGCGACCTTCGGCTGGGTCGCCAGTTCCACCCCGCCGGTCGAGCCGCTCGGCTGCTGGCCAAACGCGAGCTTCGCGGCAGCGCCGACCGCGACCACGAAGCTGCTGCTCGAGGCGGCCGTCAAACCCGTGGCGGTCGCCGTCAGCGTGTACGTGTTGGCGAGGTTCACCTTGCAGGAGGCGAAGCTCGCGACACCTGACGACGCCGCGAGCGGGTTCGTGGTGCAGCTCAGCGTCGCTCCGGCCGGGGTCGTGAGGGCGAGCGTGACCGAGTTGGAGGCGGTCGTGACGGTGTTGCCGGACGCGTCCTGAACCGCCACCTTCGGTTGGGTGGCGAACGCTACGCCGCCCGTCGATCCGCTCGGTTGCTGGGTGAATCCCAGCTTCGAGGCGAGTCCTGGCCCGACCGTGACCGCGACGCCCGTACCGTTCGAGATCGTGCCGTCGCCGACGACGATGCTCGTCGCCTCGGCCTTGTAGAGCCGCATGACGCCGTTGCTCGCGCCGGCGATGGTGGCGACGCCGTTCGTAAAGGTGATCGTGGTGGCCGTGCCGAAGGCGACCGCAGCTCCGGTCTTGTCGGTCACGGTCGGCTGGAGCGCACCGATCGTGCCGGCGCCCGAGAACGTGAGGAGCTTGTCGCCGGTGTAGCCCGTGACGGTCGCGTTGGCAGCGTCCTTCGCGGTGATCGTGAGGTTGTCGGCCGCCCCGGCCGTCGGGCTCGTCGTCGCCGGAGTCAAGACGAGCTGCGTGGCTGCTCCGGACGTGACGGTGGCAGCGGTGACGGTGCTCTTCGCCGTCCAGCCGCGCCAGTGCGCGGTGACCGTATAGGAGTAGGTGCCCGGCGCCAGGCCGGTATCGGTGCATGCCGTCACGCTCGTGGGCGAAGCGGCGGTCGGGCACGTCCCGCCCGCGCTCCCGGCGCCGCGCTCCACGGAGTAGGTGATCGCGCCGGGGCCTGGGGCGGCCACCGTCGACCAGGCAAGGGAGACCGACCCGCCACCGGGCGTCGCGCTCGTGATCGAGGGTGCCGCGAGCGTGCCGACGCTCACCGCGGCGTTGCCGGTACCGCTGCTCGACCAGTAGGCGAGCACGCCGACCGCGACGGCCATGGCGACGACCACGACCGCTCCGGCGAGCGGTAGTCGCGCCGGCTTCGTGGCGGCAATCCGGATCATGCGTGCTCCCCTGGGGTCATGCCTTCGAGCTCTGCTTTCTGATCGGCGGGACAGCGGGCCTTCGAGCCCGCACGAGAGCTGCGGATCGGTGGAGGGACGGCGGCTGCCGTCCCTCCACCAGCTGAGCGTCGTTCTAGGCTGCCGTCAGGTACAGCGGGACGGTCAGCGTCTTGCAGTTGTCCTGGTTCGCACCCGTGTCGACCATGCGGATCGTGATCGTCGCGTGCGCGGTCGTGCTTCCGGCCGCCTTGTTGCCTGCGAGCGCGGCATCGATCACCGGTGCTCCGATCGCCGACCAGGTCGTGCCGCCGTTTGCGGACAACTGGAAGTCGTCCTTCGTGCAGGCCGGCTTGAGCGTATCCGCCTGCGCCGACCACACGGCGCCCGCAGCAGTCGCGACCTTGACGGTCACGTTGGCGAGGTTCTGCTGACCGGACCCGTTGTTCTTCACCGTGTAGTCGACCGTCTGATACGTGGCGGCAAGGCCGCCCGGCGTCAGAGGGCCGCCCGCGGCCGCGAACGTGTCGACCTGCCAGGCCGTCGAGGTGCCGACGGTCGCCGAGCCCGAGCCGTTGCCCGTGCTCGTGAAGTACGCGTACCCGCCAACGGCCAGGACGGCCGTTGCGAGGCCAAACGCGAGCAGGGTCCAGCCCTGCTTGCCAGACTTGATCATCTAATCGCCTTCCTTCTGGAGATGTACTGCTGAAACCGCAACTGCTGAAGCGTCTCCGCCTACCGCAGGCAGAGCCGTTCCCTGACGATTTCGGCACAGACCGGGTGAGGGACCTGCCCTGAAAGGGGGATTTCCGGGACGCTGCCCGCAACGAGCTCGACCGCCCGTCGAGTCGGACGGACGAAAAGGCCGGCCTGTCGCCGCCTCGACCGAGGCAACGAGCGGGCCGAGATCGAAACCTCCCCCTTTGGGGGGTTCGCATTGCGAGGCGTCCTACCGATGTCAACTATGTCGACTTGGGAATCGCCTTCCCCTGGAGAGTTGGCAACCGCAGCAGTCAAGGCCCGATGCGTCTCCCCTGGCGCTCGGGCCTTCTGCATTTCTCTTTCAGATCTGAGCCACTCCCAACCCGCCGGCGGCGAACGGGTCGGAGGCAGCCCGCGGCGTACTCGATCTCGGGATCAGGAGTGGGTTCGCGAGGCTCGCGGGCCTCCGCTGCGCCGTTCTCCCCTGCCGGACGCCGTCCACGGTCGCCGCGGCCCCCTTGGCCATGAATCTCATGCTTCGCATCTCCAGTCAGACGAGCACCCCCCGTTTGACTCCTGGAAACTGCTCCGGGTGCCGGCTGTCAACGGCCGCCCGATTCGGCCGTCGCGAGGCGCGAAGGCGCGAGGCAACACGTGCTCGTAGCTCCGATGTCCCCCTATCGGGGGGATCGCAGCACGGACCGCGCCGACGATGTGCCTTGCGTGACATGGAGAATGAGATCGTTGCTCGAGTCGTGGAAGCCGCAGCGCGGTGGTCGAGCCGGATCAGCCGGGACGGACCTCTGGTTCGGACGGGGGCGGTTTCCGCTCTCGGATGAGACGAGAGCAGTCTCGGGACACCGGCTCACCTATGGTCATCGCAACCAAGCTGCGGCTCCCTCGGCCGAGCGACACTCGCTCCAGCCATCACGCGGCGTCGGCTCGTGAATTCCGGCCTGCTCGCGTTCGGAACGGCGGTGCTGGTCGGAGCTCCGGTCGCCAGGGCTGCCTTGACCGTCAGTGTGTGGGGCCTGGATCCGGACGGTTGCGGCTGCTCCTCCTGCACCGCCTGCCGCAGCCACGCCGCCAACAGAGATCTTCGCGAGCCCGGCCGACGCCGACGCCGGACGGGCACATCCCCACTGCAGGTGCTCGGTCACGACCCTGAGCTCCGTCGAGCCGCACGTGTTCGACGCCCTCTTCGTCAACGGGGGACGACGGGGCTCTGTCGACCGGCGATGGCAGTGGGTACAGGCGGCGCTTCTCGCTGCCGCCCCGATCCCGCCGCCGGTGGCGCAGCCGAGGGATGCTCCTTCAGACCCACGGCCGGCGCACGCTCTCACCACCGAGGAGATCAGTCCCTCTCAAAGCCGGCAGCCATCGGTCGCGTCCTATTCTCTGAGGGCTGCCTGGATCCGACGGCTGGCGCCGGGCCACCGCGTGCTCTTCGTGCAGATAAGCACCGACCACACGATCGCGGCAGACATCAGCCTCGTTCGCGACCGACACACCCTGGCGCGACGTCACATCCCGAGAATCAGCAAACGCCGGACAATCGAGATTCCGCTCGATCGCCGCGTCAGCCAGGGGCCGGCGCAGCTCCGAATCCGGCTTACGGAAACCACCGGCCGGAAGAAGACAGTCACGAGGATGCTCTCTGTTCCCGCCGTGGCGCCTCGATCCGCACCGGCTCGCGGCTGACGCCCGTCGCGCCGGAATCAGGGGTCGTACGCTTGGCCTGAGCCGCAAGCGGCGATCAGGCCCTGCACGTAGCCGATTGCGTGCAAGCGGCCGAGCGTGGGATAGCCCGGAACGAGCGCGGTGTCGCCCGCGAGGGTCGGCGAGTGGTCGGAGCGCAGAGGCGCATCGACGCCCGCTTCGAGGTACGCGCGGATGCACGCGGCCATGTCGGTTGGCCCTTCGTCGACGAACGTCTCCTCGAAGCTCTCGGGCGTGCCGCGCACGTCGCGGAAGTGCACGAAGTGGATCCGGCCCGCCTCACCGAAATGGCGGATCGCGGCCGGCAGGTCGTCGGTCATCATCGTGATGTTGCCCTGACAGAACGTCATCCCGTTCGCGAGGCTCGGCTGCAGCTCGAACACGCGGTCGTACGCCTCGACCGTGCGGATGATGCGGCCGATGCCGCGAACGGGCGACAGCGGCGGGTCGTCGGGGTGCAGCGCGAGCTTGATCCCTGCCTCCTCCGCCACGGGGACGGCGCGCTCGAGGAACCAGGCGAGCGTCTCCCAGAGCGTCTCCTCTGCCACGGGCGCCTCGACAGGCAGCGTGACACCTTCCCACGTGGACGCATCGAAGGCCGTCACCTCGGCGCCTGCTCTACCCTGCCGCGCCACCGACGTGCGGGACCAGGAGACGACGGGCATCCAGTTGTAACACCACACCTCGATCCCGAGGCGCCCCATCACGCGGATCAGCTCCAGCACCGCCTCGAGCTCCTCGTCGCGGCCGGGCAGGCCGAGCCGGAGCCTGTCCATGGGTGGGTTGTCCTCGAGCACGGTGAGTCGGAAGCCCGCGTCCTCGATCTGCTGCCGGTAGAGCGCCAGCGGGCCGTGCTCCCAGGGGTGTTCGGGCGCGTGGGCGCGCCAGTCGACGCTCGCCCGCGGGAGCACGCCGACGGCCTCGTCGATCCCGAGCTGGCGGAGCTGCGTCCAGGTGGTCGCGGGGCGCGGCTCGAGGAGGATCTCGGCGAGGCGGAGCACGGCCCGACGCTACCGGTTTGCCGGTCGCCCGCGCGGCGCGGCTCGCACCGGCGCGGCCGCTACCGGGCGTATCCCTACCGATGCAGCGCGCATCGAGCCTCTACGGGAGGTCGGTGCTGATTGTCCAGTTGTCGAGCTTGCCGTTGGTGGCGTTGTAGAGCTCGATCCCGAAGCGGCCGGCGCCGCTGATCGTGGTGTCTGTGGCCGTGAGGACCTGGTTCCAGGTGCCGGTGCTGAGGGGCCGGTGGTAGACGCTGAGAGTGCTGCCCTGGATCTTGAACGCGAGCTGGTCGCCGACCGCGACATCAGGCCCGGTCGTCGTCACGATCTGGATCCAGGCGCCGGCCGCGGTGCGCCGGTAAAGGCTGTATTGGTCTAGGCCGGACGTGTTGCGCACCCAGCCCGCTTCATAGATCACCGCGCTCGTCGTGCCGAGAGCCTGCATGCGACCCTGGATATCGAACTCGCCACCGTCGCTCGGGAGCGCGGTCACCGTGAACGACGCGACCCCATCAGCCTGAGCGCTGTCGCCGAGCCAGTACTGATCGCACGTGCCGGTCCTGCCCACCGGATACGCCGCCTGGTTACCACTGATCGCAAGCAGACACGACGACGCCCCATACCTCGTCGTCGCCGACCAACTACCCCCCAACGCCGCCGCATCGGCACGATCGAAACTGTCACTGACACCAACCACCGAGGCCGCACCCACAACCGCAGTAGCCGCACTATCAGCCGTCACAGGACCACCCACCCCGTTCGACGCACTGACCCGCAACCGCAACGTCGACCCCACATCCAAAGCGACCGGACTATACGACAGACCCGTCGCCAACCCAATCGAAACACACGCCCCACCCGCCGCATTACAACGCAACCACTGCTCCCCATAACCAATCGGAGCCGACCCAGACCACGAACCGACCGTACCCACCAACGACTGACCCACCTGAGCAACACCACTCACCACCGGCAACCCCGAATTCGACGGCGGCGTCGGCACGGGCGCGCTACTGACGATCGCGGTAGCGGCACTGTCAGCCGTCACAGGGCCACCCACCCCGTTCGACGCACTGACCCGCAACCGCAACGTCGACCCCACATCCAAAGCGACCGGACTATACGACAGACCCGTCGCCAACCCAATCGAAACACACGCCCCACCCGCCGCATTACAACGCAACCACTGCTCCCCATAACCAATCGGAGCCGACCCAGACCACGAACCGACCGTACCCACCAACGACTGACCCACCTGAGCAACACCACTCACCACCGGCAACCCCGAATTCGACGGCGGCGTCGGCACGGGCGGGCTCGAGCCCGGGAGGTCGGTGCTGATTGTCCAGTTGTCGAGCTTGCCGTTGGTGGCGTTGTAGAGCTCGATCCCGAAGCGGCCGGCGCCGCTGATCGTGGTGTCTGTGGCCGTGAGGACCTGGTTCCAGGTGCCGGTGCTGAGGGGCCGGTGGTAGACGCTGAGAGTGCTGCCCTGGATCTTGAACGCGAGCTGGTCGCCGACCGCGACGTCAGGCCCGGTCGTCGTCACGATCTGGATCCAGGCGCCGGCCGCGGTGCGCCGGTAAAGGCTGTATTGGTCTAGTCCGGTCGTGTTGCGCACCCAGCCCGCTTCATAGATCACCGCGCTCGTCGTGCCGAGAGCCTGCATGCGACCCTGGATATCGAACTCGCCACCGTCGCTCGGGAGCGCGGTCACCGTGAACGACGCGACCCCATCAGCCTGAGCGCTGTCGCCGAGCCAGTACTGATCGCACGTGCCGGTCCTGCCCACCGGATACGCCGCCTGGTTACCACTGATCGCAAGCAGACACGACGACGCCCCATACCTCGTCGTCGCCGACCAACTACCCCCCAACGCCGCCGCATCGGCACGATCGAAACTGTCACTGACACCAACCACCGAGGCCGCACCCACAACCGCAGTAGCCGCACTATCAGCCGTCACAGGACCACCCACCCCGTTCGACGCACTGACCCGCAACCGCAACGTCGACCCCACATCCAAAGCGACCGGACTATACGACAGACCCGTCGCCAACCCAATCGAAACACACGCCCCACCCGCCGCATTACAACGCAACCACTGCTCCCCATAACCAATCGGAGCCGACCCAGACCACGAACCGACCGTACCCACCAACGACTGACCCACCTGAGCAACACCACTCACCACCGGCAACCCCGAATTCGACGGCGGCGTCGGCACGGGCGCGCTACTGACGATCGCGGTAGCGGCACTGTCAGCCGTCACAGGGCCACCCACCCCGTTCGACGCACTGACCCGCAACCGCAACGTCGACCCCACATCCAAAGCGACCGGACTATACGACAGACCCGTCGCCAACCCAATCGAAACACACGCCCCACCCGCCGCATTACAACGCAACCACTGCTCCCCATAACCAATCGGAGCCGACCCAGACCACGAACCGACCGTACCCACCAACGACTGACCCACCTGAGCAACACCACTCACCACCGGCAACCCCGAATTCGACGGCGGCGTCGGCACGGGCGGGCTCGAGCCCGGGAGGTCGGTGCTGATTGTCCAGTTGTCGAGCTTGCCGTTGGTGGCGTTGTAGAGCTCGATCCCGAAGCGGCCGGCGCCGCTGATCGTGGTGTCTGTGGTCGTGAGGACCTGGTTCCAGGTGCCGGTGCTGAGGGGCCGGTGGTAGACGCTGAGAGTGCTGCCCTGGATCTTGAACGCGAGCTGGTCGCCGACCGCGACGTCAGGCCCGGTCGTCGTCACGATCTGGATCCAGGCGCCGGCCGCGGTGCGCCGGTAAAGGCTGTATTGGTCTAGTCCGGTCGTGTTGCGCACCCAGCCCGCTTCATAGATCACCGCACTCGTCGTGCCGAGAGCTTGCATGCGACCCTGGATATCGAACTCGCCACCGTCGCTCGGGAGCGCGGTCACCGTGAACGACGCGACCCCATCAGCCTGAGCGCTGTCGCCGAGCCAGTACTGGTCGCACGTGCCGGTCCTGCCCACCGGATACGCCGCCTGGTTGCCACTGATCGCAAGCAGACACGACGACGCCCCATACCTCGTCGTCGCCGACCAACTACCCCCCAACGCCGCCGCATCGGCACGATCGAAACTGTCACTGACACCAACCACCGAGGCCGCACCCACAACCGCAGTAGCCGCACTATCAGCCGTCACAGGACCACCCACCCCGTTCGACGCACTGACCCGCAACCGCAACGTCGACCCCACATCCAAAGCGACCGGACTATACGACAGACCCGTCGCCAACCCAATCGAAACACACGCCCCACCCGCCGCATTACAACGCAACCACTGCTCCCCATAACCAATCGGAGCCGACCCAGACCACGAACCGACCGTACCCACCAACGACTGACCCACCTGAGCAACACCACTCACCACCGGCAACCCCGAATTCGACGGCGGCGTCGGGTCGGTGCCTCCGGTCACGAGCCGGGCGATCGTCGTTCCGTGGCCGTCGATCTGGATCGGGAAGTCGCCGTTCGGGTACGAGAACTGCACCTGCAGGTCGGCTCGAAAGTCCGTGTAGGGAAGCGGCACCTGGAACACGTCCGTGAACGTCGCGCCGCCGTCGATCGAGGCGTACAGATGCAGGTTCGGGTCTACCACCGGCACCCCGCCCTCGTGGGTCGTGCCGACGAGATAGGTGTCGCCGACGAGGCGATAGGCGGAGAACGAGTCGTACGGGATCGGCATCACGAGCGTCAGCGCGCCGGTCGCGAGTGACACTTTCGCGATGTGGTTCTGCAACGTGTAGTTGTCCTGGCCGAAGAGGAGGAACGTGCCTGCGGGATCGAACGCCCCGTCGACCGTGATGCACGCGTAGTCGGTGCAGAGCGGCTGCAGGGTGAGCCCGTTGTCCGAAGACACCCAGGTGCCGTCCGCGCCGTCCGAGTCCCCGAAGAAGACGTAGAGCTTGCCGTTCGCGTTGTTGTAGCGCACGCCGTGAATGTGCCGGTGCGTCAGGGTCGTGTTGACGATCGACCAGGTCTGGCCGTCGTCAGCGGATCGGTAGATGTAGTTCGGGTACGGCGGGCTCGGCCCGGTGTTGTAGCTTCCGAGCCACACGTAGCCGCCGCCGTCCGTGATCGAGTTCGGAGTCAGGGTCGTGTAGAAGATCGATGCGTTCGGCTGCATGACCAACACCGAAGTCCAGGTGTCGCCGTGGTTCGCCGAGCGGTAGAGCGTCAGTGCGCCCGTGTCCACGTGTGCCAGGAGCGTCCCACTTGCGAGGGCCGAGATGTAGACGACTCGCTGGTTCGAAGGCAGCGTCAGCACCTTCGTCCACGTCTGGCCTTCGTCGAGCGATCGCCAGATGCCGTGCTCGTCGGTCGTCGACTTCCCGTAGGTGATCCCGGACGAGTCCACCGCGAGCACCTCGTAATCCGGGTTCTCGACGACGACCTCTACTGAAACCGCGGGAGATGCCGCATCGGCCCGCGGGACGAGCACACTCCCACCTGCGATGCCGACAAATGACATCATGCAGGCGCCAACGAGCGCAAGCCGCCAAGCCTTCTCCCCCGAACGCCGCAATGTCCTTCCCCTTTTGGTGCCGCAGACCGCGAGAACGCCTCCCGCGTGCCCGCGCTGACAGTAGTGCGAACGACCTTCGAATGCAAGGGGTGCGTTCGAGGGCCCGGCGGGGATCGTCATCCCGCTCTTCCGTGTTGCCACGGGGAGCAACACGCTGCTGTCTGCTTGGTTGTCGGTGACGTGGCCGGAATGGCGGGCGGTGTGCGGCGGCGGGCGCGGTGGTAGCGTCAGGTCGATGCGTTTCCGAGCCAGGTTCCGACGGCCGACGGGTCAGGCGATGGCACCAACCCACAAGCGTGCGTCCGAGGGTGCGTCCGCCGCGGCCGGCAACGCAGCTGCCTGGGATCGCTGGCATCGCGAACGCGACCAGCTGGAGCAGCTCGATCAGTTGCCCGGGACGGCGGTGTGGCGTGACCTGGCCATTGCGCAGCTGCAGGATCTCGAGGGAAAGCGCGTCCTCGATTGCGGGTGCGCGCGTGGTGGTTTCGATCGACTGCTTGCCGACCGCGGTGCCGTCGTGACGGCGGTTGACATCTCCGGCGTGGCGGTCGAGCTGACGCGCCGTCAGCTAGACGGCCGAGGGCGCGTGATTCAGGCCGACGGGCTCGATCTTCCATTCGACGACGACTCGTTCGACATCGCGATCTGTCTCCAGACGCTCAATCACGTCAGGCAGCGGGATCAGCTGCTGACGGAGCTCGTTCGGGTGACGAGGCCGTCCGGACAGATCGTCGTCACGGTCTCGAACATCCTGAGCCCGCTCTGGCTTTCTCGGCAGGCGCTCCGCATCGCGCTTCGTCGCTCGACAGAGGTGCCGCCGGAGGAGCACGGTGCAACGATCCCGGGGGTGACGCGATCGTTACGGCGCCATAACGTCCGAATCGAACGGGTGACGGGGGACGCCCACGCCGTCGTGATACCCGGCCACGGCACGGTCGGTCTCGACTGGCTCGGGCGTCTGCCGGGTGCTCGGCTGGTGGCGTTCCACGCGTGCATCTCGGGGATCGTCGGCGTCCTGCCGCTCTGACGCGGTCGGCACCCGCCGCGACCACGCCCGGCCGATCAAGAGCGGGACGTGTGTCGGCCCCTGGCCAGTCGGCGTGCCGGTCGCCGATGGTCTAGGTGTGCACGGAATAGCCGCAGCTGACGGTTGACTAACACTCACGTGAGCGTAACGTAGGGATGGGGGAGCATTCGCCCGTGTCAACGCCAAGCGGAAGGCCGGAGGCGGGGAAGTGGGGGCTATCGACGTCGTACGCGACCGGGGCCGGCAGCCGGCCACATGCACGCACGCCGACGGGATCGGCGACCGGTCCGTCGCCGGCGCCTGGCTCGAGGCCTGCCTCCTCGGACGCACGGAGCGCCTCAGCCGCCTCACGGCCGACAACGCACAATGGCACCGCTCCGCGCACAGCACAACCCACGGAAAGAACAACGTCACAGAGCACGCCCAAGCACTGCTCGGCCACCCCGCGTCCACCGAGCTGATCTCCCTCCACGACGGTAGCGTCGT
Source organism: uncultured Thermoleophilia bacterium (assembly GCA_963799575.1). Taxonomy (GTDB): domain Bacteria; phylum Actinomycetota; class Thermoleophilia; order Gaiellales; family Gaiellaceae; genus Gaiella. The sequence goes on from CAWCXK010000004.1 coordinate 614,352, forward strand.
CGCAGTCGCGCTCCTGCGCCAACGCACAACCAACCGACAGGCCACCCTGTCGACCCTCTTCCTACGCGTCGAAAACGACCACGTCGCCGAAGTATGGGTCGGACCCGTAGCGCCCACGAGAGTGCGGCTCGAGCCGACGTAGGCGAATCTCTGTTGTGGTTCGCGGCAAGCCGGAGTCTCCCCCACCCGGAGCCCGGTCTTACGGCCGGCGGCCGCTGCCGGCGACGATCTCGACGAGCCGTTCCAGCTCGGCTCCGGTGTTGTAGTAGTGCACCGAGGCGCGCACGACAGCGTCGATCCCTCGCGCCCCGAGATCGAGCCTGCTGTAGGTGGCCGGGATGACGGAGACGTCGACCGACACCCTGGTCGCATACCTCCACGCTCGACCCCGATGCCGTGGGAATCCGCTGGCGCCGGCGAACGAGGTCTGCAGGGGTGAGGGCGAGTTCCCGGGACACCACACCATTGCCATACTGGCGAGCGTCTATCACACTGCGATGATGAAGAGCGAGGTCCGGGACGGGTACCTCATCGCCAGATTGGAATCGCGTCGAACCTGGGCGTCAATGACCCCGATTCTGGCTACGCAGCGGCCTCCGATGCCGTGCGCAGGTGGGGCTGATTGCCTTGGCGACCTCCGTTATCGGGTGACGCAAGGGTGAGGAACATGGGCGAAGAAGCCGCAACCGAGCCCGCGGCCGCACCCGCTGCGCTTGGGCGCGTGGGCGACTACCGCCCGGCACTCGACGGAGTGCGCGCCGTGGCAGTGAGCGTAGTGATCGTGTATCACGTGGGCTGGTTCAGGGGCGGCTTTCTCGGGGTTGACGTCTTCTTTGTCTTGTCCGGCTACCTGATCACGCTGCTGTTGCTGAACGAATCCGGGCGAACGCAGGGCATCGGACCTACCCCGGGGTTCTGGGCAAGAAGGGGCGCGACGACTGCTTCCGGCCGTCTTGCTGCTCATCGCCGTGATGCTGTTCGAGTTGCACTCGATCCAGTCCGAGAGTGCAGCCCTTGCCGCCCGTCGCGGAGACATCCTCGCGACCCTCCTCTACTATGCGAACTCGGCATTTCATCGCCACCGATCAGTCGTACTTCGGCCAGTTCCTCAGCGTGTCGCCGCTACGGCACATGTGGTCGCTTGCTATTGAGGAGCAGTTCTATCTCGTCTGGCCGATCCTGATTCTTCTGGCGCTTCGCTCTCGTCAGAAATCGTTGGATCTTGCTCTGGCTGATCGCCGGGGCCGCACTTCTCTCGACGGGTGCGATGGCGTGGCAGTACGACCGGGCGGATCCCTCACGTTCGTATTTCGGCACCGATACCCGCGCGCACGTGCTCCTTGCCGGAGCAGCTCTCGCGGTGCTCTTGTCCGTACGCCCTTCGTTGGCGGTCGGGCCTCGCGCGCGCCGGGCGGCGAGCCTGCTGTGGCCACCGGCTCTCGTCGTCGTGATCGCGGCATTCGTGGCCCTCAGCGATCGGGCGCCCGTGTTCTACCACGGCGGATCCTTACTGTTCGCCTGCGTGGTCGCGTTCTTTCCTTTGGACGCTTGAGGCCGTTCCCGGTTCCGCTGTGGGGAGAGCAATCTCCATCAGGCCAATGCGCTTCGTTGGCCGAGAATTTCGTACTCGCTCTACCTCTGGCACTGGCCGATGATCATCTGGTTTACCAGCTTTGTCGCCGTTTCGGCCCTGAACCAGAAGCTACTCGCTATTGCGGCGACCTTCTTCATGGCTTCGGTCTCCTACTACCTCGTCGAGCTGCCTGTCCGACAGGGGAGAGCGCCGTGGGTGCGATCGTCGAAGCTGCGGCTCGCGATTGTTGTCCCGCTGCTCCTCGTCGTCATGGCAGGTGCGGCAACGGTCGTCACCCGAGCCAGCAGTCTTGGCCATAGCGAGACTCCGTGCACTCCCGGCAGCCCGAACGTCGGGGGTTTGCGGTGGTGTGTTCAGGTCGATTCGACCGCCGAGAATCCGACTGTGGTCGCCACCGTGGGCCCCGCATCGACTGCCCGTTCACTCACCCCCGGGCTGATCGACGCGGCAGTCAAGCATTCGTGGCGATACGTTCAAGTCGCGCAGAATGGCTGCTCGGCTCTGGCCCTCGATTTCGTGGCCGAAGAGGCGGGATGCAAGACCAACGTCCCGCAGGTGCTCTCCAAGGTCAAGGCCCAGTTGCG
>CAWCXK010000005.1:0-246723 GCA_963799575.1 uncultured Thermoleophilia bacterium
TGATGGGGAACCTCATCTTGAGGTGGGCTTCCCGCTTAGATGCTTTCAGCGGTTATCCCGTCCAGACGTAGCTAGTCAGCAGTGCCGTTGGCACGACAACTGATACACCAGAGGTCTGTTCATCTCGGTCCTCTCGTACTAGAGACGACTCCTCTCAAGTTCCCAGCGCCCATGGCGGATAGGGACCGAACTGTCTCACGACGTTCTGAACCCAGCTCGCGTACCGCTTTAATGGGCGAACAGCCCAACCCTTGGGACCTGCTTCAGCCCCAGGATGCGACGAGCCGACATCGAGGTGCCAAACCCTCCCGTCGATGTGGACTCTTGGGGAGGATAAGCCTGTTATCCCCGGCGTACCTTTTATCCGTTGAGCGACGGCGATTCCACTCTCTACCGCCGGATCACTATGGCCGACTTTCGTCCCTGCTCGACTTGTCAGTCTCGCAGTCAAGCTCCCTTATGCCATTACGCTCTACGCACGATTTCCAACCGTGCTGAGGGAACCTTTGCGCGCCTCCGTTACATTTTAGGAGGCGACCGCCCCAGTCAAACTACCCACCTCACGCTGTTCCCGACCCGGATCACGGCATCGGGTTAGAAGCCCAGAATCCATAGGGTGGTATCCCAAGGTTGACTCCACGAGGGCTGACGCCCCCGCTTCAAAGTCTCCCACCTATCCTGGACAACAAACACCAAACTCCAACGCAAAGCTATAGTAAAGGTGCACGGGGTCTTTCCGTCCAGCCACGGGTACTCGGCATCTTCACCGAGACTACAATTTCACCGGATCCCTCGTTGAGACAGCGCCCAAGTCGTTACGCCATTCGTGCAGGTCGGAACTTACCCGACAAGGAATTTCGCTACCTTAGGACGGTTATAGTTACCGCCGCCGTTTACTGGGGCTTGGATTCAAAGCTTCGCCCGAAGGCTAACCTCTCCTCGTGACCTTCCAGCACCGGGCAGGCGTCAGCCCCTATACGTCGTCTTACGACTTCGCAGAGACCTGTGTTTTTGGTAAACAGTCGCTTGGGCCGTTTCACTGCGGCCCCCTCGAGCTCGATTCCGCGAGGGAATTCCACTCTACTGGGGCGCCCCTTCTCCCGAAGTTACGGGGCCATTTTGCCGAGTTCCTTAACGAGGGTTCTTCCGATCGCCTTGGTATTCTCTACCTGCCTACCTGTGTCGGTTTTGGTACGGGCACGCGCAACCTCCCTAGACGATTTTCTAGGAGGCATGGCTTCAAGGACTTCGTCCATGCGGACTCGGCATCCCGTCTCAGGCTTGATGGGTGACGGATTTCCCTATCACCCGCCCTACGCGGTTACCCCAGGACGACCATCGCCTGGGTTCCCCTAGCCTACCCCGTCCCGCCATTGGTGGTAACGGTTGCTACGTGGTACAGGAATATCAACCTGTTGTCCATCGCCTACGCCTTGCGGCCTCGGCTTAGGTCCCGACTAACCCTGAGTAGATTAGCTTTACTCAGGAACCCTTAGGCATTCGGCGGAGGAGTTTCTCACTCCTCTTTCGTTACTCATGCCAGCATTCTCACTTCCCATCGCTCCACGGCTGGCTTCCGCCGCCGCTTCACTGCAATGGGAACGCTCCCCTACCACTCCGTGTAAACACGAAGTCCGTGGCTTCGGCTCCATGCTTGAGCCCCGTTACATTGTCCGCGCCCGACCACTTGACCAGTGAGCTGTTACGCACTCTTTTAATGGTGGCTGCTTCTAAGCCAACATCCTGGTTGTCTCTGCAATCGAACATCGTTTCCCACTTAGCATGGAATTAGGGGCCTTAGCCGACGGTCTGGGCTGTTTCCCTTTCGAGCACGAAGCTTATCCCCCGCACTCTGACTGCCACACTCTGGATTTCCGGCATTCGGAGTTTGCCTGATTTCAGTAAGCTGGTAGGCCCCCTAGACCAAACAGTGCTCTACAACCGGAAATGAACATGTGACGCTATACCTAAATATATTTCGGGGAGAACCAGATATCTCTGAGTTTGATTAGCCTTTCACTCCGACCCACAGGTCATCACCGCCGTTTTCAACCGACGTGTGTTCGGTCCTCCACGGGGTCTTACCCCCGCTTCAACCTGCCCATGGGTAGATCACTCAGTTTCGGGTCTACCTCCAACGACTAAATCGCCCTATTAAGACTCGCTTTCGCTACGGCTCCGTTTCCTTAACCTTGCCGTTGAAGAGTAACTCGCTGGCTCATTATGCAAAAGGCACGCCGTCACAGGACAAAGCCTGCTCCGACCGCTTGTAAGCACACGGTTTCAGGTGCTATTTCACTCCCCTTCCGGGGTACTTTTCACCTTTCCCTCACGGTACTAGTTCACTATCGGTCGCCAAGGAGTACTTAGCCTTGCGGGGTGGTCCCCGCGGGTTCCGACCGGGTTTCCCGTGCCCGGCCGTACTCAGGTACCTGTCAAGGAAGGCTGCGCAATTTCGTGTACGGGGCTGTTACCCGCTGTGGCCCGGCTTTCCATCCGGTTCCACTATCACGCAACTTTGTAACTTCCCGACCCGCCGGCAGACGGATCAAGCCAGGCCCTACAACACCCGAACGACAACGACTGCCGTCTATCACATCGCCCGGGTTTGGGCTCTTCCCTTTTCGCTCGCCACTACTCAGGGAGTCGAGGTTTCTTTCCTTTCCTCTGGGTACTTAGATGTTTCAGTTCCCCAGCTTGCCTCCTCGTGCCCTATGTATTCAGGCACGGGTACGCGCGCATTACCACGCGTGAGTTTCCTCATTCGGAGATCCCCGGATCAAAGGTTGGTCAGCACCTCCCCGAGGCATATCGCAGCCGCCCACGTCCTTCATCGGCTCTTGGCGCCAAGGCATCCACCGTGTGCTCTTATTCTCTTGATCGAAAAGAACATGTGTTGATGTCGCTATGGAGTTTTCAAGGTGCGCGCGGGCCCGGATGTCGTCAGTGACCACCTCGCCCACCTGCAGAGATCACCGCTGTGACCGCTTCACAAGCCGGCCGCACCGATCTCTCAAAACTCAACAGCGCACTGGCGGCCGCGTCCACCGAGGTGGAACGTTCCGCGTGCTTCGACGAGGTCAACGTTGATCTAGGCGAGCTGTGACATCGGACGACCCGCAGGGAAACCCTGCGGCCCATCGACGAGCACAGCGCCTATCGGAGCAAGCTCCGACTCCCTAGAAAGGAGGTGATCCAGCCGCAGCTTCCGCTACGGCTACCTTGTTACGACTTCACCCCAATCATCGACCCTACCTTCGACGGCTGCCTCCCCGAGGGGTTAGCCCACCGGCTTCGGGTATTGCCAACTTTCGTGGTGTGACGGGCGGTGTGTACAAGGCCCGGGAACGTATTCACCGCGACGTTGCTGATTCGCGATTACTAGCAACTCCGCCTTCATGGAGGCGAGTTTCAGCCTCCAATCCGAACCGGGACCGGCTTTTTGGGATTCGCTCACTCTCGCGAGTTTGCAGCCCTTTGTACCGGCCAATGTAGCACGTGTGTAGCCCAAGACATAAGGGGCATGATGACTTGACGTCATCCCCACCTTCCTCCGATTTGTCACCGGCAGTCTCCTATGAGTCCCCGACATTACTCGCTGGCAACATAGGACAGGGGTTGCGCTCGTTGCGGGACTTAACCCAACATCTCACGACACGAGCTGACGACAGCCATGCACCACCTGTGCATTTGCTCCGAAGAGGGAACGTGTTTCCACGTTTTTCAAATGCATGTCAAGCCTTGGTAAGGTTCTTCGCGTTGCGTCGAATTAAACCACATGCTCCGCTGCTTGTGCGGGCCCCCGTCAATTCCTTTGAGTTTTAGCCTTGCGGCCGTACTCCCCAGGCGGGGTGCTTAATGCGTTAGCTTCGGCACGGAGGGAGTTGACACCCCCCACACCTAGCACCCATCGTTTACGGCGTGGACTACCAGGGTATCTAATCCTGTTCGCTCCCCACGCTTTCGCGTCTCAGCGTCAGTACCGTCCCAGAGAGCCGCCTTCGCCACGGGTGTTCTTCCTGATATCTGCGCATTTCACCGCTACACCAGGAATTCCACTCTCCTCTTCCGGACTCTAGCCAGGGGGTTTGGGTCGACGTCTGAAGGTTGAGCCTCCAGTTTTCACAACCCACCTACCTAGCCGCCTACACGCTCTTTACGCCCAATAAATCCGGACAACGCTTGCCCCCTACGTATTACCGCGGCTGCTGGCACGTAGTTAGCCGGGGCTTCTTCTGGCGGTACCGTCACCCTCTGGGCTATTAACCCGAGTGGCTTCGTCCCACCTGAAAGAGGTTTACAACCCTAAGGCCTTCTTCCCCCACGCGGCGTCGCTGCGTCAGGCTTTCGCCCATTGCGCAAGATTCCCCACTGCTGCCTCCCGTAGGAGTCTGGGCCGTGTCTCAGTCCCAGTGTGGCTGATCGTCCTCTCAGACCAGCTATGGATCGTCGCCTTGGTGGGCCATTACCCCGCCAACAAGCTAATCCACCGCGGGCTCATCCTCGATCGGAGGCCGAAGCTACCTTTTCTTTCAAGCCCGAAAGCTCGAAAGGCTATCCGGTATTAATCCGGGTTTCCCCGGGCTATCCCAGAATCGAGGGCAGATTACCCACGTGTTACTCACCCGTTCGCCGCTGTCCCCAGGACCGAAGTCCCGGTTCTCGCTCGACTTGCATGTGTTAAGCGCGCCGCCAGCGTTCGTCCTGAGCCAGGATCAAACTCTCCGTGAAGAACTTGTCGTCGGCTAATGCCACCCCGACAAACTGTTGTCTTCCCTAGAGCTTGAGCTCAAATGTCTATCCGTACGTCGGCACCACCCGGTCCGAAGAAGGAGCATGTTTTCGTACGGCATCGACGGGAAAACCGTCTCGTCCGGTAGAACGGACGGACGGTGTAACCCCCCTTCCACGTCAAGACGTGGACGAGAGGCCTCGTCGTTTTCCGTACGCTGTTGAGTTTTCAAAGATCGATGCCGGTCGAGTAGAGCAACAAAAAGACCTTCCGACTCGCGCCAGAGGCCCACAGATGATTCGGTACAGGGTCGTATCCGATTCGTTCGAGGGCCGCTCCGTTGTCGAGTGACAGGGCGTTTTTGCTGCCTCCCTCACGGGCGGCTTGCAAAGTAGTAGCAGCATCGGCGCTGTCTGTGTCAACTCGGGGCGCACGGGGCGGCATAGCGCACGAAGCGGCGCTTCCCGGCCTGCACGAGCGCGCCCTCGAGCGCGGCGCGCTGCAGGTCGAGCGTGGCGACGGCGACCCCGTTCAGCTTCACCCCGCCCTGCCCGATCATCCTCCGTGCGTCGCTCGTCGAGAGCCCAAAGGCAGATGCGAGGAGGGCCGGTAGGTGGAGCGGGTCGCCCGCGGGCAACGCTGCCTCGGGCACGTCCTCGGGAGCGCCTCCTTCCCGGACGACACGCGTGAAGTGGGCTTCGGCGGCGGCGGCCGCCTCGGCGCCGTGCGAGCGGGCGACGATGAAGCGGGCCAGCGCGAGCTTCGCGTCCATCGCGTCGCCGGCCGGCACGGGTCCCTCGACGACGAGCCGGTACCAGTCCGGCAGCATCGTGTCGGGGATCCGCATCGTACGACCGAACTGCTCCTCGGGGCCGCGGCCAGCGGGATGTTGTTGCCCGACCGAGGAGCTCATCTTGGTGCCGTCCCAGGAGACGAGCAGCGGCGTCGTCAGGACGATCTGTGGCTCGAGGCCGTATGCCTCCATCACCGTGCGGCCCGCGAGGAGGTTGTAGAGCTGGTCGGTGCCGCCGAGCTCGACATCGGCTTCGATCGCGACCGAGTCGTATGCCTGCATCAGCGGATAGAGCAGCTCGGAGACGGAAACCGGATGCCCTGCGGCGACGCGCTTCGAGAAATCGTCGCGCTCGAGCAGCTGCGCGACCGTGAGGTGCGGGTCAGCCCGACGACGTCGGCGAACCTCAGCTTCGAGAGCCATTCGCCGTTGTAGCGCACCTCGGTGCGCTCCGGATCGAGGATCTGCAGCGCCTGGTCGAGGTAGAGCTGCGCTTTGCGTCGATCTCGGCGTCGGAGAGGATCGGCCGCTCCGCCGAGCGGCCGGACGGGTCGCCGATCCGCGTCGTATAGTCGCCGACGATCAGCACGCCGACGTGCCCCGCGTCCTGGAACGCCCGCATGCGCTGGAGCGGGATCGCCCGGCCGACATGGATGTCGGGCGAGGTGACGTCGATGCCGAGCTTCACGCGCAGCGGGCGCCCGAGCTGCAGCTTCTCCTCGAGGCCACCCGAGGCAGCAGGTCGACGTGGTTTCGGGCGAGGGTTTCGAGATCGCTCATGGCGCGCTGATTCTACGGGCGACATGGCGCGGGCGAGTGTCGCGGCCGACAGCTCGTCAACCGAGCGGCAACCTGTGAGATGAAGCGCGTCTTCGAGCTCCTCGCGCAGCAGCTCGAGCACCTCTCGCGCACCTCGCTCCCCACGTGCAGCGAGCCCCTAGAGCGGCATCCTGCCGGCGAGGACGGCGTGGCACCGAGGGCGAGCGCCGTCGCGACGTCGGCGCCACGGCGGATGCCGCTGTCGAAGAGGACCTCGAGCCGGTCGCCGACTGCGTCGACGATGGCCGGCAAAGCTTCGAGCGTCGGCAGGCGCCGTCGAACTGACGGCCGCCATGGTTCGAGACGACGACTCCCGCGGCGCCGTGCTCGGCGGCGAGGATGGCGTCCGCTCGCCTCCAGGACGCCTTTGACGACGACGGGCACGTCGACCGAGCGACGAGCCGCTCGAGGTACGCCCAGTCGAGCGCAGGGTCGAGCAGGTGAGCGCTTCGCCGTTCGTCTCCGGGTCGAGCGCGTGTCCGACCGCGGGCATGGTGTTGTCGGGAACGTCCAGTGGATGCGGCGTTCGCGGTCACGGGGGCCGGGCATTGGCAGGTCGACGGTGAGGAAGACGGCGCGAACCCGGCATCGATGGCCTCCGCGATCAGCTCAGCGGTGATGCCGTGGTCGCGGAAGACGTAGACCTGCAGGAATCGGGCGCAGCCGGGAGCCGCGGCGGCGATCTCGGCGAGGCCGCGGTGGCGAACGTCGAGAGGCAGAACGCCGAGCCCGCCGCGGCCGCGGCGCGCGCGAGACCCTCCTCCCCGTCGGCATGAGCCATCCGCTGGTACGCCACCGGCGCGACGACGACCGGTGACTCGACCGCATGGCCGAGGACGGTGGTGGCGGTGGACGCGGTCTCGATGCCACAGAGGACGCGCTGTCGCAGGCGCCACGACGCGAACGCGGCCACGTTGTCGCGAAGCGTCTGCTCGCGTTCCGGCACCCCCGCGGAGGTACTCGGCCCAGTCCGGATCGATCTTCTCGAGGGCGAGCGCCTCGACGTCGGAAAGCGTCAGCGGCGGTTCCACGAGGCGACCCTACAGCGGCGCTGCGACGGAGAGCTGACCCCGAGCGCGCGAGCCGCGCCGCAACTGCGGCTCGCGCGCTCACCCCCCGGCGGCGCGTCGACCACGTATTCGCAGTGGCGCTGTGACCGGTTCGGACCATCTCCGGCAGAGCGTTGACGGTCATCGAGACACCCACGGCGGCCGGCGAGTGAACCGGTATCGACCGGGCGGCGAACCAGTCGCGTGATGCTGACCTCACCGGCTCGAGTGGTACCGTTGCCCGACCCGCCCGACTCCTGGTCCATGCGCAAGGAATTTGCTCACCTCTCGGACGAGGCCCTCGTTGCGCTCGTCGCGCGTAACGACGAGACTGCGCTGGCCGAGCTTTACGACCGCGTGGGCCGGGTCGCCTACGGCCTTGCCTTCCGCGTCCTGCGGGACGATCGGCTCGCGGAGGATGCGGTCCAGGAGGCCTTCCTCGGCGTCTGGCGTACGGCTGCCGGCTTCCAGGCCGAGCGGGCGAAGGCAAGCACCTGGATCCTGACCCTCGTCCACCGACGGGCAGTCGACCTCGTGCGGCGGGAAGAACGGCGCCGAGCGGAGCCGCTCGACGACTCACACGATTTCGCCACGACGGAGTCTGCCGAGGACGCTGCCTGGCTCGGCTTCGAGCGCGAGCGCGTGCAAGAGGGCCTCCGCCAGCTGCCCCACATGCAGCGCGAGGCGATCGAGCTCGCGTACTACGGCGGGTTCTCCCAGTCCGAGCTGTCGGAGAAGCTCGGGGTGCCACTCGGTACGATCAAGAGCAGGATGTTCGCCGGGCTTACGCGATTGCGAGAGCTTCTGCAGGAGGGAACCGAGGAGGGGTCATGGAACTCTCACTCCACGAGCTGACCGCGGGCTACGCACTCGATGCGCTCGACCCCGAAGAGCGGGTGGCCTATGAGACCCACCTCGAGGACTGCGACCCGTGCCGCCAAGAGCTCGCCTCGTTCTACGAGGTCACGGGTGGCCTCGCGGCCGCTGCCGACGGCCCGGCGCCAAGCCCGGAGCTCCGCGAGCGGATTCTCGATGCTGCCAGGTCGGAGCAGCAAAACGTGGTCCCGATCGGCTCGCGCAGGCGGATCTCTCCTGTTCTCGCCTCGGTGACTGCGATCGCCGCCGCGGTGGCGATCGGCCTCGGCATCTACTCGGTGTCGCTGAATAGCCAGCTCGACAACTCGCGGGCAGCTCTCGGCGCCCAGGAGACCGCTGCGGGAGTGCTTGCCGACGCGAAGGCGACGACGGTCGCGATGCAGAGCGGATCGGGTCGGCTCGTCGTCAACGAGGCGGGAAGGGCCGTGCTCGTGCTCGACGCCGTTCCCGCCGTGCCCGCCGGCAAGACCTACCAGGCCTGGGTGATCACGAACAACACTCCGGTCTCGGCAGGCGTCTTCTCGGCCAGTGACAGCAAGGCGATCGTTCCGATCCCGCAGCCCGTACCGACGGGTGCAGTGGTCGCGGTGACGGTCGAGCCGAACGGCGGCGTCACGTCGCCGACGCAGGCGCCCGTGATGGCGTCCAACCCCGTCTGATCGCGAGACGCTGCCGGGCGGCGCACAATCCGGCACGAAGTCGTTCCGAGTCAACGCGTACACTCGTTCGTATGATCGAGCTGCAGTCCCCACTGCGGGATCTCTTCGGATTCGACCGGTTCAGGCCCGGACAGGAGGAGGTCGTGCGGGCCGCCGTCGAGGGCCGCGACACGCTCGCACTGATGCCGACCGGCTCCGGCAAGTCGCTCACCTACCAGCTCGCGGCGATGCTGCGGCCCGAGCCGACGCTCGTCCTCTCCCCCCTCATCGCGCTGATGAAGGATCAGGTCGACGCGCTCCCGCCCGAGATCGCTGCCACCGCGACGTTCGTCAACTCGTCGCTCGACCAGGACGTCACGGCAGACCGGATCCGCGACGTTGCCGAGGGACGCACGCGGATTCTCTACGCGGCGCCCGAGCGCCTCCGGAATGCGGCTTTCGTCGAGACCTTGAGGGCGATCGGCGTCGGCCTCGTCGTGATCGACGAGGTGCACTGCGTCAGCATGTGGGGGCACGACTTCAGGCCCGACTACCTCTTCATCCGGCGCGCGCTCGAGGCGCTCGGCGACCCGTCGGTGCTCGGGATGACTGCAACAGCGACTCCCGCTGCGGCGAGGGAGATCGCGGCGGCGCTCGGGCGTGATCTCGCGGTCGTGCGCACGAGCATCGTGCGCCCAAACCTGCGCTACGACGTCGAGGAGGTCGGCGGCAACGAGGATCGGCTCCGCATCCTCGTCGAGCGGCTGAGAGCGGTCGAGGACGGGAGCGCCATCGTCTATGCCCGCTCGCGCGACTCCTGCGAGCGCGTCGCGCGGACGCTGCGCGGCCACGGCCTGCGCCTCGAGCACTACCACGCCGGCCTCGAGGCCGGCGAGCGGTCGCGCGTTCAGGACGACTTTGTCGGCGGCCGGATCCGTGGTGTCGTCGCAACCACCGCCTTCGGGATGGGGATCGACAAGCCTGACGTGCGCTTCGTCTGCCTCTTCAACTATCCGGACTCGCTCGAGAGCTACGTGCAGATGGTCGGCCGCGGCGGCCGCGACGGTGCGCCGAGCGAGACGTTGCTCCTCGCGAGCCCGTCCGACGCCACCGCCGTGCGGCGCTTTGCGGTAGGCGACATCCCGGGGCCTGACGATCTCCGCGACGTCTACCGGGCGATCCGCGACCTCGGTGGCACCGTCGATCCATCCCAGCTGCCGGCAGGCGACCACGACCCGCGGGTGCTCGTGGGAATGCTCGAGCAGGCCGGCATCGTGCGGCGCGGCTACGACGCGGGGCGGGCGATGCGCATCGAGCTCCTCGCCGTCGATGCCCGGGCGGGCGCCGTCGTCGACGACCTGCTCGCCCGGTATGCCAGCGAGGCGACGGCGCGCGTGGAGCGGATCGTGCGGTTTGCCGAGAGCGCCGAGTGCAGGCACGCGCAGGTTGCCGAGCACTTCGGTGAGACGTTCGCTCCACCATGTGGTGCCTGCGACGTCTGCGATCCTCCCGCGAGCCGCTCTGCCCAGCGGGTGGCAGCGCCGCTTCCGGTGGACGTCGCCGGCACGATCGTGCGCGCCGTCGACAGGCTCACGTGGCCGCTCGGCCGGCGCTCGCTCGTCGCAATGCTCCGCGGCTCGGTCTCCGCCCCTCCGTCGGCTCGCGCCTCGCTCGCTTTCGGCGTGCTCGAGGCCGCCTCCGACGCAGAGGTCAAGCGCTGGATCAAGGCGCTCGAGGCGGCCGGAGCCCTCGTCGAGGTGGAGACGGACGACGGGTTTCGAGTCCTGCATGCCGTGGCCGGCGCGAATCTGCCGTCGCTCGATCCGAAGAGCGCCGGCCCCGTTGACGACTCGGTCGTAGAACGGCTCCGCACGTGGCGTCGAGAGCGCTCACGCGAGGACGGCGTCCCTGCCTACGTCGTGCTCCACGACGCGACTCTGCGCGATCTGGCTGCCGTGCGGCCGGCCAACCTCCTCGAGCTCGCTGCCGTGAAGGGGTTCGGCCCGGCGAAGATCGAGCGCTACGGCGACGATGTCCTCGCGGTCGTCGCCACGTCGTAGGTTGCCTTTGTGTTGATTCACCACAAGGTTCCTTACACCGTGGGCTGAACGCCGATCCGCGAAAGCTAGAGTTGACGTCTTGCGGCTCCGACGAAGCACGAGGGCACCGCGTCCGCGGGGCCGGATTCGTAAGTTGCGCCTTCTCGCGGTTCTCACCCTCCTGGTGCTGCTCGCGGCGACGGCGTTCACGTTCGGCCTGGTGCGCGCGGTCGCGAGCGAGGTCCCCCAACTCGACCCCGCGGCGCAGCACTCGGAGGTCGACGGCGTCGTCTACGCCTCGAACGGGCGCTCGGTACTGGCAGTGCTCCGCGGCGACGAGAGCCGCGTGCTTCTGCGGAACATCAGCGACGTCTCGCCGATCATGCGGCAGGCGATCGTGTCGGTCGAGGATCGGCGGTTCTACGAGCACAACGGCGTCGATGTGCGCGGCATCATCCGCGCGCTCGTGCAGGACATCCGCTCCCAGGGTGTTGTCGAGGGTGGTTCGACGATCACGCAGCAGTTCGTCAAGAACGCATACGTCCGCAACCAGAAGACGATCGCCCGCAAGGTGCGGGAAGCAGCGCTCGCCTGGCAGCTCGAGCAGGCCTGGCCGAAGGACCGGATTCTGCTCGCGTACCTGAACACGATCTATTTCGGCAACGGTGCCTACGGGATCCAGCAGGCGTCGCGCACGTACTTCGGCACGGGCGCCGCCCACCTCGACGCTGCCCGAGGCCGCGCTGCTCGCGGGGCTCCCTGCCGACCCGTCGCTCTACGACCCGACCCAGCATCCCCGGGCGGCCGCGCAGCGCCGCCACTACGTGCTGCAGACGATGTACGACCAGGGAAAGATCACGACGGAGCAGCTCCGGCTTGCCTCGAGCGCCGCGCTCCCGCAGGCCAAGGACGTGCGCCTTCCCGGAACCCGCGGCGGTGCGGGCCAATATTTCGTCAACTACGTGCAGGACCAGCTGATCGCCAAATACGGTGCCGGCCGGGTCTTCGGCGGCGGCCTCAAGGTCACGAGTACGATCGACCTCGATCTACAGGAGACAGCGCGCAAGGCAATCGCGGGCGTGCTCAAAACCCCGGACGGTCCAGCCGCCGCGCTCGTCGCGATCGACCCGCGCACAGGCGCGGTGCGCGCCATGGTCGGCGGCTCGAACTTCCGCGAGAGTCAGTTCAACCTCGCCACCCAGGCAGAGAGACAGCCAGGCTCCTCGTTCAAGCCGATCGTGCTCGCGACGGCGCTCCGCCAGGGTATCTCGCCGATCACCACGTTCGAATCGAAGGCGGTCGACATCGACGCGGGCGACCGAATCTGGCACGTGACGAACTACGAAGGCGACTACCTGGGCCGAATCGACCTGAGGAAGGCGATGGTCGTCTCCGACAACGCGGTCTACGCGCAGCTGACGAAGCTCGTCGGCCCGAAGGCAATCGTCAAGACCGCCCACGAGCTCGGGATCCACAGCGAGCTGGCCCCCTACTTCTCGATCGGCCTCGGCGCCGTCGCCGTCAACCCGCTCGACATGACGCGCGCCTACGCGACCTTCGCCAACCGCGGCGTTCGGGTCGACGGATCGTTGACCGGCGACCGGCCGCGGGTCGTCGAGAAGGTCGAGTTCGCGCGCACCGGGGCCGTGACCGAGAACAGGCCGGTCGGCAGGGCCGCGATGACGACGGGCGAGGCAGACCTGCTCACCTCGATCCTGCAGGGCGTCGTCACACAGGGAACGGGTAAGCGCGCGATGCTCGCGGACCGGCCTGCGGCAGGCAAGACGGGCACGACGGACAACTACGGCGACGCGTGGTTCGTCGGGTACACCCCACAGCTCGCGGTCGCCGTGTGGGTCGGCTACCCCGACAAGCTGCAGCCCATGCTGACGGAGTTCGGCGGCAAGCCCGTCGCAGGCGGCACGTTCCCGGCGGAGATCTGGCATGCATTCATGACGGCCGCCGACAAGCAGCTCGAGGTGAGCCCCGAGCAGTTCCCGCCGACGCCGTACCTCCCAGCCCAGGACAAGCGCGTCGTGTGGCGCGGAGGGTCGTACAAGCTCGACAACGGCTACTGCCCCGAAACGCGGATCGTCGCGTACTTCGACGGCCGCGGACCTTCGACGGAGGCCAAGTGCTATGCCAATGAGGTCTCGGTGCCGCTCGTCGTCGGCAAGACGGCCGACACGGCCAATGCCGTGCTCGCCCAAAAGCCACTCGGCAGCGAGCTGATCGGCGTTCCGACGAAGGCCGGCAAGCATCCGGGCTACGTCGTCAAGCAGGAGCCTCGCGGTGGATACCTGTCCGCCAACGACACCGTGCGGCTCTACGTCACCCGGCCGGATCCGCGCTACGGCCTGTTGCCGAACCTCGTCGGGTCGAGCATCGCGGCTGCGCGCTCGCGGCTGAAGACACTGAAGGCCCATACGACGATCACCTACGACAAGGGATCGCCCGGATCGGTGCTCGAGCAGACGCCGGAGCCGGGCGTTGCCGCCGGCAAGGGGCTCAAGGTGACGCTGGTCGTGGGCCGCGCGACACCCAGCGCGAGTCCCTGATCACGTAGCGCCACGGCAGGTCCACTGCCTTCGTGATCCCGATTCGTCGCGTCGTCGCGATCTCGAAAGCTGTCGTCGGTGGCTCGAGGGCGAACGGCGGCTCGGTGACGGGGAGGCCGTCGTGCTCCCTCGTGATCGCAAGCGCCTGCGTCAGCCGGCCGGGCCCGGCACAGAGGAGCGCATCCGCCACCCCACCGCGTCGACGGCGCATCTCGTCGAGCCCGTGCGTCGGCTCGAGCGCGCGTAGCAGCACCGCCGTGCCGACGCCCTCCTCCTCGCACGCGATGTTGACGCACCAGTGGATGCCGTAGGAGCGGTAGACATAGAGCGTCCCCGCCGGCCCGAACATCGATGCGTTGCGCGCGGTTCGCCCCCGGAAGGCGTGGCTCGCAGGCTCGGTCGGGGCATACGCCTCGACCTCGACGATCATTCCACCGACACCGTCCAGGGTGAGCGTGGCGCCGAGCAATCCGCGTGCCACGTCGTGCACGCTGCCGGAGAGCAGCTCCGTGATGCTCAAGCGCCGTCGGCGAAGAGCTGCGGCTGATCGGGACGACGGTCGCGGGTCGGCTGCGACCCCTCGCCCGTCGACTCGACGCCCATCTCGTCCAGAATCGTCTGCTGCGTCCGCGAGGCGACCATCGGCTCGGGCATGCCGTCGACCCACACGAGCGTCCGCCGTCCGTTGCCGCGGTCGTCGCCGACGATCGGCTCGAGTGCATAGATCCGATCGGCACGGGCGTACTTGCCGAACCCGAGGAACACCATCTGCGGAACGCTGCTCACGTTCGTAGTATCGCCTGCTCACGCTCGAGGAGCCAACCCGCGATCTCGGCAGGCACAGTAGAGGAATGGAATCCGTCTGGGACTACCCGCGTCCACCGAGACTCGAGCCGGTGTCGAGCCGGTTGCAGGTCGTGCTCGGCGGAAGCGTCATCGCGGACACGACGCGTGGCCACAGGGTGCTCGAGACGAGCCACCCGCCCGTGTACTACTTCCCCGTCGACGATGTCCTGCCGGGAGCACTTGTCGCCCTGGCCGGGCCGGGCACGCTCTGCGAGTGGAAGGGCTCGGCGGCCTATTTCGATGTCGTCGGAGGGCAGGGTCGTCGCGTCGCTCGGGGCGCGTGGGCCTACCCCTCGCCGGCGCCCGCGTTCGAGGCGATCCGCGACGCCCTGGCGTTCTATCCCGCGCCGTTCGACGCCTGCACCGTGGACGGCGAGCAGGTCGAGCCGCAGCCTGGCGGCTTCTACGGGGGCTGGATCACGAAAAACCTCGTCGGCCCGTTCAAAGGGGAGCCCGGGACAATCGGCTGGTAGGGATAAGCTGGCACGGACCGTGGCCGCCCGCCTCCTTCTCTCCCCACCTCACCTCTCGGGCGACGAGCTCGGCCTGCTGGCCGAGGCAATCGAGTCGAACTGGATCACCACGCTCGGCCCACAGGTCGAGGCGTTCGAGCAGGAGCTCGCGGCCACAACGGGTGCACCGAGCGTGCTCGCCCTCTCGAGCGGCACCGCCGCGATCCACCTCGCGCTCATCGTGAACGGGATCGGCCCCGGCGACGAGGTGGCCTGCTCCGCGCTGACGTTCGCGGCAAGCGCCAACCCCATCGTCTACACCGGCGCCGCTCCGTTCTTCGTCGACAGCGACGAGAGCTGGCTGATCGATCCGAACCTCCTCGACGAGGCGATCGCCGCCCGTAGGCGCGCCGGAGGCCGCGTCCGCGCGGTCATCGCGGTCGACCTGTACGGACGGTGTTGCGACTACGACGCAATCAACGAGGTCTGCGCCCGGCACGACGTCATTCTCATCCAGGACGCGGCCGAGTCGCTCGGCGCGACCTATCGCGGCGCGCGCTCCGGCTCGCAGGCGCCGCTCGCAGCGCTGTCGTTCAACGGCAACAAGATCATCACGACGAGCGGCGGCGGAGCACTCGTTGGCAGCAATGACGCACTCGTCGCGCACGCACGCAAGCTTTCGACGCAGGCGCGCGAGCCCGTGCCGCATTACGAGCACACCGAGATCGGCTTCAACTACCGCCTCAGCAACCTCCTCGCGGCCGTTGGTCGGGCGCAGCTGGCCGTGCTCCCCGAGCGGGTCGCTGCACGGCAGCGGATCAATGCCCGCTATCGCCAGTTGCTCGAAGGTGTTCCCGGGATCGACTTCATGCCGGCCCCGAACGACGGCACGTCGAACTGCTGGCTCACGTGCATCACGGTCGATCCCGACGCCTTCGGAGCAGACAGAGAGCAGATCAGACTCGCGCTCGAGGCCGAGGACGTCGAGTCCCGGCCCGCATGGAAGCCCATGCACCTGCAGCCGGTGTTCGCGCGCTGCCCCGTGTTCGGTGGCGACGTCTCAGCCCGCATCTTCGAGCGTGGCCTCTGCCTGCCGAGCGGCTCGGCGATGACGGACGAGGATCAGGGCCGCGTCGTCAGCGCGCTGCTCGCGACGCGGCCCAATCCGTAATCGCTACGACGCCGCGGCGACCGAGGTGTCGACCACGTCGAGCCAATGGCCCCAGCGGTCGCTGCGGCCGTTCACGGTGTCGAGGTAGCTCGTCTGGATCTCGCGCGTGACGGGGCCGACTCCGAGCTCCTGATCGTCGACTGCGCGCACGGGCGTCACCTCGGCCGCGGTGCCGGTCATGAAAAACTCGTCAGCGAGGTAGAGATCCGACCGGATCAGCGGCGTCTCCTCGACGACATACCCGAGATCCTGCGCGATCGTGATCACTGCGTCTCGGGTCAGCCCGGGCAGGATCGACGTCGAGAGCGGCGGCGTCCGGATGACGCCGTTCTTGACCAGGAAGATGTTCTCACCGGGGCCGTCTGCGACGAACCCGTCGTCGGTGAGCAGGATCCCCTCGTCGTATCCCCCACGCCGCGCCTCGGTCGTTGCGAGCATCGAGTTGAGATAGACGCCGCTCGCCTTGGAGGCGTGCGGAATCGTGTTCGGGCCGACCCGCTTCCACGACGAGACGCAGGCGGTGATTCCGTTCTCGAGCGCACCCTCACCCAGGTACGCCCCCCAGGGCCAGCTCATGATCACGGTCTCGACGGGGTTGCCCTGCGTGGAGACGCCGAGCTGCCCGTACCCGTAGAACGCGATCGGGCGGATGTAACAGGCAGGGAGCCCGTTGGAGCGGACGAGGTCGTGCGTCGCCGCGCGCAGCTCCTCGACCGAGAAGGGGATGTCCATGTACAGCAGCCGGGCAGAATCGTGCAGGCGCTGCATGTGGTCGGCGAGGCGGAACACCGCAGGGCCGTTCGGCGTCTCGTAGCAACGGACACCCTCGAAGACGCCGGAGCCGTAGTGGAGGCCGTGCACCCCGACATGAACCGTTGCGTCTGCCCAGTCGACGAGCTCGCCGTTCATCCAGATCTTGTCGGTCTCGTCCATCGTGGTCCTCCGTGTTCGTGGTCTCGTCCAGGGCTCTGCGACTCCGTAAAGTCTATCCCGACGCTCACTCCAGGCCTTCCCTACCGGCGCCTACTCCTGAACGATGTCCACCGTCGAGCCCTGCGTCAGGCGCACGAGCTCGGTTGGCGCCACCATCGCCATGTGGCGGTCCGAGCCGGCACCGACCCATACGACCGTCCGCGAGAGGAGCGTGCGCTCGATGAAGATCGGGACACCTGCCGGAGGTGGAAACGGCCCCACCGCTCCCGGCGCGACGCCGGTAGCGGCGATCACTTCGGGCGGTCGTGCCACGCGCACCCGGGTGGCGCCGGCCGCGATGCCGACCTTCGCCGGGTCGGCACGACGGTCGCCCGGAACGAGCGCCAACACCGGGCGGTCGTCACAGACGAAGACGAGCGACTTCACGATCTGATCGAGAACGCATCCGATTGCCTCCGCGGCACCCTGCGCCGAAGCCGCCGCCGAGGTGAACTCCTCGAGCCGCGACTCCGCACCGGACGCGCGGAGGAAGACGGCAACACGCTCGACAGGCTCGGGCCAGGGCATTGTCGGCCGATTCTAGGAGCCGGTCAGTAGACGAAAGGAATGAGCCGGCGTCGCACGCGCAGGCAGTACGCCGCGTAGCCGTCGTAGGCGGTCGTGAGCAGGCTCTCCTCGACCCGGATCTTTCCGGCCCACACGAGCCCGAGCACACCCGTCAGGACCAGTGCCGGAACGCTCGCAAAGAACGCGTAGCCGACGAAGAATGCAAAGCCTCCCGTGTAGATGGGATGACGGACGAGCGCGAACGGACCACTCGTGACGAGTCCCGTGCCGAGCGGCTTCGGGAACGGCGTCAGCGAGCTGCCGAGGCTGCGCGCCGCCCACACCGCGAAGGCGATGCCCGAGGCCGCGAGCACGCCTCCGATCACCCTCAGGCCCGTCGTCGCCGCGTCGGGCCAGCCGGGCGGAACGAATCCCGCCGCGACGATCGCCGCCATGAGGGTGAACTGGGTGATCACCCAGCCCGCGCCCCGGCCGGCGCGGGGCTCAGGTGAGCTCGATGAAGATCGCATCGCCGAAGCCCATGCTGTGCATCTCGTCGATGAGCGCGCTCGAAGGGGGCTCGTCGACCGAGAGCGCCATGAGAGCCTGCAGGCCGTCGCGTGTCCGTGAGACCGCCATGTTCGCGATGTTGGCACCGTTTCGGCCAAACAGTGTCCCGACCTTGCCGATGACGCCCGGAACGTCGTCGTAGCGGAAGAAGACCATGTCGGGCGCGAGCTCGATGTCGATCCCGAAGCCGTACGCGCTCGCGAGAAACAGCCGCGGCTCGGGGCCGATCGTCGTGCCGGAGACCTCGACCTCGTCGCCACCCTCGGCGGTGACCCGTACCTCGAGCACGTTCATGTAGTCGCGTGAGGCCCGGAGGCGCTCCTCCGAGACGGTGATCCCGCGCTCGGCGGCGAGCAAAGACGCGTTGACGTAGTTGACCGTCTGGTCGACCCGCCCCTGGAAGATGCCGTCGAGGGCGGCAACCGTGAGCAGGCGCGTGTCGAAGTCCGCCATCGGCCCGTGCGCGGCGACGACGACGCGCCGTGGCCTGCCGCCCGCGAGCTCGACGGCAAGCCGTCCAAGCCGGGCAGCGAGTGGGACGAACGGCCCGAGCACGTCGAGCGAAGCCTTGTCGACCACGGGGATGTTGACCGCGTTCGTGACGAGGCCACCATCGAGTGCGGCGACGACCTGCTCCGCGATGATCACGCCTGCTCGGTCCTGCGCCTCGTCGGTCGAGGCAGCGAGATGGGGTGTCACAACGACGTTGTCGAGGCCGAGGAGCGGCCCGTCGTAGGGCTCCTCGGAGAAGACATCGAGCGCTGCACCTGCGAGCTTGCCCGCGGTCAATGCCTCGGCCAGCGCCTCTTCGTCGATCAGCGCCCCCCGGGCCGCATTGACGAGCCGTGCTCCGTCCTGCATCTTCGCAATCGTCTCGCGGTTGATCATGCCGCGCGTCTCGTCGGTGAGTGGCGAGTGCAACGTCAGGAAGTCCGCCGCCGCGAGGACGTCGTCCTCGGTCGCTGCGTGCTCGACGCCGAGCTCGCGGAACCGGTCGTCTGCGACGAACGGGTCGTAGGCAACTACCCGCATGCCGAGGCCGATCGCGCGGCGCGCCACCTGCTGGCCGATCCGACCGAAGCCGAGCACGCCGAGCGTCTTGCCCTCGAGCTCTACCCCGCTCCACTTGGAGCGCTCCCAGCGATGCTGCTTGAGAGCTGCGTGGGCCTGCGGGATGTTGCGGGCGAGCGCGACCATCAGGCCGACCGTCTGCTCGGCCGCCGAGACGACGGTCGACTCCGGAGCGTTCGCGACGACGATCCCACGACGGGTGGCCGCCTCGACGTCGACGTTGTCGACGCCGACCCCCGCACGCCCGATCATCTTCAGGTTGGTCGCAACCCCGATCAGATCGGCCGTGAGCTTCGTCGCGGAGCGGATCACGATTGCGTCGTACAGGCCGATGATCTCGGCGATCGGCGTCGTCTGATCCTCGTCGACGTCGAACTTCGAGCGCAGCAGCTCGATCCCCGCGTCGGCGATCGCCTCCCGCACGAGCACGCGCATGGTCAGGCTGCCGTCTCGTAGGCCGCGAGCGCGGCTGCGCCGGCCGCTCCGCGCTCGAGCGTGGCCCCCATCTCGACGAGCTGGAGCTCGATCGCGCCGAGGGCCGTCGTGATGTCGAACACGTCGACGTAGCCGATATGACCGATCCGAAAGAGGCGGTCGACGATGTCGCCGTGACCGCCCGCGATCGTGATCGCCGTAGCGATCGCGGAGCGCGAGTCGCAACGCAACCGCGTCGATGCCCTCGGGCGTGAGGATGCCTGTGAGGACGGCGGCGCTGTCATCGTCGGGCGAGTAGAGCTCGAGGCCCATCGCCTTGGCGCCGGCGCGGCACGCCCGGCCAAGGGCGACGTGGCGGGCAAAAACGCGATCGAGCCCCTCGGCGAGGATCAGCTCCAGGGCAGCGTTGAGTGCCACCACGGTCGATGTCGCCGGCGTGAACGGGGTGCTCCCTTTCTCCTGCGCCGCCCGGGCCCTCGCCCAATCCCAGTAAAAGCGCGGCAGCGTGGCTTCGGCGGACTTCGCCCACGCACGCTCCGAGATGCTCGCGAACGCCAGCCCAGGAGGGGTCATCAGCGCCTTCTGGGAGCCCGTGACGACGACGTCGATCCCCCAGCCATCGGTGTCGAGCGGGACGGCGCCGAGGCTCGAGATCGCATCGACGACCGAGATCACGCCGGCGTTGTTGCACGCGGCAACGAGCGACTGGATGTCCGAGACAACGCCCGTCGACGTCTCCGAGTGGACGATGAACGCCACCTTCGCTCCGCTTGCGGCAAGCTCTCGGGCGATGTCCTCGGCGTTCGGGGCGTCACCCCAGCCGTAGGTCAGCGGTACGACGGCGGCGCCGAGCGCCGCCCCCAGCTTCTGCCAGCGGGAGCCGAACTCGCCGTGCGACACGACGAGTGCCTTCTCGCCGGGCGAGAGGAGATTTGCGAACGCCGATTCGTAGGCGCCGGTGCCGGAGGCGGTGAAGAGCAGTACCTCGTTCCGGGTGCGGAAGACCTCGCGCAGGCGCGCATCGGTCTCCTGGAACACAGCCTTGAAGTCCGGCGAGCGGTGATGGATCACCGGTTCGGCGAGCGCCGCCAGGACCTCGGGCGGCACGGGAGTCGGGCCGGGAGTGAGGAGATAGCGCTTCTGCGGCATCGCTCCCAGAGCCTAGCTAGGCCGGTTTGTGCCGCTGACGGTTGTGACACAGGCCTCCATTAGTCTCTGCGCTGATGGAAGCGTTGCTCGCGTTCTTCGCCACGCTCGTCTCGCTGCGTCTCAGCGCCGACCTCGTGCGCCGACACCGGCAGCACCCTGCCGGGGGGCTCCTCGCCTGGGCAGCCGCGCTCGCGGCGTTCGCTGCAGGCTCGGGCGCGATCGCGTGGGGGTCTGCCGCGGACTGGAGCAACCCCGCGTTCCGCGTCTACTACCTCTTCGGAGGTCTCCTCGCCGCGGCCCTGCTCGGCGTCGGCTCACTCCAGCGCGTGGGACTTCGGTGGGTCGGCCCGCTCGCGCTCGTCTACGTCGGCATCGCCGTCGGCGTCGCCGTCGCAGTGCCGCTCACGGCCCCTGTCGACGGCAGCTCGATCCCCGAAGCGCAGGCCCATCTTGCCCTCTTTCCCGCCCGGCTCCTCGCGATCGCGGCGAACTCGCTCGGCACGCTCGCGGCCATGGCTGTCGCCTTGATGGGGATTCGGCGGCGGCCACTCGGGAACTCGCTCATCCTCGCCGGCCTCCTCGTCGCGGCCCTCGGCAGCGCACTCGCGGGCCTCGGGAAGGCAGAGTCATCGCTGTTCTCCGCAGCGGCAGCCCTGCTTCTCTACGGCGGCTTCGTACTCCCTAGTCGCGCATCGACGCCTCGGACCGAGACCCACCCCGGGTCCGCCGGCGCCGCTCCCTGAGCCAGATCCCGACGAGCAGCCCTGCGAGCAGGAGGCCGATCGAGATCTCGGCGATCAGGCCGGGCGTGCCGCCATGCGCGACGAAGCTCACTTGTGAGAGAGCAGCCAGAGGCCGCCGACCGTGTACAGGACCATCAACGCGAGCATCGCGTACTGGCTCCGGAGGGCGTCCTGGCGGTCACGGAAGATCGACACCGCTCGGTCGTGTGCGACGGCAAGGCCGGCGACGTGGCCGAGCACGAGCGCTGCGACCTGGACGTACCAGACCGTATTCGGGCCGAGGATGGCGATGTTGGGATGGAACCCCGCCGTGCCGAAGAGGTCCCAGCCCTTGCCGAACGGATCGGAGAGCAGCGGGATCACGTATTGCCCCTGGATCACGAACAGCGAGAAGTAGTGCGCGATCGTGTAGACGAGGGCGATCGGGACGAGCGAGAGCGCGAATTCGGGTGCGAGCGACCGCGGAGCCTTCACCGTGACGCGTGCGATCCAGCACGCAGCCAGGAACGCGGTGAGGACGAGCGCGATCGCGGCGACGAGACCGAGGAGATTGAGGCCCGTGACGAGGAGCTCGCCTGTACCCGGCCGGTTCAGGACGTACGGAGCCTCGACCCGCGCTACGAGGTCCTGCCAGTTGGTCGTGCGGCTGAAGCCGTCGAACCCGACCGAGCCGAGAGCCGCGGCCAGGAACAGCACCGATCCCGGCGTGTGCTCGGCGCCCGTGAGCCCCGTCAACGGCACGCGCAGGCGGATGCGGCCCCGGTGGGCTACGAACGGTGCCATGCGCCCGAGGTAGGCGAACAGGATCGCGAACCCCTCCCCCGCGCCCACCCAGGTATCGCGCCCGAATGCGAGCATTCCGAACAGCGCCACGTACGAGTACAGCGAGATCGCGAACGCGAGCGCCCGCGGATTGGCCGGGTTCGAGTAGGTGAGCTCGAGCGCGACGAAGGCGAAGAACGTGACGCAACCCGGGTATCGGCCGAGACGGGCAGGGTAGGCGGCGAGCGGTCGGGCCTCGCGGCCGAGGACGTGCTCCCACACCCAGACGAACCCGTCCGCGATCGCGTGCCACGGGCTGAACGCCCGCCAGACGTTGCCGAACAGGATCGACAGAACCGGCATGCCGACCCAGAAGATGACGTAGACCCAGGTCGGGGCGATATTGCCGAACGGATCCGTCGTTCCGAACAACGCCGCGACGAGGATGACGACGAAGAGGAACGCCGAGAGCAGCTGGACGACGATCCGCACCGGGCCGAGCACGAGCCTGCCGAAGCTCGCGCCGAGGTCGCGGCCGCTCGAATGTTGCTCGAGCTGTGGCGTCTTCCACAGCGCCCCAAGGGCGATGAACGAGACCACGAGCACGAAGGCCCCTCCCCAGAAGAAGAGCCACTTGGGAACGGGGAGGTCCTGGACCCCCCCGATCCCATGGGCAAGCACGTGCGGCAGGAGCTGCGACAGCACTACTTCACCGTCACCTGGGCGAGCAATGCGTTCACGGGGTGCAGCTCGAGCTCGAAGCGTCCCTGCACCTTGGCGACGAACTGGATCACGGTCGGGACGCCCTTCTTGACGCTCTTTTCGATGTTGTAGCCGTGCAGGTGGATCTGGGTGCCGACGTTCGTCTTGACGACGATGCGAACGGTGCGACCCTTCTTGACCGTCGGGCGCTTGATGCCGCCGACGGGCCGGCCGTTCACGGCGGTGATGTTGATCACGACGGGCTTGACCGCTGCCGACGCGGTGCCGGCGACGCCGGCGGGAATCACGATCGCCACGAGCGCGATCGCAGTGATGAATGCAGTCCGCATGGAATCTCTCTCCTGAGGTGAATAGGTGCGAGCGCCCGTGTGGGCGACGCGTTCCGGGTCAGGAGGTGACGGGAGGGCCGCGCGCCGGACAGGCGGCTGCCGTCGCAGAAGCGACCGGAGCAAGGATGGGCGGGGCGAGCAGTGCGACGAGGCGCGGAACGTGACGCGCCATGCGACGCACGGGCGTGGCCATGTCCTCGGCGAGCCTGCGGGCGAGGAACCAGATCACGGCGGCGAGCGGCAGCTGTAGCGCGACGCCGAGCCAGAGCACGGGGCTCGCGACAAGGAACGGCACGTGGCCCGTGTGGATCAGACGCTCGAGGTGCTCCTGCGCGACAAACGCAGCGATGCCAAGCGTCGCGAGCGGAACCGGGGAGCGCCGGCGCGCGCGCGAATCCGCGGCGAGGCCGAGCACGGCGAGCGACGCGAGGACGAGGACGGCCTGCGGAGCGTGCACGAGGTAGTCGTGCATTCCCCCGGTCGGCGTGCCGGTGACCCGGTAGGCGATCGCGTGACCGAGGACGACGCTCGCAGCCGCGAACGGCAACGTCACGAGCCAGCTCAGCGTGCGCCGCATGCCTGGATGATGCCAGCTCGCCGTGCGGGAGGCGCGGGTGAGGCCGAAGCCTCAACCCAGCTCAGCCCAGCAGCTTGGCGCGCACGAGCTCACTGACGACGCGCGGGTTCGCCGAGCCGCCCGTCTCCTTCATCACCTGACCGACAAAGAAGCCGAGCAATCCGTCCTTGCCGCCCCTGAAGGCCGCCGCCTGCCCCGGGCTCGCCGCGATGATCGCGTCGATGATCGGGTCGAGCTCGGAGGCGTCCGAGACGGCCTCGTGGGCCAGGTAGGGTGCCGCTGCGAATCCGTCGTCGCCGGCCTTCGCGATCGCCTCGTCGAACACCTGACGCGGAATCCGGTCGCGCACCTCGACGAGCTGGGCGAGCTCCGCGGCGTTCACACGAGACGGATCGACGCCCGCCCCGACGAGGTTGTTTGCGATCACGTTGGCGGCAGCCATCCGGTCGGCACCTGCAGCGACGGTCGCCTCGTAGAGCGCGTCGAGGCCACCGGTGACGAGCACGAGGGCCCGCTCGAGGTCGAGCTCACCCTGGAGGCGCGCGATCCGGCTCGACGGCGACTCGGGGAGCTCCGAGCGCAGCCGCTCGACCATCTCGGCCGGCGGCTCCACCGGAACGAGGTCGGGCTCGGGGAAGTAGCGGTAGTCGTCCGCCTCCTCCTTCGAGCGCCGAGGCGTAAGCGTGCCCGAGCCGGCGTCGAAGTCGAACGTCTCCTGCTTGACCTCTCCCTCCGACTCCCAGATCTCGATCTGCCGTGCGACCTCCGCGTCGATGCCACGGGCGATGTAGTTGAACGAGTTCATGTTCTTGATCTCGCAGCGTGTCCGTAGCTCGTCGGACCCCGCCGGACGGACAGAGACGTTGGCGTCGACGCGCAGCGTCCCCTTCTCCATCTCGGCATCCGAGATCCCGAGCTCAACGACCGTCTGTCGCAGAAGCTGGAGGAACCGCTTCGCCTCTTCGGCCGAGCGGATGTCGGGCGCCGTGACGATCTCGAGCAGCGGCGTGCCGCCGCGGTTGTAGTCGACGAGCGAGTACTCGGCGCCGCCGATTCGGCCTGTCTGACCGCCCACGTGCACGGTCTTTGCCGCATCCTCTTCGAGGTGGGCGCGCACGATTCCGACCTCGAGGTCACCCTCGGACATGGAAACGATCATCCTGCCATTTTCGCAAGAAGGCATATCGTACTGCGAAATCTGATAGCCCTTTGGCAGATCCGGGTAGAAGTAGTTCTTGCGGGCGAAGACCGCCCGCGGGGCGATCTCGCAGCCGAGCGCGAGCCCCAACTTCACGGTCCACTCGATCGCCGTGCGGTTCATCACCGGCAGGGCACCGGGGAAGCCGAGGCATACAGGGCACGTCTGGGTGTTCTCCCCCCGCCGTACCCGGCCGCGCAGCGGCAGAACATCTTCGTGCGTGTCTTGAGCTGTACGTGGATCTCGAGGCCGACGACGGTCTCCCAGGAAAGAGGCTTCATCGCAGCCGCTCCGGCCGTAGCCGTTCAGGAACGGTGTCGAACCCGATCGCTCGCTCGAGCGCGTGGCCGGCGCGGAACAGCGTGTTCTCGCCGAAGGGGCGGCCGATCAGCTGGAGGCCGACCGGGAGTCCCTCCGACAGGCCCGAGGGGACGTTCAGCCCCGGGAGACCGGCAAGGCAGGAGGGGATCGTCATCACGTCACACGCGTACATCGCGAGCGGGTCGGCGGCCTTGTCGCCGATCGGGAAGGCGACCGTCGGCGAGGTCGGCGTCGCGATCACGTCGAACTGCTGCAGCGCCTCCTGGTGCTCGCGGATGAGCAGCGTCCGGACGCGCTGCGCCTGCCCGTAGTACGCGTCGTAGTACCCGGCGGAGAGCGCGTAGGTGCCGAGCATGATCCGGCGCTTTGGCTCGTCACCGAATCCCTCGTCTCGTGTCCGCTCGACCATCTCGCGGTAGGTCGGCGCTTCGACCCGAGGGCCATAGCGCACGCCGTCGTAGCGCGCCAGATTCGACGATGCTTCGGCCGGGGCGATCAGGTAGTAGCAGGCCATCCCGTAGTCGAACGACAGCGGCAGGTCGCACTCGCCGACCTCGGCCCCGAGCGCGCGTGCCGTCTCGATCGCGGCCTCGAACGACGCCTGCACGCCCGGCTCGATACCCGGCAGGCCCCAGACCTGCTTCGGGATCCCGATCCTGAGACCGGTCATCGTCTCGGCCGTCGGCAGCTCGACCGCCTCGGGCAACTCGACGGTCGTCGAGTCGTTGACGTCACGCCCCGCGATGATCCCGTACAGCCGCGCCGCGTCACGGACGGTCTTCGCGACGGGACCGATCTGGTCGAGACTCGAGGCGAATGCGACGATGCCGTAGCGCGACACCGTGCCGTAGGTCGGTCGGAGCCCGACGTTGCCGCAAAGAGCCGACGGCTGCTTGATGGAGCCGCCGGTGTCCGATCCGAGCCCCCACGGTGCGAGGCCGCCCGATACGGCAGCTGCCGTGCCGCCGCCGGAGCCACCCGGCACCCGGCTCGGATCCCAGGGATTGTGCGACGGCCCATAGGCCGAGTTCTCGGTCGACGAGCCCATCGCGAACTCGTCCGTGTTGGTCTTGCCGATCAGCGGCATGCCGGCTGCCTTGCAACGGGCTGCGACCGTAGCGTCGAAGACCGGGACGTAGCCGGCGAGAATCTTCGAGCCGGCCGTCGTCTCGACCCCCCTGGTCGAGATCACGTCCTTGAGAGCGATCGGGACGCCGGAGCCCTCGCCGAACTCGACGAGCCGGAGGTACGCGTGGAGCTCGGTGTCGCGCTCACCCGCTGCAGAGGCGTACGCGGCGTGGAGCTCGGCCGAGGAGACCTCGCCGCGCTCGATCAGCCCGAGCGCGTCCTCGGCAGTGAGGCGAAGCGTGTCGATCACGCCGATGCCTCGGGGCCGTGCGACGGTGGCACGCGGAACAGGTCGCCCTCACGGGCGGGAGCGTTGGCGAGCGCCTCGTCGAGGTCGAGCGACGGTCGGGGCTCGTCGTCGGCCCACACGTTCACGAGGTCGAGTGGATGGGACGTCGGCGGGACGCCGGCGAGATCGAGCTCCGCGACCTTGGACACCGCCTCGAGGATCGCGTCGAGCTCGGCTGTGAGGCGGTCGACCTCGCCTTCGCGCAGGTCGAGCCGCGCCAGCCGCGCGACGTGCACCACCGTGTCCCTGTCGATCGCCATCCCACTCCTATCTTGTCAAGACGACGGGCCCCTTCCGGGGCCCGTCGCACGAAGCTCGAATCCGGAAAGCCTAGGCTGCCGTGACGTTCGCCGCCTGGGCACCCTTGGGCCCCTGGACGACCTCGAACTCCACCTTTTGACCCTCGGTGAGGGACTTGTAGCCGTCCATCGTGATTGCCGAGAAGTGGACGAATACGTCCTCTCCGCCTTCGCGCTCGATGAACCCGAAGCCCTTCTCGTTCGAAAACCACTTGACGGTGCCAATCTCTGACAACGAACGTCCTCCTGAAACATGTACAGCCCCACGGGTGAAGCCATACGACTTAACGAAGCGGCGAGAACGGTACCGTCAAGAACCGGGGAAAGCAAGCAGTCCGCGCCGGTAGCGCGCTGCCTTCAGTGCACTCTGGAGCAGCATTGCGATCGTCATCGGGCCCGTCCCGCCGGGCATTGGCGTCAGGTAGCCCGCCACCTCGGCGACGGAGGCGTCGATGTCGCCACGGATCCCCTCATCCGTCCGCGTCAGACCAACGTCGAGACATGCCGCGCCAGGCTTTACCATGTCGGCTGTCACGATGCCCGGCCGGCCGACTGCGGCGACGACGATATCGGCGCGACGGACGTGCGAGGCGAGGTCGGCCGTCCGCGAATGGCACACCGTGACGGTGGCGTTCGCGTGCATCAGCAACATGGCCATTGGCCTGCCGACGATCTCGCTCCGCCCGATCACGACCGCCTCCTTCCCCGCCGGATCGATCTCGTAGGCGCGCAGGAGCTCCATGCAGCCCGACGGTGTCGCCGGGACGTGGATCGGGGTACCGAGGTAGAGGTTGCCTGCGTTGAACGGATGGAATCCGTCGACGTCCTTGGCCGGCGAAACGGCGTACGTGACCTTCGTCTCGTTCATGTGCGACGGCAGCGGCAGCTGGACGAGGATCCCGTCGACCTCGTCGTCGTGGTTGAGCTGCGCGACGAGCTCGAGCACGTGCTCCTCGCTCGTGTCCGCGGGCAGGCGCACGTCGCGCGCGTCGATGCCCGCCTCCGTCGCCGACTTGTGCTTCGCCGCGATGTACACATGGGATGCCGGATCGTCACCGACGAGTACCGTCGCGAGGCCGACGTGCCCGAGCTCCGCAACCTCGCGCGCGACGTCCTCACGAACGCGGGCCGCGAGAGCGGTTCCATCCATGCGCACGGCAGGCATCAGCACGACTCTATCGACTCTCAACCACCAAGCTCCCGCTGCCGATAAAGGATTCGAAGGACCCGCGTCCCGCACCGAATCGAGACCGCCGATGTACTGGAAGATCGCCCTGGTCGGCATCGCGATAATCGCGGTGATGGTGGTCGCCCGAGACCAACACTGGGCCGGGCGCGCCGGCGTAACGGGAAACTGCACGCGCACCCAGTCCCCGTCGCGTGATCCCGATGGCGCCTGGTATGCGTGCAAGCAGGGCGTGCTGACCGGGTTCCCGAGCCTCGAGGGCCACGACTGCTCGTCGATGGGGATCGTGATGCACCAGGAAGTCTGGCGCTGTGTCGCGCCTCTCGTCTCGACGCCCGGATATTGACCCCAGGGCTACGCGTCGGCGCGAGAGCGTCCGACTGCGATGCCCGTCAGGGCCTCGCGCACGATTCGCTCGGCAACGAGTGCGGTGATGTCGGTCGACGCGACGCCGGTCGGGATCACCTCGACCACGTCCATCCCGACGACCTGCAGGCGGGAAGCGATCTCGCGGCACGCCCAGAGGAGATCAGCGCTCGTCATCCCGCCGGGTTCCGGCGTCCCCGTTCCAGGGGCGAAAGCCGGGTCGAGCACGTCGACATCCACGGTCAGGAACACCGGCCGATCGCCGACGATCGCGATCGTCTGCTCGACGATGGCCCGGATTCCGTGGTCGCGAACGTCGTGCATGAAGAAGCTCGTGATGCCGTGCTCGGCCTGCCAGTCGAACTCCCGCGCGCCGGGCCAGTAGCCCCTCAGGCCGATCTGCACGTAGCGGCTCCCATCGACGTGACCGTCGCGTACGAGCCGGTACATCGGCGTCCCGTGGGAGAGCTCGACGCCGAAGACCTCCTCGCCCGTATCCGTGTGGGTGTCGAAGTGAACGAGCGCCACGGGCCCGTGCACGGCGGCGACCGCCTTGACGTCGGGCTCGGCGATCGAGTGGTCTCCGCCGAGCACGATCGGGATCGCACCCGCCGCAGCGACTTGCCCGACGACGCGCTCGATTGCGGCGTGGCTGCCCGCAGGATCCGACGGCACCACGGGGGCGTCACCGAAGTCGACGACTCTGAGCTTCGCGATCGCGTCGAGACGTGCCTCGAGGTGAGGACCGGGCGGACAGCCGGCGGCACGGATCGCACGCGGGCCGAACCGCGTCCCTGGCCGATCGGAGGTGAGATCGTCCGTCGGGGCGCCGACGATCGCGACGTCCACACCCTCGAGCTCTGCCGGGTCCTGCGTCGTCGGTAGCCCGGCGAAGGTCAGGATGCCGGCGTAATCGGGCTTGTCGGGGAGGCCGAGCTCGCGCCAGCGGTGCAACGGATCGAACACGCCCGCGATCCTACGCTCCCTCTACCCTGGCCGGGTGATCACGCGGGCAAGTGCTCAGTCTGCAGCCCGCGTCGGGGCGCTCTGCTTCGTTGTCCTCTGGCTGTTCTCGGACACGCTGCAGGGTGCAATTCCCTTCTGGCTGCCGTTCGCGATTCTCGCAGCCACGGAGATCGAGTTCGTCGTCCGCGGCATTCTCGAGCGACGGCACGGAGCCGAGCCGACCCCGGCCGCGCGCCGCCTGCCGGGTGCCGACGACGCCGACCTCGGCTGGGTCGAGACTGTCGACGAGGATGGCGAGCCCGTTCTCGTTGCCGCCGCGCCGCGGGCGGCCCGGCGGTCGCGCACACCCGTGATCGTCCTGCTCGTGCTCGGCGTCGCTCTCTTCGGCTACGCCTACCGCGTCGACCGAAACGCCGGCTGGCCGTCGGTCTCTGCGGCGCATCGGTCGCAGGCGGAGCGTCGCTTCACGGCCGAGTCCGCCCACATCGCAGGGCACCCCGTCACCGTCCGCTGTG
Organism: uncultured Thermoleophilia bacterium; assembly: GCA_963799575.1. GTDB lineage: Bacteria > Actinomycetota > Thermoleophilia > Gaiellales > Gaiellaceae > Gaiella. The sequence continues at coordinate 30,080 of CAWCXK010000005.1, forward strand.
ACAACGGCTATGCCTTCACCGGGGTCGGCTCCGATGCGGCGGGGGTTGCGTTCATCCCCCGTCGGCTCGCGTTCCTCGAGCCGACGATCTGCCGCTCGCTCTACCGGATCGCGTTCGAGCACCGCGTCGGCGGGTGGGACGACGCGGCCTTCGCGATCACCGTCCTGGCGCACGAGGCGGTCCACCTGCGGGGCGTGCGCACCGAGGCCGAGACCGAGTGCTACGCGCTGCAGGAGGGCGTCGAGCTCGGCAAGCGGCTCGGGCTCGACGACGCAACGGCCCATGACCTTATGCGATCGCAGCGCGATCGCGATCTTTCGGACGCGAGCGTCCAGCGGCTGGACTACCGGCTGCCAGATGGCTGCCGGAACGGCGGCTCTCTCGACCTTCGTCCGAACGATCCCAGCTTTCCGTAGCCGGATCCTTCGGCTAGGGCCGCGCCAGCGCTTCCTCGAGTCGACGGCGAACGAGGGTGACGCTCGCCCCGGCCGTCTGCTCGCCGAGCGCCGCGGCTGCCAGTGCATGGGCCTCGAGCACGATCTTCTCGCGCTCGCCCTCGAGGCCGCCGCGGACGACGAACAGCGCTGCGTGCGCCCGCGCCCCCCACTCGTCGATCTCGGCAAGTGACGTCCCCGGTACCGCCCGGCCCGAGGCGGAGAGCCGTGGCACCGTCGCGACCTCCCCGGCAGCGTGCAGTGCTTCGACGGCTAGACCTTCGGCCTCGGCCCTCAGCGCGACGCCGTCGCTCACGAGCGTCTCGATCCGCACCCGCATCCGAGCCACCGAGTCGGCGGCGTCAACGGCATTTACGCTCGCGCGTCTCGCGGCACGCGCCGCTTCGGTCTTCGCCTCGTCGCTCGCCCGACGCGCACCGTTGACCTCCTCGAGACGCCGCTCTGCGGCGACGAGCTCCGCACGGGCCTCGCCCTCACGCGCCACGGCATCCCGCTCGCTCCGCTCCGCCGCGGCAATCGCGTCGGGTAAGGCCTGGAGAGCAGCCTGGGCACCGCGACTTCCCGCGCGTACCGCGTCGACTCGCGCCAGCAAGTCGGAGACTCTGTCGATGCGCTCGGCGATGTCGGCGTCCTGTCGCTCGAGGTCGCGCACCAGTGCGAGAAGCTGCGCATCGCGGTCCGCTGCCATCGGAGCAAGTATGGCGGAGAGGGGCGGCTCGACGGCGCCTCCGGCCGGCGGCTGGGCCGTCTGGATTGGGACGCTCGTCTCCGCCTGCGATCGCGGCCGGTGGACCGCGTCCAGGTCAGCACGTTCGAGCGGAGCCCGACGATGGCGAGCGCTATTCCTGCTGCAGTGGTGAGGGCGAGCCTCGGCATGATGCTTCCCGGTCGAGGTTCTCCACCGTCACTACGAACCATCGCCCGACCGGTTTGCCCGGCCGCACGCTCAGCGCGCGCTGATGTAGTCCGTGAGGTACTGGATCTGGAAGGTCTGCTTCTTCGAGATGTACTTCACCAGATCGCCGATCGAGATCATCCCGATCAGCGCACCGTCCTCGACCACGGGGGCGTGCCGGATCCTGCGATCCGTCATGAGCGCCATCGTCTCGTCGACGGTCGTGTCGGGCGTGACACAGAGGACGGGGCGGGACATGACCTCGCTCACGCGCGTATCGCGCGACCGGCGACCCTCGACGGCGATCCGACGGAGGTAGTCGCGCTCCGTGAAGATCCCCGAGATCTCGTCACCCTCGGTGACGAGCAGCGCTCCTACATTGGCCTCGACCATTGCGAGCACGGCTTCGTAGACGGTCGCGTCTCCGCCGATCCGGATGACGTCGCCTCTCTTCTCGCCGAGGATCTCCGAGAGTGTGTGCATCACTCGATTGTCGCTTTCGGCACGTGTTGATGTCAAGGAGTCGGATCGGTTCGAATCGTCGCTCCGACGAAGCTAGGATGCCTCCGGTCTGGCGACGTGGCCGAGTGGTTAGGCAGAGGCCTGCAAAGCCTCGTACACCAGTTCGAATCTGGTCGTCGCCTTCGTCTTCGCGTGGGCTGCGCGTTCCCCCGGCCCCGATGCCGTCCACGCGTATCTCTAACGTCCCGGCCACATGAGCGAGCACACCGCCCAGGGGAGACCGTCCACGAACGCGACCGCGCAGCACGAGCCGTGCTGGCGGTGTGGCACCGCAATGGAGTGGCGGCATGCGACGCTGCAGTGCCCTCGCTGCCACTTCAAGATCGGCTGCTGCGAAGGGCCGACGGCGGAGTGCTCGCCACACGACCGCTGACGGGCGCACCGAGGCATCCCTCCAGCGGGCGCGGACGGGAAGATCGTTAGCCTCAGCGGGATGAGGGAACTCCCCCGGCTGCTCGCGTCATCCACCTTCGTCGACCCGACCCAGCCGCTTGGGCCGGAGTCCGCGCGCTCGGCCGGCTCCCGAATCGAGCCCAATGACGCAGCCACGCTCCTCGTCGATCACGGCGTGACCCGGCTCGGCGTTGACACACTCAGCCCCGATCCGGGCGACACCGTCGACCTGCCCGACCACCACACGATGTTTCCGGCGGGGATCTGGCAGCTCGAGGGCTCCGCCGCGCTGGAGCGGGTTCCGGCCCGGGGAGCGCGGCTCGTTGCAGCCGCACTCCGTCTCGTCGACGGATCGGGGACGCCCGCCCGTGTATTCGCAATCGTGCCGGCACATGCCTGACGATCGGCGTCCCGTCACGATCCGCCCGGCCCGGGCAGACGAGTGGAGCCGCTGGCGCGAGACGCGGCTCCGGATGCTGCGCGATGATGCCGACTTCTTCTCGACCCGCTATGACGACATGGTCCGGGAGCCTGACACGACGTGGCGGAACTGGGCCGGCGAGGCCGCCGTCGGCGAGCAGAAGAGGCTCTTCGTCGCTGACGAGAACGACCGTTGGCTCGGTGTCGTCGGCGCCTTCGTACGTGTCAACCCGCTCGAGGTGCAGCTGATCTCGATGTGGGTCGATCCCGACGCGCGCGGCCGGGGCATTGCGCAGGACCTGATCGGTGCCGTGGCAGCGTGGGCGGGAGACCGCGGAGCGACGACGGTGGTCCTGTTCGTCCAGGAGGCCAACGAACCCGCCCGGCAGCTGTACGAGCGGGCCGGGTTCAAGCGCACCGGCGACCGCACCCCTGCCACTGCGGGCCGAAGCGCTTTCAAGCTCGTCCTCGCGGCCGCTGTCGAGGACCTCATCGCATGACGTGAGAGACTAGGTAGATGCCTCCCGAGCCCGAACCTGCCACAGCGGAAGGCCGCGGTCCGGGGCCTGTTGCGATCCTCGTGACGATCGGGCTCGCCGCGCTCGTCCTGCTCGCCGGCGCCGCCTTCCTGCCGCGCTGGTGGTCGCACCGCATCGGCCGTCAGGCCGACGGGAGCTTTACGAACGGCATCGGGCTAGGCCTCTTCTACGGCTTTACCTTCACCCTTCTTGCGCTGGTCGTCCTCGTGCTCGGGCTGCGGTGGATCAAGGCTTGGAAGGGCCGGTTGATCCTCCTCGGCGTTGCGGTGCTGCTCGCTCTGCCGAATCTGTTCACGCTCGGAATCGTGCTCGGCCCCGGTGGTGCCGCTCACGCCGGTGAGCGGACGCTCGACGTGGACGCCCCGGGATTCCGCACGAGCAGCCTCATCGGCGCGATCGTCGCGGTGCTCCTCCTCCTTGCGATCGGCCTGCTACTCCGATCGCGGCGCCGGGCCAAGGAGGAAAGCGCTCGGCTCCGTCTGAAGCGCAACGCGACGAGCACTTCGCCTCCCGAGGTGTAGAACCCGGTCAGCCGGTCAGCGCGCCACCGACCAGCACCGACCGAACGGAGAAGTCGTCGTCGAGGACGACGAGATCGGCGGCGGCACCCGGTCGGAGCACTGCGATGTCGTCTCGACCCAGGATCCGCGCCGGCGTTCGCGTCACGGCATCGACAGCCTCGGCGATCGGCACTCCCAGCTCGACGAGCATCCTCAAGCCCCACGCAAGCGGCCTCACCGCGCCTGCCAGCGTCCCGTCGACGAGACGGGAAACACCGTCCTCGATCGTGACGTCGACCGTGCCGAGCCGTGATGCTCCGTCAGGCCGGCCGGCGGCCGCTATCGCATCGGAGACGAGCGCGACCCTTCCACGGGCGGCGCGCACAACGGTGAGGATCGTCTCCGGGGCGAGGTGAACGCCGTCGGCGATGAGCTGCACGATCACGTCGGGACGCGAGAGCGCGACGCCGACCAGAGCAGGATCGCGGTGGGCGAACGGGCGCATTGCGTTGAAGAGGTGCGTCACGGTCGCCGCGCCCTGATCGAACGCCGCCTGGGCAACGACCGCTCCCGCATCGGTGTGCCCGAGCGACACCACCACCCCACGCCCGACGAGCACGTCGATCAGCTCGCCCGCCCGCGAGAGCTCGGGCGCGAGCGTGACCATGGTGACAGCGCACCCCGCGACGAGGTAGGACGCGAGCAGGTCGAGGTTCGGCTCGCGAAGATACCTCGTGGGATGGGCGCCGGCCCGCTCGGGCGAGAGGAAAGGGCCTTCGAGATGCGCGCCGAGAATCCGAGCGCCCGGACCGCCCATCGACTCGCCGATCGTGGCGAGCGCAAGGCGCGTCAGCTCTGCCGGCGCGGTGACGAGCGTCGGCTGATACCAGAGCACTCCCGTACGGGCGAGCTCGACTCCGAGCGAGGCGATCTCGTCGGAGGTCGCCCCGAGGACGTCGATGCCGCGAAAGCCGTTCACCTGGAGGTCGACGAGACCGGGAATGGCGAGACCCGAGCGGCCGCCGTCCAGCCCGACGGCGACGATCCGCCCGTCCTCGATCTCGAGGTCGCCGCGAACGAGCGATCCGTCGACGACGGCGGCGGCGACACCCAGTCTCACATGCCTAGCGTAACGCCCGCGATTCTCCGTTGAATCGGTCTCGGTGCGCTGGTAGCGTCGGAGCCCGATGCAGCTGAGCCTCGCCGTCCCGTCGTGACCCAACCTTCACCCTTCGACCTCACCGGCCGCTGCGCCGTCGTCACCGGAGCCTCGAGCGGCATCGGGCAGGCGATCGCGATCGCGCTTGCCACCGCCGGGGCCGACATCGTCGGGATTTCGCTCGACGACGGCGCGGCGACACAGGCGGCCATCGCGGGCGGTGGTGGCAGCTCGACCCACCTCGTCGGCGACGCAACCGTCCCGGCCGACCACGATCGTGCGGCCGAAGCTGCGCTCGCGACCCACGGGCGGCTCGACATCTGGGTCAACAATGCCGCCCGCCCGCTTGTGAGGCCCTTCCTCGAGACGACAGAGGACGACTGGCGCGAGCTTCTCGATCTCAACCTCTTTGGCTACGTCTGGGGCTGCCGGGCCGCCGCCGAGCGCATGGTCCCGGCCGGCGGCGGGCGAATCATCAACATCAGCTCGGCCGCCGACGTGCAACCCCTCTCGGACCTCTCTGCGTACATCGCCGCGAAGGGCGCCATCGTCGGGTTGACGAAGACCCTCGCCGTCGAGCTCGCACCCCACCACATCACGGTCAACGCACTCGCGCCGGGCGCGACCGACACGCCGCTCAACGCCACGTCGTACACGCAGGAAGTACGGGCCGCGTACGAGAAGCGCATCTCCCTCGGCTACATCGCAGACCCCTCCGATATCGCCGACGCCGCCGTGTTCCTGGCCTCCGATGCGTCACGCTACGTGACCGGGCACGAGCTGCTCGTCGACGGCGGCCTGACGATCAACGGCTCCGTCGGCCACGCGAGGACCTGACCGCCGGATGATCCCCGCCGCCAAGCTCGCGAACGCCGATCAGGTCGCGACAGCGGTGGCGTCGACCGTCTCCGGCGGAGCAGCTGCAGGAGCGCGGGCCGTGGACCTTCGGGTGTGGAACGGCATCGACCTGCGCCTGCTTCCCGACCGCGGGCTCGACGTCGGCGCGGCCTGGTTCCGCGGCATCCCACTCGCGTGGATCTCTCCTGCCGGCGAGCAACCGCCGCCGCTCGCCGAAGACCTGGTCGGCGACGCCTGGCGCGACGCCTGGGGCGGCGGGCTCGTCACGACCTGCGGCCTGTCGAACGTCGGGGCGGCAACGGACGGCTTCGGGCTGCACGGCACCTACACCGCCCGCGGCGCGGTCGATCTCGAGGTCGAGCGCACGACCTCCGAGGTGACGGCGACCGCCACCATCGTGGACGCCCCATTCACGCTTTCGCGCCGGATTGTGACCTCGGTCGGCGAGGGCCTCGTCCGCGTCGACGACCGGGTCGTCAACGACTCCGAGTGGACAGCCGCGGCGCCGCTGCTCTACCACGTCAACCTCGGCGCGCCACTCTGGGACGACGGCGCCTACCTCGAGACCGACGCCCAGGAGGTTGTCCCCCGCGACGCCGATGCGGCAGCCGACCTCGCCACCTGGGACGAGCCACCTGCCGTCGCCGACGGAGCGCCCGAGCGCGTCTTCGAGCACGTCGGCGCCTCCTTCGCTCGGTTGACGAGCCCGCGACTCGGCGTCGAACTCACGGTTCGGTCGTCGCTGCCGCGGCTCTGGCAGTGGGTCGACCCGGCGAACGGGACCTATGCGCTCGGCATCGAGCCGGCCAACTGCTCGGTGCTCGGACGCGAGCGCGACGTTGCGACGGGCCAGATGCCGTTCCTCGACCCGGGCGAGGCACGCACGTCCTGGCTCACGATCGCCGCGCAGCCGCTCTAGATGGCGGAGAGCTCAGGGCGTCAGTGCTTGTGCCGGGCCTGCGCCCGCCGGTTCTGGTCCTGCGGCGCCGGACGCAACATGAAGTAGAGGATCGAGCCGATCAGCGGCAAGAAGATGATGGCGAGCAGCCACAGGAGCTTGCCGCCGATTCCGAGGTCACGGCGGCCGATCAGGCTGACGATCGCGTAGCCCCAGAGAATCAACACGGGGATCACGAACACGGCGAGGAGAATCCACTGGGCGCCGCTGAAGGCGAGCACGGAGAAGGCTGAGGCTGTCATGCGCGCGAGCCTATCGCATGAGATCCGAGCTGTGAGTGCCGATCGCCACCCGAATATCTTCAAATCTTATAAGATTTTATAATGCCGTACCAGGCAACTCCGCTCCACGTGACGAAGGCCGCCCTGTTCCGCACCCTCGGGCACCCGGCGCGCGTGAGAATCCTCGAGCTCCTCCGCGAAGGTGAGCGAACGGTGGGGGCGTTGCAGGAAGCACTCGGTCTCGACTCGGGTGGCACCTCCCAGCACCTCGCAGCACTGCGCAGGATCGGCGTGGTCGACTCACGCAAGGACGGAACGAGCGTCTACTACCGCGCCTCCGACCCGACGGTGTTCGCGCTGCTCGACGCCGGCCGGACGCTGATCGCCCGCTCGCTCGAGGAGCAGCGGGCGTTGCTCGCGGAGCTTGCAACGGAATGACGTTCGTCGTCATCGGAGGGCTGATCGCGGTCGCGGTTGGCGGCGTGCTCAGCGCTGTCGCACGGAGGCTCGGCCTCGGGCTGTGGCTCCAGGCCTTCGGGATGCTCGCAATCGGGGCCGCAGGCCTCTGGGCGCTCTATGCCGACGGTACCTGGGGAGCGTCGTTCTCGAGCGATCTCACCCCGAGGGTCGGGATCGACGGGCTCAGCGGCTTCTTCCTCGCCACCCTTGCGCTTGTTGCCTGCCCGGCGCTCGTCTACGCCTCGTCCTACGTTCCACGCACGACGGCAGGCCGCGCGACGGGCGTGCTCAGTGCCGTATTCCTCCTGGCCCTGATCGGGGTTCTGTGCGCCCGCGATGCGCTGTCGTTCCTCTTCTTCTGGGAGCTGATGACCCTCGTCCCGGCAGCCATCATCCTCGTCGGCACGGCGACGGAGAGCGCACGGCATGCCGTCTTCACGTATGTCGCGATCACGCATCTCGGCGGGGCAGGCACGTGGATCGCCGTGCTGTTGCTCGCGCACGAGGGAGCGCTCGGGGACTCGGCCGCCGTGACCGAGGGCTCTGGTGTCCAGGCCGTGATCGCCGTCGCCGCGATCGTCGGCTTCGGTACGAAGGCCGGCCTCATGCCGATGCACGCCTGGCTCCCCCGCGCCCATCCGATCGCTCCGGCGTACATCTCCGCACTGATGAGCGGCGTGATGGTCGCAGTTGCGGCGTACGGGATGATCCGCGTGCTCGTCGACTGGCTCGGCCCGGCACCCTCGTGGATCGGTGCGACGGTCCTCGTCCTCGGCGGGCTGTCGGCACTCGGAGGGATCACGTACGCGCTCTTCCAACGCGATCTCAAGCGCCTGCTCGCCTACTCGACCGTCGAGCATCTCGGAGTGGTAGCGCTCGGGATCGGCGCGTGCCTGCTGCTGCGCCGCCACGGCGCTGACCCATGGGCTGCCTTCGCGCTCGGCGCTGCCCTCCTCCACACGATCAATCATGCGGCGTTCAAGGCGCTGCTCTTCCTCGGAGCGGGCGTCTTCGAGCGGGCGACGGGAGCGCTCGAGCTCGACCGGCTCGGTGGCCTCCTGCGCCGGTTGCCCTGGAGCGGCGGTGCGTTCCTCGTCGGGGCGCTTGCAATCGCAGGGATGCCGTTGCTCAACGGCTTTGCATCCGAGTGGCTCACGCTCCAGGCGTTGTTCCACGTTCCCGTCTACGGGGGCGTCTGGGACGGCACGCTGGGTGCGATCGGGCTCGCCGCGCTCGCGGCGACGATGGCGCTCGCTGTCCTCTGCTTCGTGAAGGTGATCGGACTCGTGCTGCTCGGACCTCCTCGCCGAACCGCGTGTGCCGAGGCCGTCGAGCCTCTCGCTCCCATGCGCTTCGCGCTCGTCGGCCTCGCCGGAGCGTGCGTCGTCCTCGCCACCGTGCCGGGGCTCCTGTTCTCCCGGCTCACGAGCCTCGCACCCTGGCCCGACACCGGCAACGTTCCGCTCCGTCCCGGCCTCGACCTGCCCGGAACCGGCAGCCTGCCCACCGTCGGCTTCCTCGTGGTGGTGTGTGGGCTGACGGGCTTGCTCTGGCTCGCGCGGGGCAGCCGGAGAGCCGCTCCGAGCCCCACGTGGGCGAGCGGCCAGCCGATCGAGCCTGGGCTCCTGTGGACGAGCGCCGGCTTCAGCAAGCCCTTGCGGCTCGTGCTCGAAGCGGTGCTGCGCCCGGAGCGGGAGATCGAGCTGACGACGAGCCGTGGTGTCGTGCAGGACGTCTCGTACGCGGGCCGCGTGCCGCATCTGATCGACGCACACCTCTACCGGCCGATCACGAGCGGTGCCCTCTTCGCCGCCGCGTGGGCTCGGCGACTGCAGAGTGGCAGCCTCGGGACGTACGTGGCCTACCTGATCGGCCTCGTCGTCGCGTTGCTCCTCGCCATCCGGATCGGAGCGATCGGATGACACCCGAGTCGATCGTCACCGGAGCGCTCCAGGTCGTGGGTGGCATTGCCCTCTCTCCTCTGCTCGTCGGTGTCACACAGCAGACGAAGGCGCGGCTACAGGGACGCCGTGGGCCAGGCCCCCGGCAGCCGTACCGCGAGCTCCGTCGGCTCTGGGGCAAGACGGGCGTCGACGTCGAGGGCACGACGTTCGTGTACCGAGTCGCCCCCGTCCTCGTTGCCGCTGCGTTGGGGGCCGCCGTTCTCCTCGTCCCCGCGTCGATGGACGCCCCCGGGCTCGGGGTCGGCCACGACGCGCTCGCGCTCGCGGGATTGCTCGCCCTCGCGCGGCTCGCCGTCTGCGCCGCGGCCTGGGACACGTCGAACGGCTTCTCGCTCCAGGGAGCGAGCCGCGACCTGACGCTGTCGGTGTTCGTCGAGGCGACGCTCGTGCTCTCGCTCGCAGTCGCGGCCCTCGTCGCCGGCACGACCGACCTCCGCGGCATGGTCGCCGGGACTGCGGGCGGCCATCCGTGGACTGCACCCGCGCTCGGCCTCGCCGCCGTCGCGTTCGCGATCGTCGTCGTGGCAGAGACGGGGAGGCAGCCCGTCGACAATCCCGACACGCATCTCGAGCTGACGATGATCCATGAGGGACCGGTGCTCGAATTCGCGGGCCGCGACCAGGCCCTGCTGCAGTGGGCGCTTGCCGCACGTCACTGGATCGTCCTCGTCATCGCAGCGGGGATCTTCCTGCCCCACCCGACGGGCGCCTGGTGGCAGCTGGCACTGCTCCCCTTCTCGCTGACGCTCCTCTGCCTCGCGCTCGCCGTCACCGAGACGGTAATCGCCAAGATGCGCATTTTGCTCGTGCCTCGACTGATCGCGGTCGGCGCCGCGGTGGCCCTGCTCGGGATCGTCACCTGGCTCGTGGACGCGCTGTGAACGCCCTCGCCTGGACGATCGTTGCGCTTGGAATCGGGGTTGTCGTCGTGCGACGACCCTCCATTGCCGTCGGGCTCGTCACCGTGCAGGCCTTGCTCCTGGCAGCGGCAGCGCTCACCGAGGGAAGCTCGCTCGACTCCATCGTCGCGGCGCTGGCGCTCGGCCTCCGGGGTGCGGTGCTCGCCGCGCTGTTGTTCTTCTTCGTCCGACGCACCCGGGAAACCCGTCCGGTCAGAGCAGGTGCGACGCCGCTGGCGCGTGCCGGAGCCGCCGTCGCACTTGCGCTTGCGCTCATCTGGCTCGTGCCGCCGATCGGCCTCGACTCGCTCGCGGCCGAGCGTGCCACGCTGACCCTGGTCGCGATCGGGCTCGTGACGGCAGCAACGCGCCGGGCGACACTCTTCCAGGTGCTCGGGATCGTCCTCGTCGAGAACGGCCTCGCGCTCGCAGCGCTCTCGCTGCCCGGCACGTCGTCGATCGCGATCGAAGTCGGCGTGGCCGTCGACCTACTCCTGATCGCGCTCGTCGCCGGGGTGTTCCACGACCGGATCTTCGCGGAGTTCGGCGCCGGCGATTCCGCCGAGCTGAGGAGCCTTCATGACAACTAGGGAGTGGCTCGCCGCCGCGGTGCTCACAATGCCGCTGCTCGGAATTCTCGGCGCGACCGCGACGCCGAAACGCCTTCTCGTACGCACCGAGCTGGCGATCGCGTGCCTGACGGCAATCGCTGCAGCGGCCATCGCGATCGTCGCCGTCGCCGCGCCGTCCGAGCGTCAGGTCGGCCGCTGGATCGTTCTCGACCCGGCGGGAGGCATGCTTCTCGGCGTGATCGGGGCGATCGGCCTCGCGAGCGCCCTGGTGTCGGCGCAATACCTTCGGGAACGTCGAAGCTCGCTGTTCCGGTCGGCGTGGGCCGACCGCATCTACTGGGCGACGCTCTTTGCCTTCTGGGCCGTGCTGCTCGCCGTTCCGCTCGCAGGCAACCTTGGCGCCGCCTGGCTCGCGATCGAGGCGACGACGGCAGCGTCGGCGCTGCTCGTGGGCTTCAGCGGCCGAGCGCGCGCCCTCGAGGCCGGCTGGAAGTACCTCATCCTCACCTCCCTCGGCCTCGGCATCGCGTTGCTCGGCATCCTCGTTCTCGAGAGCGCTGCGGGTGGTGGAGGCATCGAGGCTCTGACCTGGCGCTCGCTGCCGCACGCAACGCTCGACCGTGAGACGACCGTCGTCGCCTACGTCCTCCTGCTCGCCGGCCTCGCGGCCAAGGTCGGCTGGGCACCCGTGCACAACTGGTTGCCCGACGCGCACTCGGAGGCTCCGGTGCCGGTCTCGGCGTTGCTCTCGGCAGCGCTGCTCCCGGCCGTCCTCCTCGTCGCGTGGAGAACGGAGCAGGCGCTCGCGCCGACGATCGGCCTGCGCACCGCAGGAGGCGTGCTCGTTGCCTTCGGGATCGCCTCGCTCGCCGTGGCAGTTCCGTTTCTCTGGCGCGCCCAGGCGTGGAAGCGGCTCCTCGCCTACTCGAGCCTCGAGCACATGGGCGTGGTTGCGCTCGGAATCGGCTTCGGCGGGACGCTCGCTCTCGCAGGCGTGGCGATTCACATCGTCGGGCACGCAATTGCGAAAGCGCTCGGGTTCTACGCTGCGGGGCCGCTGCTCGCGCACGACCCGCGGGCCGCCCGGCATGCCGTCGGTGGCATCGGCCGGACGGAGCCACGGTTGGGCGCGTCGCTCGGCATCTCGCTCGGCGCGCTGGCCGGGCTCCCGCCTTCACCGCTCTTCGTCAGTGAGGTGCTCATCGTCGCCGGAGGCTTCCAGGCCGGTCGGCCATGGGCGGCCGCCGCCGCGGCAATCCTGCTTGCGCTCGGCTTCCTCGGTCTCGCCCATGCACTCGTCGACACGGTCGTCGGGAGGCCCCGCGGCCGCGACCGCCAGCCCGCGGTCGGTCTCCGCACCGTGACGACGTTGACGGCGGTGGCGGTGCCGCTTCTTCTCGCTCTCACCGTGGCAGGTCTGTGGCTCCCGCACTCAGCCCTCGTCCAGGGCCTCATGAGAGGGCTCGGTTGAGCGATCTCTCGTACCCGGGCGATGCGTATCGCGAGAACGTCGCGGCAGCCCTCGCCGACGGCTGGCGCTTCGCGAGCCTGCACGCGACGCCGAGCCGGGACGGAGCGATCGTGCACACCCTGCTCTGTTCGCCGGACGGCGAGCTCCGGCACGAGATCGTTGCGGCCGCGAGCGGCGTCGCGCCCACGATCGTCGATCTCGCCCCGGCAGCCGGATGGGACGAGCGTGAGGCACATGACCTCTACGGCGTGCGCTTCGACGGGCACGAGCCGCTTCGCCCGCTCGTCGACCACGAGGGGCCGATCGACCGCTTCACGACGCCGGTCCACGGGATCGACCCGTACCAGGTGGCTGTCGGGCCAATCCATGCGGGCGTGATCGAGTCCGGCCACTTCCGGTTCCACGTCGTCGGCGACCTGATCCTGCACGTCGATGCACGGCTGTTCTACAAGCACCGCGGCCTGGAGCAGGCGGCCGAGGGGTTGGCGCTCACCGAAGCCCTGCCCGTCGTCGCGCGCGCCTGCGGGGGCTGCTGGGTGACGAACGCCGTCGCCTACGCCCATGCCTGTGAGGAGGCTCGAGGCCTTCTTCCTCCGCCCGAGCTCGCCCGCGCCCGCACGATCCTGCTCGAGCTCGAGCGCGTCTGGAACACCCTCAACGACATCGCGGCCATCTGCGCGGGCGTCGGGCTTGCGGCCGGAACGACCAGGTTCGCTGCGCTCACGGACGATGCGAGAGAGCTCAACGCAAGGCTCACGGGTCATCGATTCCTGTTCGGCTCGGTCACCGTGGGCGGTAGCGCGCTCGAGCTCGACGGGGTATCCCTCGCGGACGCGCGCGCGACGCTCGACACGATTCGCGCCGAGTCTTCACGGGCCTGGAAGGCGCTGCTGTTCAACAGCTCGTTCATGGATCGGATGCCCGACATCGGCATCGTCGATGCCGGGGCCGTCGCGACGCTCGGTGTCGTCGGCGTTGCCGCGCGGGCCGCCGGAGTGAGCGAAGACGTTCGAGCCACCAGCCCCCGCCTCGCCTTTGCCGGGTTCGAACCGGCGGTTCTGCGCCGAACCGCCGGGGATGTCCAGGCACGCCTGGAGCAACGCGCGCTCGAGCTGCTGCCGACCCTCGACCGGCTCGACCTCCTGCTCGCCGATCCTCTCCGCCCGGCCGCCGCGGTCGCCGACACCGCGGAGCAGCCGATCGGAGTCGGCCGGGTCGAGAGCCCACGCGGCGCCACGGTGTGCGTCGTCGAGCGCGACGGCGGCCGCGTCGGACGCGTTCATCTGCGCACGGGCTCCTACGCGAACTGGCCGGCGGTCGCCTCCGCTGCCGCGAACAGCCTGCTGCCCGACTTCCCACTCATCAACAAGAGCTTCGAGCTCTGCTACGCGTGCGTCGACCGCTGATGCTGACCCTGCTCCGAGACCTCAGAACCCTCCGCCGCAAGCTTGGCCTGCCCGCCCCGGGCCGCCCGGCCTCACTCGCACTCCGGCACGTCGACTGTGGCTCGTGCAACGGCTGTGAGCACGAGCTGACGATCGCCTCTGGGCCGACCGTCGACCTGTCGCGCTACGGGCTCGGGATCGTCGCCTCGCCACGGCACGCCGACGTCTTGCTCGTTACCGGGCCGGTGACGACACGCATGCACGCGGCGCTGCTCACTGCCTATGCGGCGATGCCCGAGCCGCGGCGGGTCGTCGCGCTCGGTGACTGCTCGCTCGGGGTCGGGGCCTTCGGTTCGTCGGCCGCGATCGTCGGCCCGGTCGAGGACGTGCTGCCCGTCGACCTGCGAATCCCCGGCTGCCCGCCGACACCAACCGAGATCGCGCGCGGGCTGTTGACCCTGCTCGACGGGCACTAGGAGCTCGGGCAGCGAGCGAAGAACGGTACGTTCTCACCCGTGGTGAGAATCCCTTGAGCACGGCGAGCAACAGGCGGAGGCGGCGCACAGGCGGCTGGTTCGCGTTCTACACGGCCATTTTGCTGGCGATCGCCGTCGCGAGCATCCTGACGGAACAGTGGTCGGTGGCGCTGACGACGCTCGCGATCGCGTTCATCACGGGCTTCCTGATGCTTCGCTTCCTGCGGCGTCGGTAGCTGACGCTGCCCGTTCGTCGGGAGAGAAAACGATCCAAAGTGCGGCCAGATCCCCGTCGGAGGGATGGAAACCGAGGGTCGAGGTGGCGTAGGGTGCGCTGATGGTCGACCGGTTGGACGAGGAGCGGCTCGAGATCCTTCGCAGTTGGGGCGCCGGTCTTGCTTTAGATGATCGGGAGGAGCTACGGGCTGCCGGGAAGGCGATCACCGTGCTCGTCGAGGAGATCGATCGCCTCCAGATCGACCTGTGGAACGCGCGCGCCGTCGAGCATGAGCCCCTCGAGCCGATCGAGGCTCTCGTCGTCGCAACCCAGGGCAGTGGGCTCCGCGATCGGCTCGCGCGACGCCTGCCGCAGGTCTGACGGCACGTGGCTGAAGACGCCTCGCTCTGTCACACGTGCGCGTTCGTTCGTGAGGTCAAGGGTCGGCTCGGCCAGACGTACCTGATGTGCCGAAGCGAGGCCGTCGCCGCGAAGTACCTTCCGCAACCGGTGCTGCGGTGCGTGGGGTACTCACCGATCGAGGGTCGGCCGCCGGCCGATCCGGACGCCTGAGGGCACGACAGGCTGGATCTGCGACGAGAGGGAGCTTCGCGCCTCCTGCACGTAGCCTCCGGTCATGCGTCTCGTCTTCCCTCCCGTTTCGCCGCGGGTCGCCGCGCTCGCCGACGGGGTGGCGATTCTCGGCTTCACCGTCCTCGGCGTCGTCTCTCACCGCCACGCCCTACCGCCCTCGGCGCTCGCAGAGGACGCCCTACCGCTCCTCGGCGGCTGGTTCGCCGCAGCAGCCGTGTTCGGGCTCTACGCCCGCCCGACGCGTCGAGCGCTCCTGCTGACGTGGGCGGTGGGGATCACGTTCGGTGTCCTCGTCCGCGCCGCAGCTCTCGGCCGCCTCGACGAATCGCGGCAGCTGGCCTTTCTCATCACGACCCTCATTCTCTCCCTCGTCTTCGTGCTGGTTGCCCGCGTCGTCGTGTCGGTGCTCGCACGGAGAGGTTGAGCCGATGCGGAGAACCGCTACCGCGCGCAGGCTCTCCTCGTCGTGAGCAGCCGTGCTCGGACGCGGTGCAGACGCGGCATGAGGCCGTAGATCACGATCGGCACGGCGATCGTGGCAGGCACGAAGGTGCGAACGATGGGCGACAGCGTTCCGAGCCACTCGCCCAGCACGGGATTGAGGGCGGCGAGCGTCGGGAAGACGCAGAGCCAGATCATGAGGGCGAGCTGGTGCCTGCTCGGCGCCGAGACGGCGCCCGCTGGGGGCGGTTCTTCTTGTCCTGGAGGAGAGGCGTGGGTGTGCATGTCGTGTCCTTTCGTCTCGTCCGGCGAGGCGGCCGATTTCGACACGCAGCTTCCGCACTGGTTCGGCCCGGCGGGTGACCGGCCGGTCGAGATCCTGAGCATTCACGGCGCGGACGGCGACCCGATCCGCGTGCGTGTGGCTCCGAAGCACACATGATGCCGGGCTGAGCACAACCGCCGACCACAGCTGAGGTCGGCGGCAGCTATTCCCGGAAACGGCAACGAACGTCCCTCTCCTCGGCTAGCGTGTGGATGCTCCAGCAAGCGCTCGGGCATCGATCTACCGCGGCACCTCACGCCACGGCGCGCGTTGCGGACATCATCGATCTGGCCCGTCGACCGGCGGGCCGAGAATGGAGCTAGCGATGGCTGAAGACCAGCGGCATGCCCGGATCTTCGGAGTGCTGTTCATCATCACCTTCATCACCTCGATCCCGGCGCTGGCGCTCTACCAGCCCGTGCTCGACGATCCGGCCGCCTACATCTCCGGTGGAGGACACGACGGCAAGATCTATCTCGGAGTGCTGCTCGAGCTCCTGCTGATCATCGCGAACGTCGGAACAGCCGTTGTGCTGTACCCGATCGTGAGGCGGCAGAACGAGATCCTCTCGATCGGCTACGTCACCGCCCGGGTGATGGAATCGGTGTTCATCGCGGCCGGCATCCTCTTCGTGCTCGGGATCGTGAGCCTGCGTCATGACGATCCGAGCGCCTCGGCCCTCGCCGTCTCGCTCGCAGCGCTGAAGGACTGGACGTTCCTGCTCGGCCCCGGGTTCATCGTCGGCTGGGGCAACGGGCTGATCCTCGGATACCTGATGTTCACCTCTCGCCTCGTACCCCGAAAGATGGCCGTGCTGGGACTGATCGGCGGCCCGCTCATCATCCTCTCGGGCATCGGTGTGCTCTTCGACATCTGGGACGCGGGCGGCACCGTGCAGGCGCTCGCGACGATCCCCGAGTTCCTCTGGGAGCTGTCGCTCGGCGTCTACTGCGCCGTCTGGGGATTCAAGCGCGACGCACCGATCCTCGCGCGTCCGGCCCCCACCGCCTGACGAGGAAGCGCGCGTCGCCCCTGCTTCGAGCCGAAGCGCGGGCGGCGCGCGCCTCTCTCGACCCCGTGTGTTGCGATGCTCCCCGGACGACGACACAAAAAAGCCCCCGTTTCCGGGGGCTTTCGTCAAGCGGATGAAGGGACTCGAACCCTCGACCTTCTGCATGGCAAGCAGACGCTCTACCAACTGAGCTACATCCGCGCGAGGCCGGAGTATAGCGACGGTCGGAAGTGGCCGGTCACGGGCTACGGAGCCGGCTCCGTTGCGGGCTCGACGGCGGCGCGTGCTGCCGCCGCGCGGTTTGTCGCGTTCACGATCGCGCGGAGCGAGGCGGTCAGGATCGACCCGTGCACGCCCACGCCCCAGAACGCCTCGTCGTCGACATCGGCCTCGACGTATGCCGCAGCCTGGGCGTCGGCACGCGCTGCCATCGCGTGCTCGTGGTAGTCGCGAATCGAGATCGTGACGCCGAACGCCTTCGCGAACGCATCCACGAGTGCGGCGAGAGGCCCATTCCCTTCGCCCTCGATCACCCGCTCCTCGCCGTTGACGCGAACACGGGCAGCAATCTGGTCGTAGTCCTCCTCGCTCGAGTGTGTGTACGCGACGAGCTCGTACGGCTGCGTGTGGCCGAGGTAGTGCTCGGTGAACGCGGTGAGGAGCTCGTCGCCGGTGAGCTCTCCCCCACGCGCGTCGGTGATCTGCTGCACCCGGCGGGCGAAGTCGACCTGAAGCCCGCGCGGCAGCTCGAGATTGTGCTCCGCGGCCATGAGGTACGCGACGCCACCCTTGCCCGATTGCGAGTTGACCCGGATGATCGCCTCATAGCTGCGGCCGACGTCCTTGGGGTCGATCGACAGGTACGGCACGTCCCATACCGGTGAGCCCGACCTGTCCTGAGCGTCCATGCCCTTCTTGATCGCGTCCTGATGCGAGCCGGAGAATGCGGTGTAGACGAGGTCACCCGCATACGGATGGCGCGGATGCACGGGCAGCTCGTTGCACTCCTCCACGATCGCGCGCGTCTCGTCGATCTGCGAGAAATCGAGCTGCGGATCGACGCCCTGCGTCAGCAGGTTCAGGGCAATCGTCACGATGTCGACGTTGCCCGTGCGCTCGCCGTTGCCGAAGAGCGTGCCCTCGACGCGCTCGGCCCCGGCCATCAGCCCGAGCTCGGCGGTTGCAACCGCGGTGCCGCGGTCGTTGTGCGGGTGGACGGACAGGATCGACGAGTCGCGGAGGGAAAAGTGGCGCCCGAACCACTCCATCCGATCGGCGTAGACGTTCGGTGGGAACTGCTCGACCGTCGTCGGCAGGTTGACGATCATCTTCGCCTCGGGCGTCGGGCCCCACTCCGAGGCCACCCGCTCGCAGATCTCGAGCGCGTAGTCGAGCTCCGTGTGGTGGAAGCTCTCGGGCGAGTACTGGAAGACGATCTCCGTCGACGTCTCGGCCGCAAGCTGCTTGCAGAGCTTCGTGCCGCGCACTGCCAGGTCGGTGATGCCGTCACGGTCGAGGCGGAAGACGACCCGGCGCTGGGTGACCGAGGTGGAGTTGTAGAGGTGGACGATCGCGCGCCGCGCGCCGTCGATCGACTCGTAGGTGCGCTCGATCAGCTCCGGCCGCGCCTGCGTGAGCACGGCGATCGTGACGTCGTCGGGAATCAGATCCTGCTCGACGAGCGTGCGCACGAAGTCGAAGTCCGTCTTCGAGGCGGAGGGGAATCCGACCTCGATCTCCTTGATCCCGAGGCCGATCAGAAGATCGAAGAACCGCCGCTTGCGCCCGGCATCCATCGGGCTGACGAGGGCCTGGTTGCCGTCCCGAAGGTCGGTCGAGCACCAGATCGGTGCCTGCTCGAGCACGACGTCCGGCCAGGTGCGGTCGGCCAACGAGACGGTTTCGTAGGGGCGGTACTTGTGGAACGGCATGGGTTTGGTGGAATCGGACATTGGGCTCAGCTCCTCCGAAGGGCGGACTACTCCCGCTGTGTGCGGGTGCACGGGACCGGGTATGTCGTCGCTCGCATCCCCTAGCGGGGAAGGAGGAGGGCAGGCGCGAGCAGGCCGGAGCCGGCGAGACGATCGATGCGCGAGCCGCTGAGCATGGGCGCACGATAGCGGAGGCCACCGCAGGCGGCCAGTCGAAGGCGTTACCTCGGAGCGCGGATGAAGGCCGTGTCGCGCGCGACGCGCGGCGACAGCCCAGTCGGCCACGCTTTCAGGTCGACCGCTGCGCCGGGAGTGACGACGGTCGCCTGAAAGGTCTGGTAGTCGTTCTGCCAGAAGCGCAGCGTCTTGCCGGCAACCGAGGCCGGCAGGATGAGCTGGAACCGGCCCTGCACGTCCGGCCAGGTCGCCGACAAGGGACGCACGACGCCGGTTCCGGCCGAGACACCCACGAGCGTGCCGCGGTAGATCGCACCAGGCACGGTCGTCGAGACGGGCAGCGGCATCGCCGCGCCGGACGCGGGCAGCTTGAGATCGAGGTTGGCGCTACTCCGGCGCTTGAACGTGGGGTTCCGCACACCCGTCGTGTAGCTCGTCCTGCCGACGGCGGCCTGAATCGTGAACTCGACCGGGTCGCTCTCGGTCAGGTCCGAGGCGGGGAAGAACGACACGTACTTGCCCGAGGCGTTCGTCGGCTCGGAGAACGTCCAGAAGTCCCGGTCGTTGGTCCGGCTCACGATGTATGCGCCGACGACCGGCTTGCCGCTCGAGTCCGTCAGTGTGCCCGACAGGCGATACGAGAGCAGGACGACCGGCGGCACCGGCACACCGTCGGAGCGCACGACACGCCCCGTCACCTTGACGGTGCCGTTACCGCGCTTGGTCGCCGTCAGACCGTCGATCCTGAAGCCGACGTTGATCCCTCCGCTGGCGCTCTTCAGGGTGGCCCTCTCGGCGTCCGTCAGCTGGCGCCCACTCACCCTCGCGCTCGCGCCCGCTGCGACGGTGACGGGATGGCGGCGCGCGAGCGTCGAGTCGACGAGCGCCGTGAAGCTCCCGTCGGCGGCGGTCGTGCGTGGCAGCACGTAACGGTCGACCGAGACCGAGGCGCCGCTCACGGGCTTGCCGCCGAGCAGCACCTTGCCCTTCACCGGCACGAGGTTCGAGCTGTTGGCGTTCCAGAGGCCGAGCGTGATCGCCCCCGCGGGGACGGCGATGCGGGCTCCACCTGCAGCTGTGCGCACGTTCAGCGCCAGCGCGCGGATCGCCGGCGCTCCGGTCACCGCCGGCGTGCCCGACGGCTTCCTCAGCGTGGCGGGCGCGCCCGACGAGCTGGGCGGCTGCACGGAGGTGAGCCCCGGCGGCTTGCCCGACTCGGTCTTGCTACCGCCGATCGCGAAGACCTGCAGCTGGGAGGCAAGGCCGCCGCCCGACGAGGTGGGCGAGCCACCGACCGTGATCGCGATGAACTCCCTCCCGCCGGAGGAGAAGATCGTCGGCCCGGCGGCGATCTGCCGCCCGGTCTGGAACGTCCACAGGACCTTGCCCGTCTTCGAGTCGAACCCGCGCAGGACGCCGTCGCCGCCTCCCGCAAAACCGAGGCCGGTCGATGTGAGGCTGACGCCACCCCGCTCGGGCTCGGGCGTGTCGAACTTCCAGACGCGCTTACCGGTCGAGACGTCGATCGCGCTGATCGAGCCGTGATCCTTCCAGCCGGGCAGGTAGTCGCCGAAGTTGCCGTTGTCGAGCCCGAGGAAGATGTCGCCGAGCAGGAACTTGCGCTTCTTCTGGGTCGGCGTCAGCTTCTTCTGAACGAGCACGCCCGCCGTCTCGGCGGCCGCGTTGTAGATGTAGTTGAGCTTCGGGTCGTAGGCGGCCGGCGAGTAGTTCAGTCCACCGATCGAGCCGGGATAGACGACGACCGGCTGTCCCGCCTTCAGCGGCGGATGCTCGACGCGGTCGAGGACCTTGACGCGATCGTGGAACGCCTTTCCGGTGACGGCATCGAAGGCATACCACATGCCCTCCTTCGTGCCGACAGAGACAATCCGGTGAGCCTTGCCGCCGACCTTCCCGTCATAGACGAGCGGCGGCTGCGCGACGTCGTACTCCCACTGGTCGTTCTGGATCAGCTGCTGCCACCACTTCAGCTTCCCGGTCGCGAGGTCGACAGCGATCAGCGATGCCGCCCGCGGGTTGTTCCCCGGGCGCAACGACGGGAAGTAGACGGGCGTGCCCGAGCCGGTGCCGAAGAACACCGTGTTCGTCTTCGAATCGATCGTGACGGGCGTCCACACCGGGCCGCCGCCGATGATCCGGGAGGCACGCCGCCAGGACTGCCTGTCGGGTGGGATCGTCCAGAACGGTGTCGGCCACGCCGGCTTGAGGTCGGGTGTGTACGCCATCACGAACCCGCGGGGACCGCGCTCCGACCCTGCGGCACCGAAGACGAGCTTGCCATTCGCGCAGACGGCGGCGCTCGTCTCCGAGTAGCCGTACGCGACAGATGCGTCCGGCACGTCCTGCGCGATGCTCACATCACCGACGACCTCCCCGTCGCTCGGTCTGAGAGCGATGACATGCATGTCGAGCTGGAGAACGAAGAGCTTGCCGCCGCAATACGCGAGGCCGCGATTCGCACGGATCCCGAAGTTCTTGAAAACCGCGCTGTTCCGAGGCTTGTGCTGCCACAGGATCTTGCCTGTGGCGCCGTCGATCGCGAACACGTTCGCATCGTTCGTCGTCACGTAGAGGGTGCCGCCGATCGCGAGCGGGTACGACTGCTGGCCGCGGATCGTGTCGGGGTCGATGGCAAGGAAATCCTTGGTATAGACGCGGCCGAGTTGCCCCACGTTCGCCGGCGTGATGTCGGTCAGCGGCGAGTAACGATTGTTGTCGACCGTGCGGCCGAACGCCGGCCAGTCACCCGCTGCGACCGCCGGAGGATTTGCGGACGACGACACCGCGACGACCGTCCCGACGACCAGGGCTGCGAGGGCGAGCACGAATAGGGCACGGACGCTCCGATGCACTACCACTCGGCCAACCCTCCTCTAGACCCCAACCGTGGCGTCCTCTCGGTGCCTCCGAACGAGTGAGACGCCACCCGCCGGTCGAAGATAGCGTCGGATCAGGTCAAGCGCAACAGCGACGACGGCAAGCGCCGCGAAGAACGGTGCGAGTGCGTGGACCGAACGGGCTGTCCCGACCCGGTCGCTCGGGCCGACGTCGGCAACGCGACGAAGCGCAGCAGCAGCGGCGCCGACGTCTGCCTCGGAGTACGCGACCGAGCCGGCCGCGCGAGCGAGCCGATCGACCGTGTCGGCCGCCGTGCTCTCGGGCCGATACGCAGCATCAACCTTGCCGTTGGCGGCGTAGATGCGATCGCTCGCGGCCCCCACCCTGACGACGAGGAGCTTGCAGCCGCCGTTCCACGAAACAGCGGTCCGCGTCTCTCCGTCGGTGACGAGAACGCAGGTGCGATGCTCCGTCCCCGGCGCGTAGAACCCATCGCGCGAGAGCGCCGAGAGCGACTCGAAGCTCGTGGCGACATCGGAGACAGCCTGTGGCGGAGGCGACTCGGCCTGCACGCTACCCGCGAGCGTCGCGGCGAATGTCTGCGCGTCGAGCGTCGGGAAGGCGTATGGCAGAACGCGGTCTGTGAGACCGCTGACGCCGGCAGGGACGTCGGGTACCGAGGCCCGAAGCTCGGTAACGATCGAGCGCGCCCGATCGAGCCTCGAGCGCTCACCCGGGCCGGGTGATGCTGTCATCGACCGCGAGACGTCGGTGACGAATACGACCTGCGACGAGGTGCGGGCGGAGCGCTCGGCCGTCGTGGTGGCGGCAGGCTCGGCGATCGCGACCCCGAGCATGAGACATGCAACGGCGGGCAGGACGGCTGCTCGCATCGCACGCCGCCCCGAGGCGGGCTCGAGGCCGAGCACGCGGGACGCGCGACGCTGCCGTCTGAAAGCGAGGACGACGACGGCGACCGGCACGAGCGCCAGCAGGCACGCAAGCAGGCCGTACGGCGCGAGCAGTGAGACGGAGCCGATCATCAGTAGCCCGACCCCGGGGCTCCGGCGCCCGCGCCGGTCAGGGATTGGCCGTAGTACCCGGACGAGCCGCCGGCGCCTTCCCTTGTTCCGACGACCTTGATCCGGCGCAGCACGAGCTCGAGGTTCGCCTTCGCGTCGTCGTTGGTCGGGTCGGCGCGGATCGCCGCCTCGAATGTCCCGGCGGCACGGCGGTCGCCGACGCTCGTATCCGATCCGGTGCCGTCGGTGGCGGCGAGGATCCCGAGCAGGTTGCCGGCGCGAGAGGCCTGCGTTGGTGATCCGGTCGCGAGTGCGTCGGAGAGGGTGAGCTCCGCGAGCCCGCGGATCTGCGCCTTCCGACGACCATCGTCGTATCCGGCCGGGGCGGCCATCGCGACGACGAACGCCTTCTCACCCTTCCTGAGCGCGAGGTCGTCGCGGATCGCGAGGGCCGCGAGGGCGGGGTCGCCCGGTAGCCAGGTGCCGGCCGTCCAGCGAGCCGCGGCCGGCGCAGCCGTGAAGCGCTCGTCGCCCTTGGCAACACCCGTTTGCCACGCACGAAGATCGTGCGCGAGCGCGAGCGAGGCGACGCCGAGCACGATCGCGCCGACCCCGAGGACGATCCGCCACAGGCTCATGAGGGCCTCCAGCGCAGCGGCTCGGCCAGCAGCAAGAAGCCGCCCAGGCCGACTGCCGCCAGGGCGGCGAGCGCGACGAGGCGGAGGTCGGTGCTTCCGGAGGAACCGCTCGCCTGCTCGGAGGGGAGTGCGGCCTGCTCGAACGACCCCTTGGCCGTGAGGAAGCGGCGGATGAACGCCACGTCCTGCGGTGCTGCGTTGAGGCCGACGACGTGCAGCGGAATTCCTGCCCGGCGGTAGGCGATCGCGGTCTGGCTGACGCGGTCGACGTCACCGCTGTCGTTGTCGAGATCGCTCACGAGGAGAACGGCGGGGTGTGCCAGCCGCTCCTTCCGGATCTCGTCGAGCGCGAGCGAGAGCCCCGTGGAGATGCGGGTACCGGCGCCGAAGGCATCCGTCCAGGGGCTTCGCGGTGCCTGCGGCAGCGCACCGGGCGTTTTCTCCGTCGGGATGTCGAAGAACCGCACCATCGGCTTCAGCTCGCTCGAGGGCGTGTTCGGCGGCAGTGCCTGGTAGGCCGTATCGGAGAACAGGATCAGGCCGTACCGGCCGTTCGAGTCGACGAGTCGCCGGAGCGTGGCGGCGATACGGGCGTAGGTGTCGGACGAGATGCTCGCCGAGACATCGAGAACGACGATCCCCGTCGACGACGCCGGCAGGGGCGATGCCGACTCGGCGCTCTGACGGAAGGAGCCAAGAAGGATCGCGACCGTGGCCACAAGCGCGAGCGCAGCGAACGCCAGCCGGAGCCGCCGGACAAGGGTCGCCCTCCGCGCGAATGCCGCACCGTCGCCGAGTGGGATCGAGGTCGACGACACTGCTACACCCCCCGAGCCGGGGCTTGTTCGACGCGGTCGGCAAGGGTCGTTGCATCGGGCGGACCAGGCTCGGGCCGCGACCAGGCAACGCCCGCTGCCGTCCGCGCGAGATCGGGCTCACTGACGATGCGCGACGCCAGGCTCGCAGCCCGGCGCCGGTCGGCGGCGTCACGCGTCGCCGACTCGCGCAACAGCCTGACCGCGCGGTCGCGCTGATCGACATCGACCGCGGTGCGGCGTTGCGCCGCGCGCGAGAGTCGCAGCGGTCCGGTGAGGACAGCGACGCCGACGGCAAGCAGGGCGATGCCAAGCACTACGAGCACGGCCGTGGCTGCCGACGGCGAGAAGCGGAAGCTCGTGCCCGGAAGGGTCTCGGGACGCCGAAACACGGGGTCCGCTGCGTCCACGGCGGCCGGGCTCACGCGCAAGCCCACCGCGATCTCGAGGCGCGGCGCGACGGCGACCTTGCCGCCGGCAAAGACGCGGGCACGCGGGAGCGCAACTGCCGCACCGACCGGGCGGCCGAGGCACGCGGCGGACAGGCAGGCGAGCGACTCCGCCACCGTGATGTGACCCACGCCGCTCGCGCTCGTCCGCCTGTCGACGGGCGGGCCGAGTCTCGTGAAGGGTGCGACGTCGACGACGACCCGAGCGCCGGCGAGATCCGGGGTCCCGACAGTCGCCGAGACGACGTAGGCAAATGTGTCGCCGAAGCGAGGAGCTGCAGGGTCGACTCGGGCGTTGATCGTCGGGTCGGCGGCGGTGGCCATAGGCGGGGCGACGACGAGGATCGCCGCAAGGGCGATGAGCAGGCGTCTCACGCGCTCCGCCTCCGGAGCCGCTTCCGTCGACTCGCCCACCGCTCGAACCTCTCGGCGATCGCTCGCGGCTCGCTGCTGTCGAGGACGACCGGGTCGAAGCCGAGTCGCGCGAAGCCCGTCAGCGTCGATGCCAGACGACGCTCGTTCGCCGCCGCCCGGGCCCGTGCCTCACGGCCGCTGATCAGCACCTCCCCGATCTCGCCCGACGACGCATCGCGCACCGGCAACAGAACACCGCCGACAGCCGGGAAGGACTGCTCCCACGTGGGATCCTGGATGACGACGGGAGTGACATCCCAGCGCAGAGCGCGCAGCTTGAGCCAGATGCTTGGAGACACGGCGTCGATGAAATCTGAGACGACGAAAGCGAAGGTTCCGGCGGGGAAGCTCGAGGCGTGCCGGACGAGCGCGAGCAGGCAGGCGTCGAGCGAGCCCGGCCCCGCCGCGACCGAGTCCGCCGCCCTGTGAGGGCCGGCGTGCTCGAGGACGCTCAGCGGCGGCCCCGGCGGGAGCCAGCGTGGCCGCCCTCCGCGGTGGTCGAGGTAGGCCAGCTCGCCGCCGGCCGCCGCCGCAGCCCTTCCGATCGCTTCGACCGCGATCGCGGTTGTGGCAGCCTTGTCGAGCCAGGGCAGTGGCGGCCCGTACAGCTCCATTCGCGGCCGGCGGTCGACGGCGAGTGCTACGAGGGGAGCGGTATCGGCGAAGAACTCGCGAACGACGAACTCGTCGGTGCCGCGTGCCGCCGACAGTCGCGCCGACGCGGGCCAGTCGATCCAGGTTCTCCGGTCGCCCGGCCTGTAGGGCCGTGTGCCGGCGACCTCGTCACCCTGTCCGCGGCGCGGGCTTCGATGCTGGCCGAAGCGAACACCGACGAACCGTCGCCGTGGGACAAGGGCGAACGGACGCTCTCCCGTGAGGCTCACTGTCCCTCGGGTGCCGCTCCCGCCTCCCAGAGTGGCTCCGGCCGCGGCACGCGCTCGAGGCACGCAGACAGGATGCCGTCGAGCAGCTCGCTCTCGCTCGCATCACTCCCGATCAGCGCGTCGGCCGACAGGATCATGCGGTGGCCGACGACGGGGCCGAACAGGTATTCGATGTCCTCCGCGGTCACGTAGTCCCGCCCCTCGACGAGCGCGCGGGCGCGTGCCATTCGCTCGAGGGCCAGGCTGCCGCGCACCGACGCCCCCACCTCGATCGAGGGGTCGTCACGCGTTCCGCGGACGAGCTCGACGGCCCACCGCTTCAACAGCGGGTCGATGTAGACCTCCTCGACAGCGGCGAAAACGTCGGCAAGCTCGCCGACGCCGATCACAGTCGCGAGATCGTCCAGTGGATGGCCGTGCAGCTGCGCATCGACGATCGCGAGCTCCTCGTCGAGCGACGGATACCCGAGCGAGGTACGGATCAGAAAGCGGTCGAGCTGCGCCTCGGGCAGCGGGAAGGTTCCCTCCTGCTCGATCGTGTTCTCGGTCGCGACGACGAAGAACGGATCGGGCAGTGGGTGAGTGACACCGTCGACCGTGACCTGGTGCTCGGCCATGCCCTCGAGAAGGGCGGACTGCGCCTTCGGCAAGGCCCGGTTCACCTCGTCGACGACGAGGATGTTGGCGAAGATCGGGCCGGGCCGGAACTCGAACTCCCGCGTGTTCGGGTTCCAGACGGAGAGCCCGGTGATGTCCGTCGGCTGGAGGTCGGGCGTGCACTGAATCCGCGCGACGGTCGCACCCTCGATCGAACCGGCGAGCGAGCGAGCGAGCACCGTCTTCGCCGTGCCCGGCACGTCCTCGAGGAGCACGTGCCCCCTGCACACGAGCGCAGCGACGACAAGCCTGATCTGCTCGTCCTTGCCGGCGACCACGGTGCCGACGTTCCCGATCAGTCGAACGGCACTCGAGGCGGCCGTGCGGACTTGCTGATCTCCGCTGCCGCTCAAATCTGTCGCCATCGTCCTCGAAGGTATACGAAGCTCGGAGCGAGCACCGGAAGACGCGCGGGGGGCGAGACGCAGGCGCGCCTCGCCCCCTGCACGGGCTCAGGGAGTAACGGTGAAGGCCGCCGACATGCCACGATCGACGTGGAATGGGACGTCACAGATGGTGCTGTACGGGCTCTTCGCGGGCAGCCCGACCGTCCACGTCTCGGTCTGGCCCGGTCCGATGATCGCGCCCGCCTTGACGCCGGCGATGTCGAAGTTGTGGACATCGGAGCCGTTGTTCTTGATGATGAACGTGACCTGGCCCGACGGGACGCTCGACTGAGAGAACGTGAAGGCGTAGTCCGTCATGCTGACGGTCACCGTGCTCGAGGCGGAGCCCACCGTGCCCGTGGGCGGCGGAGTCGGTGCCGGGGTGGTCGGCGTCGGCGTGGTGGGTGTCGGCTGCGCCACCGGAGCGGTGGCGATTGCGAACTTGCCCTTCATGCCTGCACCGGCATGACCGAGAAGCGTGCAGAGGAAGGCATACTGGCCCTTCTTCGTGAACTTGATGGTCAGCTTGGCCGACTTACCCGGCAACAGCGTCGGCGTTTTCTTGCCGCCGATCTTGAAGTCGTGCGAGATCTTGCCCTTGTTGTTCACCGTGAAGATGACGGTGCCGATCGGCGCCCGCAGCTTCGAGAACTTGTACTTGAACTCAGAGGCGTTGACCGTGATCTTCGTGACAACAACCTTGTTCTGAGCAGCCGCGCTCTGCTGCACCGGGGCGGCTCCGCCGCCCGATGCGAACACCCCGGTGGCGACCCCCGCCACAGCCAACAAACCGAGCACCAAAAGCTTCAAACTGCGTCGCATGTGACGGATCCCCTCCTCGGAAGTTCGACAGACGTGCTGAGGGTAGCAGCCGCCCTTTCCGACGAACACCCTCAAATGCATCGGGGCGGTGACCGCGAACGGTCACCGCCCCGACACTCCGAACTAGAAGCTCGCTACGGCAGCACGAACGTGTAGACGCTGTCGTTGCGCCACCGCACGGGGCTCGTCAGGCCCGCGGGCCGCGAGACGTCGTTGTGCGACTGGCCGCCGACTGCGACGGACACATACTGCTTTCCACCCGCGGTGTAGGTCACGGGCGCTGCGCCCACGCCTGCATCCATCGGCGGCGACTTCCAGAGCGAGGCGCCCGTCTTCGTGTCGACCGCCTCCAGGTAGCCGTCGCTGCTCCGGCCGTTGCCGGTGCCGAGATGGCCGATGAACGTGATGCCTCCTGCGGTGTTCATCGAGCCGCTGTAGCACGGGGCGTCCCAGATCTGCTTGAACGCCAGCTTGCCCGTCAACACGTTGAGCGAGGCGAAGTTCCCCCTGTTCGACGTGGACGTGTCGCCGACGCCGAGTCGACCTGCCCCGATACCGCCGAAGGCGCCGATCGACTGGGATGCAGCCGGAAGCTGCTCCATCGCCGTGGCCCGGTCGGTGACGCCGCACGTGATGAACGTGTGGTTCTCCGGGCTATAGGAGCTGGCGGGCCAGTCCATCATCTCGAACGGGAACGTGATGTACTGCGTCGTGTCGTACGGGTCGTAGACGCAGCCGATCTTGAACGGCTTGCCGTCAGGCGCGGTCGCCGTCGCGTACGGCACGTACGCATTCGTCTGCGTGCGCGTTCCGTCCGTGCACGGCCGCCGGTCCTTGTCCAGCTTGTTGCCGAGGACGTTGTCGGCCAGCGGGATCGGCTGGGTGGGCCACGTGTTCACGTCGACCGACGTGTTCTGCGGCACCTTCACCTCGGGGATCGGGAGCAGCGGCTTCCCGGTCTGGCGATCGAGGATGAAGGTCATCCCGTACTTGTTGACGTACGCAACAGCGGGCCTGGTGACCATCTTGCCGTTGACCTTGTACTTGCCGCTGAACATGACGCCGTTGTTCGGCAGGTCGGAGTCCCACAGGTCGTGATGGGTCGTCTGGTAGAACCACACGAGCTGACCCGTGTAGAGGTTGAGCGCCACGATCGAGTCGGTGTAGTAGTTCGAGCCGGGCCCGCGGGTGTTCCACGGCACGGGGTTGCCGGTACCGAAGATCGCGAGATTCAGCTTCGCGTCGATGATCGGTGACTCCCACATCGAGCCGCCACCGAACTGGAGGTTGTTCGTCCAGCCGATGCTGTTCGGCGACCACGTCTTGGCCCCGGGCTGGCCGGGGCCGGGGATGACGCTCCACGACCACAGACGTCGACCGTTGTTGGCGGCAAACGCCTGCATCGACGAGCTGGCACCGCCGTTGTCACCCGCGGCGTCGGCCGCGAGCACCATGCCGTTGACGTAGATCGGCGCGGAGGAGACCTTGCCGCCCCTCGTCCACGGCGTCACCTCTGTCTTCCAGAGCTGCTTGCCGGACGTCTGGTCGAGTGCGACGAGGTTACCGTCGGCGAGCGTCTGGAACACCTTGCCCTCACCGATTGCGACGCCCGGCCTGCGGCCGCCGCTGCCGATGTTGAAGCCGGCGTCGTAGGTGGGCTTCCACTGCCACAACGTCTTGCCGGTGGCGCCGTCGAGCGCCCAGACGTCGCCAAGGGGAGCCGTCATGTAGTAGATCCCGTCCGCGACGACTGCGTTCGCCTCGAGCGACCCGCAGGCGGCATCGTGCGTCTTGCAGTAGCCCAGGTTGATCTTCCACGCGAGCTTCAGCGAGCTGACGTTGGTCTTGTTGACCTGGGTCAGCGACGAGTACCGCTGGCCCTTCAGGTTCCCCATGTGCATGAGCCAGTTGTCCCCGGCCGGAGCTCCCAGCTGGGACGCCGTGTAGATCGGCGACGGCGTGATGGCGTTGCTTGCGGATTCACCTGACACCACACCTATGGCTGCGATCGCAAGCAGACCCATAGAGATTAAGGCTGTTACTACGCCTAGGCGACGCGACAAAATTTCGACCTCCCAAATCGTGAAAGAACCAACCCCTACCCGTGCGTCAATCACTATTCCACCGGGATCGGACGTTTGCAAGGCCAATGTGCGGCAACGCGCTAGACTCGCGCCGTGCCGGCCCGCCCTCTCCTCCTCTCGCTGAGCGCGTTCGCGATGCTCGCCCTCGTAGCTTCCGGCTGCTCCGGCAACGCCGGATCCGGGGTGACGGACTCGAGCCCATCCGATCCTCCGAAGGCGGCCACGGCCGGCGGCTCCGCGACGACCACGACCGCGAAGCCCAAAGGAACACTCACGTTGCGGGTTTCGACGAAGAACTCGGGGCCGTGGTCGAATTCGATCTCGATCGCGCTTCCCGCAGACCTCGTGCCGCTCAACTTCTTCACCTGCGGCGTCTGGAGCCGCGTGACGCCGAAGCAGCCATGTACCACGCCCCCGAAAGGC
Source organism: uncultured Thermoleophilia bacterium (assembly GCA_963799575.1). Classification (GTDB taxonomy): domain Bacteria; phylum Actinomycetota; class Thermoleophilia; order Gaiellales; family Gaiellaceae; genus Gaiella. The sequence goes on from CAWCXK010000005.1 coordinate 60,376, forward strand.
ACGCTTCCGGCAGCCACTCTGTTGCGCCTGGAGCAGCGACCGATCGGCCCCTCGACCACCAATCCCGACAATCCGGGTTGGGGCACAGTCGGAACGTCGGACGCGCCGGGGCTATCGGTGCCGCTCAGCAACTTCGTCAACGGCAACAAGGCCGGCACGACAACCTACAGAGTGACGCTGCGTCCCCTCGCTGGCGGTCCGGCTCTTGCAACCTCGAACGAGGTCACCGTCACCTGGCACAAGTAGGAAGGGCGATCAGCCGGGACCGAAGGCGACGAGCTCCGGCGTGTCGCCCGCGCCGCGGCGCACACCGGCCCCGAACAGCACCGTGTCCCCCGCGATCGACGGACAGGCGTTGACGCCCGCACGCAGGCGAGAATGCCATAGTGGCTTCCCGTCGGCGAGCCCGAACGCGTACGCCGTTCCGTCGAAGGTCGAGGTGAAGACGACGTCGTTGGAGACCGTTGCACAGCCGAAGTCGGGCGACGGCAGGCGGCGCTCCCACTCGATCTGCCCGGTCGTCGCGTCGAGAGCGACGAGGCGTCCGGCTCCCGCAGAGGGGTCGAGGGTTTCCAGGGTCTGTCGACCGGCAGCGCTTCCCCAGCCGCAAAGGTCGACGACCGGGACGACCAGGAGGCCGTCGGCATATGCCATCGGCGTCTCTACGCCGCCGAGCAGCCCCGGGCACACGGTGACCCTGCGAGCCGGCAGCGGCCCGACGTCGTTCCGGTGCAGCCCGACCGCCGTGGCCCACAGCCGATGGTGCGTCTGAACGGTCCCAGGCGATCACCGTGCCGGCCTTGCCCGCTCCGAAGACGATGTCCGTGCCGTCGACGGTGGCGAGGACGGGCGATGCCGAGAAGTCGTAGTCGCGGACGTCATGCGGTGTGACCTGATCGAACCACTCGAGACGCCCCGTGCGGGCATCGAGAACGATCAACGAGTCCGTGTAGAGCGCGGCACCCGGGAACGCCCCTCCATTCGGCCTGTCGGGACTGCCGCCCCAGGGCCCCGGGTTCGAGTTCCCCGCGTAGAGGCGGCCGGCCGAATCGACAGAGACCGGATACCACGCTCCACCTCCGCCGGCCTCGAGCGGATAGCGCCACGGCGTGGCGATGGTGTCGAACTTCCAGCGCACGTCGCCCGTCGCCCCGTCGAGGGCATAGATTGCCCCCCGGCCGCCCGGCGGGAAGCCGACCGTACTGACGAAGACGACGTCGTGCCAGGGGACCGGCGCAACCTCGACGAACTGCTCCGTCGCGCTCGTCAGATGCCGCTTCCACAGCTCACGACCCGTCGCCTTCTCGAGGGCGAAAGCCCCGTCGTCGGTGACGCCGTACACCCGTGTGCCGTCGACCGCGAGCCCGTTCGGTCCGCTGTTCCCGGCCCGGTACCGATGCGTCCAATGGAGCGTCCCGTCAGATCGATCGAGCGCGAATACGCTGCTCTCGAGATCGAGCGCGTAGACCGTGTCGTCGTCCACGACCGGAGTTGCCGAGAAGATGCCGGCGTAGCCCGGCACGCCGGTCAGGGGGAACCGCCACTGCTGCTCCAGGTGGGCGACGTTTCGTGCGTCGATCCTGGAGCCGGAGGCGGCGCGCGTGCTCGAGAGGTCGGCGTTCGGAAGCGGCCACGTGCCGGTGCTCGTGTCGCCCCCGCACCCGGCGAGACCGCCGACCAGCACCCCCGCAGCGACGGCAAGAATGCTCCGGATCAATGGATGCGGCAAGGCGCGTGCTAGCGTACTTGGACATGAGAAGACACCTCGCCGCACTGGGAGTAGCGACGGCCGTGACGATGGTTGCGGCGGCTCAGGGCTCCGCACGGCCGACCACGACCGCCCCGCCCGTCGTGGTGCCGGTGAAGATCACGATCACCGACACGGCGATCCGGATGACCCCGAAAGTCGCGGTGCGCGGGGCGGTGGCTCGGTTCATCCTCGTGAATCGAGGAACGAAGCGTCATACCTTCCTGCTCGGCACCCTGAAGCACGGGACGGGCCGGCAGACAGGGTTCGTCAAGACCCTGAAGCCCAGCGAGCAGAGCATCCTCGTGCTCTTCCTCGACTTCCGCGGCACGCTGCCCTACACCGCGCCGCTGCCCGCCGACAAGTCGAAGCGGGCCATGAAGGGCCTCTTCAAGATCGTTTGAGCCAGGCCCGCGGGGTCAGCGTGGTTGCCAGGCGGGAGGCGCATCGCCGACCGTCGTGTGTGGAGCGGTATCGATCTCGGCGACGGTCTTGAACGTTCCTGACGTCGCGATCCTCAGCAGTCCTTTCGCAAGGAACACGACCCGTGTCCCGTCCGGCGACCACCCGGCGGCGCCCGTGTCGTTGACCATGCGCCGTGCGCGGTGTGGCGCCGACACGTTCGCACGGTAGAGCGCATACTGTGGGCAGGCACCCTCGCCGCAGTCCTCCGGCCCGGTGCTGATACGAGGGCCGATGTAGACGATGCCGCGTCCGTCCGGCGAGACTGCGGCCGTCTGTGACACCTGCACGTCAAGGGTGAGCCCATAGTACGTCCGCGGCTGCCCCGTCACGGCGTCGACCTTGACGAGATCACCGCCCGAAGGAATCAGGATCGCCTTGCTGTCGGCCGTCCAGGACGGTCGCCCCGAGGGTGGTGCCTTTGGCAGCAGCCGCTGCCGACCGCCGGTTGCGGCGACCGTGTAGACGCGCCACTGCGTCCGGTACGGGCGCACGAAGGCAATCCGCTTGCCGTCAGGAGACCAAGCCGGATACGCGTCACGCCCGTTCGAGGTGAGTTTCTTCAGGCCGCTGCCGTCCACGTTCATGCTGAAGAGCCCGGTTCCGAGCCGGGAGAAGACGATGCGCTTTCCGTTGGGCGAGAAGGCCGGAGACACGGCCGGGCGCGAGCCTCTCGTGATCTGCTCGACGTTGCCGCCCGTCGTTCGTACGCGGAAGAGCTGCAATGCCTCGGGGGCACCGTTCGGGTGCGCGGTCAACACGATCCAGGCGGGCGCGGTCGCGCGAGCGCCCGCGACGGCGATCGTCGTGCCAGCGAGGGAGATCCCGACGGCTGCGAGCACGGCCAGGCTAAGGGCCTTGCGGCGATGCACCCTAACCTTCACCTTTTTCCCCCTCCTCGCGGTGGCAGCGCACCATTGTCCGGTTACGCAGGTCTGTCCAGCACGTCGTTCACGAGCTGGTCGGCGAGCTTGTTGTGCTCCCGGCGCACTGCAGTGTACGTGACCTTGCCGAGGCCCCGCGCGAGCCGTGCCGCCTCGCTGCTGAGCTCCTGCAGCGCCGCGCTCTTGACGCGGTACTCGCCGCGCATCTGCTTCACCATGAGCTCCGAGTCGGAGACGACCTCTACCTCTGTCACCCCGAGCTCCGTAGCCCGGCGCAGGCCGTTCAACAGCGCCGTGTACTCGGCGACGTTGTTGGTCTGGATTCCGATCGCGTCACCGCGGGCATCGAGCACGGCGCCGTCCTCCGCCTCGAGCACGAAGGCCGAGGCCGCCGGACCGGGGTTGCCGCGCGCGCCGCCGTCGGTGAAGAGCTTGACCCGCCTCAAGGGATGTCGAAGACGATGCCCTGGGCGAGCGGCAGCTCGCTCGTGAAGTTCACCGTCGCGGTCTGCCGGCGCATGTACGCCTTCCAGGCGTCCGAGCCCGACTCGCGCCCGCCGCCCGTCTCCTTCTCGCCGCCGAAGGCGCCGCCGATCTCGGCGCCGCTCGGGCCGATGTTGACGTTTGCGATGCCACAGTCGGAGCCGGAGCTCGCGAGGAAGCGCTCCGCCTCGCGCAGATCGGTCGTGAAGATCGAGGAGGCAAGGCCCTGCGGAACGCCGTTCTGGAGCGCGATCGCCTCATCCGGCTCGGAGTACGTGAGCACGTAGAGGAGCGGCGCGAACGTCTCGCGCTCGACGACGGCGGTCTGTGCCGGCATCCGCACGAGGGTCGGGCTCGAGTACCAGGCGTCGGGCCACTCCTCGGCGAGCACCCGCTCGCCGCCCGCAACGACCTCTCCCCCTCGGCTCGCGCGTCCTCGAGCGCCTCCTCGAGCCGCGCGAAGGAGTCGGCGCTGATGAGCGGGCCGACGAGCGTGCCGGGCTCGCGCGGATCGCCGATCGGGACGCTGCGGTAGGCGGCAGCGAGCCGGCCGATGACGTCGTCGGCGAGCGACTCGTGCACGATCAGGCGGCGCAGGCTCGTGCACCGCTGGCCGGCGGTGCCGACGGCGGAGAAAAGAACGCCACGCACGACGAGGTCGAGGTCGGCGCTCGGCGCGACGATCGCGGCGTTGTTGCCACCGAGCTCGAGCAGAGAGCGCCCGAGCCGGGCCGCGATGCGTGGTGCGAGCTCCTTGCCCATCTGCGTCGAGCCGGTGGCCGACACGAGGGGCACACGCGGGTCGTCGGCGAGCTGCACGGCGCGGTCGGCGCCACCGATCACGAGCTCGGCGAGGCCGTCGGGCGCGCCGCCGAAGCGCTCGGCGGCCCGCTCGAAGAGCGACATGCACGCAATCGCGGTGAGAGGCGTCCGCTCTGACGGCTTCCAGATCACGGGGTCGCCGCAGACCAAGGCGAGCGCCGCGTTCCAACTCCAGACCGCGACGGGGAAGTTGAACGCGCTGATCACGGCGACCGGCCCGAGCGGGTGCCAGGTCTCGGTGAGGCGATGACCGGGACGCTCCGACGCGATCGAACGGCCGTAGAGCTGGCGCGAGAGGCCGACGGCGAAGTCGCAGATGTCGATCATCTCCTGCACCTCGCCGAGTCCTTCCTGCGCGATCTTGCCGACCTCGAGGGTCACGAGCGCGCCGAGCGACTCCTTCTCGCGGCGCAGCTCCTCGCCGAGCAGGCGAACGAGCTCGCCACGCCGCGGCGCGGGAACCGCGCGCCACGCGGCGAACGCCTCGGTCGCGCGCGCGACGGCGGCGTCGGTGCCGCGCGCCGTCGGTGCGGGCAACGCGGCCGATTCCGTCCCCCGTGATCGGCGTGTGAACGACGAGGTCGCCGTCGTTGACGTGCGCCGGATCAACGCCGAGACGATGCAGCAGCTCGGCGGCGGTAGCTTCAGCGTGGATGGTGCCCATGGCCTTCCTCCCGTCGGACGCGTCGGATCGACGGTACCTGCTCCGGACGGCGGGCGAGGCGCCGAGCGTTGCCGCCGGCGGCCTCTCGCTGGGATACTTCCGGGCATGACCACGGGTGGGAAAGCGTGACGACGAGCGAGCGGCCGGCGACGGATCGAGACCGCGCGAACGAGATCATCCGGCCGTACGTCCCCCGGATGGTGATCGACTGGGTGCGCGAGGATCCGAACGCGCTCTACCACGAGATCGAGGGGTCAATGGCCTTCGTCGACATCTCCGGCTTCACCGCCCTTTCGGAGCGGCTTGCGCGACGGGGAACGATCGGAGCCGAGCTGATGCGCGACACGCTCAACGAGGTGTTCATCGCGCTGCTCGACACGGCATACGAGGACGGGGCAGGCTTGCTCAAGTGGGGCGGTGACGCGCTGCTGCTCCTCTTCGACGGCCCCGGGCACGCGGAGCGCGCCTGCCACGCGTGCTGGGAGATGCAACGGACGCTCGGGCGCGTTGGCCGCCTGAAGGTGGGCGGCGCGACGATCGTGCTCCGGATGTCCATCGGCATCACCACCGGGACGTTCCAGTTCTTCCTCACCGGCAGCGTCCATCGCGAGCTCCTCGTCGCAGGGCCTGCCGCGACCGAGACCGTGACCATGGAAGGAATCGCCGACGCCGGCGAGATCGCCGTCAGCACCCGGCTCGCGGCGCTGCTCGATCCCGACTGCATCGGCGAGCCCAAGGCCCAGGCGCTCCTCCTGAAGCGCTCGCCCGAGGTCGAGGGCAAGCGCGCACCCGACGTCGGCGACGTCCGTGGGCTCGACCTGCCGCTCTGCCTCCCCATCGCCGTGCGCGGGCATGTGATGCTCGAGCGGTCGGAGCCCGAGCACCGGACGATCACCGCAGCGTTCATCGACATGATGGACACCGATCGGCAGCTGGAGCGGCTCGGGCTGCAGGGGCTCGGCGAGGCGCTGGACGAGCGGATCCGCACGATCCAGGAGGTTGCGCTCAAGTACGAGGTTCCGTTCTACGAATCCGACATCGGAAAGTCGAGCGTGAAGGCCTTGCTCACCGCCGGCGCGCCTTCGACGACCGGGCGCGACGAGGAGCGCATGCTCCGAGCGTTGCGCGAGATCATGGACGCACCGGGCGCGATCGACATGCGCATCGGCCTGAACACCGGCCGCGTCTTCACGGGCGACTTCGGGCCGTGGTATCGCCGCTCGTACCGGGTGTTCGGCGACGCGATCAACACCGCCGCCCGTGTCATGAGCAAGGCCGAGGCAGGGCAGGTGCTCGCCACCGAGATCGTGCTCGATCGCTCGCAGACGGCGTTCGACACCACGCCCATCGAGCCCTTCGCCGCGAAGGGGAAGTCCGAGCCGATCCGCGCCTCGATCGTCGGCTCGGTCGTCGGACGCCGGCAGGCCGAGGAGCGAACGGCTCCCTTCGTTGGTCGCGAGCGCGAGAGCGAGGCGCTCCTCCGCGCCGTCGAGGACGCGCGACGCTCGCGGGGCTGGCTCGTCGATGTGGCCGGCGCGGCGGGCCTCGGCAAGACGCGCCTCGTCGAGGACGCGCTCGATCACGCAGGAGACGTGTTCGTGTTCCACACACGGTGCGAGGAGTACGAGTCCTCCACACCCTACTTCCCCCTGCGCGCGCCTTTTCGTGCCGTCCTCGGCCTCTCGCCGGCGGATTCCGCCGAAGCGGTGGCCGGGCGGCTACGCATGGCGACGGAAGCGGTCGACCCGACTCTGACGCCGTGGGTGCCCCTGCTCGGCATCCTCCTCGGCGTCGACGTCCCCCCGACCCCCGAGACGCAGGCCCTGGACGAGCGCTTCATTCCCGAGCGGCTCGCCGATGTGATGATCCGGTTCCTCTACACGAGCCTCGCCCAGACGACCACCGCGCTCGTCGTCGAGGATGCTCAGCACATGGACGAGGCGAGCCGGGAGCTCCTCCGCCGTCTCGCCCGCGCAGGAGCCGACCGGAAGCAGCTGATCGTCGTCACCCATGACGGCAGTGGCGCGCTCTTCGACGCCGCCGACACCGAGGACTTGCACGCCCTCTCGTTCGCGCTCGTCCCGATCCCGCATGCTGCGGCGGTCGCGATGGTGAACGCAGCGACCGACGACGATCCTCTGGCGCCCCACGTCGTCGACGAGATCGCCCGGCGGGCCGCAGGCAGCCCGCTCTTCCTGTTCGAGCTGCTCGACGTCGTCCGCGAAACCGGATCGACGGAGTCGCTGCCGGAGTCGGTCGAGGCCGTGGTCGCCGCGGAGATCGACCGCCTCTCTCCCGCCGACCGCACCATCCTCCGCTACGCCTCGGTCCTCGGCACGAGCTTCGACCCGGGCCTGCTCGCACAGTCGCTCGACGGCGAGGCCGTGCTCGACCCGGAGGTCTGGGAGCGGCTCGACGAGCTGGTGGAGGCAGACGACCGGGGAGGTGAGCTCCGCTTCCGCAACACGCTGATCAGAGATGCGGCATACGGGGGCCTGCCGTTCCGGCGGCGGCGCGTGCTGCACGGGCGCGTGGCGGCGGTGCTCGAGGACGGCGCCAGCGAGGACGAAACCGGTGCGATCGCGCTCCACTACTTCGAGGCGCAGGTGTGGGACAAGGCCTGGCACTTCTGCCGGGTTGCAGGCGAGCGGGCGCAGGCGATCTTCGCAAACGTGGAGGCGGCCCGGTACTTCGAGCGGTCGGTCGCCGCCGCCGCACGCGTCCGCGGGCTCGACGGCGCGCAGCGGGCGGAGGGGTGGGTGGCGCTCGGCCACGTCCGGGAGTCGGCCGGCATGTTCGACCAGGCGATCGTCGCGTTCACGAGGGCAACCCGCTACCTCCGGTCCCGGCCGGTTGAGCGGGCGCGCGTCATCGAGTCGCGCGCCCACGCACGGGGCCGGATGGGCTCGTACGCGGCCGCGCTCCGAGAGACGGCGGCCGCGCTGCGCCTGCTCGAGGGGCGCCGGACGAAGGAGGCGATTGCGGTGCGCGCCTCCGTGCGTGCGCTGCGGGCCGAGATGCTCTCGTACCAGGGCAGGGGCCGCGAGGCGCTCGCACTCGCGGAGGAGGCGGCGGCCGATGCGCGCCGGACGAACGAGGAGCTGGCCTTGACGCGCGCCTACACGACGCTCGACGCGTCGTACCAGATGCTCGGTGAGCCCGAAAGGGCCGTCAACGAGCAGCTGTCGCTCGAGATCTTCGAGCGCCTCGGCCTCGTGCGCCGGCTCGGCATCCTCGAGCTCAACCTCGGCGTGCAGGCCTACTGGGACGGCCGCTGGGACGACGCGGTTCGCCTCTGGACAGCTGCCCAGGCGGACGCCGCTCGGGCGGGCGACCGCCAGCACGTGGCGATCGCCGCCGCGAGCCTCGCCGAGCTGCTGATCAACCGGGGGGCGATCACCGACGCGGAGAGGCTCCTCGTCGAGTCGCGTCGCGTCCTGCGCTCGTCGCACTTCACGCCGTTCGCGGTCTTCACCGACATCCAGCTGGCGCGCTGCAGGGCGGAGCGGGGTGACGCCGACGGGGCGCTCGAGATTCTCGAGCCCCTGCGCGAGGAGGCCGCCGCCCTCGAGCACGCCGCGATCCAGCTCGACGTGGGCTCGCACTACAGCATCGCGCGAGCGATCGACGGCGACCCCGCAGAGGCGCTCGAGGCCCTGGAGGCGGCGGTCGCCGCGGCCGGCGAGGAGACGACGATGTACCTGCTGCCGATGGTCGAGCGCGCACGGGCGACCTGCCTCCTGCGGCTCGGGCGACCCGAGGCGGCCGCCGCGCGGCTGGAGAACGCCCTGCGCGAGGCACGGAAGCAGGGTGTCCTCTACGAGCAGTACCTGGCCCTGCAGGCCCTCTCCGGGATCCACGCGGCGAGCGCCGCGCCGAACGACGAGGAGCTGCTCGAGGCCGATCGCCTCGAGCAGCTCCTCGGGATCGTTCCGGTTCAGCCGGCCGGCTAGCTCAGTAGCCGCTCCGGTAAGCGTCGCCCTCGGAATAGACGTAGAACGTGTACGTCCCCGACCCGCCCTGGATGACGGGTCGCTGCACCACCTTGTAGAGGATGCACGACGTGTAGTCGCCGACTGCGTAGTCGCTGCCCGGCACGTCACCCGCGTAGCTCGGGATCACGTTCGCCGCCGGGGCGATCGGTGCGAGGCTCGTCTGGTTGGTCGGGCCACGCGGATCGTAGTTGCAGTCCCGCATCGCGATCGCGCCGCTCACGTACGCGGGGCTCCACGGCGACTTGTCGATGAAGTACATCGTCAGCGCGTTCTGGGAGTTCCCGGTGTAGGTCCACGTGATCTTCTCGAGGTAGGCGACCTTGGTGCCGGCATTCTGCGGAGGCGTCTGCGCGTCGAGCAGCACGTTCTGCTTGCCGTCGTCGCCCGTCCACTGGCTGTAGAGCCAGAACACGGATGCCGAAGCGGATCCCCACTTGTCGCCGCAGGAGACCGAGAACGCCTGCTCGCCTGCCGGTGGGGACGTCCCGCAGGTGTACGCGGTTGCCTCGAGACCGGCGAAGTCGTTCCCGCTGGAGCCCGTGCCCTGGAGGGGCAGCGTGTAGCCGACCGGGAGCTTCGCCCCCGCTGTGCTGCACTTCTGCGGATCCGGGTTGCCTGTCGGCGCGGACTGCTTCCAAGGCGCGTTGGCGTTGGCGACGACCGGCGCCGCGCAGACGGTGTACGTCGCGAAGCCCGGGACCCCGATGCTGTACGACGCCGCCGCCGAACCGGTCGCCGCAGTGAGCGTCGGCGTGAAGGAGTTGCCATTCCCGTCCTTGACCGTGATCGTCCAGCTGTTGGCCTTCGTCGGGTCGTTATCGATGCTCGAGTCGTAGAGCCCGTTCACGTCGACGTCGTTCCAGAAGGAGCCCTGGATCGTCACGTTCGGGTGCTTGAACGAGAAGTCGTTGCCGGTCGAGCCGCCCGCGGCGAGTGCGGCGACGCTCCGCGTGTCCGACGTAATGGAGCTCCCTCCCGACCCGGTCGTCTGGCAGTCGGCGTTGGCGGCCGGCGGGGTGATGCCGGTCGGCGCCCAGTTGCCCGCAGGCTCGGGTGTGGCGGTCACGCACAGCGTGTACGAGTCGCCGTTCGGCGCGTCGATACTGTACGAGCCGTCCGCGGCAGTCGTGCCGGTATAGGTGCCGAGAATCGACGTGGCCGTCACGGTCCAGAGCTGGAGGCCGGTGTCCGCAGGCGGCGCCCACTGCCCGTTATACGGGTAGGCGTCCTGGTACACCCGCCCACCGACTGTCGCGGTCGTCGGCGTGACGACGAAGTTCTGGCCCGGCGTATCCGTCGCCGCGGCACCCGAGGTGGCCGTCTTGCCAAACGGAAGCTCGCCGCTCCCGCCACAGGCGGTGGCGCCCGAGCTCGGATCGACCTGTGTCCAGGCGACCGTGCTCGTCGTCTTGACGCAGAGCTTGACCGACGTCGACGCCGGCACGGTGACCGAGTAGCTGCCGTTGGCGGCCACCGAGACAGCCGACCCGAGCGCCGCGTTCGAGCTCGCGTCGTAGGCCTGCACCGACCACGCGCCGGCAGGAGCGGCGCTCGTGCCCTGACGCTGAACGGTGCCCGAGATCGTCGAGTTGGGGATGACGTAGCAGAACGTCATCTGGCTGAGGGAATAGAGGTCGTGCTCGTTCTCGTCGTCGTCGCGCTTCATCGGCGCGTGGATCTTCGTATCACCCGTCACGCCGTCGTTCGTCGTCAGTCCGTTGAAGAGCGAGGTGTACTTGGACTGCGTATAGAAGGTCTTGGCCGTGCGGTAGCGGTACCACGCGGTCTTCTCGCCGCCCTTGGCGGCGACGTCAACGATGCGAATCCCGCCCGTCGCTGTCCAGCTCGTGATGGTCGATGTCGTGGTTCCAAGCGTGACCTTGTAGCTCGTCCCCGGCACTGTCGCGGTGGAGCCGGTCCTCGGGTTGGTGATCGAGAGCGATCCAGTGGCCGTGGAATTGATCGAGCTGCAGGCGAAGTTCCCGCCCACGTTCAGGAACTGGGGCGTCACCCCGACCGTCGTCGACGTCGGCAGGATCGGCACCGGGGCGCTCGACCCGGCGACGCCGGGAAGCACGAACCAGGCGAGCATCACCACGATGCTCAGGCCCAGCGTCAACGCAGCAACCCCCGTTCGGTTCCGCCGAACCGAGTCTTGAATCTCACGCGCCACAGATTTCCCCTTCCCCCTTTGAGTTCCACCACCGCGGAACGAGCCGCCTGGCATCCTACGAGCCCCTCGCTCGAAGCGCAACAGGTGCAACTGTGGCACGTATCCTGGGCAGCCGCAAGCCCCCGCTGAGCCGGCCTACACGCGATCGATGCTCGGAATCAGCCGGCCGTCCTCGGTGACGGTGGCGTTCCAGTGCTGGTAGCTCGCGTCGAGCTCTGCGATGTCCTGCCCACGCTCGGCCACACGCACCGGCTGGGAGGACTCGGGCGAGACGCGGTACTGGTACCACGAGATGTCCCAGGCGAAGGTCAGCACCATCTCGGCGTTCACGCCGGAGAGCGGCGTGATCGAGGCCTGCGGCTCGCCGAGCGCCTTGGCGACGCCGGCGATCGTGCGCCGGAACTGGGTGACATTGAACAGCTCGGCCGCCTCGACGAGCGCCATCTCGTCGTCACCGAGCCGCCGCAGGATCGGCTCGCTGACCACCGGCTCTGCCTCTTCCTCTCGCGCTCCGAGCAGCGACTGCCACAGCGATCGCTGCCGGCGCCGTCGGGGTGCAACCTGGAGCACCGGCGAGAGCGAGACGCCTTCCTTGACCCAGCCGTGGTCGACGGCCGTGTCCGTGCAGAGAGGGCAGACATCGACGTAGCGCGCGCCGTCGGGCGAGTAGCGCAAGGCGTGCTCACCCTGCAGCAGGGTCCGCTCGCAGACGACGCAGGTTCGTGTCGCAGTGGTCTTGATCACACGCATGGACGGACCACTATAGCCCCGATGCAGGGACTTTCATGCGCATCGCTCAGGCGTGGACGAGATCGCGCGACTTCTGCGTCTCCTCGATCACCTTCTGGGCGACGTGTGACGGCACTTCGTCGTAGCGCAGGAAGTGCATCGAATACTCGCCACGGCCTCCGGTCATCGAGGTGAGCGACTGCGCGTAGGCGAGGAGCTCGGCCATCGGTACCTCGGCCTTGATCGTCGTCATCCCGGCCGCCGGCTCCATGCCGTGAAGTCGTCCACGACGGGAGTTGAGGTCGCCGTTGATCGAGCCGACGGCCTCGTCGGGCACCGTCACCTCGAGCTCCATGATCGGCTCGAGCAGCGTCGGCGTGGCGCGCGCATACGCCTCCTTCCAGGCCATCGAGCCGGCGACCTTGAACGCCATCTCGGACGAGTCGACGTTGTGATACGAGCCGTCCACGAGGAGCACCCGCACCCCCTGCACGGGCGCGCCGGCGAGCTCACCGTGCGCCATCGCCTCCTGAATACCCTTGTCGACGGCGGGCCGAAAGCTCTGCGGGATCACGCCGCCGACGATCTTGTCGACGAACTCGTAACCGACGCCGCCGTCGATCGGCTCGATCACGATGTGGCAGTCGCCGAACTGGCCGCGGCCTCCGGTTTGCTTCTTGTAGCGCCCGTGAGCGCGTGCCTCCGAGCGGATCGTCTCGAGGTACGGCACGCGCGGTGGATGCAGCTCGACGTCGACGCCGTAGCGCCGCTTGGCGCGCTCGAGCGCGACCTCGACGTGCATCTGGCTCATGCCGGAGAGGATCTCCTCTCCGGTCTGCTGGTCGCGGCGCAGGCGCAGCGTCGGGTCCTCCTCCGCGAGTCGTCGAATCGCCGTTGCAACCTTCTCCTCCTCCCCCTTGACCCGCGGCGTGATCGCGAAGCTCATCACCGGCTCCGGGAAGACGATCTCTGGGAGCTCGACGCCGATCTCGCGATCGGTGAGCAGATCGCCCGTACGCACATCCTTGAGCTTGGCGACGGCGCCGATGTCGCCCTCGCCGAACTCCCTCACGCCGGTGGTGCCCTTGCCCTGGAGCTGCAGCAGCGTGCCCATGCGCTCCTTCGCGTGCCCGCGCGCGTCGACGAGCGTGGAGTCGGCAGTGACGCCACCTTTGAGGACACGGAACAGGTTGATGCGGCCCGCGAACGGGTCGGCCACCGTCTTGAAGACGAACGCCGCGGTGTCTGCCCCCTCGATCTCGATCGGCGCGCCCTTCTTCGCCGGCGACGGCACGCCCTCGACGATCAGGTCGAGAAGCGCGTGCGTGCCGAGGTTCTTCGTGGCGACCCCACACGCGACGGGGAACACCTCGCCGCGCGTGATCGCGAGCTTGAGTGCCGCGGCGACCGCGTGCGGGTCGAGATCCTCGCCGCCGAGGTACTGCTCCATCAACGCCTCGTCGGTCTGGACGACCTCGTCGAGCAGCTTCTCGCGGTACTCCTGCGCGATGTCGGCCATCTCGGCCGGGATCGCGGTCGGCTCTCCCTCCTTGCCGCCGTTCGGGACGGTGTACGCGCACATGTGCAGCACGTCGACGATGCCGGAGAGCTCGTGCTCGGCGCCGATCGGCAGATGCACCGCGACGCAGCGCGACGAGAATTGCTCCTGAATCTGGTTCAGAGCGCGATAGAAGTCGGCGCGCTCGCGGTCGAGCATGTTGACGAACAGCACCCGGGCGAGCCCGAGGTCGTCAGCCATGTGCTTCACGCGCGCCGTGCCGACCTCGAGCCCCATCACCGCGTTGACGACGACCAGCGCACCCTCGACGACGCGCAACGCGCAGCGCGCCTCACCCTGGAAGCTCGGGTCGCCGGGCACGTCGACGAGGTTGATCTTCCGGCCCTGCCAGGTCGTGTGGGCAAGCGTCAGCGAGATCGACATGCGACGCTTCTGCTCGTCCTCGTCCCAGTCGCTGACCGTCGTGCCGGCGTCGATCGTACCCAGACGGTTGATCTCGTCGGTCTGAAAGAGCAGCGCCTCGACGAGGGACGTCTTGCCGGTGCCACGATGGCCGACGACTGCGACGTTGCGGATCTTTCCGGGCTCGATTGCGGCCATGGCGTCCGTTCCTCCTCGGGAGTGTCTGGTACCCCGAGTCTAGAACGTGGATACGGTCGCGTGTAGGGGCGAGGCGCCCCCGGCCTCTAGGTCTCGGCGGGCTCGCGGACGCCGCCCGAGAGGCGGGCCTTGAGCCGGAGCACAGCCTTCGTGTGCAGCTGGGAGACCCGGGACTCGGTGACGCCGATGACCTCGCCGATCTCGCGGAGCGTCAACTCCTCGTAGTAGTAGAGCGTCACGACGAGCTTCTCGCGCTCCGGGAGCCTGGCGATCGCCTCCCCGAGCGCCTCCCGCATCTCGGTCTGCTCGAGCGAGAACTCCGGGTCCGGCGCGTCCTCGTCCTCGATCGTGTCGATCAGGGCGATCTGGTCTCCCCCACCCGACGGCGACCAGAGCTCGTCGAGCGCGGCCATCGACGATCGGGAGATCTCGGACAGGCTGTTCTCGAGCTCGTCGGTCGTGATCCCGACCTTGGCGGCGATCTCCTCGTCGGTCGGAGCCCGGCGAAGGCGGCGCTCGAGCTCGGCGATCGCGCGCTCGATCTCTCGCGCGCGCGTGCGCACCGACCGTGGCACCCAGTCGAGCGAGCGCAGCTCGTCGATGATCGCGCCCTTGATCCGGCTGATCGCGTACGTCTCGAACTTGATCTCACGGTCGGGATCGAATCGCTCTATCGCCCCGATCAGGCCGAGCAGGCCGTACGAGACGAGATCCTGCTCGTCGACGTGCGCGGGCAGCGTCGCGCCGAGACGGCCGGCGACGAACTTGACGAGAGGGGCGTAGGTCAGGATCAACCGGTCGCGCAACGCCTTGTCTCCCGTGCGCCGGTAGTCCTGCCATAACGCCTGCGTTTCGGTACCAGGCTTTACGGACACGACGACAGAATACGCCGTAGCGGCGAAAAACCTTCTTTCGAGTGTGTCACGGCCACGCCTTGCGCCCGAGATCGGCCATCCAGAGAGCGAGGAGAGCTGCCGCGAGGCCGATCACGATGGCTCTGCCTCCCGACAGGACCGCGTAGATCGCAAGCGCACCGAGCGAGATCGCAATCACGCCGAACAGGATCGAGAGCGCACGACGCTGCACCCCGCGAGGCTACACTCGTGCGTGCAACCCAGGGGCGTAGCTCAATTGGTAGAGCACCGGTCTCCAAAACCGGGGGTTGCAGGTTCGAGTCCTGCCGCCCCTGCTGGCTGAAACAGGCGCAGTCCGGCATGTAGAGCGGGATTGCGCCTGTTTCGCGTGGTGCTTCGATTTCCGCTCGCGTCCGCTGGAATCCGCTGTTTTCTGGCCCGCACTGGCCCGCGACTGGCCCGCACCCCGCGCGGCGTCAGTCCGTCGTCCGGGCTCGCTAAATGAGGGCCTGGGCGCCTCTTGACGGACTCGGCTCCGTCTAGGTGGTTTCGCTGGCGCAGGTCTTTGATCCGATTTCGTACATTGCCGACTGGATCGTCGCGCTGAGCGATTGCAGATGCTTTAGTTTGGCGTCGGTGAGCGGGAGCGGCGCTGTCTTCAGTGTCCCGAGGTAGGCTGCTCGCTGGCGGAGGGCTGTGACGAGGGTGTGTGCTCGCGGCGTCGGTGCTCCTGATACTCCGGGCGATACGCGGCTCGCGAGGGCAGTGTCGGCGTCCGCCCATTGCATCAGCAGCGGAGGAACTTGATCGGCGGTGGCGGTTTCGAGCGCGGCGAGGACGGTTTCCCATGTTTGCCCGGCGGCGTGACAGCTGACCTCGGTTGTGCGTAGCCACTGCCTCCGAGCAGCGGTGACGGGCGGCGGCGGATAGGTGGGTTCCATGAAGTCAAGGTCGGCAGTGGAGACGATGGAGTCGTAGAGGAGGCTTCGTGGATCGCTCGTCTCGGGTTGACCGAGGGCGAGCATGGCTCCGTAACGGAGGATGTACTTGTGCGAGCGTCGGGCAAAAGGCCAGGGTTCGGATCGAGTCCGAAGGTCGTTGAATCCATCCGCGCCAATGAGACGACGCCGACGGTGCTTCCGTGGTAGCCGAACGCCCATTCCAGCCGGTGTTGAGCGGGTAGATGTCTTCCTTCGTCAGTCCGATCACGGCGCTGCGCCCGTCGTTCGACGCCGGGACGGTGTCGAGAATCAATTTGAGAAGACGGTTTGCGACGAACTGTTTGCGCTTCGCGTCCCGAGCGCTCGGCGGAACGGCGATCCTCCCCGATACACGCACCTGCAGAGAAAGTTCCTTCCTCAGCACAGCTGCTGCTCGCTGCACCGCCGTCGCTCCGACATCACCGATCGGCACCAGCACAACAGGCCGCCGAGCCGCCGGTTTGACGGCCGAGGACGCCGACGCGCTTAGGCAGGCGACGAGCGCCGCAAGAACGAGTGGGATGGCGAACCAGCGCATCAATCCAACCGTATGCGGGGCCCGGACGATGTCAACCGGGACGGACTCTGACGAGCCGCACGGGGAAGGAGGCGCACTTCGCTCCCGAACGCTTGGACAGGCGAGGGGCCAACCCCCGACTCGCCACAGGATCAGCGGGCGGGCGCCGCAGCAAGGGCCGGAGCAGGTCAAGCCTAGGTGCGCCCGTCAGAGCGAAGCCGCGACCACATCGTGACGTCGCAAAGCGCGCCACGCTGATTCGCATAGGAACGCAGCGTGCCCTCCGACATGTATCCAGCTTTCTCCGCTACACGCTCCGAAGCCTGTTCCCAGGCAGGGTGCAGAGCTGGAGCCGCTCCAGGCCGAGACTATGCCCCCGGTCGCTGAGGAGGCAGACGGCACGCCTTGTCAATCCCGAGCCACGGGAGGAGGGCGCCGCCGACAGCGCCGCCCCGAAGCGACGCCGCAACCCCGACGCATCGAACGGCTCACCGACCGGGTTCGGGAAAACGAGGTCGTCGTCGCCCACGAACCGCTCCCGCCGCGACAGCCCATCCAACGCCACCGCCGCCTGGTCGATCAGCGGCACCGACCGCACCCGCTTCCCTTTCGGCGACGTGAACTCGCCCGCCACGAGGTTCGGCCGCACATGCACGATCCGGCCCGCGAAGTCGGCATCCCGCCAGCGCAGCGCCCGCAACTAGCAGCGGGAGTCCGGGGGCGCGGCCGGGGCGGGTGGTTACTGCCCCGGCGCTAGGCCCGGCCGGGGCAGCAACCCACTAGTTGGCGGTCAGGTGATCGCTTCGCAGTTCTTTACCTTGTCGTTGCCGGCCTCGGGGGCGCAGGTTCGGTTCCGGGGCCGCCGTCGATGTTGTCGTTGCCCGACCCGGCCGTGATCGCGTCGTCACCGCCGCCCGCGTCGATGTTGTTGTTGCCTCCACCAGCGTCGATCGTGTCGCTCCCGCTGCCGGTGGTGATCTTGTCGTTGCCGCCACCCGCGGTGATCGTGTTGTTGCCGTCGCCTCCGTCGATGTTGTTGTTGCCGCTTCCGGCGTTGATCGTGTCGTTGCCTGAGCCGCCGTCGATCTTGTCGTTGCCTGAGCCGCTGATGATTGTGTCGTTGCCGCCCTTGCCGTCGATCTGGTCGTTGCCGCCGTTACCGACGATCACGTCGTCGCCGTCGGTGCCGGTCAGCTTCTCGTTACGGGCACTACCAACAATCAGATTCAAGGAGCCACCCTCGGCGACCGGTGTCGTGACGCCGCCCGCTTCGAGCGTTACCCCGTCACCCGTGACGTTGGTCACGACAGCACCACCTGCGGCGGTCGTGTCGACCTTCCCGGACGAGCCCGCTGGGAAGTGCACCGATCCATGCCCGCGGGGAACCACGACCGTCACCGCTCCCGAACTCACCGCGACATGGACGCTGCCACACGTGACCGTCGCGCTCGTGCCTGCCTCGACCTCGACCGTGTAGGCCGGATCACAGACAGACAGCACTGCAGGCCCAGCAGCCTCATCGCCCGTCGTTACCCACACGCCCAGCGGATCCTCAGCGTCGCTGATCTGAACCGACAAGCCACCCGTGTCAACCACAGACCCGACCGTGTCAGGCTGCCCATCGATCAGATCCAAGAACGACCCTGCCGCGGCACTCCCATCACCACCGTCCGCATCAACAATGTCCGCCACACCGTCAGCGTCCGCATCATCAGGAACCTCCAGCGGAACCGAATTGAATGTCAACTGGAACGCCGGACAGCCACCTCCCCCACGCGAGCAGTCGGTGTTCTTGTAGGCGTAGATGCTGCCGGTTCCCTGGTCGGTGTGGGTCGTCCCATCAGAGTCCGTGATCGTCGCCGTATAGACGAGCCAGCGAGTCCGGACATTCGAGAAATGCCCGGCATTGCAGAAGCCATAGACATTGCCTGACGTCGTTCCCTCGGTCGGCGCCAGCGGGTCACTCGCGAACGTCCCCGTGATCGTCGTCCCAGAACCGAAATCGAACGAAGAACGACCCCGCAAACTCGCGCGGATTGTGCGTAGCAGCAACATCGACGTTTGCAGAACCCGTCGCCGACCCGACGCCACCCCGAATCGGAGCATACGCACCTAGAGACCGACCCCGGGCGTGGTCACCGACGCCGAGAACGCCACGTCCAGCGTCCCGTCGCCGCTGGGGCTATCGACACAACTCTCGTCATAGAACCAGCCGTTCGCCGGATAATCGGTGTAGACGCGGATGCCGAACGCCTGATACTCGACGCCGTCAACAACAAGCGTCGGCACCGAGGCCGGATCCGCCGCACCGTCCCCCCAAGACCGACAATCACCACCGCAACGACCAGCACGGCCGCCGATATCAGCATCCACTTCACGTCCGCACCACGTTGCCGGATAGCTCCTCCCCTGGTATCCGCAGACGGCGCGGCGCACGCGCCCTTCGACGAACTATGCAGGAGACATCACAGGCCCGCAACGCAGCGAAAGGGATCCTCTCAGACACTGCGGCACGGCACCTGGCCCGCGTTCGGTGCGCCAACGGCTCGCGCGACCGCACAGGGGTGCGCCACCATCAGACCGGCCCGATCAGCGCGAGGAACGCCTGATACTCGGCTTCCTCCTCGGGCGACCGCATCGCATGTCGTCATGAGGTCGTCAGCATCTTCTGCTGCCGCAGCCACTCCTGATGCTGGGCGACTAAAACCTCGACCATGCGTGGCGACTACGTCGTCGATGATCCCGCGCAGCGTCGCAAACTCGCGGGTACTTCCGACTCCTCCTGAGCCAGGCTGATCGTCGGCTCCCGCCGCTCCTCCTCCCGCCCGGCCCCTCGACCCTCGCACTCCTGCGGTCAGAACGTAGGCTCCCCTCCTGGTTGGCGCAGCGGGCGCCGTTCATGTCGATCCAGTAGCGGCCGTCCTCGGGCCGGAGCCTCCGGCAACACACCGCACCCCTCAGGGGAGGAGAGGGTGCGGACGCCAAATGCCAGGAGGCCCCAGCCACAACCGCGTTCGTGCGCGTCGGGCTTGTCCCTTCCAGCGAGCGCACCTAGCCTGTCACCTGGCGAGACGCTGCGAGCGATCACAGCTGCCTCAGCCGTTCGCAACCTCCGTAGGCAGGACGCCTAGGGGGTACGGGACGTGGAGCAACACCGTCACCGCGTACGAGTGGCCGCCGGCACCCGCGACGATGGTCGGCTGGGAAACCATCGGCGGCAAGGTTGGCTGATGGCCCAAGGTCCGTCGTCTACCCCGAGTCTGAAACCGTTGCTGCGAAACTGAAGGGGCTACTCGCCCCGAGTTGCTCGACAGTGTGGAAACCGCGTTCCGCTCAAGCGGGGTTCTCGGAGGTAGCGATCCCTCTCCCCGATGTGCTGCTCGTCGCGCAGTGCAGAGGATCGACCACCGGCTCAGAGGCGGGCGTACCGGCGCTGCTTGGGGCAAGGCAGCCTGGGTCCGCTGAGCGTGCCTCTGCCCGTGATCAGCTGTGGGGTGCCGTCGAGCGGGTCAACCACGAGCTGTGCGTCGAGGGTGTAGCGGACGATCCCGTGCCACGGTGCAGGCGGAACGTCATAGTTGGAAGAGTTGTCGGGGAGCAGCCGGCCTGACCAGTGGATCTTCTTGGCGAGCGGGAGCGAGACCTTCGCGTCGAACCGCTTGCCGATGAAGAGCCTGCCGATCGCGGGTGGGCGGAGTGCGTTTCCGCCGCAGGTAACGGTGATCCTCGTTATCCGTGTGCCGCTGCGGGCGATGGTCAGCGCAACCGAGCTGGTGTCGGCCCGGGTGGTGCCGAGGATGACCCCTCCCCCGATCAGACGAGGCGTGCCCGCGACTCTCACCTCGGCGGCATCCAGTGGAGGCGCAGTGGCCGCGTAGGTCGGCTTGCCGTCGGCGTCCTCGGTAGCAGGCACCAGGAAGACGCAGAAGCGGGTCGTTGCCGGCGCGATCCGAACGCGCAGGCTGCGACCGATGCCGCCCGTCACGACGCCGCCGTCGGGAACGAGGACGTGAGCGGCATTCGGGATCCGAGGTGGGCAGCCCTCACCCGTCGATGCGACGACGAGTGGGATCGCGGTCTGCTCGGTCGACCCGCTGATCGTCAACGTCGCGGTGGAACCAGGCGCCGGGCTCGCCGGCACGAGTCGTACCGACAGCGAGGCGCTACGGGCGAACGAGGGGCTTGCGACACAGCCGACTGCCAGGCATCCGACCCCGACGATGATCGACCAGCGCACTGCACCATTATCCACGCGCGCACGCGGCCTTACAACACGCTCTGGAGAGCGCCTGAACCGCTGCTCGGGCTTGTGCTCACGACGCGGTTCTCCACCCCACGAGCGGACTGACTGGGTCAGTGCAAAGTATTCCTGCCGAAGCCGCCTCGACCAGGAGTCTCACCGGCCGCGGGTCGCACGGTTGTCTCCAACGCCGGGGTAGCAGTTTCGGGGCCTGCCGCCCCGTGGGTTTGCCTGGCCGTTGTCGGCGATCGGTGTTTCAACCGACGATGCAGGGGGTAGAGACCAACAGTGGGGCCTCTTGAGGTGTGACCGCGCGATGGGCTCATGGCTGTAAGCGCGCAGGCCGCAGCCTTCTGCCTCACGGGTAGCGCCGGGCCGACCCGCCGCAGGTCGGCCCGGCGCACGCTCTCTGCTCGACGGGCCGGCGCGATCGAGGACTGGTCGTCGTCTGCGCCGCCGCGTACCCTCGCTGTGCCCACAACAACGAGGAACCTTCCTATGCACCGATCAACGGCGTCAACAGCCTCCAGCCCGATGGCGTCGGCGAGACTGTCCCCGAGGCGCCACGATACGCCGGTCCCTCCGGGACGACGGCCCTGGCGATCGGCGCGAAGGTCGTCGGCGAGATGACGGTCTTGACGAGCAGGGTCGATCGCGACTCCGACGCGTTCGCGGCGCGCGCAGCCCACATGGCGGGGTTGCTCGCCGAGCTCCGCGAGCGCAGCGCACTCGTCGCCGCAGGTGGCGGCGAGCGCGCGACCGAGCGCCATCGCTCGCGCGGGAAGCTCACGGCACGGGAGCGCATCGACCTGCTCGTCGACCCCGGCACCGCGTTTCTCGAGCTCAACGCCCTCGCGGCGCTGGGAGATGTACCGACGACGAGGCGCCGGCGGCCGGGATCGTGACCGGGATCGGGGTGATCGAAGGCCGGTGCTGCGTCGTCGTCGCAAACGACGCGACCGTCAAGGGAGGCTCGTACTTCCCACTCACGGTGAAGAAGCACCTTCGCGCCCAGGAGGTCGCGGAGCAGAACAACCTGCCGTGCGTCTACCTCGTCGACTCCGGCGGGGCATTTCTCCCCCTGCAGGCCGACGTGTTCCCCGACCGCGAGCACTTCGGTCGGATCTTCTTCAACCAGGCACGGCTCTCGGCCCGTAACATCGCGCAGATCGCCGTCGTGATGGGGTCGTGCACCGCCGGCGGCGCCTATGTGCCTGCGATGTGCGACGAGACGATCATCGTCGAGGGCACCGGCACGATCTTCATCGGCGGCCCACCGCTCGTGAAGGCCGCGACCGGCGAGGACGTGACCGCCGAGGATCTCGGCGGAGCAGCACTCCACACGCGGCGCTCCGGTGTCGCGGACCACTTCGCGGTGTCGGATGAGCATGCTCTGGCCCTCGCGCGCCAGATCGTCCGGCACCTCGGCGACCCCTCGCCCCCACCCTGGGAGCTCGCAGCTTCCGAGCCTCCCGCGGTCGACCCGACCGAGCTCTACGGCATCGTGCCCGAGCACTACCGGCACGAGCTCGACCCGCTCGAGGTGATCGCGCGCATCGTCGACGGCAGCCGGTTCCACGAGTTCAAGGCGCTCTACGGCGACACGCTCGTCTGCGGCTTTGCACGCATCGAGGGCCACCCCGTCGCGATCCTGGCCAACCGTGGCGTGCTCTTCGCCGAATCGGCCCAGAAAGGTGCCCACTTCATCGAGCTCGCGTGCAAGCGCCGGGTCCCGCTCGTCTTCCTGCAGAACATCACCGGCTTCATGGTCGGCAAGGAGGCCGAAGAGGGCGGGATCGCCCGCGACGGCGCCAAACTCGTCACGGCGGTCGCATGCGCCGAGGTGCCCAAGTTCACCGTCGTCACCGGTGGCTCGTTCGGCGCCGGCAACTACGCCATGTGCGGGCGCGCCTACAGCCCACGCCAGCTCTGGATGTGGCCCAACGCCCGCATCTCCGTCATGGGCGGCGAGCAGGCCGCCACGGTGCTCTCGATGGTCGGTGAAGCCGACCCGGACGAGATCCGCGCCACCTACGAGCGCGAGGGCTCGCCGTACTTCTCGACCGCGCGCCTCTGGGACGACGGGATCATCGACCCGCTCGATACACGTCGCGTGCTCGCGCTCGGGCTCGCCGCGGCAGCGAACGCCCCCGTCCCCGAGACGACCTTCGGCGTCTTCCGGATGTAGCTCGAACCTCTAGGCCGCCGCGGCGCGCGCGGACGCCTCGGTGACGAGCAGGTCGACGACGGCGCGCAGCTGACCGATCAGCTCCTCGTCAGGCTGTGCGAGCCGCTCATTCGCCTTGCCGACAGAGAGCTCGGCATCGACGACGCGCGCACCCATCAGACCGAGGATCTTGCGGGTCTCCGCGTGGGCCCAGACACCGCCGAACGAGCCGGTGCTGGCACCGATTGCGGCGACTGGCTTGCCGCGGAACGATGCTGTCTCCCGCGGGCGTGAGCCCCAGTCGAGCGCGTTCTTCAGGGCGCCCGGGATCGACCCGTTGTACTCGGGGGTGACGATGAGCACAGCATCGGCCGACGCGACGGCCGAGCGGAACGCGGCGACGGCGAGAGACGAGGTGTTGTCCTCGTCCTCGTCGTAGGCGGGCAAGTCGCGAAGACCGTCCCAGACGGCGTACTCGACGCCGTCCGGGAGGTTCTCCGCCGCAAGTTGCAGGAGCCGCCGGTTGTACGAGCCTTCGCGCAGGCTGCCTGCAATGCCGAGGAGCTTCATCGCCTACGCCTCCTCGACCAGCTCGAGCTCGGCGACGAGCTTGACGTCGTTGCCGACGGCAAAGCCGCCGGTCGGAAGCGGGGCATTCCAATCGAGCCCGAAGGCTGTCCGGTCGACGACCGTCTCGAGCTCGAGGCCGAGGCGGGAGCTGCCGTCGAACGGATGCGTGACCGGGCCGCTGACCGTGCCGGTGATCTTGACGGGCTTGGTGGTGCCCTTGATCGTCAGCTCGCCGTCGATATCGAGCTTGTCGCCGTCGACGCGGATTGCCTTCGACACGAACGAGAGCTGCGGGTTGCGCTCGGCGTCGAAGAAGTCGGGCGAGAGCAGGTGGCCGTTGAGGTTCGGCTCGGAGACACCGACCGACGCGACGTCGACCGTGCCGCGAAGGCCCGCTTCGTCGAGCGTGACGGAAAACGTGTCGAAGCCGCCGCGGAAGTTGGCGACGACCATGTGCTTGACCGAGAAGCCAACGGTCGAGTGGACCGGATCGACCTGCCAGGTACCGGTCGGGAGTGCAGTGCGGCTTTCTGAAATGGTGCTCACGGGATGTTCCTTTCTCGCTACTATTTGATGACTCAACTACCTTAGCGGAGAATTCATTGTCTCGTCAAGTATTGACCCCACAAGTTTCTGCCCAGACCGTCTTCGTCCGGCTGCTGCACGCCCACGGCTCGCTGATGCGGTCGATCGAGGCCCGGCTGCTCGCCGACCACGGACTGAGCGCGAACGACTTCGAGACGCTTCTCCACCTCTCGCACGCCGAGCGCGGCGAGCTGCGCCGGATCGACCTCGCCGAGCGCCTGCGGCTGACGCCATCCGGCGTCACGCGCCTGCTCGACGGGCTCGAGCGCGAGGGCCTCACCGACCGCGGCGGCTGCCCGACGGACGCCCGGGTCACCTACGCCGTGATCACCGAGAAGGGACGTGACACGCTCGCGCGTGCCGCGTGCACCCACGCTGCGGTGTGCGAGGAGACGATCGGCGCCGACCTCTCGCCGGGTGAGCTCGACGACCTCGCTGCCCTGCTCGGCCGGCTGCCCGGGGTCGACGACGTCGACGCGCGGGCCTGCTCCGGCGGCGACGCGTGAGCCGTAGACGCTAGAGCGAGGAAATCAACGCCGCGAGCTCGCGCGACTCGGCCGCCGAGAGATCTCGTAGCGGGGCCCGCACGTCCGATCTGACCGGGATGCCCTGCGCGGCGAGGATCCGCTTCATCGCCGCCTGGCGTGGAAACCGTTCGACGCCTGCCCGTAGCTCCCCGAGCGCCTCCGCGCCAGCCGCCGTCGGATTGCGCACGACAGCGGCGACCTGCTCCGGGAACGCCGAGGCGAGCGCCGAGACCGCGCCGATTGCGCCGCCCTCGATCCCGCGGTGGATGAGCACCTCGGGGCCGACGAATACGTCGAGGCCGAGCGTGAGGTACGGCGCGAACGCCTCCCACGGCGCATCACTCACCTTGAGCCCGACGAAGTTCGACGCCTCATCCTGGAGCCGCCGCAATACGTCGAGGGCGATCGGGTACCCACTCGTGCGTGCGAACTCGTAGACGTAGAACGGCAGCGGCGCACTTGCGGCAGCGGCCGAGACGAAGTGCGCGAGCTGCGCCTCCTCGTCGAGCGGGAAATACGGCGGACCGATCACGGCGACTGCCGCCGCTCCGGCCTCCGCCGCGTCCGCGGCGAGCGCGACGGTATCTGCTGTTGTCTGCGCACCGCAGTGGGCTGCGACGTCGAGCCGACCGGCGGCGGCGGCGACGAACAGGCGTAGCCCTCGCTGCCGCTCGGCAACCGAAAAGAGCACTCCCTCCCCGTTCGTGCCGAACGCGAGCACGCCGTCGAGGCCGGCGGCGACGTAACGATCGACGAGCGGGCCGAACGCGTCCCCGTCGATCCCCACACCTGCCTGGACGAGCGGCGTCACCGATGCCGCCAGCGTTCCGTGCAGGACGGGGACGCCGGGCGTCGGGTCGACAGCGTGACCGTTCAGGGACATCGCGCGACTCTAGACTGCCGGGGAGCATGGACGCGCTACGTATCGAACGGGACGACGATGTTCTCCGGATCGTCCTTGCCCGCCCCGAGTCGAGGAACGCGTTCGACGCCGCCTCGATCGCGGAGCTGGCGGAGGCGTTCGTCGACGTCGGCAAGGCGCGCGCGGTCGTCCTCGCCGGCGAAGGGCAAAGCTTCTGCGCCGGCGCCGACATCGAGTGGATGCGCCAGTCGGTCGCGCTCTCCCATGACGAGAACGTCGCCGACGCCAATGCCTTGCGCCGCATGCTCGATGCGATCGACACCTGCCCTGCACCGGTGATCGCCGTCGTCCAGGGGCATGCTCTCGGCGGCGGCGCAGGCCTCGTGGCGACGGCCGACATCGCCATCGCGCACGAGCGTGCAGTGTTCGGTTTCTCCGAGGTGAAGCTCGGGATCACGCCGGCCGTGATCTCGCCCTACGTGCTTCGCAAGATCGGCGAGAGTGCCGCCCGCCGCTACTTCGTCACCGGTGAGCGCTTCGACGCGGCCACGGCGCTGCGGATCGGGCTCGTCCACGAGGTCGTGACCGATCTCGAAGCAGCGCTCGCGGCCGTGATCGCGGAGCTCCGCACCGCCGGCCCACGGGCTGCCCGGCACGCGAAACGCCTCGTGCTCGATCGTCCCGACGGCCCGGAGACGGCCCGACGAATCGCCGAGCGGCGCACGAGCAACGAGGGTCAGGCCGGTCTGACCGCGTTCGTCGAACGGCAGCGTCCGCCCTGGATGCCTCCGCTCGAGCCCGACGAGTGACCGCGCTCCTCGCGCTGATCTCGGCTGTGTTCATCGGCGGTGCGGATTTCGTCGGCGGCATCACGTCCCGCACCGAGAACGGCATCCGGGTGGGCGCCTATGTCGCCGTCGTGGGCTTGCCGATGGCGCTCGCCGTCTCGATCGTCGGGGGAGCGGACCACGTGAGCCGCGCGGACGTCGGCTGGTCGGTGCTCGCCGGCATCTCCGTCGCGCTCGGCATCGGCTGCTTCTACCTCGGCATGGCACGGGGCCTGATCAGCGTCGTCGCACCCGTCGCTGCGGTCACAGGCGCCGTGATCCCCGTGGGCTACTCGCTCGCTCGCGGGGAGCGGCCGGGGCCGGTCGCGCTCGTGGGTCTCGTGATCGCCTTCGTCGCCGTCGCAGTCGTCTCGCTCGCACCCTCGGAGCAACATCCCGAAGCCGCACCCGTCGACGGCGTCGTGCTCGGTCTCGCGCTGACGAGTGGAGTGCTGTTCGGGCTGTTCTACGTGACGTTCTCGCGCGTCTCGGACGACGCCGGCCTCTGGCCGGTGACGATAGAGCGCGGTGCCGCGAGTGTCGTACTGCTCCTCGCTGCGGTGATCCTCACCCGGGGGCCGATCACGGGGACCCGCCGCATCCTCCCGGCGGTCGCGCTGATCGCGCTGCTCGAGGTTACGGCTGTCGTGCCACTGCTGCTCGCGCTGCAACGCGGGCCCGTGGCGATCGCCTCGGTCGTCGCGTCGCTCTATCCCGTCACAACCGTGCTCCTGGCGGCCTTCGTCCTGCACGAGCGGCTCTCACGGCTCCAGTACGTCGGGGTCGCGTGCGCGCTCGTGTCGGTCGCGCTCGTCTCGTCGGGCTGACGCCCTACCGCACGACCAGGACGTTGCCCGGCTCGCCGTTCGCGACGAGCCGGAGCCTCGTGCCGGGCCTGGCGCGCACCTTCCGTTGCAGCGTTCCGTCCGTCCGCGTGCGCGCCGCGCCGCCGACGGGCCGCCAGCCGGAGGCCGTATAGCGCTGGAGGCGGTACACCCGCGCGCCCGTCCCGCGTCGAATCGTCCCCCACAGCGCCGTCGTCGAGCCCTTGCGGCTCACCAGCGCGAGCGGCGCCTCGAAGCCGCCGATCGCGAGCTTCACGGTGCCGCTCGCAGCGATCAGCCCACTCTGCCAGCGGTCGGCAGCGGGCTCGTCGCGATAGAGGTACTGGATCAGGAGATCGACCCGAGGGGTTACCCAGGCCTTGTACGCAGCGGCAGCGATGTACGACGCCTGCACCGCGGGTGCGACACCAAGGAGGCGATCGGGGGGATTCGACTGGTAGCCGAGCTCCGTCAGCCAGAGCCGGACGGGGCGCTTGAACGCCTTCAGCGTCTCGGTGACGAGGCGGTCGAGCGTCGACATCGTGATCGTGTCGCAGTGATCGCACCCGCCACTCCACGGTGTCTCGTGCGGGGCGAGAGCATACGGATGGTGCGCGTAGGCGTCGAGGCGGGCCCCACTCGCGCCCATCCCGCGGATGAATGCCACGGGCGACAGCCCTCCCGTGCCACCCCGCGGGGCGGTGACGCCGCCGGCGACCTTCGACGCGGGCGATGCCGCATGAATGGCCGCGTAGGCGGGATTGAGCAGGTGGGTGACGTACTCGGCCGGCGAGGCCGTCGAGAGCCAGCGACGCTGGTTCGGCTCGTTCCAGATCGTCCAGCGATGGACGAACGGATACCGCGCCGCAGCCTCGCCCGCGAACCTGGCGAAGTCGGCCCCTCGGCTCGGAGCGACGTTCGAGCCCCTGCCGCCGTTGGCCCAGTCCGGCGT
Source organism: uncultured Thermoleophilia bacterium (assembly GCA_963799575.1). GTDB lineage: Bacteria > Actinomycetota > Thermoleophilia > Gaiellales > Gaiellaceae > Gaiella. The sequence continues at coordinate 88,359 of CAWCXK010000005.1, forward strand.
GCCGTAGAGGGTGACCACCACTGCGATTCGGGCGTCGTGGAGCTGCTGGAGCACGGCGTCGGTTCCGGTCCAGTCCATCGTGCCGGGCTTCTCCTCGATCGCATCCCAGCGGACGGTGACACGCACGATGTCGAGGCCGAGCCCCTGCAGCGTGGCGACACGCTCCTCGACGGTGCCGGGGCCGTACCGCAGCCAGGCGTCGTCCTGGATGCCGTACGAGACGGATGCGCCCGCGAACGCACTCGTGGCGGCTATCGCCGCCACGAAGAACGCAGCCAGAACGGTACAGAGCCGGAGCATCACGGAGTTGTACCCGCCGCCGGGCTCCCGTAACCGTTACGGCTCCGCATAGAGTGCGGGCCGTGGCCATTCGCCGGCTCATCGTTGCCAACCGCGGCGAGATCGCTGCGCGGGTCTTCAGGACCTGCGCGCGCCTCGGGATCGAGTCGGTCGCCGTCGCAGCACCGGACGACTGTGGCGCGTACCACACGCGGGCCGCGGGGCAGACCGTCGAGATCGGCTCATACCTCGATCCTGCCGAGCACATCCGCGCGGCACTGTGCTCCGGCGCCGATGCCGTACATCCCGGCTATGGCTTCCTGGCCGAGAACGGTGACTTTGCCGAGGCGGTGATCGCCGCCGGGCTCACCTGGGTCGGGCCGTCGCCCGCGGCCCTCCGGCTCGGCGGTGACAAGCTCGCCGCGAAGCGCATCGCCCGCGATGCCGGAGTTCCCACCGTGCCGCAGGGATCCGCGGCGGAGATCGGGTACCCCCTCGTCGTCAAGGCGGCCGCCGGAGGAGGCGGCCGCGGCATGCGCGTGGTGCGTGCTGCCGCCGAGCTGGACGATGCGCTCGCGGCAGCTGCGCGCGAGGCCGAGGCGGCGTTCGGCGACGGTACGGTGTTTTGCGAGCGCTATCTCGAGCGGCCACGTCACGTCGAGGCACAGCTCCTCGGACACGCAGGCGGCATCACCGTCCTCGGAGCGCGCGACTGCTCGATCCAGAGGCGGCACCAGAAGCTGATCGAGGAGTCGCCTGCGGTCGGCCTCGATCCGGCGGCCTGGCCACGGATTGCCGCTGGTGCGAGCGCCTTTGCGCAGGCAATCGGGTACGAGGGGGCGGGCACGGCCGAGTTCCTCGTCGACGGATCCGACGTGTACTTCCTCGAGCTCAACGGCAGGATCCAGGTGGAGCATCCGGTCACCGAGGAGGTGACGGCGCTCGACATCGTGGAGCTGCAGTTGCGCGTAGCTGCCGGTGAGACCGTCGACCTCGAGGTTGCGTCGCGGGGGCACGCGATCGAGGCGAGGCTGTACGCCGAGGATCCGCAGTCGTTCCTCCCGCAGGCCGGCACGATCCGCCGGCTCGCTTTCCCGTCCGGCATCCGCATCGATGCCGGGGTTGACGAGGGTGACGAGATCGGTCTCTCGTACGACCCGCTGATCGCGAAACTGATCGCGCTCGGCGCCGACCGGGACGATGCGATTGCGCGACTCGAGCTCGCTCTCGATGCGACGGCCGTCGAGGGCGTCACGACCAACCTTCCATTCCTCCGCTGGCTCGTACGCCATCCGGCGTTCAGAGCCGGTGCTGTCTCGACGGCCTTCCTCCGTGAGCACGCGCCACTCTCGGCCGCGCCGCTTCGCGCCGCACCGGAGGCGTTCGCCCAGGCGTGGCGGCTCAATGCGCCTGCCCCTCCCCCACGTCCCGCGCCGGAGGTGACCGCGATCGCACCAGCAGGCGCCGCACTCGGAAAGGCCACGATCACCGCTCCGATGCCGGGGACGGTGCTCGCCGTCGCGGTCGCGGTCGGAGCCGACGTCAAGGCCCACGATCCGCTCGTCATCCTCGAGGCGATGAAAATGGAGATGCCCGTCCTGGCACCGTTCGCAGCGACGGTGACGGCAGTGAACGTCGCGCCCGGCGACCAGGTCACCTCGGGCGCCGTGCTGGTCGAGCTCGGCTAGCTCGGTTCGCTACGAGGAGAAGACGCCGGCGTCGCCCTCGATCGCACGCAGCAGCCGGTTGAGCGCGACGTTGACGAGCCACATCACGATTACTGCTCCGACGTATGTCCAGAAGCCGTCGATCGAGAAGTTCGGGACGACCCACTCAGTGAACGCGAGGATCGCGACGTTGACGAAGAAGTAGGCGATCCCGAACGTGAGGATGATCAGCGGGATCGCGATGAACGTCAGCAACGGTTTGAGGAAGACGTTTGCGAGACCGAAGACGGCGCCGGCGAGGAGCAGCGAGCCCCAACGCTCGATCGTGATCCCCGAGAACACCCAGTCGGCAACCATGAGCGCGAGCACGTTCGCGCCCCAGGCGACGATCAGGCGGACGGCGAGGTACATGCGGGAACTCTACGTTGTCGGGCGAGTGACTAGAACAGCTTCTGTAGCTTCAGCGCCGCTCCCATATCACCCTTGATCTTGAGCTTGCCGGTCATGTAGGCCGTGGTCGGATTCGCCTCGCCGTTCGCGATCTTCATCAGCGTCTCCTCGCTCGCGGAGATCGTGCAGTCGGCGTCGTTGTTGCCCTCGGCCACCGAGACCGCGCCGTCGGCAACAGTGACGGTCCAGGCTCCGACGTCTGCGATGTCGAATGCGAAGCTGTTGTTCATGCCGGCGGTCTTGGCCGGGTCGACCTTCGAGGGAAGCGCGTCGAAGAACTCCTGCACGGTCATGTGGATCTCCTTGTCATGGGTCGGTCGAGCACGAGGTCAGTCGAGCAGAGGGTAGGGCGCCGGCGGGGCGGTAGCAACCACGGTCGAGCGATTCGGAGTCGGAAGGAAGAGGCAGAGGACGACGCCGAGCAGCGGTGCGAAGGCGCTGCAGATGAGGGCCGTCTCAAGGTCGACGGCGTCGGCGACAGCCCCGAGTGCGACGGCAGCGATGCCGCCGAGCCCCATCGCAAGCCCGACCGAGAGCCCGGAGGCCATCCCGACGTGCTGCGGGAGGTACATCTGGCTCAGCACCATCGTAAGTCCGAACGTGCCGACGACGCAGATCCCGACGACGGCGAGAGCGACGGCGCCTGCAAGGCCGCCCTCGAGCACGAACACGAGGATGAGCGGCGTGAGCAATGCCTGGGCCACGAGCAGCGTGCGTCGGATACCGAAGCGGTCTGCGATCGGCCCGAGGAGGAGCGTTCCCACCGCGCCAGAGAGGAGCATGAGCGACAGCAACCGGTTGCCTTCGGCCTGCGAGTCACCCTGGGAGATCGCCCAGAGCGGCACGAAGGTGATCAACGTGAACCAGGCGACGCTGCGCAAGCCGATCACGCCGGCAAGGATGACCATCGCCCTGACATCGTCCCTCTCACCCGAATCGGGAGATCCGCTGCGCCGCTCGGGCCGCTGCCGGGAGAGGTACGGCAGCGCACCGAGCACGGCGACCGAGGCGATCACGACGGGGATCGCGGCAACGAGCCCTCCCGGCCCGAGGCCGAGCCAGAGGACGAGGGGCGTCACGATGATCGGGCCGAGGGCGTAGCCGAGATTGCCGCCGATGTTGAACAGGGACATGCCGCTCGCCCGCTTCTTCCCGCTCAGGAAAACCGCGAACTTCGCGCCCTCCGGGTGAAATGCGGCGATGCCGATGCCCGCGAGGAAGATGAGCAGCACGAGCAGCGGATAGCTCGGCGCCACGGCGGCGAGGCCGACTCCGATGCCGGCCAGCGCGAGGCCCGCAGGCAGCAGCCAGAGGGCGCCGCGACGGTCGGACCAGAGGCCGAAGAGCGGCTGCATCAGCGACGACGAGACGAGGGCCGCGAGGATCAGCACAGCCGTGAGCGTGTAGCTGAGATCGAACTTGACGGCGAAGAACGGGAGCAGCGCGGGCACGCTGCCCGAGGCGAAATCCGTCGCCAAGTGACCCGTCGACAACACGCTCATCCCCTTGCGGTCGATCGCCTCGCGCATGTGACCAGTCTAGATGGTCGATTCCGAGCGGCCGGACGCCGGAGGTCTGCTCACAGCTAGCGTGCACCAATGGCCGTGATCGAAGCAGAGGGGCTCGTCAAGATCTATCGCTCCCGGAAGAACGAGGTGCGCGCGCTCGACGGCGTCGATCTCGAGGTGCAGGAGGGCACCGTGCTGGGCCTGCTCGGCCCAAACGGCGCCGGCAAGACGACGACCGTGCGCGTGCTCGCGACGCTCCTCCGGGCCGACGGAGGCAGCGCCCGAGTCGCGGGGCTCGACGTGGCGCGCGATGCCCAGGCGGTCAGAAAGCTGATCGGCCTCTCGGGCCAGTACGCCGCCGTCGACGAGAACCTCACCGGCCGTGAGAACCTGTGGATGTTCGGCCGCCTCTACCAACTCAGCTCGGCCGAGGCCAAGCAGCGTGCATCGGAGCTGCTCGCGTCCTTCGACCTCGAAGGCGCCGCCGACCGGGTGACGAAGACCTACTCCGGCGGTATGCGACGGCGTCTCGACCTTGCGAGCGCCTTGATCGGCAGGCCGCAGCTGCTCTTCCTCGACGAGCCGACCACCGGGCTCGACCCTCGTAGCCGCCTCGGGATGTGGGAGGTCATCCGCAACCAGGTGCGCCAGGGCACAACGCTCCTCCTCACGACCCAGTACCTCGAGGAGGCCGACGAGCTGGCCGAACGAGATCGCTGTCGTCGACGCAGGGAAGATCATCGCGCGAGGCACGGCCGACGAGCTCAAGAGCCAGGTCGGTGGCGAGCGCATCGAGGTCGTCGTGCACGATCGCACGCTCCTGAACCGGGCGGCCGCGATGCTCGCGCCGGATGGGACGGCAGCCGTTGACGAGCACTCGCGCAGGATCACGATCGCAGCCGAGGGTGGCGCGCAGCAGCTCGTCGATGTCGTTCGGCGTCTCGGTGACGGCCACATCGCGGTCGACGACGTCGGCCTGCGGCGCCCGACGCTCGACGATGTGTTCCTCGCGCTCACAGGACACGCCGCCGAACCCGGCACTGTTGACGACGACGATCAGGCTGGGGCCGGGAAGAAGAAGCGGTGAGCGCCCTCCGCATCGCCGTCGCCGACGGTCTCATCATCAGCTGGCGCAACCTGAAGCGGGTGCCGCGGATTCCGGAGCTCGCGATCTTCGCGATTCTCCAGTCGATCATGTTCGTGCTGCTGTTCGCGTTCGTGTTCGGCGGCGCGATCCCGCTCCCCGGCGGCGGCTCCTACCGAGAGTTTCTGATGCCCGGGATCTTCGTGCAGACGCTGGCCTTCGCCTCGATCACGACTGCGGTCTCGGTGGCGGACGACATGACCAAGGGCCTGATCGACCGCTTCCGCTCGTTGCCGATGGCCCGCTCGGCCGTTCTCAGCGGCCGCACCTTCGCCGACATCATCTACAACGCGTGCATCCTCGTCGTCCTGATGGTGACGGGCCTCGCCGTCGGCTGGAGGGTGAACAACGGCATCGGCGACTTCATCGCCGCGGTCGCGCTGCTCCTGTTCTTCACCTACGCAATGGCGTGGATCGGCGTCCTCCTCGGCCTCGTCGTGCCGACGGTCGAGACCGCCCAGCAGCTCGGCTTCCTCGTCATCTTCCCGATCACGTTCGTCTCGAATGCCTTCGTCCCGACCCAGACCCTGCCCGGCGCCCTGCAGCCGATAGCAGAGTGGAATCCCGTCAGCGCGCTGACGGGCGCCACCAGGGAGCTGTTCGGCAACCCCAACCCGTTCGCCTCGGGCTCGTTCCCCGGCCAGCACCCCGTCTTCATGTCCATCGTCTGGACGGTTGTGCTCCTCGCGATCTTCGCGCCGCTCGCGATCCGCAAGTACCGCGCGATCGATCGTTAACGTCGGCTCAGCGTAGAGACGCGCCGCTCCGGGTACGATCGCCTCGCGTGGACCTCGACCTTTCGTCCGAGCACGAGCTCTTTCGCGATACGGTTCGCGGCTTCGCGATCGATCGGGTCGCGCCTTCAGCCGAGGAGCTCGACCGCGAGGCACGGTTTCCATACGAGCTCGTGGCGGAGATGGCCGATCTTGGCCTGATGGGGATTCCCTTCCCGGAGGAGCTCGGAGGTGCGGGCGGCGACACCCTGGCGTATGCGATCGCTATCGAGGAGCTGGCGCGCGTTGATTCGTCGGTTGCGATCACGCTCGCGGCGCACACCTCGCTCGGAACGATGCCGATCTATCTGTTCGGCACCGAGGAGCAGAAGCAGCGGTGGGTGCCGGGTCTCGCGCGCGGCGAGCACCTCGCAGCCTTCGGGCTCACCGAGCCCGACGCCGGCTCCGACGCCGGCGCGACGCGCACGACGGCGAGCGAGCGCGATGGCTCCTGGATCGTGAACGGCGCCAAGGTCTTCATCACGAACGCCGGCACCGACATCACCCGCTGCGTCACGCTCACCGCGCTCACGGGCGACGGTGAGATCTCGAACCTGATCGTCGAGAACGGCACCCCCGGCTACGAGATCTCCGAGCCAATCCACAAGATGGGCTGGAAGGCGTCCGACACCCGTGCGCTCTCGTTCACCGACTGCGAAGTACCGGCCGGGAACCTGCTCGGCACCCGCGGCGAGGGCTTTACACAGTTCCTCCAGATCCTCGACGGAGGCCGAATCTCCGTTGCCGCGATGAGCGTCGGTCTAGCGCAAGGCGCCTACGACCTCGCGTACCTGTATGCACGCGAGCGACAGCAGTTCGGTAAGCCGATCTCGTCGTTCCAGGCGATCCAGTTCAAGCTGGCCGACCTCGCTACCGAGATCGAGGCAGCCCGTGGCCTCGTCTGGAAAGCGGCGTGGCTCAAGGATCAGGGCCGTCCCTTCGCACGCGAGGCGGCGATGGCGAAGCTCTACACGGGCGAGCTCTCGAACCGCGCCGTCAACGCCTCGCTGCAGATCCACGGCGGTTACGGCTTCACCGACGAGTTCGCGATTTCCCGACTGTACCGCGATCAGAAGATCCTCGAGATCGGCGAGGGCACGAACGAGGTCCAGCGGATGGTGATCGCACGTCACCTCGGGTTGCCGTGAAGCGCTTGCTCGTTGCCACCGCAGTGGCGCTCATCGTTCCCGCGGCCGCGTCCGCCCATGTGACGATCGAGCCATCGTTCGTCGAGGACGGCGTCACGACCAAGATCTCGTTCCAGACACCGAACGAGCGACCGCCGAACGAGACGGTGTCGCTGTCGGTGGAGGCACCGCCCGGCATCTCGATCGAATCGGCCTCCTCTCCGCCCGGGTGGAGCGCAAGCGTCAGCGGCTCAACGGTGACGTGGACGGGCGGCCGGCTCGTGAATCGCACGACGACCGCGTTCCCTGTGAAGGTCACCGCCCGGGTTCGTGCCGGCACCTACAGCTTTGCCGCGACGCAGGCCTACAGCGACAACGCGAAGGTGAGGTGGGCGGCCGATCTCGTCGTGCTGCCCGCCTCGGGAGCCGCAGCTCCGAAGGAGCACCCCTTGGCCGCCATCGTCGCCGGGGTGGTCATCGTGGCCGCGAGCATCATCGGGCTCTTCTTCTTCCGGCGACGCTCACTTCCGGATCGATAGCGCGATCCGGTGCTACGGTCGCTTCGTGATTTTCGATCAGTTTCTGAACAGCGATCTCGGGTGTGCGTGCTACCTCGTCGGAGACGAAGAAGCCGGTATCGCCGTGCTCGTCGACCCGCACTTCGCCATCGAGCCCCTGATCGAGGAAGCAGAGCGCCGCGGGCTCCGCATCGTTCGGACGATCGAGACCCACACGCACGCCGACCATGTCTCCGGGCACGGTCGACTCGCCCTCGAGCACGGCATCCCGATCAGCATTCACCCGGCCGCCTCGGTCGGCTATCCGAGCGATCCGATGGTCGACGGGGATGCGATCGAGGTTGGCGCCGTCACGATCGGCGTGATCCACACGCCGGGCCACCGGCCCGAGCACTGCTGCCTGACGGTCACCGACACCTCCCGTGGTGACGAGCCTTGGCTCGTGCTCACAGGCGACTCGCTCTTCGTCGGGGACGCCGCCAGGCCCGACCTCGCGGTCGGAGCGGCCGAGGGCGCCGAGGACCTGTTCCATTCGCTCCACCGCTTGCTCGAGCTCTCGGACGGCGTCGAGGTCTTTCCGGGACATGTCGCGGGATCACTCTGTGGCAAGTCGATGAGCTCCAAGCCCTCGACCACGATCGGGTTCGAGCGACGCTTCAATCCGGCGCTCCAGATCGCGAGCGTCGGCGGTTTCGTCGCCGATTCTGCGGCGATCAGCGCACCGAAGCCGCCCAACCTGGGGCGTATCGTCGAGGCGAACCAGGGCGCGTTCATCGGGGCGCCGCCTCTCGCGCAGGAGCTCGCCGCACCTCCCGTGCACGCACAGCTCCTCGACGTACGACCGGCTCGGGCTCATCTCGATGGGCACCGTCCCGGTGCGATCAACGTGCCAGTCTCTGGATCGAGCTTTGCGACCAAGTCGGGGTTCGTGCTCGATGCGACGCAGCCCGTGTGCGTTCTCGCCGAGACGGTCGACGAGGCGCTGCAGGCGATCCGTGGCCTCCAGTCGGTGGCCTTCTTCGACATCGCAGGCTTCGTTCTCGGCGGCGGCGCCGATCGCACCGACGACGTCACGATCGAGGAGCTCCTGGATCTCGCCGCAGACCGCGTGACCGTCATCGACGTGAGAGAGGCGGACGAGCACGACTCGGGCTTCATACCCGGCAGCCGGAACATCCCGTACCGCCTGGTGGGAGCACCCGAGACCCGCCTGCCCGAAGGTCCCCTCGTGACGATCTGCGAAAGCGGACCTCGGGCTGTGGTCGCCGCCAGCGTCCTTCGAGCGCGTGGCTACGACGCCCGCCCCGTCCTCGACGGCGGACTCACCGAGTGGCGGCAGCGTGGCGGTGCAATGACGACCGCGCGCGGCTGACCCGTCGGTAGCTCACCACGCAGCCGATCCGACGGCGACGAGACCGTCGATTGTGCGGCCGTCAGGTGAGCCGACGGACAGCGAAGCCGTCCGAGGCGAGCGCCGCAACGAGCTCCTGTGAGTGCTCCTCGCCGCGCGTCTCGAGTGTCAGCTCCGCCTCGGTCTCGAGGACGCCGATGTTGCGCCCCTCCCTGTGGTGCGTGACCGAGAGCACGTTGGCCTGCAGGCCAGCAGCCGCGGCGACGATGCGCGCGAGCTGCCCAGGGCGGTCGGGGATCAGGATCGCAACGACCAGATAGCGGCCCGACGACGTGAGGCCGAAGCGCGTCACCGACATCAGCGTCGTGGCATCGATGTTGCCACCGGCGAGCACAGCGCACACAAGCCCATCACCCGGGATCAGGCCCCCGAGCACCGCAGCGACGGGAGCTGCGCCTGCACCTTCGACAACGAGCTTCGACCGCTCGAGCAGCAGCACGATGGCCTGCGAGATCGCCTCGTCGTCAACGACGACGACCTCATCGAGCAGGTCGCGAAGGATCGCCGACGTGAGCTCGGCGGGATACTTGACGGCGATCCCGTCAGCGATCGTCGGACCGGTCGGAGCCTTGCCGGCGAAAGGTGCGCAGGCGGCCGCCTGGACGCCGATCAGCGAGAGGTCTGGTCGGAGCGCTCGCAGGCCGATCGCTGCCCCGGCTGCGAGGCCGCCGCCACCGATCGGGATCACCACTGTTCCCGATCCGGCCGGGAGCTGCTCTGCCAGCTCGAGTCCGAGCGTTCCTTGCCCTGCGACGACGCGCGGATCGTCGAAAGCGTGAACGAAGGTCGCACCCACCTCATCGACGTGGAGGGTGGCGGCGGCGACTGCGTCATCGAAGCTCTCACCCGCGAGCACTACCCTGGCGCCGTAGCCGCGGGCGGCGTCGACCTTCGCCATCGGCGCCCCCTCGGGGACGAAGATGACTGCCGCGATTCCAGCCCGGCGTGCCGCCCAGGCAACCGCCTGACCGTGGTTCCCGGCGCTCGCAGTGACGACGCCGGCGTCGCGCTCGGCGCCGGTGAGCTGGGCGATCGTGTTGTAGGCGCCCCTGATCTTGAAGGACCCCGTCAGCTGCAGGTTCTCCGCCTTGAGCGTGACGACTCTACCGGAGAGCCCTCCAATCGTTCCCGAGGTGAGGAGCGGCGTGACCCGCGAGACACCCTCGAGTCGCCCGCGCGCGGCGAGCAGATCCGCCATCACGGGGCGACGCGTCACGAGGTCGACTCCCGCATCACCGCTGACGCGACTCGCTCCGCGGCAGTCAACGGATCGACCTCGCGGCGCTGCACGGCGGCGACGAGCTCCGCGAGTGCGGCGTCCTCGACGATCGCGCACTCGATCCCTCCGCGGGCACGCGCCGTTGCGGCGGCAACAACCTCGGCGGCGAGGTTGCCGCGCCTGCGCCGCTCGAGATCACCGGCTGCCTCGAGCGCGTCGCGCCGCTCGACGAGCGCATCCCACAGCGGTGCAATCCCTTCCCCGCGAACGGCCTCGGTGAGCACGAGCGGCGGCCGCCAGGCGGCATCGGGATCGAGCGCGATCACGCCGCGAATGTCGTTCTGCAACCCCTTCGCCCCGGGCTGATCCATCTTGTTGATCGCGATCACATCGGGAATCTCCATGATTCCGGCCTTCAGTGCCTGCACCGAGTCACCCGAGCCTGGCATCAGCACGAGCAGGACCTCGTCCGCGACGCTCATCACCTCGACCTCGCTCTGACCCGCCCCCACCGTTTCGAGGAAGATCACGTCTGAGCCTGCGGCGTCGAGGAGCAATAGCGACTGCAGCGTCGTCTCGGCCAGTCCCCCGAGATGCCCGCGAGCGCCCATCGACCGGATGAACACACCGGGATCGAGGAAGTGGTCGGCAAGTCGGATACGGTCGCCGAGCAGCGCTCCGTGGGTGAACGGGCTCGAAGGGTCGACCGAGATCACCCCGACCGTCCGACCGAGCCCACGCACGTGGCTGATGAGGGCGCCGATCAGCGAGGACTTGCCGACGCCCGGAGGTCCTGTGACCCCGACGGTGAAGGCCGAGCCGGTTTCCGGGTACAGCGCCCGGAGCAGAGCGAGCGCCCCCGGGTCGCGGGCCTCGGCCAGCGAGATCGCGCGTGCGACGGCTCGCCTGTCACCGGCTCGCACACCGGCGACGAGTTGGTCGTGAGTCCACGGGCGGCGGGCCATCGGCGCCACTCTACGGCACAAGCCCGTCCGTTTCGGACAGCAGACGCCGTTCTTCCCAGGTTGTAGGCTCGTCCCGGATGCTGGGGCAGTTCACCGCGCAGTTCGCGATCGTTCGTGTGCCCGAACACCGCGGGTACCGCAACCTCCTGCTCGCCCGCCTGATCTCTTCCCTTGGGACGTGGACGGCGTTCTTCGCCGTCCGGATCGCGCTCTACAACCAGACGAGCTCGGCCTGGTGGGTGAGCATCCTCCTCTTCTGCGAGCTCGTGCCGGGCGTGATCCTCGGAATCGCCGTGGGGCCGCTCATAGACCGCTGGCCCCGCAAGCGAATGATGATCTTGTCCGACCTCGGCGGTGCGGCGTGCTTCGGCGCGCTGCCGTTCGTCCACTCCCCGGCCGGCATCTGCGCGGTGTCCGCTCTGGCGGGATTCGCGGCTGCCTTCTTCCGGCCCGGCTGTTACGCGTCTGTCCCGAACCTCGTCGGCGACGACTCCATCGTCGCTGCGAACGCCCTTCTACAAGGGTCGGAGAACCTTGCCACCCTGATGGGCCCTGTCCTCGCCGGCGTCGGTATCGCGCTGTTCGGCTCGAGCATCGTGTACTCGATCAACGCCATCAGCTTCGTGGTGTCTGCGCTCCTGCTCGTCCGCATTCACGGCCGGCTCCAGTCCAGCATCGTCGCCCGGATCGGTCGCACCCACTGGCGCGAGGTAAAGGCCGGCCTCGCGCTCGTGCGCGACGACCAGCACCTGTCGTCGATCTTCCTGATCTGGAGCTGGGCGACCCTCGCCTACACCGGCATCAACGTGGCAGAGATCGTGCTCACAACCGACGCGTACGGCGCCGGCAATGTCGGCTTCGGCGTATTCGTCGCCTTCTCGGCCGCCGGCATTCTGCTCGGGAACGTCGTCGCGTTCTGGTTCATCGAACGCCTAACGGTGTACGGCGGCTACCGAACATCGTTTCTCGTCACGGCGGCCGGCGTGGCGATCTGCGCGGTCAGCCCCAACCTTGCTATCGGATGCATCGGCGCCGTCGTGTTCGGCGTCGGGAACGGGATCGGCCTCGTCTGCAACGTGACGCTGATCCAGCAGGTCGTCTCGGACGAGCGCCGGGGACAGATCTTTGCGGTGCTCGGCAGCCTCGTGCAGGCGTTCACGCTGATCGGGACGCTCGCGGCCGGACCGATCACCGAGTCCGTCGGACCGCGGATGATGTGGGGGATCAGCTCGGCGCTCCTCGTCGTCGGCTATCTCAACGCGGTCATCGTGTCGAGCGTCCGGCGACGGCCCGGCGGCTTCAGCCCCGAAGAGCCTGTGGACCTGCTGCCGCTCGAGGTCGGGAGCGAGATCCCCGGTAATGGGTTTGCGCGGATCGCGACGGTGCTCGACGAGATCGAGCGGACGCGTGAAGCGGAGTCGGAGCTCGGCAGGGGTCGCTACCGGTCCAGGAGCCCGAGGCGGTCATCGCCACCCGGCGGCTAACCGGCTGGGAGCAGTCTCAGCCGGTGGTGCGGCCCGACACGGAGAGCTGGTTCTCCGCGTGCCGGATGCGTTGCTCGAGCTGCCACCGGTCGCCCGAGCCCGTTCCCTCGTCGAGCTTCTCGAGCTCGGCCTTCGCCGTCTCGAGCTGCGCCGTGGCGCGGGCGTCGTCGATCTCCTTGACGTTGACCGCGTCGTCGACGAGCGCGAGCGCCTTGTCGGTCTCGACCTTGAAGAACCCGGGGCCGGTCGCGAACTCGAGAATCTCCGTGCCACCGAGGTGAACGCGGGTCGAGCCCGCCTTCAGGGTCGCGACGAGAGGCGCGTGGCGCGCGAGCACGCCGATCTCGCCGGCCTGACCCGGCACGATCAGCATCTCTGCCTCGCCCTGGTACACCGCACCGTCGGGCGTGACGACCGAGACGTCGAACTTGGGATGCGCGTCTGCCATGCCAGGCCCTACGCGGCGACCTGCTCGAGCTGCCGCGCCTTCTCGACGGCCTCCTCGATCGGTCCGACCATGTAGAACGCCGCCTCCGGCAGATCGTCGTGCTGCCCCGCGATGATCTCCTGGAAGCCCTTGATCGTGTCCTCGAGCTTGACGTACTTGCCGGGCGTACCCGTGAACTGCTCGGCCACGAAGTTCGGCTGCGAGAGGAACCGCTCGATCTTGCGGGCGCGCGACACGACGAGCTTGTCCTCGTCGGTGAGCTCGTCCATGCCGAGGATCGCGATGATGTCCTGCAGGTCCTTGTAGCGCTGGAGGATCTGCTGCACCGCCGTCGCGGCCGCGTAGTGCTCGTCCGAGACGATGCGGGGCGAGAGCGCCCGCGAGGTCGAGTCGAGCGGGTCGACGGCCGGGTAGATCCCCTTCTCGACGATCGCGCTCGAGAGCACCGTGGTGGCGTCGAGGTGGGCGAACGTGTTCGCCGGCGCGGGGTCGGTAAGGTCGTCTGCCGGCACGTAGATCGCCTGCACGGAGGTGACCGAGCCGGTGCGTCGTCGACGTGATGCGCTCCTGGAGCTGCCCCATCTCGGTGGCGAGCGTCGGCTGGTAGCCGACGGCGCTCGGCATGCGGCCGAGCAGCGCCGAGACCTCCGAGCCCGCCTGCACGAAGCGGAAGATGTTGTCGATGAAGAGCAGCACGTCCTGACCCTGCTCGCGGAAGTACTCGGCCATCGTCAGGCCGGACAGGCGACGCGGAGGCGGGCTCCGGGCGGCTCGTTCATCTGGCCGTACACGAGCGCGACCTTGTCGAGAACGCCCGACTCCTCCATCTCGAGGAGAAGGTCGTTGCCCTCACGCGTGCGCTCGCCGACACCGGCGAACACGGACACGCCGCTGTGCGGCGTTCGCGACGTTGTGGATGAGCTCCATGATCGTCACGGTCTTGCCGACGCCGGCACCACCGAACAGGCCGACCTTGCCGCCCTTGATGTACGGAGCGATCAGGTCGATGACCTTGATGCCGGTCTCGAAGACCTCGACGGACGGCTTGCAGGTCGCGGAACGCAGGTGGCTCGCGATGGATCGACCAGCGCTCGGTGTCGGCCGAGGCAGGCTTGTCGTCGACCGGCTGCCCGATCACGTTCCAGATCCGCCCGAGCGTCGAGTCGCCGACGGGGACCGAGATCGGCCCGCCCGTGTCGACGACGTCCGTCCCTCGCGCGAGACCGTCGGTGGAATCCATGGCGACCGCACGGACGCGGTCGTCGCCGAGATGCTGCTGCACCTCCGCGACGAGCGTCGCAGTCGTTCCGTCGGGTCGATTGATCTGGATCTCGACGGCGTGGAGGATCTCGGGCAGTCGGTCAGGGAAGACCGCGTCGATGACGACGCCCTTGATCTCGATGATCTGGCCGGTGTTGGCACCGTTCTCGCTGGGCATGGGTCTCCTGAAAGCTCTTTGTCAGTGCAAGGGGTTGTCGGACGTGCTGTGCGTGGAAGCTCGAGCCTGCGAACTACGTGAAAAGGCGCCGGTCAGACGCCCGGCAAGCCGCCGTAGCCTATCGGATCCCGGCTCCCGCGGCCCACGTGAACGCGCGAGGCGGGATCGTTCCATTCCAGCCGCAACGCGGTCGGCGTGGTCGAGTGCTCAGCACTGTGAGGCGAGAGGTGGGTACATCGTGACTCATAGTACGCCGAGGTGCGCCTTCGTTACGCCTGAGCGGCGCGCGTCAAGGTGCTAGAGGTCCGTGCGGCCCGGATCAAGACCGACGCGCGCCCGGAATGCAAGCGGCGGGTGCTGCGGCAGGCCCTGGGGCGCATCGAGATAGGCGACCGAGAGCTGGGCCGCCGTAGGCGGCGGCACGGGTGCCGTGAGGCTCGACGGCTGTGGCGCGGTGGACAACAGCGCCCCGATACCTGCCGCAAGGACTGCAACGGCAGCGGCGGCCCCGACCTGCAGCAGTCGGCCCACGACGCGGCGGCGCGGTGGAAGCGCGATGGGTGCGGGAAGAGGCACGAGCGGCGTCAGACGCAGCCGGTGCGTGATCGCCACGGCGTCGTTCTGGAACTGGGCACAGGGCACGCAGCGAGCCGTATGGGCACGAAGCATCGCGCCCTCGAGCTCGGAGAGCTCGTCGTCGAGTTCGAGCGAAACCCAGCTACGGGCGCGCTCACAGCTGCGTGAAAGGATTGCCATTGCTAGGTATGACGCCGGTGGAAGGTCGCGGTTAGCACGAATTCTGCCATGTATCGACCGCTATCGGTCGAGGTCAGACCAGGCTGTAGCGCGGATCGATTGCCAGCCCAACGAGCACCAGCACGAATCCGACCGTGACGAGCAGGGCCGAGACGTTGATCGTCTCGACACGCTCGTCGGGCTCCGCCCAGCGCAAGAACCGGCTTCCGGCCCCTGGTGTCTCGGAGCCGCCGAGCCGAACCGGCCCCCTCACACCGACAAAGAACCCGATCACGAGGAAGAAGATGCCGACGGAATCCAAACCGAGTGAAACCGAGCGCTCCGCGCCGGCGCCGAGCAGCCATCCAACAGCGAGAGAGACGAGAACCGTCGCTCCGAAGAGTACGACGAAAAGGAGCACGAGGCGGCGGAGTGCCGCGATCACCGCAGGGCTCAGGACGCAGGCGTCGGCTCGCCGACGCGTTGCATCTCTTCAACGGTCATCGGCCACCGTTCGAGCGGGAAGAAGCATGCCGCGGTATGGTTCGAGCCGACCTCGACCGGCTCCGGGATGGCCGTGTCGCAGACGCCCTCCTGGAAGCGCGGGCACCGTGGATGGAACCGGCAGCCGTCGGGCGGGTTGATCGGGTTCGGCACGTCACCCTCGAGCACGATCGGCTTGCGCGCTCGTCCGAGCCTGGGATCCGGGATCGGCACGGCCGAGAGCAGGGCCCCTGTATATGGATGCTTCGGCACCGCATACAGGTCTTTCGCCGGTGCGATCTCGGCCACCTTGCCGAGGTACATCACCATGACGCGGTCGGAGATGTACCGCACGACATTGAGGTCGTGGGCGATGAAGATATAGGTGAGGCCGAACTCGCCCTGCAGGTCCTTGAGCAGGTTGAGGATCTGAGCCTGCACCGAGACGTCGAGCGCCGAGACAGGCTCGTCGCAGACGATCAGCTTCGGGTTCACGGCGAGAGCGCGCGCGATACCGATGCGCTGGCGCTGGCCGCCGGAGAACTCGTGTGGGAACCGGTTGTAGTGCTCCGGGTTGAGGCCGACGACCTCGAGCAGCTCCTGCACGCGCCGTTTGATCTCGGCGTCGGTGCCGGATTTGTGGACGACGAGGGCCTCGCCGACGATGAAGCCGACCCGCTTGCGGGGGTTCAGCGAAGCGTACGGGTCCTGGAAGATCATCATCATCTCGCGGCGAATCGGGCGCATGTCAGTACGCGAGAGCTTCGAGATGTCGCGGCCCTCGAACGTGATCGAACCGGCGGTCGGGTCGAGCAGCCGCATGATGCAGCGCGCCATCGTGGACTTGCCGCAGCCGGACTCACCGACGACGCCGAGCGTCTCTCCCCGGTTGAGCGTGAACGAGACGTCGTCGACCGCCTTGACGGCCGCTACCTCCTTCTGAAACACGATCCCCCGCGTGACGGGAAAGTGCTTCGTCAGGCCGTCGATCTTGAGCAGCTCGTCAGCCACCGTCTACGACCCTTCCGTTGCGAACGCCGCCAGTGTTCTCTCGGCTTCGCGTGCCTTCGTGGCGTCGTCGAGGAAGCATGCCTGCAGGTGGTCCGGATGGACGGATGCCGGGACGAGCTCGGGGAGCTCCTGCTTGCAACGGTCGAAGACATACGGGCAGCGCGGGTTGAACCGGCAACCGCGGGGCGGCGACAGGAGCGACGGAGGCGTGCCGGGGATCTGCACCAGCCGGTCGATGTCGGCCTCGAGGCGCGGCAGCGATCCCAGCAGGCCCCAGGTGTAGGGATGGAGTGGCTTCTCGAAGAGCTCGTTGACCGGCGACTTTTCTGCTACGCGGGCGGCGTACATCACGACGACCTCGTCGGCGATCTCGGCGACGACGCCGAGATCGTGCGTGATCATGATGATCGCCGTACCGTAGTCGCTCTGGAGCTTGTGCATCAGCTCGAGGATCTGCGCCTGCGTCGTCACGTCGAGCGCCGTCGTCGGCTCGTCGGCGATCAGCAGCGATGGCTCGTTCACGAGAGCCATCGCAATCATCACGCGTTGACGCATACCGCCGGAAAACTGGTGCGGATAGTCGTCGATCCGCCGCTCCGCCCGCGGAATTCCGACCTCCTTCAGCGCTTCGAGCGCCCGCGCCTTCGCCTCTTTCTTCGACACGTCCTTGTGGAGGAGGATGCCTTCGACGATCTGGGCACCGATCTTGTGCACGGGGTTCAGCGACGTCATCGGATCCTGGAAGATCATTGCGATGTCGTTGCCGCGGATCTCTCGCAGGCGGGACGGGGATGCCTGCAGCAGATCCTCGCCGCGGTACAGCGCGCGACCCTCGCTGGACGCCGACCGCTTGGGGTTCAGGCCCATGATCGTCAGGCACGTGACGCTCTTGCCCGAGCCGGACTCGCCGACGATCCCGAGCGTTCTGCCTTCAGCCACCGTGAACGAGACGCCGTCGACCGCCTTCACGATCCCGTCGTCCGTCTTGAAGTAGGTCTTGAGGTTTTCGACCTCGAGCAGAGGCGTCATCAGTTGAGGCGAATGCGCGGGTCGATGAAAGCGTAGGCAACGTCGACGGCGATGTTGAAGATGATGATGCAGAATGTCGAGAAGACGACAACGCCCTGGATCATCGGGAGGTCAAAGCCCTCGAGCGCCTGAACGGCCAGCCGGCCGAGGCCTGGTAGGCCGAAGATGTACTCGGTGAAGATGGCGCCTCCGAGCGCGATACCGATGTCCATGCCGAGCATCGTGACGACGGGCAGCAGCGCATTCCGGAGCACATGATTGCGCATCACCTGCGGCTCGGGCGCACCCTTGGCGCGCGCGGTGCGGACGTAGTCCTCACCGAGCGTGTCCATCACGTTGGCGCGGATCATCCGCACGTAGATCGCAGCGAACAGCAGCGCGAAGGTCGTCCACGGCAGCACGAGGTGATACGCCCACTGGACGGGACCGCCACAGGTTGCCGTCGCCTCGGGGTTGATGAAGTCGCAGTATCCGGCGTTCGGGAACCACCCGAGCCGGTATCCGATCGAGTACTGCAGCACGAGCCCGATCCACACGACGGGCAACGAGATACCGAGCAGCACGAAGACAGTCGCCGCTCTGTCGAGGAGCGACCTCGGGCGCAGGGCCGAGAGGATGCCGATCGGTAACGCGAGCAGCATCCAGAGAATCGCGCCACCGAACACGAGGGAGGCCGTGACGGGAGCAGCGTCGAGGATCGTCTGCGTGACGTTGCGACGGTTGGTGAACGAGGTTCCGAGCGACCGGTCGATCACGAGCCGCTTCAGGAACAGCGCGTACTGCACGGGCACAGGACGGTCGAGCCCGAGGCGATGCGACGCGTTCGCAATGCACTCCTCGGTCGCACGCTGGCCGCAGGCGAGCCGAGCCGGGTTCGCCGGGATGATGTAGAAGATCATGTAGGTCACCATCGTCACGGCGATGAAGAGCACGATGGCCCAGAGGAGACGCCTGATCAGATAGCGGAACACGGCTGCAGGAGTTTAGCGAAGTGGTGTGATGGCGGAAGGGTCGGAAGCGATTCGGTCGGGCAGCGGTTGTACTAGGTGGGGGCCGGCGTATGCCGGCCCCCACCTTTCTTGCGGACGTTCTCTTCGTTCGTTAGTTGACGAACACCGTCGCGTAGTCGAACGAGAACACGGGCTGGAACGTGAAGCCGCGTGTGCGGGCCGAGACGAAGATGCGGTCGTTGAAGTTCGACCGTGCCGCCCAGGCCGGATCCTGCGTCGTGATGTTCCTGTCGAGCGCCTGGTACGCCGCGTAGCGGGCTGAACCGGACAGGTTCGACGCGGCCGTCATGGCCTTGTTGAACTTCGGGCTGTTGTAGTACGCGACGTTGTTGTTGTTCGCGTCGTGCAACGAGTCACCCGAGAGCAGGACGTTGATGAAGTCGTACGGATCGGCGTAGTCGGCGATCCATCCCTCGGTCGTGAAGTCGAACTCTGCACCGCGGGTGCCTTCCTTCTCGATCTGCACCGCGCGAGCGAACTGCTGCACCTCGACATCGAGACCGATCTGCTTCAGGTTGAACTGGTAGATCGCGGCCTGCGCCGGAGCCGGTGCGCGGTTCGACGTCCAGAGGACGGCCTTGCCGTTACCCGTATGACCGTTGGCGAGGGACTGCGCCTTCTTGATCGTGTTGGCCGTGACCTGCAGCGGGTAGACACCGATGTCCTTACCGCCCGGGAGGCCCGGAGGAAGGATCTGGTCGTTCCGCTTGCCGGAGAGGAATCCGGCCTGATTCAGGATCGCGCGCCGGTCGATCGCCCAGTTGACAGCCTTCGCGAGCTGCGGGTTGTTCTTGAACAGCGGGCGATCGTGGTTCATCGCGAGGTAGGAGACGCCGAGCTGCGGCTTGACGAAGACGCGGCCCTTGTTGACGCCGTACTTCTGCGCGAGCGTCGCCCAGGCCGCCGGCGGGATGCCGCCTGCGGCGTAGTCCGACGAACCGGACTCGACGTTCTGCTGGATGACGTCGAGCGAGTTGCCGACGTTGACCTGGATCGTGTCGACGTTGGCCGGGCGCGGGCCCTTGTAGTTCGGGTTCCGCTTGAGCGTGATCGACTTGTTCGGCGTGCGGGCCGAGAAGTAGTACGGGCCGCAGCTCGAGTACGTGAGCACACCGTTCGGATCAGCGTTCGAGGCGAGGCTCTTCGGGATCGCCTGGAAGAACGGCATCGTGAGGCGCGAGACGAGGTCAGGCGCCGGCTTGGTCAGGTTGATCTTGAGCGTCGTCGCGTTGGGGGCCGTGACGCCGGAGATCTTCGTGGCCTTGCCGTCAACCACTGCCTGCAGACCGGCGACGACGTCAAGGAACGGCGTCGAGGGCGACTGCAGCTTGGGGTTGGCGTTGCGGTTGAACGCGTCCACGAAGCTCGAAGCGGTGACCTTGCTGCCGTCCGAGAACTTGTACGTGCTCTTCAGCTTGATCGTGTAGGTCTTGCCGCCGTTCGAGACGACGGGCAGGCCGGCAGCAACCTCCGGCTGAAGCTGGGACCCGGCGGGAGCTTCCTTGTCCGGGAAATTGTAGAGCTTGCAGGCAGTGGCATACATCATTTCCCAGCCGGTCGACAGGTAGTCGAGCGCCGGGTCGGTGTAGTCCACGTCGGTCGTGAACTCGACGACGTAGGTGCCACCCTTCGTGGCGTGCTTCGCCTTCGATGCCTGATTCTTCGCCGGGGCAGCGGTAGCTGCCGCGACGAGCAAGCTCGCCCCGATCATCGCAGCGATGATCGAGAGCCAGAGCTTTCTGTCCATCGGACTCCTTTCAACTTCTCTTCGAGACCCGAGCAGCTGTGTGCCCTCGCGGCCTCCTGATCATGCACCCTCTCGCTCCTTCGACGGAGCGCGCGCAGTTTAGTTAGCGGACGGGGCCGAGGCAACGCGAATCGTGCCGGCTGCCTGGGGGAAGCCGCTGGAAATCACGGCAATTTCGACCGCGCGCTCACGCTTGACACGACCGCCAAGAGGCGTGCCCCGGCCGGAATCCCACCGCGTACCGATTCCTGGCACCGAATCGGCGCTCCTGGTGGTCGGTTACCGCTGGCTGCGTGGATCGAATGCGTCGCGAAGACCATCGCCGAGCAGGTTGAACGCGAGGGTCGTACACACGAGCGCGAGACCGGGCCAGAGCAGCAGCAACGGACGGGTGAGATAGAAGTTCGGCGCGTCGGCAAGGAGGTTGCCCCAGCTCGCGGTCGGCAACGGGATGCCGAGCCCGAGGAAAGACAGGCCCGCCTCCGCGAGGATGAACGCCGCCACGCTCAGGGTCGAGAAGACGATCAGCGGTCCGACGAGATGCGGGAAGATGTGCGACCGCACGATGCGCATGTCGCTCGCACCGATCATCCGGGCCGCCTCGACGAACTCCTTCTCGCGCAGCGACAGCGTGATCCCACGGAAGACGCGGGCGGAGTAGAACCAACTGAACATCCCGAAGACGACGATCAGGGTGAAAGCCCCTTGTGAGAGGAACCCGAATGTCACCTTGTTCAGTCGCGTCCCGACCGTCGAGGCGAGCGCGATCACGAACAGCAGATACGGGAATGCCATCGTGATCTCGGTCACGCGGGAGATCACGGTGTCGATCCAGCCGCGGAAGAACCCGGCGATCGAGCCGAGCAGCAGGCCGAGGAACATGGCGATCATCGTGGCCCCCACCCCGACCTCGAGCGAGACCTGGGCCCCGTACAGGATCCTCAGGAACTCATCGCGACCCGTCGTGCCGTCTGCGCCGAGGATATAGAGCTGACTCTCGATCGTCCCGTCGGGCTGGAACTGATTGACGTGCGACCACGGCTTGACCGGTAGAAGGTCGTCCGTGATGCCGCCCCCTGGCCCAGGAATCGGGTTGATGTCGTTCGGGCCGTGGCCGAGGAGGTGCTCGGCGATCGGTGCGCCCGCGAACGCGACAATGAAGAGGCAGACGATGAAGATGCCGCCGGCGATCGCAAGCTTGTCCTTGCGGAGTCGCAACCAGATGCCCTCCCAGTACCCGCGGGCGGCAACGGCCGTGACCTCGTCGTGCTCGTCGGCAAGCTCCACCCCGAGAAACCCTCCCTCGAGATCGCCCTGGAAGTTCGTCCGAACGGCCCCGGCCGGGGTCAGCGCATCGGCCTGCGCGATGCGCGCCTGGCGGCCGCGCTCGCCGCCTTCGTCAGGGGTCTCGGGAAAGGTGCTCACAGGGAGGTCAAGAGCATAGCGACGGAACCCGTCGGATCGTACGACGCCGCTCGGCCAGGAAAGTTTGCACGTTGCTTACGACAGGGCCTCGGCGCCCGCGACGACCTCGAGGATCTCCTGCGTGATCTCCGCCTGACGGGCACGGTTCATCTGCAGCGTGACCCGATCGATCAGCTCGCCGGCGTTCTTCGAGGCGTTCCGCATTGCCGTCATCTGCGCACCCTGGAACGAGGCAGCCGACTCGAGGAGCGCCCGGTACACCTGCGTCTCGAGATACACGGGCAGGAGCCGCGCCAGAATCTCCTCCGGCTCGGGCTCGAAGATAAAATCGCCACGAAACGCATCGTCCCTGCGCTCCTCGTCGTCGGTCTCGAGCACGTCGGGCGAGATCGGGAGGATGTCGCGGTCGGTGACGCTCTGGGTGAGAGCCGAGACGAACTGGTTGTAGACGAGGATGACCCGGTCGACTTCCTGCTCGGTGTAGAGCTCTGCGACGCGGTGCGCAATGGCCTGCGCGTCGCCATACGACGGGCCGTCCGAGAAGCCGACGAAGGCATCGCTCGCGTCGCGGCCCCTGAAGGTCAGCGTCGACCGCCCCTTCTTGCCGACCGCGACCCAACGCACCTTCTTGCCCTCGGCGACGAGCGCCCGCTCGAGGCTGAATGCCCGGCGGATCACCTGGCCGTTGAACGCGCCGGCAAGCCCACGGTCTCCGGTCAGCGGCACGATCAGCACTGTCTCGATCGTCTCGCGCTGCTGCAGCAGCGGTAGCGACCTGACCGACGAGGCCGCGCGGCCGACGCCGGAGATCAGATCGCTCATCGTGTCGGCGTACGGTCGCATCGCCTCGATCCGCGTCTGGGCGCGCCGCAGCTTTGCGGCAGCGACGAGCTCGAGAGCACGCGTGATCTTCCGGGTGCTGGTGACGGACTTGATCCGCCGCTTGAGATCCTGAACGGACGCCATCTAGCCGGCGAGCCCCTTCTCCTCCACGATGTTGAAGCCCTCGAGGAACTTCGCGAGCGCCGCATCGAGCTTCGCGACCGTCTCGTCGCCGAGGTCCTTGGTCTCGCGGATCTCGTCGTACACGCCGCCACCGGAGCGGAGGGTCTCGCGGAGCTCCTCCTGGAACCGCGGCACCTGGCCGACCGGCACCTTGTCGAGGTAGCCGTTGTTGCCGGCGTAGATCGCGACGACCTGCTCCTCGAACGGCCACGGCTGGTACTGCGGCTGATTCAGGGTCGCGACCATCCGCTCACCGCGACCGAGGGCCTGCTGGGTCGCGGGGTCGAGCTCCGAGCCGAACTGCGCAAATGCCTCGAGCTCGCGGAACTGCGCCAGGTCGAGGCGCAGGCGACCGGCCACCTTCCGCATCGCCCTCGTCTGGGCGTTCCCGCCCACCCGGGACACCGAGATGCCGACGTTGATCGCCGGCCGGACGCCCGAGAAGAAGAGGTCCGACTCCAGGAAGATCTGTCCGTCGGTGATCGAGATCACATTGGTCGGAATGTACGCCGACACGTCGCCGGCCTGCGTCTCGATGATCGGCAGTGCGGTCAGCGAGCCGCCGCCGAGTGCCTCGCTGAGGCGGCACGAGCGCTCGAGCAGGCGGGAGTGGAGGTAGAAGACGTCGCCCGGGAACGCCTCGCGGCCCGGCGGGCGCCGCAACAGGAGCGACAGCTGCCGGTAGGAATCGGCGTGCTTCGAGAGGTCGTCGTAGATGACGAGCGCGTGCTGGCCGTTGTAGAGGAAGTACTCCCCCATGGCGGCGCCGGCGAACGGTGCCATCCACTTGATCGGCGCGGCCTCCTGGGCAGGTGCGGAGATGATGATCGTGTAGTCCATCGCACCCTCGTCGCGCAACTTCTCGTACACCTGCGCGACGGTCGACGCCTTCTGGCCGACGGCGACGTAGATGCAGATCACGTCCCCGCCCTTCTGGTTGATGATCGTGTCGATACAGACGGCGGTCTTGCCGGTGCCGCGGTCGCCGATGATCAACTCGCGCTGGCCACGACCGACCGGGATCATCGAGTCGATCGACTTGAGGCCGGTCTGCAGCGGCTGTGTCACGGGCTGACGCTGAATGACGCCCGGCGCCTTGAACTCGAGCGGACGCGTGGTGGCAGCC
This sequence comes from uncultured Thermoleophilia bacterium, assembly GCA_963799575.1. Lineage (GTDB taxonomy): Bacteria > Actinomycetota > Thermoleophilia > Gaiellales > Gaiellaceae > Gaiella. The sequence continues at coordinate 112,361 of CAWCXK010000005.1, forward strand.
TCGATCGGGCCCTGGCCGTCGAGCGGGTTGCCGAGCGGGTCGACGACGCGGCCGAGGAGGCCTTCGCCGACCGGCACGCTCATGACGGCGCCGGTGCGACGGACGGGCTCGCCCTCCTTGACGTGCTGCCACTGGCCGAAGAGCGCTACGCCGACGTTGTCCTCTTCGAGGTTGAAAGCGATGCCGACAACGCCGTGCTCGAACTCGAGCCGCTCGAGCGAAACACAGTTCTCGAGGCCATGGACGCGCGCAATGCCATCGCCGACCTGCAGCACCGTGCCGACCTCGGACAGGTCCGTCTCGACGTCGTACTGTTCGATCCTGGACTTGAGGATCGAGGTGATCTCTTCGGGCCGTAGCTTCACGTTTGCTCCTTCGTTACGTCTGTCGGCGGGGCGTCAAAGCCGTGTGACACGCTAACTGCCTGCCTCACCCGGCGGCGGTGCACCACCCATGTCATCGCGTGGCGAGCTCGTGGCGGAGACGCTCCAGGCGGCCGCGCACGCTGGCGTCGACGCGCAGCGAACCTGCCTGCAGGATCATTCCGCCGACCAGCTCGGGGTCGACTTTGCGGGTTGCCTCGACCTTGCGGCCCGAGGATTGCTCGATCTGGGCGACGATCGAGGCAGCCTCGTCGTCGGAGAGCTCGAACGCGGTTGTCAGCTCGACGGCGACGCGTCCCTGCGCGCGGTCGACGAGCGCCTGAAACTCGTCGCGAATCCCCGGAATCTGTCCCGCCCGCCCCTTCGTCGCGATCAGGCGGAGGAAGTTATGGACGAGATCATCGGAGCCCTCGGACAGCTCCCCGAGCACGCCGACCTTTGCCACCGGATCGACCTGCGGATTGGCGAGAAACGCCGACAGCTCCGGCGATGCCTCGACCGCGTCGGCGAACTCGCTGAGATCGCGCTGGACCGCATCGACGCGGCCGCTGTCGTCAGCGGCCTCGAAGAGGGCTTTCGCATACAGGCGCTCGGCGATCGCCACAGCGTTCTAGCCTCTCCCCCGCTCGAGCGCGGAGAAGTCGAGGCCTTCGATCGCCTCGTCGATCAGCCGGCGCTGATCTGCAGAGTCGAGTACCTTGCCGACGACCCGCTGGGTCGCCTCGAGCGTCAGATCGGCGACCTCGCCGCGGATCTGGTCGATCGCCCGCGTGGTCTCGGCGTCGATCTGCTTGCGCGTGTCCTCGAGCCGGCGCACCCGTTCGACCTCCGCCTCGTCCTTGGCCCGCTGGATCTGGGCATCGGCGACCTTGCGGGCCTCGGCCAGGATCTGCGCCGACTCCGACCGGGCCTCGGCGAGGATGGCGCGGTTCTGCTCGAGCAGGTCCCGTGCCTCGTCGCGGGCGGCATCGGCCTCGTCGACCGCAGCCCGGATCTTGTCGCGCCGGTCGTCGATCGTCTTCTGAATCGGCTTGAAGGCCACCTTCTTGAGCACGAAGAACGTGATCGCGAACGCGACCAGCGTCCAGATCATCAGACCCGGGACGACCTCGATGAGGCCGCTCGATGCGAGAACGGTGCTCAACTCAGACGAGGACGTAGGCGAGGAGCCCGCCGATCAGGCCGTAGAACACGACGGCCTCGGTGAGCGCGAATCCGAGCCACTGAATTCCCTGGAGCTCGCCCCGCAGCTCGGGCTGGCGGGCGACGGCCTGGATCATCGAGCCGAAGATGTTGCCGATACCGATGCCGGCTCCGAGCGAGCCGAGGCCGATACCGAGCGCAAGCGCGATGGCCTTGCCTGCGTCTGCGACGTTGCCGTCGACAGCGCCGACGATGGAAAGGGCTGACATGTGGTGTCGTTCCTCCTTAGTGCTCCGGCTCGATGGCCGAGCCGATGTAGATGGCAGACAGGGCAGCGAAGATGTAGGCCTGGATCGAGACGACGATCACGACCTCGAACAGGTAGAACGCGATCGCAGCGGGAACCGCCACGACAGCGACCACCAGATTTCCGAGCACGAAGATGAGCCCGATGAAGGTCAGGATCAGCATGTGGCCGGCCAGCATGTTGGCGTAGAGACGGACAGAGAGGCTGATCAGCCGCATGAACTGGCCGAGAATCTCGAGCGGGATGATCAAGGGATAGAGCGCCTTCGGCACGTCGGGGATCCAGCTCTTCAGGTACCGCATCACGCCGTTGGCGCGGATCCCTTCGACGTGGGTGAACATCCAGGTCATGAAGGCGAGTGCCAACGTGACCGACAGCGTCGACGTGGCCGCGAAGATCGCGAGCGTGGGGATCTTGAGACCGGCAATCGTCACCTTCTCGTCGGAGAGCGGCAGCGGGATGAAGCCGAGCATGTTCACGACCCAGATGAAGATCATCAGGCTCGCGCAGTAGGGGAACCACGTGCGCATGGCCTTCGCCGGCAGCCCCTGCTCGGCGACCTGCACGCGGGCGATCTCGTAGATGATCTCACCGAGCGCCTGCTTGCGGTCCGGCCCCTTGCCCGTCTTCACCCGCATCAGGAAGATGCCGAGCAGGCAGGAGAGCAGCGCCCCGAGAAGGAGGTAGACGACGGCCTTGTTGATCGACATGTCGATCGGGCCGATGTGGATCGAGACCCACGGGTGGAGCGTCCACTCCTCCGATGGGTCGAACTTCTTGTCCGAGGTCGTGGTCGTCTCGTCTGCAGCGAGAGCGATCGCTGGCAGCGCGAGGAAGAGGCCGGTAGCGAGGACGAGCATCCGCTTCATGCCTTCTTCACCTCGGCTCCGAAGAAGGTGACGAGCGAGACGGCGAGCTCCAGGGTGTAGGCCAGCGCGTAGAGAATCACGGCGGCGACGCCGACGCGTGAATCGGCGACGGTGACCGCCACCAGTGGTATTCCCACGATGAATGCTCTGAATCCCATGCCTATGCCCCTAACGCCTGACGCGGCGAGGTTACCCTGATCGAGCGGGAGCCGCGTCAGTAGGTAGCCGAGCGCCTGGGCGGCTGTCCAGAGGACAGCGGCCAAGGCCCATCCCTTCAGCGGCCAGCCGGCAATGGCGAAGATCGGCAGCGCGAGGACGATCAGGGCGCTGCCCGCGAGCATCGGCGCGAGACGCCCCGGGACGGGACGTGGATTGGTGAAGAGCTCTTCTCTCACGATTGCCTGGAGTAGACGCGATAGACCACGAGCACGGCAAGCGGGATTCCGACCACCGCACCGACGAGCAGGCCGAGGCCCGCGCCGCCGAGCAACCAGCCGAGGGCCGCACCGGCTGCCATCGAAGCGGCCAGCGTGCCTAGGAGGAGTCCGGATGCAGTCGCAAGCGAGTGCGTGCTGGTAGGCGTCGTCGCGACCATTCGGCGCCAGCATATCAGGCTGATTGTGACAGGAGATTTCTCCTCGTTGAGCCAAAAACGACTACATTCGTCACATGCTCTCGGGCGCCGAGCGACCGCGGATCGTCTTCGTCCACGGCAGCGTCATGGGTGGACGTCCCACCTGGAGCGGGCAGCGTGCGCTCGCAGAGCGCTTCCGGATCGAGATCCTCGAACGGCCGGGGTTCCCACCCAATCCGCCTGTCGACCACGTCGACTTCGAGGAGCACGCCGTTCTCGTCGCCGACGCGATCGGCGACGGCGCCCACCTCGTCGGCCACTCCTACGGCGCCGTGATCGCGTTGCTCGCGGCTGCTGCGATGCCGGGCGCGGTGCGCTCGCTGACCGTGATCGAGCCGCCGGCGATGAAGGTGGCCGTCGGTGACGCGGCCGCCGACGCGTTCATCCGAGAGGGAAATGCCTGGTGGCAGACGGGCCCCGTGGACGATCCGGAAGCGTTCCTACGCGGCTTCCTCACCCTTGCCGGCTCGGACTACGTTCCGCCCTCCCCCCTCCCGCCGCAACTCGAACAGGGTGCCCGGACGCTGATCGTCGAGCGGAACCCGTGGGAGGCGGATATCGATCTCGACATCCTCGCCGCCGCTCGCTTCCCGACGCTCGTCGTCACCGGAGCTCATCTCGCCGCTTTCGATGCCGTCTGCGATGTGCTCGTGGAGCGGCTCGCTGCGGAGCGGCTCGCGCTGCCGGGCTACGGCCACACGGCGCAGCGCCATCCGGCGTTCAACGCGGCCTTGACCGACTTCGTGCTGCGGGCCGAAGCCATCGAGAGAGGATGAATCCTGGCACCCGCCTCAGGCTGACCGTCGCTCCTCGCGGTCCCGCTCGGCAACGCGGCGCCGAACCCTCGGATTGCCGAGCTTGACGATCTCGAGCAGGTAGATGATGTAGACCGAGAAGGCGAGCGCGAAGAGCGCGATCCCGACGACGAGCACGGTCTGCCACGGGTGCCACACGCCTCCCTCACGGAACGGGACGAAGCGCGTCGCGAGGGCGGCGATCCCGAGCGATGCCGTCCAGGCCCACATCGTCAGCGCCGCGCGACGCTGGCTGAAGCCGATGTTGATGAAGCGGTGGTGCAGATGGGACCTGTCCGCTGCCGAGATCGGCTGCCGGTACTTCAGCCGCTTGAGCACGACGAACGAGGTGTCGATGATCGGCACGGCAAGCACGAGGAGGGGGAGGAACAGCACCACCGTCGATGCCGTCTTGAGCAGCCCGGCGACCGAGATCGACGCGAGCGTGAATCCGAGCACGAGCGCACCCGAGTCACCCATGAAGATGCGGGCCGGGAAGAAGTTGTGCCGGAGGAAGCCAATGCACGCGCCGGCGACGATCGCCGAGAGCACCGCGGCGTCGACCTTGCCGAGCGAGAGCGCGATCACCGCGAACGTAAGGCCCGAGATCGCGCACACGCCCGACGCAAGGCCGTCCAGACCGTCGAGGAAGTTGACCATGTTCATCACCGCGACGATCCAGATGATCGTGAGCGGCACGCCAATCCACGCCGGCAGGTCGACGGCACCGAGGAACGGCAATGTGAAGTGGTCGATCCAGACGCCGAACGCGGTCGGAATCGCTGCTGCGAGCACCTGGCCAGCCAGCTTCACGGTCGGCGAGAGCCCACGGAAGTCGTCGACCGCGCCGACCACGCAGGCGACCGCGGCGCCGAGGAGGATGCCCCGCATCTCGCCCGAGAGATCGAGGAACGCGAGCGAGGGCACGAGGATCCCGAGGAAGATCGCGAGCCCACCGAGGCGCGGAATCGGGCTCCGGTTGAGACGGCGCGCGTCCGGGTTGTCGACGACGCCGAGGATGCGGGCCATGCCGCCGACCGCAGGGGTCAGGAGAATCACGATCAGCAGTGCGATCGCGGCGCCGTACAGGACCTCCGGGTTGTCCCGAAGCTCGCTCATCCAGCCTACTTCGTGCCGTAGAGCCTGTCGCCTGCGTCCCCGAGACCCGGGACGATGTAGCCCTTCTCGTTCAGCCCGCGGTCGACCGAGGCGACGACGATCGCGACGTCGGGATGGTCACGATGGATCCTTGCGATCCCCTCCGGCGTGGCGATCAGCGCGATCAGCCTGACCGAGCTCGCACCGGCCGCCTTCACGGTCTCGACGGCCGCAGCCGTCGAGTTGCCGGTCGCCAGCATCGGATCGAGGAGGAGCACGTCGCGCTCGGCGATGTCGTTCGGCAGCTTGACGTAGTACTCGACCGGCTGGAGCGTCTCCTCGTCGCGATAGAGCCCGATGAAGCCGACCCGTGCCCCCGGGATCAGCGAGAGCACTCCGTCGAGCATCCCGACACCGGCACGCAGGATCGGACAGACGGCGACCTTCTTGCCGCTGATCCTGCGGGCGTCCATCCGCTCGAGCGGCGTCTCGATCTCGACCGGCTCGTCGGCGAGCGTCTTCGTCGCCTCGTACGTGAGGAGCAGCGTCAGCTCGTTGACGAGCAGGCGAAACTGTTGGGTCGTCGTCGTGACGTCGCGCAGGAGACCGAGCTTGTGTTGGACAAGGGGATGATCGACCTCGACGACCGGGCCGTCCATCAGTAGCTCGTATACCCGCGGAAGCCGTCGTACAGCGGCCTCTTCTCGCACAGCGTCTCGCTACGCGCCGCGAGGCCCGGGATGTCCGCCCCGTCCGCGAGCGCGCCGACGATGATCTTGCCGACCTCGCGGAAGTCGCCTTCGTCGAAGCCGCGCATCGTCGCAGCGGGTGTTCCGATCCGGACGCCGGAGGCTACGGTCGGTGGGCGCTCGTCGAACGGAACGGTGTTGCGATTCGTCGTCAGCTTGACGGCGTGCAACCGCTCCTCGGCATCCTTCCCTGTCCACTCCGTGCGCCGGAGATCGAGCTGCAGCAAGTGGGTGTCGGTGCCGCCTGTCAGCACGTCGACGCCGCCGTCGATGATCTCTGCCGCCAACGCGTCGGCATTCGCGCGCACCCGCGTCTGATACTCGCGGAACGCCACGGACGCAGCGATCTTGAAACACGTCGCCTTGGCGGCGATCACGTGCTCGAGCGGGCCGCCCTGGAGGCCTGGGAAGATGGCGCGGTCGATCGCCGACGCGTGCTCCTCACGGCACAGGATGAACCCGGCACGCGGTCCGGCCAGCGTCTTGTGCGTCGTCGACGTGACAACGTCGCAATCGGGCACCGGGTTCGGATGCAGGCCGGCGGCGACGAGCCCCGAGAAGTGCGCCATGTCGCACCAGAGCAGTGCGCCGACCTCGTCCGCGATCTTGCGGAACTCCCAGGTCTCGACGGTCCGCGGATACGCCGAGCCGCCGCAGAGGATCACCCTGGGCCGATGCTCCTTGGCGAGCGCGAGCACCTCGTCGTAGTCGACGCGGCTCGTCTCCCGCGAAACGCCGTAATGAACGATCGTGTAGAGCCGTCCCGAGAAGTTGACCTTGAGCCCGTGCGTGAGGTGACCGCCGTGGTCGAGGCGGAGCGACAACACCGTGTCGCCCGGCTGCAGCAGGCCGAGGTACACCGCCATGTTTGCCTGCGCGCCCGCATGCGGCTGGACGTTCGCATGCTCGGCCTGGAAGAGGTCCTTGGCGCGGTCGATCGCCAGCTGCTCGATCTGGTCGACGATCTCGCAACCTCCGTAGTAGCGCTTGCCCGGGTATCCCTCGGCGTACTTGTTCGTCGGCACCGAGCCGACGGCCTCGAGGATCGAGGGCCACGTGAAGTTCTCCGACGCGATCAGCTCGATCTGGCCGCGCTGCCGCGCGAGCTCGTCGCCGAGGAGTGCCGTGATGTCCGGATCGATCTCGGCCAGGCCCGCGGCGCGCAATTCGTCGAAGGAATGGGCTGCGTCGACCATGGCACGACGATGCTACTGCAACGGCATCGGCCGCTCGCCGATGGGCCACGTTCGGCCACACGAGGGCAGCGCCTCAGCGCAGCGCGAGCGCGATCCGCTCGAGCGCGGTTTCCGGCTCTCCGGCTCCGACCCGGAGCACAGCAGGTTCGCGGGCTGTCAGATCGATCACCGTCGACGGGACCCCAGGCAGCTCGCCCCCGTCGAGCGCTGCCACCACGCCATCGATGATCGTGGCCGGCACGTCGGCCAGGCGGCGTGGGTCACGCCCGCCGGGGAGGTTCGCGCTCGTCGCCACGACCGCCTGCACGCGTTCGACGATCGCTGCCGTCGCCCCGGTGAGCATCGGCACGCGCACGCCGATCGACTCCGGCCGGCCCTCGGTCAGCCAGCCGAACCGTCGACCCGGATTCGGCAGCACGAGCGTGAACGGCCCGGGGAGCAGCGCTCCGACGACCGCCGCGCTCCGGCTGCCGAGCTCGGGGACGAGCTCGAGAACCGCGGCGACGCACGCGAAGACGACCGCGGTGGGCTGGATCGCGTCGCGACCCTTGAGCCGATAGAGGTCGCCGGCGGCATCACGCTCGAAGGCCGTGCACACGAGCCCGTACACCGTGTCCGTGGGCAGCACCACCAGCCCGCCGGCCCGAATCTGCTCGGCGATGCCCTCGATTTCGATCACGGTTGCAGGCCCTTCGACGACGCGGTCGATCCCGGCCAGGTCGGGCGTGATGCGCACCTCGACGAATCCCAGCTCGGTGAGCAGGGCCGCCGTCGCCGCCGCCTGGCCTCGTCCACCTCGAGCGCGAGCGCACCGCCCGGCCCGAGAGCGCCCACGGATCCGCGTGCGACGGCCTCGACGGCTCCCTCGGCACTGAGCGCCGCACGTGGCTCCCAGTCGCGCACCTCGGGCGCGAGCGTCGCAAGATCGGCCGAATCGACGTAGGGCGGGTTCGAGACGACGAGGTCCCACGGGCCCATCGGCAGGCCGTCGAACAGATCGTAGCTCGTGGAGCTGCACCGGGGGCCCGTGCGCCGAGCGTTCTCGTCGGCGAGCGCGAGCGCGTCGGTCGAGCTGTCGATCGCGGTGACGATCGCCCCGGGATGCTCGTCGGCGATCGCGAGCGCGATCGCGCCGGATCCGGTCCCGACGTCGAGTACGCGCGGCTCCTCGAGGTCGGCGATGAGCGCGAGCGCCCGCTCGACCAGGATCTCCGTCTCGGGCCGCGGAATCAGCGCCCTCCGATCGACCGCGAGCGTCAGGCGGCGGAAGCCCCACTCTCCGAGCACATACTGGAGCGGCTCGCGTCGCGCCCGTCGGCCCACGAGCTCGCGCGCGACGGCTAGCTCACCCGGATTCAGCGGGCGATCGAACGCCATGTAGAGCTCGATGCGCTCGAGACCCGTCGCCCTGGCGAGCAGGAGCTCGGCGTCGAGGCGTGGTGTCTCTGATCCCTTGGCGGCCAGATGGTCAGTGGAGAGCCGGAGCACGTGCCCGAGAGTGTTGGGGCCGGGCGCCTGTCTCGCACCACCCTCGTCGTTCACTGGCCGGCGGCTTCGAGCGAGAGCCGCCGGTCCTCTGACTGGATCGCCTCCGTGAACTCCTCGAGGTCGCCGTCGAGAATCTGGTCGAGCCGGTGGGCCGTCAGCTTGATGCGGTGATCGGTGATGCGGTTCTCGGGGAAGTTGTAGGTGCGGATCTTCTCCGCTCGCTCGCCGGAGCCGATCTGCAGCTTGCGCGCCTCCGAAAGACGCGCCTGCTCCTTCTCGCGCTCGAGCTCGTAGAGCCGGGCGCGGAGGACCCGCATCGCTTTCTGGCGGTTCTGTAGCTGAGACTTCTCGTCCTGCATCGCGACGACGACGCCCGTCGGCACGTGCGTGATGCGCACCGCCGAGTCGGTCGTGTTGACGCTCTGCCCACCCGGGCCGGTCGACCGGTAGACGTCGATCTTGAGGTCGCTCTCGACGATGTCGACCTCGACCTCCTCGGCCTCCGGCATCACGGCGACGGTCGCCGTCGAGGTATGGATCCGGCCCTGCGACTCCGTCTCGGGAACGCGCTGCACCCGGTGCGTGCCGCCCTCGTACTTGTAGACCGAAAACGCGCCGTCACCCTTGACGGCGAAGACGATCTCCTTGAAGCCTCCGGACTCGCTCTCGTTTGCCGAGAGGATCTCGGTCTTGAACCCCCGCCGCTCGGCGTAGCGCGTGAGCATCCGGTAGACGTCGCCCGCCCAGATCGCGGCCTCGTCGCCGCCGACGCCCTGGCGCACCTCGACGATCACGTCCTTCGCGTCGGCCGGGTCGCGCTCGACGAGCGCCGCCTTGAGCTCCTCCTCGAGGCGCGCGACGTCGCTCTCGAGGTCGGCGGCCATCGATGCGAGCTCGGGGTCGTCCCTGGCGTCAGCGAGGTCGGCGCGCGCGCCCTGCCAGGCAACCGCGAGCTTGTGGGGCGTCTCGAGCTCCTTCAGCCGGCGGCCGACGTCGGCCGCCTCGCGATGATCGTTGTAGACGGCAGGGTCGGACAGCCGAGCTTGCAGGTCGGCGTAGGAGCGCTCGAGCTCCTCGATGAGTGGGTCGATTCCGGCCATGAGAGAGGTTGTCGGTACAGGCGTCAGCCTGGTTCCGGCGTTGTCGCATCGTAGCCCGGAATCAGGGAGTTCGAGGGCGAGCTCGCCCTGCCCTCGGGCTAGGCAAGCGCAGCGTCGAGCGTGATCTCGGGGACGCCCGCGAGCGCCTTCGAAACCGGGCAGCCCACCTTCGCGCCTTCTGCCGCTGCAACGAAGCTTTCCTCGTCGAGGCCGGGCACCGATCCGCGCACGGTGAGAGCGACCTTCGTGATTCCCGTGCCCGGGACAAACGTCACCGTCGCCGAGGTGTCGAGCTGATCGGCAGGCGTTCCCGCCTGGGCGAGACCATGCGCGAGCGCCATCGAGAAGCACGCGGAGTGAGCCGCGGCAATCAGCTCCTCGGGGCTCGTCTTGCCGTTCGGCTCTTCGGCTCGCGACGCCCAGCTGACGTCGAGCGGGCCGAACGCCCCGCTGCCAGCCTTGTGAATCCGTGCCGGCGCCGTCCATCAATGCGCCGTGCCATGTCGTGCTCATCGTGCGATCGGTTGCCATCTCGGCCTCCTCCTCGGATCTCGTTCTAGGACAGGGTCGCGGTCACAGCGACCGTTGCAGACGCGCGAATCAGAGCGGAGAACGGACAGCTCGCGTCGGCAGCCTCGGCCGCCTGCGCAAACGCTGCTTCGTCTGCGCCCGGCACCGTGCCGTGGGCCACGATCTCCGAGTGGACGATCTGGTGGCCCTTCCCCTCCACCTCGTCCATCGTGATCACGCAGTGCACGTCGAGCCGCTCGGGCGGCGTGCCGGCCGTCGTCAGCTCGCTCGCAAGCGACATCGTGAAGCAGGCGCCGTGCGCCGCCGCGAGCAGCTCCTCGGGGCTCGTCTTCCCTTCGGGCTTGGCGATGCGCGAGGCAAGGGTGTAGGCGAGATCGGAGAAGGCTCCGGACGATCCGGCGCTGAGCGTGCCGGCGCCGCGGGCGACATTCCCCTCCCAGCGACGTCGGCTTCACGAACGATTCTCGGCATCGTCTCCTATGCCATGACCTCGACGCGTGACTCTTGCCGGAGCTCGCCTTCGCTCTCGGCCTGCTCGACGCGCATCACTTCCTGGAGGGCCCGAATCGAGACCTCGATCTGGTCGAGCGACGGCTCCCGCGTCGTCAGGCGCTGCAGCCAGAGGCCCGGCGCGAGCAGGGTCATCAGGACGCGGTTGCTCTGGTGCTTCCCCGCGTACCGGATCAACTCGTAGGCAAGGCCGGCGATCACCGGCAGGAGCAGGATCCGGCTGATGATCAGCCAGTACCAGACGGGCCGCCCGACGAGCGCGAAGACGAAGACGCCGATCACCATGACCCATAGCAAAAACGCAGTTCCGCAACGCGGATGGATCAAGCTGAATTTTTGCACTTTCTCCGGTGTCAGCTCGGAACCGCCCTCGAGGGCGTTGATCGCCTTGTGCTCCGCGCCGTGGTACTCGAACACGCGCTTGAGGTCCGGCAGGAGCCCGATCAGGACGATGTAGCCGATCAGCACCGCCACCCGAATGAGGCCCTCGACGATCACGAACGTATACGTGCCGTCGATCGGCAGCCAGTTCGTGAGCAGCGCCGGGCCGACCTTGAAGAGCGTCGAGCGCGAACCCGATCGCGACGACGAAGGAGACGATGATCTGCCACCGCGAGATCTCGGTCGAGACCTCGACGGCCTCGCCCTCGGCGCCCTCCTCCGGCTCCTCCTGCATGGCGTAGTTCGCCGAGATTGCGAGTGCGCGGAATCCGATCGCGAGCGACTCACCGAGAGCGACGACACCGCGGATCACGGGCAGCCGCCAGACAAAATGTCGCTGCATCGGCGAGAGGACCGACTTGGTCACCTCGACGACGTCGCCGTTCGGCGTCCGGACGGCGACGGACCACACGGCCGGGCCGCGCATCATCACGCCTTCGAGCACGGCCTGGCCGCCGTACGAGACGCTCACGAGGCCACCTACGGCCATCGCGCTTGATCCGCCGCGCGCTACGCGGACTCGCGGCGGCGGCCTTCTCGAGACGGCGCTGGAAGCGCTCGACCCGGCCGCCGGCGTCCATCAGCTTCTGCTTGCCCGTGTAGAACGGGTGGCAGTGGGAGCAGACCTCGACGTGAAGCTCCGACTTCGTCGAACGGGTCATGAACTCGTTGCCGCACGAGCAGGTGACGTGCGCGAGGACATACTCCGGATGGATCTCAGTCTTCATGGTCGAGCCAGGATAGCAGAGGCGATATCGGTGCTGACGTTGCCTCCGGAGACGACGACGGCGACGGTGTCGCCACTCGATCTTCCCGGCCAGCACGGCCGCACGTCGCGACGGCAGCGCCCGGCTCGACGGCGAGCTTGGCGCGACCGTAGAGGAAGCGGAACGCCTCGCCGATCTCGTCCTCTGAGACGAGGACGACATCGACACCGAGCGCGCTGCAGATCTCGATCGGCAGCTTGCCGGCGAACGGTGCGGTCGAGGGCGTCCGCGATCGTCTCGGGCGTCACGGGCACGGGGGCTCCCGCGGCGAGCGCGAGGGCAAGCGCGTTCGACCGCTCGGGCTCGACGGCGACGACCCGCACTCCGGCCGGCACGCAGGCTGTGGCGATCCCGGAGACGAGGCCACCGCCGCCGACAGGGCGACGACGATCGTGTCGACGCCGGGCACGTCATCCAGGATCTCGAGCCCGACCGTGCCCGCTCCCGCGATCACGAGCGGGATCGTCGAACGGATGGACAAAGGTTCGCCCCGTCTGCTCCCGCAACTCGTGCAGTCGCTCGAACGCCGCTCCTGGCCCTGGGGCCTCCAGGTCGATCGTCGCACCGTAGCCGCGTGTGCGCGTCGATCTTCGCGGCGCTCGCGCCCTGCCACATGACGAGCAGCGCATCGATCCCTTCGGCCGCCGCGGCCCACGCAACCGCCTGGGCGTGGTTGCCGGCCGAGACGCTGATCACTCCGGCGTCGCGCTCTGCGGCCGACAGCGCGCGGATCCTGTTCAGCGCGCCACGTGCCTTGAACGAGCCCGTGCGCTGAAAGAGCTCCGCCTTGAGGTACCGACCCGGGCCGAGGCTGCGCGAGGAAAACGTCGGCGTCCGATGGACCGTGCCGCGGATCACGTCCGCGGCGCGGCGAACATCGTCGGGAGTGACGCTCGCTTCAGGCACGGCGCGATCGTAGACGATGGCCCTTCTCGCCAGTCTGGCGCGCAGCCGCCACACTAGGCACTGTGGACGTCGCCCCGACCGCCGCCCAGGCACAGACCGACCCGGGCGCCCCGTTGCCCGTGCATCCGGTACGACTCGACCTCACGGACAGTTCGGACCGGTCTCGACTGACCGTCTTCTTCCGGTTCCTGCTGGCGCTGCCCCACCTGATCTGGCTGCTCGTCTGGACCGTCTTCGCGCTCGGCGCCGCGATGGTCGCGTGGGTAGCAGGGCTCGCGAGCGGGCAGGTGCCGACCGCGCTCCACCGCTTCCTCGCCGCCTGGATCCGGTACACGATGCACGTCGCTGCCTTCCTCTCTCTGGTCGGCGGTCCGTTTCCCGGCTTCATGGGTGGTGCCGGCAGCTATCCCGTCGACCTCACGATCGATCCGCCACAGCGGCAGAGCAGGCTCGTGACGCTGTTCCGTGGCGTCCTCGTCATCCCGGCGCTGATGCTTGCCTGCGCGTACGTCGCGATGATCTGCGTCATCGCGCTGCTCGGCTGGTGGGCGGCGCTCTTCACCGGACGAATGCCCGAGGGGATGCGCGACCTGGGCGCCGTCGGCCTGCGCTACTGCGGTCAGGCGACCGCATTCCTGTTCCTGCTCACCGATCGCTATCCGTCCGCGGCTCCGGGAATCGAGCGGCGTTGAGCCGCGCGGCCCGCGTGATCGCGCTCGTGGCCGCGATCGCCGCGTGGCTCGTCTGCGCATCCCTGCTCCTCCGCACCGTCGGTCCCGCCCGACCTTCACCTCTCGGTGATCGACGCCAATGCCGTCTTCGGCAAGGCACTCGTCCGCAAGACCGTTCACGTCGAGCGCTTCTTTCTCGCCATGTGGGTTCTCGGCCAGATCGCGCAGTTCGTGACGCTCTGGCTCTATGCCCGCCGTGGGGCACGGTTTGCGCGAGAGTCTGCAGCCGGCCCGATCGGCACCGGGATGCTGCTCGGCATGCTCGGGCTCGGCATCGTCTGGCTCGTTCAGCTGCCCTTTGCTCTGCTCGACGTCTGGTGGGCGCGACGATACGACCTGACCGAGCGGGGCTACTTCGACTGGGTACAGGGCCGCTGGCTCGGGCTCGGCGGCACGTTCGTCGCCGTCTGTGTAGCGCTCCTCATCGTGATGTTCCTCGCACGCTGGCTCGGCGAGATCTGGTGGATCCCGGGAGCGCTCGCGTTCGTGGTGATCGGGGCGACTCTCGTGTTCGTGCAACCGTATCTCGGCAACACGAAGTCACTGAAGACCCGGGGCTGAAGCGCTCCGCGAAGGAGTTCGAGCGAAAGCAGGGCGTCTCGGGCATCCCGATCGACGTCGAGAACGTCAGCGACTCGACGAGCCAGGCGAATGCCTACGCCGTCGGTTTTGGCCGGTCGCGGCGTGTCGTGCTCTGGAGCACGATGATCGACGGCCGGTTCTCGGACGCGGAGGTGCGCGTCGTGCTTGCGCACGAGATCGGACATCACTCGAGTCGGCATATCCCGAAGGGGCTCGCATGGTTCGGGCTGTTCGCGCTCCCGGCCGCATGGGTGCTGATGCGCGCAACGCGGCGGCGCGGCGGCATGGGTGAGGCAGCATCGATCCCGCTCGCACTGCTCGTCGTCGCGGCACTCCAACTCGCATTGACGCCGGCACAGACCTGGATCACCCGCCGGATGGAGGCCGAAGCCGACTGGAAGGCGCTGCAGACGACGCGAGACCCGGCGGCCGCCCGCGGTCTCTTCGTCGGGTTCAGCGACACGTCGCTCGTCAACCCGAACCCGCCCGGCTGGGCGCACGTGCTGCTCGACAGCCACCCCACGCTGGCCCAGCGCGTCGCCATGGCCGAGGCGTGGAAGCAACGCAACCCGTAGAAGTGCGGCGTGCCGCGCCGGCCGACGGGCGGGACACGCCCTGCTTCTACGTCGACGTGTACTCGGGGCCGGAGCCTCCCTCGGGAGGCGTCAACCGGCCGCCGCGCGCGGTGATCGCGCCGCACTGCACGCAGTTGGACGGGGTCAACCTGAGCTCGACGAGACCGTCGCCGGTCTCGTCTCCGACCTCGTAGACCTGGGCCGGGCACATCCAGGCCCACATCTCCGCCACTTCGCGCGGGACATTCCTGCTCGACCCGCACGTGATTCGGCTGGTCGTCGCGGGTGCGGTTACCGGACGCGAACACGGACGACAGCTTGTCGAAGGTCAGCTTGCCGTCCGGCGCGGGATACCGGGAGGCACGATCCGTTCGGAGCAGCGGCGAGGCATCGTCCGGCTCGTTGTGGAACTCCTTCGGCGGCAGCTTGCCCTTCGTCACCGTCATCGCGCTCGCGAGCCCGCCACCGATGAAGAAACCCTTCTCGAACGCCTGACGCATGTTCGCGCACCTCGTAGAGTGCCTTGCCCAGGTAGCCGGTGCGCACCTCGCTGTCGTAGGCGGCGAACGCCCCGATCCGCGCCGGGCTCTCGCCTCGCTGCAACGAGCGATACGCCGCCTCCGCCGCGAGTCGTCCCGACTCGATCGCATAGTGCACACCCTTCAGCCGCGCGAGATCGACGAGGCCCGCGCTCTCGCCGGCAAGCAGCAGGCCCGGTGCGCCGAGGCTGCGCGGCATCGCGTGCCAGCCGCCGCTCGTGATCGTCTTCGCACCCCAGGCGACACGCTCGCCGTCGGCGAGGATCTTGCGGATGAACGGATGCGTCTTGAACTCCTGCAGCAGGTCGTGCGCCGACACCTCGACATCCCGGTAGTCGAGACCGATCACGAAGCCGAGCGAGATCATGTCATCGCCCATCGGATAGAGCCAGGAGCCTCCGAACTCGCGATATTTCGCAGGCTTGCGGAGCGGCCAGCCGAGCGTGTGGATGATCTTCGTGAGCGGCTTCGGCACGCGCCAGACCTCCTTGACACCGAGCTCCCAGATCTGTGGCTCGGGGCCGTTGAGCCCGAAGTGGTCGAGCGCCGCGCCGGTCAGATGCCCTGCCGTGCCCTCGGCGAGCACCGTCACCCTCGCGGCGATGTCCGCCCCCGGCTCGAAGTTCCCGAGTGGCTCGTTCTCCTTGCCACGCCCCTTGTCGCCGCTGCGGATGCCGACGACCCGGCCGTGCTCGACGAGCAGCCGGTCGGCCGAGGTCTCCGGCAGGATGAACGTGCCGCTCGCCTCGGCCAACTCAGCGAGGTAGCGCGACATCTGCGAGATCGAGACGATCCAGTTTCCGTGGTTCCGGAGCGTCGGCGGCGGCGGGATCCTCAGTGCCTGCTTGCGGGTGAGCATGTACACGCCCTCCCCCGGCACCTCGCCGTAGGTGGGAATCCCATCGAGCTCCTCGGGCCGGCCCTTGAACAGCCTCCGGACAGCACGCGGGTTCATGACTGCGCCGGACAACAGGTGCGAGCCCGGCTGCTTGCCCTTGTCGACGAGCGCGATCGGAACCTCGCCGAGCCGCTCGGCCGTCGCGGGATCGTCTCCGAGGAGCTGACCTAGACGGATGGCGCACGCGAGCCCGGCCGGGCCGCCACCGACGATGAGCACACCGACGTCGATCCGCTCGTCTGGCGCGTCGGTCGGCGTCGCGATCACCTCGTCGCTCGAGAACGGCGGCGGATAGTCCGCGGCGCGGATCTCGGTTGCCATGGCTAGGCCCTACGGGCCCGCACGAGCTCTGCGAGCTTCGGGACGATCTGGTTCAGGTCGCCGACGATCCCGAAGTCGGCGAAGTCGAAGATCGGCGCGTTCGGATCCTTGTTGATCGCCACGATCGTGCCCGAGTTCTGCATCCCGACCTTGTGCTGAATCGCGCCGGAGATGCCGAGGGCGATGTAGAGCTTCGGCGACACGGACTTGCCCGTCTGACCGACCTGCGTCGCGTACGGGTACCAACCGGCATCGACGACGGCGCGCGTCGCCGCAACAGCCCCGCCGAGTGCGGCGGCAAGATCCTCGGCGAGCTCGAAGCCCTCGGGTGCACCGAGGCCGCGGCCTCCGGCGACGATCACGTCGGCGTCCTCGATGGACGGGCCGCTCGCCTGCTCGTGAGCCTGCTCGACCATCCTGGCGGCAGTGGAGAAGTCCTGGGTGGTCACCGCGACCGACTGCACCGTCGCCGTGCCGCCCGTCTCGGCCGGCTCGAAGGAGCCAGAGCGCACGAGGGCGATCCGCGGCGTGCTCGTCCAACCGACGTCGACGAGCACCGTGTCACCGAGCGCCGGACGCTTGCCGATGAGCGATCCGCCCTCGACGCGAACGTCGGTCAGGTCCCAGTTGAGACCGGCATCGAGACGCGCCGAAAGCCCTGCTGCGACGTCTGCCGAGAGGACGGATGCGGCGAAGAGGATGTTCTCGGCGCCCGAGGCGGCAACGACGGCCTCGAGGGCGTCGACCCTCGGTTGAGGGAGCGGGGCAGCGAACTCGGGAGCGTCCACGACGTAGACGGTCGAAGCACCGAACGCACCGGCCGAGGCCGCAATGTCACCCACGTCGTGTCCGACGACGACGCCCGAGACGTCTGCACCGAGGGCCACTGCCTTGGCCAGCACGCCGAGGGAGCCCTTCTGGATCGCACCGTCGTGGTGCTCGAGAAAGACGAGTGTGCTCACAGCAGCTTCCTCCCGGCCAGCCAGTCGACGAGCTGGTCGGCAGCCGAGCCGTCCTCTTCGATCTTGATCTGGTCGCCCTTCGACGGTGGCGGGCCCAAAGCGACGACGGACGTCCGCGAGCCGGCGCTGCCTGCGCGCTCCGCGTCGACACCGACCTCGGCGAGGGTCAGCGTCTCGGTGGGCTTGGACTTGGCGCCCATGATCCCCTTCAACGACGGATAGCGCGGCTCGTTGATCGCGTCGGAGACGGCGACGACCGCCGGCAGCGGCGCGGAGATGACGTCGTAGCCGAACTCCGTCTGGCGCTTCCCGGTGACAGATGCACCTTCCACGGTGAGATCGGCGACCTGCGAGATGAGCGGCCGACGCAGGCGGTCGGCGACGGCTGCCCAGAGAACGGCGCCGTCGGAGTCGGAGGACTGCTGGCCGAAGAGCACGAGATCGGCACCCTCACGCTCGAGCGCCTGCGCGAGCGCATAGCTCGTCGCCACGAGATCGGACCCGGCGGCAGCATCGTCCGAGACGAGGAGCGCGCGGTCTGCACCCATTGCAAGTGCCTTGCGGAGCGAGTCGAGCGCCTTCGTCGGGCCGAGCGACACAACCACGACCTCGCCGCCCTGCGCCTCCTTGATTCGGAGAGCCTCCTCCACCGCATTGACGTCGGTGGCGTTCAACGCGCCTTCACCCGACCGGTCGAGCCGGTTCGTCGCGGCGTCGAGCCTCCTCACGGACGTCGCGTCTGGGACCTGCTTCACGCACACGGCGATCTTCACGCTGTGAGCCTAGCGCGTGTGCTTTTCGCGCCGCGGACCGAACCGTCGGAGCGGCTCCCAGCTCGGATCGACCATCGAAAGGGTCTGGTAGGGTCACGCTCTTCGAGCGCGAACCGGACGTGGGTGAGTCAGCGTCTCGCCCAACCCACGATGAGACTGCACCGGCCGACAGCCCGAGGAGCTCTCCTCCTCACACTTCTCACGGCGCTGAGCCTTGCTGCCGTCTCGTCCTCGAACGCCTTCAACGATCCTGGACCGCCCACACCCGGTGACACCGCGACGATGATCTTCCCGGTCGTAGGGATGGCCAACTACACCGACGATTACGGCGATCCCCGGGGCCAGGGCCGCCACGCGGGCAACGACATCCTGACGACCTGGCGCTCCCCGGCGGTCGCCGCCGAGGACGGCACGATCAAGTTCTGGACGACGTCGGCGCGCGCCGGGTGCATGCTTTACCTCTACGGCGCGAGCGGCACGACCTACCTCTACATCCACCTCAACAACGACCTCACCGCGAAGCGCGACAACAAGGGCAAGTGTGTCGCGGGGACGGCCTACGCCACCGGGTTGAAGAACGGTGCCAGCGTGAAGGCGGGTCAGCTGATCGCGTACAACGGCGACTCCGGCGACGCCGAGGGCATCTACCACCTTCACTTCGAGGTGCACCCGAAGGACGGCGCCGACGTGAACCCCTTCCCCTACCTGAACACCGCGACCCACCTCCTGTTCGCTCTCCCGAACAAGGCGACCAAGCCGGTGATCATCGGGATGAAGGGCGTTCCGGTTTCGGCCGGAGGCGGTGAGCTCGAGATGTCGGTGACGGCCGTTCGGGTCTGGCCAGGCGGGGCCTGGACCTCGGTGCCGGCCCGGTCGGTCGAGCTCACGGTGCCGCCGGACGCGCTCCTCGACCAGTCGGTCGCCGCGCAGATCGTGGCGCCGACGCGGCGGATCCTGAGCGCACGCTCCGCAACCCCGCTGGCCGTCTTCACCCGCCCGGCAAAGCCGACATTCGCTGTTGCCACGGCAGCCCCGAATGCGCTCACCGTCGACCACATGATCCGCGGCTGAGGGGTGATGCGATCCGGGCGGAAAGCCGCCGCCACGTCGTGGCGGCGCTACGAAACCGCGAGTGCGGACTGGAGAAAGCCGACGATCTCGGTCGTCGGCGCGCCGGGAGTGAAGATCGCGGCCACCCCACCGGCGACCAGTTCGGCTGCATCGTCGTCCGGGATCGTCCCGCCGACCACCACGAGCACGTCATCGGCCTCGTTCGCTTTCAAGCCGGCGATGATCTTCGGCACGAGCGTCATGTGGGCGCCGGAGAGAATCGAGATGCCGATCGCGTCGGCGTCCTCCTGGATTGCCGTCTCGACGATCTGCTCGGGCGTCTGATGGAGGCCGGTATAGATCACCTCCATGCCCGCATCGCGCAGAGCCCGCGCGATGATCTTGGCACCGCGGTCGTGACCGTCGAGCCCGGGCTTGGCGATCACAACGCGTATCTTCCGTTCCACGTGGGCAGTATACGGCGGTGAAATTCACCGTCATCGGCTCGTCGCCCGCCTGGCCGAATCCCGGCGGCGCCCATTCGGGCTACCTGCTCGAGCACGGCGGTGGCCGTCTGCTCGTCGACTGTGGGCCCGGCGTGCTCGGACGGTTGCGAGCGCGCGAGGGCTGGCCACACGTCGACGCGATCGCGATCACCCACTTCCACCTCGACCACTGGGGCGACCTCGTGCCGTGGGTGTGGGGTGCCATGTACCGAGCCGCAGGGGTCGTTATCGACGAGCGCCCCGAGCTCTGGGTGCATGCCGGCGGGAAGGTGGTGCTCGAGCAATTCGGCGAGCGATTCGGGTTCCGGGACATGTTCGACCGCGTCTTCACGGTCCGCGAGTACGCGCCGGAGGGATCGTTCACGGCCGCGGGGGTCGAGCTGACCCCGGTGCGACTACCGCACTACACCCTCGAGACGTACGGGTTCAGGCTCACGGTCGGCGACAAGACGATCGCCTACTCAGGCGACAGCGGCCCGAGCGGGCGCCTGGCCGACCTCGCCCGGGACAGCGATCTCTTCGTCTGTGAAGCGACGCTCGATCACGGTGACGACGACGGGCAGCCCCGTGGGCACCTGAGCGTCGACGAGGCGCTCGAGGCCGCCCGCGATTCGGGCGCACGGCGGGTGTTGCTCACCCACCGCCCCGCTGAGCTCTCGGTACCGGCCGGCGTCGAGCGCGCCCACGACGGGCTCGAGCTCGAGGTCTGAACACTCGTCCGGTCAGGCGTCCGAGCCGGTGCCGTGGTGCGCCGCCAGCGCAGCCTCGTGCGCGGCCAGCGCGCGGCGCGACCGCCGGCGCTCGACGACGAACACCACGAGCGGCAGCATGAAGACGGTGAAGATGATCCCGACGGGCACGAGGATCCACGCCGGAGAGAGGCCCTGATGGCCGCGGACGTTCGCGAGTGCGGCTGCCACCCCTGCGGCATGCTCGTCGTCGATCAGCGCTTGGGAGACGCCGCTCGGCACCCATGAGTAGACGAGCCACTGATTCTCGGATGCGCGACCGACGCGCTTGAACTCGATCGTGAACGTCTTCTGGTAGAGGCCGCTCTTCGGCAGCGGCTGGAGTACGACGTCGGCCGCCACATCGCCGGGATACGACCAGTCGAGATCCCAGGCGATGATGCCCTTCGCCGGGAACGGGACGACCGGGATGTCACCGCTCAGCCACTCGCGCCTGGTCAGCCCCTGCTTGAGGTTCGGGTGGATGAGTGGCCACGAGGCTGCCAGGTCATGTCGCCTGACGGCGGTGCGGACGAACGCGTCCGTCTCCCCGATCAGCAGCTTTCGGAGCTTCGGGCTCGCCGCGACCTTGTCGGGCGTCGCGGCGGGAACGTCAGCCGGGACGTTGTGGAACGTCTCGGCCTCACGATGAGGCTGCGGGAGCATGGCGACCACGACCGTGACCGCGAGGATGACGGTGAGGAGGAGTCCGACGCGGACGAGTCGGCGTTTGGCACGCGCAGACCACGGCCTACGCATCACGCCTCTAGCTGCCGCCGCGGAACGTGCCGTCGGGGACGGGTGCCGACCCACGCGGAACCCAGTTGTCCACGAGCCAGCGGGCCTTGTCGCCGGTGCCGAACTTCTTGATGCCGATGAAGAACGTCTGGCCCTTGATCCCGGAGCCACCCTTTGTCAGCAGCGCGACCTCCATCAGGACGTCGTTCGAGTGCGAGTAGTCGACCTTGAAAGGCGCGTAGTCGAGCTTGTCGACCGGGAACGGGATCACGGCGATGTTGCCGGTGTTCCACTCGGCCCGCGTCATTCCCTGCTTGATCGAGGGGCCGACGATGTCGTAGGCGCTGTCGAGGTTCTTCCGGGCGACTGCAGTCTTGATGAACGTCTGAGCCACCGACCTCACCTCGGCCGGAACCTTCAGGTTCTTCTGCGGCTTGTTCACGTCGACGGCAGGCTCGTTCGAGAAGGTCTCCTTCGGCGAGCTCGCGGTGTTGCCCACGAACACGGCCAACGCGACGATTGCGCCGACGAACAGCAGCGCGCCTCCGACCCATGGCAGCGAGCGACGCCACAGGGGAACGTGGCGAGTCGCCTTGGAAGGCCGCGGACTGGTCGTGGTGCTGCTCATGCCGTCGAGATAGTAGACGCCGGTTCGTTAAGGAAGGTTTGCAGTTCGTGTGTGTTTCGCGTGACCATCAGAGAGAGTCGACGCTCAGTCGACATGCCTTGGCGACGCAGGCTTGGCCGTGTGCAGGGCGCCGTACGGGCGAGGGGGCCCGAGTGGCCCCCTCGTCCGGTCGATTCTCGTTTTCCGCGAAGGTTCCACCCAAGACTGGAGCTCTCGCCGGGGTGCCGCACGCCCCGGCGAGGCTCTGCTCGACACGTACCGTAGTCACCCTTTGCAGGCATGGCAATCCTTCCATCGGGGGGTTTCTCCCCCAACGGTGTGGGTCGAGATGATCCTCACCCTCTACTCGAGCGTGAGACTTGGCGAAGTGAAGAACGTGCGTCACATGTGAGCGAGCGCCGTGGCTCAGCGGGCTGCGCGGTAGCGGCGAGCCTCGCCGACGAGCGCCTCGAAGAGCCGCTTGTCGTCCTCCTCCATCTCGGGATGCCAGAGCACCCCGACGGCGAATTGCTTGGACGGATCCTCGATTGCCTCGAGCGATCCATCCTCTGCGAACGCGCTCTCGACGAGCCCTGTCCCGACACGGCCGACGCCCTGATGATGACTCGAGCGCACCGCCCCATGCCGGCGTCCGAGAACCGCCTCGAGGCGCGTTCCCTCGCGAACCTCGACCGGGTGCTGCGAGAAGACGCCGAGGGTCTCGCGGTGGCCCTCGTGGCCGACCTCCTCCGGAAGATGCTGGATGAGGTCGCCTCCGCGAAGGACGTTCAGGAGCTGGAAGCCACGACAGATCGCGAGTGTCGGAAGGTCGCGGTCGAGCGCCGCCTCGAGCAGCCGCAGCTCACCCGCATCTCGGTGAGCCTGGGCCGGGTCTGTCGACGGATGTCGCTCGGCGCCGTACCGCGACGGGTCGATGTCGATGCCTCCCGAGAACACGATGCCGTCGAGCACGTCGAGCGTTTCCTCGACCGCCTCCTCGCTCGGCGGGACGACGAGGGCGCGCCCGCCGGCCCGCTCCACGGACTCGACGTAGTAGAGAGGCACGAGGGCGGCCGGCATGTCCCAGGCCCCCCACCGCGCCGGCTGGGCGTAGGAGGTGATGCCGATCATCGGCCGGCTGTTGCTCGTCATGGCATCACGCTAGCGGACGGATGCCGGCTGACAGGCTTCGCCCTCTCACCCACGCTCGTAGTAGCGCTTGCGCTCCCAGTCGGTGACGTAGGCGTCATAGAGGCCCTGCTCCGTCCGTGCGTAGTTGAGGTAGTGATCGACGACCGGATCCCCGAACGCGGAGCGCGCCATCTCACCTTCCTCGAGGGCGACGATCGCCTCGCGCATCGTGGACGGGAACCGCTCGGCGTCGGACTCGTACGCATTGCCCTCGAGGCCCGGCGGCAGCTCGAGCTCGTTCTCGATCCCGTGCAACCCCGCGGCGATCACAGCGGCGAACGCGAGGTAGGGGTTCGCGTCGCCGCCCGGGATTCGCGTCTCGGCGCGGCGTGCTGTGCCATGCCCGACGACCCTGAACCCGCACGTGCGGTTGTCGTTACCCCACGCGAGCGTCGTCGGCGCCCACGACCCGGCGGCAAACCGCTTGTAGGAGTTGATCGTCGGAGCGAGGAACACGGCGAGCTCTTTGAAGCACGCGATCTGTCCGGCGAGCCAGCGTGAGAAGAGCGTCTCGTCGGTGGCGAAGCATGCCTCTCCGTCACGCCAGAGCGACGAGTGAATGTGACAGGAGTTTCCGATCCAGTCCTGAAACGGCTTGGCCATGAATGTGATCGAGCATCCGTTGAGGAACGCGATCTCCTTCGCGCCGTTCTTGTAGATGACGTGGTTGTCCGCCATCGTCAGCGCGTCTGCGAAGCGGAAGTTGATCTCCTGCTGCCCGGGCCATGCTTCGCCCTTCGACGTCTCGACGCGCATCCCAGCCGCCTGCATCCCGTTGCGAATCTGCCGCAAGAATGCCTCGTCGTACGTCGTGGCAAGGATGTGGTAGTCGAGAATGTAGGGCACAGACGGCGTCAGGCCGGAGTACTCCTTCTCGTGTGCCTCCTCGAAGGTCTCGCGCAGAAGATAGAACTCGAGCTCGCTGCCCATCATCGGCGTGAAGCCGAGCGCGGCTGCGCGTTCGAGCTGGGCCTTGAGAACCTGTCGCGGCGAGGGCTGCACCGGAGTCCCGTCATGCCACTGCACGTCGCCGAGAACGAGCGCCGTCGCCTCGAGCCAGGGAATCCGACGAAGCGTTGCCATGTCGGGCCGCACGTCGAAGTCGCCGTAACCCTGCTCCCAGCTCGCGAGCGCGTAGCCGGGCACGGGGTCCATCTCCATCTCGAGGGCGAGCAGGTAATTGCACCCCTCCACCCCATGCCCCGCGTCTATCTCCTCGAGGAAGAACTCGGCGTGAAGGCGCTTGCCCATCAGCCGGCCCTGCATGTCGGTGAAGGCGACGACGACCGTGTCGATCGCGCCGGCTTCGACCTCACTCCGTAGCTCGTCGTAGCTCAGCATGGCGCGATCCTATTCTGTCCGGCCGCCGCAGGATACTCGCGGCATCACGGCGCTCTCCCCAATCGATCCATGGCACGCCTTGACAGCAGCCTCGTCGATGCGGGTGAATACGCCACCGGCTCCACCGCCTCGGAGGCGACGGCCGGCCTGTTCATCAATCAGGGAGGCGGCATGAGCGAGACCCCTGCACCGGCACCCGGTGCAATCCACACCTCGGAGGACGAGCAGATCCTCCACAAGATGGGTTACGCCCAGGAACTGTTCCGCGCCATGGGAGGGTTCCAGAACTTCGCGATCAGCTTCACGATCATCTCGATCCTCGCGGGCTGCCTCACGTCGTACTACATCGCATTCCAGTGGGGCGGCCCGGTCGCCGTCACCTGGGGTTGGCTGCTCGTCGGCACGATGTCGACGATCGTGGCGCTCGCGATGGCCGAGATCGCCTCCGCGTACCCGACCGCCGGCGGCCTGTACTACTGGGCCTCGAAGCTCGGGAGCCCGGCCTGGGGCTGGTTCACCGGCTGGTTCAACCTCGTCGGGCAGATCGCCGTCACCGCGGCCATCGGATACGGCCTCGCGATCTTCGCAACCGCGCTCCTGAACCTCTGGTTCAGCTATCCGAACTCCACCAACTGGATCTTCGTCACCTACTCGGCCGTCATGCTGATCTCGCTCGTGCTGAACATGTTCAACGTCGGGATCACCGCGCTCCTCAACACGATCTCCGCGTACTGGCATATGGCCGGCGTCGCGATCATCGTCGGGATCCTCGTCATCGTGCCCGATCACCACCAGTCGCTTGGTTACGTCTTCGGCGAGACGGTCAACAACTCGGGCTTCTCCGGCAGCAACTTCACGAGCATCGTGTTCTGGTACGTCTTCGGCATCGGCCTCCTGATGTCGCAGTACACGATGACCGGCTACGACGCGTCCGCGCACATGGCCGAGGAGACGCATCAGGCTTCGCGGACCGCGGCGGTCGGTATGTGGATGTCGGTCTTCGTGTCGATGGTCTTCGGATTCATCCTCCTGCTCGCCGTCACGTTCGCGATCCCGGACACCCAGGGCGTGCTCGACGCCGGCGGCAACGCGGTGGTCTACATCTGGACGGAGTCGACGAGCCAGGCCTGGGCGGAGTTCATGCTCCTGATCGCGGTCGTGGCCCAGATGTTCTGCCTCACCGCATCGACGACGTCGGCATCGCGGATGCTGTTCGCGTTCTCTCGCGACCGTGCCGTGCCGGGTCACTCGCTCTGGCGCAAGGTCGGTCGCAACCGCGTTCCCCAGATGGCGGTCATCGCGATCGCCGCGGCCTCGTGGCTGCTGATGGTCCCGACGCTCTGGAACGCCGTCGTCGGCTACCTCGTCGGCACCTCGATCGCCGTGATCGGGCTCTACATCGCGTTCATCCTGCCGGTGATCCTCCGCCTCAGGCTCGGCACGGCGTTCGAGCACGGCGCGTGGTCGCTCGGGAACTGGCACAAGCTCGTGGACTGGGTGGCGATCGTGTGGGTGACGCTGATCTGCCTTCTCTTCATCGCACCGATCGCCCCGGCCGGCATCCCATGGAATTCCGGCTTCGACTGGAACGTCCTCAACTATGCGCCGCTCACGGTCGGCGGCGCCTTCCTGCTGTTCGGTGGGTGGTGGGTGATCTCGGCCAAGAACTGGTTCAAAGGCCCCGTGCGGATGGGCACCGCCGAGGAGCTCGAGCTGCTCGAGGAACAGGAGTCTGCGTCCTTCGACATGCCTGCGGATACGCAGTACTAGACGAAGCACGTGCTACGACCCGCACTGCCGCCGGGGGCGCCGCAAGGCGCCCCCGGCGGCCCTATCCCATCCAGGCGCCGCCGTTCTGGTCGATTGCCTGGCCGGTGACACCACGTGCGTCGGGTGACAGCAGCCACGCCACCGTGCCGGCGATGTCGTCCGGCTGACCCATTCGGCCGAGCGGCACCGCGCGCATCGCTTCGCGGTATGCCTCCTCGCGCGTCCCCCCTGCCGCCGCAGCGATGCCGTCGAGCCCCTGCCAGGCCATGTCGGTGTCCACCCAGCCAGGGCAGATCGCGTTGACCTGCACGTTCGCCGGCCCGAGCTCCGCGGCGAAGGAGCGAACGAGACCGAGCAGCCCCGCCTTCGAGGCGCTATAGCCCGTGTACGCCGGTACGGCAATCCGGGCGAGAATCGACGACATCACGACGAGGTGGCGCGGCTCGGGCCCCGGCGCAAGGTGCTCGAGGGCCGCGCGGCAACAGTAGTAGGTGCCGTTCAGGTTCGTCGCCACGAGGTCGTCGAACCGGTCGGCGCCGGCGCCGCCTCCGTTCGAGCCCCCGAGCCCACTGCAGGCAATGAGGGCGTGCACCGGACCGAGCGTCTCGGCCGCACCGGCAAACGCCTTCTCCACCCGGCCGCGGTCGCGAATGTCGCATGCGACGACGTGTGTCGGCTGGTCGAGCGCCGTCGCAGTTGCTTCGAGTCGGTCGCGGTCCCGCGCGAGCAGGGTCAGCGAGGCACCGTCTCGATCCAGGCGCCGCGCTATCGCTCGGCCGATTCCCGTACCGGCGCCGGTGATGACGATATGCCTCGGGGGCTTGCCAGTCATGTCTACTCCAGACAGTCGCAAATTGCGGGAATCCTGTATGGGCCGGACCTTGATGTCCGCCCCTGCCGCAGCATAGATTCCTGACTGCGCCGAGCACGGGGCGCCGGAGGACGAAGCATCGCCGGGCGACGGTACGCGGAAGCGGAAGGCCGGCCGGCAATGTGGACGAACGCGGCCCGGCTCGGCGAACTTCTGCACTTCCCTCGTAGAGCACCTAGCGCAAAGCGCAATCTTTGCGATGCTCGATGAAATTTCCGCAATTTGCGGGAACTACGATGCGGCACGCAGTTGACCTGCTGCCGCAGGCGTTCTACCGTACTGATTGCACCGAGGTAGGAGCACCTGAGGTTGATGGTCTCCTGATCGGCAGCCGCTTCGGCGGAGGTCAGTCGGGAAGCCGGACGAGGGAGCCACCGCCGCGGTGCATTTTTCGTTGGTGCACAATTCGTCCGCGAATTGTCAGAGCCGTCGCTCGTTGTCGAGTCCGGTCGGCCCAGCAAAAACCCAGGTGGAATGTCGTCGAACGCAAATTGCGTGTTTTTCCTCCGGTGGCCCTTGACGGAGTGAATCGCACTCCCTAGATTCGCGTGTGCACCGAGAACGGAGCACCGGAGGTTGATGGCTCCCCGGTCGGCAATCGCTTCGGCGAAGGTCAATCGGGAGGCCGGACGAAGGGGCAACCGGCTCGGTGCATTTGTTTGTGGTCCGGCAGCTGCTGCGGATGCTGCGATCTCGGGGCGACGCGGTCGGCATAGGCTGTGCCGGTGCGCCGCCTCGTCGCCGTCATCAGCGCCATCGTGTTCCTCGACGCGATGCTGTTCGGGGCGCTGATCCCGCTCGTGCCCGCGTACGTCGATGCCTTCGACCTCAGCAAGCTCCAGGCCGGGCTTCTCGTCGGGGCCTTCGGCGCGGGTGCCGTCCTCGGGGGGATCCCCGGGGGGATCGTCGCCGGGCGCGTCGGGCCGAAGAACGCCGTCATCAGCGGCTTGCTGCTCCTCGCCTTCGCGACCTTCGGGCTTGCGCTCGCCGACTCTCCCGAAACCGTCGGTGTCGCCCGCTTCCTCCAGGGGCTCTCGAGCGCACTGACGTGGGCCGGCGCCCTGTCGTGGGTCACCGTGTCGACACCACGCGCGTTGCGCGGGCAGCTCCTCGGAACAGTCTTCGGGATCGCCGTGCTGGGTGCGATCCTCGGCCCGATGGTCGGTGCGATCGCCAAGCTCATCGGATTCCGCGCCGGCTTCATCGGCATCGGGGTGATCGCGCTACTCCTCGCTGCCGGCGCGTTCCTCGAGCCGCGCCCCGGCGCGGAGCACATCGAGCGAGGCGCTGTGCGCCGGGCCTTCGCCGATCCCGCGTTCGTCGCCGGCCTCTGGCTCAACGCGCTGCCGGCGTTGTTCTTCGGCGTGCTCGACGTCCTTGCCCCCCTCGCGCTCGACGCCGGCGGGTACGGCGTGATCGCGATCGGTGGCGTCTTCCTCGTGGCGGGGCTGATCGAGACAGCGCTCAACCCGCTCCTCGGGCGGCTCTCGGACAGGCGGGGAAGGCTGCTCCCGATCCGCTGGGCGCTCGGTGCGTCGATCGTCGTCGGGATCCTGCTCGCCGTCGCCGAGTCTCCGCCTGCGATCGCCCTGCTCGCGATTGCCGGCGCGGTGTCGTTCGGCGGCTTCTACACGCCGGGCATTGCGCTCGTCTCCGACCGCGCCGAGATCGCCGCCCTCGCGCAGGGGCTCGCGTTCGGCGTCATGAACACGGCCTGGGCGGCCGGCGCTCTCGTCGGGCCGACGCTCGGCGGCGGGCTCGCCGACCTGCTCGGCGATGCCGCGCCCTATCTCCTGTGCTCGTTCCTCTGCGCGGCGACCCTCGCCACGATCAGCCTGCGAATCCGCTCGCGGCCGTGGTCACCCCCCGGGCTCTGAGGAAGGACATCAGCTGGGCAGCTGCGCAGGAAACCGTTCGAGCGCCCAAGCAGCATCGAGCGGACGCCGGCGGTAGTCCTCGCCCCCGACGAGCGCGTAGTCCCGCGTGCGCGGATCCATCGGGAGTCGCGCCTCGGCCGGATAGAACCGGTTGTGCGAGTCGATCAAGGCGTTGACCTCGTCGAATGACCAACGGTCGACGGTCGCGGTCCAGGCAGCCGCGAACGACTTGGCGGTGTGCCTCGTTGCGGCGAGATCCTGGTAGGCCTCACCGAGTCGGCGCTCGTGGTCTGCCGTCAGCTCCGTGATCGTCCGGAGCCGGACCATGAACGGGAGCGGGCCTCCGAGCGCGGACAGATACCCGTCGGCCGACGGACGGAAGTTGCGCAGCCGAAGCCGTAGCTGCCGGCCCTTGAGCCCCGCCGAGCGGATGTCTTCCGCGAGAGTCTCGCGATCGCGCCTGTCCCTCGGCGTCTCCGCCGCCACGACGCCTTGCTTGAGGATCCGCTCGCGCTCCTCACGCCTCATGCATCAAGTACAGCAGAGGCGGCCGTGGCTGCGCGCCGGCCGCCGACGCCGCGAATGGCGATCGCACCGAGCAGGGCGGCAACCACCGCGACCACCGCGAACGCAGCCCACATCGCCTCGTCGCCGGCGGCCCCTCTCACCTGCAGCCCCATGAACGGCGCGAGCGCGAATCCCATCGCTGCCGTCCCGCCGAAGGCACCCATGTAGGCGCCGCGCAGGTCTTCCGGCGCGAGCCCGGCGACCGCCGACTGGGAGACCGGGACCCACAACATCTCGCCGATCACGAAGAGCACCAGGATGAGGATGATCACCGGCAACAGCGAGCTCACGCCAAGGGCGAGGAACGGCAGTCCCATCAACAGCATCGCGATCACCCAGCGCCGAACGGCGGGGACTCCGGCCACACGGCGCGTCAGCCGCAGCTGGAAGAAGGTGACGAGAATCGGGTTGACGACGAGCAGGAATCCCCACGCCCACGCAGGCACGCCGTGGCTCTCGACGAGCGAGATCGGCAGCACGGTCTCGTAGGCGACGTAGACGACCCAGGCGAAGACGCTCGCGAGCATGAAGACGAGGAACGTCCGGTCGCGGGCGATGACCCGCAACGACCCGCGCTCGGGCGGCCCTTCGGGCGCATAGGCTCCGCGCCTCGGCAGGTAGCGGAAGGCGAGAAACCACGCGCTGAGGGCGAGCAGGCTGACGCATGGGAAGAACAGTGTCCAGCCACCGACGAGCAGGAACAGGCTCCCGATCGGCGGCCCCATGGTGACGCCGAGGTTCGCAGCCACCCGCACCGATGCGTAGGCCTCCTCGTGGCGCTCGGGCGGCACGAGATCGGCCACCATTGCCTGCCCTGCCGAGCCGCCGAAGGATCCGAGCCCGGCGGCCCCCACCATCAGGCCGAGCCCGAACCAGATGTTCCCGCCGACGGTGAGGAACAGCAGCACGTAAACGGCGAGGAGGCCCTGGCCGACGAGGATCACCCGGCGCCGGCCGAAGTGATCGGAGAGATGCCCGGCGCCGTAGCCCACCACCCCGCCGACGCCGGCCATGAGCAGGTAGCCGTAGGACAGCTGGGTGGATGTCGCCCCGAGCTGCTTCACCGCCCAGATGCCCATGAAGTTCCACGCACTGGAGCCGGCGAGCGAGCCCATGAGCGTGACGAGCAGGACAGGACGAAGCGCCGGGTCGACCTCGGCACCCCAGATCAGGTGCATCAGTCGCCGGATCACCGGTCAGACGCTACCGAACGTCGCCTGGGCCGTCAGCGGCGGTCGCGCAGGCGATCGAGCCACGAGCGGGCGGGTGGCGGCGCGGCTGCAACCGGGTCCGCCACGACAGGCGTGACGGGGAGCGCCGGAGCGGGCTCGGGCTCGGTCATCGGCTCCTCCACGGGCGGTGCAATAGCCACCGGAGGGCCGTCCTCACGCCTGGCCCGAAGCCGCTCGAAGTCACCCTGGAGAGCGGCCCGCATCTCGGTCTTGTGGCTTTGCTCCTTCACGCGCCCTCGTTCACCATCCGCCCGAAGTCTCCTTCACATCTCCTCCGGCGCACGCCTGTGCGAGCGCCAGGTGAGTGCCGAGAACCCCCCGAGAACGAGCGTCGGCACCACGGTCAGGAAGCGGTAG
This sequence comes from uncultured Thermoleophilia bacterium, assembly GCA_963799575.1. Taxonomy (GTDB): domain Bacteria; phylum Actinomycetota; class Thermoleophilia; order Gaiellales; family Gaiellaceae; genus Gaiella. The sequence goes on from CAWCXK010000005.1 coordinate 143,493, forward strand.
ATCAGGACGGCCGCCACGACACCCGCGTTGTTCCCGCCGAACGCGACGAGCGCCGTCGTCAGGCCGAGCTCGACGATTCCGAACCCGCCCGGGGTGATCGGGATCGCACCGATGATGCGGACGAGCGACCAGGCGGCAAAGGCCTCGACGACGTCCACCTCCGAGGCGGGCACGCCGACGGCTCGAAGGCTCAGCACGAGCAGCAGGAAGACCGTCAGGCTGCCGGCGAAGGTCGCGAGCGTGAGCACGTGCCACCGGCGGGCGAGGAGATCGACGGCCTCGTTGCGGAACCGCGCGAAGCTCGGCCCTCCCCACTCGACCGGGTTGCGCCCGATCTTCGCCTTCGCCCACGAGACGAACCGGGCCACGACCTCGCCGACCTCGTGCGCGAGGTCGTCGGAGTAGAGAACGAGCACGAGTAGGGCAACGACGACCCCGAGCACGACAACGCCGACGAAGGCGGCGGTGCCGAGGAGGGCCGTCTCGCCACCGTTCACCTTCAAGAGGAAGAGCGCCACGACCGGGAAGACCAGGTTGACGAGCTGGTTCCAGACACCGGTGAGCGTAATCGCCCGCGTGACGGCGGCCGGCCGGAAGCCCCAGGCACGCAGCATCCCCCACGAGCCCGCCATCCCGACCGCTGCGCCGCCGGGGGCGACGATCGAGAGCGCCGTCGACGCTTGCGTCATCGCGAACGCCTGCCGGAAGCGAAGCCCGGGGAGCGTCACCATCCAGGGCGGCGCGAACGTCACGAGATTGAGAGCCGTCGCGCCGATCAGCACGAGCACCCATTCCCACGTGAGCGTCTCGACGACGGCCCAGACGTCCCGGTAGTCCGCGATCTTCGGCAATACGACGGCGAACGTGACGATCACGATCGCCGCGCCGAGGCCGGCGAACGCGTAGCGCCGCCACCCGGACCGTTTCTTCTTGCGCAACTCGGGCGCGCCGTCGGGGGTCTCGACGCTACTCATACCGCCACGCTACCGCCCTCGCGGGACGGTAATCGCGCCGGGAAAACGCTGGTATCTTCGCGCCATGGAAATGATGGGCAACGAGGAGGTGATCTGGGAAGGTCACCCGACCTGGCGCGCCATGCTCTCGTTCCACATCAAGTGGTTCATCGCCACCCTCGTCCTCTTCGGGTTGCTGCTGCTCGTCCGGAAGGCCGGCGTCGACATCAACTACTTCCTGATCGGGCTGATTCTGATCGCCGGGATCGTCCTCACGATCGTGATCGGCTGGATCGAGCGCTTCTTCACCCAGTACACGATTACGACGAAGCGGCTGAACATCCGCCGCGGCATCCTCTCGAAGACCGAGAGCTCGACCAACGTCGATCGGATCCAGAACATCACGGTCAAGCAGTCGCCGGTCGACCGGATCATGAAGGTCGGGTCGATCGACTTCGACACGGCCGGCGACGAGAGCTCCGACCGGTTCAGCTTCCTCGGGGTGAACAACCCCCAGAACCTGCGCGAGCGGATCATGCACGCCCGAGACGACGAGAAGGCGAGCATGCAGCACGATCCGCAAGGCGGGTTGGCCTGACAATTCGCGTGGGTCGGGCGCTCCTGCTCTCGCTGCTCGTCGCTGTCGTGCTCGGCACGACGGCCGGACAGGCGCGGCAGGCAGGATCGGGCGGTCCACCGCTCGAGCGCGTCACGTTCATCGGAGATTCGATCGCCACCGCGATAACCTACGACGCACCCTCGAAGAAGCTGCTCTCGAGCGGGATCGACATCGACCTCCAGCTCGCCGTCTGCCGGCGACTCGTTGGTGAGAGCTGCCCGTACCAGGGCGTCCGACCGCTCAGCCTCGTCGACCTCCTCCCGACGCTCCAGGTGGCACCCACGGTCGTCGTCGAGGTCGGCTACAACGACTTCGAGGGCCCATTCGCCGACTCCGTCGAGACGTCGTTCCAGGCACTGCGCAAGGCCGGAGCCCAGCGAATCCTCTGGCTGACTCTCCGGGCCGATCGCACGTCGTACCTGAGCATGAACGATGTGATCAGGGCTGCGGCTGCGCGCCATCCCGAGATGACCGTGATCGACTGGAACGTCTTCTCACGTAGCCACCCCGACTGGTTCCAGGACGACGGCCTCCACCTCGACAGCGTCGGCGCGCTGATGATGGTGACGCTCATCCACCGTTCGCTCACGGACCTCGGGCTCGTGGCGGCCCCTACGGTCGCCAAGCTCGTGATCACGAGCAAGGCGCTCCCCCCGGCCCGGGTCGGCCGGGCGTACAACGCCAGGTTGACGGCGGCCGGAGGAACCGGTGCGGTCGTTTGGTCGCTGAAGGCGGGTACGCTTCCGGCCGGGCTGCGCCTCACACGAGGTGGCTGGCTGCGCGGGACGCCGAAGGCCGCAGGACGCCCCACGGCAACGCTCCGCGTGACCGACTCGGCGCGGCGCACGGCCGCCCGGCGATTCGTCGTCGCGGTGCGCGCACGCTGACATGAGCGGCTAGCATGCCCGCGATGCCTCTCGCGATCAGCACCCTGTACTTCCTGCCGTTCATCATCATCGGCATCGCGCTGCTCTTCATGCTGGTGCTGTTCCTGCTCGCTCGAATCCAGAACGGCCGCTTCCTGCGCCCGATCGTGACGCAGCTCTCGAAGATCCCGTTCATGAGGCGCTGGTTCCAGAAGATGTCGGTCGCCGCCTACGAGCGCTCGAACCCGGAGCTCGCGGGCGCGATCAAGAAGATGCAGAGCTTTGGTGAGATCAAGACACCCGAGCAGGCGCAGCGCGCGCTCGCCGTGATGACGCCGTCGGAGCGCAAGGCCTACATGGAGATGGTCGGCGATCAAGGAGCAATGCCCGAGCCCGTCAATCGCGACCAGCGACGGCGCGTCGAGCGCGGCGCCCAGGGCATGATCGTGCAGCAGCGACCTGGATCTGCCGGCCGCAAGGGCAAGAAGCGCTAGCAACGCGCGTGCAGGACGGGTCGGCCCGTTTCATCGACACGGGGCCCGCGACCCTGGAGTTGTCACCGGTAGCGGTAGATGATCCTCCCGCGGTTGAGGTCGTACGGCGAGAGCTCGACCTTGATGCGATCGCCCGGATTGACGCGGATCCGATAGCGGCGCATCTTGCCTGCCGTGTAGGCGATCAACTCGTGGCCGTTGTCGAGCCCGACGCGGAACATCCCGCTCGGGAAGGCCTCGAGCACCTCGCCTTCCATCTCGATCTTTTCCTCGCCGCCGATTGCCCTCGTCCTCTCTCGTTCTCTCTCAGACAGTGGCGCAGGCCCCCGGCGCGCAGGCGCGCCAGGGGCCATGCTCCGCAACGCTAGATCGTGACGACGTTCGTCGCCTCCGGGCCCTTCGCGCCCTCGCGGGCCTCGTACTCGACCTTCGCGTTCTCGGCGAGGGTCTTGAAGCCGTCGCCGGCGATGTTGCTGTGGTGGACGAAGAGATCCTTACCTCCCTCGTCTGGCGCGATGAAGCCGTAGCCCTTCGCGTCATTGAACCACTTCACGGTTCCTGTTGCCATGAATCACACACCTCCTCTCACCCTTGTTCGAACGGGTGAAGGAAGCGTCTGTTGCCTCCGGGACCGCGCTCTGATTTCACGCGGAAGCGTACCTACTGAGCAAGGGTGGCGGCCACTCGCGCAGGCCGCGATCGTATGATCGAAAGCCCGTCCGGCGAAGGGAAACAGGCAGTGAGGCCCCAGATGGACGACAGCTGGCTCGCGGCGGCCGGCGACGAGCTCGAGACCCCGGTGATGCAGGGACTGCGGTCGTTCCTCGCGGCCGAAAACGCGTCCGGTCGCGGCTTCTACCCTCCCGGGCCGCTGGTGTTCAACGCACTCCGGCGAACGCCGCTCGACCGGGTGCGCGTCGTCATCCTCGGGCAGGATCCCTATCACGGCCGCGGGCAGGCGATGGGGCTCTCGTTCTCCGTCCCCGCCGGGGTGACTCCTCCTCCGTCGCTGCGCAACATCTTCGCCGAGCTCGGCAGCGATCTCGGCCTGCCGGTGCCTGACTCCGGGGATCTCACCCCCTGGGCGGAGTGCGGGGTGCTGCTGCTCAACAGCGTGCTCACCGTCGGCCCGGGCGCGCCCGCTTCCCACGCCGGGAAGGGCTGGGAGACGTTCACGGATCGCCTCATCGCCGAGCTCTCGGCGAGGCGCGACGGCATCGTCTTCCTGCTCTGGGGCCGCTACGCGCAGCAGAAGGGAGCGATGGTCGACGCGACCCGCCACCACGTGCTCACCGCGGCGCATCCGTCGCCGTACTCGGCAAGCAACGGCTTCTTCGGCTGTCGCCACTTCTCACGGGCGAATGCGCTACTCGAGGCGGACGGCCGTGCGCCGATCGACTGGCGGCTCTGACGCCTAAACCCACGGAAGCGCGCGCCCGTCGAAGAGCGGCATTGCAATCCCGTCGCCCCGGCGCTCGCGAACGACGCGATACGCAGCCTCGAGCCTCGGCGGCCGCGCGACGGAGTGACCGTCAGAGGCGGCAAGGCCGACGATCCCCGCGTCCAGGAGTGCCCACGCCGTGCGCTCGGCCGTCGCGCCGTGACCGCCGACGAGCGATGGGGCATTGAGACAGAGAATCCAGCCACGCTCGGCCAGTGGCCGGACACTCGTAGGGTCGTCCGCCACGGCGCGGCAACGCTCGGGATGCGCGAGCACGGGCACGAAGCCGGCCGCCTCGACCCGCTCGGCCGCCTCGACGACGACAGCGATGGTGTCCTCGATGTCGAGCCAGGAGCCCGGGAACTCGACCAGGACGGACCGGGTGCCCTCGAGCACGAGATCGGCGATGTCGCTCCCGGCCACCTCGCTCGGGAATACCTCCCAGCCACGTCGGAGGTCGAGCCCCCAGCGGGCGACCTCCGCACGCATCTCGGCCAGCGAATCGGCGTAGAGGTGGTCGCGCTCGGCCGTGCGCGGATAGTGATCCCAGGGTGCGTGCGCGTGCGGCGTCGCGAACAGGATCTCGGTGCCTGCCTCGTAGGCGAGACGGCACAGGACGAGGCCCTCCTCGATCGTGGCCGCTCCGTCGTCGCCTGCCGGGACAACATGCGTATGGACATCGACGAGACCGGACATACACCGACGATAGCGGCGTCGCCGCTCGCCGCAGACCTACAACGCTGCAACGAAGCCGCTGATCCGGTCGACGGCCCGCTCGAGGTTCTCGAGCGAAGAGGCGTACGAGATGCGGAGGTGGCCGTCACCGTGGCTGCCGAACGAGGTGCCCGAGAGCAGGGCCACCCCGGCCTCGTCGAGCAGCCTGTCAGCGAGCTCGTCGGCTCCGATCGGCAGCTCGGACACGTTCGGGAAAGCATAGAAGGCGCCGCCGGGCTCGATGCAGCGCACGCCCGGAATCGCGTTCAGCGCCGGCACGAGGTAGTCACGACGACGGCGGAACTCGGCCACCATCGCGACGACCGCGTCCTGCGGACCCTCGAGCGCCGCGACGCCGGCCAGCTGCGCGAACGGTGGCACGCACGAGGTGGAGTTGACGATGAGGCGCGTGAGCGGGTCGACGAGCTCGGCCGGCACGGCCGCGTAGCCGAGGCGCCAGCCGGTCATCGCGAACGTCTTCGAGAATCCGTCGAGGAGCACCGTCCGTCCGAGCAGGCCGGGGATCGAGGCGATCGACGGTGCGTCGACGTCGTAGGTGATCCGCGAGTACACCTCGTCGGTGAGCACCCACGCCGGTGTCTGCTCGATCGCGGCTGCGGCGCGCTCCAGATCGGCCTGCGCGATCACGCCGCCGGTTGGGTTCTGCGGCGCATTGAGGATCACGAGCCGTGTGCGCTCGTTGAGCAGCGACTCGAGCTCCGCGGGATCGAAGCTGAAGCCGCGCTCCTCGCGGAGCGGAAGCGGCACCGGCGTCGCACCGGAGAAGCGCACCGCCGACTCGTAGATCGGGAAGCCCGGGTCGGGGTAGATCACCTCGTCGCCCGGGCCGCACGTTGCGAGCACCGTGAAGAACAGGAACGGCTTGGCGCCGGTTGCGACAACGACGTTCTCGGCATCGATCGCGACACCCCGCGAGCTCGCGAGCGACCGAGCCGCGGCCTCGCGCAGGACGGGGAGCCCGGCCGTCTGGCAGTAGTGCGTCTCGCCCGCGCGAATCGCAGCAATCCCCGCCTCGGCCACGTGCGGCGGCGTCTCGAAGTCGGGCTCGCCGATCTCGAGATGGATCACGTCGCGTCCCGTTGCCTCGAGCGCGCGCGCCCGGGCGAGGACGGCGAACGCCCCCTCGGTGCCGAGACGACCGACGGCCGGCGCGATCGACGGCTTCATTGCGACTCTCCCATCGGCTCGACATTACATCGTGGTTGACTGCGGGAATGACCGTTCCGAACGACCGGCGCGCGACGAGGAACGGTCGTGTCGCAATTGTCTTCGCGGCGATGGCGTGGTCGACCGCCGGCCTAGCCCAGCGCGAGCTGGATGCCACCCCGGCGACGCAGGTAGCGGGGCGCGCGCTCTTTGCCTTCCTCTTCCTGCTCGTCGTCGTCGCGCTGACGGAGGAGTCTGGCGTGATCTCGTCTGTTCGCGCCCTCGGCCGAGACGGTGCCGCGGTCACCTTCTTCCTCGGCCTCTCGTCGGCGACGTTTCTGCTCGCACTCAACTACACCTCGGTCGCGAACGTCCTCTTCTTGCAGGCGTCCGCGCCGGTGATGGCGGCCCTGCTCGGATGGGCGATCCTGTCGGAGCGGATCTCGCGACGCACGTGGCTCGCGATGCTCATGGCGGCTGTCGGAGTCGGAGCGATGGTGATCGGCTCGTTCCACGCCGGGGCCTTGGCGGTCGCCTTGCCGATCGTGATGACATTCTCGTTCGCCGTGGTGATCGTGATCACACGCTATCGCCGCGACGTCTCGATGATGCCCGCGACGTGTGCCTCACAGGCGCTCGTGATCGTCGTCGTGGCGCCGTTCGCGTCATTCGGGTCGGCGACGAGCTCCGACTGGGGCATCTTCTTCGCGCTCGGCGTCTTCCAGATGGGCCTCGGTCTCGCGTTACTGATCGTTGGCGCCCGCCTGCTCCCGCCCGCCGAGGTCGCCCTCCTCTCACTCCTCGAGGTCGTGCTCGGGCCGGTGTGGGTGTGGCTCGCGTACTCCGAGCAGCCGACGACGGCAACGCTCGCCGGCGGCGCCGTGATCACGGCCGCGATCGTCGTGCAGGCGACGGCGCCCGACGACACGCCGGCTGTAGCGCCTGAACGGGACGTTCTGCCCGCACCCGAGTCGGGGTAGTTCAGCCGCCGGCGAGCTTTGCGCGGTAGCCGGACGCCTGGAGTCGCGCTACGACCTTCTCGCGATGATCGCCCTGGATCTCGACCGCATCGCCCTTGACGGAGCCGCCCGAACCGCAGTGCCGCTTGAGGTCGCTAGCGACCTTGGCCAGATCGCCGTCGAGGCCCCGCACGACCGTCACCGTTTTGCCTCCCCGACCTCCCTTCTCGCGGAACACTCGCACGACGCCATCCTTCGGGAGCGCCGGCCCCGCCGACGGTGCGGCCCGACGGCCCTGCGCGTCCCGCCGGCGATCACCGTCGTCGGTCGAGTAGACGAGGCGGTGGTTGGACATGTCGGCGATGGTAGCCAGCCGCGAAGCGCACCAAGCCCTAGTGCGCGTGAAGCTCGTGGACGACGGCGTGGCCGCGACCGCGCGCGATCAGCGAGCGATTGACGGGGAAGGTCGCGGCGAACGCGATCCCGAGGCTCGCCGCAAGGCTGGCCCAGAACAGGCCGTCGCCGAGTCCGGCCGCCATTGCTCCAGGGACGAGCAGGATGAACGCGTTATCGACCAGCTCCATCGTCGTGATCGAGAGCGTGTCCGATGCGATGGCGAGGCGGACGGCGCGCCGCCGCCGAATACCTGCACGCAAGATGGGAATCAACGTCAGCGCGTAGCCGAACGTGAATGCCAGCCCGGTCGCGAGAGCGACCGATGCGGCATTCCCCCAGCCGAGCGCAGTCGCGATCACGAGGCCGAGGATCTCGCCGATCGCACAGCCGGTGAGACAGTGGGCCGTCGCCAGGAAGGCCGTTCTGTTGAGGGTGGTCTGTCCGCCGCGCTCGTGGTCGTGTGCCACTGTCGCCACTGTCATGGAACTGCCTCCTGGTCGAAGGGCTTTCGGAATATCCATTCGAGAATAATACCCCCTAGGGGTATATTTGGCAAGCCCGCGCGGTCAGTCGCGCTCGTCCGACAACCCGGCACCGGCCGGGATCGGCGTGGGACGCCGCGGTTCGCGATGCAGCTCGGAGCGCTGTGGCGTGGCGGCTGACAAAGGCTGCCGAGCCTGTGCTCGAGCGACCGTCCGCCGCCCTAGGGCTCAGGCCGTCGGCTGATCGCTGCGGAGCAGGTTGTCCGCGCTTGCGTGGGCGGCGCGCAGCGCGCCCGCGAGGCGCGTGGCCGCCGTGCCGCCCGAGGCATAGACGCCGGAGAGGAAGTTGCCATGCCGCTGGTAGACGGCGATGATCTCGCGCCGCACCTTCTGTCCGTTGTCGACGATCTCGAGCTTCATCTTGATTGCGACGGAGCCGGCGAGTAGCCCCTTGTCGTGGAGCAACTCGACGGAGAGGTATCGCTCGGCACCGTGCCCCGGGACAGGGCTTTGCACGGGAGAACGCGGACACGTCCTCACCCGGCGTGCGACCTCGCGGAGCGCCAGCTGCGCGCCGCCCGGCGTGTACCGCACGACCTCGTTCGACAGCTGGACTCCACCGACCGGGTTGGCGTAGACCGTCTGGAGGCGCCTGAACCGGAGTTTCTCGCTGGCGTAGCCCCCGCCACAGAAGTCGAGGGTCACCTGTCCCTTCACCTGGCGGCCGCCGTCCATTGTGGCGCGCGCGTAGCCGGGGCCGGCCTGCTTGGCGGTGAGGACGACGGCGTCGAGTGGTGGTGGGTCGTAGGTCGCAGTCGCACCGGCGCCGGAGGCCAGAGCAAGGCCTGCAGCCGAGACCGCCATGAGCACCATGCCACGTCGCCTCATCGCTGCCACTGTAGCGAGCCACCTCGCCCCGCCCTCGACGCGCTCGTTCTTCGCGATCGACCCGGCGGACGCTCGAACTGCTCAGGCGATCTGGTCGAGAAACGAGGCCGAAGGCACGAAGAACAGCGTCCCTGTCACCGGATGGGTGAAGTCGAGCAGGCGGTCGTAGTTCCCCGGCGGGTTGCCGACGAACATGTTCTGGAGCATCTGCTCCATGACCCGGGGCGAGCGCGCGTAGCCGATGAAGTAGGTGCCGGACGTGCCACTTGCGTCGCCGAAGGGCATGTTGTGGCGGAGGATGTCGACCTCCTCCCCGCCCTCCTCGATGACCGTCAGAGCGCTGTGGGAGTTGGTCGGCTTCACGTCGTCCGCGAGCTCGATGTCGGAGAGCTTGGTGCGGCCGATGATCCGTTCCTGCTCCTCGGTCTGGAGCGCGTCCCAGGCGGCGAGGTCGTGGACGTACTTCTGCACCAGCACGTAGCTGCCGCCGGCGAAGTGAGGGATCCTCGTCGCCAACGCGCGTGGCAGCGACCGCGTCTGCAGCGACGGGGTTCTCGGTGCCGTCGACGAAGCCGGTGAGATCGCGGTCGTCGAAGTAGCGGAATCCGTGCACCTCGTCCACGGCCGACGACGCGCCGTCGAGCCTCGAGACGATCTGGATGGCGAGCTCGAAGCAGAGGTCCATCCGCTCGGCGCGAATGTGGAAGAGGAGATCGCCGGGTGTCGACACGGAGTGGCGTGAGTCGGCGACGATCTCGGCCAGCGTGTGAAGCTCGGCGGGGCGCGGATCCCCGAACAGGACGTCCCACGCATCGGAGCCCACACCGACGATGCACGAGAGCTCTCCCTGATGATCCCGCGCCCCCACGGCGCGAACGAGGCCGGCGACGTCGGCGCAGACCGCTCGTGCGGCGATGCGGCTGCTCTCGGCAAGGTTGAGGGTCACGACGAGGAAGATCGCGTGTCGCGTGGCCGGCAGGGTTATGGCGTTTGAAGTCACGGGCATGATCCTCGACTCGGCTCGTGGGTTGGTCCCGGAGAATAGGGATTGCGCAGACAACGCCCCACGACGAGAATGGCGAGAGCGACCGGGAGGGGGTTCCCATGACACCGATTTCTCGAGGTTTCGGCGAACGACGGCGGTCGGGGGGTCGTGATGCCGCACGGGTGCCGCCGGGCCAGTACCTCACCGACGACTTCCCCGTGCTCTCTGCCGGACCGACGCCGCACGCCGATCTGGAGGAATGGGGCTTCATCGTCAGCGGTGAGGTCGACGACACTCGTTCATGGACCTGGGACGAGTTCCAGCGGCTGCCCCGCGAGACGCTCACGGTCGACATCCATTGCGTCACGAAGTGGTCGAAGCTCGACACCACGTGGACGGGCGTCTCGGTCGACACCCTTCTCGACGGCGTCGAGACGACCGCCGAGTACGTGACTGCGTGGTCACAGGGCGGCTATACGACGAACCTCCCGCTCGAGGATCTCGTCGGTGGGAGGGCGTGGGTTGCGTTCGAGTTCGACGACGAGCCGCTCGACGCGGAGCACGGCGGGCCGGCACGGCTCCTCGTTCCGCACCTGTACTTCTGGAAGAGCGCCAAGTGGGTGCGCGGCCTCGAGCTGAAGCTCGAGGACGAGCCGGGCTTCTGGGAGAGCTTCGGGTACCACAACTACGGAGATCCGTGGCAGGAACAGCGCTACTACGGCGACTGACCTGGCAGGTCGCCACAGTGCGCGCCGTCGTCGACGAGACGGCGAGCACGCGAAGCATCGTCCTCGACGTGCCGGGGTGGCCGCGCCACCGGGCCGGCCAGCACGTCGACGTGCGACTCACGGCCGAAGACGGGTACCAGGCCGAGCGCAGCTACTCGATTGCGTCTGCGCCCGAGGACGCCGACCTCGTTCTCACCGTCGAGCGTCTGGAGGACGGTGAGGTATCCGGGTACCTCACCGGGGAGCTTCGTGCGGGCGACGAGTTCGAGCTGCGCGGCCCGATCGGTGGCTACTTCGTGTGGGATGCATCGACCCGTGGCCCGCTGCTTCTGATCGGAGGCGGCTCCGGCGTCGTCCCCTTCCGCGCCATGCTCAGACACCACCAGGCATCAGGGAGCGACGTGCCGGTGCGCCTGCTCTACTCGGCCAGGACGCTCGATGACGTGATCTATCGCGACGAGCTCGCAGCGGCGGCCGCCCGGGACGCGATCGAGATCCGCTTCGCGCTCACGCGCGCCTGGCCCGACGACTGGAGCGGGTATCGCCGCCGGGTCGACCGGGCGATGCTCACAGAGGTCGCGTGGCCGGCCCGAGACCGATCGCTCGTCTTCGTTTGCGGCCCAACAGCGTTCGTGGAAGCGACAGCCCAGGCGCTCGTCGAGCTCGGCCACGCGACAGAGCTGATCAAAACGGAGCGCTTCGGCGGAACGGGCGCACGGTGAGCAGGGCACTCGACGGCAATGCGATCGGCGGCCTTCTCCTCGAGGTATTCGGGGCCGAGATGACCGCTGCCGACTGTGTTTGCAAATCGTGCGGTATGCGCTGGCCTCTGGCGGGCTGTGCGGTCTACCTCGACGCGCCCGGGACGGTCGTTCGCTGTCGTGCCTGCCGGGCTGTCCTGATCGTGATCGTCGAGGTGCGCGGGGTGAGATGCGTGGACTGCACAGGGCTGCGCGACCTCGGCGGCGGCTCTCCGCCGACACCCGAGCCGCTCTAGCGTCTAGCTGCCGTAGCGGGTCAGGAACCGCGTCAGCAGCTCGGCGAGCTGCTCGTTGTCGAGGTTCCCGTAGCCGGGCATCACGTAGTTCTCGTCTACGCCGAGCACCTTGCCCGGCAGGGACGTGGCCTCGTGCGCCGCGCCGAAGCCGTCGCGGTAGAAGACCCGCACGACCGAGACGCGGCTCCGCGGCCCCATGTCGATCGTCTGGGCCTCGAACCGCTCGATCTCGCTCCAGACCGCCTTCCAGGTCTTGACCGGCGAAACGACCGTATAGCCCTGATCGTCGAGCTCGAGCTCCGTGCGCTTTGGCAGGAGGCCCATGACACCGCCGTAGAGCCCGACCGTCGCGAGGACGAAGCAGAAGACGGCCACGAGCACGCCTCCCGACACGGCGACGACGAGACCGACGAGAGCGAACAGGAGCGCCGCCCCGAACGCGGCGATCGTCCCCCGGCGTGAGGGGCGGAGGACGAGCGGGAGGTCGAGGGGGATTTCAGGGATGCTCGTCACGGGAGGCGCCCAGCGGGCAAGGGCGAGGAGGAAGGTCGCGAGCGCCGCCACACCCGTCGGAGCGACGCGGCCGCTCGCACGACTCCTCCTCCCGAGCCTACTCTCGAGCCTCGAGCACGCTCTACTCGGCCATCGACTCGCCCGACCCGCCGAGCTCGGCCGGGAAGTCCTTCAACTTCGGCAGGCCGTCCTTCATCGGCAACACGGTCGACTCGTAGTTGACGTGCACGCCGGGCTCGAACGGGAGGGTCGGGATCGTCGCCGCGTAGACATCGACCAGGTTCCACTCCGGGTGCCGCGTCATCAGGTGGCCACCGCAGACGGTGCACCACTGCCGGTAGCTCCGCGGGTTCGCGTTGTACTCGGCGATCTTGTCCTCGCCCTGCGTCACGGTGATCGCCTCGGGCGGCCAGAGCGTGAAGGCGTTGACCGGCCCGGCCGACCAGCTCCGGCAGGCCTTGCAGTGGCAGTACCCGGCGCCGACCGGGTCACCCGTGACGACGATCTTGACGGCTCCGCAATAGCACTGACCCTCGTAGATCTTCCCGTTCTCGCTCATGCTTCACGCACTCCGATCAATCGGGGAAATCATCGCGGACGGACGCTATCGCGAAACCCGTCCGGGAGACAAATCGCGCGAACGAGCGAGCCGACCTGAACTCCGGCCGTACTCCGAGCTCGTTAGCTGCGCGGCTCTGGATCGCCGTCGACCCATTTCGCGTGATGTTCGCGAGCCCAGTCGACCCGGACGTCGCCACGCGTCATCCCACGCAACGCGTGCCGCGTGGACGGATGAATGACGGCCAGGTAGAGATGCCCGACAAGGAGCAGAACCGAGAAGAGCGTGAGCCCATCGTGAAGCACGATCGTGCCGTCGAACCGGAAGCTCGTGTTGCGCTCGCCGAGCCAGAGGAGCGTCCCCGACACGGCGAACAGTAGGGCGAATGCGCCGGTGAGCACGGTGTTGAGCTTCTGCCCGGCGTTGAACCTTCCCTGCGGCGCGCGGCGGCCCATGAGCCAACGCCGGTCGTCCTCGTCGAAGGCATCGAGCTCGCGCAACGTGCGGCGCAGGCCACGCCGGTCGCCCAGCACGACGACGGCCGTCAGCGCGATCGCCCAGCCGACGGCAATGAGCAGGTGCAGTTCCTTGACCTGCGGGCGCCGACCGATCTGCTCTCCCAGGTACGGCACGTAGAGAATGAGCCCGGTCACGAGGAGCGCAAGGAACGCACTCGCATGGATCCAGTGCAGTGCACGCTCGGTCACCGAGAACCGTCGCATCGTTGGACGCCGCCTAGAGGCCGTTCGAGCCACCAACCCACGCATCCGTGTCGTAGCCACGTTGCTCCCAGTACCCGGCCGGCGCTTCGCGTCCGAGCGTGATCCGCTCGACCCACTTCACGTTCTTGTAGCCGTACATCTCCGGGATCACGAGCCTCAGTGGAGCTCCGTGGACCCGGGGGAGCGCCTTGCCGTCCATCTCGTAGGCCAGCATCACGTCGCCGAGCCTTGCCTGCTTGGCGGTCAAGGTGTCGACGTACGGCTTCTCGGCCGAGGTAAAGCTCACGACGCGCGCGCTGGGCTGCGCCCCGACATGATCGAGGACGGTCGAGAGTCGCACGCCCGCCCAGTGGACGTTCTGCACGGACCAGCCGGTGACGCAGTGGAAGGTCGAGATCTGCTCGGAACGTGGGAGCGCGCGCAACTCGTCGTAGCTGAACGACTGCGGCGAGTCGACCATGCCGTCCACGCTCAGCCGCCACGTGGCCTGCTCGAAGCGCGGCATCGACGAGGCGACGGTGTAGATCCGCCAGCCGGCCGAGGGAACGATGCTCGCCGGGAGCGCCTCGGTCAACGGGCTCGCCGCGCCGCCGAGTGCGTGCCACACCGGGCGTCCCCAGGCGAGCGAGCTCAGGCCGAGCGCTGTGACCGCGAGAAACGCCCGTCGGCCGTACGGTCGTGCATCCGAGCCTGCAATCGGAGGAGTCTCCATCCCAGGAACGTAGCGCCGCCGAGACCCTCGAAACTTACGGAATTCTGAAACGTTCCTCGGCCTCCGGCACGAATCTGAACAGTCGCTTAAGAGGACGCCGTGGCCATTGCGCTCTGCCCGGATCGCTGGCAAACCATTCACTGACGCAGCCACCCCACACCAACCAAGAAGGAGCCTCAATGCGTTTCGCCCTCCTGCTCGCAACCGTTGCCGCAGCCGTCGTCGCCGTCTCGGGCGGCATGGCAGCCACCGACTCGACGATGAAGCCGGCGATCGAGACCAAGTCCAACATCGGCAAGGTGATCGCCACCCCGATGAAGCTCGGCATCTACTACTGGGACGTCGAGAAGAAGGCCGGCGGGAAGATCAAGTGCACCGGCTCGTGCCTGAAGCAGTGGCCGCCGGTCTACGTCACCGGGACGGTGCCCGAAGCACGTCACGGGAGTCATGGCCACCTTCGGCACGATCAAGCGTGGCATGAAGCACCAGCTCACGGTCAACGGCCTCCCCGCCTACACGTACGTCGGGGACAAGGCTCGAATCGTCAAGTGCGACGGCGTCGACGGCTGGCACGCGGCCAGGCCGAAGTAGCCCATCCGCCTCGGCCCTTCGGTGGCGGCCCGGAAGCTGTGACTCCGGGCCGCCCCGTCGGTCCCGCTCGGAAGTCCGCGCCCAGCGCCCGGGCATAGACTGGATCGATGAGGCGTCCCATCCTTCCCCTCGGGCTCATGGCCGGTGCCTGGTTGGGCTACCGAATGGTCGCGCGCGGCGCAATCACCGTCGATACCGGCCTGGGCCGTAGGGTACGTGGGCTCGGGCCGGTGACCTGGGAGATCGAAGCACCGCGCGAGCTCGTATTCGACATCGTCACGACCCCCTATCTCGGTCGTACCCCCCGGGCGCTCGCGGCCAAGCTGGCGGTCTGGGAGCGCGGCTCGGACATGGTGCTGGCGGCTCACTTCACGGAGGTGAAGGGGCGCACGACCACCACCGTCGAAACGGTACGGTTCGACCGCCCTGGCCGGATCGACTTTCGGCTCGTCCGCGGGCCGGTGCCCCACGTGATGGAATCGTTCGTCCTCACCGACACAGCAACGGGCACCAGCTTGACATGGGAAGGTGAGCTCGGGACAGACTTCTGGGCTGCCGGCGGGTGGTGGGGTGATCGCGTCGCGCTCGCCTGGGAAGGAGCGGTGCGGAGCTCATTGCGAACGGTCGTCGCGGAAGCGGAGCGTCGAGCGAAGCCAAGGGACGACCGCGACTCCGAGCCTGACCTTCTGCCGTAGGTGCCGGCCGCCGCAGCGATCCCGAAGGCAGAGTCGGTCGGCCGACTGATCTCGCTGAACGTGGGCTTGCCACGCGACGTCGAGTGGCACGGGCGCACCGTCTTCACCGGGATCTGGAAAGAACCGGTGGCGGGGCCGCGGACGGTGCGCAGGCTGAACGTCGACGGAGACGGGCAAGGTGACCTGGCCGGGCACGGGGGCGAGCAGCGGGCAGTCTTCGTGTACCAGCTCGACTCGTACCGACACTGGGAACGCGAGCTCGGTCGAGACGATTTCGTGCCCGGCCAGTTCGGGGAGAACTTCACGGTCGACGGGCTTGGCGACGACGAGGTCTGCATCGGCGACCGCTATCGAATCGGCACGGCGGTGTTCGAGGTCAGTCAGCCGCGGGTCACCTGCTACCGGGTAGGCGTCCGGATGGACGATCCGCGCATCCCCGCGCTACTCGTCTCACACGGGCGTCCTGGTTTCTACCTTCGCGTGATCTCCGAGGGCGATGTCCAGGCCGGCGACGAGATCCTCAAGGTTGCGGCCGGCCCCGAGCGGATGACGGTTGCGGAAGTCGACGCGCTCCTCTATCTCCCCGGGCACTCCCGCGAACGACTGGAGCGTGCGCTCCGGATGCCTGCGCTCAGCCCCGGATGGCAATCCTCGTTCCGCGCGCTCCTCGAGGAGGGGGGCAACGGCAACGTCGGACTCGCAGTGACGAGCCCGCCGCCGGCGTGGCCCGGATTCCGCACCCTCACCGTCAGCGAGCTCGTGCGTGAGAGCGACTCGATCGTGTCGATCCAGCTGGTCGATCCTGACGGTCTCGCGGTACCGGCGTTCCTTCCCGGACAATTCCTGACGCTCCGGGTACACGTCGGACCAGGTGAGGCGTCGCTCCTGCGCAACTACTCGCTGTCCGGGCCGCCTGGAGCCGAGTACTACCGAATCAGCGTCAAACACGAGCCAGACGGCGCCGTCAGCAGCTATCTGCACAAGCGCCTGCAGGTCGGCGACCACCTCGAGATTGCAGCCCCCCGTGGCACGTTCACGCTCAACGCGACCGTGAATCCGGTACTCCTGCTCAGCGCCGGCGTCGGCGCCACGCCAACCCTCGCCATGCTGCACGCGCTCGCTGCCAAGCACTCCGAGAGGGAGGTTTGGTGGCTCCACGGTGCACGGAACGGCAGGGACCATGCTTTCGGAGCCGAGGTCCGGACGCTCCTCGCGTCACTCGCAAAGGCGAGACGCCACATCGCCTTCAGTCGCCCCGGGCCAGACGACGTCGAGGGGCGAGACTTCGACGCGACCGGGCGCATCTCCCCCGCCCTGCTCGCGTCGCTCGACGCTGCCGCGCGACGCGGACGCATATCTCTGCGGCCCTGCCTCGTTCATGCGTGAGACCGGTGCCGCACTTGCCGGGCTCGGCCTCGACCCGAGCCGCATCCACATGGAGTTCTTCGGACCGACGCCCGGCCAGACTCCCGGCATCGCCTCGGGACCATCGAGACCCCCTCATGCACCCGCAGGGGCGCCCGGGACCGGGCCTACGGTCGAGTTCGCGCGCAGCAACCTCGCCGTTCCCTGGAGCATGGCGTATGCCAGCCTGCTCGACCTCGCTGAGGCGTGCGACGTCCCTGTCAGGTGGTCGTGTCGGACGGGCGTGTGCCACAGCTGCGAGACCGCCGTCGTCGCCGGCAGCGTGGAGTACAGCCCCGATCCAGTCGAGCCGCCCGCCGCCGGCTCGGCGTTGATCTGCTGCGCGCGGCCAGGCGACCATCTGATCCTCGATCTCTGACGACGACCGGCCGGGGCGCCGCGTGAGCGCCCGCCGGCGCCGCTAACCGACGAGCCGTCGCGCGACGGCTCGCGCCGAATCGATCGGGCCCAGCGATCCGAAGACCGCCGCCTGGACGATCGCCCCGTCGACGAGGACGCCCACCGCCTTGCCGACGTCCTCGGGGTCCGCGATCCCGGCATCCCGCATCAACCCGGTCAGGAATTCGACGAGCGCGCGCTTGTGTGAGGCGATGATCCGTAGATGCCGTTCGTCGATCTCCGCCACCTCCGCGGCGGTGTTGACGAACGCGCAACCCCGATACCCGGGCGTTGACGCCCAGTCGGCGAGCGTGTCGAAGACCGCGTCGATAACCCTCACGCCGCTGCTCGTGCGCACCTCGATGCCATCCGCGAACCACTCCATCCACGTGCGATGCCGGGCTTCGAGCCACCCGGCGGCAAGGTCCTGCTTTGAGGGATAGAGGCCGTACAGGCGTCTCAGCGACACGCCGGACGCATCTCTGATCTCGGCCATGCCCGTGCCCCCCAGGCCGCGGGCGTAGAAGACGACGTCGGCAGCGGCGAGCAGTGCGGCGCGCGCTGTGTCGTCGTCGAGCGTTGCAACGGGGCTCACGCCGCCACTCCGGTCCTGGCCGGGAGGAGCTCGACCGCGTCGCCGACGTGCACGGTGCCCCCTACGATGACCTCTGCGTTGAGGGCCAGCCTGCCGCCGAACCGCCTGCCGATGTCCTTGAGAACGTCGGGATCTCGCTCGAGCGTGTCCGGGTCGACAGTGGTCATGGGGCAGCGCGCCCTCAGCGAGTCGAGGCCGATGACGACATCGCCGATCCGGAGCGTGCCACCGGGCCATGCCCTCTCGGCCAGGCCCTCGACGCCACCGATCACGATGTTCGGACGCAGACGCCGGATGTCGCGGCCGAACTCGGCCACCGCGCCGTCGGTCGCGACGAGGAGCGGGAGGATGTCGAAGCGCTCGATTCCTGCGTAGCCGACCAGCTCTGCATCCTCCCCTGCTGCCGTCCGCACCCGTCCGAGAGCTTCCACCGACGCCCACGGGATGCCGTCGATGAGTGGACTGCCGTCTGCCCCGAGCGCTCCCTCGAGGCCGAGCAGGCGATGGTGGCGGCGCGATGTCCTCACGCCTTCGGGGCCGCGAACGTGCACGAGGCGGTCGCCGGCGATACCGTCGGGCGACAGCTCCGCAACGTCGATCGCCTCCCCCGCAAGGCTCTTGACGGGATACCGCCAGAGCTGGTCGACGGTGAGGTTCATCGTGCTCTCCTTCTGTGAGCGGGCCTTGAGAATAAACGTTCTCACTACCTGAGAATCATAGTTCTCATGTCAAGCGGTGTCGCGCGCTCGCGGAGTTCAGGGTTCCTTAAGGACTTCGAGGGGCAACCGGCGTAACGCCTTGAACAATCCCCTGACTCTCCTCCCCGTTGAGTTCATTCGATCCAGGAGGTTCGTTTCACATGAAGCGTCTCGCTCTCGCTCTCCTCGCCGCCGTCGCGGTGCTCGTCGCAGCCGGGGCTGCGTCCGCCCACGGAACCGCCGCCGCCGGCTACGCCTACACGATCTCGAATGCCGCTGCCGGCAACGAGCTCGTGATCTACGCCCGTGCCGCGGATGGCTCCCTCTCGCCCGCCGGGAGCGTCTCTGCCGGCGGCCTCGGCACCGGCGCCGGCCTGGCCTCGCAGGGGGCCGTCACCGTCACCGACAACGGTCGCGTGGTGCTCGCCGTCAACCCGGGCTCGGACAGCCTGGCGGCGTTCCGCGTCGACCACGACGGGGCCGTGCTGCTCGACACCGCACCGTCGGGTGGCACCCGGCCCGTCAGCGTCGCAGTCGACAGGAAGCTCGTCTACGTTCTGAACAAGGACAACGCGGCGCTCGCGACGGTCAGTGGCTTTCGTCTCGGAAAGGACGGGCTGACGCCGATTCCTGGCTCGACGCGTTTCCTCAACGCCGGCGCAACGGACGCCGCGCAGCTGCAGTTCACACCCGACGGTGACACGCTCGTCGTCGCCGGTCGCAGCACGAACAAGATCGACACGTTCGCGGTCGGCAGGGGCGGCCTGCTCGGCGCGCTGAAGACGTTCGACGTCGCGCCGGGCGGGACGCCGTTCGGATTCGACTTCGACAAGAAGGGACACCTTCTCGTCTCGCTGGCCGGCGTCGCCGGGTCGAGCGGCGCGGCGTCCTACGCGGTCGCAAAGGACGGCACCGTGTCGACGATCACCGCGCCGGTCGCAACCGGCGAGAACGCTGCCTGCTGGCTCGTCGCATCGAAGGACGGCCGCTTCGCCTACGTCGCGAACGCTGCCAGCGGCTCCGTTTCGACGTTCTCCGTCGGCCACGACGGATCGATCACGTTCCTCGGCGCCGTCTCGGTGCAGGGTATGACGCCGCTCGACGAGGCGCTGAGCGAGGACGGTCGCACGCTCTACGTGCTCGCCGCAGGCTCTCACGGCATCGTCCAGCTCTCCGTCGGAAAGGACGGCGTGCTCACCTACGTCGGCAGCCAGCTGAACATCCCGGCCACCGCCGCCGGGCTGGCGGTCAGCTAGCCGAACGCCGTTCCGCGCCCCACCGTGGGCGGACGGGCCGTCGGCCCGTCCGCCCACCGGGCTGTGGAAGGACCGTAAGACCATGAATTCATGCTTCCGTAACCATTCCGCCCACATAATGCGGCGATGGCAACAGTCCTCGTAGTCGACGACGAGCCGATCGTCCGCGAGGTCGTCGTCCGATACCTGGAGCGCGAAGGGCACACGACCCTCGAGGCCGACGACGGCACGACGGCGCAGGCGATCCTCGAGGAGCAGACCGCCGACCTGGTCGTCCTCGACGTGATGCTCCCGGGCATGGACGGACTCGAGCTCTGCCGCTGGATCCGCGCCCGATCAGCGCTCCCCGTGATCCTGCTGACGGCCCGTGGAGAAGAAGCCGATCGCATCGTCGGGCTCGATCTCGGCGCCGATGACTACGTGACCAAGCCGTTCTCGCCCCGCGAGCTCGCGGCCCGCGTGCGAACGGTCCTGCGCCGCTCCGCACCAGTGGAAACCGTGCCCGCGCGGTTCGCCTTCGGTGACATCGAGATCGACACCGAGACGAGAGAGGTGCGCAAGGCGGGGCGCGAGCTGCGCATGACCGTGAAGGAATTCGATCTGTTGAGCTTCCTGGCCGGCAATCCGAGGCGCGTGTTCGCGCGAGATCAGCTCATGAGCCGCGTCTGGGGCTACGAGGCCGCGCTCGACACGGGGACCGTGACGGTTCACGTAAGACGCCTGCGCGAGAAGATCGAAACCGACCCTTCCGAGCCGGTGCATCTCCAGACCATCTGGGGCGTCGGCTACAGACTGGTGCCGTGAGCCGATGATCTGGGGCGCGATCGTCGTTTCGCTGATCACGCTCGGCGTGGGGCTCGTCCTCGCGCTGGCGCTGCGTTCGCTGCCTACCGTCCGGCTGCAGCTCATCGGCCTCGCCGCCCTCGCCGTCTGCCTGCCGCTGGCCTCGGTGTTCCTCTCCGGCTGGGTCATGTTTCACATGGGAGACGACGTGAAGATCCTGGCGATGTCTGCCGCATCGGCAACCGTTGCCATGATCGGTGGCCTGTTCCTCGCCCGCTCGATCGCGGGCTCGATCGACCGGGTCCGGGACGCATCGCTGGCGTTGTCGCAAGGAGACCTGACGGTCCGTGCTCCCGAGTCCGGGCCGGCCGAGGTCGCGGATATGGCTGCGACGTTCAACGAGATGGCGATGAACCTCGAACGGCTCTTCGACGCCCGCCGCGAGCTCGTTGCCTGGGCGAGCCACGACCTGCGCACCCCTCTCGCGAACATGCAGGCGATGCTCGAGGCTCTCGAGGACGGTCTCGCCGAGCCCGCCGACTACCTGCCCGCGCTCGGCGACCAGGTGCGCGGGCTGACGCTCCTCGTCGACGACCTCTTCGAGCTCGCCCGAATCGATGCGGGCGCGTTGACGCTCGAGCTTCAGGCGCTACCGCTCGGCGAGCTCGTCTCGACCTGCCTCCGGGGCGTCACGGCGGAGGCCGCACAGCGTCACATCACGCTCGACGCCGACGTCGACCCGTCGGCGATCGCCCGATTCGCGCCCGACAAGGTCGAGCGGGTCTTGCTGAACCTCCTGACCAATGCCTTGCGACACACACCCTCTGACGGCGCCGTTGCCGTACGCGTCGCCCCCGATCTCGACTCGGTGAGAGTCAGCGTCGAGGACACGGGTGACGGGCTCGGCCAGGAGGCCGAGAAGCGCATGTTCGATCGCTTCTGGCGCAGCGACCCGGCGCGGTCCCAGCGCGGCGCCGGCCTCGGCCTCGCAATCGCACGCGGCCTCGTCGAGGCGCATGGTGGGCGCATCTGGGCCGAGAATCGCGCCGAGGGCGGCGCGCGCGTCAGCTTCACGCTTCCCGCCGGCTAGCCTTTAGCTCCTCGTACCGAGGAGCGCCGGTGCCGAGCTGATCCGGGACTGAGCCC
Source organism: uncultured Thermoleophilia bacterium (assembly GCA_963799575.1). Classification (GTDB taxonomy): domain Bacteria; phylum Actinomycetota; class Thermoleophilia; order Gaiellales; family Gaiellaceae; genus Gaiella. The sequence continues at coordinate 165,255 of CAWCXK010000005.1, forward strand.
GAGCGAGGAGTTCGTCGACGCTGCGTGTCAACTGCACGACCGTGAACGGCTTTTGCAGAAACGCCGTCGCGCGGCCTGCGAGCTCGAACCCGGAAAGCGAGCTGGGTGCGTAGCCGGAGATGAAAAGGATCGGCAGATCGGGCTGAGCTGAAACAGCGGCCTTGGCGAGCACGAAGCCATCCTCGCCCGGCATGACCGCGTCCGTGATCATGAGATCGAACCGCTCGACTGCCAGACGCTCCCGTGCCTCACCTGCGCCACTCGCAACGGTTACCGAGTACCCGTCCGAGGGCAGCATTCGTGCGACGACGCCGCGCACGGTCGCGTCATCGTCGACGACGAGCACCTTTCGGATCGCCGCGGATTCTCGCGTGAGCGGGGCTGCCACGACTCTCGAGGTGATCGGTCGGTCGGAGCACGGGATGTAAATCGTGAAGGTGGTGCCAACGCCGGGTCGGCTGGCCACGCCTATGTGCCCGCGGCTCTTCGCGATCGTGTCGTACGAGCTCGAGAGGCCGAGGCCTGTGCCCTGGGTTGCCGCCTTGGTGGTGAAGAAGGGGTCGAAGATCCTTGCCATCGTCGCGTCGTCCATCCCGCAGCCGTTGTCGCCGACGACGATCACCGCGTAGCTTCCCGGGGCCAGGCCCGCGACCGCTCCCTCGGCAAGCGAAGCAGTGCGAGTCTCGACCACGATCGTGCCGGTTCCCTGAACGGCATCTCGCGCGTTGACGACGAGGTTCACGATCACCTGCTCCAGATGTGTGACATCCAGGGCGACGGTACCCACGGCCGGGTTCAGCCGCCGCTCGACGGTGATGTTCTCGCCCAACAGCGATCCGACGAGATCGAGTGCGCTCGTGACCACCTGGCTCACGTCGGCAACCGATGTGAACTCGGTCTGCGTGCGGCTGAACACGAGTAGCTTGCGCGTCAGGGCCGTGCCACGTGCCGCCGACGTGCGAATCGCCTCGAGCCCCTGCACGGCGAGCGGCGACAGCTCTGCCTTCTCAGCCTCGATCAACGCGCCGTAGCCGGTGATCACCATCAACAGGTTGTTGAAGTCGTGCGCAATCGCACTCGCCAGTAGCCCGATCGACTCCAGCTTCTGAGCCTGCACGAGCCGCGTCTCCATCGCCTTCCGCTCGGTGCTGTCGCGGGTGATGATCGTGAGCCCCTCGGCACTCGGGTTACAGCGAATATCGAGCCAACGATCCGAAGCTCGGTGGTGGACCTCGATATCGACGGGACGCATCTCGCCGACAGCGCGACGGCGGATAGCCCGGAACGGAAGCCCCGCCTGGTCATCGAGGTCGTCGAGCGTCATGGTGAGCAGTTTCTCCCGCGGACGTCCGAGAAACGCGACTGCGGCGGCATTGACATACGTGATCCGACCACCGAGATCGGTGCGATAGAACGCATCGCTGAGCGACTCCACGGTCGCAGCGAGGCGCGCTTCGCTCGATCGCATCTCCGTGACATCGTTGAACGCCACGCCGACGCGCCGGTGCGTCAGCGGAAACGCACGCATCGAGAAGACCCGCTCAGAGACGCGAACGCCTTCGTAGCCGAAATCGCCGAAGCTGCGGGACACACCTCCGGCGGCGATCGCGGCAAGACTGGCAGGAATACCGGACGGATCGGCCGCAGGAAATGCCTCTCGCAACGTTCGACCCAGGAGGCCTGTCGTCGGCGACCCCGTCGCCACCGACGCGGCGGGATTGGAGTAGACGAGCCGCATCCCGGCAGGATCGTCCGGATCATCGATCTCCCAGACGTGCAACCCGACCTCGATCGCGTGCAGGGACTCCACCAGTCGTCGGCGCTCCTCGTCGCCCCGCTTGACCTCTGTTGCATCCGTGAAATACACGCTCAGTCCGGTCTCCGACGGATATGCCCGGGCAGCGAACGTCACCTCACCATGCACGATCTCGTATTCGGCGCTGACGTTGTCACGAAGTACACGTCCGAGCGCGTCGGCCGCCTGCGTGCCGGCCCAGTCGGGATGCACCTCCTCGATCGTCTTCCCCAACGAGTCGGCGACGGTGAACCCGGTGAGTCGTGCGCTTGCCGCGTTGGCGTAGGTCAAGCGCAGCTCACGATCGAGGGTGAAGAAGCCGTCGCTCATGGCCTCGAGGCCCGCCAGCGCTCTCGCCTCGGGACCCGGCAACAGCTCACGACTCCGGCACCGAGGTGCGTCGATCCCTTCGGCGTCAAGGTCTTCGATCTGCCGGGCTAGATCCGAGATGGTCGGGGGAGCAAAGCGCTTTGGATCGATCATGGTGAAAGATCCCTTCGTCCGACCTGCGGCAGGCAGTCAGAGGCCCCTGGGTGTGATCGTCTGGAGGTCGGTGTGTACCGTCTCGAGCTCTCCGGTCGCTGCAGTGAAAACGTCAACGACGCTTGGGTCGCGCGGTGTAGGTCTGTGGATCGTGATCTGGTTCCGACCGGCCCGCTTCCCCTCGTGCCTTGCTTCGCCCGCATACGAGCGAGCGCCGTTGCACCACTCGCGAGCTCCGAGACGATCTCGATGCCGGTGTGGGCAGGGATCAGGGCGCGAACCATCCTGCGCGAGTCGGCGGAGTCGTCACAAACAAGAAGTCGGACCATGTTCGCCTCCTCAGGAGAGCGAACCAGGGAGAGCGCACTGCGCAGAATGCGTCAGCCACGAGAGCCTGGGCACTGCGTACCTGACTCAACGTAGCCGTTCCGTGCGCCGCGTGCACGACCAATGTCATCATCGCCTCGCACCGAGCCGCGCGACGCCAGGCGGATCGCGCCATCCAGATTCGGCCTCCCTCCGGGTCGTATGCCGAGCAGGGAAGGCTGCTGGTGACAAATGCCGACTGCTGACCCGTTCCGGGGACAGGGTCTTAGAGCCAGTGTGGCAGGCTTTGTTCCTATCGGCGAGAGGTGAGCGATGCAGAACGTCTTGAAGCGGGAGGTCGGCTACGGCTCTCGGCGCCTGCACGTCCGACGCCGGGACGACGACCGCTTCGGGTCCGACACTCCCGGGATCGGGACGAAGGATCCAGGTGGTGTGATCACCGTCCTGCGATCGGTCGAGGCCTCCCTCGTGGGCGAGGTGCATCTCTCCGTTCTGGTCGAGACGCCCCTCGCGGGATCAGGGAATTTCGCGTTCCGGGCCTCTCCCGTCGGAACGTCGACCGGAGTGAGCGAGAGAGGGGTCGCGGAGAGCCTTGCCGCACTCGTGCGTGACGTCGCCTCGAACGGAGAGACGGGCCGGGGCGTGCGGATCATCGTCGCTCGTCGCGAGATGGAGAGCGGCGCGGCATCAGCCGCCGGCGTCACACCAGGTCTGTATCTCGTTCTCGACATCGAGTCCGATCCGGACAGCTCCTCCAGCCCGATCGCCGGAGCGCTCCCCATCGAGCCTGGAATCGGCCTCGCCGCCGCCCGCGCCGTTACGCTCGGCGCCGGAGGTTCCATCGGGCTCTCGCGCGCCCGAACGGGAGGAGCGCGTTACACGGTCCATCTGCCCGTGTGCACCTCGACGCGGCAAATGGTTCCCCCGTCGCGCTAGCCGCCCGCTTACGTGGAGCCGGGCTCGGATCTGCCGCGCGGAGATCAGCTGTGGATGAGCCCGCGGTCCATCGCGTAGCGCATCAGGTCTGCGCGCGATCTCAGGCTCAGCTTCTCCATGATGTGCGCTCGATGGGACTCGGCAGTGCGGACGGAGAGGACGAGCATCGACGCGATCTCTTGATTCGTGTGACCGAGCGCGAGGAGACAGAGCACCTCACGTTCGCGATCGGACAACGGGTCAACCGTGGCACGCCGGCGCTCCTCCGTCTCGGATGCCACGAGCTTTGCTCCTAGCGCCGGATCCACGTATTGCTCGCCCCGCGCGACTGCGAGCACCGCGTCTATCACGTCGGTGTCGACGGCCTGCTTGAGGATGTAGCCGCTCGCTCCGGTAGCGAACGCCGCGCGTACGTGACGCGGATCATCCTGCATCGACAACACCAGGATCTTCGTCTCGGGAATGGCCTGGAGCACAGCAGGGATCGCGTCGATTCCCGAGATTCCAGGCATCTGAACGTCCATCAGCACGACGTCGGGCCGATGTGCGCGCACCTCGAGTACCGCCCGCTCGCCGTTCTCGGCCTCACCGACAACCTCGATCTCGGGCGCGCTCTGGAGGACGAGCCGGAGCCCTGACCGCACCACTGCGTGGTCGTCGACGAGAACGACGCGAATCATCGTGTTTCCGGAAACTCCCCCGACGCTACGCGGACGGCGATGGGACTCGGGACGGAAACCGAAGAATAGCAGCCGTCTTCTGGCAACGGCGAGACACGTTGTCACCGTAGGCGCGCCACCCGCTGACGATGGCTCAGCGGCCGTACAGTGTTGCCCTGGCCTCGAACGTCGCATCGGGCTCGAGCGGGTACATCGGACGCGCGCACACGGTGTGCCCCAGGCTCGTCAGCTTCGCGCTCGTTGCACCAGGCGCGTCGATGCCGAAGTTCCGGGCTGCCCAGTCGACGAACATGTGCCGCTCGCAGTGCGGCGATTTCACGACGACCAGGTCGTAGTGGTGCGGATTGCGGCCGCCGGCGAAGAAGACCGAGCGGTCGAAGAGGTTTGCCGGAAGCGTCGTCACGACGATCGTGATGTTGTCGTGCAGCAGCACGGCGAGCGGGCCCGTGTTGTTCGGGGCACCGTAGGTCTCGTGGACGCAGTGACCGCTCGACAGCAGGTCGACGGTGACGTCCAGCTCGACGGGCTCGAACCGTGGGTCGAACGCACCGCCGAGGCAGACGCGCACGGCGCCCCCCACACCGGCCGCGAACGCCGCCTCGACCGCCGGCGGATCGACAATCGGCAGCAGCACCGTGCCGACGTACCCCGCATCGATCAGCGCCCGCAGAATCACGTTCGAGTCGCCCGTCGCGCCCGAGCTCGTCGCGTCGGCTGCGTCGGTGAAGATGGCGGTGCCGTCGAGATCGCGCGCCGCTTCGATCGCGTCCTCGACCGCCGTCAGATCGGCCTGCATCCTCGCGCGATCGGGCCAGAACGCCTCTGCCAGCTGGATCGCCTCGCGCTCCGCGCGGTCAGGGTCGGCGTCGGTGATCACGATTGCCTGGCTGCAGAGCTCGGGCACGTCCGTGAACGGATTGCCGATCATGAGCCCGGCCGCGAGCGCAATGCCCTCGCGCTCGAGCTGCGCAGCCCGATCGATGATCCTGCCGTAGACGCCCGTCTCGGTGATCAGCTCGTCGCCCCGTACGAGGGCAGGCACGACGACGCGTGCGATCACGGGCCTTGCACCGTCGAGGAGGCGCAGGAGCAATTGAGCTGCGCGCGCGCCGGTGTCGGCCATGTCCACGTGCGGGTAGGTGTGGAGCAGCGTCAGGCCGTCGACCTGACGGAGCATTCTGTCCGTGAGGATCCCGTGCAGGTCGAGCGAGATCACGATCGGGATCTCCTTACCGACGATCTTGCGGCACTCCTCGAGCAGGTAGCCCTCGGGGTCGGAGTACCCATCGGCCCCCATCGCGCCATGGAGGGAGAAGTAGACGGCATCGATGCCCTCCGCGTTCGCCGTCACCTCGGTGAGCAGCTCGCCGGCGAGCCGCTCGAATCCCTGCCGGGACAGCTCACCCGCGCTGAACGACCGAGCGCTGTAGGTCGGCACGAGCTCGACGTCCGGCATCGCCTCGAAGACGCCGAGCGCACCGGCAACGAACGTGTTCAGCCCGCGCTGGCTGTCGAGCATCTCGTCGCCCCGAAGCACGACGAACAGGTCGTACTCGCTCGGCACCGGATTGAACGACGAGATCTCCTGTAGGCACTCGGCAACGAGGATGCGCGGCACCAAGCCCTCCCTGTAGGTGGTGGCTCATTCCTATCAGCCCTGCCGAAGCACAGCCGCCTCGTGTGTCCGAGGAGGTTTATGCGAAACTCATCGAGCGACCCGAGTCAGGTGGTCGCTCCCTCGGCCACAGCAAACGGCTGAAGCCGCCCGCGATCCCGAAGCGCGGCGGACTTCCATCCGAAAGGACACGCCATGCTGCCGGGACCCGAGCATTCAAGGTCGTCCTGCAGGCGGTCCTGGTCGGGCACAACCCGCTCCACGTCCCTTCAATCGGTGGCAGGCGGTTCGGGCCGATCAGCGGCCGGGAGCGACGGGCAGGACGGCTTACGGTCGCTTCCGCTGCCGGAGGTGCTGACGCGGTTGAAGTCGTCGCCGGAGGGGCTCGCCGAAGCCGAGGCGCAGAGGCGGCTGGCCCGGTTCGGGCCGAACGAGATCGAGGAGAAGAGAGCCAGTGCGTTCCTGGCGTTCCTGACCTATTTCTGGGGCCCGATTCCGTGGATGATCGAAGTGGCCGTGGTCCTTTCGGCCATGGTGCGGCACTGGGCCGATTTCTTCATCATCCTGCTGTTGCTCGTCGCCAACGCGACGATCGGGTTCTGGGAGGAGCGCCAGGCGGGCAACGCGATCGCTGCCTTGAAGGCCAGGCTGGCGATCATGGCTCGGGTCAAGCGTGACGGCGCGTGGACCACGTCGGCGGCAAGCGGACTGGTGCCGGGCGACGCGATCCGGTTGCACCTGGGCGACATCGTCCCGGCGGATGCGCGGCTGCTGGCCGGCGACCCGGTGGAGGTCGATCAGTCGGCGCTGACGGGAGAGTCGTTGCCGGTAATGGTTGAGTCCGGCGGAGCGGTGTTCTCGGGCTCGATCATCCGCCAGGGTGAGATCGGGGCGTTGGTCTACGCGACGGGCGCGGACACGTACTTCGGCAAGACCGCGCGGCTCGTGGAGCAGGCGCACACCGTCAGCCATTTCCAGCGCGCAGTGCTGAAGATCGGCAACTACCTGATCCTCCTGGCCGGGATCTTCGTCTCGGTGATCGTCATCACCTCGATCGTCCGCGGCGACGCGATTCTGACCACCGTGCAGTTCGCCCTGGTGCTGACCGTGGCGGCGATCCCCGTGGCGATGCCGACGGTGCTGTCGGTCACGATGGCGGTCGGCGCTCGCCTGCTCGCCACGAAGGAGGCGATCGTGAGCCGGCTCGTTGCGATCGAGGAGCTGGCCGGCGTCGACGTGCTCTGCACCGACAAGACCGGCACGCTGACCCAGAACACGCTGATGCTTGGCGACCCCTTCACGATCGACGATCTCCCGGCCGAACGGGTCATCCTCGACGCCGCGCTCGCCTCACGGGCCGACGATGACGACTCGATCGACCGGGCCGTCCTCGGCGGCCTCGACGACACCCGGGCATTGGAGGGCTACCGGGTCGTCCGCTTCCAGCCCTTCGACCCGGTCAGCAAGCGCACGGAGGCGGCCGTCCAAGCCGCAGATGGGAAGACGTTCAGGGTGACGAAGGGCGCCCCGCAGGTAATCCTGGAACTCTCGGGCAACTCCGGCGACGTGAGGAAGAAGGTCGACACTGCCGTGAACGCGTTTGCGGCGCGCGGCTTTCGCTCGCTGGGCGTGGCCCGGGCAGAAGGAGGCGGCGACTGGCAGTTTCTCGGCGTGCTGCCCCTGTTCGACCCGCCGCGAACGGATGCCAGGGCAACAATCGCGACCGCGCGGGAAATGGGCGTGGCCGTCAAGATGGTCACGGGTGATGCCCTCGCGATCGCGCGCGAGACCGCCAAGACGCTGGGAATGGGCTCCGCGATTCTCGACGCCTCCGGCCTCGGCGACGCCGATCGTCACGAGACGAAGGCGGCGGCCGAGGCGATCGAGAATGCCGACGGGTACGCGCAGGTGTTCCCCGAGCACAAGTTCCACATCGTCGACGTCCTGCAAAAGCAGGGCCACATCGTCGGTATGACCGGCGACGGTGTAAACGACGCTCCCGCGCTGAAGAAGGCCGACTGCGGCATCGCCGTGTCGGGAGCAACCGACGCGGCCCGCGCGGCGGCGTCGATCGTGCTGACGACCCCGGGCCTGTCGGTGATCATCGACGCAGTCAGAGAGAGCCGCAAGATCTTCCAGCGGATGAACAGCTACGCGATCTACCGGATCGCCGAAACGCTCCGCGTGCTCGTGCTCGTGACGCTCGTGATCCTGATCTTCAACTTCTTTCCCGTCACGGCGGTCATGATCGTGATCCTCGCGTTGCTCAACGACGGCGCAATCCTCTCCATCGCCTATGACAACGTGCTCTACCGCGACCAACCCGAGGCGTGGAACATGCGTCTCGTTCTGGGGATCGCGAGCGTTCTCGGCATCGTCGGCCCGGTAGCCGCTCTTGGCCTCTTCTACATAGGCGACAGCGTTGCTCACCTCCCCAGGCCCGAGCTCCAGACGCTGATGTACCTGATGCTGTCGGTGGCCGGGCACCTGACGATCTTCCTGGCCCGCACTCGTGGCCCGTTCTGGTCGATACGCCCGGCGCGCATTCTCCTGGTCGCCGTGCTCGGCACGCAAGCGCTCGCGACCCTGATCGCGATCCTCGGGCTGTTCATGGCTCCTCTCGGCTGGGACTGGGCACTCCTCGTCTGGGGCTACGCGCTGGTCTGGTTCCTCGTCACCGACGGCATCAAACTGCTCGCCTACCGTGTCCTCGACCCTGTCCTCGCGTAGGCTCGAGCCCGTGAGTGAGTCTCCTTCAGGTGGCGCGTCGCGGTGGTGATCGAGACCGTCGGCCTGTCGAAGGCCTACGGCGCGACGCGTGCCGTGAGCGATTTGAGCCTCGACGTTCGCGAAGGTGAGATCTTCGGCTTCCTAGGCCCAAATGGCGCAGGGAAGACGACGACGATCCGGATGCTCCTCGCGCTGCAACGGCCGAGCGGCGGGCACGCCGCCGTCCTCGGTCTCGATGCGCAGCGAGACAGCACCGAGATCCACCGGCGCGTCGGCTATCTCCCGGGAGAGCTCGAGCTGTATCCGCGCCTGACCGGCCGCCAGCACATCGACTGGTTCACCCGGGCGAGGGGGAAGGTCGATTCGTCTCGCGTCGAGCAGCTGGTCGGGCGATTCGACGTCGTCCTCGACCGGCCGGCGAAGGAGCTCTCGACGGGAAACCGGCAGAAGATCGGCCTCGTCCTGGCGTTCATGCATCGGCCAGAGCTCCTGATCCTCGACGAGGCGACCTCCGGTCTCGATCCGCTGATGCAGAACGAGTTCGAACGGCTCGTGCGCGAGGTCGTCTCGGACGGGTGCACGGTCTTCCTGTCGTCACACGATCTCGACGAGGTACAACGGGTTGCGGACCGCGTCGCGATCATCCGATCGGGCCGTCTGGTCACGACCGACACCATCGACCACCTGCGCGAGAGCGCGCCACGCCGGGTCGAGGTCCGATTCCGCACCGAGGTCGATTCGTCGCTCTTTGCCGCCCTCGAGGGAGTGGCGGTCACGGAGGCGGACGGAGCTGCGATCGTGCTGCAGGTGACGGGCGGCATCGGGCCGGTGCTGCGGCTGATCGCCGACAATGACCCGGTCGATCTCACCTCCCGGCACGCGGATCTCGACGAGCTCTTCCTCGATCTCTATCGCGAGCCACCGTCCGGGGAGCATCCCCATCCGCGCTGACATCGCTCGCCTCGACGTCTCGGCCCGTCGCCGGAGCCTGATCGGCTATACGGTCGGCCTGGGGCTGTACGCGCTCCTCGTCGTGGCCCTGTATCCGTCCTTCAAGAACTCGACATCCTTCGACGACCTGATCAAGAACGACCCGACCGCTGCCGCGCTCTTCGGTGTCAGCGGCAGCCTCACATCGACGGCGGGATGGCTCAACGGCAACATCTACGCGAATCTCTTCCCGTTGGTGATGCTGCTCCTCACGATCGGGTACGGGGCGGCGGCGATCGCGGGGCAAAACGAGGACGGGACACTCTGTCTGCTCCTGACCCTGCCCCGCCGCCGGGCAGAAGTCCTCTACGAGAAGGTCGCGGCGATGGCGCTACAGGCCGCCTTCGTCTCGGCGACCGTCGGCGCCTGCGTCCTCGTCGGTCGCTCGTTCGACCTTACCGTCACCGTCGGCAACGTCCTCGCTGTCTCCGTCGCGGTCTGCCTCCTGGCTCTCGATTTCGGACTCGTCACTATGACGGTCGGCGCCCTGACGGGGAGCAGGGCGACAGCGCTCGGAGCCGGAACGGCTCTTGCGGCCGTGTCGTACCTCATTGGCTCACTCGCTCCGGTCGTGTCCCTCATCCATCCACTCCGGTTCATCTCGCTTTTCTACTGGTCGGTCGGCGACAACCAGATCGGTGACGGCGTGAGTCTTGCCGACTTCGCGGTCCTGATCGCCGTCGGGATCTGTGGGCTGTACGCCGCCCTGATCGCGTTCCGGCGCCTCGACATTCGCTAGCGCCGGGGCGTACCCCGCGCTCTGTCGCCACTGCGCCGCCCCGCCTGCAGGATCGACTCCCCGATCGCCGCGGCGGCGAGGAGCGCCGCGAGAATGCCGAGCTGGCCCGGGTGATGGGTGGCCGTGTAGGCGATCAGGGCGGCGAGCGAGGCCGCGCACACGACGGCTCCGGCAAGGGCAAGGATCACTCTGGCGCGGGTGTCGCCGACGAGGCGGACGGCCGCGAGATTGACCGCCGCAAAGACGATCAGGAAGCCGGCGGAGCCCATCAGGCTGATGCCGGCGATGTTGACCGTGTTGACGATCAGAAGCGTGCCAAGGGTCGTCGCGATCAGGCCGCCGATGGGCCGGTTCCAGATCGGCTCTCCGAGCCGGGCGGGGAGCTCGCCGTGGCGCGCCATCAGATAGGTGAACTTGGCGGAGCCGTACAGCGTCGCGTTGATCGCGCTCGCGGTCGAGACGACAGCGGCAACGGCGATCATCTTGAACCCCGCCGCTCCGAGGAAAGGTTGAGCGGCGGCGGCCAGCACGTAGTCGCGCTCGCTCACGATCGCGGCAGGGGTGAGGTTGCCGACGGCGACGAGCGCCACCAGCACGTAGAGGACGATAACGGTGCCGATCGCGATCAGGTAGGCGCGTGGCAGCGTCCGCTCCGGGTCCCGTGCGTCCTCGGAGGCATTCGCGATCAGCTCGAAGCCCTCGTAGCCGAGGAAGATCAGCGCCCCCGCGTAGACGATCACGCCCAGAGAGGGGAACGCCGCAGGTGCCACCCGAGCCGCATCGACCGTGAACAGGCCACCGACGACAAAGACGAGCAGAACGGCGAGCTTGAAGTAGACGAGCACCGACTCGGCCCGGCCGACGACGCGGGCGCCGAGCAGGTTGAACGCCGCGAAGGCGACGATCACGGCGCTCCCGAGAATACGTCTCCAGATCCCGTTCGGATCGAGGCCGAGCAGGGCGGCCAGGTAGGCGCCAAACGCAACGGCGTAGAGGGCGAGCATGACGAAGTAGCTCAACCAGAGCAGCAGGTTGAGCGGCCCGGCAACCCGCCTCCCGAACGCGCGATCGAGGAAGGCTGCCGTGCCGCCGCGGCTGCGCACTGTCACCGATAGGCGTGCATACGAGAGCCCGGTCAGGGCGGCGACCGTGCCCGCGACGACGAACGAGAGGTAGGCGCCGGCGCCGGCAACCTGCACCGTCAGCCCGAGCACCGAGAAGATGCCGCCGCCCACCATGCCGCCGATCCCGATCGAGACGAGCGCGGCAAGCCCAAGGCTCTCCGAACGGCTCTGCTTCGGGCTCACGGGCACCAACAATCCCAGCGGTCACGTGCGAGCGCAACCATGGGAGCGCGGAGACGAGGTCGTCCGGGCGCTGCGGAAGAGGGATCGGGTAACCGGCTGCTGTGTGGCTACACCATGAAGTCGCGAAGTTCGTACACGCGGGTCACGGGCTCACGGCCACCTTGCTCCATCATGGGCCGGACGATCGGCATCAGACGGTCGCGCATGAAGGTATCCCACGCTTCCTGGGACTCCCACACGTCAAAGATGCGGAAGACCCCGGCTTCCTCGTCGAATCCTGCGGTGTGAACGAGCCCACCCGCGGGCGGGTTGGTGCGCATCCCGAGCGCCTCCTGGACACGGTCGTAGTTCGTGGTGGTCCGGTCGTCACCCTCGATCGGGAACTCCTGGATGACTGCGAATGCCATGGTTGCCTCCTTGGCGTCGAATACCGCACCATCCGACACGAGCGCCGTCTCCGAGTCAAGGGTCACGGGTTGTGGTTCGAGCCCGCGCGCGGTCGTCGGCGTCTCGCGACGACGAGGAGCGCGCCTGCCGCGGCGACGGCGCCGATCACGCTGTTGATGCGAAGCTCGTCGGCGTGGTCTGACGCCTGCGGGTCGGTCGTTACTCGTTGCCAGTCATCGAGGAACGGTCGGACGGGCGCGACGTTCGCGAGCGAGATCAGGGAACTGACGGCCACGAGGGCAGCGAAGGCATATACGGCGGTGAGCGCCACCCCATGTCGTCGAAGCACGAGCACCGCCGCAGCCAGTCCAACAAGAGCGGTCGGCAGCGTGAGGACGAGCGCGCCAATCCAGGAGTCGCTGCCGCTGTGGTAGACGGAGAGGAAGACCTCGCGGTTCCCGATCGCTCCGCCAACGACCCCGAAAGCGACGCCGGCCGCGACGATCGGTGCCGCGAGGCCGAGCCCGCCGACCCACGCCATCCCGAGCAGCCACCGCAGTCGCATGATGCCGTGGGTTTCGTCGAGCTCACTGCGCATCGCTCTCAGCCATTCGCGGCGCCTCATGCCAGTGACCTCGTGCCGGGGATCCGCGTCGGCCGGGCGACCCGGCAGTCCCGCGCGACGGCAAGGCCCTCGGCGGTCAGCCGGTAGACGTGGCGCGGTCGGCCCTGTCCGAGCTCCCAGCGCGCCGCGAGCAGGCCACGTTCCTCGAGTCGCATCAGAATCGGGTACAGCGTGCCGCTTGCGAGCCCCGTCGCTCGGGACAAGTCAAAGCCGTATCGCTCGACAGCGGGGTCTACGAGCAGCTCGTCGAGGACGGCGTGTGTTTGCCGGGAGTGAGCGCGAGGCCGGGCCATCGGTTAAGTCTACATATATAGAGATACGATCGACAAGGGCTCTGGTGTCGACTAGCGCATGATGCCCGTGTGCCCGAGCGAGTAACGGCCGGGCTGCGGCCACACCGCGAGCCCGTGGGGGCCGGCGCCCACCGAGATTCGGTGCAGGAGCTTTCCCGTCCGGGTATCGATCGCGTAGACCTCGTTGTTGTAGCGGCCCGACAGCCAGAGGATCCTGCCGTTCGCCGATACCCCTCCCATATCGGGGCTTCCGCCCGGGATGTGCCAGGTCGCGACAACCTGTCGCGTCGCGAAGCTGACAACCGACACCGTCCCGGCATCGCGGTTGGAGACGTAGAGGAAGCGTGCGTCTCGGCTCGGATACAGACCGTGCGCGCCCTGCCCCGTGTGAAGGAAGCCGGTCACGTGCAGCCTCCGTCCGTCTATCTTCCAGAGTCCGTTCGACATCATGTCGGCGACGTAGAAGACGCGTCCGTCGGGGGACAGCTTGACGTCCTGAGGCATGGCGCCCGCCCGCAGGGTCAGCGTTCCGACGACTCGCTGTCGCTGGACGTCGACCTTGATCACCTGCCCGGAGAATTCGCAGCTCGCGAGGAGGTAGCGGCCGTCGCTCGAGAAGTCGATGTGATCGACACCGGCGCAATCGACGTGGAGCCGGTGGCTCATCCGGAACGTATGAGCATCCCGGAAGTCGAGTTGGTGCAAAGCCTCCGCAACGACGATGGCAAACCTGCCGTCTGGCGTGAAGTACATGTTGTAGGGGTCGTCGACGGGGATCGTGGCTCCTGGCTTGCCGGTGCGGGGGTTGATCGGAGTCAGGCTGTTTCCCGTGTCATTCGTGACGTAGAGCGTCTTCAGGTCGTACGACGGGACTACGTGCTGCGGCAGGCCGCCAACGGCAAAGTGGTCGACGATCTTGAAGGTGCGGGGGTCGATCACGTCCACCGTGTTCGCCTTCGAGTTGGGGACGTACACGAGCGGGCGAGCGTGAAGGGCGGCCCCTCGAAGCTGGTTCGCCCCGTCCGCGGCGTACACGTTCTGGCTGTCGAGGAGCGCCGGAGTCCTCGTCACGGCGGGCGCCCGCACGGTCACCGCTCTTGGCCGAAGGACGAGGACGGATGCGACCGTTCCGTTCCGGCTGCGGCCCCCGACAACGACGATCCGGTCGCCGACACCCACGGCCGCAAGGTCGCTGAGCGGTTCAGGCAGTCGACCGGAAACGTGGATTCGTCCTTTGCGGGGATCAATGGCGACAACGGCAGCGGTCGGCGTTCCCGTCGATTGACCCCTGCCGCCGATCAGGTAGGCGGTCGCGCCGAGCGATGCAGCCGCCGCGTGTGTCGTCGGCAGGGGAAGCCGGCCGAGCACACGGACGCTGCCACCCGGGCGGTACGCGAGTACGGCATCGGTAGCCGATCCATCGGGGCGCGAGCCGCCGGCGATTATCAGTTGCCCTCCGACCGCCGTGACTGCCGCATACCGCAGCGGCGATGGAAGATGCGCGACGACATGGGCGCGCGCGCCCGGCTGCCAGGCAACGATCGTGTCGAGCCAGCGGGTGCCGTCGAAGCCCCCGACGACGAACACGCTTGCGCCGATCGCTGCCGCGGCCTGATCCGAACTCGGAGCCGGTAGATGACCGACGGGCGTCGCTCTGCCCGTGGACGGGTCGATGCGTGTGATCTCGTCGTGCTGTCGTACCCCGTCGCCGCCACCGAAGAGGTAGCCGCGACCCGTGAGGGTTGCTGCGGCGGCGTCGTGCAGGGGCGCGTGGAGGGCTCCGAGGCGGTGTGAGGAGGCCGGCTCGACCCGGAGGATGTCGCTCGTCGATGTGTCTGATGCGGTCAAGCCGCCCACGAGGAGCGTTGCCAGGTTGCCGACCGCTGTTGCTGCGGCGTCCTGCACCGGGCTCGGAAGCGTCCCCGTCCGGGTCGCGACGATCTTGATCTCCGTAGCGCGCGTGGATGTCGTCACCCTCCTCGACACCACATGCGCCGTCACCGGCTTGCTCGGCCCGGCCGAGGTGCGCACAGGACCGCTGCTCGTTGCGAGGAGCGTCAGGCCACCCGTGCCCACAGCAACCACGAGGACGGCGACCGCCACGGCAACTATCCGCCGGCGACGGCGAAGCTCGCGCGAACGGCGACGACGCCCGAGTCTGTCGTCGGGGCTGGGAAGGTCTGGTGCTGGAGGAAGGCTCAAGTTGCGCCGATCCGGCGGACCACAGCGAACCGACCACCGACCGACCGTGCGGTGGCCAGGCGGGGCGCGGCGACGATGCCGCAGCCGATGAAGAACGCGAACACGTGCTCGGTTGTGAGGATCGACGGATCGGGATGGAGCCACCAGGCCACGGCCGCGACGACGCAGACTCCCGCCGCAACGCTTGCCCGCAGTCGACCGTCTCTCCCGGCACCGAGCCATGCCGTCGCGGCGATCGCGCCGACCCACGCTCCCTGCATCGCGGAGACACCGAAGTCCGCGCTCACGAGCGCGTTCGTAAACAGGTGCGGATCGACGAGCCGTGCTGCCCCGATGATCGCGTAGACCGTCAGCGCCGACCCAACGTGGCCGGCAATGGCCGCGAGCCAGAACACCCGCGGCCCGCAGCAGCGCAGCGTGACGACTGCGAGCACGGCGAACGCGGCGAGACCGATGCCCACGGGCCGATCGACGATGAGCGCGCTCGCAGGCAGCACCCACAGCTGACCGGAGGCGATCTTCGCCGCACTCGCGACGAACGGTGCCATGGGGATCTCGTGGTCACGGGCGGCGAAGGTCAAGACCGCCACGACGACGACGAACACGGTTCCGCTCGCCCAGCCCGCGAGACGTGCCTTCGGGGTTCTCACTCCGCGCTTCCCACCCGGGCAGGCGCCAGGATCGCGGGCCGCCGCCCCAGGGACGGGACGGCCAGGATGGGGGTAGCGATCCGTCCGGCGCCGTGCGAGACAATGGGATAGCTCGCGAACCCGAGCACCATCGCGATCAGATGCCCGTAGTCGCCAAAGGTGCCAGACAGAGCGGCGGTCGTCGCAAGGTAGGCCACGAGCGCAACGGCGTAGGGAGCTCTCAGCACTCGGGCAAGCAGGTACGTCATCGCAGCTGCGACGGCGAAGAAGCCGTAGCTCGTACCGACATCGCGCGCGTTGACGATACCGCTCGCTACCGAATCCAGGCGCAGCGCCACCCAGAGCCCGGCGCCGGTGACGAGCGTCGCCCCGACGTGCCCGATCGCGAACACCGAGAGCGTTCGGACAGATCCGATCCTCCGCTCGACCGGCGCCAACACGAGTGTGAACAGAATGGCCGAGATCAGGAGGTCGTAGTTCCCCGGAGCCCAGAAGGCGCTACTCACGAGGACCCGGAGCGGGTCGTGCGCGAGGTGGTGGAGGTTCGTGCTCTGCTCGAGCAGCAGCCGGTCGGCGACCCGATCGCTCAGGCGCGCAAGGACGAGGCTCGTCGTGAGCAGGATCACGAGGAAGCCGTACGTGGCCGGTGCCGAGCGGATGAAGGCGACGCCTTGCCGGAAAGACGGAGCGCGAGACCGGACGAGCCCTGCGTTGCCTGGGGATACGGGCATCAAGTCACCGTAGCGCGTGCCATCGCCGTAACCGTCTCCTCGGCCAAATCCGGCAGCTACCCGAACCGGCACTTTACCCGCCCATTGCGGCTCAGGAGGCGTCAGCTGCTGCGATCACGGCGCGCACGTAGCGGCCGAAGGGCTGGGCGTTCCCGCGGGCAGCTCTGCGGCAAAGGCCGTCGCCCGGGGGAACGCATGGTTCTCGCGGGTCATCGACGTGCCCTTCAGCCGGGCAGCCCGCGTAACCGCACGAGTGCGGCGAACGTCGTCGATGGCGCCGGGCAGACCGGGGATAGCCCGACGAAAGCAAGGCCAAGCAGACCAGCCCCGCGCGGCTCGCGCATGGCCGCTGTTGCGTGGCGCTACCATCGTCGCATGAGCGCCTTTGCGTGAGCCGGTGCCGTTCGAGGTGTACGAGGCGGGCGTCTATCTTCACGGTACGAAGGCAGACCTCGCGGTAGGCGATCTGCTGGTCTCGGGGCGCGAATCGAACTTCGAGGCCGGCCGGGTGATGAACTACGTGTACTTCACCGCAACGCTCGACGCCGCGGTCTGGGGCGCCGAGCTCGCGAGCGGTGAGGGCCGCGGGCGCATCTACATCGTCGAGCCAACCGGGGAGTTCGAAGACGACCCGAACTTGACCGACAAGAAGTTCCCAGGGAATCCAACACGGTCCTTCCGTAGCCGCGAACCGGTGCGAGTTGTCGCCGAGCTTGTCGACTGGGTCGGCCATTCGCTCGAGAAGCTGGAGGCGATGCGAGCCTCACTCGATGCACTGCAGCGCGCCGGAACGGCGCAGATCGAGGACTAGGCCGCCGACTGTCGACTGACGCGCCCCCGGTGACGCTCGTGAACGCTGGCGCCCGATCGGCGATGCTACTCGTCAGACGGAGAGGTCAGGGCGTCAGTCAACCTCGCTCGATCGCTGCCGAGTTGCCGGCAAGCCTGGCCAAGCCGCGAGAAGCCCTCCGGTGTGACGTGGATGTAGCGCCGGCGGCCGTCATGGACGTCTCGTACGCGCTCCACGAGCCCCGTGCGAACGGCGCCTGCGATGAGCTGGGTGACGCTGCTCTGCGTCGTCTGGAGCGGATCGACGAGTGATGTCACGGTCGCCGGGCGGCCGTCATCCCACGCAGTCTGAATCAGCAAGAGGAGCACATACTGCTCCGGTGAGAGACCGCACCGCCGGGTGATCTGCTCGGTTCGCCGTGTGAACCTCCGCAGCGCGACCCTGAACCGTACGGCCTCGGCGAACTCATCGATCTGGCGCGCGCGTCGCGGCCGCGACGTTGGCGCTTTCTCGAGTCGGGAGCGTGAGGGCATGATCGATGCTGCGCGCGAACGTCAACACGCGTCTACGGCGCGCTCTTTATCGGAGTCGCCGCCGGAAGGGTCAAGCGTCGTCGCCCACGGTACCAAGGGCGACCTGAATATACAGTCATCTTACATCCCGAACCGTGCTACCTCCCTCGACGACCCAGTCGCGCCGGAGCACCGCGACGAGTACATTTGGTGCTAATGCTTTGTGTAGGGTGGTTCAGCCGCGCCAACTGTCGAACGAACGCTGCAGGCGTCGCGGAGAACGACGCTCGAGATGGCTGAGGTGTCATTCGCCGACGTCGAGAAGGTGTATGAAAACGGCGCTCGAGCGGTTCGCTCGCTGACGCTCGATATCGCAGACGGCGAATTCTTGGTGCTGGTCGGCCCGTCGGGCTGCGGGAAGACGACTGCGCTCCGGATGGTGGCGGGGCTCGAGGACATTTCTGACGGGACGATCTCGATTGGCGGGCGGGTCGTGAACGACATCCGTTCGAAGGAGCGCGACGTGGCGATGGTCTTCCAGAACTACGCCCTCTATCCACATCTCAGCGTCAAGGACAACATCACCTTCGGGCTACGGTTGCGCAAGACGCCGAAGGCGGTCGTCGACGAGCGCCTCGCCTGGGCGGCGTCGATGCTAGGCCTGACGCCCTACCTCGACCGGAAACCCCGGCAACTGTCCGGCGGCCAGCGCCAGCGCGTCGCAATGGGTCGTGCCATCGTCCGTCAGCCACAGGTCTTCCTGATGGACGAGCCCCTCTCGAATCTGGACGCGAAACTGAGAGTGCAGATGCGTGCGGAGATCGCGCAGCTCCAACGGCAGGTCGGCACGACGACGATCTACGTCACGCACGACCAGGTGGAGGCGATGACGATGGGCGACCGGGTCGCGGTTATGAGCAACGGCGTCCTCCAGCAAGTCGACGCTCCGGAGCGCCTCTTCGACCGACCCGAGAACCTGTTCGTCGCGGGCTTCATCGGGACTCCGCCGATGAGCTTGCTCGAGGTGCCGGTGAAAGTCGCCGAGTCGGTCATCGTTACGATCGGCCACAACGCGATCCCGCTCGGCCCGCAAGCGCTTGCCAACTACCCGCGAGTGAGAGCGTATGACGGACGCACGGTGATCCTAGGAATCCGTGCCGGCAGCCTTCGCGCCGCTGCTGATTCTGGCCTCCCGACGATCCCTGCACGAGTCGCCCGAGCCGAGTTCCTCGGCGAGGAGTCGATCGTCTATTTCGACGTCGATGCTCACACGATCCGTGGCGATGTCAGCGATCCCGACTCCCCGTCCGAGGCTGCCGCTGTCGGCGTCGCCGCCAACCTCGTCGGATCGTTTCCGGCAGGCACGAGGTTCGACGTCGGTACCAACGTGCTCGTCGGAGTTGACAGCGCAGCCCTGCACTTCTTCGACCCGACGACGGGCTTGCCCCTCCGCTGATGCCCTGAAGTCGCTGTTTGGCAATATGGATTAGTAGCCTATATATTCCTCACGGTCCGGTTATCGAATCGAAGGGATCGCACATATGCGACACCGAGGTATTCGGAACGGCCGCAACGGCCACCACAGGCGACGTGCGATCGGGGTCATCGCCGTTGTCCTCGTCTCGCTCGTGGCCGCCACGGCGGCCTTCGCCGCCGGAGCGCGTCATGCCGCGGCCGTCGAGATCACGTGCATGCGCTGTGAGAACTCGCCGACGGATCCGTTCCTTCAGTCCCGTTACCAGGTTGTCCAGCAGTTCAACAAGGCGTACGCCGGCAAATACCACATCAAGGTCCTGAAGTTCGGCGGACGTGACGAGAACGACCTCCAGTACTTCCAGCGGCTCGCTCTCGCCGGCTCACTGCCGGACATCTTCGTCGCGCAGAGCACATTGCTGCAATCACTCTCCCAGACCAAGAAGGTGCTGAACCTCGCGCCCTTCCTCGCGGGGGACAAGATGTGGAAGGGTACGTTCTACCCCGGAGCCTTCAGCGCCCTCACGACCGGATCGAAGATCTGGGGCATCCCCGAGCAGCGCGACGTGATCGGGATCTACTACAACAAGGCACTCTTCAAGAAGGCGGGCATCGCGTCGTTCCCGAAGACGTGGGCGCAGTTCGAGACCGCGGTAACGAAACTCAAGGCCTCGGGCGTGATCCCGTTCGCGATGGACGGCGACTGGGTGACGCAGCTGATGTGGGCGAACCTGATCGGCACGCAGTCGGGTGGCTCGGCGTTCCTGACGAAGACGATCCGCACCGGTAGCTATTCGAAGAACCCGATCGCGGTGAAGGCGACCGAGTTCCTCAAGGCGCTCCACGCCGATGGATACGTCAACTCGGATGCGTTCACCGGTGACTACAACAATGCGATGACGCCGTTCGTCACGGAGAAGGCGGCGATGATCGCCAACGGGCCGTGGATGGCGACGGGCGACATCAAGGGAAAGTCGGCCGCCAAGGGGCTCTCCGCCCGTGTTGGCTACGCACCCTCGCCGGGTTGGAGCGCGTCGGGTCAGGGTGCGATCGTCCTCGCGGGCAACGCGGGCTGGGCGAGCGGCACGACGCGTGACGCCGCCAAGCAGAAGGCCGTCGTCGCGTTCATGAAGTTCACGACCACCCCGAAGATCCAGCTCCAGCGGACGATCAAGACGGGGGCGTTCTGGCCGGTGAAGATGAAGCTCACCAAGGCGCAGGCAAAGCAACTGCCGGCTGTCACCTACAACCTGGTGCAGATGTCGGGCAAGCTGAAGTACGCCTATCCACACGCAAAGTACGCGACGCCGCAGTCGTTCTCCGATGCCTGGAAGAACGACTGGCCCGCGTACGTGCAGGGAGGCATGACCACACAGGAGTTCCTGGCCGCGCTCGGCAAGGCGACCAAGGGCGCGTAGCTCCCCGATGGAAGCCGCCACCCGGCGCGACGGTGCAACCGCCGCGCCGGGGGCGCGCTACGGCGGCCTGCGCCGCTGGCGCCTGAAGAACCCGGGAGGCCGCACGCTCGAGCGGCACATGCGGCTGCCAGTTCTCCTCTCGTTGCTTCCCGCCCTCGCCCTGTTTGGGGTCTTCTTCCTGATCCCCCTCGGGATGCTCGTCGCAACGTCGTTCTCCCATTGGAGCGTGCTCGGCATCCGCTGGTCCGGCGTCGCCAACTGGAGCCGCCTCATACACGATGCCGTCTTCTGGAAGGCGCTCCGCAACACCGCGTTCTACGCGGGTGCGGCGATCCTCGTCCAGATTCCCCTTGCGGTGATCTGCGCGATGGCGCTCTCGACGCGTGTCCCCGGGTGGCGCCTCTTCCGGACGATCCTCTTCATCCCGGTCGTCATCTCCGGGGCCGCCTACGCCCTCGTTTTCTCGATGGTCTACAACTCGCGCTACGGCCTCCTGAACCAGGCGCTCGGGCTCGTCGGCCAGGACCGCCATCACGACTGGCTGTTCGACACCGGCACCGCGCTGCCGGCGATGATCGGCACCTACATCTTCGCGATCGGCTTCTTCATGATCCTCGTACTCGCCGAGATCACCTCGATCCCGACCGAGCTCTACGAGGCGGCCCAGGTCGACGGCGCCTCGCAGGCGCAGCGGCATCTGAAGATCACGCTCCCACTGCTCCGTAACGTCATCGGAACCTGCATCCTCCTCTCCCTCCTGTCGACGCTCGCCCTATTCGACATCGTCTACATCCTTACCCAAGGAGGCCCCAACGACGCGACGCTGACCCTCACCGTCTACGCCTTTAGGCGGTACACCGCCGACCAGTGGGGGTACGCGAGCACGATCGGTGCCGCAACTGTCCTCTTCGGCCTGCTCGTGATCGTCACTGTGCGCCGCCTGTTTCGGATCGGGGAGCGCGTCCTATGAGGCAGCTGCTCGGAACGGTCAGCATCTACCTGATCCTGGCCGTGGTGACCGCATTCGCGCTCATACCCACCGCCTGGATCGTCCTCTCGTCGTTCAAGACCGGCGCTCAGATCTACTCGGGAGGCAGTCTGCTCCCGCACCCGTTCACGGTGCAGGGGTACAAGGACGTATTCTCCCAGATCAAGCTTCACCGCTACCTACTCAACACCGCCCTGTTCGCCGTTGGGGGCACCACAGGTGCGCTAACCGCAGGCGCCCTCGCGGCCTATCCTCTCGCGCGTTTCCGATTCCGCTCCCAGGGACTGCTGACCGCGATCTTCAGCCTCGGGTTGGCGATCCCCGCCGTCGGGCTGATCGTGCCGGAGTTCTTCATCGTCAGGGAGTTGCACCTCTTCGACCGCAAGCTCGGCCTCGTCCTCTTCTACTCTGCGCTCTTCTTCCCGCTCTCGTTCGTGATCCTCCGCTCATACTTCGCCAGCCTTCCCACCGAGCTCGAGGAAGCTGCGATCGTCGAAGGCGCCGGCTACTTCACGATCCTCTGGAAGCTGGTGCTGCCGCTGGCCATCCCCGGGCTCGTGACAGTCGCGGTCATCGTCTTCATCGGAATCTGGAACGAGTACCTGTTCGCGCAGCTCCTCACGATCTCGTTCGACAACCAGAACGCGCAGGTAGCGCTCGCGACATTTCGGTCGCAGTTCGGCTTCAACGTCACCGCCACGCTCGCCGGGGCGACGCTCGTGATGGCGGTCCCGATCACAGCGTTCCTGTTCCTCCAGCGTTACGTGATCTCGGGCCTGACCGCCGGCTCTTCCCGCTAGCCAGTCGAGGTGTGGAACGAAGGGCGTTTGGGAGATGCATCTGTCGTTTGACGCGGGCTGGCCGTGTCTTCGAGATGCTGATTGTGGGCGCAGGGGAAAGCTGATTGTCGTGCGTCCTCTGACGACGATGGCTGCGGCGGGTTCACCTCTGTGGCGGGCGGCCGTGCAGACGGCCGGTCTTCGGAGGTGTACCGTTCTTCGTTGTGAAGCAGTCGGGGTTGGTGCCGGTGCTCGATCCGGATGTGGTCGAGTTCGTCCTGGGCGGTGTTGTCGTGGGCGTTGCCACGCGCGACGACGATCTGAGGCCGGCGTTTGCCCGAGGATGGGGACCGAGCGTGTTGGCGGACGGCCGATCGTTGCGGTTGTAAGTGGCCGCACTTTGCGGAGATCCGAGTGGAGCCCCTCTTGACGACGTCCTCCCTACGCCCGTAGGTTGGTCGAGCACCGAGCACGGAGTTCTCGCAGCCGCCGAAGACGCAAGTCGACGAAGGCGACGGAGCCCGGCAACCAAGTGGCAGGGCGCTTCGGCGTCAGGTCAGCTGGTCGTCAGGCCGAGGTGGGAGCAACCGACTCGGTGCTTTCTTTGTGGCGCCGGCTACGTTCGCGCCGCAGCCTGCCAACCATTCCTCGACCCCTCGCCCTCGGTGGACGGCCAGATTACGGCCGTCCGTGAGCGATAGTCCACTGTCCGACAGCACCCCGATGGCCGGTAAGACGAACTCCTCCAGAGGACATCAGATCAAGGCCGCTGTACTGCGAGCGAGCCTGACGGCCCGAGCGATCGTGACTGGCGTCGCGCCGTTACTGATGTGCAGGCTCAGATAGGTGCCGCGAACATAGAGGAGGATTACAAGGCCGTTGTCGCCGGTGACAGGGCTACGGATCAAAGTGGCGAGCGGCCCGAGGCCTTTCAGGGCGGTGAACCGTCCATACCTTCGCTCTTGGGTGACGATCGTTGTGAACGTTGATCGGGGACGGGTCTGGACGCTGATTCCGATCGTTGGGTGGACAGGTGCGCGGGAGTTGTTCAGATCGACGATCTTGATCGGGTAGTGGACGAAATTGCAGTTGTGAGTGTCCTCTCCACGGACTGCCTTGACCGAATAGCCAAGAATCGCGGCGGCCCTCGCGGTGATCGGGGTGATCATCGCCAGGCAGTTCGTCTCGGCCGACGCCGAACCCGCACCCACCGACATGATCGCCGCCGCAACTGCCGCCGCCGCAAGGCATCCACGTGAGAGTCTCCGAAGCATTCAGGCGACTCTACGCGTGAACGTGCCGCGTCGCATCGACCAGGGATCGAACCATTCGCCGACGAAGTCTGCGAGCTGGAGTGAAGCGATCGCGACAGCGGGCCGACGACGCTCCCGTACAGCTGCTTACCGCCGAGCGCGAGGTCAACGAGGTCGACCAGCGTTGCCTGCAGCTCGTGCGCGAGCGCATCGCGGTGCGGGACCCGCCTCTGCTAGAGCTCGCGCCACCCGGAGCAGCGAAAGTCCGAACAATCTGCGTCGCGCCGGAAGCGCAGGCTGGATTTGCAGCGGCGCGACTCGCGCGGGCGAGCGCGAATTCGGCGTTGCGCGGACGATGACCGCACCCTGCCTGTACGGCAAGCCGTACTGCGACGGAGACCTGCGTCGGCCTATCGTGAGCCAACACCGACAAGGAGACGCACATGAGCTCAGCAGAGAAGACCTACGACGGGCAGTGCTACTGCGGTGCTGTGAAGCTCGTCGTCACCGGCGCCGCCGCAGGCGCTGGCTACTGCCATTGCAAAGCGTGCAGAAGCTGGTCGGCAGGACCGGTGAACGCCTTCACCCTCTGGCCGACTGACGCCGTAGCGATCACCCAGGGCGAGGAGCTGATCGGCGAATACAACGCCAACGAGCGGAGCTACCGTCAATGGTGCACGCAGTGCGGCGGGCATCTTCTGACGCGCCACCCGCTCTGGGGACTCGTCGACGTGTACGCCGCGACAATCCCGGCCTTCCCGTTCGAGCCAGGCGTGCACGTCAACTACGAGTCGACCGTGCTGCCAATGAAGGACGGCCTTCCCAAGCTCAAGGACTTCCCCTCCGAGCTCGGCGGCTCGGGCGAGTCGCTTCCGGAGTAGAACCACGTAAGCAAAGTCCGAGCGACTGTGAACCGCTCCGGAGTTCATGCAGGCAGCGCCTACAGCCTGTTCCGGAGCGGTTCACTGGCTCCAGATCTCAGAAGCCGGGATGGAGCCACGTAGGTTGCCGGCGAGCTGGCGGCATCGTCGAGCGGCTTCGGGAAGTCGAGTCCTGGAGGAGTTGTAGAAGCTCTCGCGAGCCGATCGCCTACCTCGCCACACATCGGGCTCGGCTCCGTACGGCCGTTGGCGTGCGTGTCGTGACGCGATTTGCATAGGCCGGAGAGGTCCCTGACCGACGAACACGCATTTCCGGCAACGTCGGCTGTCTCCGGACTCCTGTCGTCGAGGGATGGACTCTGGTTGAGGCATCGACACATCCACTCGCGGTGGCGGCACGGCCAAGCGGCGCTCAGTGTTCACCTTCAAGCCGAACGTGACGATTCAACCGGCTCCGAGAGCGAGCACGGCGTCTGCGAACGCCTGCGGTGCCTCCTGGGGAAGGTTGTGCCCGGTGCCGCCCTGGATGGTCCGGTGCGCATACGGGCCGGAGAACTTCCCGGCGTAGGCCTCGGGCGGCGGATGCGGTGCGCCGTTGGCGTCGCCTTCGAGCGTGATCGTGGGCACCGCGATCGTCGGCCCCGCGGCGAGCCGCTGCTCGAGCTCGGCGTACTCGGCCTCACCGTCGGCGAGCCCGAGCCGCCAGCGATAGTTGTGGATCACGATCGCGACGTGATCGGGATTGTCGAAGGACGCTGCGCTGCGCTCGAAGGTGGCGTCGTCGAATTCCCACTCCGGGGATGCAGTCCGCCAGATCAGCTTCGCGAAATCGCGCCGGTACTTCTCGTACCCCGCCCGGCCGCGCTCGGTCGCGAAGTAGTACTGATACCACCATTGCAGCTCGGCCTCCGGCGGCAACGGCATCCTGCCGGCTTCCTGGCTGCCGATCAGGTAGCCGCTCACCGATACCAGCCCGCTGCAGCGTTCCGGCCAGAGCGCCGCCACGATGTCGGCGGTGCGGGCTCCCCAGTCGAATCCGGCCACAACCGCGCGCTCGATCCCCAGGGCATCCAGCAGAGCGATCGTGTCGAGCGCGAGAGCCGCCTGTTCCCCGTTGCGGAACGTCTCGTCGGATCGGAAGCGCGTCGACCCGAAGCCGCGGAGGTACGGAACGATCACGCGATATCCCGCCGTCGTCAGCAGCGGGACGACGTCGCTGTAGCTGTGGATGTCGTACGGCCAGCCGTGCAGGAGCACGACCGCGGGGCCGTCGGCCGGGCCCTCCTCGACGTAACCCACGTCGAGGAGGCCGGCCGCGATCTGCTTGACGACGCCGAACGACGTCGCCGAGGACACGGTTGAGGTCGTCGCGGCCATCGAGCCGTCCTACCGCTCCGACGCCGAGCCGGCGAGCTGCTCCGAGCCGGCGCCTACGGTGGCCAGTGCGTCGAGGATCACGTCGGTCACGGCCTGAGGCTGCGAGATCATGATCACGTGAGAGCCCTCCAGCTCGGTGATCTTCGCACCTGCGCGCTCGGCCATCGAGCGGACGACATCGGCGCCCGCCGCCTTGTCGCCGGTGGCGACGACCGCCCACGACGGAAGGCGCTTCCACGCGGGCTGTCCGGTCGGCTCGCTGAACGCCGCCTCGGCGGCCGGTCTCTGGGTAGCCGCGATCAGCGCGGCCGCCTCCTCCGAGAGGTCGCCCGCGAATGCGTCGCGCGTCTTGGCCGGGTCGATCGAGAACTCCGTCGCCGACCCCCCGTCCAGCAGTCGGGTACGTCCCCGGGACGAGCGCGCTGTTGAGAACGCTGTCCTTTGAGCCCGCCTCGACCGCGCCGAGGGTCTCGCCCTCATCGGGCGCGAAGGCCGCGACGTAGACCAGGCCGACGACGTTCTTCGCGCTCGAAGCAGCGTTCGTGATCACCGCCCCGCCGTACGAGTGGCCGACGGCGAGCACAGGCCCTGGAATCCGCTCGAGGACGCTCGCGACGTACGCGGAGTCGATCGAGATGCCACGCAGTGGATTCGCCGGAGCCGTGACCGGCACGCCCTTCGCCAGCAGCCGCTCGGTCACGCCGTTCCAGCTCGATGCGTCGGCGAACGCGCCGTGCACCAGTACAACTGTCGGGGTGTTGCTCATGACGACCTCCCTCCGTTCCGAAGCGACCTGAACGCGGCCCGGACCTCGCCGGCGAACAGCTCCGGCTCCTCCCACGCGGCGAAGTGGCCACCTCTGTCGACCTCGTTGTAGTAGATGACGTTCGGGTAACTGGCGTCGACCCAGCTACGCGGCGTCTTCCAGATCTCGCCCGGGAACGAGGTGAACCCGAACGGGATCTCGGTTGCGGGAAGTGGCTTGGCGGCCGCGGCGGCAGCGTCTGGCCCGTAGGCCTCCCAGTACGAGCGGGCCGCAGAGGCACCTGTGCCGGTCAGCCAGTACAGCGTGATGTTGTCGAGGATGTTGTCGCGCGTCAGCTTGCCCGAGGGCTGCCCGTCGACGAAAGCGCGCGCGATCTTGTAGTAGGCGTCGGTGTCGTGGTCGATCATCCACGCGGCAAGGGCGATCGGAGAGTCGAGCAGCGCATAGCCGATCGTCTGCGGCCGGGTGGCCATCTCGACGAAGTAGCCGTTCCCGGACTGCCCGAAGGTCGCGATCTGCGCCGCCGCGGCCCGCTCCTCGTCCGTGCTCGTCGGCATCGGGCCGCCAAGCGCCGGCACGAGCAGGTTCGTGTGGACCCCGACCAGACCCTCGGGTGCAAGGCGGCCCATCGCGTCGGCGACGCCGGCGCCCACGTCACCACCCTGGGCCACGTAGCGGGTGTAGCCGAGCCGGCGCATGAGCTCGGCCCACGCCCGTGCCGTCCGGCCCAGATCCCAGCCCTGCTCGACCGGCTCGGCGGAGAACCCGTATCCGGGCAGGGAGGGCAGCACGAGATGGAAGGCATCCTCGGCGCTGCCGCCGTGTGCGGTCGGGTCGGTCAGCGGGCCGACGGTGTCGAGCAGCTCGACGACGGAGCCGGGCCAGCCGTGCGTCATGATCAGCGGCAGCGCGTTCTCGTTCTCGGACTTGACGTGGATGAAGTGGATGTCCACCCCGTCGATCTCGGTCGTGAACTGCGGCAGCGCGTTCAGCCTCGATTCGGCCCGGCGCCAGTCGTACTCCGCAACCCAGTAGCGCGCGAGTGCCTGGATGGCCGCCGACTGCACCCCCTGGGTGCGATCGGCGACAAGCTCCTTGCTGGGCCACCGCGTCGCTTCGACGCGGCGGCGAAGATCGGCCAGATCGTCCTCCGGAATCTCGACCTGGAAGGGGCGAATCTCTATGGCAGTCTCGACAGCGCTAGCCATATCTACCTCCGTTTTCGTGGGTCACCGCCCGGGTGACTCCTCTCTGCTCGGGGACCCTTTTGACAGTACTCCTGTCAATCGAGTCTGAGCAAGCCGTTCACCGGATCGGCACCAGATCCGCCGACGCGCAACCTGTCCGGAGCTCGGCGCGCGGCGAGAAGCATGTCAAGCGACAGCGACCGCTCACTCTTACACTTCGCGGCTGATGGACATCGAACGATGAGCGCAGTGGACTACACCGTCCGCGACAACCCTGCCGAGTTGCGCTACGAGATTCTCGCCGGCGACGATCTGCTGGGGGTGATCCGGTACGTGAGAGAGCCCGGCGCGGTCGTTCTCGTGCATACCGAGGTCGAACCGAAGGCCGAGGGTCGAGGTGTTGGAAGCCAACTGGTAGCGGATGCTCTTGCCGACATCAGGTCGCGCGGCCTCAAACTCGTTCCCGTCTGCCCGTTCGTGCGCGCCTACATCGGCCGGCACCCCGAGTGGGACGATCTCGTCGTCGCGAACCCGCTCCCGCCCGACTAGATCCCGGTTCTGGCACCTATTCGTGAGCCTGGGCAGCAGATCGCTGGGTCACGTGGAGTCGGGACACCTCACGGCGCGCACTCGGTTCACGCTCACTCCCGATCTCGTCAAACGCACCGAAAACCAACGACCGCCCGGAGGCGGTCGCAGGAGGTCGGGTAGAGCGGAGGTAGGGTTCGAACGAACACCCCGACCGACGAAAGCCCTGGGTTACACGGCTTCGTCTTGGCGGGACGGCCGGCTGCCTTCTTGCTGATGACTCGTTCGACGTTCGAGGTTTCCATCGCCGCCCGTTGGCCTAGGGTATGGAGCGTCAGGTGTTCAGGTTCGACGGCCCACTCGATGTATCGGTTGTCGGCGCGCCGATGGCCGGTGGCCCGTCGACGCCGGCGCTCGCTGCCGCTGTATCGGAGGCAGGCGGCCTCGGCTTCCTGGCGGCCGGATACAAGACTGTAGAGGCTGTGCGGGCGGAGATCGCGGCCGTCCGCTCGACGACGGAGCGCCCGTTTGGCGTCAATATCTTCTACCCGACTCGCAACGAAGCCGACGAGACGGCGATCGCGGCGTACGCGGACAGCTTGCGGGGCGAGGAGGAGCGGTATGGCGTGAGCGTCGGTGACCACACGTGGAGCGACGACGGGTGGGGCGCAAAACTTGACGTCGTCGCAGAGGAACGCCCGGGCGTTGTCTCGTTCACCTTCGGTTGTCCCGAGCCAGAGATCGTCGGGTGGCTGCGCGAACGCGATATCGCGGTATGGGCAACCGTGACCTCCCGCGCGGAGGCGAGGATCGCGCTCACGGCGGGTGTCGACGCGCTCGTACTGCAGGGAGCGGAGGCCGGAGGTCACCAGGGTTCGTTCCACCAGCACGACGACGAGCCAGTCTCGACTCTGACGCTCCTCCAGTCCGTCACGGCGATGACCGACCGACCGTTGATCGCGGCGGGCGGGATCGCGACGGCAGCCGGTATCGCTGCCGTGGTTCGCGCCGGCGCTTCAGCGGCCCAGGTCGGCACGGCGCTGATGCTCGCCGACGAAGCCGGAACGAGCGAGCCGCATCAACTGGCGCTTCGTGGCGAAGCGCCGACTCGCCTGACTCGAGTGTTCAGTGGGCGTCGCGCCCGCGGCATCGTGAACCGCTTCATGCTCGAACACGACGGCCACGCGCCGGCGGCCTATCCCGAGATCCACTACCTGACCGCGCCGCTCCGTGCAGCGGCACGCGCGCTCGGGGATACCGACGGGATCAACCTGTGGGCCGGGCAGGCATACCACCTAGCCATCAAAGCGCCCGTCGCCGAAATCGTCGAACGCTGGCACGCAGACCTGGCACGCAGCAGCGGTTAAACGCAACGCGGCCGTACAACGTCTCGCGGCCGTACCGATGGATCACACGCGCTTCCGACGGCGAGCGTTGCATGGGTCTCGTTCGCGAGCGCGCTCGAGCGACTTCACCTCGAGCGCATGTGCACTCCACTCATCGTGGCCGAAGTACGAGTAGCCCGAGCCGCCCGAGACGATCTCGGGTGGTGCATCGTCCATGTCTCGTGCTCCTCTCGGGTGGGATTACAGATCAGCTTTCGACGACTGCCGGTCGGGGCGCTCCGGCGAGTTGTCCGCCGGGGCAGGCCTGGGCGCTAACCGTGCGTGCCGGGTTGCGGATCCCGAGGAGCGCGATGATGCCGCCGGCCGCAACGAGTGCTGCGCAGATCACCATTGCCTCGTGGAATGCCCGCACGGAGCCGCTGTTGGGTGCGAACGTGTCTCCCGGCAGGCGGCTCGCGACAAAGGCGCCGATCGCCGAGACGCCGATCAAACCCGCCACCCGCGCCACTGCGTTGTTGATCGCCGAGGCGATGCCCGCATCGGTTGCGTCGGCGTCGGCGAGAACGGTTGCCGTCAGCGGTGCGACCGTCGCCGTCAGGCCGAGCGAGAAGACGACGAGAGCGGGCAGCAGGTCACCAACATAGGAGGTCTCGAGACCGGTCCTCAGCAACAGCAGGATGCCGACGGTCGCGAGTGCCGGCCCGCCGGCCATGAAGTAGCGGGGGCCGAAGCGGTCGGCGAGAGCCCCAATGCGGCTCGAGAGCGCGAACATGATCAGCGTCGAGGGCACCGTCGTGAGCCCGGCCCTCAGAGCCGTGTAGCCGGCGACCTGTTGCAGGAAGATGAACAGGAAGAAGAACAGGATCGACAGTCCGGCGTACATCGAGAGCGTCTGCAGGTTTGCGAGCGCGAAATTGCGTCGTTTGAACAGATCGAGCCTCAGCATCGGATGGCTGGCACGCCTCTCGAAAGCAACAAACACGGCCAGGACGGCCACGCCGCCGCCCAGCGAGACGATGATCACCGGGCTGCCCCAGCCGAAGCTCGGCTGCTCGATCAGGCCGAAGACGACACTTGCAAGCCCAAATGCACAGAGACCCGCGCCGACCACGTCTATCCGCCGATGCACCCGCGCGCCGTCGGCGACCGCCGAGCGCGCCACAACCAGCGTCACCACCACGAGCGGGAGATTGACCGCGAAGATCCAACGCCAGGAGGCCTGGTCGAGGATCAGGCCACCGGCGAGCGGGCCGACGATGACCGCGATCCCGCCCCAGGCGGTCCAAGAGCCGACGGCCGCTGCCCGTTCCCGCTCGGGAAACGCCATCACGATGATCGCCAACGAGCTCGGCGCAAGCAACGCCCCAGCCGCCCCCTGCAGCGCCCGGGCGGCGATCAACGTCTCGGCCGTCGGCGCGAGTGCGCAAAGAAGGGAGAGAACGCCGAACGCGGCCACCCCGACCTCGAACACACGACGCTTCCCGTAGATGTCACCGAGCGACCCACCCACGAGGATCAGCGAGCCGAGCGTCAACGTGTACGCATTCGCGATCCACTGCTGGGCCTGGAGACCGCCGCCGAGATCGTCCTGGATCGCCGGCAACGCCACGTTAACGACCGTGCCATCGACAGCAGCCACGCTCGAACCCAGAATCGCGGCAACCAGCGTCGCACGCTGAACCCGCGTCACGACCCGACCCGCCGCTGGCCGGTGGCGGCGGCGCGGACAGAGCTCCACCTGTGCGGGCGCCGCGGCTCGGCAACCGGCCTTCGCGATCCGAGGATTGTCATGGCTGCGTCGCCCTGATCACGGTCACCGGAGTGCCGACCGGCGTGCTGGCATAGAGCCATTTGATGTCGTAACGTGTTGTCCGTACGCAGCCGTGCGAAGCGGCGATCGGAGGCACTTCCGGGTAACCGTGGAAGGCGTAGCCACCCACGAAGTACGACGCATAAGGAAGCCACGTCTTGTAGGGAACCGACCAGTCGCGAAGGTACTTCCTCTGGATCTTCCACGTCCCCACTAGCGTCTCGTAGCCGGGCTTTCCCGTAGAGACGGGAAGGGTGCGTATGACTATGTCGTCTCGAATCACGAGAGCAAGCTGCCTGTCGAGCAGCACCTCGACGCGACGACCATGTCCTTTGGTGATCGGAGTCGGACGTATAGCGGTAGCGAGCACTGCGAGGGTTGCCGGTCCTGCAATTCCATCTCGTTTCAGACCCTCCCATTTCTGGAAGGCGATGACGGCGAAGGCGGTTTGCTCACCGGGACGACCCGTGACGCCGGCCGGGTCGAGGTAACCGAGCTCGCTCAACTGGGTTTGAAGCTCGAGCGTGCTGTCGTCCGGAGGGAACTGTTTCGGCGCTGGAGGCTCACCCGGAGGAGGAACGGTCGGAGCGCGAACATCCTTCGCGGTCAGGGGTTTCACGACGGAGAGCCGGCCGAGGCGTGCCGACGGTCGTCCCTCTACGAGCAGCCGAACCGACGTAACGCCGGGCGCGGCAGTGGCCGTTAAGACGAGCTGCACAACGCGGGCTGAAATGCTTTCCCGGTCTCCTCCCTGCGCGATGTGTGCACTGAGATCGACTATTGCGACGCCGCCATTTCGCCTGACACTCCGCAGGCGAGTCCCATCCGGGATCTGAGATGTCAGGCCACGACGAGACTCATCGGCCGTGGGACCAGCCAGGAGACCCCGGAGTGCCTGCGTCAGCGTTGAGCCGGAACGGTGAACCGTTGTCGTCTGCTCTCCCAGGAGGAACGCAACCTTGACGTTCCTCACAGTTGAGTTCGCGCCGGCCGCTCCGACGAGAGCAAGGCCGACGATGACCGTCGATGCAAGGATCTGGATCAGTCGCATCGTGGGATCGCAACGCTTCCGGCGCTCTATCCGTGGGGACGTACTCACGCGGCACCCGCCGGGTCGGGGTCGTGGCCGGCTGAATCCTGGAAGAACTCCTCGCATCACGCGGGTGTGCCCGCCTCGACCCAGCGCTGGAGCAGCTGGATCATTTCTGGCGGCCACGCCCCATCACACGGCATCGCCCCGGAACGAACGGAAGCGAGGATTCTGTCCGCATGCCTGCTGACATCATCGTGCGACCACAGATCGAAGTGAGCCATCATCGCGCCGCGGTCTCCTTCTCGAAAGAGCGGCTTGATGTCAGTCTCGAAACTGATTGGCGGTCTGTTGTCCTCCGTTGTCATGCGTGCCTCCTTCACTCGCGGATATGACGTCTTCGACCGGGGTCGGTTTGAGTTGGGTCTGGTCGACGTGGGCGCTTTCGGGCGCAGGGAATGGAAAGGAGTCCAAACGAGGCGAGCACGATCGGGAACACCCCCTGCTTCTCGTGAAAATATCGCAGAGCGACCCGCCGTTCGGGATCGACGAGCCCAGCGTCAGTGTGGAGGCATTCAAGACCTAATGTGGCGCGTGTAGCTCGCATTGCCTGTCCCGTCGCACGGCGGTCCATTGGGTCGCCGGCGGTCCTTCCGGGGGCGCGCTGTCTCACGTGGCAGGTAGCTGCGAACGGATCATTGCGAGGTCCTGTTCGAGTCGCAGGATGCTCTGCCTCAAAGGCTTTCAAGTCAGCCGAGTCGAGGGGAGGAGGTGCCCGCCCCCTGACCTCGGGAGAAGCGCCACTCATCACGTCCGAGCAAGAACCGCTCGACCGCAACGAGCCTCGAGGCCCCTCTCCCGACTCGCCACAGGATCAAGGGAGCGGGCACCTCAGCGCCCGGCGGACACGGCGGTGCACAGTCACCCGAGAGTAGGACGCGGCGGGGCGCGCCCGTTAGTGAGCGATAAGGGATGACAAGCGCCTCGAGCGTCGGCCCGGAGGCCATCGATTGGACCCACTGCTAACGGTGCGCGTCACATCGGGCGCTTTCTAGCGTCGAGGAGTGCATCGGTGAGCCGGTCGATGTCGTCTTCGTGGTTGTAGAAGTGGACCGCGAAGCGCAGGTTGCCGTCGCGGGCAGAGCACGTGATGCGGCGCTCTTTCAGCTCGGCGAGGAGTTGGCCGGGGTCTGCACCGTCGAGCGGCACGGCGACAATGGTGCTGTGATTGGCCACAGGTAGGTCAACGGACGGCCAGCCGGTTCGAGCGAGCGCCTCCCTCAGCTTCGCGGCAAGCTCGACGTTGCGAGCGAAGATCGCGTCGGCCCCGAACCTTGCGAAGGTCGAGAGCGCGGCCTCGTTCCCGATCGCTGCCAGCCAGCTGATCGAGTTGTCGAATTGAGACGCCGTCTCTGAGAGGTCCATCGTCGGTCCGAAGAAGCTCTCGAGCGGGACGCGTCCGGCCTTCCATCCTGCATTCGTCGGCGTAAAGCGAGACTGGATCTCGGGTGAGAGATAGCAGTAGCCGAGACCGCGGCCGGCGTTCAACAGGAACTTGTGGTCAGCGGCTGCCAGAACGTCGATGTGGCGGAGGTCGGCTGCGACCGGTAGCGCACCGACGAGTTGGGAGCCGTCGATGAAGACGATCGCCCCGACTTCCCGTGCTAACGCGCTGATCGCCGCAATGTCCGACCGATGCCCAGTTGCCGTTTGAACGCCGCTAAACGCGACGAGAACAGTGCGACGGTCGAGGTAGCGAGCCACCTCGTCGGGTTCGAGGCCCCCGTTTCGGAACGGGACCTGTCGGACCTCGTAGCCCCTCCCTGCGAGAAGACGCCACGGAAAGTGATTCGAGCTGTACTCCCGTTCGCCGATCACGACATTCTGTCCGCGGGACGCAGGACCAAACTGCGA
Source organism: uncultured Thermoleophilia bacterium (assembly GCA_963799575.1). Classification (GTDB taxonomy): domain Bacteria; phylum Actinomycetota; class Thermoleophilia; order Gaiellales; family Gaiellaceae; genus Gaiella. Next base: position 199,797 of record CAWCXK010000005.1, read on the forward strand.
CGCCACGAGTCCCGCGGCCGCCGACACCGACGCGATCAGCGAAACATCCGAAGGGTCAGCGCCCATCAGGCCGGCTGCCGCGGCGCGGGCATTCTCACCGGCCGCCTCGCCGCGGACATAGTCGAGCCCGCTCTCGGCCCACTCGTCGACGAACTCGTGGTACGCCGCGGCCAGCGTGCGGCTCGCCAAGCCCACCGCAGCCGTATTCAGGTAGGCCATCTTCCCAGTGGCCGGGAACAAGCGCCTCGCCTCGCGGACATCGCCCACCGAACTCCCCGCGACCGCCGAACCGAGCGTCATGGGCGCGACTCTAACTGGATGCGACGCTCAGATGAGCGTCGCGTGCACCAGCATCCTCTCGCCTGGAGCCACCGAACTCCCGCTGCCAGCACTCCTGGCAGAAGACCGAACGCGCGTCGTCTTCCACCCATAGAGAAGGAGCGGCCAACCTTCTCGCGCAACAATCGCGCCACAGTCCGACACTGCTCCAGCGGCCTCAGGCGGACATCCCAGCATACGAACGCGTCCACGGCGGCTCCACCAACCCCGGGCTCTGCGCAGCCCGCATGAACCTGGAGCGGTTCGGGTTTGCATGCATGCCTGACCGGCTGTCAGTCTCGTCCCGGTTCGACCAGCCCCTCCTCGTAGGCGTAGATGACTGCCTGGATGCGATCGCGGAGGTCGAGCTTCGCGAGAATTCGTGCGACGTGAGTCTTCGCCGTCGCTTCGCTGATCACGAGGCGCAGGCAAATCTCGTGGTTCGAGAGACCGCGGGCAAGCAGGTCGAACACCTCGCGCTCGCGAGCGGTCAAGTCCTCGACGGCCGCCGGGGTCCGGCGCCGCGCCGGCTCCGGCCGTCGTCCCAGTTCCTCGATCACGGCGCGCGTGACGGTGGGTGCGAGCAGCGCATCGCCGCCGGCGACGATGCCGACGGCGGCGACGATGTCCTCGGGCGGGGCGTCCTTGAGGATGAAGCCGCTCGCCCCCGCCCGCAGCGCTTCGAAGACGTACTCGTCGAGCCCGAATGTCGTCAGCATGAGGATGCGCGTCCCGGGTCGCTCCGCCGTGATTCGCCGCGTCGCCTCGATGCCGTCGAGGACAGGCATCCGGATGTCCATCAGCACGACGTCGGGCCGGAGGCGCCGCGTCTCGCCGACCGCCTCCTGGCCGTCGCTCGCCTCGCCGACGACCGTCGTTCCGGGATCGCTGTCGAGGATCTTGCGCAGGCCGACGCGGACGAGGGCCTGGTCGTCGACGACGACGACCGTGGTCATCGGATCGGGAGGAGCACGTGCACGCCGAAGCCTCCACTCGAGCGGCGCCCTGCGTCGAAGCGGCCGCCGTAGAGCGCCACCCGCTCACGCATCCCGACGAGTCCGTGGCCGCCCGCGCCGGCTGCGGGCTGCGCCGCGCCGTCGTCGTCGATCTGGAGCTCGAGCGTGTGGGAGCCGTAGTGGACGTGCACGGTCGCGTGAGCGTCGCGCGCGTGCTTGAGCGCGTTCGTCAGCGCCTCCTGCACGATGCGGTAGGCCGAGAGCTCCAGCCCAACGGGCAGCTCGCGCGGATCGCCGTCGATCCGGAGTTCAACGGGCAGCCCGGCCTCCCGCACCTGGGCGACGAGTGTCGGCAGGTTGTCGAGGCCCGGCTGCGGCACCAGAGGCTCGACCTCGTCGTAGCGAAGCATTCCGACGAGGCGGCGCATCTCCGTCAGTGCCTCGCGGCCGATTCGCTCTATCGTCGAGAGCACCTCACGTGTCTGGGCTCCGTCCTCGCCGGCGAGCACGCGGCGCTCTGCGCCGGCCTGCACGACCATCATCGAGACGTTGTGGGCAATCGCGTCGTGGAGCTCGCGAGCGATGCGGGCGCGCTCCTCGACCACGGCCTCCCGCGCGGCCAGGTCGCGCTCCCGCTCCGCGAGTGCGGCGCGACGCTCGCGGTCACCGACGATCCGCCGGACGAGCACCATCACGATCGGCGTGGCGACGGCGAACGGAACGCTCCCCGCGAGCGATCCCTTTCCGAGCGCCGTCGCCAGATCGGTGGCGACAATGTAAGCAATCCCGACGGCGAAGCCCCGTTCCGACGACCAGACCGCGAGGCCGTAGAGCGCGCACAGCCAGGCGACCGCGATGGCGATTACCTGCGAACCGCCCCAGAAGGCCAGCGTGGCCACGATGAGCGTCTGCGACGCAAGGCCGGCGGCGACGGGATACAGGCGGCGGATCGCCACGCAGGCGGCCATCGCTGAGGCGAGCGCCGCCTCGACGATCCGCTGCCCCGACGCGGCCGCGGTCAGCCAGATTTCGAGCTCTGCCGCCACGAAGAGGGTCACGGCGAGACCGAGGTCGAAGCGGAACGGGCTCATTCTCGCCCGCAGCCCTATCGCGCGCCGAACGCTCACACCGTTCACGGTAGACGCAGCCGGCGCGGCTGTCATCAGCCGTCCGGCCGATCGGCGCGGAGCAGAAGATCGGCCGATCGGCTGACCCGAAGACCGACCGTCGTGCCGACGACACGCCGGGGCGCTGTTCCTACGCTCGGAGGGTCGTTCGAGCGAAAGGAGCAAGAGAATGGAAGAACGAACGCACGATCGCCTCTACGCCGCCGCCGGCATCGCGTCCGTGGTGACGATGCTCGCCGGAGTCGCCGTCGGTGCAGCCGGTGGGCGGGAGTTCGCGACCATCACGAGCACACCGTCCGAGATCTCACGCGCGCTCGCGAAGCCCGCCGGCGACGCTGTCTGGGCAGGAGCCTACATCGAGATTCTCAGCTACGGCTTCTTCCTTGTGTTCGCGGTCTGGGCCTGCGCGAAGCTCGGCGGCGGCCTGCTGGGGCAGATCGCGCTCGCGGCTGCCATCGGCTATGCAACGCTCAGCATTGCAGCGCTCGCAGTCTCCGACGCGATCGAATACCAGGCTGGGAACGGCGTCGGCCTCCAGCTCGGCACCGCACTGATCACTCTCGCCGAGGCTCTCTACGTGGGAACGTGGTTCCTAAGCTCGTTCTTCCTGCTCGCAGCCGGGGGGCTCGCGCTCGCCTCCGGGCGCCGCAGCATCGGCTGGAGCGCATTCGCCGTGGCCATCCTCACGCTCGTGCTCACGGCCGTCTCGCTCGACAACCTCGGCCAGATGGCGAACTTCCTCTGGCTCCTATGGATCGTCGCCGCCAGCGTCTCCCTCACGCGCGGCCGCCGCATCCACGGGCTCAGCCAAACTCATCAACCCATCACCCGGCCCTTGCCGACCGCACTGACCCAGGCGAGAGACTGAAATGTCGGCGCCCGCCACCGTCGCGGGCGGGCGCCGCTCACCCGAGCCCCATCATCGCCGTCGTTGCTCCGCCTCGCCCATGCGATATAACGGTGAGGCTGGCGAGCGACACGGGAGCATCGCATCTGCGGATCGTCTACCCGCTCACCGAGGAGGCGGTCAGCCCGCACGGGCATCCGTTCGCGGCCTTCGAGATGTCAAGGCCGATCAGATCGATCTTGTGCTGTCGAACGAGCGGCTCATGGTTTCGGCCTTTGCCTGATCGCTAGGTGATCGAGCTCAATCGGCTCGGGTCTCGTGTCGCCCGGGCCGCGACCTGCAGGGCGCGCGACCGCTTTCGCCACCTCCGGAACTGCAGCTCGTAGTGCGCAGCCACAAGTGAGCCGCCGGTCACGACGCCGAACAGGAAGATCGAGACCTGACGCTTCGGCATGGAGGGAGTATCGACGAACGGCTGGATCTCGTACTAGCAAATGGTTTCCGTGCGCACTGTGAGCGCTCGGCTGCGCCGGCGTTCAGGAATGCCGCCCGAAATCGGCGATGCTCCGCTGGGCCGCGGGTCAGTTCTTCGGCTTGCGCCGAAGCACTCGGGCCAGGTTGATGTCATAGCCCCAGCCGAGGGTTTTCGGCGTGAACAGACGAGCCTCGGCCGGGTTCCACCACCGCTGCTTCATCCGAGCGACGAAACCCTTCCGCCGCCAGTCGTAGGGCACCCCAAGGAACTTGCCAGTCTGCCGCTTATTTCGTTTGGCCGACATCACCATCTCCTTTCGTCTCGCTGTTCACGATAGCCAGACGACAGGGCACTCGCGTCCATGTCCTACTATGGCGCGCTCCCCGCGCGCATCGACTGAGCGGGCTACGGGACAGCGACGAACAACGTTGACACACGGCCGAAGCGCGTCTGGACCGAGTTCCTCGAGCTGCGCTCGTCGATCAGCCATTTCGCCGAGGTGTTCCGGCTCTGCCTGTGCAACGGCTGGATCGGCAATCACCCGACCCGGAACACGAGCGGCTTCGTCTTCGAGGGCATCCTCCCAGCCAACTGGGTTCCGATCAGCATTCGCCGCGACGAGGCAACGGCGACCCGCCGCAGCAAGAATGCGCGGTCAAGGCGACCGCTGAAGAGAAGGCTGCGGCCTCTCAGGCAGCGGCAGCAGCGTCGTAGCGCCACCCCGAGCTTCGCTGATTCCGATCCGACTCGAGATGCTGGCTACCCCGGCGGCCTCGGCATGCTCGTCGAGCATCTCCCCCGCCCCGTGCCGGCGAAGCCGCGCCCATCGAGCCTCCTCTGACCAATGAAATGGCCCCGGAAGGGGCCATTTCGTTTTCTGCTCCTCCTCTTCCCGCTCCGAACTATTGAATTTGCGGAACGATTTGCGGAGGAATCCGAGTGGAGGCGGCGGGAATCGAACCCGCGTCCGCGGACGCACCGAACAGAGGGTCTACGAGCGTAGTTCGCCTTGAATCTCACCCGACGGCCGGTGGCGAACGACCTACCGGCGGGCCAGCCCTCCTTTAGGTGTCGCGCTTTGGGCGAGTGGCTCTCCCGTAGCACCAAGCCCGATGGTTAGCGCCGCGCCTGGCCTCGGGCCCAGCCAGGAGGGGCGTGGCTAGCTAGTCAGTGCTGACTAGGCAGCCATTGCGAGATCATGACGATTCGCATTTGTGTGTTTCCCGGTGGATTAACGAGGCCAACCGGGGACCTCGGCTCGCACCTCAGCCGGAGAACCGACCACGTCGAAACCAGGTCGCCCCCGTATGTCATTTCTACGCTCCGGATGGTAGCCGTCAGGTGGGAGAGCGCAAGCCCGGAGCGAAAGACTGGAGCCGGCGCCGCAGCGGAACTACGGGTGAGGCTGAAGCCTCACTCTTCCCCACCGCCACCGGGCGGCGTAGGATCACCCCGTGAACCAGCGCGCCAAGGCCGAGGCTCTCCGCGACCTGCACATCCCCGGCGATCCGCTGTTGCTGCTCAACGCGTGGGACGCGGCGAGCGCCGTCGTGATCGCCCGCGCCGGGGCACGCGCCATCGCGACCTCGAGTGCGGCGGCCGCGAACGCGCTCGGGTACGCCGACGGGCAGCACCTCACCCGGGAGCAGATGCTCGGGGCGGTCGCCGCGATTGCCGGCTCAGTCGATCTCCCCGTGACCGCCGACATGGAGGCAGGCTACGGTGACGAGCCCGAGGCCGCGGCGGCCACTGCGCGAGGGGTCGTCGAGGCCGGCGCCGTCGGGCTCAACATGGAGGATCTGCGCGACGGCGGCGACGGGCTGCTTCCCATCGATGACTTCGGCACCAAGATCACCGCGGTGCGGGCGGTGGGCGACGAAACCGGCGTTCCCCTTGTCCTCAATGCGCGAACCGACGTCTTCCTCGGCCAGATCGGCGACGCGGACACCCGGCTCGAGCGCGCCGTCGAGCGCGGCAACGCCTATCTCGACGCCGGAGCCGACTGCATCTTCGTGCCCGGCGTCGTCGCCACGGAGGTGATCACCGAGCTCGTCCACGGCATCCATGGCCCCGTGAGTGTCCTCGCCGTGCCCGGCTCGCCGCCGGTGAGCGACCTCAAGGCGCTCGGCGTCGCGCGAATCAGCACCGGCTCCGGCCCGTACCGCGCAGCGCTCGCGCTCGGCCGCAGGATGGCGCAAGAGGCGTACGGTCGAGGATCGCTCGAGGAGATGATCGCGGCGCAGGTCGCGTTCGCCGACGCACAGGCGCTGTTCCCGGACTAGACGCCAGACACGGGCGGGGCAGACATTTGCCGGCGCCCGCCGTATCATCCGGGCGCGAGACCGATCGAGGGAGGCTCAGATGTCGTACGTCCACGCGCGTCCATACGAAAACCTCGTCGATCTGCGCGACCGCGCGCGGGAGGAGGTCGGCAAGGTCGTCGTCGGCCAGGGAAGCGCGGTCGATCTCCTGCTCGTCGCGGCACTCGCGCAGGGTCACGTCCTGATCGAGGGCCCACCCGGTAGCGCCAAGACGTTGCTCGGACGTGCCATGGCACACGTGCTCGGCGCCAAGTTCAAGCGCATCCAGTTCACACCGGACACGACGCCCGAGGAGATCACCGGCCGCAATACGGTCAAGATGGGCGAGCAGGTGTTCTTGCCGGGCGTCGTCTTCACGAACGTGCTCCTCGCCGACGAGATCAACCGCACGCCCCCACGCACCCAGGCGGCGCTGCTCGAGGCGATGCAGGAGCGAACGGTCACGGTGGAGGGCAAGACGCACCAGCTGCCCGATCCGTTCCTCGTGATCGCGACGCAGAACCCGTTCGAGCACGAGGGCATCTTCCCACTGCCCGAGTCGCAGCTCGATCGCTTCCTCTTCAAGATCATCCTCGACTACGCCGACGCCGAGAGCGAGGTCGAGATGCTCCGGCTGCCGCATACCGGCGTCACGCCCGACATGCTGGGCGACATCCAGTCCCTGCTGGGCGTCGTCGGCCTCGACCGCGCCCGCTCCGACCTCGACCTCACGACAGTGCCGACCGAGGCCGCGGAGTACATCGTCGCAATCGTCCGGCGCACTCGCGAGAACCCCGGCCTCGAGCTCGGAGCCAGCTCGCGCTCCGCGATCCATCTGCTGAGCGCAGCGAAGGCTCAGGCTCGGCTCGGCGGTCGCGACCACGTCACGATCGACGACGTACGCGACGTTGCGCCCTACGCGCTGCGCCATCGCCTGATCTGCCGCGAGGGCACGAACGCAGACGACGCGCTCCAGGCAGCACTCGACGGCTAGGTGGAGCCGGGCGGGGCGCATCGCGCAGCCCCGCCCTACTAGCTCAGGCGAGCGCCTCGGTCAGCGCGCGCTTCGTTAGCACGCGCGCGAGGTGCATCCGGAACTCCGCCGACGCTGCCGTGTCGCTCGACGGCTCGGTGCCGTCAGCGGCATGCGCGGCGGCATCGGCCGCTGAGGCGCCGGCGGCAAAGGCCTGTTCGACCGTCGGAGCACGGAGCGGCGTGCCGCCCATGTTCGTCAGCGCGACCGCAGCACCGCTCGCAGTGCCGTTGTCGCGGAGGACGAGAGCCGCAACGCCGACGGTGGCCCAGTCCTGCGCCCGCCGGTGGTACTTGAGATACGCCCAACCCGTCGAGGCATCGAGCTTCGGCACCCTGATCTCCGTCAGCAGCTCGCCCTTCCCTACGGCCGTCTCGAACACTCCCGTGAAGAAGTCGGCGGCGGGCACGACGCGCTCCCCACCGGCACCGACGATCACGAAGTCGGCCCCGAGGGCCAGCATGACCGTCGGAAGATCCGACGCCGGGTCGCCGTGCGCGAGCGAGCCGCCGATCGTGCCTCGATGACGCACCTGCGGGTCGCCGATCTTGCCCGCCGTCGCCGAGACGATCGGGCAGCGCTCCTGGAGCAGTGGATCGGCGTGCACGGCGGCGTGCCGCGTGAGGGCCCCGATCGCGACCTGCGTGCCGGCGTCGCGGACGAACGCGAGGTCGGCGAGCCTGCCGATGTCGACGAGCTTGGACGGCCGTGCGATGCGCAGCTTGAGGGCGGGAAGGAGCGAGTGCCCGCCCGCCAGTAGCTTCGCGTCGGGATCGCTGCCGAGCAGGACGATTGCGTGCTCGACCGACTCCGCCAGCTCGTAGTCGAACGCTGAGGGGATCATGACTTCGCCTCCTCGATCGCGCGCCAGACTCTCTCCGGAGTCGCGGGCATCTGAATATCGGTGACTCCGAGGTGTGCGAGCGCATCGATCACGGCGTTGATCACGGCGGGGGCGGCCGCGATCGTGCCGGTCTCCCCCACGCCCTTGGCGCCGAAGGGGTGATCGGTCGCCTTGCTCTCGGTGCGGTCGAGCTCGTACGAGGGAAGCTCTGCCGCGGAGGGCACGAGGTACATCGCGAGCGTGCCGTTCATCAGATTGCCGTCCTCGTCGTAGATTGCCTCCTCGTACAACGCCGTGGCGATGCCCTGCGTGATGCCGCCGTGCACCTGCCCGTCGACGATGAGCGGGTTGACGACGGTGCCGACATCGTCGACCGCGACGTACCGGATGAGCCGTGCGTCGCCCGTCTCGGTGTCGACCTCGACGATCGCCGCGTGGGCGCCGCCGGGCCACGAGAAGTTCGGCGGATCGTACGTTGCCGTCGCCTCGAGGTTCGGCTCCATCCCGTCCGGCAGGTTGTGGGCCGTGAAGGCCGCCCACGCCGCACCCTTGACGGTCATCTCCTTGTCCGGCGAGCCCTTGACGCTGAACGTCCCGTGCGCGTACTCGAGGTCGTCGGCAGAGACCTCGAGCTGGTGCGCCACGACCTCGCGCGCCTTTTCGATGATCTTCTCGCTCGCCGACCAGAGCGCCGCTCCACCGACGGGGAGGCTTCTACTTCCATACGTATCGAGGCCATACGGCGAGATGCTCGTGTCGCCGTGCAGCACCTCGACCTCGGACGGGTCACAGCCGAGCCGATCGGCCACGATCTGCGACCACGCCGTCTCATGGCCCTGACCGTGTGGCGACGTGCCCGTGACGACCTGGAACGTACCGGTCGGCAGGCAGCGGATCGTCGCCGTCTCCCAGCCGCCGGCGGCGTACCGGATCGCCCCGAGGATGCGCGACGGGGCGAGACCGCACATCTCGTTGTAGGTCGAGAAGCCGATGCCGATCTGCTTCACGTCGCCTCGCTCGCGGCGTGCCGTCTGCTCCGCTTCGAGCTCCTCGAGACCGAGATGCTCGAGGAGCTTGTCGAGCGATGCGTGGTAGTCGCCGTTGTCGATCGTCAGGCCAGAGGCGATCGCTGCCGGGAACTCCGTGATGAAGTTCTTGCGTCGTAGCTCGAGCCGGTCGATTCCCAGCTCGAGTGCGAGCAGGTCCATCGTGCGCTCGAGCACGTAGGTCGCCTCGGGACGGCCTGCACCGCGATACGCGTCGGTCGGGGTCGTGTTCGTGAACACGCCGGTGAACGTGACGCTGTAGTTCGGAATGCTGTACGGGCCTGCGTAAATCCACGCGCCGAGGAGCGGGATGCCGGGCGTCACGAGCTGAAGATACGCCCCCATCGAGGCGATCACGTCCGCCCTGATCGAGGTGATCTTGCCGTCCTTCGTCGCCGCGAGCTCGAGCGTCGTGACGAAGTCGCGGCCGTGGATCGTTGCGAGGGCGTTCTCGGAGCGCTCCTCGATCCACTTCACCGGCGAGCCGAGGCGACGGGCGATCGCGATTACGAGCAGCTCCTCGGCGTAGACGTCGAGCTTCGAGCCGAAGCCACCACCGACGTCGGGGGCGATGACCCGGAGCTTCGTCTCGGACATGCCGAGCGTGGCCGCAGCGAGGACCCGCAGGATGTGCGGCACCTGCGTCGCCGACCACAGCGTGACATCTCCACCGGGCTCGGGCCGAGCGACGACACCACGCGGCTCGATTGCATTCGGGATCAGCGGCGGCTGGACGTAGCGGTGCTTCACGATCACGTCCGCACCGCTGTCGAACTCTCCCGTCTCGAGCTTCCACAGGTAGGACACATTGGTGCCGAGCTCCTCGTGCACGAGAGACGCATCATCCTGCGCTGCCGCCGCGACGTCGACCAATGCCTCGAGCGGCTCGTAGTCGACCTCGACGAGCTCGGCCGCGTCGATCGCGCGGGCTCGCGTATCGGCGATCACGACGGCGACGCCATCGCCCTGGTAATGGACCTCGCTGATCGCGAGCGGGTAGTGCTCGGGGCTCTTCATGTCCTCGGTCACCGGCCAGGCGCACGGCATGGCCGCCTTCCAGTCGTCCCGCAGGTCCGGGCCGGTGAAGACGGCCACGACCCCTGGGGCAGCTTTCGCGGCCGTCGTGTCGACGGACGTGATCCTCGCGTGCGCGTAGGGGCTGCGGACGACAGCCATGACCACCGTCCCCGGCAGGTCGATGTTGTCGACGTAGCTTCCCCGACCGCGAAGCAGCGGATCGTCCTCCTTGCGCTTCAGTGGCGAGCCGATGTGCCGGGTCTCGGTGGCACTCATGCTGCGCTCCCCGCGGCGGAGGCGACTGCCTCGACGATGTTGTGGTAGCCGGTACAGCGGCAGAGATTGCCCTCGAGCCCACGACGGATCGCATCGCGGTCGCTTGCCTCGCCGTTCTCGATCAGCGAGACGGCTGCCATCACCATGCCCGGCGTGCAATAGCCGCACTGCAGGGCGTGATGGTCGTGGAAGGCCTGCTGCACGGGGTGGAGCTCGCCATTCGGCGCGAGGCCCTCGATCGTCGTCACCTCGGCGCCGTCGGCCTGCACGGCGAGAACGGTGCACGATTTCACGGACTGGCCGTCGAGCAGAACCGTGCAGGCTCCACACGACGACGTGTCGCAGCCGATGTTCGTGCCGGTCAGCGACAGCTGCTCGCGTAAAACGTGGACGAGCAGGTCACGCGGTTCGACCTCAACCTCGTGACGGGCTCCGTTGACAGTCAGCGCTACGGCCCGCAAGGACGACCTCCTTCGATCGGTGGATATCGCCGAGACTACTCCTCCGCCCCCGCGCTACCAAGAGTGGGCGTATCGTTCGAGTCATGATCGAGATCAGGGAGATCGGCGCCGACGAGCTGGAGCGCTGGCTCGCGGTCGCAGGACGGGTTCGACCCGACCGCGCCGGCGGCGTCGGCGAGTACGTCGACTGGAAGCGCCAGGCCGAGGACATGGTGTGGCTCGTCGCCTCGAAGGGCGACGAGGACGCGGGCGCCGCCCTCGCCTACGTCGGCTGGCACTCGAAGCCGGGGACAGGGACGGGCGAGGCGTTCGTGCTGCCCGAGTTCCGCGGCAGCGGTGTCGGCTCGGCGCTGTACCGCCGGCTCGCGGAATGGGTGCAGGAGCGTGGGTGCATCACCCTGGAGACAACCGTGGCGGAAGACGATGCGGCAAGCCTCGAGTGGGTCGACCGACGCGGCTTCCGCGAGGTCGGACGGAACTCGAAAATGGTGCTCGATCTGACCTCGATCGAGCCGCCCGCGATCGACCCGCCCGAGGGCGTCGCGATCGTCACGTGGGCGGAGCGCCCCGACCTGGCACGGGGACTGTACGAGGTGGCCTGCGAGGCGTACCCGGACGTCCCGGGCGACGAGGCAACGCCGATGGACTCGTTCGAGGAGTGGCTCTCCAAGGACATGCAGGGCGATGGCGACCGCCCCGACGCGACATTCGTTGCGCTCGTCGACGGCGAGGTGGCGGGCTACGCGAAGCTGTCGCTGTTCAGCACCGAGACGAAGATCGCCTTCCACGACATGACGGGTGTCCGCCGCGCGTTCCGCGGCCGTGGGATCGCGGCGGCCCTCAAGCGGAGCCAGATCGCCTGGGCCAAGCAGGCGGGCTACGAGAAGCTGCAGACCGCGAACGAGGTGCGAAACGAGCCGATTCGCCGCCTCAACGCGCGCCACGGCTACGTATCCGAGCCTGGACGTCGTGATCCTGCACGACTCGCTCGCCGGGATCGACTAGCTACGACTACCGCCGTGCCTTGAGCTCGCGATCCATCTGCCGCTTGGCGTCACGGTCGGCGATCGCGCGGCGCTTGTCGCCCTTGTCCTTGCCCCGGCCGAGGGCGATCTCGACCTTCACCTTGCCGTCCTTGAAGTAGAGCTTCGTGGGGACGAGCGTCAGCCCCTTCTCCCGCACCTTGGCGTAGAGGCTGTCGATCTCGTTCCGCTTGAGCAGCAGCTTGCGGTCGCGATCGGTGATGTGGTTCGAGATGTTGCCCTGGGCGTACTCCGAGATCGAGGCTCCGATGAGCCACATCTCGTCGTTGCGCACATCCGCGAACGCCTGCCCGAGCTGGGCGTGGCCCGCGCGCAGCGCCTTCACCTCGGTGCCGCTGAGCACGATGCCCGCCTCGACGCGCTCGAGCAGCTCGTAGTCGTGCCGCGAGCGGCGGTTCTCGGTGATCAGCTTCGTCGTTCCGGGCTCTCTGGGCACGGTGCGGATTGTAGGGGCGCCCGGCAGGTCAGCCGCTACGCTCCGCCAATGCATGCTCCCGTCGACGTGATCCGCCCGCTCTACGGCGACTATCGCGAACGCGGCGACCTGCGGGACTGATCGGGGCACCGTCCCGTGTCCTGCACGTCATTCGAAGGAGTCCCCGCATGTCCACCACCACCGTACTCGCCATCATCGCCTCGTCGTGGGGCATTGCGATGGCGCTTTCACCGACGCTCCAGATCCGGCACATGATCGCGCGCCGGTCGTCGGCCGGGATCTCGATTCCCTACCTCGCCGTGCTCGTGGTCGGGTTCGCGCTCTGGTTCGCCTACGGGATTTCCCTGGGCAACTGGGCGCTGATCATCCCGAACACGATCGCGTTCGTCGTCGGCGCGACGACGATCGCGGTTGCACGGCACTACCGGCAGGAGAGCGTCTAGACCTCCCGGTCGAAGTACTCGACGCCGGCCTCGCGACGCACCATGATCTTGTCCCGCTCATCGGGCGGAAAGACGCCGATCTTGTCGCTGTCCGGGTACACCGCCACCGCCAGGCTCGGCTTGTCGGAGAGCAGGATCACGCGCACGGTCTCGCCGCCGGGGTTCGTGAGCTTGTGGGCTCCCTCCGGCCCCTCCGGGAAGCAGACGACGTCGCCCGGCACGAGGACGTCCTCGCCCTCCGGATGGCGGAGCAACGGCCGGCCGCTGAGCACGATCGCCCACTCCTCACACCCGTACTCGTAGTGGTACGGGCAGATGCTCTGCCCCTCCCGCAGCTCGTAGACGGTGGCACCCATTGCCGTGGCGCCGATCCGCGAGCCGAAGCGGAAGTGCCCGACCTCGTACCCCGCGGGATCGCCGTCGTCGTATGCGATCTCGATCTCGTTGAGGTTGATCTTCTTCATCGGCGCAGTATCTCGAATCTCACCGGCGACCGAAGCAGCGATCGCAGAGCGGGAACCAGGGCGCCGTCGTCTTGCCGCACGTCCGGCAGCGACCGATCGTCGGCGCATTCACCTCGAGCCGCAGGCGGGCGACGACCCTCGCTGCAGCTACCTCCTCGAGCTCGGCAGCCCGCTCGATCGTCACTCCTCCGACTCCCGGGTACTGCAGCGCGAACCAACGGAGAATACTTGCGGTTCTTCCAGCTTGCTCTGCCTCCTCGAGCGTCGCATCCCGCAGCCGCGCAGGATCGAGCAGGAAGGTGAGGAGCGATCGCTGTGCGGTGTCGCCGGCGAGCGCGAGCGCGAGCGTCGAGAGCAACTCGGCGTTGTCCTCGTCGACGGGTGCGTTGATGAGCTTCCACGTGTCCTCGATCGAGAGCCGCCGGTTGCGGTCGGCGAGGCGACGCTGGATGGCCGCGAGCCGGCCGCGAAGAGGGCTCAGCGACTCGACCGCCAGCCAACCCTCGTGCGCCCAGGCGCGGGTCGCTACCCGATGCCACGCGGCGAGCGCTGCGTCGAGCCGCCGCGGGTCGTCGACGCCGAGATCGGCAAGCCGCGGCCTGATGCGTGCCTCGTCGACGATGCGGTAGCCCAGGTGCCCCGACGGGAGCACGACATGCGGCTGCAACGCCTCCTCGACGATCTCGGGATCGGCGTTCGCCCATGGGATCCCCGTCAGCACGCCGACGTGCCCTCGCTCGACGAGGCCGAAGCGTCCGGCCCGACCCGCAATCTGCGCCAGCTCCCACGGGAGCAGGTTGCGCCGCGACTCGCCGTCGAACTTGGTCGTCTCGGCAAAGAGGAGCGTCTCGCAGGGCAGGTTCACGCCGTGCCCGAGCACGTCCGTCGCGACCGTGACGTCGGAACGGCCGCCAAGGAAGCGATCGATCTCCTCTCGCCGCGAGCTGAGCGGCATCGCGCCGTAGAGCACCGAGACGCGGTCGGGCTGGAGCCGGTTGATCTCACCGGCAAGCGCGAGTACCGCCTTGCGGCTGAATGCCACGACGACGGTTCCGGGGGTAAGACCACGCAGCGAGCGCTCGCCGACGAACTCGAGCGGCAAGATGCGCTCGAAGACCTTCACCTCGGCCTCCGGGAAGGCGTTCAGCACGAGCGGCTCCGCGTCGAGCGCCCCGAGCACGAGGATGTGGCGGTAGTCGCCCGCGAGCAGCAGCCGCGTCCAGGCCGAGCCGCGCTCGGGGTCGTCGGCCCACTGCACCTCGTCGAGCACGAGAACCTCGCCCGAGCTCGGTGCCATCTCGACGGTGCAGCAGATGATCGGCGCCTCGCCGTTGATGCGCTCCTCGCCTGTGACAAGACCGACGGCGTCGGCTCCCAGCTCGGCGGAGAGGCGACGATGGGCCTCCTGGGCGAGCATTCGAAGCGGACCCGCGTAGACGCCGCGGCCCCGCTCCTTCAGCACCTCGAGCGCGTGGTACGTCTTGCCCGAGTTCGTCGGGCCGAGGTGAGCGACAACCGATTCGGGCGGCACGCGCCTCGCCGGCAGGGCGATCTCGATCGCACCCTCGGCACGTGTAACCGCAGCGTTGGTGCCGGCTGCGCGAGCGCGCTGGTGGCGCTCGGAACGGCTCGGGCGCTTCGCCCGGCCGCGTCCCTGTCTGCGTCCGCCGGGCATTCGACGAGCGTACCGACGGTGCCTCTGACGGGCGCGCCGGTTCTACCTCGAGGGAGGGGGCACTGTGGAACCGTCGGTGGTCCCCGGCTTCAGATCAGGCGAAGCGTGCAGAGACATCAGAACGTCTGGCGGGTGGGCGGTTCCGCTACACGCTCTCCCGCCCCGAGATCTCCTCACCGCTACACCTTCAGGAAGCGGCGCAACGTCATACCCGAGCCGAGCGCGCCGACCGCAAGCCCGATGCCGAGCAACAGCAGCGCGATGATCGGGAACGACAGCGCCTGCACGTCGGGCGAGGTGTAGTCACTCGGGATGATCGCCGGCAGCACGGCCTCCTTGCCGAGCACGAGCAGGATCACCGCGAGGAAGGCACCGCCGAGCCCGCAGAGCAGGCCCTCGAGCATGAAGGGGCCGCGCACGAACCAGTTCGTCGCGCCGACGAGCTTCATCACCTCGATCTCTCGCCTCCGCGAGAAAATCGAGAGACGGATGGTGTTCGCGATCAGCAGCACGGATGCTCCGAGGAGCACGAGCACGGCCACGAGGAACACGAGCTCGATCACGCGGGCGACGCTCAGGATCCGCTTCGAGAGCTGCTGTCCGTCCTTGACCGTCTCGACGCCGGCGAACTTCTGCTTGCGGATGTCGGCCGAGATCGCCTTCAACGAGTCGGCGTTGGCCGGCGTGATCTCGAACGAGGCAGGCAGGGGGTTCGACGAGAGGTTCTGGGTGAGCTTGGGATACGTCTTGCGCGCCTGCTTGAGCGCGTCGGCCTTCGAGACGTAGTGGTAGTCGCTGATGCGCGAGTCGGTGCCGAGGTAGCCCGACACCGCATTGACCTGCTTCGGCGTCACGCTGTCGACGAAGTACACCTTGATCTGCAGCTCGGACTTGACGTGATCGGACCACGAGATCACCCAGGTGCCGAGTGCGATGAAGAGGCCGAGGAGGAACATCCCGATCAACACCGTCATCGTCGCGGCGATCGACGTCGACAGGTTCGCGGTGATCGATCGGATCGCCTCGGAGAAGACGAGCTTGAAGCGGCTCATTCGGTCTCGTACCCTCCGCGCCGCTCGTCGCGCATCAGCTTGCCCTGATCGAGCGCGATCACGCGCTTGCGCATCTTGTCGACCATCTCGCGGTCGTGGGTGACCATCAGGATCGTCGTGCCGGCGGTGTTGATCCGGTGGAGGAGCTGCATGATCCCGACCGACGTGTCGGGATCGAGGTTGCCGGTGGGCTCGTCACAGATGAGGAGCGGCGGGTGGTTGACGACGGCGCGCGCGATCGAGACGCGCTGCTGCTCCCCACCCGAGAGCTCCTCGGGCTTCGAGCTCATCTTGTGTGCGAGCCCGACGAGGTTGAGCACCTCTGGCACCTTGCGCCGGATCGACGCCGTCGGCTCACCCTGCACGCGCAGCGCATAGGCGACGTTCTCCGCGGCAGTGCGGTTCGGCAGCAGCTTGAAGTCCTGGAACACGCAGCCGACGTTACGGCGAAGCATCGGCACCTTTGAATGCTTGAGCCTGCCGAGATCGCGTCCGCCGACGAGGATGCGTCCCGACGTGGGCTCGAGCTCCTTCAGGAGCAGCCGGATGATCGTCGACTTACCCGAGCCGGAGGCGCCGACGACGAAGACGAACTCGCCCTTGTCGATCACGAACGAGACCCCGTCGAGGGCTGTCACGTTGGGCTCGTAGACCTTGCGAACGTTCTCCAGGACGATCATCGAGGCGCCCGCGCCGGCGCCGGCCCTCGCGTCGTCGCCGTCCGCGTAGGCGGGCGCCGGTTCGGCAAGTGCCGTAGGGGTTGTCAGCTGAAGATCGTCGTCCATCACCGGATCAAATGAAGCGGGCCGCGATGGCCGCTCCGGGTCGGATTGTCGGCCAAGTGTAGCGGACACGCTCTAGACGACCTTCCCGGCAGCCTTGGCCAGAAGGTAGGCGCGGACGAATCCGTCGAGGTTGCCGTCGAGGACGCCCTGGGCGTTCCCCGCCTCGAAATCGGTGCGATGATCCTTCACCATTTGGTACGGATGGAGCACGTAGGAGCGGATTTGACTTCCGAAGCCGATGTCCTGCGTCGCTCCCCGCTCGCGGGCGATCTCCTCCTCGCGCTGTTCCTCCTGCAGCTCCGCGAGCCGCGACTTGAGAATGCGCATCGCCGTCGCCTTGTTGGACGTCTGCGAGCGCTCGTTCTGGCACTGGACGACGATCCCCGTGGGCAGATGCGTGATCCGCACCGCCGAGTCGGTCTTGTTGACGTGCTGCCCACCTGCGCCGCTTGCGCGGTAGGTGTCGATCCGGAGATCGCCCTCGTCGATCTCGACGTCCTCGTCGTCCGGCAGGAGCGGCGCCACGACCACCTGCGCGAACGCGGTGTGTCGCCGGTGAGCGGAGTCGAACGGGGACTGGCGTACGAGCCGGTGCACGCCGCGCTCGGCCTTGTACGCGCCGTACGCGTTCTCACCCTTCACGGTCATCGTTGCCGACTTGAGCCCTGCCTCCTCTCCCGGGCTCGCCTCGACCAGGTCCGTCTGATAGCCGCGATCCGACGACCAGCGGAGGTACATCCGCAGCATCATCTCCGCCCAGTCCTGAGCGTCAGTGCCGCCGGTGCCGGCGTTGATCGAGACGACGGCGTCACCCGGGTCGTACTTGCCGTCGAAGAGCGCGTCCTCCTGCAGCCGTGAGAGCTCGACCGAAACGGGCATGAGCTGTGTACGGAGCTCGTCCTCGAGTGACGGATCGAGCTCGAAGAGCTCGCGAGCCTCTTCGACCTCGCCGTTCAGCCGGTGATAGCGGTCGAGCCGCCGCGTGACGCGAGAGTGCTCGGTGGAGATGCGCGCTGCCTGCTGCTGGTCGTCCCAGAAGCCGGGGGCACCCATGAGCAGTTCGAGCTCTTCTTGACGGGCCGTCAGCTGAACGGGGTCAAAGGTACTCACGAACCCAGTCAAGCTGGGCTCCGAGCTCCTCGAGCAGCTGCGCGAGAGGTTGGTTCTCCTGGTCGGCCACGGCCGGATCCTAGCTGCGAGGGGTTGTGACGGTGTCGCGTCCGATCGCGCAGAAGCAGAGCCACGCGAGGCCGACTGCAAAGCCTGCCAGCACGTCGCTGACGAAGTGGACGTTCAGCAAGATGCGGCTCGCACCGATCGCGAGCGCCACGAGCGCTGCCGCAAGGAGCCACGCGGCCGCACGCAGCCGCGAGCGTGCGCGCTCGGCGAGGAGCAATCCGAGCGCGCCGTAGAGCACGATCGCGGTGGCAGCGTGGCCGCTCGGGAACGAGTACGAGTGCGGCAACGGGATCACGGTGCCGAGATCGGGACGGGCGCGCCCGTAGACGCTCTTCAGAACCGCGACGAGGACGGTGATGCCACCGACGGCACCTGCCAGGAAGGTCGCATCGACACGCCGTTCCGCACGCCACAGCACGAGGAGAGCCGAAGTGGTGACGATCCCGGTGCCGATCGCACCGCCGATCCCCGTGACCGCGCGCGCAACCTGCTCGACCCACGCGGGCACCGTGTCGGCCACCCAGCGGGAGACGTTGTCGTCGAACGAGACCACGAGGCCGCCGTCGACGTAGGCGCGGGCCAGAAGGACGAAGACGAGGAGACCGACGACCCCGAGCACGGCCTCGACGGCGAAACGCAATCTAGGTGATACCGCCGGCTCCTACGCGCCGTGACAGCGTTTGAACTTCTTGCCGCTTCCGCACCAGCAGGGGTCGTTGCGGCCCACGTCGCGCTCGTCGTCCTTCACGACCTGCTGTTGGACGGGCGCCATCGTGGCGACGGGAGCGAGCCCGCCGGCGGCCGCTATCGCATCCGCGCCGGCGGCCGTCTCGTGCTCGTAGGCGAGGATCTGCGGCGCCTCGACCGGCTGCAGCGCCTGCTCCGCCTCGTCCTGCTGCACCTCGACGTGGAAGAGCGTCGCGACGACCTCCTCGCGAATGATCTTGCTGAGCTCCTCGAACATGATGTGACCCTCGCCGCGGTACTCGACGAGCGGATCCTTCTGCGCCATCGCGCGCAGGTGGACGCCCTCGCGCAGGTAGTCCATCGACTCCAGGTGCTCGCGCCAGCGGGTGTCGACGACCTGGAGGATCACGAAGCGCTCGATCTCGCGCATCAGCTCGGGGCCAAAGCCGGTCTCGCGGTCGTCGTACGAGTCGAGCGCGTCGTCCGTGAACTCCTGGATGAGCGATTCGCGCGACAGATCGACCTCCTCGCGCAGCTCGTCGACCGTGATGTCGCTGCCGTAGAGCGCCGTCATCTGGCCCACCAGACCCTCGATGTCCCAGTCCTCGATCGCGTCCTCGGCGGTCATGTTGAGGACGTTGTTGCGCACGACCTCCTCGATCCACTGGCGGATCTCGTCGGAGGTGTCGTCGCCGTTGAGCACGCTGCGGCGCTGTTCGTAGATGACCATGCGCTGCGTGTTCATCACGTCGTCGTACTTGAGGACGTTCTTGCGGGCGACGAAGTTCTGCTCCTCGACCTTCTTCTGGGCGCCCTCGATCTGGCGCGAGAGGATCGACGCCTCCATCGGCTGATCGTCCGGGATCTTGAAGCGCTCCATGATCCCGTGGATGCGGTCACCGGCGAAGAGCCGGACGAGGTCGTCCTGGGCGGAGAGATAGAAGCGCGTCTCGCCCGGGTCGCCCTGACGGCCGGAACGCCCGCGAAGCTGATTGTCGATGCGCCGTGACTCGTGACGTTCGGTGCCGAGCACGTAGAGGCCGCCGAGCGAGCGCACCTCGTCGTCGATCTTGATGTCGACACCGCGGCCGGCCATGTTCGTCGCGATCGTGACGGCGCCCTTGAGGCCGGCGTCGACGATGATCTCGCTCTCGCGCTCGTGCTCCTTGGCGTTGAGCACGTTGTGCGGGATTCCGCGCCGGGTGAGGATCTCCGACAGGTACTCGGAGGTCTCGACCGCGATCGTGCCGACGAGCACCGGCTGGCCCTTCTGGTGCCGCTCGACGAGATCCTCGCCGACGGCGTGCCACTTCGCTTCCTTGGACTTGAAGATGTAATCGTTCTCGTCGAGGCGGGTGACGGCGACGTTCGTGGGGATCTCGACCACGTGCAGGTTGTAGATCTCGACGAACTCCTTCTCCTCCGTCTTCGCGGTACCGGTCATGCCGCCGAGCTTCTCGTAGAGCCGGAAGTAGTTCTGGAGCGTGATCGTCGCGAGGGTGACGTTCTCCTCCTGGATCTTCACGCCTTCCTTCGCCTCGATCGCCTGATGCAGGCCCTCGCTCCAGCGGCGGCCCTCCATGATGCGACCCGTGTACTCGTCGACGATCTTGACCTCGCCGTCCTCGATCACGTAGTCGACGTCACGCTTGTAGAGCGCCTCGGCCTTGAGCGCCTGGCTGAGATGGTTGACGAGCTGGACGTGACGCGGGTCGTAGAGGTTGTCGATCTTGAGCGCGCGCTCGACCGCGTCGAGCGCGGTCTGTGCCGGCGATACCGTCTTGTGCTTCTCGTCGTAGATGTAGTCCGCGCCCGAGAGCTCGGTCTCGTCCTCGCCCTTCGCCGCCTTGCGCGTCGTCGGCTCGCCACGGAGCTGCTTCGCGATCCGCGCGAAGTCGACGTACGTGCTCGCGGCTGTCTCGGGCTCGCCCGAGATGATCAGCGGCGTCCGCGCCTCGTCGATCAGGATGGAGTCGACCTCGTCGACGATCGCAAACGCGTGACTGCGCTGGACGATCGCGTCAAGGGACGTCGCCATGTTGTCGCGGAGATAGTCGAAGCCGAACTCGGAGTTGGTGCCGTAGGTGACATCGGCCTCGTACGCGACCTTGCGGAGGTCGAACGGCATCATGTTCTGGATGAAGCCGACGCTCATGCCGAGGCGCTCGAAGACGCCGCGGTTCCACTCGGCATCCCGCTTGGCGAGGTAGTCGTTGACCGTCACGAGGTGGACGCCGGTGGCCGGCAGCGCATTCAGGTAGAGCGCCGTCGAGGCGACGAAGGTCTTGCCCTCACCGGTCTTCATCTCGGCGATGTCACCCTCGTGCAGGACGATGCCGCCCATCATCTGGACGTCGAACATCCGCTGCTGCGACTCGCGCCAGCGCGCTTCGCGCACGGCGGCGAACGCCTCGAAGATCAGCTCGTCGAGCGATTCGCCGTTCGCGAGGCGCTCACGGAACTCGACCGTCTTCGCCCGCAGCTCCTCGTCCGATAGCGCCTGGAAGTCGGGCTCGAGCGTGGCGATGTACTCCGCCTGCTGCTTGAGCCG
Source organism: uncultured Thermoleophilia bacterium (assembly GCA_963799575.1). GTDB lineage: Bacteria > Actinomycetota > Thermoleophilia > Gaiellales > Gaiellaceae > Gaiella. The sequence continues at coordinate 220,812 of CAWCXK010000005.1, forward strand.
CTTCACGCGCCGCCCCTCGCCGAAGCGAAGGACCTTCTCGAACTTGCCGAATTCGGTGGTAGACATGGTCTGGCAGAGAGCGTAGCGTGAGGGCTATAGGCCTTGATTGATTCTTCACACAGCCGTAGTCCCCTTCGCGGCCTACGAGGCGCACGTGGCCGCTCGTGCATAGCCTTCCTCGGCCTCGGGCTCGCGCTCGTCGTGGCCGGTAGCGCTCTTGCGTTGCAGACGCCCGGCCGGACCGCCGCTCGTGCCGGCCGGGTGAGGCTCGTCGCACTCAACCACGAGTGGCTCGCGTTCGAGGTCGACCGCTCGAAGAAGGATTGCGATTACGTCGAGCTCTGGAACACGGACACGAAGGGGCACTGGCGCCTCGGAAGACCGGGGCCGTGCACGAATCTCGGCAGCACCGGTGCCGGCATCTCGGCGCTCGGCGTCAGTGGTAACCGCGCGCTCTGGGTGCGCTACAACGGCGGCAACATCCGCGACTGGCAGCTGATGACGGCCACGACGACCCTGAAGACGCCGAAACGGCTGCGGCGCGTCTCACAGGATGTCGACGTGCCAACACCGCCGTTCGTGATCGGAGACTCGACCGCAGGTCTCGGAATCCCCTATGCGGCCGGCAAAGAGGTCGTCTTGCTCGGCAAGAACGGGGCCGCGGTCTTCAAGCACACCGGGCCGGCCCGCATCGTCGCCGTCACTGCGGGGAACGGCCCGGCGGGAGCCGTTGTCGCCGCGCTCGACGACACGGGCCGGGTGGTGATGTTGACGAAGAACGGCTCCGACGCCTGGACAGCCGGGTACGCGCCCGGCACCGTCAAGGCCATCGCCCTGGCGCCGGCCGGGCTCATCGTGCAGCTCGCGGACTCGTCGTTGCAGCTCCGCACGCCGACCGGAACGAAGACCGCCACGCTTCCCGCGGGGGCCGCGATGGCCGACTACGCCGAGGGCAACGTGCTCTACACGCTGAAGGGCACCGTGCACCTGATGAGCTTCACGCACGGCGGCGACCTGTTGCTCCTCAAGAGCACCGCCGGCAAGCCGGTCGTCGCGACGTTGGACACGCACGGGCTCGGTTGGGGTCAGGGAACCACGGCGAATTACGCGTGCGCCATATGTATCGGTTCCTGAGCACGCGCCGACCCCGACCTCGAGGACGGTTGCGCCCCGGTCCGGACGGGCATGCTTATCGTTCAAGCTGTGAGTGTGACCTCTGCGAAAACACAGAGCGGGCTCGATCCCGAGTTGCGTGCCGCGCTCGGCAGGATTGCGCGCGTCCCCCAGCTGCTCGTCGGCTGCGACTACGACGGCACGCTCGCACCGCTCGTCGACGACCCGTCGGCCGCCGGCCCGCTCCCTGAGGCCGTCGCCGCCGTCAGGGCGCTGGCGGCGCTGCCGCAAACGGTGGTCGCCGTCATCTCCGGCCGCGCGTTGCGCGACCTCGCCACGCTCTCGCGACTGCCGAGCGAGGTGCACCTCGTCGGCAGCCACGGCTCCGAGTTCGATCTCGGGTTCATCCAGCGGCTTCAGCCCGAGCTTCGAGAGCTCCACGCCCGACTCCTCACCGAGTTGCAGAAGATCTCACGCGAATTTCCCGGCATCCGGCTCGAGACGAAGCCCGCGAGTGTCGCCGTCCACACTCGCGGGCTCGATCCCGCGATCAGCGAGCCCGCCCTCGAGGCCGTTCGCAGTGGCCCGGCCTCGTGGCCCGACATCTACGTCACGAATGGCCAGAACGTTGTCGAGCTCTCGCTCCTCGCCACCGACAAGGGCGCCGCCGTCACGGCGCTACGCGTCCAAGCGTCCGCCAGCGCCGTCCTCTACCTGGGCGACGATGTGACCGACGAGAACGCGTTCGCGCAGCTCCACGGGCCGGACATCGGCGTCAAGATCGGCATCGGCGAGACGCTCGCCGGCTACCGCGTCGACGAGCCGATCGACGCGGTGCGGGTGCTCGGCGACCTGCTCGAGATGCGGAGGCACTGGCTCTACGGTGACCACGCGGTGCCGATCGAGCGGCACTCGATGCTCTCGAACGGCTCGACCGTGGCCCTGCTCGCGCCGGACGCCCGGGTCACCTGGCTGTGCCATCCGCGGCCGGACTCGGCGGCGATCTTCGCCGACATCCTCGGTGGCCCCCGCGCCGGGTACTTCTCCGTCACTCCCGAGCGCCAGGGGCTGCCGCTCGGCCAGCGGTACCGGCCGGGGACGATGACCGTCGAGACCCGGTGGTCGGGCGTGACGGTCACCGACTGGCTCGAAGGAGCAGTCTCGAACACTGACGCTCCGCCCGCCGATCAGGCGCCGGCCGTCGGCTCCACGCTCGTCCGCGTGCTCTCGGGTAGCGGCGTCGCGCGCCTCGAGTTCGCTCCGCGGCCCGAGTTCGGCCAGGTGCCGATCAAGCTCCAGCCGCTCGGGGACGGCCTGCTCGTGCTCGGCTTCAACGAGCCCATCACGCTCGTCGCACCGGGGGTCGAGTGGGATGTGTTCGAGGACGGCGGGCACGACACTGCCCGTGCGGTGGTCGACCTATCGGCCGCCGGCGGGCACGTTCCGCTCGAGTTGCGCTTCGACTCCCACAACATCAGCCCCCACCCCGACCCGATCGAGGATCGGCTCGCACGGGCCGAGCAGCCGTCACTCGACTGGGTCGCACAGCTCAGGCTCCCCGAGGTCGCGACCCGGGACGTCGTCCGGAGCGCTCTGACGCTGCGTGGCCTCGTGCACCAGCCGTCCGGTTCGATCCTCGCCGCGGCCACGATGTCGCTGCCCGAAGAGCTCGGGGGCGTACGCAACTGGGACTACCGCTACTGCTGGCTCCGCGACGCAGCGATGTCGGCGCGGGTGCTCGTCGAACTGGGCTCGCTCGCCGAAGCCGAGGCCTTCCTCCACTGGATCGACGAGTGCATCGACCGGACGGGGGGCCACCCCGAGCGGCTGCACCCGCTCTACACGGTCGAGGGGCTAGAGCTCGGGCCGGAGGCCGTGATCGAGACGCTGCCCGGCTATGCCGGCTCGCGACCGGTGCGCATCGGGAACGCCGCCAACCGCCAGATCCAGCTCGACGTCTTCGGGCCGATCGCGGATCTCGTGGCCGCTGTCTCGGCTGCGCGCGGCTCGGTACAGGACGAGCACGTGCGTGTCATCGAGGCGATGGTGCAGGCCGTCGAGCGCCGCTGGCACGAGCCCGACCACGGGCTCTGGGAAGCACGCCTGCCACCGCGCCACCACGTCTACTCCAAGGTGATGTGCTGGCTCACGGTCGACCGGGCGCTCGAGGTTCAGGCCCTGCGAGGCAAGCCGGTGCGAGCCGACTGGGTCGAGCTGCGCGAGTGCATCCGCAAGAACGTGCTCGAGCACGGCTGGAACGAGGCCGCCGGAGCGTACTCGGTCGCCTACGGCGACGAGGACATCGATGCCTCCTCCCTCTGGATCGGGCTGTCGGGCCTGCTCGCAGACGACGATCCCCGGTTCCTCGCGACCGTGCTCAAGATCGAGGCCGAGCTACGAAGCGGCGCCGTCGTCTACCGCTACCGCTGGGACGACGGCCTGCCCGGCACCGAGGGCGGCTTCCACATCTGCACCGCGTGGCTGATCGAGGCGTATCTCCGCACCGGCCGGCGCGGAGATGCGGAGGAGCTCTTCCAGCAGATGCTCGAGACGGCCGGCCCGACCGGGCTCCTGCCCGAGCAATACGACCCTTTCGCCGAGCGAGGGCTCGGAAACCACCCCCAGGCCTACAGCCATCTCGGGCTGATCCGCTGCGCCGCGGTGCTGTCTGCGGCGGGCTCGAGCCTCTAGTCGGCCTACTCGCCCGACACGAACTCGACCGGCGCCGCCGGAACAGGCGCGTGTCCACCCTGCGCGCGGCGGCGCGTCTCGATCGTCCGCTTGTCGCGATACCGCTCGACCTGCCGTTCGAGCTTGTCGAGCAACCTGTCGATCGCGGCCTCGTAGGTCGGTGCCGACTCACGCACGACGAGGTTCGGGCCCTTGGCATGGACGATGGCTTCAACCGTATGGTCGTTCGCGATCGACGGGTTGTGCTCGCGCGAGAACGTGACCTCGATCAACGTCAGATCGTGCAGACGGCGATCGAGCTTCGACAACTTGGCCTCCGCGTACTGCCGCGTGGCATCGCTCGGGTTGTCGTGACGGGCGGTGAGCTTGAGTTGCATGGCGTTTGCCTCCATCCCCTCCGTCGTATGTACTCGACCTCACTCTACCCCCGGGCGTCCTCCTGCCGCAGCGTGCGGGCTGCTCGGGCTTACCTGACGGCCCGTGCGAGCGAGACGACCTCGACCCGCCGGGCTCCGGCGCGACGCAGCTCCGTCGCACAGGCCGTCGCGGTCGACCCGGTCGTGTAGACGTCGTCGACGAGGCACACCCGGTTCGGTGAATCCGCGGAGGCGGAGAACGCGCGGGCCACATTGGCGCGCCGTCTTGCTCTCGGCAGGCCGCGCTGGCGTTCGACTCCCGGCCGCCGGCGCAGCACACTGACGAGCGGGATCGACCATGCCGCGGCCAGCTCCGCCGCAAGCGCCTGCGCCGGGGCATACCCACGCTTCAGCTCCCGGTCGCGGTCGCCTGGTACGGCAGTGATGGCGTCCACAGCGGGCCTCGGGATGCCGGCGACGACGAGCTCGGTCGCGACACGCGCGAGGTCACGCCGGCCACGCTCCTTCCACGACGAGAGGAGCGCGCGGGCGCCGTCGTCGTACACGAGGGCAGCCCTGGCCGCGGCGAAGGCGAGCCGTCGCCCACTGCACTCGGCGCAGCGACGAACGGGCCACGGGCCAGGCGCCCCACACCGCTCGCACCACGGTGGCACGCAGCGGACGAGCCGCGCCGCGCAGCTATCGCAAACGGCCGCTCCGATGCGGCCACAGATGCCACACCGACGAGGCAGGAAGAGGTCGAGCAGTGGCATCCACCCCACGCTAGAGCGTCGGGTGAGCCGAGAGCGTGACAATTCCGCACCCGATCTGTGCCGGGTGCGGCGCGGCTGCCGCGACGCCACCACCAATCCGACGGCGCTAGGCGAGTGGCGTCGCCAGTAGCTGCCGCAGAAGCGGTCGCACCTCGGCGAGATCCCCCGGTTCCTTGACCGGCAGAAAGCGGCCTCGAGGCCCGTCCCGCGACACGACGAGGAACGTCGTCTGCACGAACGCCGAGAGCTCGTGGTAGAGCCGTTCGAACTGCACCACCGTGTCGCCTTCGACGCTCTTCTCGACGACGAGCCAGGTCAGCTCGATCGGATCGGCAAGCACGTCGAGATCGATCAGCGAGGTGTTCGTGTTGAACACCGGGATGCGCGACTGGTCGAACTCCGGCGGAAAGCGCATCGCCTCGAGCAGCTGCGGGTGGCCGTCGACCCGCGCCGGCGCCCCACCCGTGTCGTTCCCCTTCGTGACGACCTCGACCGTGAGTGGCGTTCCTGCGCGCCGGTGCATCCCGGCGACCACCGGGTCGAGGCGCGCGCCGAGGTTGTCGACGTTCGAGACGACGATCGTGCGCACGCCACGTCGGGTGAGCGCGTCGAGCGTGCCTGACGACCGAATCGTGGAGAGGACGTCCCCATGGCCGGGACCGTAGAGGGACGCGCGCCCGTCCGTCCCGACGAACACGCTGCCGTCGGGCCGCAGGCGCGGCGCTGCGGTCTGGCAGAACCAGAGCGGATCGCCGAGCCCCCTGTCGGCCACGTGTGCGCGCACCGCCTCGTCGGTGGCGAAGCTCGTCATCAGCGCGACAGGAATGTCGGTGTCGAGCGCCCGGCCGAGGCGGGCGGTCTCGTCCAGCTTCACCTCGAGGAAGCTCCGGCCGTCGATTGCCTCGGCAACCGCCTTGACACCGCCGCCGAACCGCGTCGCCATTCCCCCGGCGAGCACGACCATCGCAACCGTGCCGGCCTTGATCGCGTCGATGCCGGCCGATTCGGCCTCGGCGAAGCCCGGATCGCCGGGCGCGGGCAGCTGCACGAGATCCGACGGTAGCGGTGGCTCCACCAGTCCCGAGACGACGTTCCCCAGTGCCGTCAGGCTGCCGTCGGCGAGCCGGCGGCGAAGTTCCTCGAACGCGGCAGTGTCGAAGCCGTTCGCCTCGAGGGTCGCCCGCGACTGCGGATCGAGCTCGTCGAGGATCACCTCGAGCGCACCGGCGCGGGCAGCGTCTCGCCGTACGGCGCGCGGTGGATGCCCTCCTCGGTGACGATCGCCGTGATCAGGCCGGCGGGAGTGACGTCGAAGGCAGGATTGCGCGCCGAAAACCGCGGCGTCACCTCGGCTCCGGCGCGCTCCTCGATCGGGATCTCTGCCCCGGTCGCGGTCGCCGGGTCGATCGTCGAGGTGGGCGCAACGATCACGAAAGGGATGTCGTGGTGGTGCGCGAGCACCGCGAGGCCGTAGGTACCGATCTTGTTGGCGGAGTCGCCGTTCGCCGCGATCCGATCCGCGCCGGTGATCACGATGTCGACCTCACCCGCCGCCATCAGCGATGCTGCCGCCGAGTCGACGATCACCGCGTGCGGGATCCCGACCGCCTCGAGCTCGAAGGCGGTCAACCGCGCCCCCTGGAGGAGCGGGCGTGTCTCGTCGACCCAGACATGGGCTACTCCTCCCCGCTCTGCCGCTGCCCGAATCGCGCCCACGGCCGACCCATAGCCACCCGTCGCGAGACCACCCGCGTTGCAGTGGGTCAGGATGCGGGCGGCAGGAGGCACGAGCTCGGCCGCATGAGCGCTCATCGCGACGCACCGCGCGACCTCGTCCTCGTGGATGCGACTCGCCCGCTCGGGCGTCGGGCCTGCCCGCATCTCGTCGAGCGCCCAGCGGAGGTTCACCGCCGTCGGCCGCGACGCAGCAAGGACCTCGTAGGCGGCGTCGACGTCATGCCCCTGGGCCGCCGCGAGCGCGAGACCGTAGGCGGCGGCGACTCCTATTGCCGGCGCGCCCCTCACTGCGAGCGTCCTGATCGCGTCGGCCAACTCGGCGGCGTTGGTGCAGCGGAGCTCGACCACCTGCGCCGGTAGCTGGCGCTGGTCGAGGACGACGACCGCGTCGGCCTCGAGCCGGACGATGGCATCCGGCTCGAGGTCTCGCAGCGTGGCTCGGTGCATCAAGCGGTTACGTGCCCTCGTCCCACGAGGCGAGGTACTTCGCCTGCTCCTCGGTGAGCTGGTCGATCGAGATGCCCATCGTGGCGAGCTTGAGGCGCGCGATCTCGTCGTCGATCTCCTTCGGGACGACGTAGACCTTGCGCTCGAGCTCGGCCGAGTTCTGGACGATGTACTCGGCCGACAGCGCCTGGTTCGCAAACGACATGTCCATCACCTGCGCAGGGTGCCCCTCGGCAGCCGACAGGTTGACGAGGCGGCCCTCGGCGAGCAGGTAGACCTTGCGCCCGTCCGCGAACGTGAACTCCTCGACGAACTCCCGAGCCTCGCGCGCTTCGACAGCCATCGCGCGTAGGGCGTCGATCTCGATCTCGACGTTGAAGTGACCGGTGTTGGCGACGATCGCGCCGTCCTTCATGACCTCGAAGTGGCTCTTCGCGACGACGGACTTGTCGCCCGTGGCGGTGACGATGATGTCTGCGACCTTCGCCGCCTCGCTCATCGGCATCACCTGGAAGCCGTCCATCACCGCCTCGATCGCCGGCATCGGATCGACCTCGGTGACGATCACGTGCGCGCCCATGCCCTTCGCGCGCATCGCGACGCCCCGCCCGCACCAGCCGTAGCCGGCGACGACGAACACACGCCCCGCGAGCAGGACGTTCGTCGCCCGGATGATTCCGTCGAGGGTCGACTGGCCCGTGCCGTAGCGGTTGTCGAAGAGGTGCTTCGTGCGCGCCTCGTTGACCGCGACGACCGGGAAGCCGAGCTTGCCGTCGGCCTCGAGCGCCTTCAGGCGGATGACGCCGGTGGTTGTCTCCTCCGTGCCCGCGATCACGTCGCCGAGCTGCTCGGTCCGATGAAGGATCCCGATCACGTCGGCGCCGTCGTCCATCGTGATGTGCGGCCGGTGCTCGATGGCAGCCTCGAGGTGCGAGTAGTACGTGTCGTTGTCCTCGCCCTTGATCGCGAACGTGCCGATGCCGTAGGCATCGACGAGCGCCGCTGCGACGTCGTCCTGCGTGGAGAGGGGGTTCGACGCGCACAGGACGACATCGGCGCCGCCTGCCTTCAGGGTGCGCATCAGGTTCGCCGTCTCGGTGGTGACGTGGAGGCAGGCCGAGACGCGGTAGCCGTCGAGCGGCTTCTCACGCTCGAAGCGCTCGCGGATGGCCTGGAGAACCGGCATCTGCCGGTCGGCCCACTCGATTCTGCGGACGCCCTCGGTGGCGAGGGCGAGGTCTTTCACATCGTGCTTGAGAGTCGTAGCCATAGTCGGGTCTCGCTTTCGGTGGTTAAGTCGACCGAGTGTAACGACCTGGTCTCAGGTGTCGCGCTCGGGACGGCCGTAGCGGTCGTCGAGCCGCACGACATCGTCGAGATGCGCCGTCGAAACCTCGAGAATCGTCGTGTCCTCGATCGCCGTGACGCGGTGGACCGTGCCCGGGCGATAGCGGAAGCAGTCTCCCGCGGCGATCTCGAGCGCCTCCAGGTCGCCGCCGACCCGGCCGAGCTCGAGCGACGCGCGTCCGCTCTGCACGAGCCACGACTCGTCCTTCTGCTCGTGGTACTGGAGGCTGAGCGCCTGACCGGCGCGGACGAACAGGACCTTGCCGACGTAGACCTCGGATTCGGCCCAGATCAGCTCGTAGCCCCAGGGCTTGTCGACGTGGCGCGGCACGAACGAGTACGGCGTCGTCATGCCAGCCACTCGGGATGAGCAGTGACGTGCTCGTCGGCTCGACGTAGCTCCTTGGGCGTGTTGACGGTCAGCCACAGCCCCGTGTGCCGGTAGGCGTGGAGCAAGCGCTCGTCGGCGAGCTCCGGAAAGATCGTCGTCTCGTGATCGCCCTTCTCGGGAAACCGCTCGATCGCGGCGGCGGACAGCACGTAGATGCCGCAGTTGACCCAGTACGGCACCCGCGACACCTCGTGAAAGCCCGTCACCACATCGTCGTCGCCGAGATCGACCTGCCCGAACTGCGACGGCGGCTGCGCGACGGTGACCGTTGCCGCCGCCCGACTCGCGCGATGCTGCGCAAGGAGCGCCGTGAAGTCGACGTCGACGAGCTCGTCACCGTTCATCGCGAAGAGCTCTCCACTCTCGTTACGGGATGCTGCCGCGAACCGGATCGCGCCGCCGCGGCCGAGCCGCTCGGTTTCGCCTGCGCACACGATCTCGACGCCGAGACCCGCGAGGCCCTCCTCGAAATCGGGCTCCTGCCCGGCCGAGCAGCTGATGATCACGCGGTCGACGCCGGCCTTACGCAGGCGCCCGATCTGCCAGGCCAGCAGAGGCTTGCCGCCGACCTCGACGAGTGACTTCGGTCGACCCGCCGTCGCATGCCCCATCCGCTCTGCCTTGCCACCGGCGAGAACGACCGCTTCCATCAAGCGATCCCGGCCCGGCCGATTCCCTCGAACGCGAAACCCGCTGCGCGCAGAGCCACCGGATCGAGCATGTTGCGCCCGTCGATCAGCACGCGCTCGCGCATTGTCGCGCCGACGGCCGCCCAATCGAGATCCGCGAGCTGTGGCCACTCGGTCACGATCACGACCGCGTCGGCCCCGACCGCGGCCGTCTCCGGTGTGTCCGCGATCTCGACCCCGTGCAGATCGCGGCCGTCGACGACCGGATCCCATGCCACCACGGCCGCCCCTTCGGCGATCAGCCGGCCCGCGAGGACGAGGCTCGGCGCCTCGCGCATGTCGTCGGTGTGGGGCTTGAACGCCAAACCGAGCAGCGCAACGCGCTTGTGCCGGAGGGTTCCGAGATGGGTGTGGAGCTTGCCTATCACACGGCGCTTCTGCAGCTCGTTCACTTCGATCACCGCATTCAGCAGCTGGAAGTGGTAGCCCGAGTTGGCGGCGAGCTGCTTGAGCGCGAGTGAATCCTTGGGGAAGCAGGAGCCGCCAAATCCGATCCCCGCTCGCAGGAAGCTCGGGCCGATGCGCCGGTCGAGCCCGATGCCCTCCGCGACGCGCACGACGTCGGCGCCGGTGGCCTCGCACACGTTCGCGATCTCGTTGATGAACGAGATCCGCGTCATCAGCGCGGCGTTCGCCGCGAGCTTGATCATCTCTGCCGACGCGACGTCGGAGCGCACGACCGGCGCCTCGATGCCCGTGTGTAGTCCTGCAACGGCGTCGCCGTCCTTGTCGGTGAACGCGCCGACGACGATCCGGTCGGGATGGAGAAAGTCCCTGACCGCAGTCCCCTCGGCGGTGAACTCGGGGTTCGAGGCGTAACCGACCTGGTGCAGGCCCCGCTCGTCGAGCCGCTGACGCACCCTGAGACCGGTGCCGACGGGAACCGTGCTCTTCATCACGACGACGCACCGCCGGTCGATCGCCGGCAGCTCGTCGACTACCGTCCAGACCGCCGCGAGGTCAGCATCGCCCGAGTACGTGGGCGGCGTGCCGACCGCGACGTACACGAAATCGGCGCCGTCGATTGCCTCGCCGACATCGTCCGTAAAGCTCAGCCGCTCGGCATTCCGCGCGATCAGCTCCTCCAGGCCGGGCTCGTAGATCGGCACCTCGCCGCGTTGCAGGGCGGCGATACGCTCCGGGAGCACATCCCGGACGACCACGGAGTGACCGAGCTCGGCAAAGCAAGCACCGGTGACGAGACCGACGTAGCCGGCGCCGAACACGGCGATGCGTGAAGGAGAGGCGCTCACGACGGTTGGGAGCGTACCCGGACGCGCACCACGGGGCGGTGGCAAGTCGCCCGAAGGCCTACGACGTCTTGACCGCGCTGATCGGCCGCAGGCCCTTGGCGATCGCGAGCATCGTCTCGTTCGAGAGCCGGTCGAGCAGCGAGTTGACGACCCAGTAGGTCGCACCTTTCCGGTTGAGCGCCACCATGTGCAGGTGCGGACCGTTGTAAAAGAGCTCGTAGCTTCGCCCGCCGATGCTGCGCGTGAAGTTCCGGCTCCCGAGCACCGGCGCCTTGTCCCAGTTCGACTCCTGCACGCCCCAGTAGTCGTTCGAGCCCATCTTGTAGGTGAGCCGGACGGTCTTGTGCCTGTCCTTGTCGTCGAACCGGTACAGCCTGATCGGTCGTTCCCGATCGATCCAGGACGACTTCTCGAGGACGGTCGGCACAAGGAGGTCGAAGTCGACCTTCTTCTGGCGCTCGCGAAGGAGATCGAGCGAGGCCGACGCGCCGTAGGTCACGTTTGCAGGCTCCCGCTTCGGCGTCTGGTCGACGGGGGCCGAGGCAAGCGTGCCGTGGAACGTCTGGCCGACGACAGCGGTCAGCATCGCGTCGTTCGCAAGCAGCTTGATCGCCGGTGTCGCCTTCTGGATATCGGCCGAGCCGAAGAGCCCCGCCATCTTCGTGGCGGCCTGCTTGGAGCCCGCCTGCTTCGGATCGAAGTAGATCTTGGTGCGGAAGAAGGCGAACGACGGAGCATTGGCCGGGATGCCGTTCGGCGGAGTCAGGATCGGGTAGCCACGCTGACCGAGCAGGTAGCTCGCATTCGACGCCGAGCCGGTGACGCCGTTGCCGTTGAGCACCGTCACGCTCGTCGCCTTCGCGGGCGGCGTCTTCGTCTTGACCTTCTCGCCGAGGGCCACCGCGGTGGCCTTCTTCGGCGACTCCACGTCGGGGTTCGCCCACTCGCGCACGGCGGCGGCGATGTTTTCCTGCGACGTCGTCAGGTCGGCATATCCCTCGAGCCCGTCGATTCGCGACTGGAAGACGTGCCCCGGCGGCAGCGAGTACGCGAGGTACGCGTACGAGAGCACGGTCTTTGCGCTCACATCCTGGCCGCCACCCTGGGCCACCTCGATGTTGCTCGTCATTGCCTTGATCACCTTCGGGAGCTTCAGGGGCGACAGGCTTGCCTGCACCTGGTCCTTCAGCGCGCGGACGAAGCTCTGCTGCCGGGCGTTGCGGTAGAGGTCGCTGTCGGTGTGCCGGAAGCGCACGAAGTCGAGGGCCTGCGAGCCTCCGAGCTTCTGGTAGCCCGGCTGCAGGTTGATCGTCGCGTACCCGGTGGGGCCGCCGTGGGTGTTGAGGTACCGGCGGTCGACGTCCATCCACATGCCGCCGAGCTTGTCGACGACCTGGGTGAAGCCACGGAAGTTGACCGTGATCAGGTAGTTCACCGACACGCCGGTGAGCTTGCGCACCGTCTCGAGCGTTCCCCGGGAACCGCAGTTGGCATAGGCTGCGTTGATCTTGGTCACGTAGGTCGCCTTCCCCGGGCAGACGATCTCGGCTAGCAGGTCACGGGGGAACGAGAGCAGCGAGATCGTCTTCCCTTCCGGGTCGGCGCGAATCAGCATCAGCGTGTCCGACCGTGACGGCGCGCCTTTTGCCTCGTCGGCGCGCCGGTCGTAGCCGATCACGAGCGCCGTCGCGGGCTGGCCCGCGATCGGGATGTCGAGCTTCTTGGCGGTCGCCTTGACGTCGAGGCTGTGGGCAGCCACAGCGGCCACCGTCTCATGGGCGTAGAGGTACGCACCACCGGCGACGCCCACGGCGCACACCACGATGACCGTGAACGCCCAACCGAGGATGCTCAGCGCGAGGCGCGACCGGCTGCGCCGCGGCGGCTCGGGCTGACGGTAGATGGCGACAGGGGCCGTTGGCCCCGGAGGCAACTGCATCTTGCCGTTGCCGTTCCCGGAATGACCCCGCCCTACGCCTCTTTTGAGTGTCGTCCTCATACGAAAAGAGGCGCCCGGCGCCCGAGCGTCAGGATAGCGGAGGCCCCGGCCGCGCTCCCGGGACTTTCCAAGGGGTTAACTCGCGCTGAACGGTGTCGTGGGACTGAGCGGTCCTAGGACGGAGCCTCGCCTCGGACGAATCCCGAAGCGACGAGGGCCGCGCCGAGGAGCTCGAGGTCGGCCGCCGAGCCGGCCCCGATGCGCAGCGACGTCGGCGCGCCGAACGGTGCCCCGGACTGCACGCTCACCCCGGCCGCGAGCAGCGCCGCGGCCAGCACGTCGGCATCCGTCCCGACATCGACGAGGACGAAGTTGGCAGCGGTGTCCGCGTGCGGCTCGAATCCGTGGGCACGAAGCAGCTCGACGAGCTCGGCGACGGCGACCCGGTTGGCGGCGCGTCGCCGCTCCACCTCCGCCGCATCCTCGAGGCTCGCGAGTGCGGCGATCTGGGCGAGCGCCCCGACGTCGTACCCGCGCTGCACCTTCCGGATCGCGCCGATGACGGCCTCGGGGCCGACGCCGTAACCGACCCGGAGGCCGGCCAGGCCGTAGAGCTTCGAGAACGTCCGCAGCGCGAGCACGTCGTCACCGGCGCGCACGAGGTCGTCGATCGCGTCGAAGCGCTCGGCAGGATCGAGGTAGTCGAAGTACGCCTCGTCGATCACGGGCAGCACCTGCTCCGGCAGGTCGCGGACGAACGCCACGAGCTCCTGGGCCGGAATCGTGCGGCCGGTGGGATTGTTCGGCGTGGCGATGAACAGCAGCCGCGTGCGGGCGGTGACCGCCGCGCGGACGGCTGCGAGATCGATCCTGCCGGCGTCGTCGAGCGGGACGATGACCGGCACCGCAGCGCGCTTCTGCGGGTCGCGCACGAAGCTCGGAAACGAGGGCCACGGCACGATCACCTCGTCGCCCGGGTCGAGGACGGCCTGGCAGACATAGCCGATCAACGCATCGGCGCCGGCGGCGACGGCGACCTGCGCCGCCGGAACGCCATGCCTGCGCGCGAGCGCCGCCACGAGCGCGGACGATCCTCGCTCGGGATAGCGATTCAGCGTCGGCCCGGCTGCCACGATGGCCGCCAGCGCCGACGGAAACGGCCCGCTCACGCCCTCGTTGAGGCCGAGCGACGCGACCCCCGGCGCGAGGCCGGGAATCGGGTCTCCGGGCGGTATCTGCTCGAGCGACGGCCGGACGAACCGGGCCCCGTCACTCACGTCGCGACAGGCTCGGGTATGGGCTCCGGCGTCGGGACGGAATCGGACGGGACCGGCGCGTCGGGGGCAACCGGCTCCCAGTCGCCCCAGTCGTCGCCGCCCTGCCGGCGACGCCACCAGAACAGGCCGCCGGCCGCGATCAGCCCGGCGACGAGCACCCAGCGCAGCGGGTGCCGCTTGCGCGGCTCGCTGAACGAGAGGCCCTCTCCGGCGAGAAAGCCGGCGACGGCAGCGGTGCCGCGCTTGCGGATCAGCCGCCTGAGATACCACCAGCCGATCGACATCGCAACGGCGTTGCGTCGCGTCTTGTCCGAGGCGGCCATCAGCGGCGCTTTGGGGGAAGATGAATAGGACGTCCGAGTGCCACGAGACCTGCCTCCTTGATCGCCTCCGACAACGTTGGATGGGGTGCAATGCCGTCGGCGACCGTCTCCACCGTCGACTCCGAGTCGATCGCGACGACGCCGGTCTCGATCAGATCCGTAGCGTGGGGCCCGACGATGACGAGACCGAGCAGCTCGCCGTAGGTCGTCTCGTGGATCGACTTGACCCACCCGGCGGTCGTGCCCGACATCACTGCTCGGGCATTCGCAACCCACGGGAACGTGCCGACGGCAACAGCGTCACCGTAGCGCTCGCGGGCCTGCGCCTCGGTCAGCCCCACCCCGGCGATCTCGGGGTCCGTGTAGATGGGGCGCGGCACCGCGGGCGTGCCGAGCGCCGAGTCGTGGCCCATCGCATTCTCGGCCGCGATCTCTCCCTCGCGGAACGCGGTGTGCGCAAGCTGCCAGCGGCCGGCAACGTCGCCGGCGGCGAAGATCGTGGGCACGGCGGTGCGCATGTGGTCGTCGGTCGCAATCCCGGCGCGCGGATCGGTCGGGACGCCGATCTCGTCGAGCCCGAGCCCCTGAACGAGCGGCGCCCTGCCGACCGACACGAGCATGAGGTCGGCCTCGATGGACTCACCGTCGCCGTAGCGCACGACTAGCCCGGTGCCCGTGTCCTCGACACCCGTGCACTGCCTCTCGAGTAGGACCGAGATGCCGCGCTTCTTGAACGCCTTCTGCAGCTCCTTGCCGGCGTCGGCATCCTCGAGCGGAATCAGGTGCGGCAGCATCTCCAGAATCGTCACCTCGCTGCCGAAGTGCGCAAAGATCGACGCGAACTCGCAGCCGATGATGCCGCCGCCGAGCACGACGAGCCGGCGTGGAACCTCCGTCTGCGAGAGGAGGCCGGTCGAGTCGACGCAACGGGGCGAGTCGAGACCGGGAATGGGTGGCCGCAGCGGATACGAGCCGGTCGCGACGATGGCGCTGTTGAACGTGATCTCCTCGTTGCCCTCGACCGCGATCGTGGTGGCGCTCGTGAACCGGCCCGTGCCCTTGATCCACTCGACGCCGTTCGCCTTCAGAAGGCCTGCCACACCACCCGTCATCTGCTTGACGACGCCGTCCTTCCAGGCCGCCGCCTGGGTGAAGTCGAGCTGCGGCTCGGAGACCCCGACGCCGAGCTTCGCGAACGTCTCCCGGGCGTCGTGCAGCGCATGTGCGGTCTGCACCCACGCCTTGGTCGGGATACAGCCGACCCGGAGGCACGTGCCGCCGACCTCCGGCTCCTTCTCGATGCACACGACCTTGCCACCGAGCTGAGCCGCACGAATCGCAGCCGTGTATCCCGCCGGCCCTCCTCCGAGGACGGCGACGTCACATTCCATTCCGGTTCAACCTTTCGTCGATGGTACGGCCGATCGTACTCACCCGAGCTCCACTCGCAGCGTCAAGGACTCGTCGGTCTCGTCGACCCGATGGAAGCCGTACTGCTCGTAGAGCGCGATCGCTCCCTCGTTGTGACGATCGACGCTCAGGCTCATGTCCGCGAAGCCGTCCGTCCTTGCCTGCTCGAGGAGCGAGCTGAGAAGCGCGCTGCCGACGCCCTTGCCCCGCGCGTTCGGAACCACAGCCACGGCGAGCTCCGGCGTGCGCTCGTCGATGAAGCCGTAGCCTGGCGATCCTGCCTTGAACAGCCGGAACCATGCCGCCCCGACCGGGAAGCCGTCGAGCAGCGCGATCACCGCCGTGTCGCCCGGCCTGCCCCACGCCTTGACGTAGAGCTGGACGGGGCCTGGGCCCGCGTCCGGCTGGCGCTCCTTCCAGTAGTAGGCGTGGTGGAGCATGTCCCGCAGGAAGCGGACGTCCTGCGCGCCACCTCTCCGTACGACGACGGCCACGCTCTGACTACAGCGCGAGCGCGGGTTGCTCGACGATCGAAACGAGCGTCCGCAGGAACTCGGCGCCGTCCGCTCCGTCGATCGCCCGGTGATCGCAGGTCAGGGTCACGTACATCATCGGGGCCACGTCGACCTCGCCATCGATGACGATGGGCGTGGGCTTCACCGCTCCCACCGCGAGAATCGCGACCTGCGGCGGGTTGAGGACGGCGACGAACTGTTCGACGCCGAACATCCCCAGGTTGGAGATCGTGAACGTGCCGCCCTCCATGTCCTCGCGCGTCAGCTTCCCGTCGCGCGCCCTGCCGACGATCGCAGCGCGGGCCTGCGCGATCTCCTGGACGCTACTCCGGTCGACGCTGCGGATGACCGGCACGACGAGGCCGTTGGGTGCCGCGACCGCAAGGCCTACGTGCGCGCTTGCGTGGCGGTGGACCTCGTCGCCCGTGAAGGTGGCATTGATGGCCCGGTGGCGGACGAGTGCGACGCCGACGAATCGTGTCAGCAGGTCGTTCACGGTCGGCTTCACGTCGCCCTCACCAAGACGATCGACGATCTGCTCGCGAAGATGCAGAGCCTCGGTCATGTCGATCGACACACCGAGCTGGAAGACGGGAGCCGCCCACGCCTCGGTGAGGCGGCGGGCGATCGTCCTGCGCGTTCCGGACATCGTCACGACCTCGACGTCGGCCTCCAGGCCCGCGGCGGGTGCGCCTGCTGTCGGAACAGCAGCTGCGGGCACCCCTCCGACCGGGGCGTTCTCGACGTCGTCGGCGACGATGCGCCCATCGGGGCCCGTGCCGGCGAGCGCCGCGAGGTCGACCCCGCGCTCGCGCGCGATCCGCCGGGCGAGCGGCGACGCTTTGATCCTGCCCGCTGCGGTCGTGGGAGCCGCCGCCCCGGCGGTGCCTGCGTCGACCGTCAAGGCCTGTGGCTCTGAGCCACGAGCAGTCTCGTCGTCTGCGGCTTCGGCGGCAGCCGGCTCGGCGGCTTCCCGTGGCGCCGGCGCATCGGCCGAGGCTGCGGCACCGTCGCCGTTCTCGATCATGGCGATCGTTGAGCCGACCTCGACCTCGCCTTCGGCGACGACGATCTGCAGCAGCACGCCGTCGAAATCCGACTCGACCTCCTGCGTCACCTTGTCGGTGTCGAGCTCGTACAACGGCTCGCGCTTCTTGACGTTGTCGCCCTCGGCCTTGAGCCAGCGCACGATCGTGCCGGACTCCATGCCCTGACCGAGCCGCGGCAGCTTGACCTCCGTCGCCATCAGCGCCCGTCCCCGGAAAGGACGGGCGGGGTGACGTGCGGCTCTCTCGCGACCTCGACCATGGACGCCATTATGCTGAACGAGCGATGAAGCTCGTCGATCAGTGGCACACCATCGAAAGCGGCCTTCCCGCCGACTGGGAGGATGTTCGGCTCACGCTGACGACCGAGCAGGCCGCAGACCTACCCCGCGCCGCCCAGGTGCTCGGCCCGATCAATGCCGGCAAGGTTGGGTCAACGCTCGTCTTTCGCGTTGAGCGGGCCGCCGGTCCGCACGGCGCGCAGACAGCGCTTCGGCTCTTCGACAGGCTCGACGAGGAGCGGACGTGGTGCCTGATCGAGCAGTCGCAGGTCGGGATCGCGCCGGCGCCAGAGCCGGAGGAGGCGATCGCGCTCGCCACCGAGGCTGCGTCGGTCGCCGCGAGCTGGGATGCCGCGCTTGCGCCGTTGCCCTCCGACTGGACCGATCTCCTCTGCGAGCTCGAGATCGTGTCGAGCACGCTGCTCGATCGGACAGCCCTCCTCTGCGCGCCGCTGAATCCTGCGCGCTCCGGGACGCGACTCGTCTTCACCTTCCGCTGCTCGGGCCGATCGGGCTACGGCGCCTCGAGCGGCATGGCGCGGCGCTGCTTCGAGCGGCTCGACCACGACGGCATCACCGGCACGACGCGCGTCCTCCGCGTGCTGTCCGACACCGACAACGTGGATACCCAGGGTCCGGTGTGGCTCGTGGGCGGCAAGACGCTGTAAGTCAACCGCGCAGCTCGGCGGCAAAACGCCGGACGAGCGCCTCGACGATGCGCGCCCGAACAACGGCTGCGTCGTCGTCCGACAACGTCCGGTCCGGTGCCTGCAGCGAGAGGTGGATCGCCACCGACTTGCGTCCCTCGCCCACCTGGTCGCCGCGGTAGACGTCGAAGACGCGCGCCTCACGGAGCTCGGGAGCTCCGGCCTCGAGCGCCGCGTCGACGAGGACAGCCGCCTCGACCTCCTCGGCCACGACGACCGCGATGTCCTGGCGCAACGGCGGGAACGTGATCACGTCGTCGTAGAGGATGCGCTCGGGGATCGGCACGGTCAGCTCGTCGAGATCGAGCTCGAACACCCCCCACGCGCCCTCGAGCAGGGCCGGGTGCAGCTCTCCGAGCCAGCCGGCCCTGGTCGAAGCCGCCTTACCGGGATGGAGGAACGGAAGCACCGTGCGCTCCGGCCGGAGCTCGAGGTGCAGCGTCTCGTAGAGCACCTCGACCGCGCCACGCACAGGTTCGAACCCTCCGGCAACGATGCCGCCGACGCGCCAGCGCTCCTCGGGCAGGCTCTCATCGCTCGGCAGGTAGACGCGGGCGAGCTCGAACAGTGCGATGCGCTCATTGCCGGCGTCGACGTTCTCCTGCGCCGCTGCAACGAGGCCATCGAGCAACGTCGTGCGGAGAATCGCCTGGTCGCCGCTCATCGGATCGGGTAGGCGTATCGCGGCCGGGTCGGGATCGGTGGCGACGAGGCTCCAGGTGTAGGCCTCGCTGAACCCAGCGCCTACGAGGACGTCCTCGACCTGGCGCCGCAGTCGCTGCTCGCGGCTCAGGTGACCGGCGACCGAGCGGCGCAGCGGCATCGTGTGGGGCACGCGGTCGAGCACGATCCGCGCCACCTCCTCGACGAGGTCCACCTCGCGCGTGACGTCGCGCGCACGCCACGTCGGCACGGTGACGTCCCAGTCGTCCGAGACGTCGAAGCCGAGGCGCTCGAGGATCTGGCGCTGCTCCTGCGGCGGCAGCTCGAGCCCGACGAGCCGATCGGTGCGCTCGGGCCGAAGATGCACCACCGGCCGGGCAGGAAGGCCGCTGTGCACGTCCGCGCTGCCGGAGAGCTCCGCCCCGGCAAGGTCGACGATCATCCTGCTCGCGAGCACGGCGGATGGCTCGGCGAGATACGGATCGACGCCCTTCTCCCAGCGGTTCGATCCGTCCGTGCGGAGCCCGAGGCGCTCCGAGGTCTCGAGCACGCCGATCGGCTCGAAGTTCGCCGCCTCGAGCAGCACCTCGGTGGTCGTTTCGACGACCTCGCTGTTCGCGCCGCCCATGATCGCGGCGAGAGCAACCGGTCGCGTGCCGTCCGTGATCAGCAGGTCGCGCTCGTCGACGCGACGGACTGTCCCGTCGAGCGTCTGCACCTCCTCGCCGGCCTTCGCGTGGCGAACGAGGATGCGCCCACCGTCGAGCGCCGAGCGGTCGAAGGCATGAAGCGGGCTCCCGTACACGTGCATGACGTAGTTGGTCACGTCGACGACGTTCGAGATCGAACGCATTCCCGCAGCGTGAAGCCGCGCGCGCAGCCACATCGGCGAAGGACCGATGGTCACGTCGGAGAGGACGCGCGCCATGTAGCGCGGGCAGGCCTCGGGGCTCGCGACCGTGACCTCGACCCACTGCGGGTGCAGGATCGGGGGGTCGATGACGTCGATCGGGATCAGCTCGCCGTCGAACAGCGTTGCCACCTCGCGGGCGAGCCCGACCATCGACAGCAGGTCGACGCGGTTCATCGTCGGCGTCGTGTCGAGTACCTGCTCGCGCACGGGCAGCACGTCGGAGAGCGGCGTGCCCGGCTCGATGCCATCCGTGAGCAGCATGATTCCCGCGTGATCGGCGCCGAGACCGATCTCGTCCTCGGCGAGGATCATCCCGCGCGAAATCTCGCCCCGGAGCGGGCGCTCGTCGAGCGGAGCAGGGAAGCCGGGAAGGAGAACGCCGGGGAGCCCAACGGCGACGGTTGCGCCGACACCGAAGTTCCAGGCGCCGCAGACGATCTGCCGCGGCTCGCTCTCCCCCACGTCGACCTGGCACAGCTGCAGCTTGTCGGCGTTCGGGTGCTTGTCGGCGGCGACGACCTTGCCGACGCGAAGGAACGAGAGGTTGTCGCCGGTGTCGTCGACACCGATGTCGATCACGCGCTCGACCTCGAGCGAGGAGACGTTGAGCTTGCGTGCGATCTCGTGCGCGGTGGCGTCGACGTTGACGTACTCGCGGAGCCAGGACAGTGGCGCGCGCATGACTAAAACTGCCTCGAGAAGCGGATGTCGTTGCGCCAGAGCTCCCGGAGATCGGGGAACTCGTGGCGGAGCATCGCGATGCGCTCGAGGCCCCAGCCGAAGGCGAAGCCGCTGTAGCGCTCGGGGTCGTAGCCGACGAACTCGAACAGCTTGGGATCGACCATCCCGGCGCCGCCGACCTCGATCCAGCCGGAATGACGGCACACGGTGCAGCCCGCGCCGTCACAGACGTGACATGAGACGTACGCCTCGATCGAGGGCTCCGTGAACGGGAAATAGTGGGTACGGAACTCTGTCCGGCGGGACTCGCCGAAGAGCTTCTTGAGCAGGAAGTCGAGCGTGCCGGTGAGATCGGAGAGCGTGATGCCCTCGTCCACGACGAGACCTTCGACCTGGTGGAAGATCGGTGAGTGGGTCGCGTCCGGGGTGTCGCGGCGGTAGGTACGGCCGAGGGAGACGATGTAGACGGGTGGCTGCTGCGCCTCCATCGTGCGGATCTGCGAAGGAGATGTCTCGGTGCGGAGCACCGTCTCGTCGTCGACGAAGAGCGTCGCGAGCGGCGAGCGCGCCGGGTGGCCGGGCGGGAAGTTGAGCGCGTCGAAGTTGTAGCGCGTGGACTCCACCTCGCGGCCGTCGACGACGCGGTAGCCGAGCCCGAGAAAGACATCCTCGACCTCGCGCCGGATCTGCGTGATCAGGTGGAGCCGCCCGCGGGAGTAGCCGCCCGCCGGAAGGGTGACGTCGACGCGCTCGGTGGTCAGCCGCGCGTCGAGCTCCGCCCGCGCCAGCTCCGCCTCACGGGCGTCGATCGCAGCCTCGAGCTGCTCGCGCACCGCGTTGAGCGCCATGCCCGTCTCGCGGTCTCGCACCTCGCGCAGCGCCTGCTTGATCGCGCTTTTCCGCCCCAGGTACTCGACGCGCACGACCTCGATCTCATCCGTCGTCTTGGCGGCTGCGGCAGCGGCGAGCCCTTCGCGTTCGAGTGCGGCGGCATCCATGACGGCCGAGCGTACCAACGTGCCCACCCGCACACAGCCGCCCTACACTGCCCGCGTGGCCCTCTACGACACGATCGCGGGGATCTACGACCCGTGGAGCGCCTCGGTCGTCGAGGACATCGCGTTCTACGTCGAGGAGGCGCTCGGCTGCGATGGTCCCATCGTCGAGCTCGCAGTGGGTTCGGGCCGGATCGCCGTCCCGATCGCCCAGGCAGGCCGCTCTGTCATCGGTGTCGACCTGTCGGAGGGAATGCTGGCCGTCGCACGAGGGCTCGCCGAGGAGCACGGCGTCGGCTCACTCGTCGACCTCCGCGTCGGAGACCTCCGTGAGCCGCCCGTCGACGAGCGGGTTCCACTCGTGATCTGCCCGTTCCGCTCGCTGCTCCACATGCCCGACGAGGAGCAGAAGCTCCAAGCGCTGCGCGCCGCCCGCGAGCTGCTCCAGCCGGGCGGACGGCTCGTGTTCGACGTATTCGCTCCGAGCAGCGAGGACATCGCGGAAACGCACGGCATCTGGCTCGAGCGAGAAGAAGGCATCTTCGAACGTGCCGACTGGGACGAGGCGTCGCGGACGCTGAGGCTCTCCGTGAGGTCGGGCGAGTCCGCCGCCTCGATGGAGCTGCACTGGCTCGCGGCGATCGAGTGGCGCCGTCTGATCGACGAGGCGGGCTTTGACGTGGCGGGCCTCTACGGCTGGTTCGACCGCCGTCCCTACAAGGGCGACGAGGACATGATCTGGGCGTGCCGCCGTCGTGGCTAGACGGCGGTAGCTCTCGGCGAGCCGCAGTCGCGTCGGGCTATGCCGCCGCAGCCTGAATGGATAGAGTGGTCGCGTGTCCGTCGTTCTGATCGTCATCATCGTCGTCGTCGTGTTGCTCGCGATCTACCTGATCGCGCTGTACAACGGCCTCGTCCAGAAGCGCAATCGCGTCGACAACGGGTGGGCGCAGATCGAGGTTCAGCTCAAGCGGCGCCGTGACCTGATCCCGAATCTCGTCGAGACGGTCAAGGGCTACGCGGCGCACGAGCGCGGCACCTTCGAGGCAGTTACGCAGGCACGGGCGGCGGCTGCGGGCGCGCAAGGACCGGCCGAGACGGGTGCCGCAGAGGGCATGCTCAGCCAGGCAATCGGACGCCTCTTCGCGGTCGCGGAGGCGTACCCCGACCTCAAGGCGAGCACGAACTTCCTCGACCTCCAGCAACAGCTGCAGGACACCGAGAACAAGATCGCCGTCTCTCGCCAGGTCTACAACGACACCGTCCTGACGTTCAACAACGCGATTCAGGTATTCCCCGCCGTGCTGATCGCAGGCCCGTTCGGCTTCACGAAGCGTGAGTTCTTCGAGATCGAGGATGCCGCCGACCGCGAGGTGCCGACGGTGAGCTTCGAGCCTGCGGCTCCGGCAGCACCGGCAGCTCCCCCCGCCGGCGATGCGCCCGCGCCTCCTACGACCTAGCCTCCTCCTCCTCGCAGCGGCGCTCGCCGCCCTTGCGATCACGGGGACGGCCGGCGCGAAGTCCTACACCCTCCCGCAGGCCGCGATCTCGGTGCAGGTTGCGAAGGACGGCAGCCTGCTCGTCGACGAGCACATCACCTACGCGTTCAACGGCCCGTTCAGCGGCGGGTTCCGCGATATCCCGCTGCGGCGGGGCGAGACGATCGACCGCGTCCGGGTCACCGAGAACGGCAACGCATACCGACCGGGCGGCTGCACCGAGCTCGGCTGTCTCGATCGAGCAGGCACGTACGGCACGACGCGCGTTGGCACCGGCGTTCGGATCGTCTGGCATTACGGCGCGACCAACGAGCTCCGCACCTTCACCGTCCACTACCGGATGCGAGGTCTTGCCGTTGCGTATGACGACGTCGTCGACATCAATCTCAAGGTGTGGGGCTCGGAGTGGAAGGTGCCGCTCGACCGGTTGACGGCCACGGAGGTCGCGCCGGGCAAGGTGCTCAAGGCCTGGGGCCATCCCGTCTACGTGCGTGGTGACGTGCAGCTGCTCGGCACCAAGGTGCTCCTGCGGGCGCTCAACGTCCCGGCCGGCCAGTACGTCGAGCTGCGCACGGTGATCCCACGCAAGGCGTTCGCGTCGACGGCCGGGATGCACGTCGTCGGAGGCACGGGCCTCCAGAAGATCGTCGCGGAGGAGACGGCAGACGCCGCAGCGTTCCGGAAAGACCAGGATCGCATCGACCACGCGAAGGCACATCCGCTGCGATACGCCCTCTACCTGCTCCTACTCGGGACGATTCCTGCCTTCCTCGTCATCGCCTCCGTGTTCTGGTTCTACGGTCGCGAGCGGAAGTCGGGCTACGACCGAGAGTACGAGCAAGAGCCGCCCACGGAGACCTCGCCCGCGCTCGTGCCAACGCTGTTGCGACAGGGTGGCGAGCCGGGATCGTTCGAGTTCACGGCAACCCTCTTCGACCTGATCCGCCGTGGCGTGTTCACGTCGACGCCCGTCACAACCGAGCGCAAGACCTGGGGTGGGCTGCGGAGCGAGAACGTCTCGGATCTCGAGCTGGCAGCCGGGAAGGCCGACGAGAAGCTCGAGCCTTGGGAGAACGCCGTCGCACGCGTCGTCGAAGGTGTGATCAAGGACGGCCCGGAGCGACTCTCGAACTTCCGCAAGCGCATCGAGAGCGACCGCACGGCGATGAGCAAGCACTTCACCTCGTTCAAGGCGAACGTGGGTACCGAGGTCGGCAACCGCAAGTGGTTCATCTCCCGCGGCGCGGTGCCACTCGCACTCTGCCTCGTCGTGTTCCTCGCCCTCGGGGCACTCCTCATCTTCGTCGCGGCCAACGGCTGGCGATCGGTGTACCCGCGCTGGAACGACGTCGTGCTGATCGGCCTCGCCGTCGCGTCGCTGATCAACGCCGCGCTCGTCGTCGGCGCGCTCACGCAGCGGAGGCTCTGGCGCCGTCGCTCGAAGTCGGGGGAGGTCGAGGCGGAGCGCTGGGAGGCCTTCCGGCGCTACCTCACCGACTTCCCGCGGCTCCAGGAGGCACCCCCGGCGACGCTCGCGCTCTGGGAGCGGCTGCTCGTCTACGGGATCGCTTTCGGGATCGCGGAGCGCGTTCTCCAGGCGGCGCACATGGCGATGCCGGAAGAGCTCGCGCAGGCGTCGTCGATCTACTGGATCACGAACGGTGGCGGCCTCGGCAACGGCGCTACGTCGATGGGCATCGGCGATCTCGCCTCGGGCTTCGGCTCCGCGCTCGCACCGCCCTCGTCCGGCTCGGGCGGAGGCGGCGGCGGGTTCTCCGGCGGAGGCGGCGGTGGCGGCGGGGGTGGCGGAGGCGGCGCCTGGTAGCTAGCGGCCACGCCGCGACAGCTCGTACAGCGCGATCGCGCCCGCCGCGGCGACGTTGAGGGACTCCGCGTCACCGGGCATCGGAATCGAGGCGACGACGTCGCTTGCCTGTAGGAGCTCTTCGGTCAGGCCCGCCCGCTCGGCGCCGAGGACGATGGTCACGGGCGGAGCAAGATCCGCCTCGGCGAGGGAGACGGTGCCCGTCGCCGCCAACGCGACCTGACGGCCGGGGCGCTCCTCCCACGGCACAAGGGGCACCCGGAAGATCGCCCCGGCGCTCGCGCGCAGAGCCTTCTGCGAGAGCGGATCGGCACAGCCGGGGGAGAGCGAGACCGCCGCGCCGAACGCGTCGGCCGAGCGGATCAGCGTGCCGACGTTGCCGGGGTCGGAGAGCTGCCAGAGCGCGAGGCACGACTCGCGCGCGCCGACCGGCAGGTCGGAGCGCCGAAAGACGCCGATCGCCCGCGGCGGGTGCGGCAGCGTCGATACGCCGGCCAGCAGCTCCGCCTCGACGTTCTCACCGGCGATCAGAAGATCGACCGGCTCGATCCCTGCCTCGAGTGCGGCGTCGCACAGATCCTCTCCCTCGCAGGCGAAGAGGCCGGTCTCGTCGCGCTCCTTCTTCCGTTGCAACGATCGCACGAGCTTGAGCTTCGGGTTGTCCCTGGAGCTGATCATGCCGCCAGCCAGTCGATCCAGTTGCCGTGGTAGTCGACGAGGGCTGCGAGGCGCTCGGGCTCCGGCCACACGCGGATCGAGAGCTCGAACCCCTCCTCGGTGTCGAGCTCCGTCTCGTCATGGCGGCGCGAGGACACGAGCGCGAGGGGACGGCCGTCGGCGGCCGCGTCATCGAGTGACCGGCGGAGCTCGGCGTAGCGCTCGGGAGTCAGGTACCCGGTGGAGGCAGTCTGGTAGACGACCGTCAGCCGGTCCGCGGCGCGGTCGGCGAGGAGGCCTCGCACCAGGTCGACGTAGTCGCCCTGGATCAGGCTGGGCCGGTTCGGGGTCGCGAGGAACGTGTCGATCGCCGCATCGAGGCGT
>CAWCXK010000006.1:0-553117 GCA_963799575.1 uncultured Thermoleophilia bacterium
TCTGCCTCGGCCCGCGTCGCCGACGGATCCGACGAGGCATCCCCGTCGAGGCGGTCACTCTTGTCCTTCTCGTCCTTCTTCTTGGTCTTGCTCATCTCCCTCACCTCCGACCATAGGCCTCCAGTGCGACCATCGTCCCCTACTTCCTCGGCGACGACAAGCTGCCCAGTTGTGTTCACCCGGGTGAACACAGGGGCGGTCGCGTCGAGCCCGGGCGCCCTCCTTCCCCTTCCTCAAGGAGCCTTGAGCCTCCCGCTTGGTCAACCGGCCGAATGGTTGGACGCATTGATCCGAACACGCATAACCGTCTAGCTAGGTCGGGCAGCAAACGGACAGCAAACGTCTGAGAGCGGCTTCGTGTAACCATCCTGAATTTGAATCGAAAAGAGCCCGGAACGCCTCATGGATAGAGCGATTGCGCCTCCATCGTCGTCAACCGTAGTGAGTCTCGAAGTGGCCTGTCACGCCGGAGGTCGCGGGTTCGAGTCCCGTCGCTCCCGCTCCAGAAAGCCCCGCAAAGAGCGGGCTTTCTATTTGGAGGTCGAGTTCTACGGAGCCGTTGGGCCTACTTGGCAAGTCGATTCCGTGCTGCGTGAGGTGTTGTGTGGCCTACGTTTGCGCGAACGGGCCTACCGCAATGGGTGATCAGTCCGGTGGTTCGTCGAGCCCGAAGGAGGCGGCATCCTCGGCAATCGCGGCTCGCATCGCTTCACCGAACTCGGGTTGGCTGGCCCGCTCGCGGATCGTTGCGGCGATAATCTCGAAGCCAGCGAGGACGTCAGCTGATCGATCGATGCAACGAACCGTCCACCGCCATTCGGTGCGGTTCTCACCCACGCTCGTGAAGCTGCAGGTCTCGAGCCATGGGGTGTAGAGGACGAGCTCGTGGGGAAGCGGCGTCATGCGACACGTGAAGTACTCATACGGTCGCCAGTCGAGGTACTCCCGCAACGCATCACCACCTACGGCGTGTGCGCAGTGGCTTGAAGCCCCGCGTGCTCGACGCCCCTCATCGTTCGGTGAAAAGACGACGGAGGTCTCGTTGGCAGACAGCGACCAGCGCGCCCGTTTCTCCGGTTGCACCCAGTATTGCCAGACCACCGACGGCGGTGCATCGATGATGTAGCTCACATCCAAGTCGGCCTCCTCTGGAGAGACCCGGATCCACTGCGATTCTCGACGCCGATCTGCGACGGCAGCCAAATCTTGGACAACGCCGGTGACCTCGCCGAACGAGTCGTAGGACTCGGAGTGCGCGGCGAGCGAAGACCCCGCGGAACTCAGAGCCAAACATGGATCGGAGAAGAAGGCGTAGGCCTCCGGGCCGCCCGCCTCAATGACCGTGTTCTTCAACAATCGGTGCGCCAAAATGACGTCCGGTCCAGCGAGGTCGATCCGTCCGTCGTCCTCGTCTCGGTCGACAATGAACGTCCCGTAGTGGACAACGAATTTGAGATCGAGCCCACCGATTTCTTGGCACGCGTCACAACGGCAGGTGGTTGAGCGGGTCATGTCGAGCAGGCGGCAACTGAAGTCGAAGTAACAGGACTCCACCAGCTCGACGAGCTGCTCCCCATCAGGAAACACGTCGGCACTGGCGAAGCAAAAAACAGCATCACCTTCGAGCTTCACGAAGTGCATTGGGGGCGCCAGCGTGGACCTGATCAACCTTGTCAGTTCGGTCACGATCGCATGGGAATGTTCGAGCTCGGTTCCCGTCAGGAACGCGGTATAGCCCGAGATGTCCGCGAGCAGCAGATACCCATCCACCGCATCTACGTTGTCCATGCAGGTCTCCCGATGTGTCCGATGCGGCACCGTAACGCACATCAGCGAGGAGAGTTTTCTCAGTCCTCAGTGCGTCCGTTCGACCGCTCCGCAATCAGAGCTCAACGCTTCGATCCGCGCTGCACTGCCAGCGATATGTAGGTGTCGGCTCAAGGAAGCGCTGGCGGTCATGTCGGGTCTCCGATCTCGGCGAGCAGATTCGACCAGATCGGCTCGGCTGCTCTGGTTGTTGGCGGCGGCGTGGTCGCGTTGGCGGAGCACGACGGGCCGGAAGGTGTGGTCGGTCGTGAAGGTGGACGCAGTACTCGCGACTAACCAGAAAGCGGTGACGCGGCACCGACTCGGACCCAGTGGCGCAGGGATCTGGATAGCTTGCCGGCCGACGATCACGCGCGGGTAGGCGTCGGAGATCAGGGACGTACCCGAACCCGACCAGGTGCGCGTACGAGCCAACTGGGCCACCCAGAGCCGAGTTGGGGAGGGAGGCGTATTGGGCTTGGCGTCGCTTCTACGGAGTGGAGTGCTCCGTGATCGCCCCGCTGGGATCGATCGTGAACGAGTCGGTGAACGGCAAGAACGCGCGCAGACCACCATCGTCGATCGAGGCCACCACACGTAATTCACGATGCTCGTCGTCGTCCCAGAAACCCTGGAGCTCAATGTGGTACGTCGTTCCCGAGAGACCAGCGACCTCTGTCGTTTCCTGGTTATCAGCTAACCGTTTCACGAGTCCGGGATACCCCGAGGCTCGAAGTTTGATGAACTCGGCTCTCAGAACTCCCTTTGCTTCCTCGTCGCTCACACAACACCTCAGGAATGATCAGACGCCTGACGACCCACGCGTCAGTAGCAGCGGTTCTTCCTACCCCGGACGGATGGGACGGAAACCTGGGCGAAGCCGCGAACGCGTCGAAGCTCGTTCGCTCCGCCGATGCTGGCAGCGTGGCGATCTGGAACGACGGCCGTAGTGGTCACCGTGAACTCACTTCTGCCATCACTGCAAGCTAATACACATCATCTGGGATACCTCGGTCTCGGTCCCAGCCTGCCCGGACCAGGTTCGCGACCCGAGTTGGCCCGCGGAGACGGGCTGACGTGGGAGAGAAGCAACTCTCCAGGAACACCGCGCCGCCGAGGCATGGGGCCAACGGTGGCCGTCCTTGGCCTGCAGGAACGTAGGTGTAAGACCAAGGGACGTTGTTCCTGATCGCGGGTAACCGACTCGCTCAGGCTCGCCGTCCACGACCCGTCAATCGGACGCGTCGTCAGGCGCGTTCGGCCTCAACGCGTCGTAGGTCGAGAGAGATGAAGTTGGGCAGGAGTGGCGCCAGATACCCGGACCGCTCGTTTCCTTTCGCGTCGATGAGGTAAAGGGCTGCTCCGTGTGTGATGTCCCCGGACTTTGGCTCGACAACGATTCCGTAAGCACGCCACACTGCCGCCAGCTGGGTCGGTGTGGCCGAGAGCCAATGCCAGCCGGTTCCGAGCTTCCAGCGGCGGGCTGCGCTGCGGACGCTCGTCGCAGTGTCACCGGCAGGATCGACGCTGACGATGAGCACCGCCGGCCGCGCCCCGGCCGGCAACGAGCGCTGGACGGCGCCGATCGCACGCCCGACGAGCGGGCAGAGGCTACGGCAGCGAGAGTCGAGGAACGTGACGAGGACAGGTCGACCTCGAAAAGAGGCGAGTGACGTGCGGCCCCCGAGCACGTCGTTGAGCGAGAACCCGGGGGCGGGCCGCGCGCCCGCCGCCCAGGTCACCTGCCCGTGAAGCTCCGGCAGCGCTGGAGGCGCCGCACCGGTCGCCGCGGGTGTGGAGAGGTAGTGTGCTCCGAGTCCGCCGGCCGCACCGATCACCGCGGCGCCGCAGAGAAAGAGTGCCACGACGGCGAGGGACGGGAGCGGCTTGCGACGTGCCGAGGCGCGCTCGCTCGCCGGGTACGGCTCCATCCCTACCGGTCTCCCCGTTCCGCAAACGCCCGCCGCGCGAGGGAGATAGACCACCACACGACGACAGCGAGCAGTAGACCGATGGGGATGGCCCAAGAAAGCACGGCTCCCGTTTGGAAGCTCTCACCCATTGCCATCGTGGACACCACGTTCATTGCACCTCCGCCACATCTCTCGTTATCCAGGTCAATGCTCGCCTGCCAATCCGCGCATCCAACGCGCCGGGCGCGCGGACGGATCAAGCCAGCCGTACGCACATACGAGGGCGATCACGGCCCACGGCACCGATCCCGGCACCCACATGATGCCGGCCGCGAGATGCTGGTCCTCCAACGCGCTCAGGCCAAGCGGCCGGCTAGCAAGAGCCGCATAGTTGCTGGATAAGGGCGAGGGAGCAGTCGCGAGCACAACTGCGAGCGCCCAACCCACGATCATCGAGCCGATCGCGAATGCGGCCCGGCGGAGGGGGGTCAGCCTGGCGCGGAAGGGACCACCGCCGAGAAGGTGCGCCCAGAGGAGCAGCGCACCGAAGAAGAACGTCGCGTGCTCGAGGTCGTGGATCGACTGGGAGGCGAGCGCCGCGTCGAAGAGCGTTGGCACGTGCCAAGCGACGAGGGCGCCGTTCATGAGGACAAACGCGGCGATCGGGATCGACAGCACACGACCGGCGGCGCGCAGAGGCGAAGCGCCCGGTGCGAAAGCAATGCCACGCGCGACAGCCCTGCGCAGGCCGAGCGGGAAGGGCCGCCAGAGGCGATTCCATGGGTGGGCGAGGATGAGGAGCGGGGGCACCACCTCGAGCAGCACGATGTGTTGCACCATGTGAGCGGCGAAGAGCGAGTCGGCCAGGCTATCGAACGGCGGCGCGAGGACGGCCACGAGGAGTGCCAGCCCCCCGAAGAAGAGGGTTCCGCGCCGGCCGCGCTCCGCGCGCTCGCGAGCGCCGACGACCCGACGGCCCCCGAGGAGGTAGAGCAGCGCGGCCAGAACCGCAAAGACGATCGGAGGCTGGAGGTACTCCACCGGCGCTTCTCAGAGGAGATAGAGGAAGACGAAGGTGAGAACCCCGAGACCGGCGACGAAGTTCCAGTAGAAGCTGACGCCGTCGAGATCGGAGCGAGTCGAGCCGGGGGCGCCGTACCCGTTGCGCAGCAGCGAGGCGAGCACGATCTCGAGCCACACCATGGCGCCTAGGATGGTGACCGTGTAGAGGCCTGTCCAGCCGACGAACACGCTCGCATAGCCACCGTCGGTCGGGCCGAAGGACAGCTGCGTGTACTCGATCACCTGCAGCGCCACCGCCGCCAGCCCGACCAGAAACCCTGCTGCGAGCGCGCCACGCACGGCGCCCGTCTTGGCGCGGGCAAAGTCGGAGCGCGCGTAGGAGACGAGGCCTGCACTGACGACGACGGCCACCATGATCGCAAGGCCCCAGCCGAAGGGCGCCTCGAGCCGGTCGGGCCTCCACATCGCTGCCGTGTTGAGGGAGGCGAGGTAGAGATACGCGAAGACGAATGCGAGGAAGAGGAACGCCGTGGCCGCACACAGCATGCGGGTGCCCACCCACGTGTTCCGCTCCTGCAACTCGGGTGGTTCGATCTCGATGAGGTGGGCCAGGTGGTCGGACATCCCTAGCTCCCTGCCGGAACGACAACGGGCGCACGCCCTCGTGCCGGATCGTCGACGCCGTAGGGGTACGGGTCGGCATCGATTACGGGGATCTGGCCAAAGTTGTGCCTTGGCACCGGCGTCGGCACCTGCCACTCGAGCGACGCCGAATGCCATGGGTTCGGCTCGGCGGGCACGCGGGCGATCACGAGTGACCACACGAAGTTGGCGAGAAATACGAGCATCGAGAAGCCGAGCACGAACGCCGACACAGACACCCAGTCGTTGAGAAACTGGAGATTCTTCGGGTACGTGACGACGCGGCGCGGCTGGCCGAGGAAGCCGATCACAAACAGCGGCGCGAACGTCGAGTTGAAGGCCAGGAACATGAGCCAGAAATGCACCTTCCCGAGCATCTGGTTCAGCTGGATGCCGGTCATCTTGGGCAGCCAGTAGTAGATGGCCGCGAAGAAGGTGAAGATGAGGCCGCCCATGATCGTGTAGTGGAAGTGGGCCATCGAGAAGAAGCTGCCGTGCGTCGTGGTGTCGCTCGGGACGTCGGAGAGGAAGACGCCGGAGAGCCCGCCGATGAAGAAGTTGAAGACCCACCCCAGGCAGAAGAGCATCGGGACGTCGTACCGGATCTTCCCGCGCCAGAGCGTGCCCATGGCGCACAGGAAAATAAACCCGGTCGGTATCGAGATGCTCTCGGTGGAGAGCATGTAGAACGGCCGTAGGTCGGCGTTGAGCCCGCTCATGAAGAGGTGGTGCTGCCAGACGAAGAAGCTGAGCAGCGCTATGCCGACCATGCCGGCGACGGCGAGGCGATACCCCCAGAGGGGCTTCCGCGCGAACACGGGCAGCAGCTCGAGCACGATGCCGAAGCCCGGGATCGCGAGGATGTACACCTCCGGATGCCCGAAGACCCAGAACAGGTTCTCGTACAGGTAGGGGCTTCCTCCGGAGCTGGAGAGGAAGAACGATGTCTGCGCGGTGCGATCAAGCGCGACCATCGTCAGTGTTGTCACGAGCACAGGAGCAGCGAGGAGGTTCAGCGCTGAGGTCGCGATGACACTCCAGACGAAGATCGGCAGACGCCCCCACGTCAGCCCCGGCGCCCGCATCGCGAAGACGGTGGCAAGCATGTTGAACCCGAGGAGGGTCATGGAGATGCCGACGAGCGCGAAGAACATGATGTAGGAGTCCATCCCCATGTTCGCCTGGTCGTTCAGCGGCGCATAGCCGGTCCACCCCGTCGGGAAGCCCCCGTAGAAGACCGTCGAGGTGAGAATGACCCCGGCCGCCATGAGCAGCCAGAACGTCAACGCCTCGATGCGCGGGAACGCCATGCGGCGCGAGCCGATCATGAGCGGGACGAAGTAGTTTGCGAACGGGCCGAGGATCCCGCTCGTCATCATCCCCATCATCATCGTGCCGTGGAGGCCAACCAGGGTGAGGTACTGGCCGGCCGGCCACACGTTCGGCGACGGGCGAAGCAGTTCGAAACGGATGAGCATGGCGTTAACGCCCGCGAAGAAGATGAAGACCCCGATACCGATGAGGTATTGGAGGCCTACGACCTTGTGGTCGGTGCATAAGCCGAGGTAGCGCGTCCAGCCGCCCCCCTCCTTGCCTTCGACCGCGGCCGGGCGCCCGAGCATGCGCGATAGCGGATAGTTGAGAAAGCCCAGGCCGGCGAGGAATCCGGCGACGCCGAGGATGTAGGCGAGGAAGAGCGCGATGTCGTTCTGGCTCGTGTCAGCGAAATAGGCGACGCTGGGGCCGCTGAACCGGTGGCCAAGCCACCAGCCCAGGTAGTAGCCTGCGGCGCCGAGCACGACGGCAGACAGAAGGTTGAAGCCGAGCAGGCGCCGCAGGAGCGGCGACGGGGCTGCTGGGGCGACGGACGCGCTCATCCGGCTCTCCTCTGCGGGTCGGGAAGGTACGTCGGGCTGTATGCGGGCATGTACCGCGACACCGCCCGGAAGGTCTGCTGCTGCTGGTGCACCCAGGCTGTGAAGTCCGTGCTCGAGACGACGCGGCCCTTATCAAACATGTAGCCGTGCCAGAGCCCGCACAGCTCGGCGCAATGGATGTCGAAGTTGCGCGCGGCCCGTGTCCGCACGTAGACGACATTGTCTGTGCCGGGGTTCGCGTCCGCCTTGACGCCGAGCTGGTAGGCCCAGAAGGAGTGCACGGCGTCGAGCGAGGTGACGTGGAGCTCGATCACCGAGTTCGCCGGCAGCACCAGTTGCGAGGTCTCGACCCCGCCGAAGGTCGGGTAGCGGTAGGTGAACTCCCACTGCTGCCCGATGACCTGAACCGGGATGTTCGGGCCTGCGATTCTGACCATCGGCTCTGGCCCCTGACCACTGCCGGCGCCGCGCTGCAGCAGCGCCCAGGTGCCGTAGCCGGCGAGCACGAGCGGGATGACCGAGGTGGCGACGATCCAGGCTGTCTGCGTCGGCCGATGCCCGTAGATCGCCGCACCTTCCTCTATCCCGTCGCCGTGGTTCCGAAACACGATCAGTGCGTAAGAGAAATAGACGACGATGAAGCAGATCACCGGCGTCAGAACCGCCGTCAGAACCGTGTTGTCGCGTACCTGCCCGGCCGCCTGCTGGCTGCCGGTGCCGGGCGGCAGGTGCGGCCCGAGAACCCAGATCACGAGCGGTAGCGCGATCAGGCTGGAAACGATCGTGAGGGTCGCGATGCGGCCTGCATGTCCTGTCTTGCGCATATCTCAGGCCACGTCGAGGAAGCCGTCCATGTAGCCGATGGTCTGCATGGGGCCGCCGAAGCCGTAGATGAAGCCGGCAGCGCAAGGGACGAAGCATTGCCACCGGTAACGCCCGGGTGCGCCCGTGTGGAACGAGAACGTGATCGTACGGTGCGCCTTGTCGAGCCCGCACG
The DNA here is from genome assembly GCA_963799575.1 of uncultured Thermoleophilia bacterium. Taxonomy (GTDB): domain Bacteria; phylum Actinomycetota; class Thermoleophilia; order Gaiellales; family Gaiellaceae; genus Gaiella. Next base: position 8,259 of record CAWCXK010000006.1, read on the forward strand.
GGGCGGCGTCGCACTGGTTCTTGGCGTCGTCAGCGACGCCGATGAGTGGGACGACGAGGTGCATGCCGGGAACTGCGAACGTATGCGATGCGAGGGCAGGGTCGATGACGTCCACCGTCTTGCCGTCGACCTGCATGACGTTGCCGTCCACGCCCTCCGGTCGAGCGAGAAAGCTGTTGCGCAGGCCACTCGCCCCGTCGTACTGGTAGACGGTGACGTGGACGACCGCGTGCGCAGGCACCGTCCAGTCGGTGCTGTGGCGCCAAACGCCGTTACTGTCCTTGATCAGGTACGAGACCCACGTCGGTTGCGTGTAGTTGCCGCCGAGTCCGGCAACCGTCTGAAGCGTCACGTTGACCTGGGTCCCCGCACCGCCGGCGGCCGACGGAACAGTGACAGACGCCGGCGAGACCATGAGGTAGCCGGCCACGTACCAGACCAGGAGCGCCGCGACCAAAGCCGTAGCACCGCCGATTGCAAGGAGTTTCCGCCCCATCTCCTGGGGTGTGTATATCCGGGTGAGCCCTGCCCTCCAAGCCGGATGACGAACTTGTCATCTCAGCGTCATCTTCGGGTCATCCCACCCGCAAAGCCTGAGAGGAGAACCACCTGGGATCTCCTACAAGCCGGTACGCACGGAGAACGAGGGACGCTTGCCGCGGACGACGTCGACGACGTCCCACATGCGCGCCGCCTCCTGCCCTGGCACGAGGGACGCCAGCCGGAAGGTGCCGCGGCGAGAAGCCGTGAAGGTGAACGACGCACTCTTGCCGTGCGCGAGCCCGAGCACTGGGTCAGGAATCGAGGCGCCGGGGAACGCAGGATCGATCGTCATCGCGCCCTGCACGACCGCGCATGAGCTACGCCGCGGCGAGCGGTTGACGCAGGCGACGAGCACGCGCCAACCCACGGGTATCCGCACGAGCAGGCGCCCGCGCCCGTAGCCGTCGAAGTTGAAGCCGTTGTTGGAACCGTCATACCCCGCCACGAGCGTCAGCCGGACCGTGTGCGTACTCGCGTCCCAGTGCAGCCAGCGGGATACGCCCCCGGCATCGGCGTGGCCGCCAGTGGCGAGCGTGAGCGCAACCAGCACGGAAGCTACGAGCCAGCGCAAGCCTCCACAATGCCACAACTCCGGAGACTCTTCCGGCCGGCGTCCTACGGGTGGCGGCCAGTGTACGCGGATGCGTGTCAGCTTGTACTATCGCTGTCGGAACATGCGGATCCTTGTGATCGAGGACGAGGTGCGGATCCTCTCCTTCGTAGCCCGTGGCCTCCAGGCGGAAGGTATCGTCGTCGACGGTGTCGGCAATGGCGTTGAGGGACTCCGTCTCGCCCTGGCAGAGCGGTACGACCTCGTCGTGCTCGACCTGCTGATGCCGGGCCTCGACGGGCTCAGCGTGCTGCGCAAACTGCAGAGGGAGCTGCCCCAGTTGCCCGTCCTCATCCTCTCCGCCAAGGCCGACCTCAGTACGAGGCTGGAGGGCTTTGCACTCGGCGCATCCGATTACCTCTCGAAGCCGTTCGCGCTCGACGAGCTCATCGCGCGGGTGCGTGTTCACGCGCTACGCAAACCCCTCGGGGAGCGTGAGCACGTGCTCTCCGTGGGCCGCCTCGTACTCGATCTCGCCCGCCGAGAGGCGCGCTTCAACGGTCACTCCGTCATCCTCGCCGATCGCGAGTTCCACCTGCTCGGCCACCTCGTTGCCCACGCAGGCGAGGTGGTGAGCCGAGAGCGCCTCCTCTCGGAGGTGTGGGGCTACCATTTCGACCCTGGCTCGAATGTGGTCGACGTCTGCGTACGCCGCCTGCGCAAGAAGCTCGGGCCGGGAGCCCCCATCGAAACGGTGCGCCATGCGGGCTACCGGTTGGCCGAAGCCTGACCGACTCGAAGCGGGTTGGGCGTTGTTCGCGGCGGCGAGCCTCGCCGCAATGGTCCTGTGGCCGGGCTGGGAGACGATCCCGTTCCACTTCATCTGGATCAGCCTCACGCTCGTCTTCGGATTCCGGGTTTGGCGCCGCTCCCTGACAGCGTTCGTTCTCGGTGGCGTCATCGTCGGGACCGGGGTGGCGATCCTCGTGGACGCATACGAAGGCATCCAGCTCTGGGGCGAGCTCTTCGAGGTACCGTTGATGACCGCGATGTTCCTCGCCATGGTCTGGCACGCACGTCGCCGCGTAGCAGCGATTGAGAACAGCCGGAGGCTGGCCGAGCAGCGCAGCTCCTTGCTCGAGCGTGAGGAGCAACTCCTCCACGACGTCTCGCACGAACTGCGTACGCCCGTCACGATTGCCCGCGGGCACCTCGAACTACTAAGGCGTGAGCGCGGCGCCGCGCCCGAGATCGACGTCGCGCTCGACGAACTCGGGCACATGGAGCACATCGTCGAGCGGCTGCTTCTGCTTGCGCAGGCCGAGCGGCCGGACTTCATTCGGGCCACGGACATCGAGCTGGCGCCATTCCTCGAGGATGTCTTCATGAGGTGGACGGAAATGGCGCAACGAGGATGGCGGCTCGGCTCCCTTCCGAGCGGCACGCTCCACGCCGACCCCGACCGAGTTCGAACGGCACTCGACGCGCTGCTCGAGAACGCGATCAAGTACACGGATGAGCTCGCGCCGATCGAGCTGCGCGGCAGAGCTTCCGGCGACGCGGTCGTCTTCGAAGTCGTGGACGGCGGATCCGGGGTCGCGCCGGAGGTCTTCTCCCGCGTCTTCGAGCGGTTCGCGCGCGCGGACGCCGCCCGTTCCCGCACAGACGGCGGCGCAGGGCTCGGCCTCGCCATCGTGGACGCCATTGCCAGGAGCCACGGCGGATCGGCCTCCGTGCGGAGCGGCGCCGAGGGCTCGACGTTCTCGCTGCTGTTTCCCGGCTATCGCGACTCCGCCATACCTGCCGTCGGCCGGCAGAGCACGTAGCGGATCTCGTGAACAGCGGAATGTTCGCGGGCTTTAAGGGAATCGGCGAGGAGGCAATGCAGCGACCATTTCAGCGCGTCTCTCTGTCGGTTCGGTCACACGAAGGGGTTTCTCGCACGATGGACCCAAGACGAAGTAGCGGCCTTTGACGGCCAGGCGGACGACTTCCTGGATGACCTCGTGATCACGGGAGAACCCTGACGCGGACGAGTGGCACGTACAGCGGTGAGCGCGTCTTGTCAGCCCTCCTCGGGTCGGTGATCAAGCAGGCACGTTTTGGATTGGCGGGGGCCGGGTATGGGAGGGGGGCCGGCCGCGCCCGCACCTTCCGTGGCACAACCCTCCTGGGAGGGCGCGGCCGGCGGCCAATCAGTACCGATCGTTCCGCGCCCCTCACTCGGATCTGCGGCCGGTCTCGGAGACGAGCACAATCCTTCCACGCACGGTACGTCTGCGCGAGGAACCACAGTTCGAGTGCTGCCGCAACGGTCTCCACATGAACTCCCAGTCGGAGCGTTCTCGCACGTTGTGGTCCCGTTTCGGCCGTAAGTCAACTGGCGTGCGTCGATGAGCCGGTCTCTTGCTGAATCCGCCAGGTTTCTGCTGAGCGTCGTCGCTAGCTCAGCCTGTGTCGCGCTGGTCGCGGCCGTCTTGCACGGCGGCCCAGAGGAGCAACGCTGAACGCTGCGACGATGAACACCGGTGTCTTGCAGGCCTCCGTCGCTTGGAGCGTCCACCCCGCGCCCTCAAAGGGTCACGCCGCTCCAGTGCGTCAACAACCTCCCTTGGCCAACACCTGGTGCAGCGTCTTGGAGGAGGCATCAATGGAGATTCCATGAGCATCGGGTGAGCATTTGCTCACATTCGTCTTTGGGACCTTGAAGGGCAGCACCGAGTCCCTAGGATCGACAGGGGTCAGCCACGCAGGAGAAGGGGCACCCAAGAGGCATGAGATCGTCACGAATCCTTCTCATCACGATTCTGGCAACGGGCGGGTTCTACGTCGCAGGCTTCGTTGCGTTGGGGAGCGGGTATCCGACCGTCGAATCGACCGGATCAGAGATCGTTCAGTGGTTTACGGACAACGGCTCGAACGCCCGCATCTACGCCTGGACAGCTGCGTTCGTCTCGCTTGGTCTCGGGATCTTCGGCGGACAGGTCGCCGGGGTGCTCCCCAAGCCACACCGGTATATCTTCTTCGCCGGCGTACTCGGATTCGCACTGACGGCGCAGATTCAAGCCTGGTTCTGGGCCGGACTGGCGCTCCATCCGGAGGGCCTCGACCCTGGAGCAGCGCGCACCATCTTCGACATACCCAACTACTGGGGGCCGCTGGTCAACGGATCGACGACGACGATGGCGGCGGCCGTTGGCGTTCTCGGGCTCGGAGCGTCACCATTGATTCCGCGCTGGCTGATGTGGTTGAGCGCGCTCTTCTTCGTCGAGCAAGCGATCGAGACGGTCACGGTGTTCGGGAAGTCCGGGTTCATTGCGCCGAATGGCGCCATGAACGTGTACCTCGGCGGCGTGATCGGATTTGCGTGGACCGCGGGGGTCGTCTACTGGGCGATGAAGCGGATGGACTCGGCGTCCGTTCAGGCCGAGAGAACCTGAGACCCGCGACTCGAGATCACCGACATCGCCGCGGTCGCCTCCATCGCGCGCGAGCGCGGCATCGTGACGCCGGCGGCCAACACGTCCGCGACGCCGGAGCAGGCACACGGGCAACCCAGGACACCACCCCACCGCCTTACGACCATAGATCGATCAATGATCTCGCCGCCATCAGAAGCAGGAGACGGACGTGTCGAGCGCGACGGAGATCACCGCTACCTCGACGCCGAGACGCTGGATCCGCCCCCGTGCTCCGGCGCGTAGCCTACGCGTCGCCCGGACCACAAGATTGGGCTTCGGGTAGCGGTGCACCCAGACCTTGCGGATGTACTCCGGGACGACCCAGGTCATGAGGAGACCCGCACGGAAGAAAGCCGTGTCCCCCGCGCGGAGGACGTGGGTCTCACCGTCCACGGTGACGTGCGCTTCGCCCTGCAGGACATGTATCCACTCGTCGAAACCGAACTCGAACGTGTGCGTGCCCGCCGTGCTGTCCCAGACCCCGCTCGCGAGCCTGCCATCGAGCGACGACATCCGCGGCTGCCACCGCGTGACGGGCGCGCCGTCCTCCGCTGGCCCGACGGTGGTGCTTGCCCCTCCGATCTCCTCGTCCGCGGGGCGAAACGTCTGCAGGCCCCCGCGACCGTTCGTGGCCGGCGGGAGCAGCCGCGCTGCAAGTCGCGGCGAGAGCTTCGCGGCCAGCGTGATGTGGCGGGACTGCATAGCGCGCGTCGAACGATACAGCCCCCGGCGGCTGCGACCGGGCGCCGATCGTGGGAGGGCCACACCGACCTCAGCGCCAAGGGGATGATTCGGCCGCCAGTGACCGGACGTCCCTGTCGACCCGCCCAGACGCATCTTCGGCGTCGGAGAGCTGCGCCACCTCGCCGGCCGATGCAGCGCGAGGCGCCGGTCTAGCGTGCAAGCAGACCGGGTGACCCTTGGACGCCGCGGATGGAGGCTCGCTTCGGACGCGATTTGGCGACGAGATCGTCTTTTAGGGCAGGTCGGTGCTGATTGTCCAGTTGTCGAGCTTGCCGTTGGTGGCGTTGTAGAGCTCGATCCCGAAGCGGCCGGCGCCGCTGATGGAGGTGTCTGTGATGGTGAGGATCTGGGCCCAGGAGGTCGTGCCGGCCGGTCTGTGGTGGAAGCTGAGGCTGGTGCCAGCGAGCTTGAACGCGAGTTGGTCTCCGACTGCGACGTCCGGGCCGGTCGTAGTCGCGATCTGGATCCAGGCTCCGGTAGGCGCACGCCGGTAGAGGCTGTACTGGTCCGGGCCCGTTGCGCGCCGCACCCAGCCCGCTTCATAGATCACGGCGCTCGTCGTGCCAAGGGCTTGCATCCGCCCCTGGATGTCGAACTCGCCATTGTCGACGGGCAGAGCCGTGACCGTGTAGGAAGCGACCCCATCCGCCTGGGCGCTGTCGCCAAGCCAATACTGATCGCAGGTACCCGTGCGCCCGGACGGATATGCCGCCTGGTTGCCGCTAATCGAAAGCAAACAACCGGCCGCCCCATACCGCGTCGTCGTCGACCAACTTCCTCCCAGGGCGGCCGCGTCGGCGCGGTCGAAGCTGTCGCTGACGACGACGACCGGGGCGCCCGCCACCGTCGCCGTGGCGGCGCTGTCGGCGCTGATCGGGCCGCCGGCCGAGTTGGTCGCGGTGACCCGCAGCCGCAGAGTGGAACCGACATCCGCGGCCACAGGCACGTAGGTGAGCGCAGTGGCGTTACCGATCGGACCACAAGCAGCGCCGCTCGCGGAGCAGCGCTGCCACTGCTGGCCATAACCGATCGGGCTGGTCCCGGTCCAACTGCCGAGCGCACCCGCCAACGTCAAACCCACCTGAGCGGTGCCACTCACAGACGGCAACACCGTGTTCGCAGGCGGAGAGGAAGAACCGCTGACGACCGCGGTGGCGGCGCTGTCGGCGCTGATCGGGCCGCCGGCCGAGTTGGTCGCGGTGACCCGCAGCCGCAGAGTGGAACCGACATCCGCGGCCACAGGCACGTAGGTGAGCGCAGTGGCGTTACCGATCGGACCACAAGCAGCGCCGCTCGCGGAGCAGCGCTGCCACTGCTGGCCATAACCGATCGGGCTGGTCCCGGTCCAACTGCCGAGCGCACCCGCCAACGTCAAACCCACCTGAGCGGTGCCACTCACAGACGGCAACACCGTGTTCGCAGGCGGAGAGGAAGAGAGCGGGCCGCCGCCTGGCAGGTCGGTGCTGATTGTCCAGTTGTCGAGCTTGCCGTTGGTGGCGTTGTAGAGCTCGATCCCGAAGCGGCCGGCGCCGCTGATGGAGGCGTCTGTGATGGTGAGGATCTGGGCCCAGGAGGTCGTGCCGGCCGGTCTGTGGTGGAAGCTGAGGCTGGTGCCAGCGAGCTTGAACGCGAGTTGGTCTCCGACTGCGACGTCCGGGCCGGTCGTAGTCGCGATCTGGATCCAGGCTCCGGTAGGCGCACGCCGGTAGAGGCTGTACTGGTCCGGGCCCGTTGCGCGCCGCACCCAGCCCGCTTCATAGATCACAGCGCTCGTCGTGCCAAGGGCTTGCATCCGCCCCTGGATGTCGAACTCGCCATTGTCGACGGGCAGAGCCGTGACCGTGTAGGAAGCGACCCCATCCGCCTGGGCGCTGTCGCCAAGCCAATACTGATCGCAGGTACCCGTGCGCCCGGACGGATATGCCGCCTGGTTGCCGCTAATCGAAAGCAAACAACCGGCCGCCCCATACCGCGTCGTCGTCGACCAACTTCCTCCCAGGGCGGCCGCGTCGGCGCGGTCGAAGCTGTCGCTGACGACGACGACCGGGGCGCCCGCCACCGTCGCGGTGGCGGCGCTGTCGGCGCTGATCGGGCCGCCGGCCGAGTTGGTCGCGGTGACCCGCAGCCGCAGAGTGGAACCGACATCCGCGGCCACAGGCACGTAGGTGAGCGCAGTGGCGTTACCGATCGGACCACAAGCAGCGCCGCTCGCGGAGCAGCGCTGCCACTGCTGGCCATAACCGATCGGGCTGGTCCCGGTCCAACTGCCGAGCGCACCCGCCAACGTCAAACCCACCTGAGCGGTGCCACTCACAGACGGCAACACCGTGTTCGCAGGCGGAGAGGAAGAACCGCTGACGACCGCGGTGGCGGCGCTGTCGGCGCTGATCGGGCCGCCGGCCGAGTTGGTCGCGGTGACCCGCAGCCGCAGAGTGGAACCGACATCCGCGGCCACAGGCACGTAGGTGAGCGCAGTGGCGTTACCGATCGGACCACAAGCAGCGCCGCTCGCGGAGCAGCGCTGCCACTGCTGGCCATAACCGATCGGGCTGGTCCCGGTCCAACTGCCGAGCGCACCCGCCAACGTCAAACCCACCTGAGCGGTGCCACTCACAGACGGCAACACCGTGTTCGCAGGCGGAGAGGAAGAACCGCTGACGACCGCGGTGGCGGCGCTGTCGGCGCTGATCGGGCCGCCGGCCGAGTTGGTCGCGGTGACCCGCAGCCGCAGAGTGGAACCGACATCCGCGGCCACAGGCACGTAGGTGAGCGCAGTGGCGTTACCGATCGGACCACAAGCAGCGCCGCTCGCGGAGCAGCGCTGCCACTGCTGGCCATAACCGATCGGGCTGGTCCCGGTCCAACTGCCGAGCGCACCCGCCAACGTCAAACCCACCTGAGCGGTGCCACTCACAGACGGCAACACCGTGTTCGCAGGCGGAGAGGAAGAGAGCGGGCCGCCGCCTGGCAGGTCGGTGCTGATTGTCCAGTTGTCGAGCTTGCCGTTGGTGGCGTTGTAGAGCTCGATCCCGAAGCGGCCGGCGCCGCTGATGGAGGCGTCTGTGATGGTGAGGATCTGGGCCCAGGAGGTCGTGCCGGCCGGTCTGTGGTGGAAGCTGAGGCTGGTGCCAGCGAGCTTGAACGCGAGTTGGTCTCCGACTGCGACGTCCGGGCCGGTCGTAGTCGCGATCTGGATCCAGGCTCCGGTAGGCGCACGCCGGTAGAGGCTGTACTGGTCCGGGCCCGTTGCGCGCCGCACCCAGCCCGCTTCATAGATCACGGCGCTCGTCGTGCCAAGGGCTTGCATCCGCCCCTGGATGTCGAACTCGCCATTGTCGACGGGCAGAGCCGTGACCGTGTAGGAAGCGACCCCATCCGCCTGGGCGCTGTCGCCAAGCCAATACTGATCGCAGGTACCCGTGCGCCCGGACGGATATGCCGCCTGGTTGCCGCTAATCGAAAGCAAACAACCGGCCGCCCCATACCGCGTCGTCGTCGACCAACCGGTGCCAAGCGTCGGCGCGTCTGTCCGCGTGAAGGAATCCGACACTACTGCCGGGCTCGAAGCAAACGTCGCAGTCACCGTACGGTCGGCTGTCACGACGAGTTGCCGGTCGTTCGGGCTTGCGTCCTCCCAGGACGAGAACACCTGAGCGGCCTGGGGCGTCGGCGCTCGAACCTGGTGCGTCGAGCCGACGATGACGGTCTTCGTGGCCGGCGTTGTAACTGTTGTGCCGTCGTACACCAGTTGGAGGCCGGTCGGCTGCGTCGCGAGAGCCAGGGCTGCCGTTCGTGGCTGGATCTGCCGGGTCACGGTCGTCGAGAGGCCACCAGAGTCGGTCGCCGTGAGCCGAACGGAAAAATAGGAGTCATCGCCGTGATCCGGCGCAACGAACGAAAGGGTTGGCCCGCTGCCGCTCAAGAAGGGGTGTGTGTGACAACCGCCGAGCGGACAGTGCTGGAGCGTCACGACCCAGCTCAGGGTCACCACATCACCGATGTCAGGATCCGTCGCGTCGCCGACGAGGTCGATAGCGTCCCCGACGGCATACCGAAACCCCGACGACGGGCCGGTGATGATCGGAGTCGGCGCCCGGTTCCCTACCGTGACGACGACCCGTGCGGATGCCTGGCCGCCCCGGCCGTCGGTTGCCGTGAGAACGGCCGTGAACGTCCCAGCTGTGTCGTAGCGGTGTGTGGGTGCCGACGCGCTGGAGTGAGGAGAGCCGTCACCGAAGTCCCAGTCCAGCGCGAGCGGGTCGCCATCGGGATCGGTGGTTCCTAGGCTCGAAAACGCGACGTCGAGAGGAGCCAGGCCGTTGGTAGGCGTACTCGCCGCTGCGACGACTGGTGGACGATTGGCCGGCGTGTATCTGATGCGCCTGATCTCACCGGCATTGATCGCCACGTAGTAGAGGCTGCCGTCGGGGCCGACCTCGAGGTCGACCGGCGCGTCTGCTGCGGCCGCGAAGTCCGTCGGTCCGGAGGCCAGGCTGTCGTCCGCCGCTGTCTTGAGGTAGCGGATCCAACCCTGGGCATAGTCCGCGTAGAAGTAGGCGCCCTGGTACTCAGCCGGGAACTGCGTCCCCGTGTAGAAGGTCCCGCCGACCGCGCATCCGCCTCCTACGGTGTGCGGCCACTCGACGAGAGGTGCGGTAACGGCCGCTGGGCCCTGTGCGTAGAGCGTCTGGCAGATCGTCTGGGTTTCGTATCCGGGTTGCCGTGGAGTGCCTTCGAAGCAGGGCCAGCCGAGGTTCGCGCCCGCTCTCGCGACATCGATCTCCTCGGTGGTGTCCCAGCCCACGTCACCCACGTAGGGGATTCCGCTCGACGGCCTCAGCGCGAACCGAAACGCATTCCGCAGGCCGTATGCCCAGACCTTCGAGCGGTTGTCGGTCGCGCTCCCCGTCCAGAAAGGGTTCCCCGAGAGTCCTTGGCCGGCTCGGTCGACGTGGAGGATCTTTCCCGCGAGCGAATCGAGGTTCTGCGAGCGGAGCGCATTCGGCGTGATCGCATGGACGGTTGCTCCGTCTCCCGTGCTGAGAAAGATCGTGCCATCGGCGGCGAACCGAATCGTGCCTCCGTGGTGGTCACGGAAGTCGCTCGGAATGCAGTCGGCGGTGACGGCCGCGCAGGAGTCGCCGGGAACCGCCCCGAGGAGGACAGTCTCGCTGGCCGGGTCGGCCGTGTCGTCGATCGCGAGGAAGCGCGACAGCCTCGCGGTCTTCGGGCCGGTGGGGTCAGTTGCGTTGTGCTCGTAGACGTAGTAGGCGTAGACGAACCCGTTCTGCTCGAATTGTGGATCGACGGCGATCCCGATAAGGCCTCTCTCGCCGTAGTTGTTGACCTCCGGCCGGAGGTCGAGGAACGTCGTCGTTCCTCCCGGCCCGGAGAGCTTGACGAGACCACTGAGCTCTGCGACGAGCACGCGCCCGTCGGGGAGGAAGGCAATGTCGGTCGGTGCCACGAATCCGGATGCCACGACCTCCTGCGCAAATCCCGGAGGGATCGTCGTGGCTGCAAAGGCGTGAATGACGGTTGAGGCCCCAACAACTGCAGCCACGACCACGACGGCAATTGCTCTACGTCCTCCCGGCAGCGCCTTCGAAGTCACGATTGCCTGGACCCTACTCCACTGCAGCCGCTTCACCGAGTTGCGGTTCGACTTCTCGCCGCCCGGGCCGTGGCCGTCCGGCAGGGTCACGTTCGTGTCACGAGCGTCGCGCCGTCAGCCGGCTGTCGCGAATCTCGCTCTTCTCCCGCCGGCCGGCGATGGCGTAGACGAGCTCGCTGCTCTCCGGTGGCCGGCTGGGATTCACCACGCGCTGTCTCCTGCGAGATCATGTCGACCGGCTCCGTCGGCGGCTCGGTGTCCGACCGATTCGGCTAGCTGCTGAGCTGGCGACGGGTGCCGCCGTCGACGTTCACGATGAACTGCTTGCGACTGCTCCGGTGACCGCCCCAACGGCCCCAGCCGGACACCGACGATCACGCAGCGTTCGTGGAGTGGTTGCTCGTTGGTTTGGCGGTCTCCTCGACGAGGTGGCGCTGCACGAGCGTGAACAACAGCCCGATTCCGGGTATCACGACGACGACCGCGACTCCGAAGACGATGAGCACGCTTGTCAGCGTCGCTTTCGGGGCGGCGGCGTCCGCGATCGTGAGCTGTCGTGGCAGGAGGTAGGGGTGTTGGGCGACCCCCCAGGCCCAGATCATGGCGGTGACTGCTCCGATTGCGAGTGGGCGGGCGCCGCGCTGCGCGTGCGTGTACAGCAGCAGGAGGACTACCACACCGCAGGCGAGCGAGATGATCACGAGCGGCAGCGCGTCGCCGGTGAGACCGTCGTAGACGAACCGAGCCTCGCTCCGCATCACGATCAGGCCGACGATCGCGAACGCCCCCGCGACGATCGCGGCAGCGACAGACCGTGCGGCGAAGTACCGCTCGAGATCCGGTACCCGGTTGCGGCGTGACTCGTTCACGAGGAACACGGCCGCCAGATAGGCGCACGTGGACACGAACAGGAATCCGATCGCGAAGGAGAGTGGGTTCAGCCAGCTCGTCACACTATCGCCGGCGGCGTTGCCGACCGGAACCCGGCCCCCTGCGATTGCGCCGACCACCGTTCCCAGGAAGAACGGTGTCAGGATCGAGCTGAGACCGAAGATCAGTTGGGCGCCGGCTCGTCCGCGCGCACGCCGGGCGGTGTGGTGGAACGCGAATCCGGCGCCACGGAGCAGGATCCCGAGTGCCGCAAGGCTGAGCGGGATGAACAGCGTCGAGAAGATCGCCTCGAACGCCGAGGAGAAGCCTGTCCAGAGGACGACGAGCACGAAGATCAGCCAGACGTGGTTGGCTTCCCAGACCGGTCCGATTGCCGAGTCGATCATCTGTCGCGGGCGCCGGCCCCGCTCAGGCCCTCCTGCCAACAGGCTCCATAGTCCCGCTCCGAAGTCTGCGCCACCGAAGACGGCGTACGCCGTGACACCGATGAAGAGCACGACGGCGACGGCGCCACTCATGCGGCGCTCCCGGAACGAGGCCCCTGCGGCGAGCGGGCATCCGGCCCGTACGGCACCGCGACCGCCTCCTCATCCCCGCCCCGCCAGCGGCGCGACATCGCTCGGAGCGTGAGGATCAGCGCTGCACCGAGGGCGGCATAGAGCAAGATGACCGCGGCGAACGTGACCCCGACGCCGTTGGCGTTCGTGACGGCTTCAGAGGTGCGCATCACGTTGTAGACGATCCACGGTTGCCGGCCCACCTCGGTCACGATCCACCCGCACTCGAGCGCAACGACAGCGGCGACTCCCGAAGCAGCCGCCGCCCGTAGGAACCACTTGCTCCGCGGGAAGTCGCGCGTGCGCCACCAGCCGATCCCGAGCCAGAGGCCAAGCCCGATGAGCAGCAAGCAGATGCCCACCATCGTGTCGAACGCCCAATGCAGCATCGTGTTCAGCGGCGGCCGGTCATCCGGTGGCACGGAGTCGAGGCCGATCACCTCCGTGCTCGTGCTCCAGCCCACAAGGAACGAGTCGAACCCCGGAATCCCGATCCCACCCTTCACACCATCCGACGTGCACCTTCCGAAGATGTACTCGGTCACGTCGGTCGACGTCTTCTGCACGCACTCCATTGCCGCAAACTTCACCGGCTGATCCTTCGCGATCGCACGCGCCGCCGTGTCGCCGACAATGAACTGAATCGGTGTAGCGATACACGCGACCGTCAGCGGGATCAACAGGCCGAGGCGGTGCAGACGGTCACGCCTGCCGCGCAGCATCCCCCCCGCGTAGACGGACGCTACGAGAAACCCGGTGACGAGATAGGCCGCCAGGATCATGTGAGGCACCTCGTATGGCACGGCCGGGTTGAAGATCACTCTCAGCGGCTCGACCGACGTCACGTCCCCCGTCGTCGGCGAGAATCCCTGCGGCTGGTTCATCCACGCGTTCACACCGACGACTGCGAACGCGCCGCCGAGGCCAGCGATCACTACCGGTACTCCCGTCCAAAAGTGCGTCCACGGGGCGAGGTGCTTCCAGCCGAAGATGTAGATCGCGAGGAAGATCGCCTCGAGGAAGAAGAAGATCCCCTCGACAGCGAACAGGACCCCGAACACCTCGCCGAAGCGACCGGTGAAGGCCGGCCAGAGGAGCCCGAACTCGAACGACAGCACTGTGCCGGTCACTGCACCGACCGCAAAAATCACCGCCGCCACCTTCGACCACCGCTTCGCGAGCTTGAGTGCGTCAGCGTCGTTCCGTCGTAGGCCAAGGTAGTTCGCGATCAACATCAAGGCGGGAAAGCCGACCCCCAACGACGCGAGGATGATGTGGAAGCCGAGAGTGAACGCCATCTGGCTCCGCGCCGCCTGAAGGTCCGAGGCGAGGATCAGCATCGGGCCCATACCGCGCCAGGATCAATGATCGAAGAGAGGCCCGTCACAGCAGCGTGTCCATCATCCTTCGCTCGCACCCGTCGCAGCGACCATCGCCGCACACACGCTATACCCCGGATAGTGTCGGTACGAGGAGGTACGTGTGCGTCGTCCTGAAACGTTCGGCTTGTTGGCTCGCAAACGGTGAGGGAAGATGCACAGTGACGTCGAGGTCCTTGCGTAAAGGGATGCCGTCAGGGATCGGTCGTTCGAGCTACCGAAACGGTGGGGGTGCACGAGATGAGCGAGTCCGACACGAAAAAGAAGGCGAAGCACAAGCAGGATCACCACCACGTCGATACCGCGCTGGACGCGTCGGCGACGCCGGGCGAGGCGGCTGCACCGGCGGACAACGCAGATGCGACCCCGGGCGAGGCGAGTCCTTCCGGGAAGATGAAGCGGAAGGAGTACGAGCGGGAGATGCGCCGGCTGCAGGGTGAGCTGGTGGCGATGCAGGAGTGGGTCAAGACCACGGGCGCCAGGGTCTGCGTCGTGTTCGAGGGTGTGGACTCTGCGGGGAAGGGTGGCACGATCCGGCGGATCACGGAGCGGACGAGCCCCCGGGTGTTCAAGCACATCGCCCTCCCGGCCCCGGACGCGCGAGTCCGGTCGCAGATGTACATCCAGCGCTACATCACCCACTTCCCGGCTGCCGGCGAGGTCGTGATCTTCGACCGTAGCTGGTACAACCGTGCCGGCGTCGAGCCGGTGATGGGCTATTGCACCCAGGAGCAGACCGAGCGATTCCTCGCGATGATCCCGCTGATCGAGAAGGCGATGATCCACGACGGGATCATCCTGATCAAGTATTTCCTCAACGTGAGCCGCGAGGAGCAGACGCGGCGGCTCGAGAGCCGGATCGACGACCCACGCAAGATCTGGAAGCTCTCGCCCACGGATCTGAAGTCCTACGGCCTCCGGTACGACTACCTCCGTGCCCGCGACGCGATGTTCGTCGCCACGAGCTCCGGGTGGGCGCCGTGGCACATCGTGGACAACAACGACAAGAAGCGCGGACGGCTCAACATCATCTCCCACCTGCTGAGCCAGATCCCCTACGAGCCGCCGGCGGCGCCGGACGTGAAGATGCCCAAGCCGCCGAGCCACCACGGGTACGTGGAGCCGGATTCCTCGAAGCCCAATATCCCGACGCCGTTCTAGGTAAGCGCCGTAAGGCACCGTCCGACCAAGCCCATTGGAACTGAAGGAGATGACCTGGCGATGACCGAGAGCCCCGTCGCCCCGAGCGGAAGCGATGCTTCTGCGACGGGCTCGTATGCCCTGACCCCGGAGGAGCTGGCGAAGAGGCTCGGTGTCGACCCGGCCCAGGGCCTTTCGGCCGCGAGGGCCGCCGAGCTGCTGCAGAAGAACGGCCCCAACGCGCTTCCGGCCGAGGCGACGGTGCCCGGTTGGCAGCAGTTTTTGGCCCAGTACCGGAGCTACATGCAGATCATCCTCGTCGCCGCGGCCGTCGCTTCGATGCTGATCGGCGAGATCTCGACCGGCTTCGTCGTTCTTCTGATCACGGCGGTCAACGCCGTCGGGGGGATGCGCCAGCAGGGTAAGGCGGAGAGCGCGATGAACGCCTTGCAGTCGATGCTGAAGTCGTCAGCCCGCGTCCGTCGTGACGGGTCGGAGGTCGAGGTTGGTGCCGACCAGGTGGTCGTCGGTGACGTCGTCTTGCTGACGGCGGGTGACGACGTCTGCGCCGATGGTCGGATCATCGAGGCCGCGTCCTTGCAGATCGACGAGTCGGGCCTGACCGGTGAGAGCGTCCCGTCGTCGAAGAGCGCCGAGACGATCGCCTCCGACCCGAAGCCGGCTGCAGGCGACCAGTCGAACATGGCGTTCATGAACTCTCCCGTCACGCATGGAAGCGGCGTCATGATCGTCACCGGAACCGGTGCCGACACCGAGGTCGGAAACATCTCGGGGATGCTGAAGTCGACACCGACGCTGAAGACGCCGCTGAGCGCGCAGCTGGACACGTTGACGCTGTGGATCGCGGGTGCCGCGGGCCTGACGATCGCGATCATGTTTGCGCTCGGGGCCTCGCGGGGCGACTCGACCAAGACGATCTTCACGACGGCGATCGCGCTGGCGCTGGCAGCGGTGCCGATGGCGATGCCGACCGTCCTGCAGGTGATCCTCTCGAACGGGTCGACGACCCTCGCCGCGGAGGGTGCTGTCGTGAAGAGCCTCGCCTCGGTCGAGACCCTCGGCTCGACCTCGGCGATCAACTCCGACAAGACGGGCACGCTCACGCTGAACCAGGTCACCGTCGTCGAGGTGATCGACCCCACGGATCGCTACGCGATCTCCGGGATGGGCTACGGCCTCGACGGCGACGTCAAGCACGCCGCCGGCAACACCAACACGATCGAGCAGGCGATCCTCCCGTTCATGATCGCGAACGATGCCAAGCTCGTCGACGGCAAGGTCGTCGGCGACCCCACCGAAGGCGCGCTCCTCGTCCTCGGGCACAAGGCCAAGCTCGACGTCGAGGAAACCCGGGCCACCTACCCGAGGCTCGCGACCCTGCCGTTCGACCCCACCTACAAGCTGATGGCCGTCTTCGCCGACGCCAAGGACGCATCAGGGAAGGCCGTCGTCCGCGCGTTCGTGAAGGGTGCCGGCCCGGCCGTGATCGGGCGCGCCTCATCCGCCCTGTCGAACGGCACGAGCGTTCCCTGGGGTGACGAGCAGAACGCCCGCTCGTCGCAGGAGATGGATCGGCTCGGGGGCCAGGGGCTGCGAATCATGGTCGCGGCCACCCGGGACATCGACCCGGCGGGCTTCGACCCCGACGGCGATCTCTTGTCTCTGATCACAGGCCTGCAGATGACGGCGATGGTCGGGATGATCGATCCGCCACGGGCCGAGTCGAAGGACGCCGTCCGCGACGCCCAGAGCGCCAACATCCGCGTGCGGATGGTGACCGGCGACGACGTCGTCACGGGCGAGGCGATCGCCAGGCAGCTCGGCATCCCCGGCGAGGCGATCCTGGGCGCCGACTTCGCTGCCCTCTCCCCGGAAGAGCGGCTGGCCCGGATCGACGACATCGGCGTCGTCGGCCGGGTTGCGCCCGAGCACAAGGTGCTGATGGTCGAGACTCTGCGCAAGAAGGGCGACGTCGTCGCGATGACCGGCGACGGCGTCAACGACGCCCCGGCGATCAAGGCCGCCGACATCGGGATCGCGATGGGCACCGGCACCGAGGTCGCAAAGAACGCCGCCAAGATGATCCTCACCGACGACAACTTCGCCACGATCGTGAAGGCCGTCTCCGAGGGCCGCAAGCTCTACGACAACATGCTCAAGTACATCCGCTTCATGATGGTGGCGCTCGTCACCTACATCGTCACGTTCCTGCTCGCGAGCCTCCTCGACATCGCAGGGGGGCAGCCGTTCTCCGCAACGCAGATCCTCTGGATCAACTTCGTGATCACCGCCCCGATCGGGATCGCGCTCGGCCTCGACAAGGAGACGCCCGGCCTGATGAAGCGCAAGCCTCGCCCTCGCGAGGACTCGATCATGTCCCGCCCCGTCATCCTCACGGTTGGGCTGGCGGGCCTGTTCATGTCCGTCGCGATCGACCTCCTGATCGTCCTCGGGAAGGACCACTACAACGAGGTCGCGATCGGCAGCACGATCGGCCTCGTCGCGTTCTCCCTCATGCTCATCGTCGCAGCCCTCGAATGCCGCGACCAGACGGCGACCGCCCTGCGCCAGGAAACGCTGAACAACCGCACCGTGAACCTCGCGATCCTGGCGGAGGCCGCCCTCGCGCTCCTCATCGCCCGCGGCGGCGCCCTGACATCACTGCTCGGCACCCAGGCACTCACCGGCCGGCAATGGCTTTTCGGTGCGCTCCCCGCCGCCATGCTGTTCGTCCTCTGGGAGGCCGGCAAGCTCGTCGCCCGGCGCCGAGCCGCGAGCGCGCTTTGAACGCCTCTCGCGACGCGTTCTGGTGGTGACCTCCACCGGCCGGTAAGCGGTACGCCGGTCGCCGTGCCGGCCGGGACGAGCGACTCCGAATCCGAGAACAGGAGACCGACTCAACCGGGCGGTTCGGCAGGAGCGGCCGGCGCCGGCAGACGGTCGCCTCCCGCCGTCCTGCCGGCGTGGCTGACGAGGAGCGTCGCGACCAGCGGGTAGACCAACACCGAGATCATCCCGGCGCCGATCAGCGACGCGCCGACGCCGTTCGAGATACCACCGTGCTCACGACCGATCCCAACGATCGCGACGATCAGTGGGAGCCCGGTGGCACTGCACAACACGAGGCCGACCAACTCCGTCACGCCAAGAGCCTTCACCCACAGCAGCGCCGAGACGCAGTGGACGAGGACGAAGGCCGCAAGGAAGAGCGCAGCCAGCGCGAGCCCGCTCGCGCTGAGGAGGCTTCCGAGATCGAACGTCATCCCGGTGGCAACGAAATAGATCGGGATCAGCAGGCCAAAGCCGATCCCCTCCAACCGCAACCGAACGTCCCGCCCATCGGGCGAGTCGAGCGCGAGTCCGACGATGAGCCCGGCTGCGAACGCGCCGAGCACGAAGTCGAAGCCGGCGTCGACGGCGAGCAACACGAGCGCGGAGAGGACGAAAATGGACGCGCGCACCGCAGCCTGGCCGCTCGTGTTCACGGTCTCCTGCAGCACGCGGACGACGCGCGACGGGCGGGCACTCAGCACCACGGTCGAGGCGAGGAGCACGAGGGCGCCGAAGGCGAGCAGCAGCAGCACCTCCTGCCACGCGCCGTACGCACCGGTGAGGAAGACCGAGATCAGGACAATCGGCCAGAACTCCCCGGTGATCCCTGTCCCGATCACCGCCGAGCCGAACGGAGTCCCGAGCATGCCCGCGTCGGAAAGGATCGGCACGAGCGCCCCGAGCGCGGTCGTGCAGAGGGCGACCCCGAGCAGCCACCACTCGGCATCGAGGCCGGCCCGCTGTAACAGCACGCCGATCATCAGAGCGAGCGCCAAGGAGAGCATCCACCCGAGCGTCCCGCGACGCAACAGGCTGCGGGCGACGCGCATCCTGACGGCCTCGATCCCTGCGACGAAGAAGAGAAAGGCGAGCCCGAAGTTCGAGAGCACGGCGACGTACGCGTTGACGGTGGCGATCCCGAGAACGTGTGGACCGATCAGGATGCCGAGAACGATTTCCACCACGATCGTGGGCAGGACGATCCGTCCGTGCAGCCTCGAAAGCACCGCGCCCAGCGTGGATGCCAGCAACACGAGCACGACCGAGCGCAGCTGCGGCTGGGTGATGACGGCCACCAGAGGCAGCACGTGCAAGCCCGCGGAAGGTGCCGCGGCCTCAGCGCCCGACACGTGGCGTCCCGGCTCTCAACACGTCGCTCCCACCGTCGCTGTGAACATGATGACGTCCCTCACGGACGCGGGTGCCGGGTCGCAACGCTCTCGATGCGCTCCTCCGGTGGGCGGGCGCGGAACGCGGATCACGAAGTCGTCGTGGTGCACACACCACCACCCGATAGTGCGCAGGAAGACGGTCGGTCTCAAATATCGAGCGCGCGAGGCCCGCCGATGCCCTGCATGTCGGAGCGCTGCGAGCGTCCTCCGTCGGGCGTGTCGCCCCACTCCAACGCGACGGTGTCGTCGAGACGTTGGAGCTCGTCCGTGACGGCCGCTGCGTACTCGGGCAGGACGGTCTCCTGGAGCGTGTCGAGCATGGCGCGCAGGCGCCGGACGACCTGGATCGAGGTGGCGCCGTACTGGCGGATCTCGGTGACCCCGAGTACAAGGAAGTCGTCCCAGCGTCGGGCGGGCATCACGAGCCGGAGCTTGTCAGCGTCGTCGCGGAACTCCCAGCGGCCCGTGAGGCCGGGGGTAGTGCCGATCAGGGTGAGCATATCCTCGAGATGGTTGAGCACCTGCACCGCAGTCGTGGGGTCGTTGACCGCGGCCGAGAGGGCGCGGATCGCAACGTCGACCATGACGCGGAGCGCGAACGCCGGGTCCTGCTCGATCGTCCGTTCCGTGCCGAGGGCGATCATTCCTTTCAGCCGCGTCGCGTCGAGCCGATCGCCGGCCGGGGCACCGTACACTTCGAGGGTTCGCACGCCGGTCGAAACGAAGTCGCCGGCCCCATGCCGCAAGACCAGCGTGCAGTCGTTGTTCGTTGCCCAGGCGACCAGTCCATCGAGGTGGATCGCCTGGATCGCCCCCGGCCGGTCACTACGAACGACGAGGCTCGGCTCGACCGCTCGAAGTTGCGCCAACTCTGCATTGGTCTCCGCCTGGCGAGGCTGCGACGCGGCCGTCGCCATCTCACGGAGGGCGTCGCGGCCCGCATGAGCGACGAGAGCGGCGACCTTGACCGGCCGCAGCCGGTGGACGACGCGGTCGAGGAAGACAAGGAACAGGAGCAAGCCGAGGCCGAGGAAAAGGCCCGCGAGCGAGACCCCGATGTGCGGCACCGCATCGCCCTCCACCCGTCGCAACAGCGAGTACGAGAAGATGAAGGTGCCGACGAGCACTGCCAGCACGGCCTTGAGGACGGGGTCGCGATACCAGATCCGCATGTAGCGAGCGGAGAACGTCCCGGTCGCCATCTGCACGACAAGGATCGAGACCGTGACAACGAAGCCCGTTAGGCCGACCGACGCCCCGACCACGGTCGTCAACACCGTTAGCGCCGTGCTCGCCGAGTAATTCCAGCCCGACAGCGTCCCGAGCTGCTCGAGCCACGGATCGGCAGCACCGAGCGCCAACCCGAGCACCCCGCCGAGAACCGGCAGCACCCAGAGGCTGCCCTTGAGCGTCTGCCGGACGCGGAACATCAACCCCCAGGTCACCGGCGGCGCCCTTCGGACAATCGGTGGCTCGGGAAACGACGCACCCGCCTATCCTGGAGCCGCGATCTGACGGCGCACCCAGGTCACCCCCTTTAACGGTGGCGACGCGATGCGACGGCTGATCGTCGCAGTACCTCGCCGTCCCTATACCCGTTGCCGCATTGCTTACCCGTCAGGGAGAGACAGTCGGACCCGAGCCTCGCCGAGGCACTGCGACTGTGGTATTTGAGATGACAACGCGGAGGGCACCTCGATGACAGGGACGGCGAAGGCACGGACCGGCCTCGGTAGCGAGGTCGTCGGACGCGAGGCGGAGCTCGCGCAGCTGAACGCGTTCCTGGCCGCGGATCACGCCCGCGCGGCCTTCCTCCTCGTGGGCGGGCCGGGCATCGGCAAGACGACGCTGTGGGAGAACGGCGTCGAGGCGGCACGGCAGCGCGGGCTGCGCGTGCTCGTCGCGCGACCGAGCGATGCCGAGGCGCGGCTCGCGTTCTCGTCGCTCATCGACCTGTTCGACGGGGTGACGTCGGAGCAGCTCGCGGGACTTCCGCCGCCGCAGCTCCACGCACTGGAGGTGGCGCTGCTGCGCGTCGCATCGGGCGATGACGCACCCGAGACGCACGCCGTCGGCGTCGGCTGCCTCAACGCGCTCCGAGCGTTGGCGACGCGCGAGCGCATCGTGATCGCGCTCGACGACCTCCAGTGGCTCGACGCATCCTCCGCCTCCGCCCTCACGTTCGTCGCACGACGGTTGGAAGGCAGCGAGATCCGCTTCCTGCTCGCCCGGCGACCGGGGGCCCCGTCCGCGCTCGAGCTGGCGATCGATCCGGCCGGCGTCGAGCGAGTGGAGCTCGGCCCGCTGAGCCTCGGAGCGATCCGTCGCCTCCTGCGCGACCGGCTCGGGCTGAGCATCTCGCGCCAGCTCCTGCGGCGCATCTACGACGCTACGCTCGGCAACGCCCTCTTCGCGCTCGAGGTCGGCCGCAAGCTCGTCGACGAGGGCCTGCCCGGGATCGGCGAGGACCTCCCGGTGCCGGATGCGGTCGAAGACCTCCTCGGGCTACGCGTCGATCGGCTACCGGACGGTGTGCGTCGGCTGCTCCTCGCCGTCGCGCTCAGCCCCGACCTGCGCGTCGGTCAGCTCACCATGCTCGCCGACAACGAGACGCTCGACCGCGCGGTCGCGAACAGCGTCCTCGTCGTCGCCGGCGATCACGTGCGCGCGTCTCATCCGCTCCTGGCCGCGGCGGTGGTCGAGCGGGCGGACCCCGCAGAGTGTCGCGAGCTGCACGGCCGGCTCGCAGCTGCGGTCGGCGAGACCGAGCTTGCAGCCCGGCACCGGGCACTTGCCGCCGCCGGCCCCGACGCGGGGCTCGCGGCCGACGTCTCGGCCGCAGCGGCCCGGGCGAGCGAGCGTGGGGCACCGCATACCGCGGTCGAACTTGCAGATCATGCTCTCCGCCTCACCCCGCGCGACGACTCGGGGCGAGGCGAGCGCATTCTCGGGCTCGCCCGCTACCTCGTGCTCGCAGGCGAGAAGCAGCGGCTGACAGACCTGCTCGTGCCCGCGCTCCCGTCGCTTCCTCCGGGTGAGCAGCGGGTCCGCGCCTGCCTGCTGCTCGCGGGCGGGACCGTCTCCGGCAACAACGACATCCGGCGCTTCCTCGAACGCGCACTGGCCGAGAGCGGCGATGACGCGCTGTCGAGAGCAGCGGTGCTCGCCGAGATGGCCGCGAACGATGCCGCGGTGCGCGTCGAGCGCATCGCCGAGGCGGAGGCGCTCGCGCTCGATGCACTGTCGGCCGCCGGCAGTGGCCACTGGCAGGTGAGCCGCGCAGCGCTGTATGCGCTCGGCTGGGCGCGAAGCCTCCGCGGCGTCCCGATCGACGACGTCTGCGACCGCTTCCTCGCGCCCGCGAGCGTCCTCTACTACTTCGCCGCCTCTCCCGAGCGCGTCGCCGCCCAGCGCCTCGTCTGGCGGGGGGAGTTGAGCGAGGCGCGCGCCTCCCTGGTCGCCCTTCTCGTTGCCGCCGACGACCGCGGCGAGCCGTCCTCCTATGCGCTGCTCAGGCTTCACCTGTGCGAGCTGGAGCTGCGTGCGGGCAACTGGGTCGCCGCGGAACGGCTGCTCGCCGAGTGGGCGGATTCGTCCGACAGCGACCTGCTCGTCTGGCCGATGTACGAGCGCTGCCGTGCGCTCCTCGCCACGGGTCGTGGACTACCGGACGACGCACGCCCGTGGGTCGCCGAGGCGATGGCGCGCGTCGCCGAGACGGGGGTCTGCTGGGACATGCTCGAATGTCGGCGGGCACTCGGGGCGCTCGCGCTCCTCGAGCATGATCCGGCCCAGGCGGTCGAGCAGTTGCGTCCGGTATGGGAGCACACCGAGCGCGAGGGAGTTCGCGATCCCGGGGCGTTTCCAGTCGCGCCGGATCTGGTCGAGGCTCTGGTCGATGCGGGGCGGCTCGACGAGGCGCGGGCCGTGACGGCGCGCGTGCTCGAGCTCGCGGAGGAGCAGGACCACCCCTGGGGTCGCGCGACTGCGCGTCGCTGCACCGCGGCCGTGGCGCTCGCGGAGGAGTACGACGATGACGCCGCGGTCTCGCTCGCACGGGCGGCCGACGAGTACGCGAGCCTCGGTCTCGCACCCGAGCGCGCACGGACCCTTCTGAGCCTCGGCCGCGCCCAACGCAGGTTCAGGAAGTGGGGCGCAGCGCGCGACACGCTCGAGGAGGCAGCCGACGCGTTCGACGAGCTGGGCTCGCCCGGCTGGGCCGCTGTTGCCCGCTCGGAGCTCGCCAGGGTCGGCGCGCGTCGTCCGGCACCCGACGGGGGGCTGACCGCGACGGAGCGGCGAGTGGCGGAGCTCGCTGCACACGGCCTCGCGAACAAGGAGATCGCGAAGGAGATGGTCGTCAGCGTCAAGACGGTCGAGTTCCATCTCTCGAACACGTACGCAAAGCTCGGCATCCGGTCCCGGGCGGAGCTCGCACAGACCCTGG
Organism: uncultured Thermoleophilia bacterium; assembly: GCA_963799575.1. GTDB lineage: Bacteria > Actinomycetota > Thermoleophilia > Gaiellales > Gaiellaceae > Gaiella. The sequence goes on from CAWCXK010000006.1 coordinate 31,829, forward strand.
GGTGGCATGCCCGAGAGGACGAAATCCCAGGGTCGTAGCACCCCAAAGACTCGGGTTTTCGACAGTTTCGGCGCTCGCCGAAGGGCCGTATGGTCGAGCAGATGACCGAGTTCCTCGTCGAGCTGTACGTCCCTCGCACGGCCGCAGATGCAGCCGGGCAGGCACGCGGCCGGGCGCATCGCGCCACGGCCGAGCTGACCGCCGAGGGAATCTCGGTCCGGCTCGTCCGCTCGATCTTCGTCCCCGCGGACGAGACGTGCCTGCTCCTGTTCGAGGCCACATCGATCGACGCTGTTCGCGAGGCCGCACGCCGTGCCGCTCTCACGTTCGAGCACATCTCCGAAACGGTCTCCGACGAGAGCTGGAGCACGGGGGACGAGCAACCACTCACATCACATCGCCCCGCCGTGCCTACTGGCCGGCCGGGCACTCCAACGAGAGAGGAACACAAGATGACGCAGACAGCAGAAGCACCCGTGGTGACCCTCGACCTGGCCGCCGTCAAGCAGCGCCAGCAGCAGGCCTGGGCGAGCGGCGACTTCCACGTCGTCGCGGCCAGGATCGTTCTCGTCGCGGAGCAGCTGGTCGACACGGCGGACCTCCGGGCGGGCTGGAACGTGCTCGACGTCGCCACCGGCAGTGCCAACGCGGCCATCGCGGCCGCGCGGCTCGGCTGCCACGCGATCGGCGTCGACTACGTCCCCAGCCTGCTCGAGCGCGGTCGTGAGCGAGCGGCGGCGGAGGGGCTCGAAGTGACCCTGCTCGCCGGCGACGCCGAGGCGCTGCCGTTCCCCGACGGCTCCTTCGACGCGGTCACCTCGGTGTTCGGGTCGATGTTCGCCCCGGACCACAAGCAGGCTGCCTCAGAGCTGCTGCGGGTGACGAGACCAGGCGGCACGGTCGCGCTCGCGAGCTGGACACCGGACGGCTTCATCGGCGAGCTGTTTCGTACGGTCGCCGCTCACGTCCCGCCCCCTGCCGGCGTCTCCTCGCCGATGCTGTGGGGCACCAGGGACCACCTCGAGAGCCTCTTCGGCGCAGGGATCGTGTCTCTCGAGGTCACCGAGCGGGACTTCACCTTCCGGTTCCGATCACCGCAGGAGTTCGTCGAGTTCTTCCGCACCTGGTACGGGCCGACCCTGAAGGCGTTCGCAGCGCTCGCCGACGACGAGGCGCGACAGGCACTCGAGCGTGACCTCGTCGAGCTCGCCCGCAGGCACGACCGGCTCGGCAGCGGCGACGCGATCGCGATCCCCTCCGCGTACACCGAGGCGATTGCCATCACCCGGTGACCCGATCGACATCCTGGGCGGGACGGTCGCCGAGGGCGGCCGTCCGCCCGGTGCCGGCGGGACGGTCGCACCCGCTCGTACCCCTAGATCGGCGCGCTCTCGAGGGCCTCGGGCGGGAGGAGCCTGCGGGTCTCCCAGCGGCGGGCCATGAACGCCGTCCACGAGATCGCGACGGCGAGGCCGAACACGATCAGGTCGCCGCCGGGAAGCCGCGTCACGAGCTCCATCCCGGCACCGACGAGGCCGGCCATCGGGATCGTGAAGATCCAGGCGAGCAGGATGTTGCCGGCAACGCCCCAACGCACGGCGTGCAGGCCGCGGGTCGCGCCCGAGCCCATCACCGAGCCGGAGATCACGTGCGTGGTCGAGACCGGGTAGCCGAGGTGCGCGGTCGTCCACAGGATCGAGGCGCACGCTGTCTGGGCGGCGAAGCCCTGTGGCGGGTCGATCTTCGCGATCCGGGTGCCGAGCGTGCGGATGATCCGCCAGCCGCCGGCGTAGGTGCCCGCTGACATCGAGAGCGCGGCGGCCACGATGACCCAGGTCGGAGGTCGTGTGAAGTCTGCACTGAGATGCCCGGAGGCGACGAGCGCGAGAGCGATGATCCCCATCGTCTTCTGCGCGTCGTTCGTCCCATGGGTGAGAGCGACGAACCCACCCGAGACGAGCTGGCCGCGGCGGAAGACACGGTTGATCTTTGCCGGGGCACGCCGGGCGATGACCCAGACGATGACCGTCATCAGCGTGAACGCAACGATCAGCCCGGCGAACGGAGCAATCAGCGACGGCTTCAGGACCTTCTGCCACAGTCCCGCCCACTCGACGACCGACCAGCCCTGCGCCATGATCGCCGATCCCATCACGCCGCCGATCAGCGCGTGACTCGAGCTCGACGGCAGGCCGAGGTACCAGGTCACGAGGTTCCAGGTGATCGCGCCGACGAGCCCCGCGAGGATGATGTCGAGGGTGATCGCGCCGGGATCGACGATGCCCTTCGCGATCGTTGCAGCAACCTTGAACGAGATGAACGCGCCGACGAAGTTGAGGATCGCTGCCATCGCGACCGCGTTGCGCGGCGAGAGCGCCCGTGTCGAGACGCTCGTCGCAATCGAGTTCGCGGTGTCGTGGAAGCCGTTCGTGAAGTCGAAGAACAGCGCCACCACGACCACCGCGATGAGGGTCACGGTCACTGCGGGCGTCTACGCGTTCTTGACGAGGATGTTCGCAATCACGTTGGCTGCCGTCTCGCAGGCGTCGAGCGCCCGCTCGAGCGCCTCATAGATGTCCTTCCAGCGAATGACGATCAGCGGGTCGATCCTGTCGTCGCGGAACAACGATGCGAGCGCGTCGCGGAGCACGCCGTCGCCCTTGTCCTCGAGCGACTTCAGCTCGACGAGCGCCTGCTGGACGCCGCGCATGCCCTTGAGGTTGCCGCAGGCGATCGAGAGCTGCTGGACCGCCTGGACGATGATCGCGCACTGTTCGACCGCGTGGCGCGTCGGCATCTCGACGCCGTACAGGCCGAGGAGATCGGAGGCCTCTTCGAGATAGTCGACGACGTCGTCGATCTCGGTCGCGAGCTGGTAGATGTCCTCGCGGTCGAACGGCGTCAGATACTGCGTGTTGAGCAGCACGATGAGATCGCGCGTGATGACGTCGCCCGCCGTCTCGGCCGCTTTCACCTGCTCCTGCGTCACGCCCGAGTTCGGATGCTCGCGGAACCGGCGCTCGACGAGGCGCGCCACTTCGAGTGCATTTTCGCCCGCGTTCGTGAAGAGCACGAAGAATTCGGTCGTCTTCGGGGTCAGGGAGATCTTCATCGGCAGGCGCACGTTAACCAATTGGAGACATGTGTGAAGGGCGGACCCGAGTACGCTTGGCCCCGATGAAGGAGACACTCGAGCGCGAGATCAAGCTTGCCCCGGACGAGGGTTTCGTACTCCCCGAGCTCGGTGGTCGCCGGATGCCGACGCGGGTCTTCATCTCGACCTATCACGACACCGCCGACCTGCGCCTCGCGCGGTATGGGATCACGTTTCGTCACCGCGTCGAGGACGGAGCCGGGTTGTGGCAGCTGAAGCTACCGCGCGAGTCGGCGCGCCTCGAGCTCGAGCTCGGAGGCCCCCCTGCGAGGCCGCCGGCCGAGTTGCTCGGACTGCTGCCGGCGTACCTGCGCGGCGCACCACTAGGGCCGGTAGCCCGCCTGCGCACGCGCCGTGAGGTGGTGCTGGCGCAGGGCGCCGAGATCGTCGACGACAGCGTCGCCGTACTCACGGGCCAGCGGGTGTCGGGCCGCTTCCGCGAGGTCGAGGTCGAGCTGATCGACGGCGACGAGCGCGCGCTGCGCCGCCTCGCGAAGGTGCTGCGCAAAGCCGGCGCCCACGAGACGAAAGGATTTCAGCCAAAGCTGCACCGCGCGCTCGGCCTGGACGAACCGCCGACCACCGTCGGGCCGACAAAGGACACGCCGCCGGGCGAGGCGCTCGGCCTCGCGCTCGCGGGCGACTACCGCGCGCTCCTCGCCCGGGACCCCGGCACGCGGCGCGGCGACGATCCCGAGGATCTGCACCAGCTCCGGGTCGCGACGAGGCGGCTGCGCGCGTTTCTCCGGGCGGCCCGGCCGCTCGTCGATCGCGCGTGGGCCGAGTCGCTGCGCGAGGAGCTCGGCTGGCTCGGCGGTCACCTCGGGCCCGCGCGCGACCTCGACGTGATGCTCGACCGGCTCCGCGCCGAGGTGGCGGCGCTCGGAGACGACGCCGGGGCGGCAGCAGGCCTGATCGCAGGGCTCGAGTCCGACCGGGGCGATGCGTATCGCGACGTCGTCGAGACGCTCGAGGGCGATCGCTACCTGTCGCTGCTCGACCGGCTCGAAGCCGCGTCCGAGCCTCCTCTCTCGGGCGACGGGACGACGCTGACGAGGATCTTCCACCGTGAGGTGAAGCGGATGCGGCGCACGTTCGCCGAGCTCGGCGCCGACCCAGAGGACGACGCACTGCATGCCTCACGGATCGCGGTCAAGCGGGCGCGCTACGCGGCAGATCTCGCAGCCCACGAGCTCGGCAAGCCGGGCGCGAAGTTCGTCGCCGCCGCAAAGCAGCTTCAGGACATCCTCGGCGATCATCAGGACGCCGTCGTCGCCCAGGAGCGGATCCGGGAGTGGGACGAGTCGGCGCCCGGTCCCGAGAGCGGTTTCGCCGCCGGCCGGCTCGTGCAGCTCGAGCGCGACCGGATGGCCGCCGCCCGCGCGGCGTGGCCGGACACCTGGAAGCGGCTCGACGAGGCCGCGCGGCGGGCACTCAACTGACACTCGTGAAAGCCGCCGGTGGCGTCGTCGTACGGGCCGGCAGCGGAGGTCCTGAGGTACTCCTCGTCCACCGACCCGCCTACGACGACTGGACGTTCCCGAAGGGCAAGCTCGAGCGCGGTGAGACCGAGGCGGAATGCGCCCTGCGCGAGGTCGAGGAGGAGACGGGCCTCCGGTGCGCGCTCGGGCGTGAGCTCGAGCCGACGACCTACAGGGACGCGAAGGGCCGGCGCAAGCGGGTGCGGTACTGGGTGATGGAGGTCGAGTCGGGCGAGATCGGGTTCGACAACGAGACCGACGACGCGCGCTGGCTGTCCGTGGCCGGCGCCGCCGAGCTCCTCAGCTATCCGCGCGACCGCGGCCTGCTGGACGAGGCGCTCGCCGAGTAGGAGGTGATTCGGGTGAGGCTTCAGCCTCACCCTCGCTTGACTCCCGCCTTCGTGCGGGTGAGGCTGGAGCCTCACCCCCCCACTACCCCTATCCCCTCGCGGAGGCGTCATGTCCAACGTGCTGATCCTGGCCGGCGACGCGGCCGAGGACCTCGAGACCATGTTCATCAAGTACCGCCTCGCGGAGGCGGAGTACGAGCCGCACATCGCTGCGCCGACGATGCGCCCGATCAAGCTCGTCGTGCACGACTTCGAGCCCGACTGGGACACCTACGTCGAGCGTCAGGGGCGGACCTGCCCGGTCGACGTGACCTTCGCCCAGGTCGATCCCACCGACTACGTCGCGCTCGTCATTCCCGGCGGCCGCGCTCCCGAGTTCATCCGCGTCGATCCCGACGTGGCACGGATCGTTGGGCACTTCTTCGCCGAGCAGAAGCCGGTCGGCACCCTCTGCCATGGCCCCCAGGTGCCGGCGGCCCTCGGCCTGCTGCGCGGCAGGCGGAGCGCCGCCTTCGGCCCGCTCGCTCCCGACATCGAGATGGCCGGCGGCACGTTCGTCGACGAGCCCGCCGTCGTCGACGGGAACATGGTCTCGAGCCGCGGCTGGGGCGACCTTGCCGAGTGGTCGCGTGCGTTCCTCGAGCTGCTCGATCGCAGCGCCGTCGCCGTGTAGCGCGCCATCGGTCTCGGGGGCGGTAGCCTGCCAGGTCGATGAGCAGCGACTACGTCTACACGATGTACAAGGTCGACAAGTTCTACGGCTCCGATCGACAGGTGCTCGCGAACATCTCCCTGTCGTTCCTGCCCGGAGCGAAGATCGGCGTGCTCGGCCCGAACGGAGCCGGTAAGTCGACGCTGATGCGCATCATGGCGGGGCTCGAGGAGCCCTCGTCCGGCATCGCGGAGCTGCATCCCGGCGCCACCGTCGGCTTCCTTCAGCAGGAGCCGGAGCTCGATCCGACCAAGGACGTGCGCGGCAATGTCGAGGACGGCGTGCGCGAGCTGCGCGACCTGCTCGACCGCTTCAACGCGGTCTCGGCCGCGTTCGCCGAACCGGATGCCGATTTCGATGCGCTCCTCGCCGAGCAGTCGAACGTGCAGGAGCAGATCGACCGCCACGACGCCTGGGGCCTCGAGGCGCAGCTCGACCGGGCCATGGACGCGCTGCGCCTGCCCGAGGGCGACCGCGACGTTACGACTCTCTCCGGAGGTGAGCGCCGCCGGGTCGCGCTCTGCCGGCTGCTTCTCTCCTCACCCGACCTGCTCCTCCTCGACGAGCCGACGAACCACCTCGACGCCGAGTCGGTCGCCTGGCTCGAGCGCTTCCTCGAGGACTACAAGGGCACCGTGATGGCGGTCACCCACGATCGCTACTTCCTCGACAACGTCGCGGGCTGGATTCTCGAGCTCGACCGCGGCAAGGGACTGCCCTTCGAGGGCAACTACTCCTCGTGGCTCGAGCAGAAGCAGGCGCGCCTTGCGACGGAGGAGAAGACCGAGTCGGCCCGTCGTCGCACGCTCGCCCGCGAGCTCGAGTGGGTGCGCATGAGCCCCCGCGCGCGGCAGGCGAAGTCGAAGGCACGCGTGACGGCCTACGAGAAGATGCTCGCGGACGACGCAAGCTTCAAGGTCGAGGGCGTCGAGATCCACATTCCCGCCGGCCCGCGCCTCGGCGACCTCGTCGTCCAGGCGGATCACGTCGCAAAGGGCTTTGGCGACCGGCTCCTCGTCGAGGACATGACCTTCTCGCTCCCGCCCGGCGGCATCGTCGGCGTGATCGGGCCGAACGGCGCCGGCAAGACGACGCTCTTCAAGATGATCGCCGGCGAGGAGCAGCCCGACAGCGGCGAGCTCCGCATCGGCGACACCGTGCAGCTCGCCTATGTCGACCAGTCACGCGGCGGGCTCAACCCGCAGAACACGGTGTGGAAGGAGATCTCGGAGAACCAGGACATCGTGTTGCTCGGCAAGCGCGAGGTGAACTCGCGCCAGTACACGTCGTGGTTCAACTTCCGCGGCGGCGACCAGCAGAAGCTCGTCAAGGACCTCTCCGGCGGCGAGCGCAACCGCGTGCATCTCGCGAAGCTCCTCAAGTCGGGTGGCAACGTCCTGCTCCTCGACGAGCCTACCAACGACCTCGACGTCGACACGCTGCGCGCGCTCGAGGATGCGCTGCTCGACTTCGCCGGCTGCGCCGTCGTGATCACCCACGATCGCTGGTTCCTCGACCGGATCGCGACGCACATTCTCGCGTTCGAGGGTGACTCGCAGGTGACGTGGTTCGAGGGCTCATGGGGCGAGTACGCCGCGTGGGTCACCGAGACGCGCGGCCCCGAGGCGCTCGAGCCGCACCGCATCGCGTACAAGCCGCTCGTTCGGCCGTGACGCCGAAGCGTGTGGGACGCTTCTCTGGCACACGCGGAGACGGCGCGGCCCGGGTACCACAGTGATCGATCTCCCGATCGCCGATCCGGGGCGACCGGACACGCGGTCGCCTTTTCGGTTGCTCCTCTGGGTCGGCCGCCACCAGGTGGGAACGCTCGCCGTCGCGATCACGTTCGGGATCGTCTGGATGGTCGCGCAGGCGCTGATGCCGTACGCGATCGGCCAGGCGATCCAGCAGGGAATCGTCGACGGCGACAACCACGCCCTCGTCGAGTTCTGCGTTCTCCTCGCGGTGCTCGGAATCGTCCAGGCGGCTGCCGGCGTGATGCGTCACCGCTACGCCGTGCAGAACTGGCTGCAAGCCGCGTACCGGCTCATGCAGGTGGTCGGCCATCATGCGGCGCACTCCGGCGACGCGGTGCGCAGCGAGCTCTCGACCGGCGAGGTCGTTGCCGTCGTCTCGAACGACGCGTTGCGCGCGGGCGGCGCCTTCGACATCCTGGCGCGGCTCGCCGGCGGGATCGTCTCCTACATCGTCGTCGCGATCATCCTGCTCTCGACTTCGACGAAGCTCGGGCTGCTCGTGCTCCTCGGGGTCCCGGTACTGACGCTCTCGCTCAGCGTCGTGATCAAGCCGCTGCAGCAACGGCAGCGCGAGCAACGCGAGGAGGTTGGCCAGCTGACGGCGCTCGGCGCGGATACCGCCGCGGGGCTGCGGGTGCTGCGCGGGGTCGGCGGCGAGCAGGCGTTCTTCGATCGCTACGAGCGGCAGTCCGAGGACGTGCGTTTGGCAGGCGTCAGGGTCGCGACACCGCAATCGACGCTCGACGCCGCCCAGGTGCTCCTGCCCGGGCTCTTCGTCGTGCTCGTGACGTGGGTCGGAGCGCATCTCGCAGCCTCCGGTGACATCACGGCGGGCCAGCTCGTCGCGTTCTACGGCTACGCGGGCTTCCTCGTGATCCCGCTGCGAACCTCCGCGGAGGCGGTGGAGAAGATCACGCGCGCACTCGTCGGTGCCCGCCGGATGCTGCGGGTGCTCGCGGTCGAGCGCACCGTCAAGGAATCGGTCGATCCACTGCCCGAGCCGCCGGCGGGGGTGCCGCTCAGCGACCCCGACTCCGGGCTGGTAATCACGCCGGGCGGGCTCACGTGCCTCGTCTCGGCGTCGCCCGACGAGACGAGCGCGCTCGCCGACCGGCTGGGCCGGATGACCGAGAGCTCCGGGGTGTTGCTGGGTGACACCGAGCTCGACCGGCTGCCGCTGGCCGTCGTCCGCCGCCGGATCCTCGTCAGCGAGCCCGATCCACTGATCTTCTCCGGCACCCTCCGCAGCGAGCTCGACCCGTGGGGACGGGCGACCGACAGCGACATTACGGACGCGATCGAGGTCGCCGCCGCCGAGGACGTGCTCATCGCGCTGCCGGCCGGGCTCGACGAGATCGTCGACGAGCGCGGCCGCTCGTTCTCGGGCGGCCAGCGCCAGCGGCTCGTCCTGGCGCGCGCATTGCTCGCGGACGCGGAGATTCTCGTGCTCGTCGAGCCGACGAGCGCCGTCGACGCCCATACCGAGGCGCGCATCGCCCGCCAGCTCCACGACTTCCGGGCGGGCAAGACGACCGTCGTCGTCTCGGCCAGCCCGCTGATGCTCGACCAGGCCGACACCGTTGTGTTGATCGCCGACGGCACCGTGCAGGCCGAGGGAAGGCACCGCGAGCTCCTCCGCAGCTATCCGGCCTACCGCGACGTGGTCACCCGGGGCGAGGACGCATGAGCGACATCCTCCCGATCGCCGACACAAAGGAGATGCGCAAGCAGGCGCTCGAGCTCGCGGGCCGACACCGGCGCGCCATGATCGCCGTTCTCGTCCTGCACGCACTGGCCGCGGCGACCGGACTCGTCGGGCCGCCGCTCCTGGGCTCGCTCGTCCAGGGGCTGCAAACAGGGATCGACACGGCAGAGATCGACCGCGTCGTCGGGATCCTCGCGATTTTCCTCGTCGCCCAGACGGTCCTGACCTTCTTCGCGCGGCGCTCGTCGTTCGTCCTCTCGGAGCGGATGTTCGCCGAGCTGCGCGACGACTTCATGCGGCGCGTCCTCGCGCTGCCGCTGTCGACCGTCGAGAGAGCAGGTATCGGCGACCTCGTCTCCCGCACGACCGCCGATGTCGACGCGCTCGCGCGGACGATCCGGTTCGCCATTCCCGAGACGTCGATCGCCTGCGTCACCGCGCTCCTCGTCGTCATCGCCGCTGTCTGGGTGAGCCCGATCGCCGCTCTCCCGTGCCTCGTCGGTGCGCCGATTCTGATCATCGGGACGCGTTGGTATCTGCGCTACGCCCCGAAGGGATACCTCTGGGAGCGCGCGGCGTATGCGTCGGCGGCCGGCACCGCCGGCGAGACAGTCGACGGTGGACGCACCGTCGAGTCGCTCGGTCTCGCGTCCGAGCGTGCGCGTCGCATCGACGCCAACCTCGCAGACGCCTACGCCTCGGAGCGCTACACGCTGCGGCTGCGCACGATCTGGTTCCCCACCGTCGACGTCGCCTATGTCCTCCCCGTCGTCACGGCGCTCGCCTGGGGCGGCTGGCTCGTCTCCAACGGGCACGCGTCCGTCGGTGAGGTGACGACCGTCGTGCTCTACATCCAACAGCTCGCCGATCCAGTCGACCGGCTGCTGTCGTGGCTCGACGAGGTGCAGGTCGGGGGCGCCTCGTTCGCCCGGCTCGTGGGCATCGCCGACGTGCCCCCCGACCGCACTGCAACCGGTGCGGAGCCGAAGGACGACTGGCTGCGGGCCCACGACGTTCGCTACGCCTATGTTCCCGGCCGCGACGTCTTGCACGGGATCGAGCTCGATCTCGAGCCCGGCGAGCGGATCGCCGTCGTCGGCCCGTCGGGCGCGGGGAAGTCGACGCTGGGTCGCCTGCTCGCCGGCATCCATCCGGCCAGGACCGGCTCGGTCGAGGTCGGCGGCGTGCCGCTCGTCGACCTCGAGCTGGACTCGTTGCGCCGCGAGGTCGCCCTCGTCACCCAGGAGCAGCACGTGTTCGTCGGCACGCTGGCCGACAACCTGCGCCTCGCCCGCGCCGGATCGTCCGACGACGAGCTGCGGGCCGCACTCGACGCTGTCGACGCGACCGACTGGATGGAGGCGCTTCCCGATGGCCTCGAGACGGTCGTCGGCGCAGGTGGGGCGGCGCTGACACCGGCTCAGACGCAGCAGCTCGCGCTCGCGCGGCTCGTGCTCGCCGACCCGCACACGCTCGTGCTCGACGAGGCCACCTCGCTGCTCGACCCGCGGGCTGCCCGGCATCTCGAGCGCTCGCTGGCCTCCGTGCTCACCGGGCGCACCGTTGTGGCGATTGCGCACCGGCTTCACACCGCCCACGACGCCGATCGGGTCGCGGTGGTCGAGGGCGGGCTGCTCCAGGAGCTCGGCACCCACAACGAGCTGATCGAGAACGACGGCGCCTACGCGGCGCTCTGGGAGAGCTGGCAGTCGTAACCCGGGCGACAGGCTGAATCCTGTCGCCGCTGCCGCGACTCGGCTAAGCGGCGCGGATCGCGTCTCGCGCGCCGGCAAGCTCGAGAGCCGCGCCCTCGCGGAGACCGCCTCGGCCGAGCTCGAAGGCGGTGCCGAGCACCCGACTCGTGCCTGCCAGGAGCAGCGCTCCTGCGAGCAGGGTTTCGGCACGCTCGGGTGCGATACCGAACGGCCGTGCCGCCTTCGCCGCCGGGCGGCGCGAGAGAACCCTCACCGCCTGGTCGAGATCGTCGGCATCGAAGCGGCGGCCGACGATCTTCGTCAACGCGCGGGCGCTCCCACCCACTGCGAGCGCAAGGGCGGGCCTCGGCGGTTCCATGCCCACAAGTGCGCGCGCGACCGCATCGGACGCGGCGCGGATTTGAGCGCCAGACGGCGGATCGTCGGCGAGGTGGGCGCGGGTGAGGCGCAGCGAGCCAAGGTCCGCTGATCGAATCCAGGCCGCCCCGAGCTGCGGTGTGCCGACGACGATCTCGGTCGAGCCACCGCCGACGTCCACCACCGCGACGACTTCCGGCAGGTCACGTGCGGCGCGCGCGACCGCGCCGTCATAAGCGAGCCGGCCCTCGCTCTCGGCCGTGAGCACGCGGACGGGCAACGAAGTCGCCTCGGTAAGCGCGGCCTTCAGCTCCGCTGCGGCCGAACCCTGGCGCCCGGGAGCCGTGACGATCACGGTTGCGCGCTCGACGTCGAGTTCGGCGATCTGCTGCGCGTACGCTCCGCAGGTCTCCGCGGCGGCGGCGATCTTCTTCGCGCTGAGCGTTCCGGTTCGCTCGATCTCGGCCCCGAGGCGGAGGTACTCGCGCTCCTCGGCCACGGGCACGATGGCCCCCTTGGCGGTCACGTTCGCGACCAGCAGGCGGGCCGTGTTCGACCCGACATCGATGACCGCGACGCGCATCTCCTCTATTCTGCCCCGCGGCCCGGACAGGGAACCCTTTGCGCGCGGGTGGTTAGAGCGCTTTCCTGCGCGAGCCGGCGTCGGTCTGTCGTCTCGCCCGCAGCTGCGCCCGCCGCATCATTGCGGCCTGATGGTCGATGCGCTTGCCGGCCTTCTCGGGCTCGACGCGCGACCAGGAGCCGTCGCTCGTGAGGAGCCAGGCGTGCACGTCGTCGGCAAAAACGCTGCCGAGGACTGCCTGGAGCTCCTGGCGGGAGCGCGTGCTTTCGACGGGCACGAGCACCTCGACCCGCCGGTCGAGGTTCCGCGGCATCATGTCGGCGCTGCCGATGAAGATCGAGGCGCTGTCGCCGGCTTCGAACGAGTAGATGCGGCTGTGCTCGAGGAATCGCCCCAGGATCGATCGTACGCGGATGTTCTCCGAAAGCCCTTCGACGCCGGGCCGCAGCATGCAGATCGAGCGCGCGCAGATGTCGACCTCCGCACCCGCCGTCGACGCGGCGTAGAGCTCGTCGATGATCGTCGGGTCGACGAGGTTGTTGAGCTTGAGGCGAATGCGCGCGGTTTCGCCCGCTTTCGCGGCTGCCGTGACGGCGCGGATCTCCTCGACGAGTCGCGTCCTCATCTCGAACGGCGCCACGAGCAGCTTGCGGAACCGCTGCGGACGCCCGAAGCCCGTTACGTAGTTGAACACGTCGGCCACATCCGCAGCGATCTCCTCGTCGGCCGTGAAGATGCCGACGTCCTCGTACAGGCGCGCGGTCGACGCGTGGTAATTCCCGGTGCCGATGTGCACGTACCGACGCAACCCTCCGGCCTCACGACGGACGACGAGCGTCATCTTGGCGTGGATCTTCATGTCGGGGAAGCCGTGGACGACGTGGACGCCCGCCTGCTCGAGCTCGCGTGACCACTCGATGTTGCGCCGCTCGTCGAAGCGTGCCTTCAGCTCCACGAGACAGACCGCCTGCTTCCCGTCCTCGGCGCAGTCGACGAGCGCCGAAACGAGCGTGCTGTCGTCCGAGGTGCGGTACACGGCCGTCTTCATCGCGATCACGTCGGGATCGTCGGCGGCAGCAGCCGCGAAGGCCTCGAAGCTCGTCCGGAACGACTCGTACGGCTGATGCACGAGCAGGTCGCCACGGCGAATCTCGTCGAACAGGCGTCCCGCGTCCTTGGCGCGAGCGAGCCGTGGCTGCGTGATCGGCGCCCAGGGCTCCGGCTTCAGGTCGGGACGGTCGAGGCGCGTCAGCTGCATCAGGTCGGCGAGGTCGAGCAGACCTTCGATCTCGTAGATCTGGTCGTCACGCACGTCGAGGCCCTCGCGCAGCCGGTCGAGCATGCCTACCGACGCGGAGGCCGACACCTCCACCCGCACGACGTCGCCGAAGCGACGGCGCCGGAGCTCGACCTCGACGGCTTCGAGCAGGTCGTCGGCGTCGTCCGACACCTCGAAGTCGGCATCGCGGGTGACGCGGAACAGCACGCGCTCGGAGATCTCCATGCCGGGAAAGAGAGACGGGAGGAAGTGGGCGATCACGGACTCGAGCGGCACGAGCCGGGTGCCCGCGTCGACGAACCGGTCGAGTCCCTCCGGGACCTTGACCCGGGCAAACCGCTCCTCGGCGCTGTCCGGGTCGACGGCCAACACACCGAGCGAGAGCGAGAGGCCCGAGATGTAGGGAAACGCCTGTCCGGCACCGACCGCGAGCGGCGTCAGCACCGGGTAGATGTCGCGCGTGAAGACGGCCTCGAGGCGTTTCAGCTCCTTGGGCGTGCACTCCTCGATGGACACGATCTCGACGCCAGCGGCTGCGAGGGCAGGGCGAAGCTCGCGCCGCCAGAGCTTCGCCTGACGGCTCGTCAGCTCGGTGACGCGCGCCTTCAGCGCGTCGAGCGCCTCCGTCGGCGTGAGCCCGTCGGCCGAGCGAACGGCAAGCCCGGCTGCCTCCTGGTCCATCAAGCCCGCGACGCGCACCATGAAGAACTCGTCGAGGTTGGAGGAGAAGATCGAGCAGAACTTCACCCGCTCGAGCAGCGGCTGAGCCTCCTCGGCGACGAGGTCGAGGACGCGCGCGTTGAACTCCACCCACGAGAGCTCGCGGTTGAGGAGGCGCGCGTCGACTGTCAGCGTGCGGGTCGGCACCGGTCGAACACTATCCGTCGTCAGGCGCGGCGCCAGAGGAGGCGCACTGCGACCGCTAGGCCATCTCGGCGCCGAGCGCGTCGACCAGCTGGCGCTCGAAGTGCGTGATCAGACGCTCGGACTCGGGCAGCAGGTAGCCGGAGTCGATCAGCCCCGAGCGCATCCCCACCTGCACGCGCTCGACGAGCACGCGATCTTCCGCACCGACCTGGTTGTCGAGCTCGAGATAGTCCGCGATCCACTGCGCGTCCGTGTCGGGAAGGAAGAAGTAGTCGAGGAAGCGGTAGGTCCGCTCGGCTCCGAGCGGGACGATCGGGCCGATCGAGAAGTTGCCGCGCCCCGGCATGACGTTGATCGCCGTACCGGGAAAGAGGAGGTGGAACTGGCCGCGACCGACCTCGCCGTCGGCGTCATAGATCCCGCCGCCACCGTTCTTCGGCGGCCCGTACTGGCTCGAGAACGTCGGGTGCGTCTCCAGCGCGTAGGTGCCAAGCCCAACGTCGATCGCCTTCGAGAAGCTCGGGTGCGCCACGGCGCAGTGGTAGCACTCGAGGTAATTCTCGACGCAGACCTTCCAGTTCGCGTCGTACTCTCCCTCCGCCCGCTCGTGAAAGACGAGCGCGTCCACGTCGACCCCGCCTTCGGCGACGAGCCGCGGCAGGTCTCCCAGATGCTCGGTGAGCGGTGCCGCCGCGGGATCGGGGTTCACGAACACGAACGGCCCCCAGGTGTCGACGGCGACCGGGACGAGGCCGAGGCCTTCGCGGTCGAAGCCGGGCTCCGAGTCTCCCCGCGGGGCGTTCCGGAGAGAGCCGTCGAGGTCGTACGTCCAGGCGTGATACGGGCACTGCAGGGTCTCGCGCCGTCCGTTGCCCTCGCAGAGCGTGTAGCCGCGGTGGCGGCAGACGTTGACGAACGCACGCAGCGTCTCGTCGCGACCACGCACGAGGACGACGGGAACGTCGCCGGCTCTCGAGGTGACGAACGAGCCGGGCTCGGTGAGATCGCCGGTGTGGCCCACGTACTGCCAGCTGCGACGGAAGATCAGCTTCTGCTCGAGTCGAGCGACGGCGGGATCGAAGTACCACTCCCAGGGGATGGTGCCGGAGCCGTGGGCGAGCGTAGCCATGGCCCGGATCGTATCCGCTCTGTCAGAGGCTCCCGCAGCCGCTCCGCGGCTTCGGCCGGGACGGGCTGCGGGGCGACCGACTGTACGCACTGCGCACGTCCTCGAACGGCCGGGCGAAGGGTCGTCGCCGACGTCAAGCCCCTCGAGCACGGGGGGCGCAGCGGGCGTGAACGGCCGGTCGGGAACGAGCTCGATCCGGCACCCATCTCACACCAGCCGCCGGAGCACCGTTGTTACGGGTCATGATCAAACTTCACGACTTCGCGGCCTCGGCCAACTGCTTCAAGGTCCGGATGCTGCTCTCGCAGCTCGGGCTCACCTACGAGCGCGTCCCGGTGGACATCTTCGCCGGCGACTCACAGACCGACGCGTATCTCGCGCGCAACCCCGCCGGGCGCACGCCGCTGCTCGAGGTCGACGGTGGCTCCATCCCCGAGTCCGGCGCGATCCTCCTGTATCTCGCCGAGGGAACGCCCTTGCTGCCGGACGATCCGATCGAGCGTGCGCGGGTGCACGCCTGGATGTTCTTCGAGCAGAACCTGCTCGAGCCGAACGTCGGCACGGCGCGGTTCTGGCGGCTGACCGGCCGCGACACCGAGCGGCCCGAGGCGTTCGCGCGCCATCTCGAAGCCGGTGCGGCCGCGCTCGGGACGCTCGAGCGGGGGCTCGCCGGCAACGAGTTCCTCGTCGCCGGCCGCTACACGGTCGCCGACTGCGCGCTCTACGCTTACACGCGGGTGGCGGGCGACGTGGGCTACGACATGACCGCGTACCCCCTCGTCGCGGACTGGCTCGAGCGCGTCGCCGCGACACCGGGTGCGATCGACGACCTCGCGCCGTATCCGGCAGCCGCCCATGCGGGGGCCGGTGGGCGGTCGGCGCACGACCGGCGGCCGGACGCCTAGCCACCGATCACCCTCCCACAGAATGCGCCGGCTCTGACCGGGCACGCCGCCAAGACTGCGGGTTGTTACGGACGCTGCTCCCCCATGGCCTCGGCCAAACTGGTCCTGATGCCCCCCGTGCCGAGGCTACATTCGAAGCACTCGACCGGGCCGAAGTCGAGGAGCACCCTGGTCATCGTCATCGCAGCGGCCGCCGTCGTGGTCGCCGCCCTGATTGCCGCCAGCCTGCTGCTCGGAAGAGGCTCGAAGGGCTCGACGACGCCATCCGGGCCCGGGGTCGCGCTCACCGGGATCCCGCAGAGCGCGACCGTCCTTGGAAACCCGGACGCCAAGGTCGAGCTGAGCCAGTACGAGGACCTGCAGTGCCCGATCTGCAAGGAGTACACGGACGCGGCATTCCCGGCCGTCGTCAACGAGTACGTCAAGACCGGGAAGGTCAAGATCACGTTCCGGGGCATGGAGTTTCTCGGTGACGACTCGGCGAAGGCTCTGCGCATCGCGCTCGCGGCCGGCAAGCAGAACAAGCTCTGGGACGTCGTCGGCCTCTTCTACGGCGCGCAGGGTGCGGAGAACTCGGGCTGGGTCACCGACGCGAAGATCGACGAGATCCTGGCGCAGGTTCCCGGATTGGACGCCGCCAAGGTGAAGGCCGACGCCCAGAGCGCCGAGGTGACGAGCGAGATCACCGCCGTGAAGGCGGAGGCATCCGACCGCGGCGTCACCGGCACGCCGACGTTCTTCGTCGCGATCGGCAAGCAGGCTCCCTACAGGCTCGCGCCGACGAGCCTGACCCCCGACGCCTTCCGGCCTGCGCTCGACGACGCTCTCAGCGGCTGACGCAGGCGACGGGCCCGGGGTCAGGCCGCAGCCTGACCCCAACTGCAAGGAGCTGGCGGACGATCTGACCTCAAGAGCCTCGCTCAGGAGGTCAGATCGTCCGCCAGCTCCTCAAACGCCGCCACGAACCGGTCGCAGTCCTCGAAGGTGTGGGTGATCGACAGCGTCCACTCCTCCTCGCGGCCGGGAGTCATGTAGACGTCACGGTTCATGTTGTAGAGCCAGGCGAGCTCGCAGAGCTCGGCATCCTGGTTCGCCTTGAACGTCGTGTAGTCGGTGATCTTCTCGGGCGAGAAGGTAACGCACCCCTTCGAGCCGACACCGACGGAGTAGCCCGGGAACGAGTACTTCGAGATCACCATCTGGCAGCCCTCGAGCAGGTGGTCGTTGAGCGCATCGAGGTGGGCGTATGCGTCCGGGGTCATCACTTCGAGCAGGTTGGCGCGCGCAGCGGCCATCGAGAGCGGATTGCCGTTGTAGGTGCCGACCTGCACGACCTTCTCGGCCTCGACAAGCTCGAACGCCTCGCTCGTGCCCCCGATCGCCCCCGACGGCAGCCCGCCGCCGAGTGCCTTCGCCAGGGTGACGAGATCGGGCACGACGCCGAACCGCTCGACGGCGCCGCCGGCTGCGATGCAGAGACCGGTCTTGACCTCGTCGAAGATCAGCATCACGCCGTGCTTGCGCGTGATCTCGCGCACGGCCTCGAGATAGCCGGGCTCGGGCAGCACGATCCCGAGGTTCATCATCGCCGGCTCCATGATCACGCAGGCCGGTGCCCGCCCTTCCTCGACCAGGCGCTCGATCCGCCGCTCCATCGCCTCGGCGTCGTTGAACGGAACCGCGATCGTCATGTCCGACACGGCCTTCGGTATGCCGAGCCCGTACGGGAGCGACTCGAGCTCGAAGCGGTCGCCGATCTTGTCGTACTCGACCCCGATCGAGACCATGACGTAGTCGTGATGGCCGTGGTAGGAGCCGAAGATCTTCACGATCGTGTCGCGCCCGGTCGCTCCCCGCGCGATCCTGATCGCGTCCATCGTCGCTTCGGACCCGGAGTTGACGTAACGCCACTTCGGCAGCCCCCATCGTCGCGCGAGCTCCTCGCCGACGACGATTGCATCCTCGGTCGGCGCCGCGAAGTGGGTGCCGAGCTCGATTCGCTCGTTCACCGCCCGTGAGATCGTGGGATGGGCGTGCCCCTGCACCATCGAGCCGAAGCCGTTGTGGAAGTCGAGATACTCGTTGCCGTCGACGTCCCAGACGTGCGCGCCCTTGCCGCGCGACAGGTAGATCGGCCACGGGTCGCGCGACTGGTAGGAGGAGGCGACCCCACCGACGAGGCTCTTCTGCGCCCTGGCGTAGAACTCTCGTGAGCCCTGGGTGCGCTCGTCGAGCCGCGCCGCCTCGCGCTCGGTGAGCTCCTTGATGCGGGCGCGATCGATCTCGATGTGCGTGTCTGAGGCCATGGCGGTCGTGCTCCTTGGTCGGGGAGAACACATTCTGGCGATTCTTCGCCGCGAATGCTTCTCGCCTGCCTGGATTGACGGTTGCCGCATCCGTACACTGCCGCTGCATGCCACACGCAACCGCCGTTGCAGACCAGATCGAAAGCGAGCTCGCCCCTCTCACGACCGAGGTGTCCCACGCGTGGTGGGACCTCAACGTCGTCGCGAACGAGGAGAACGAGCGCCGCCGCGTCGAGCTCGAGACCGCGCTCTCCGACTTCCTCGCCGACGGCGACCGGTTTGCCTCGATCGAGACGGCCCGTGAGGGAGCCGAAGGCCGGGACCGACGGCGACTCGACCTGCTCCACAACGTCTTCCTGCCCCAGCAGACGCCGACCGAGCTCCGCTCGAAGATCATCGAGCTCGAGGCGTCGGTCGAGACGCGCTTCTCGCAACACCGCGGCGACATCGACGGGAGGCGCGTCAACGACAACGAGATCCGCCAGATCCTTCGCGACAGCGACGATGTCCGTGAGCGGCGTGCAGCATGGGAGGCGTCGAAGACCGTCGGCAAGGCGGTCGCCGACGATGTCCGCGAGCTCGCGAGGCTCCGCAATGCGGCCGCCCACTCGCTCGGCTACAGGGACTGGTTCGCGCTTTCGGTCGCAACGTCGGAGATGGACGAGGACAGGCTCATGGCAACGCTCGACGACGCAGACCGCGCAACCGCCGAGCCGTTCGCCCGCTGGAAGGCAGAGCTCGACGAGCGGCTCGCCACCCGGTTCGACTGCCCCGTCGGCGCGCTCGCGCCGTGGCATTACGCCGACGTGTTCTTTCAGGAGGTTCCGACCGAGGGAGGCGTCGATCTGGACGGGTTCCTCGCCGACACCGACCTGGTCGAGATCGCGCGGCGCACCTACGACGGGATCGGGCTCGAGACGCGGGCCGTAATCGACCGTAGCGACCTGTTCCCTCGGGACGGCAAGTGTCAGCACGCCTTCTGCATCGACGTCGACCGGGCCGGCGACATCCGGGTGCTCGCGAACGTGGTGCCGACCCAGCATTGGATGGACACGATGTTGCACGAGCTCGGGCACGCGACCTTCGACGCGGGCTTCGACCCGTCGCTGCCGTGGCTCCTGCGTGACACGCACCTCGTCGTCACGGAGGGGATCGCAATCCTGATGGGCCGGCTCGCGAGCGACGCCGAGTGGCTCGAGCGGGTCGTCGGCGTCGACCCCGACGCCGTCGCGGCGATCGCCGATGCACTACGAGCAGCCCGCGCAGCCGAGATGCTCGTGTTCACGCGCTGGGTGCTCGTGATGACGAATTTCGAGCGCTCGCTCTACGCCGACCCCGAGTCCGACCTCGACGCCCGCTGGTGGGAGCTCGTCGAGCGCTTCCAGCTGATCGAGCGGCCCGCAGGCCGCAACAGTCCGGACTGGGCCGCGAAGATTCACGTCGCCTGCGCACCGGTCTACTACCACACCTATCTCTTCGGCCACATGGTCGCCTCCCAGCTCGCGGCAACGCTCGAGCGCGAGTGCGGCGGGCTCGTCGATCGACCCGAGGCCGGCCGGCTCCTGTCCGAGCGGGTGTTCGCGCCGGGCCTTGCAGTGCGCTGGGACCGGTTGATCGAGCAGGCGACCGGCGAGCCCCTGAGCGCGGCGCACTTCGGCCGCGACATCGGGGCGGCCTGAGCCACCCGTTTTGCGATGATGCGCCTGTGACCCGGTTCCTCAACCACGTCAGCGTCATCACGCACGACATCGAGGCGTCGAAGCGCTTCTACGTCGAAGAGCTCGGCCTGGAGGTCGTGCCGAGCCCGACATTCGCGTTTCCCGTCTGTTGGCTGCGCGCAGGCGACTGCCAGATCCACCTCTTCGACCGGCCCGGCGATCCTCCGTCCCACGCGCACTTCGGGCTCGAGATCGACGATTTCATGCCGATCTACCGCCGCATGAAGGAGCTCGGAGCGCTCGACCACGAGAGCTTCGGCAACGCGATGTACGAGCTGCCGGACGGTGGCATCCAGATGTACGTCCGCGACCCGGCGGGGAACATCGTCGAGCTCGACTACCGCGATGCCTCGACGATTCCACAGGACGAGGTGCCGGAGTACAAGCGCCTCGCCGACGTGCGCCCGCAGGAGGGCGATTCGGCCGTCGCGACGCTCTGGATGCGCTACCTCGTCGCCGACGACGCGTAGCTCCACGGGGCTCAGGCCCAGAGATCCACCCAACGCGAGAACAGCCGGCGCCCGTCCGTCTGCATCTCGCCCATCGACGCCCTGAAGTCCGCGAGCAGGCGGTCGAGCCCGCCCTCGCCGAGCACCGCATCGGCCGAGGCGATGTAGGCAGGAACACGTCCCCACTCCGTCGCCATGGCCTCGTCCAGTTCGACGTGGAACTGCACTCCGTAGGCGACGCGTCCGACCCGGAACGCCTGGTGCGGGTACGCCGGCGAGCTCGCGAGCAGGACGGCGCCGTCCGGGAGATCGAAGGTGTCCTGATGCCACTGCAGCGTCGGCCGCGGCCACGTGACGCCGGCGAACACTTTGTCCGTCTCGCCCTCGGCCGTGGCGTAGACGGGAAGGACGCCCACCTCTGGCGTCGCACCACGGTGGACGCGCGCCCCGAGTGACGATGCGAGCAGCTGGACCCCGAGGCACGATCCCCAGAACGGAACGCCACTCCGCACGGCGCCGGCAATGAAGGATTTCTCGGCGGCGAGCCAGGGATGCTCGCGCTCGTCGTTCACGCTCATCGGGCCGCCCATCGCCACGATCGCATCGATGCCGTCGGGGCTCTCGGGAAGTGCCTCGCCCTCGTCGAGCTCGACCCGCCGCAGCCGCGCGCCGCGCTCGAGCAGGACGTCTTCGAACACCCCGGGAGGCTCGCACGCGATGTGCTGGAGGACGAGAACGTTCACCGGCTGGACCCTACAACGAGAAACGGAGGCAGGGCGCCGAACCGCTGTCCGGCGCCCTGCCCCGCTCGCGAGGCACGCTCTGCGCTGTTAGGCCTTGGCGCTCTGCTTCGACTCCTGCGCCTTCGGCTCGCGATCGGCGACGCGCTTGGCCGCCGTCGCTTCGACGGCGCTCAGGCTCGATCCACCGGCTGCGCGAACCCGGACGATGATCCGGTCGCCGGCCTTCAGGCTCGATGCGTCGACGACGGTGGGGACCCGATGCGACCAGTAGAGGAACACCGTCTCGTCGCCCGTCGTGAACGTCTGCGTCGTGCTCTGCCCGATCAGCAGGTGCAGCGCGCGGCGGTTGCCGCCCTTGACGTCGATCGTCACTTTGCCTGCCTCGCCCGAGACGAACGTGCCGCGGAAGAGGTACAGCGGCTGCGTCGGCTTCGTCGGGTTGACGCCGCGGTCGCCGACGGTGGCGGCTGCCGTCGCGGCGATCTCGTCGAACGACGAGTCGCGCGTCGCACGGACATTCACGGTCACCGTGTCGCCGACGTTCAGGCCGTCGATGCCGACCTTCGTCGGGATGCCGGCAGACCAGCGGAGAAACACCGTCTTGTCGCCGGTGGCGAACGTCTCCTGCTGGCTCTTACCGAGGAGCGAGCGGAGCGCCAGGCGGTTGCCGTTGTCGACGGCGACGGTCACCGAGGAGGCGGACTTGCCCGTGAGCTCACCGGTGTAGCGGTACAGCACCTTGCCGTTCGGGCCGGCCGCGAATGCAGCGGTGGCGGCGACGAGGGTCGCCAGCACGGCGGCGAGGGCGACGACGATGGTTGATTTCTTCATGTTCACGGTCCTCCTGGATCGCTGTGTGATTGACCCTGACGCTATGCCGGTGGTGTTCGGCGTCTTTCAGCGCTGCGTAAGCCGTGCGTAAGCCCGCGTGTCGGGTACCGGAGCCGGCTGGAGCTCGAGCGCGAACACCGAGCCCTCCCCGGTGATGCTCTCGATCGTCGTGCGACCGCCCATCGCGGCTGCGAGCTCGGCGACGATCGCGAGCCCGAGTCCCGTCCCGACCGGCCGGTCGGCGCCGTAGCGATCCCAGAGATAGAACCGCTCGAACGCCCGCTCGTGATCCTCGGGGGCGAGGCCCGGCCCGTCATCGATGACCGCGAGCCGGCCCTCTGAGGCAACGATCTCGACCGTGCCGCCCTCGGCCGTCGAGCGAATTGCGTTCTCGACGAGGTTCGAGAGGGCCTGCAGGCAGCGGCCCGCGTCCGCGATCGCGCCCGCCGGCGGATCGACCCGGAGCGCGAGATTCACGCCGTAGGCGTGCGCCTGATGGGCGTGCCGCGCCAGCGCCTCGCTCGCCACCTCACCGAGATCGGTCGCCATCAACGTCACGTCGAACTTGCGGCGCCGCAGCCGGGCGAGGTCGAGGAGGTCGCGGATGAGCCGCTCGAGACGATGCGCCTCGCGCTCGATCACCTCACCGGCCCGATCGGGCGCGACGACGCCGTCGGCAAGGCCCTCGGCGTGACCGCGGATCGCCGTCAAGGGGGTCTTCAGCTCGTGGCTGACGGAGAGGAGGAACGCTCGCTCGGCATCCTGCGCGCGATGGAGCTCCTCCGAGAGCTCGTTGAACGCCGCCGAAAGCTGGCGCAGCTCGGTGGAGCCTTCGATGGGCAGCTCATCCGGGCTCTCACCCTCCGCGAGCCGGCGGCTTGCTTCGGCGACACGCGTCACGGGCCGTGCAACTGCCCGCGCGAGAAGGAACGCGACCGCGGCGGCGAGGATGGCACCGATCAGGGCGGCGAGCGCGAGCCCGACGAGGAACGGTTGCCAGTCGTCCGACTGGTTGCGGGTCGATCGGAGCAAGATGATTGCGTCCCCACTGCCGAGCCGTGCGGCGTACATGAACGGCTCACCGCGCACCTCAACGGTGCCGTCTGCCTGCCCGTCCCTCCGGAGCTTGGCCGCCGCCTTGGCCGGCAGGAGGAGCTCGGCCTGCGCCGGCGTGAGGATTGCGAGTCGCTCCTGCTCTGTGGCAAGGAATCGGCCGAGCGTGTTCTCGCCCTCCGGCAGAGGATTCGCCGCATGCTGGGCGGCGATCAGCTCGATCTGACGGTCGAGCGCGCTTCGCGAATCGTGGTCGAGCGAGCGCCGCGTGAGTGCAGCTCCGACGGCGAGCATGACCACGGTCGAGACGGCCAGGGTCGCCGCGATCCCGACGAACAGACGCGCCCGCAACGAACGGGGGCCATGGAGTCGGCTCACACGGCCGCCTTGTACCCGGAGCCGCGCACGGTCTTGATCAGATCGGGCCGGTCGAGCTTCCTCCGCAGCTGGGCGACGTGGACGTCGACGGTGCGCGTGCCGCCGGGAAACGAGAGCCCCCAGACCCGCTCGAGCAGCCGCTCGCGTGACATCACGATGCCGGGATGGGCGAGCAGGAACGCGAGCAGGTCGAACTCGATGCCGGTCAGCTCGACCTCGCTGCCGCCGACACGGACGGTCCTGCCGGCGTGCTCGAGGACGAGGTCACCGAATGCGACGAGATCCTCCGCCTCCTCCTCGGGCTCGGCGCGGCGCAGGACGGCGCGAACGCGCGCGACGAGCTCGCGCGGCGAGAACGGCTTCGTCACGTAGTCGTCGGCACCGAGCTCGAGTCCGGTGATGCGGTCGATCTCCTCGTCACGGGCGGTGACGATCACGATCGGTAGGCGGGATGTGCTGCGGATGGCGCGACAGAGGTCGAGACCGTCGGCGTCGGGTAGCTGGAGGTCGAGGATGGCGAGGCGGATGTCGTTCTGTTCGAGCGCCATCAGCCCCTCGGTGCCGCGCGCAGCCCAGATGACGCGGAACCCGTCTTTCTCGAGGTAGGTCCGAACGAGCGTCGCGATGTCCTCCTCGTCCTCGACGAGCAGGATCGTGCCGCCCCGCGCCGATCCGCCGCCGGTCACGCCCCCGCGCGCTTGACCACGTTGACGACGGTCGCCGACGCGTCGGTCGCATGGACTACCGCGACCTGTGCCCCCGGACGCGCAACCCGGCGCGGTGCGCGAGCACCGTGGAACTTGAACTGCGTGGACGAATCCAGGGAGAAGGTCAGGCTGCCACCACCGGCGACGCGCAGGGTGATCGCGTTCTTCGAGATCGCTGTCACGACGCCGCGCTCGGTCGTGGTGGCCGTCGCACCGAACGCTTCGACCGCGAGGGCGCGAGCCCTCGCATCATGCACGACGCGGGCGACAAACCCGGGTTGGACATCGGTAATGGTCGCCCGGCTGCCGTTCACCCGCACGGCGGTGCGCCGGACAACGGAGTAGCTGACGATCCCGCCGTCCAGGGTGCGGAGCACGATCTGGCCGGAGTCGGCCGACTGGACGATCCCTCGGTCGACGCTGCCACGTGGGCCCGCGACCGCCGCAGCCGGAACCGCGAGCGCGACGAGCGCGACGGCAACGGTCAGAAGGCGGAGGGCTCGAGTCAGCATGAGAAGGATCGTCGCTTGTCATGGTAAGCCCGTCGTGGTGTGCGCGTAAGAGGGATGTAAAACCCGACGCCCAGCGGACTGTTCGCCCGACGCCGCTACCCTGCTTCGGTGTCCGAGCGGAATGACATCCGAAACGTCGCCATCGTGGCGCACGTCGACCACGGGAAAACCACGCTCGTCGACGCGATGCTGTGGCAGTCCGGCTCGTTCCGCGCAAACCAGGATGTGGCCGAGCGCGTGATGGACTCGATGGACCTCGAGCGCGAGAAGGGCATCACGATTCTGGCCAAGAACACGGCCGTCCGCTACGGCGACACGAAGATCAACATCATCGATACGCCCGGGCACGCGGACTTCGGCGGCGAGGTAGAGCGGGGCCTGCGGATGGTCGACGGGGTGCTGCTACTCGTCGACGCGAGCGAAGGGCCGCTGCCGCAGACACGATTCGTGCTGCGGAAGGCGCTCGAGGCGCGGCTGCGGGTGATTCTCGTCGTCAACAAGGTCGACCGGCCCGACGCGCGCGTCGAGGAGGTCGTGAACGAGGTGTACGAGCTCTTCCTCGACCTCGACGCCGACGAGAGCCAGATCGAGTTCCCGATCATCTACTGCAACGCGAAGGCCGGCCGGGCAGGGCTCGAGGTCGACGATCTCGCAGCCGACCTGAAGCCGCTGCTCGACCTGCTCGTGACGACGATCCCGGCGCCGGTCTACGAGGAAGGCCACCCGCTGCAGGCCCTCGTGACGAATCTCGACGCCTCGCCGTACGTCGGTCGGCTCGCGATCTGCCGGGTCCGCAACGGCACGATCAAGAAGGGGCAGCAGGTCGCCTGGTGCCGCGCCGACGGAACCGTCGAGCGCGTCAAGGTGACCGAGCTCTACGTGACCGAGGCGCTCGACCGCGTCGAGGCGTCGGAGGCAGGGCCGGGCGACATCGTCGCCGTGGCCGGGATCCCCGAGATCACGATCGGCGAGACGCTCGCCGACGCGGAGGATCCGCGCCCGCTGCCGGTCGAGCAGGTCGACGAGCCCTCGCTCTCGATGACAGTCGGCATCAACACGTCGCCGCTCGCCGGGCTCGAAGGCTCGCGACTGACCGCGAGCCAGGTCAAGAGCCGGCTCGATGCAGAGCTGATCGGCAACGTCTCGCTCCGGGTCATTCCCACCGAGCGCCCCGACACCTGGGAGGTGCAGGGTCGCGGGGAGCTCCAGCTGGCCGTGCTCGTCGAGCTGATGCGCCGCGAGGGGTTCGAGCTCACGGTGGGCAAGCCGCAGGTCGTGACGCGCGAGATCAACGGCAAGGTGCACGAACCGGTCGAGCGCCTCGCGATCGACGCGCCCGAGGAGTACATCGGCGTGCTGACCCAGCTCCTCGCCCTGCGCAAGGGCCGCATGGAGCAGATGGTCAACCACGGCACCGGCTGGGTGCGGCTCGAGTACCTCGTGCCGGCCCGCGCGCTGATCGGATTCCGCACCGAGTTCCTCACCGAGACACGCGGCACGGGAATTCTCCACCACGTCTTCGACCGCTACGAGCCCTGGTACGGCGACCTGCGCACGCGCCCGAGCGGCTCGCTGGTGGCCGACCGGCACGGCCCGACGACCGGATTCGCGATCTCCAACCTGCAGGAGCGCGGCACGCTCTTCGTCGGCCCTGGCGTCGGCGTCTACGAGGGCATGATCGTGGGCGAGAACGCGCGCTCCGAGGACATGGACGTGAACGCGACCAAGGAGAAGAAGCTCACCAACATGCGGGCCTCGTCCTCCGACGAGCTCGTGCGGCTGATCCCGCCGCGGCCGCTGTCGCTCGAGCAGGCGCTCGAGTTCATCCGCGAGGACGAGTGCGTCGAGGTGACGCCGGAGTCGATCCGGCTGCGCAAGGTGGAGCTCGCTGCCGGAAAACGGCAGCAGGCGAGCAGCCGCAAAGCCCGCGGGCTCGCCTAGCCGGGACAACCGGCACGCGGGGAGCACTGCGGGAAGACTCGAGCGATCCGCCGGTTCCGTTACGTAACCGAGACGACTTCAGCGCGCGGCGGCTCCGCCGCCGGTCGATGGGCTTCTCACGTCCGACGAGTCACGCCTCGCGGGACTGTGGTCGAACGTGCTCCAACCCGGTGGCGTACGCTTCGGCGGTGCGCGACCTCCGCCCACTCTTCGACCCCCGCTCGCTTGCGGTGCTCGGCGCATCGAACGACCCCGCAAAGTGGGGTCAGTGGCTCGCCGCAGGTGCCCTCCGCGGAGCCGATCGCCGGGAGGTCTGGCTCGTCAACCGGAACGGGGGCGAGATCCTCGGGCAACAGGCGTACCGCTCGCTCGGGGATCTCCCCGGTCGACCCGAGCTCGTCGTCATCTCGTTGCCGGCAGCGACATTCGAGGCAGCGGTGGACGATGCGCTGGCTGTGGGAACGCGCGCGATCGTCGCTATCACGGCAGGCCTCGGCGAGGTCGACGCGACGGGCAGGAGATCGAGCGGCGGGTGGTCGAGAAGGTACGGCGCGCGGGGGCGGTGATGCTCGGACCGAACTGCCTGGGCATCTACGATGCCGCGGCCAACCTCAATCTCGGGATGGACGAGTTCGGGCCAGGCAGCCTGGGGATCATCTCCCAGAGCGGGAACCTCGCGCTCGAGGTGAGTCTCCTCGCGGCCGAGTACGGGGTCGGCATCTCGCGCTCGGCCTCGCTCGGTAACCAGGCCGACATCGAAGCGGCGGAGCTCGTCGAGGGGTTCGCTGCGGACGAGCATACCCGCGTGATTGCCGTGTATTGCGAGGACTTCCGCGGACGGTCGCGCGTTCATGCGCGCCGGTGGGGCGGTACTCCGCGCAGGAAAGCAGCTCGTGCTGCTCTCTGCCGGCGGGAGCGAGGCAGGTGCGCGGGCGGCGGCGTCGCATACGGGTGCGCTCGCAAGCGATGCAGCCGTCGTCGAGGCGGCATGTCGATCGGCTGGCATCCTCCTTGTCTCGACGCCGAAGCAGCTGGTCGACCGAGCTCTCGCGTGCCTCGCGCCGCATCGACCGAGGGGCAGACGGGTAGCGATCGTCGGGGACGGTGGCGGTGCGGGTGTCGTCACGGCCGATCTCGTCACCTCTGCCGGGTTCGAGCTTCCGCGGCTCTCGGACGCGCTCGCCACTCGCTTGACGGCGATCGCTCCGAGCATCATCACCGTCAATCCCGTCGACCTGGCCGGCTCGGGCGAGCAGGACTCGTGGAACTTCAAGCGTGTCACGACAGCCGTGCTCGAGTCGGGTGAGGTCGACACGGTGATCTTCACGGGCTACTTCGGTGGCTACAGCCAGATGAACGAGACGTTCAGCGCGACGGAGACGGAGGTCGCGCACGCGATCGCCGGAGCAGCTCGTGCGAGCGGCAAGCCGCTGCTCACCCAGCTGATGTTCTGGGACTCTCCGCCCGCACGTGCGCTGCGCGAGGCCGGCGTTCCCGTGTACCGGGACATCGAGGCGGTTGTGGACACACTGGCACACCTCGCCTGCTTGCCCGATACACACGGGCTCGAGGTACCTGCCCTCGGCGAGACCGCGGCGCCAATCGGCGCGAGCGGCTACTTCGAGGCGCGGGAGCTCCTCGCCGAGAGTGGGCTGGCGTTCGCCGCCGCCCGCCGCGCCGCGTCGGTCGACGAGGCGCGCGCTGCCGCGGCCGACCTTGGCTACCCGGTCGTGCTCAAGGCGCTCGGCCTCCTGCACAAGTCGGATGCGGGCGGCGTCGCGCTCGGCCTCTGCAACGACGGCGCCGTGGCCGCAGCGGCCGCCGACATGCACGAGCGCCTGACGCCTCTCGGCTACTCGGTCGAGGCGATGGTGCCTACCGATGGGGGCGTCGAGCTGGTCGTCGGCTGTCGCCGGGATCCGCGCTTTGGCCCCCTCGTCCTCGTCGGGCTTGGCGGCATCTATGCCGAGCTACTTCATGACGTCCGGCTTGCGCTCGCTCCGGCCGGCGCCGACGAGCTCGAGGCGCTCCTGCTCTCGCTCCGTGGCGCAGGCGTGCTGTCGGGCGCGCGCGGCCGCGCTCCGGTCGACGTGCGAGCTGCCGCCGAAGCCGCGGCGGCCCTCTCACGGGTCGCGGCGGCTCATCCCGAGATCGCCGAGATCGAGATCAACCCGCTCCTCGTCACCCGGTCAGCCGCCGTTGGCCTGGACGCCCGCATCGTGCTCGCGTGACGTAGTCGTCGAGGCGATATCCCGCCGGGACGAGCGACTGCGCCAGGAGAGAGACGACGACAACCTTCCGTGGCTCAAGCTCACGCAGTCGAGATCGTTTGCCGCCCACCTGTCTATCTCTCTCGCTCGGTCATCAGGGTGCCGCGACGTACGACGTGCGCTCCCCGAGCATGGCCATATTGATGCCCGGCTCACCCTCGACCTCTCCGCGAGCCATCACATCCGGTACACCGGGATCGGCGGCGAAGGACTCAGCCGCCTCGACTGTTGGGAAGTCGTGGTGGATGACGAGCTGGAGCCGATCGTCGAGCGGGTGGTAGATGCGGTGCTCGATTTGGCCATACCCGCGCCGGACGCTCTCGTGCCCGTCGAACACCTGCTTCCACTCCTCGTAGTCGCGCACCCGCTGGTGGACGGCAACGTGACGCCGGCCGTGCCCTCCGCGTACCGCTTCTGCTCGATGCGCTCGGTCAATCCCAGCCACGGCTCGTCCGTCACCCCGGCCCGCTTCATCCCCGCCGATAGCGAGGGGTCGGCCATGAACCCACGGGCCGCGTGCTCGCCGGGGAAGTCGTTGTGCACGACGACGCGGTTCGGGTTGTCGACCGAGCGGAACACCCGGTGCTCGAGCTGACCGTGCCCACGGCGGACGCCCTCGTGCTCGTCGAACACCGTCTTCCAGGAATCGTAGTCCGCCACGTGGTGGAAGATGACGAGCGTCACCATGGCGGCGCCTTCGCGTGAGAAGGCCGAGCCGTCGACAGAGCGTCTATGGCCGCCGCACCCGGCCGAGTATTTCGGATCAAGGGCACTGACACAATGCTGGGGCGTGTTCGAGCACATCGCTCGAGGTCGTCTCGTTGTCTAGATTCGGGACATGGATCGCGCGAGGCCGGCTGTCACTGCGGCCAACTCCGGCTTCAAGTCGAGGGCGACCCGTTCGCGGTCTCGATCTGCAACTGCGTCGCCTGCCAGCGGCGGACAGGAAGCGCGTTCGGCATGCAGGCGGCCTTCAAGAGCGAGCAAGTGGACGTGATCGGCGCTTTAGTGGCTTCACGCGTATCTCCGACGAGGCCGACCGGAAGGAGCACGTCTTCCACTTGAGCCCCCTGCGGGCTCGCAGGTCTTCTCCACCGAACCGTCCGAGCCGGATCTCGTCGTTGTCGCAGTCGGGTCGTTCGCCGACCCGACGTTTCCGCCGCCGACGGAGTCGGGCTACGACTCTCGGCGCCACCCCTGGGTGCACCTGCCGGATTCGATGCGGACGCTCGCCCCGGAGTTGTGGTGGGACTCGGCCGAGAACGACACGGACCTCGACGCGATTCGCAACGAACCGGCCTTTCGCGCTCTCGTCGGCTGATATCTCCGATCGCAGTTCGCAACCACTACGATTCCCATGGATCCGGCCCCGAGATAGCGGTAGTCGCGGCTGATGCCGCGTTTCCTTTCAGCGGCGCGCCGAAGCTCAACGCCTTCGCCGCTGCACATCACCGCTACGCACGGAGGTTCAACCATGACCCGAGAGAACATCTTCTCCGACCAATGGGACGGACAGCCCGACGAGGATGGCAACAAGCGCCGTGTGTTATGGCGGCCGGATAACGCCCGACTGGGGGCAACGCGCTACGAGCTCGCTCCCGGCACGCCGGAGGGCCGAATGCACATGCACTTCGGAGCCGAGGAGATGTTTTTCGTCCTCAGCGGCCGTCCTTCGTTCCGAGGCCAGAACGGCGAAGAGACGCTGGCACCGGGAGACGTCGTCTTTTGCCCGGAGGGACGGGCTGGGCGCCACACGTTCAGCAACCAGACGAATGAGCCGGCCGAGCTCCTCGCAGTCAGCGCCGGGAGCTTCCCCGACGTCGTCGCCTATCCGGAGCACGGCTACGCATGGGTGGCGACCCGCGATCCCGACCCCGAGCTCCTTGCGAAGGGCGGCGATCCCGGCATCATCGCGAGGTTCGAGATCCCCGTCGAGGAGACGCCCCTCCCTCCAAACCAGGCACCGGCCCGCGACGGCAACGACAGCGGCACCGTCGCGGGCCAGGCGCTGCAGCCGGGGCTGACCGCTGAGTTACCGGCAGTGGGCGGGCTTCCGATCGATGAGCGCTGGAGCGAGGCCCCAACGAGCGACGACCTCGATGCGTGATCGGGGTATGTGGCCCCGCAGCGCCAGGAATCGACGGGTCCGTCCACTCGGAACGTAGGTGCCGCAGGTGACATATCCCGCCGGGCCTGCCATTCTGGAAGTTCGGCCCCCTTACAGAAGGAGGAGGAACGGATGGGCGACAGCGTGTATCGGGTCACTGAGGTGATCGGGACGAGTAGCGAGTCGTGGGAAGCCGCAGCCGCCAATGCGGTTGCTACCGCCGCAGGATCGGTGCGAGACCTGCGTGTGGCCGAGGTGATGCGCCAGGACGTGACGATCGAGAACGGCGCGATCACGAGTTACAGGGTGCGGCTCGGGCTCTCGTTCAAGTACGACACCGGCGACTAATTGGAGTCCCCAGACCGTAAGTCGAGCAAGGTGCAGCGGGTCGCTCCGGCGGCGCGCTGCACCTTCGGCGCTCCTAGCGGCATGATGACCAAACGACGGAGAGCGGCTCGCATCAAATGACGAGGATACGACCTGGCTCCCGACGGTGCCGAAGCGACGGAGCGTTCTCAGCCGAGGTGCGTCTGAGCCTGTGACGCGTCGGAGGCTAGCCCCTCGTCGCCTGCGCCAACGTGATCTCGCCCCACCGCGCCTCGCGTCCTCCGCTACTCCCAGCCGAGATACGGCTCCGGGCCGCGCTTCTCGAGGCCGCGGGCGATGATCAGGCGCTGGATCTCGCTCGTGCCCTCCCAGATCCGGTCGACGCGGAGCTCGCGGTAGAAGCGCGCCGCCGCGGTGTCGTGCATGTAGCCGCGGCCGCCGAAGATCTGTACCGCGCGGTCAGCCACCCGGCCCGCCATCTCCGAGGCGTAGAGCTTCGCCATCGCGACCTTGCCGTGGACGATCTTGCGGTCGGCGAGCGTATCGAACGCGTGCGCTGCGTGGTAGGTCATGCAGCCGCGCAGCGTGGAGCTCGGTGAGCGAGTCGGCGAGCGGGAACGAGACACCCTGGTTCTCGATGATCGGGCCGCCGAACGCCTGGCGCTCGCTGCGCCCAGGCGGTCGCCTCTCGCAGCAGCCGCTCCGCCGCGCCGCAGCAGCGGGCCGCAATGAAGAGCCGCTCGACGAGGATCCACTCGCGCGACCCGGCGTCGCCGCCCGAGACGCGGTTGGCATCCGGCACCCGGCAGTCCGTGAGCACGATCTCGAGATGGTGATCGAGGTAGGGGTCGTGAAGGAAGCGCGGCGTGCGGGTGATCGTCCATGCCCGGCGTGCCCGGCTCGACGATGAAGAGCGTCTGCTCGCCGTCGCCACGGCCGCACGATGTAGAACGCCCGCGTCGCCCTCGCTCGTGACGAACCACTTCTCCCCGTTCAGCACCCACTCGTCGCCGTCTCGCGTCGCCGTCGCCGCGAGCGCCGGCCAGGTCCGAGCCCGCGCCCGGCTCGGTCAGCGCCCAGGCCTCGCGGTACTCGCCGCGCACGATCGGCATCACATACTTCTCGACCTGCGTCCGGCGTCAGGAGCTCGAGCAGCTCGCGTGGGCCGCGGTCGACGACCGCGAAGCCGAGCCCGTTCGTCGCCTTGCCCGACTCCTCCTCGAGCGCGACCTGGCCGAGCATCGAGAGGTCGCGGCCGCCGAGCTCGGCGGGCATGTTGAGCATCGAGAACCCAGCCGCCCGCGCCTTGACGCGAAGCGCATCGACCTCGGCCACGTCGATCGTGTTCCGCTCGACGATCCTCTGCTCGACGGGATAGACCTCGTCCTCGATGAAGCGGCCGACCCGGTGCTTCAGCTCGGCGATGTCGGCGGGTAGCTCGGGCACGATCACGGGGGAACCTCCAGGGCGCGCGGGATGTTGACCGTACGGTCAGGAATCGTGTCCGGCAGCCTAGCGCGCTTCGAGGATCTCGTGTGCGGCACGCAACCCGCTCGCGAGCGCGCCGTCCATCAGCGCCTGGCTCGCGCCGTCCGTGTGCTCGCCGCAGACGTGGAACGGCCCGAGCGGCGCCCATGCTTCGGAAGATGGTGCCGCACAGGAGTAGGCGGCCCGGATCCACGGATCGTCGTCCCACGTCGAGAGCACCGCCGCGTCCGGCATGAGCGCCAGATCGGGCCGCAATCGCGCGAGCGAGCCGGCCCAGGGTCCAGGTCCTTCCTCGACCCGAAGTCGAGCGAGCGCGGGAGCTGACCCTGCGAACGCATTGACCACCGGCTGAACGCCGGCTCCCGCCGTCGCCGTCCAGCTCCAGTAGCGCTCCGGCACGGAGAGGACGGCACTCGGCGGCGCCGCGGCAGTGAGTGGCACAAAGAGCTTCGCCGCGTTGCCGTACTCGACCGCCGCGTAGGCCAACCGCAGCGGCTCCGGCAAGGGCGGATCGAAGGTGATCCGTCCGACCACGCTTGCAGGGAGCGCGAGCACGACGCGGTCGGCGACGAGCTCTCCACCGGCGGCCTTGACCCTCACACCGCCCTCGGTCCAGGTGATCCGCTCGACGGTGGCGGCGAGGTGCACATTGGCGCCGAGCACGTGGGCAAACGCCAAAGCGAGGCGCTGGTTCCCGCCGGCGATGCTGGGACAGACGGCCGCAGAGTGGGCCGCGAGCCCGGCGAGCGCCTGCGCGTCGACGCGATCTGCCGTCGCGGCGCACGACACCTCGAGTCGTGCCTTGATCGCCTCCCGGGCACCGTCGTCGAGGTCGAGCCCCTCGAGCAGCGCGGCGGCGGTCGTCCCGGCGGCTGCAGCCGGCAGGCTGCGGCCGATGGCCGCCACCGACTCGTGCAACGCCTGCTCCGTCACCCCGATGCCGCCGCGGGGCTCGCGCTCGCCGTAGAGCATCCCCTTGTCCCAGAGGCCGAGGCCGAACCGCTCGATCGCAGCCAGGATCGTGTCGTTCCCCGGCAGGATGAACTCCGCGCCCATCTCGACGACGGCGCCGTTCTCGAGCTCCCGGGTCCACACGCGCCCGCCGACGCGGTCGCGCGCCTCGAGCACCGTGACCTCGACGCCGCCGCTCAGCAGCGCATCGGCCGCGGCGAGGCCCGCCAACCCTGCTCCGACGACGGCGACGCGCACGACGTCTTCTAGATCAGGGCGCGCGCGCGCTCGAAGGCGTCGCGCTCGGCCTCGGTCAGCGCCCGCGAGCGCCCCGATGCCGGGTCGCGGGCGACGATGACCGCCTCGGCCTCGGCCGCCAGCTCGCCGGCGAACGTCCGGATCTGCTCGCGAAACGTCACGCTCGAGTTGCCGACCCGCTCGACCGCACAGCCGGCGACGACGATGTCGTCGGCCTGGATCAGCTCGCGGCGGTAGTTGATCGCAACGCGTGCGAGCACGAAGTCCCAGGGGTCGCCGATGCCCTCGAGCACCTGCTCGCAGAGCTCGTCGCGGCACTCCTCGAGGTACGTCGCGTAGACGGCATTGTTCACGTGGCGGAACGCGTCGACGTCACGCCATCTGATCTCGATCCGCTTCTCGTGCATGCCTCGATCGTACGCGGCCCGGAGATCCGAGGTCGGGCCGTCGACCCCCGCCGGACCGGCCCCCGCGTCCCTGCCACACGATGTCGGCTCGCCCAGACGCTTGACTTCACGGTCAGGATCCCTGTTGAATCCTGGCAAGCGATGGATCATCCACGAGACCGATCGGGCATGAGCCGCCGCACGCTGCTGAAGGGCGCAGCGGGGGGTGCGCTCGGAATCGGCGCGCTCGGCCTTCTCGCCGGATGCGAGAACACGACGACCCCGATCGGCGCCTGCGAGGGCGGCGGCTCGTCGGACCTCGTCGTCCCGAAGCCGACCGGCCCGGGCGGGTTGCCGCTGCCACGCCCGGACAACTCGATCACCTGGGCGATCACGGCCGACAACGAGCCGATCTCCGACAACGTCCCCGACGAGAACGGGCCGCTCGGGATCTACAACTACGCCGACTACCTCGATCCCGGCCTGATCAAGAAGTTCCAGAAGCTCACCGGTCGCAAGGTGAAGATCGCGACGTACAACTCGGCGGACGAGGCTATCGCGAAGCTCCAGTCGGGCGCGGTCGCCTTCGACGTGGTCATCGGCCTCTCGGCGTCGAACATCGTCAACCTGATCGCCCAGCAGCTTCTGCAGCCGCTCAACCACACGTACCTGCCGAACCTGGAGAAGAACGTCTGGCCGGAACTGCAGGATCCGTTCTACGACCGTGGTAGCCGCTACACCATCCCGTACGTCGTCTGGGGAGACGGGATCGGCTGGCGGAACGACAAGATCAAACGCGACATCGCCGGGATGAAGGTGCCCTGGGACATCTTCTGGGAGTCGGCACCCTACAAGGGGAAGGTCGCCATTCTCGACGACAAGCGTGACGCGCTCTCGATGCCGCTGCAGCGGGACGCCATGCGAGTGGGCCGTCGACCAGACGTCAATACGGAGGATCAGGCGATCGTCGCACAGGCAGGCAAGGATCTCGGGCAGTTGACGAAGCTGGTCAACGTCAAGGTGAACATCACCGACTACCAGACCCTTCCCGAGGGCAAGAGCTGGCTCAATCAGGCGTGGTCCGGTGACCTCCTCAGCGCGGCGTTCTACTACATGCCGAAGGGCGTGCCCCCGACCGTTCTCTCGTACTGGGGCCCGGAAGCGAACGGCGTCGTCCAGAACGACTACTTCTGCATCGGCCGCTCGGCAAGGAACCCGGCGCTCGCACACCGGTTCGTCAACTTCATGCTCGACGAGAAGAACGCGTACGACAACATGGTCAACTACGTCGGTTACACGCCGCCGCAGAATTCGATCACGGCCGAGGCACTGATCAAGGACGGCCTGATCCCGGAGAGCCTCACGAATGCCGTGATCCGGCCCGAGCAGTACGCGTTCAACCAGGGACTGCTCCAGCTGAGCGTCCAGGGTGAGCGCTACTGGGATACCGCCTGGTCGAAGTTCAAGGCGGGCTGATCGGTGGGCTCGCGCTGGACATGGCGGCTCCTCGCCCTGCCGGGCGTTCTGTGGCTCACGGTCTTCTTCCTGGTTGCGTTCTACGCGGTGATCGCCGTCGCGTTCGGCAATCAGAACACGCTCTCGGAGCCGGTGCCGTTCTGGAACCCGCTCGACTGGAACGTCGGGTACATGTCGGCGACGCTTCAGAACATCTGGCACGGCGAGCAGTTCCTGACTGTCTTCGTGCGAACGTTCGTGTTCGTGGCGATCGCGCTCACGCTCTCACTCGCGATCGGCTACCCCGTGGCGTACTTCGCCGCCCGTCACTCCGGTCGCTATCGCGGCCTCGTGCTCCTGCTGCTGATCCTCCCGTTCTGGATCAACTACCTGATGCGGATGCTCGCCTGGATCAACCTCCTGTCGCCGAACGGTCTCGGCACCCGGATGCTGAGCAACCTCGGAATCGAACGGCTGTTCATCTCCGCGAACCTGCTCTCGTCGAAGGGTGGCTGGCTCGAGGGGCAGCCGTTCACCGTCGTCATGGCGCTCACCTACGGCTATCTCCCGTTCCTGATCCTGCCGCTCTACGCCGCCCTCGACCGGATCGACCAGCGCCAGATCGAAGCCGCGCGTGACCTCGGTGCAAGCCCGGCGGGTGCCTTCCGGCGCGTGACGCTGCCGCTGTCACGGCCCGGCATCCTCGCAGGGCTCGTGCTCATCGCCCTACCGATGTTCGGCGACTACTACACGCCCGATCTCGTCTCCTCGTCGACCAAGACGTCGATGATCGGGAACCAGATCGACCAGCTCACCCGGCAGGGCTCCGAGAAGGTCGTCGGAGCCTCGCTGACACTGATCCTCGCGGTTGCGCTGCTCGCGCTGATGTTCTACTACCTGCGTGCGACCCGCAGCGCCGACGACCGGCCGGTGGACGCATGATGAGCCGTCTGCGCAACCCCTGGGGAAAGCCACGGTTCCTCGTCCTCGTCACGGCGGTCTACATCCTCTGGTCGCTGATCCCGGTCGCGATCGCGATCCTGTTCGCCTTCAACAACGGCCGCTCGCGCACCACCTGGCAAGGCTTCTCGATGCGATGGTTCACCGGCGAGAGCGGGAGCGTGCTCCACGACCCGGCCCTGCAGGGGGCGCTCAAGCACACCCTCTTCCTCGGTGTCGTCTGCGTCCTCATCGCAACACCACTCGGCGTTGCGCTCGCACTCGGACTGCAGCGCTGGCGCGGCCCCGGCGGGGGCACGATCAACACCGTCATGCTGCTCCCGCTCGTGACGCCGGAGATCGTGATGGGCGTGGCGCTACTGCTGCTCTTCCTCAAGGTGCTGCCCGGGATCGGGCTGGGCTCCACGGCGCAGGCGATCGGCCAGGTGACGTTCACGATCTCCTATGTCGTCGTGATCGTGCGCGGTCGGCTGGTATCGGTCGGCAAGGACTACGAGGAAGCCGCAGCCGACCTCGGCGCACCGCCGCACGACCAGCTGATCCGAGTGCTGCTGCCACTGCTCGCACCCGCGATCATCGCGAGCGCGGCGGTCGTGTTCGCGATCTCGCTCGACGACTTCGTCGTCACCCAGTACCTCTCCGGTGACGCGAGCACGACAACTGTCTCGATGCTGCTCTACGCATCGGCCCGCGCGGCACCGACCCCGGCCCTGAATGCGCTCGCCACGATCGCGCTCCTGATTACGCTGGCCACGCTCGCGCTCGCGTATGTCGTCTACCGTCGCTTCGCAAGCAGCGACGACGCCACCGCAATGGTGGGTGTGGAGGTCTGATGCAGGGAGAGATCCAGCTCGAGGGGCTGACCAAGACGTTCGGCGAGGTCGCGGCAGTGGACGGCATCGACGTGAAGATGCCCGCGGGCGAGTTCTTCACGATGGTCGGTCCGTCAGGCTGCGGCAAAACGACGACGCTGAGGATGATCGCCGGCTTCGAGCGGCCGACGAGCGGTCGCATCGTGCTCGACGACATCGACGTCGCTCAGGTGCCGCCCCACAAACGCAACGTCAACACGGTGTTCCAGAGCTACGCCCTCTTCCCCCACCTCGACGTTGCCGGCAACGTGGCATTCGGCCTCAAGTACAAGAAGCTCTCGAAGGAGGAGCAGCGCAAGCGCGTCGCCGAAGCCCTCGCGCTCGTGCAGCTCGGCGACCTTGCGAAGCGCAAGCCGGCGCAGCTTTCCGGCGGCCAGCAGCAGCGCGTCGCCCTCGCGCGCGCGCTCGTGCTGACGCCTCAGGTGCTGCTGCTCGACGAGCCGCTCGGCGCGCTCGATGCCCGCCTGCGCAAGGACCTCCAGGTCGAGCTGAAGGCGCTGCAATCCGAGCTCGGCATCACCTTCGTCTTCGTGACCCACGACCAGGAAGAGGCGCTGACGATGAGTGATCGCGTCGCCGTGATGAGCGGCGGCCGCGTCGAGCAAGCGGGGACGCCCCGCGAGATCTACGAGGAGCCCGCGACCGAGTTCGTGGCCGACTTCCTCGGCGTCTCGAATCTCCTCGGCGCCTCTGCCACGGCCGACGGCGCCGACTGCGCCTTGCAGGTCGGCGAGCGCACGCTGAAGGCGACATCCGGGGCGACCGAGGCCCGCGGCGACGTCAAGGCGATGATCCGGCCGGAGCGCGTCGGTGTCGAGCCGCAGGGCACGGCAGGAGACAACCGTCTCCCGGGGCTCGTCGAGCGCGCGGTGTACGTGGGGTCGGCGTACGAGCTGCACGTGCGGCTGATCGGCGGCTCGCTGCTGAAGGCGACGATCATGAACGACGGCACGCCGTTCGCGTACGAGGAGGGAACGCCCGTGACGCTCTACCTTCCTCCCGACGCGGTCCGCGTGCTGACGCCGTCGCCTGCACCGGCGGTCGCTCCCGGCCCGGCGGCTTAGTTCCCGGCGAGCGCGGCGGCCGCAGCCGCGCGGCCGGTGCGCACGGCACCTTCCATGTAGCCCGCGACCCACTGGTCGGAGCCGCAGACGTAGAACGGGGGATCGTGGGTCCCGTGCAGAGGGCCGACACGCATCACATCGCCGGGCCACCACTGGGTGACGTACCCGCGCGTGAGCGGATCCGTTCCCCAGAGCCGCACGTGCACGGCACTGCTCGTGCGGGCGGCCGGGCCGTACATCCGCTCGAGCTCGTCGTGGACGAGCCGCTCCCGATCGTCCTCGGCGACAGCGAGGAGAAGCCCGAGCCGCTCGGGTGGCACGAGCGCCGAGAGGACGCCCTCGCGCTGCGGCCAGGTCGACGCGATCACGCCCTCGCCCTCCGAGAGGCCGTTCGCACCCACGTCTGCCCAGATCGAGCGGTCGTAGACCGTCACCACCTTGGCGACGAGCGCGCTCCGCTGTGCGCGGAGCGATGCGAGCCGGTCGGGGGCGACGCCGTCGATCTCGATGGCGCCGAGCACGCCGACCGGCAAGGCGCACACGATCGCGGACGCTTCGAGCGTCTCGCCTCCCGCGAGGCGAACGGAGCACCCTGCGGCAGACACCGACACCGCTTCGACAACCGCGCCGAATCGAATCCGTCCCTCGAGCGCGATGGCCATCCGCTCGGCAACCTCGGCGCTGCCCTCG
The DNA here is from genome assembly GCA_963799575.1 of uncultured Thermoleophilia bacterium. Lineage (GTDB taxonomy): Bacteria > Actinomycetota > Thermoleophilia > Gaiellales > Gaiellaceae > Gaiella. Next base: position 71,289 of record CAWCXK010000006.1, read on the forward strand.
GTGACCTGGAGCGACTCCCAGCGCTCGTAGCCGTAGAAACCCCTCTCCCCGGCTGCGGCCGACTTGCGCAGGTCCGCGAGGAGCGACGCGTACTCGATCGAGCCGTCCGCGAGCGCGAGCGAGCCAGTCGCAACGCAGCGGCTAACGGCAGGGGACGCATCGACGGAGCGCAACCAGTCGGCCATCGACGCGCCGTCGAGCAGGGACGCGTCGGGGTGCGACCAGGGATCATCCGGATCGACCGTCGTAACCAGAGCGCCGTAGAGCCGTTCGACGCGCTCGTAGTCCTCGCGCTCGGCCGCGGTGGCGAAGGGCCAGTCGTCCGCGCGCACGACGCCCTCGCCGAGGTCGTAGGTCGTGAGTCCCGCGACGGCCGTGTAGCTCGGCTCGAGGCTCAGGCCGAGCTCCGCGACGAGGCCGAGGTACGCCGTGTGAAACGGCCCCACGACCTCGCCGCCGAGCTGTACGGGGCGGCCCGCGTCGATGCGCAGCTGCTCGACGCGCCCGCCTACCCGCCCCCGCGCCTCGAGCACCGTGACATCGGTGCCTCCGAGCGCGAGGTCGCGCGCAGCGGAGAGACCGGCGAGGCCGGCGCCGAGAACGAGGACGTCGGTCAGCTGGCCGAGCCTCCGAGCTCGCGGGCAATCGTCTCGCGCATCAGCCGCGTTGCGGTATCGCGATCGACGAGGGCAAGGTAGAGGAGCGAATCGAACCCGTCCGCCGCGGCAGCGAGACGCCACCCGGCAGAGGCTGCATCGACATCGGCGGCGATCGAGCCGTCGGCCTTCCCTTCCTCGATCAGGTCGACGACCCGCCCGAGCCAGGCGCGATAGGAGCGCTCGACCAGCGGGCGGAGCTGCTCGTCGGAGCGCAGGCTGCTCCAGACCTCGTTGCCGAGCGCCCGCTGCTCGCTGAACGCGAGCGCCGAGCCGACGCTCACGAGCAGCATGCGTTCGACCCTCGCGGCACCGGTCGAGACGGTGGCGAGCTCGGCGTCGGTCGCCGCCTGCCAGCGCTGCTCCGAGAAGGCAAAGGCACTTCGCAGCAGCTCTTGCCTCGTTGCGAAGTAATAGTGGACGAGAGCCTTCGATACGTCCGCCTCCGCGGCGACGCGAGCCATCCTCAGGCCGTGGGCGCCCTCGCGGACGATCACCCGGCAGGCCGCCTCGAGGATGCGCGTGCTCCGGTCGGTCGGTGGCGAGGCTGTGTCGGCAGGGCTCATTCTCGCTCCATCTTGACCGATATCTTGACCGATCGAGCAACCGTCCGATACCCTGACTGACCAGACAGTCAGGACCATGAGCTCGCTCTCCCATCCATCTCCCACGGTTCCACCGCTCGAGCACCCGCTCGAGGAGGGTTGGACGCTCCCCGCCTCGTGGTACTCCGACATCGACGTTGCGACACTCGAGCGCGAGCGCATCTTCGCCCGTGCGTGGCAGTACGGCGGCCCGGCAGAGCACGTCGCCGAGCCCGGCTCGTACATGGCGACGCAGGCCGGGCACATCCCGATCGTGGTCACACGCGACCGCGACGGCACCCTGCGCGGCTTCGTCAACGTGTGCCGGCACCGTGCCTACACGATCGCCAAGGGCTGTGGCACCCGCGAGACGTTGCAGTGCGCCTACCACGCGTGGACGTACGAGCTCGACGGCTCGCTCAGGAAGGCGCCCCGCTCGGAACGCGAGTCGGGCTTCGACCGCGCCGACTTCTCGCTGCTCCCCGTCTCGGTGGATGTCTGGGGGCCGTTCCTCTTCGTCAATCCCGACCCCGCCGCTGCTCCGCTCGCAGAGGCGCTCGGCGAGCTGCCGGCGATCGTGGCCCGCAGTGGTCTCGACCTCTCGACGCTCGCGTTCCACTCCCACCACGAGTGGCCGATCGAGGCGAACTGGAAGGTCGCGCTCGAGAACTATCTCGAGTGTTACCACTGCCCGACGGCCCACCCCGGCTTCAGCAAGGTGATCGACGTCGACCCGGACGCCTACGCGCTCACGATCTCACCGACGTTCTCGAGCCAGATCGGGCCGGTCAAGGCCGCCGCTCTGAGCGGGAAGAGCAGCGTCCCCTACGTGCCGGTCGGCGAGGTGAAGCAATCGCAGTACCACTTCCTCTGGCCGAACACGACCGTGAACATCGCCCCCGGCCCGGCGAACATCTCGCTCGAGCGCTGGGTCCCGGACGGCCTCGGCCGCACGATCGAGGTGACCGACTACTGGTTCGGTGCCGACGTGCCGCCGGAGATCGTGCAGGAGGTGCTCGACTGGGACAACCAGGTCGGCGAGGAGGACACGGACCTCGTCGTCTCGGTGCAGGCGGGGCTCGACTCCGGCACCGTCCCCCAGGGTCGGATAATGCGTGAGAGCGAGCAGCTGCTGGCAGACTTCCAGCGTCGGCTGTACGACGCGATCGCCTGAGACTGCTCGGGCAGGTCGGGGTTCCCGGATCAGCGGTGCCGGTCGAGGACTTGGGCGAGGCGTGTTCGTTCTGGCCCGAGAGCGAGGAAGGCGCCGTGGAGTCGCCGGCGCGCTGCTTGCGTGAGGTGTAGGTGTGAGCTGCGCCGATCGGTGGGGTTCGGCGTGCGTGTGACGAGGCCGGCGCGGACCGCGCTCTCAGTGAGCTGGGTGACGCTTGCTTGAGAGGTCTGCAGCGGCTGGCGGAGTGAGGTGACGGTAGCGGGGTTGCCGGCGTCTTCGGCTGCCTGGATGAGGAGGAGCAGCTCGTAGCGTCTGGGTGTGAGGCCGTGTGCTCTTGTGATGTTCTCTGTGTGGTGGGCGAGTCGTCGCAGTGCCGTTCGGAGCTCGGCCGCAGCCTTGTAGTCGGGGCGCGACGTGCTCACTGGCGTGTCGTTCGGGATTCCCGGTTCGGCCGCCGGCTCCCGCACGGAATCCAGCCGCGCGGTCACTTGCAGTTCTTGGTGTTCTTGAACGACTGGTCCGAGAGCCCAGGCCCGAGGGCGCTCCAGGTGCGCCCACCTTCGGTCACGGTGAGGCAGTAGGCGGTGGCGGTCGTCTTACCGGAGACGACCGCCAGCGAGCTCGCGAGGCCGGCGTCATAGTTGGCGCGGAGCAGGCCGGCGGTCATGCCCTTGTAGCCGGTGGTGCTCTTCTTGTTGTCGGCATCACCCTTGGCGCCGATGTTGTCGACGGCGAACATCTCGACTGCGGGAACGGCCGCCCGGATGCTGGCTTTGGCCGCGGTGTCCGCCGCACTCGTGCGGAAGCCGAGGTAGGAGGGAACTGCTATTGCCAACAGGATCGCGACGATCGTCATCACGATGAGCAGCTCGATGATCGTGAATCCTCGTTGTCCGTTGAGCGCAACGAGCCGGAGGCAGAGGCGATCAATCAGGGTCCTGTCAAAGTAGATCATGGTCCGCCCTATCGGCAGGCCGCCGGGTCGACTTGAGCCGAACGGCAGGCACGCGGATCGAGAGCACACGCCTGGGCCAGCATGCGTCTCCTGAACCGGTGCTTCCCCGTCACGCGGCAGGCGCGATCGCGTCTGCCAGGTGGAACGCATACTCTTCGACGCATGCGAGCGTCCCGTGTATTCGCGATCGTTCTCGCCGGTGGCGAAGGGAAGCGCCTAGCGCCCTTGACCGCCGACCGCGCCAAGCCGGCCGTTCCCTTCGGCGGCAACTACAGGCTCATCGACTTCGCGCTCTCGAACCTCGTCAACGCCGGCCAGCTCAAGATCGCCGTGCTGACGCAGTACAAGAGCGAGAGTCTCGGCCGCCACATTGCGACCACGTGGCGCCTGTCGCCGCTGCTCCGCAACTACGTGACGCCGGTGCCCGCCCAGATGCGCCGGGGGCCGAACTGGTTCGCCGGCTCGGCCGATGCGATCTACCAGAACCTCAACCTGATCTACGACGAGCGGCCGCACTACATCTGCGTCTTCGGCGCCGACCACGTCTTCCGGATGGATCCGCGCCAGATGCTCGAGCAGCACATCGCGCTCGGCTCCGGGATCACGATCGCCGGTATCCGCGTTCCGATCGAGACCTCGCGGGAGTTCGGCATCATCGAGACCGACTCCGACTCGCGCACGATCCGGGCGTTCCGCGAGAAGCCCGAGGATCCGGTCGGCATGGCCGAATCGCCGGGTGAGGTGCTGGCGTCGATGGGCAACTACGTGTTCTCGGCCGACGTGCTGATCGACGCCGTCATCCGTGACGCCGCCGACGAGAGCTCCTCTCACGACCTCGGCGGCGACATCATCCCCGCCCTCGTCGAGCGGGGACAGGCCTGCGTCTGGGACTTCGCCAACAGCAAGATCCTCGGCGCGAGCGAGCGCGACCTGGGCTACTGGCGCGACGTCGGGACGCTCGATGCCTACTACGACGCGCACATGGACCTGGTCTCGGTCGACCCGCAGTTCAACCTCTACAACGAGGACTGGCCGATCCTGACGTGGCCGGAGCAGTTGCCGCCCGCGAAGTTCGTGTTCGAGGAGGACGGCCGTGTCGGCGCGGCGATGAACTCGATGGTGTGCGCCGGCGTCGTCGTCTCGGGAGGAACGGTACGTCGGTCGATCCTCTCGCCGGGCGTCCACGTGCATACGCACGCACTCGTCGAGGGCTCCGTCCTGCTCCACGACGTGGATGTCGGACGCGGCGCGATCGTCCGCAACGCGATCGTCGACAAGAACGTGCGGATCGCGCCGGGCGCGCAGGTGGGAGTCGAACCCGAGGCGGACCGGGCGCGCTTCCCGGTGTCTGCGAACGGCATCGTCGTGATCAAGAAGGGCGTCAACGTCGAGGCATGAACGTCGCGCTGCTCACGCGCGAGTATCCGCCCGACGTCTACGGTGGCGCCGGCGTCCACGTCGAATACCTGGCCCGCGAGCTCGCCCGCACCATTGACGTGACCGTGCATTGCTGGGGCGCCGATCGGGCTCCCGCGGCCGGCGGCCCAACGGTCGTCGCGCATCGGCCGTGGGAAGCGCTCGCCGGGCCCGAGCCCTACGCTGCTGCCCTCGAGGCGTTCTCGATCGACCTCACGATGGCTGCAGGCGTGGCCGGCTCCGAGCTCGTCCACAGCCACACCTGGTACGCGAACCTCGGCGGCCACCTTGCGAAGCTCGTGCATGAGATCCCCCACGTCGCGACCGTCCACAGCCTGGAGCCGATGCGACCGTGGAAACAGGAGCAGCTCGGTGGCGGCTACGCGCTGTCGAGCTTCGCCGAGCGGACGGCGCTCGAGGCGGCCGACGCGATCATCGCCGTCTCGGCGGCGCACCTAGCCGAGGTCCTTGCCTGCTATCCCGCCATCGACTCGGGGCAGACGAGCGTCATCTACAACGGCATCGACAGTCAGGAGTACCGCCCCGATCGCGGCACCGACGTGCTGGAGCGCCACGGCATCGACCCGGGGCGGCCGTCGGTCGTCTTCGTCGGCCGGATCACGCGGCAGAAGGGACTCGTGCACCTGCTCGAGGCCGCGCCGGCGATCGACCCGGACGCCCAGCTCATCCTCTGCGCCGGGGCACCGGACACGCCGGAGATCGCCCTCGAAACCGCGGCCCGCATGGGGGCGGTACGGAGCGCCCGCGGCAACGTGATCTGGATCGAGGAGATGCTGCCGAAGCCCGACCTGATCCAGATCCTCAGCCACGCGACGGTGTTCGTCTGCCCGTCGGTCTACGAGCCGATGGGCATCGTCAACCTCGAGGCGATGGCGTGCGAGGCAGCGGTCGTGGCGACCGCCGTCGGCGGCATTCCGGAGGTCGTCGAGGACGGCGTGACCGGGCTACTCGTTCCGTACGAGGCACGGCCGGACGGGACGGGGACGCCGGCCGACCCCGCCGCCCTCGCTGCCGGGCTCGCGGCGCGGGTGAACGAGCTGCTCGCGGCTCCTGCACGGGCGCAGGCGATGGGCCTCGCCGGGCGGGCACGGGCGGTCGACCGCTTCGGGTGGGATGTCGCGGCGGCAGAGACGCTGGCGTTGTACGAGCGGCTGCTCGCACGGTGAGCGAGCGGTCGACGCCGACCGAGCGGCGGCTCTCGCTCCTGTTGCTCCTCGTCGCGGCAAGCCAGCGAATGGGGCAGCTCGTCGAGCGGGAGCTCGCCGCCGAGGGAGTCGCTGCGGCCGACTACGCGCTGCTCAGCCTCATCGGCGTTCGGGGGCCGGTGCGCCTGACCGAGGTAGCCGCCGAGCTCGGGATGCCGCTGACGACCGGGTCGGATGCAATTCGCCGGCTCGAGACGGGCGGCCGCGTGGAGCGGCTGCCGAACCCGGACGACGGCCGCTCATCCCTCTTCCGACTCACCGCGGCCGGCGATACCGACTGGCGGCGGGGCTGGCCGGCGCTCCGTCGCATCGATGCCGGGCTCTCGGAGGCGCTCGACGATCCCGCCGCTGTTCGTGCGGCGCTCGAGGCGCTCGGTACGGCGTTCGAGGAAGCGTTAACGGAAAAGTAATCCGCTTTCGGAGGAAAGTAATCCGTTTTCGTAGTATGTTGGCCGGGTATGCGAAAGGCCTTGCTTCTTCTCCCGGCACTGGTCGTGGCCGCCACGGCCGGTGCCACCTCGACGGCGCCGACCGTCCTCGCGCGGATCCCGGTCAGCGCGTCGCTGCAACCCTGCGCGAGTGCAGAGGGTGGCGGCTTCGTCTGGGTCAGCGGGTACGGAGCCCCGTATCTGCTGAAGATCGACCCGCGCCGGAACCGGGTCGTGAGCCGGACGCCGATCGGCTACGGCTCGTGTGGGCTCGGCTACGGAGCAGGGTCTCTGTGGATCGAGGACACCAGCTCGAACACGGTCAGCCGCGTGTCGGCGCGAACGGGCAAGCGCGTCGCTGCCGTCAAGGTCGGCTTCACGCCGTACGACGCCACGTTCGCGTACGGTGCCGCCTGGACGACCGCGAACGGCGGCGGTGACGTCGAGCGCATCGACCCGGGCCGCAATCGCGTCGTCAAGCGATTCCCACTGCCGAGCGCCACGGGGCTCGTCGGCGCCTTCGGCTCGATCTGGGCCGCCGGCTCCGCGGGTGTGATTCGCATCGATCCGGTGGCGAACATCGTCGTGGCGACGATCCCGTTGCCGTCGGCCGGCTGGACGGCTGCCTCCACGGACGCCGTCTGGATCACCACGTCGACCGGGGTCGCCCGGATCGATCCGGCCACGAACGCCGTCGTCACGACGGTGCCGCTCGCCGGCCCGCTCGGTGATCCGGACGTGGTCGCCGGCAAGCTCTGGGTGCCACAGATCCGCCGAAACCGCATCGCGATCGTCGATCCCGCGTCCAACACGGTGACCGGCTACGTCAAGGCGGGAACCGGACCGTTCGTCGTCACGCAGATCGCAGGCGATGCCTGGGTTCCGAGCTGGAAGGGCAAGGACATCTGGCGTATCCGGCCGTGAGAGCGCCCGACGCGGCGCCGGGATCCAGACGACGCCCGGGCCGTGAACGGATGCGCCGCTCCCGATAGGCTCGCTCCATGAACATTCGCGCAGCAGTTCTCGAGCAGTTCGGCAGCCCACTCGTCGTCCAGGAGATCGACCTCGCGGAGCCGAAGGCGGGCGAGGTGCTCGTCCGACTCGTCGCGTGCGGCGTCTGCCACACCGACCTCTACACCGCCTCCGGCGCCGACCCGACCGGCTATGCGCCGTGCGTGCTCGGCCACGAAGGAGCGGGGATCGTCGAGCGAATCGGCGACGGTGTCACGCTCGTCGCGCCCGGCGATCACGTGATCACGCTGTTCGCACCCGAGTGTGGCACGTGCGTCCATTGCCGGAGCGACCGCACGAACCGCTGCGTCGCGATCCGCGACCAGCAGGGGCCGGCTACCTGCCCGACGGCACCGCCCGGCTCTCGCGCGGTGGCGAGCCGCTACGGCACTTCATGGGCACCTCGACCTTCGCGGAGTACACGGTGATGCCCGAGATCGCGCTCGCCAAGGTCAACCCCGAGGCCCCGCTCGACGGCTGCGCGCCGTTCGCCTGCGGCCTCTCGACCGGCATCGGCGCGGCCCTCTACACGGCACGGGTCGAGCCGGGCTCGACATGCGTCGTCTTCGGTTGCGGCCTCGTCGGCCTCGGCGCCGTGATCGGCTGCCGGCTCGCCGGCGCGGAGCGGATCATCGCGGTCGATCTCTCGGAGGGCCGGCTCGCCCAGGCGGTGCACCACGGAGCGACCGAGACACGCATCGCCGGCGGGGACACGGTCGACTGGATCAAGTCCGAGACGGGGGGCTTCGGCGCCGACTACACCTTCGAGGCGACCGGGATCGTCTCCGTGATGCGGCAGGCGGTCGAGTCCGCGCGCGAGGCCTGGGGTCTCGCGACGATGTGCGGCGTCGCCGGCAAGGGCGAGGTGCTCGAGGTCGTCCCTCGCTTCCTGATCACCGGGCGCCGCGTCACGGGCTCGTCGTTCGGCGGCGTCAAGGGCAGGACGCAGGTGCCGTTGCTCGTCGACCGCTGGCTCGCGGGCGAGATCGACGTCGAATCGCTGCTCTCGCACCGGCTCACGCTGGACGAGGTCAACCACGGCTTCGAGCTGATGCACCACCAGGACGGCATCCGCAGCGTGATCACGTTCGACTGATTACAGCGCGAGCCCGTTCGCGCGCATCGCGCGACGGTACGCAACCGCGACCGCGTCGAATGTGAGATGGAGCTCGTCGGCGAGGTCGAACGGCACCCGCTCGGGGCGCTGCGACTCGACGATCCGCCGGTCCTGCTCGAAGATCACGTCCTCGAAATCCTGCAGCACCGAGTCAGGCTGGTCGAGGTTGTAGTTCCGCCCGATCGCGAGGAAGCCGGTCGTGCGGTCCGGGCCCTCGGGCCGGCAGGCGAAGAAGTAGACCATGCCCGCCTCGCCGCCCCAGCCGACCCGCAGCACGATCGTGTACGGCAAATGCAACTCGTAGCGGCTGCGGCGCACGGGCGAATCGACGACCTCGTTGCCGAAGACCGGGAACTCCTCGTTTGCTTTGGCCTCGGGCCGGACGATCTCGTAGCGGAGGATGTGACCGTCCGTCGAGACCTCGTGCCCCGGGACGACCGGACGCTCCGGGTCGCCGAGCAGCCCCGGGTGCACGAACGCGAAGTGACCGAAGTCGGTGAAGTTCTCGACCTGGCGCGAGGCGTCGCACGCCCACCAGTACGGGCCGCAGTGCACGGTTGCCCAGGCGGGATCCTCGAGCTCGGGAATGTCCGGCAGCGCCCACCTCGGCTCCTCGAGCGCGACCCAGATCATCCCGTACCGCTCCCTGCAGGTGAACGTCGTCGCGCGTGCCTTGGCCGGCACGCGGCTCGGGTCGGCGAGCTGGGGAATACGCGTGCACACGCCGTCGGAGCCGTAGCGCCAGCCGTGGTAGGGGCACACGATCTCGTCACCCTCGACGGTGCCGAGCGAGAGCGCGGTGCCGCGATGGATGCAGAGGTCGAAGAACGCATGCGCCGTGCCTGCGCTGTCCCGCCAGAGAACGAGCGCCTCGCCCAGGAGGTCGACGGCGAGTGGCTCGCCCGCTACCAACTCGGCCGAGTACGCGACCGGGTGCCAGCAGGCACGGAGCGCCGGCGCGTGGCCGGTGACGGACGGTGAGGCCATGCGGAGAGCCTACGCTGCCGACTCGGTGACAGCCGTGACGGGCGCGGCCGACGCGCGCAGCGAGCGCACCGATGGAAACAGCACGACGCCGACGCACGTCGCGATGTTGAGCGCTCCGGCGATCAGCAGCATCTCCTCCGTCCCGAATGCGACCGCGAGCGGCCCGATGAGCGCGTAGCCGAGCGGGTTCAAGGCAACCGAGCCGAGCCAGTCGAACGAGCTGATGCGCGAGAGCGCGTGCTCGGGCACGAATCGCTGCAGCGTCGAGTCCCAGATCGCGCCGCCGAACGCGAAGCCGACCCCCGTGAGGAATCCGATCACCCCGATCACCGGCAGCGGGAGCGGGAAGGCGAGCGCCATGAGGAGGAGCCCCGCCGGGACGACGAGAAGCTGGCTGGCGACGAGTGGCCTGTCGAATTTGACGCGGAGGGCGAAGACCGCTCCGACGACCGCACCCGCCGACTCGATCGCGAGGACGGCGCCCCACGCGCCCGGGCCACCGAGCTCCTCCTTCGCGATGAGCGGCCCGAGCACGAGCAGCGCCGGGAAGTACGTCAGCTGGAAGAGGCCGAACGAGATCACCATCACGACAACCCATGTCCGTTCGACGAACTCGCGCCAGCCGTCGCGGAGGTCTCCGACGATCGACTTCGACGCCAGCCTGACGGTAGGCGCCAGGTGCATCGAGGCAACGAGCACCGCGGACGCGAAGAAGGTGGCCGCGTCGATCGCGATCGCCAGGGCCGGCGTCCCGAGCGCGACGATGATGGCGCCGATCGCGGGCGCGGCGATGGAGAGGATGTTGCGCGACAGGCCGAGCAGCGCGTTCCCCTCCTGGAGGCGCTCCTCGCTGACCGCCTCGCGGACGATGCCCGTCGTCGCGGGTCGCGAGAACGCAGCGGCGATGCCGAACACGGCCTGCAGCAACCCCACGTTCCACACGCTGGCGGTGCCGGCGAACAGGAGCACCGCCGTGGCGACCTGCGCCGAGCCCTTGACGAGATCGCAGCCGATCAGAATCACGCGCCGCGGCAGACGGTCGGCGAAGACCCCGCCGAGCAGGAGGAAGATCACCATCGGGATCTCGCGCGCGAGCAGCACGATGCCGAGGTCGGTGGCGCCGCCGAAGTCGAGCACCGCAAAGGCGAGCGCGACGATCGCCATGCCGGAGCCGAGCGTCGACACCGTGACCGACGCCAGGTAGCGAGCGAAGCTCCGCTCGTGGAGAACGTCGAGTGACCTGGGGAGCGCCACGCTCCGAGTCTAGGCGCGGTGCGGGTGAGGGTTCAGCCTCACTCGCCGTGAGCTACCGGCGACGGCTGGAGTCGGCGGGAGCGTCACCCCGGCGCCGGCACGCGGCTCCGGCGATCACAGATTCGCGAGCGTCCCTCCCGGGGGCGCGGGCGACCGTTCAGCCGACGGTGATCAGGAAGAACGATGCGAACACGACGACTGCGTGGCGCAGCGGCCTGGTGATGCGGTCAACCATGCGGGCTCCTCGCGTTGGGCGGTTGGAGGCTAGGCCCGACGTTAGCATTGACCTTCTCGTGCCAGAGACTCCCGAAGAGCTGTACGCCCGGGCCGCCGATTCGTTACGGATGCCGGCGGTCGAGACGTGGGACACGTTCCCGTTCGACGGCGACCTCCGGCCGCGGGCGTTGCAGCCGCCGGTCGACGCGGAGGAGCCGCGGAGTGGGGCAGGTGGGGTCGAGTGCCGGCGGTGCAACGCGCCCGACACCGAGTTCATCTGGGTCAGCGAGCGCTGGCGCCTCCACGCCTCGCAGGAGCCGAGCGGGCTTCCGGTGGTGCTCCTGCTCGAGCCGCGCGTCCACCTCGGCGAGCCAGGCGACCTTCCCGACGAGCTCGCCGCCGAGCTCGGAGTCCTGATCGCGCGGATCGAGCGCGCGATCCGCTCGATCGGCGAGATCGGCCGCGTGCATGTGTGCCGCTGGGGCGACGGCGGAGAGCACCTGCACTGGTGGTTCATGGCGCGCCCGGCACGCCTGCCACAGCTCATCGGCAGCTTCGCGGCGATCTGGGACGACGTGCTGCCGCCGACGCCCGCTGAAATCTGGCGGGCGAACATCGCTGCAGTCGTCGCCGCGCTCGACCAGGGCTGAGCCCCGGGCGACGGGCTGAAGCCCATCGTCGTACCGGCACGAGGCGCCCGGCTTCAGCCGGTCGTCCGGATTTTCGCGGGCTCCTCGAGCACCTCGCGCGCTCCCTCGAGGGCCTCGTTGAGCTCGTCGAGCATCAGCTCGTAGTCGCGGAGCGGTCGCGGCAGCCGCTCCTCGAGCGCCACGTAGGCCTCGAGCAGGGTGGGATCCGCCGCGCGCACGGCGATCTCCCCGCGCCGCGTCAGCACGAGCAGGTACGAGCGGCCGTCGTCGGGATTCGGCACGCGACGAACGAGGCGGCGGTCGACGAGCCGCTGGATGTTGTCCCGCAGCGTGGTCGGTGGGGCTCCGGATGCGAGCGAAATACCGGTCGGGCTCACGGGCCCGAGCTCGCGGACGTGAGTGAGGAGCGCCAGCAGGAACGCCGGGATCCCAACCTGCTCGAGCTGCGCCTCGACGATGCGGCCGACGAGCTGTGAGGTCGTCGAGACCTGGAGGAAGAGCTGCCTGTTCACCATCTCCGTCACGTTCATCCCCCGTTGCATGACGTCGTTGCATGACGTCGTTGCATCACGTCGTTGCAGCCGCTACCTTTACTGCGTCAACGCACTAGTTGTACCAGGAGGCCCGGATGAGACCGTTGCTCGCAGGCGTGGCAGGGTTCGCACTCCTCGTCGCCGTGGCCGGCGCCGGCGCGGCGAGCTCCGCAGCGACCGGGTCGTGGGTCGGCCGCTACACGCTTGGCGGTGGCGACGACTTCGCCGTGACCCTGGGCGGCAAGCAGGCACGTGTCACGCTCGGCGTCGGCCATGCCGACCTGCAGGCCGTGCCACTCTCGACGGCAGGCGGGCGCGTTCGGTTCCAGCTCCCGGGCAGGCCGGCGCCGCTCGTCTTCGACGGCACGGTCGCGGCAGGAAAGCTCGCCGGGACGGTGCGCCAGGGCGCGCTCGAGGGCACGTTCTCGGCGCGCTCGGGGACGGGCCACGCGTTCATCGCCCGCGGCCTCTACCGCGTAGGTAGCTCGATCGAGTCCGTCGTCGACGATCCGTACGGGCCGGCGCGGCTCGTCGACCTCGACTCGGGCAGGGTGCGCGCGATCTATCCCGCCGGTGCCGGGTTCACGATCGGATCCGGGTTCTCGACGCGCACACCCTCGACGGGGACCGCCTCCTTCGCCGCCGCCTCCGCCCGAATCGGCGGTACCTCAGCGAAGCGTCTCCGCCCGCGCCAGCTCGAGGTGCGCTTCCGCAGCGGCACGGTCACGCTCGCCGGGACGCTGTCGATCCCGCCCGGTGCGGGCAAGCACGCAGCCGTGGCGTTCGTGCACGGCTCCGGGCCGACCGGGCGCGCGTATCTCCCTGAGCTGTCGGCAATGCTGCTGCGCCACGGCGTCGCGGTCCTCGTCTATGACAAGCGTGGCATCGGCCAATCCGGCGGTGTCTACCCGGGGGAGTCGCCGACCTCCGGATCGATCGACACTCTCGCGCGCGACGCCGCAGCGGCAGCGCGATTCCTCGCCGCCCAGCCCGAGATCGATCGCGCGCGCGTCGGGCTCACGGGCCACAGTCAGGCAGGTTGGATCGCCCCGCTCGCCGCAGCACGCGAGCCTGCGATCAGGTTCCTGGCGCTCTTCTCCGGCCCGGCCGTGACCGCCGACGAGAACGACGTCTACCAGGATCTCGCGGGCGCAGGCAATCGCCCACCACAGATGTCGGAGGATGCGATCGACGCCGCGGTGCTGAAGCACGGCTCGGCCGGGTTCGACCCCATCCCCTCGATCCGGAAGCTGAAGATCCCTGCTCTGTGGGTGTACGGCGGCAAGGACACGATCGTCCCGCCGCGCCTCTCGGCGCGGCGGCTCGCCCCGATCGCAGGAGAGCCGGGACGTAGCTTCACGGTGATCGACTTCCCGCACGCGAACCACGCCCTCGTCGAGACGACGACCGGGCTGACGGCGGAGATGCTCCGCTCGGACACGTTCGCGCCGGGGCTCTTTGCGCGCGTCGGAGACTGGCTCCGAGCACACGGACTCTCTGCACCACTCGGATGACGCAGAAATAGCCAAACAATCCTGCTCTGCCATTTCTGCATTGCAAATCGATCAGGCCGTCATGGAAGTCTTTCGAGTCTTGCATTACATCTCTTGCATTCTGCGAAATGGTTCCCTATACTCCGGCCGACATGATGGTCTCTTCCACACATACCAGGGCGTTGTACGTCGGCGCGGTCACTGCCGCCTCGGCGCTGCCGTGTAGGACCAGCTTCGATCGGAAGCCCCGCACGGAGAACGCCCGCGTCCTCGCTGGGAGGCATGCGCGCTAGCGGTCTAGCGCCATACCAGGCCAGTCGAGGGCGATCCGAACGGGTCGCCCTTTTTCGTTGCTCCGCCGCTCCACTCCATTTCCCCGCACGAATCTCCGACTCTGAATGAAGGTGATGCTCACTGTGAGAACGATCTAGATCTACCCGAGGCCCCGCCTGAGAGAGAAAGACCTCAGTTACCGATCCGGAATTACCGTGTGCACATTGCCACTGGCTTTAGCATGCGTTTTTTCTGAACTGTATCCGAGCATCGGGCTCCAAAGCCCCTCCACGTAGGACGACGACCGCGGCGAAGCGCGTAAGGACCGGTCGGCGATCCAGGGTCGAAGGGTTGGCGAGAGGCATGGACAACATCGTTCGCTCCAGCGGAGACGCCGGGCGTGCGTGACATCGAATGACGGCCGCGGACTGCCATTGAGGCGTGCACCTGCTGCGCCGAGCCTTCGTACCCCGGAGCTGGACCGAGAGGCTCTCGCCCCCCGCGACCGTCGTCCGCACCAGCCACCCATCGCGCGGTAGAGGAGCGGCTGTCCTCGCGAGCCTCATGAGCTCGAGACCGTGGGTTCGAATCCCACCCGCGCCATCCCCAGGGGAGGACCAGGCAGGGGCCGCCGGCGTCAGTCCGGCTGGCGGCGCCTTCCCACACGCCCGGAGATGTGCATGCCGTCGCCCACGACGCCGCATCTCCCGCTCCACCTCCGGCGCTCCCGCCCGGAGCGTCGTGGGACACCCATCACAACGAGAGGAGAGACGAATGCACCTGCATGTCGTTCGGGTCGCGACGCCGAACCTCAAGACGTCGCGCCCGGCAAAGGTGATCCAGCTCGAGACGCGTCGCCAGGCGCGGCTCGCGCAGGAGCGGGTCGAGCGGTCGCGTCCCAGACCGGCCGCGTGAGACACGGGAGCCGAGCTGTCCGCAGGGACGATGCCTGCGGCTCGGCTCCCTCCTCGCACCGTGTCGAAGCGGGCCGCGTGAGCGGCCCGCTGTCGTTCTACGGCGGTGCCGGCTTCAGCCGGTCGCCGCGCTTCCCGCCGAGGGATGGAGGAGCGGGACAGCTCCGTCCCACCCGGTCACGAGGACGGCAACGAGGGACGGCGGCGTGAGCACGACTGCGGTGCCCCCCGGCCGCGGCCTCGCGTCGGGATACCCGGCCGGTGTCCACCGCAGCAGCTGCTCGCCAAGCACGAGAAACGCTGCGCCATCGTCGACGACGAATGCTCCGTCCGGCAGCGTCTCGAACCGCATCTCGTGCCGGCGCTGACCCCGCGACTCACCGTGCACCCGCTCGGCATGCAGCCGTGCATCGAGTGCATCCGCCCCGCGCCCATCCTCCGGATGAAGCTCGTGCCAACGGCTCACGAATCGCTCGTAGTCCTCGTGGCGGCAGAGTGCGCAGGGCCGGTGGCCCGCAGCGAACGCTGTCGCCTCGTCGAGGAAGAAGAGCTCCGTGAAGCGCCCCGGCTGTACCAGCCGCGTCCGCTTCCAGCCGCGGAACTCGAGCCGGCACGCGATCCAGCGCTTGCCGTTGAAGCGCCGCCGGACGCGGCCGTCGCGATCGTGCAGGCAGCCGCGGTTGCCGTAGACGAGTCCCCGCGCCTCTTCGGTGACGAGCTCGCTGAAGGGGGTCACTCTGTTGCGAAGCGCCACGACCGTCACCGTATCGGCCCGGTGAGCTCCGGTAGAGCTCAGGCCGAGACGGGCTTCTCGAAGATGATCTCGAGGCCGTCGATCTCGTCCATCTGCTCGCCGACCTCGACGAAGCCCTCCTTGCGGATGAGGGCGAGCGAAGGCTCGTTGGAGGGGCTGATCGTCGCGCGAAGGATCCGCGCTCCATTCTCGGCCGCCCACCGCCACATGCCGGCTGCCGCCTCGGAGGCGTAGCCCTGGCGCCGACGCGACGGAACGATCGTGTAGCCGATCTCGACCATGCCGCGCTCGTCTGGCGGGGCATGGAAGTTGGCGTACCCGACGGCGACCGCCTCGTCGCGCCGGACGATCGCCCTCAGGAGCCACGGCTCCTCGGTGGGATCGGCGGCGATCTGCCGGAGCCGCCACTGCACGAGATCCGCCGAGTCGGCGAGGAACGCATCCGGGTCGGTAAAGCCACGGTCGGGCAGCGGCGTCCCGTCGGCGAACGCCTGCAGCCAGACGCGGTCGAGCAGCACCAGGTCGAGGCGCTCGGTGCGGATGACTGCGGCAGGCACGGAAGGGTCCGACTCGCTCAGTGTGCTAGCGCGAGCCCCGCCGGGGGCGCGACAACGTCGCCCAGACCGGCGAGCGCGCCATCGGCGAGGCGGTAGTAGGCGAAGCTCCCCCGCCTCTCGCGTCGGAGTAACCCCGCATCGGTCAGGAGCTTGAGGTGGTAGGAGACCGTCGGCTGCTTCAGCCCGAGAGGCTCCGTGAAGTCGCAGACGCAGATCGCCTCGCCTCCCGCCCGGGCGAGCAGATTGAGAATCTTGACACGGTGACGGTCGGCGAGCGCCTTGAAGAGCGTTTCGAGCTCGACTGCCTCGGTATCGGAGAGCGTCGGACGCGCAATCGGCGCACAACACGCGACGAGTGGGCGGGCTCCTTTCACGATCCCAATGCTATCGAACGTCCTCGATGACCTTCACGTCGCGCCGTTCCCCGGGGCCAATGCGCGCCTGCGAGCCACCCGGTGAGCCGTTCGCGAATCGGCTCTCCCGCACGGCGAGCCGGTACGGTCACCAGATGAGCGTTGACCACGATGGCCTGCTCGAGATCGGCCAGGTCGATGACCGGGTTTGCCTCAGCCTTCGGACGGTGCGCTACGACGACGGCGTTCGCCTTTCCTCTGCCCGCACCGAGGGCGGCTTTCGCCTCTACGCCGGAGCCGACGTGGCGCCGCGGCGGCAGACCCGATGACGGCCGGCTCGAGGAGCATCGACCGCGCGACGGACCGGCGGCTGCTGCTGTTTGCCGGTCGATCCTCGCCGGACCTCGCAGCGCGGATTGCGCAGAGCCTGGAAGTCGAGCTCAGCGCGGTGAACATGGAGCAATTCGAGAACGGGGAACGCGCGTGCCGCTTCGAGGAATCGGTGCGGGGGGCCGACGTTTTCATCCTGCAGACGGCGACCCCACCACTCGACGAGCACCTGATCGAGCTCCTCGTGATGATCAACGCCGCGAAGCTCGCCTCGGCAAAGCGAATCATCGCCGTGATCCCCCGGTTCTTCTATGCCGGCTATGACCGGAAGTCACGACCGCGTGAGCCGGTCACGGCTCGCCTCGTGGCCGAGATGCTCGAGTGCGCCGGCGCCACCCGGGTGCTGACGATGGATCTCCATGCCGGACAGGTGCAGGGCTTCTTCACGATCCCTGTCGACCACATGACGGCGTTGCCCCTTCTCGCCGATCACTTCCGGGAGCGCTGCGCGAACGAGGAGGTCGTTGTCGTGTCACCCGACACCGGGCGCACAAAGCTCGCCGGGCGGTTTGCGGACATGCTCGGGGTGCCGCTCGTCGTGCTCAACCGCGACAGCCTGGCGGCCCGAGCGGCAGGCAGGCCTGGCGTCATCGGCACCGTGACGGGCAAGACCGCGATCCTCCTCGACGATATCATCGACAGCGGTGAGACGCTCATCTCGGGCGCCGCTGCCCTCCGCGATGCCGGCGCCTCTCGCGTGTTCGCGTGCGCGACCCACGGCGTCTTCAGCGGCGATGCAACGACGCTCCTCGCAGCAAGCGCCATCGAGACCATCGTGATCACCGATACCGTCCCGCTCGCGGATCGGACGGCCGAGATCGACGTATTGACCGCGTCCGGTGTGCTCGCTCAGAGCATCGCGAGCGTCTTCACCGACACATCGGTATCGGCCATCTTCGCCGGCACCAACGAGCTCTTCTAGTGGTCGGAGCTCGGCGTCATCGCCGCGTGCGTCGCCTCGGTCCTGTGACCATCCGGTGAGCGACTGAATATCGTCTTGCATCAATATTTACGCCTGTCTATATTCGTGGTGTGCAGACCGACCTGAACCTCATCGACCAGTGCACCACCCCGCTCGTCGCGCCCGTGCTCGATGACGAGGCAGCCGAGAGCCTCGCGAAGCTCCTCAAGGCCATCGCCGAGCCGATGCGCATCAAGATCCTGCATCGCCTGGTCTCGGCAGCACCCGACGGCGTCTGCGTCTGCGACCTCACGGATCCCCTCGGGCTGAGCCAGCCGAGCGTGAGCCACCACCTGCGGGTGCTGTGGCAGGCCGGGCTCGTCGATCGGCGCCAGGAGCGCACCTTCGTCTACTACTCCGTGCGGCAGAGTGCGCTCGGCCATCTGGCGATGTTGATCGCCGGGTCTGTGGTCGAGGTCGCTGCGTGAACGGGGTGGCCCGCGTCGGCATCAACGGCTTTGGCCGGATCGGCCGTCTTGCCCTTCGCGCCGGCTGGGGCCAAGACGATCTCGAGTTCGTCCACGTCAACGAGGTGGCGGGCGGCCCGCACACGGGGGCGCATCTCCTCGAGTTCGACTCCGTGCACGGCCGCTGGCACGAGCCGCTGAGGAGCGATGCCGAAGCGGTCATCGTCGACGGAGGCAGGATCACCTGGTCCGCTGCCACCGAGCCGGCCGACGTCGATTGGGGATCGCTCGGCGTCGACATCGTGCTCGAGTGCTCGGGCCGGTTCCGGTCAGGCCCGGCGCTGACACCCTTCCTCGACCGTGGCGCACGGAAGGTCGTCGTCGCCGCCCCCGTCAAGGACGGCTCCGGGTTGAACATCGTCGTCGGAGTGAACGACACCCTCTACGACCCCGCCGTCCATGACATCGTTACGGCCGCGTCATGCACGACGAACTGCCTCGCGCCGGTCGTCAAGGTGCTCCACGAAGGCATCGGGATCAGCCACGGGTCGATCACGACCCTGCACGACCTGACGAATACCCAGACGATCGTGGACGCACCGCACAAGGATCTGCGCCGCGCACGAGCCGCCGGGATGTCGCTCATACCGACGTCGACGGGATCGGCAACCGCGATCGGCCTGATCTTTCCGGAGCTGCAGGGTCGGCTCAACGGGCACGCCGTGCGCGTCCCGCTCCTGAACGCCTCGCTGACCGACTGCGTGTTCGAGCTCGTGCGGGACACCACCGTGGGGGAGGTCAACGGCCTGCTTCGCGCGGCGGCCGACGGGCCGCTCTCCGGGATCCTCGGGTACGAGGAGCGTCCGCTCGTCAGCGTGGACTACGTCAACGATCCACGCTCGTCGGTCATCGACGCGCTCTCGACCATGGTCGTCGCCGGCACCCAGGCGAAGGTCTACGCCTGGTACGACAACGAGTGGGGCTACGCCAACCGCCTCGTCGACCTCGCCGCAATCGTGGCGAGGGGGCTCTAGAGAACCGCTGACGCTGGGGACGGCACGGATGGCCACCAATGAAACACCAGGCGGTGGGCGCTCCGCCGACCTGCGCAACTACGCGATCGTCACCGGTGCCTACTGGGCCGACACGCTCACCGACGGCGCGCTCCGCGTTCTCGTCCTCTTCTACTTCTACGACCTCGGCTACAGCCCGTTCGAGGTCGCGATGCTCTTTCTCTTCTACGAGATCTTCGGGATCGTCACGAACCTCGTCGGAGGCTTCCTCGCAGCCCGCTTCGGGCTGAAGTCGACCCTCATCGGTGGGCTCTCGACCCAGCTCATCGCGCTCTCGATGCTCGCGCTCGCCCCCACCTCCTGGCTTGTCGTGCCGTACGTGATGGTGGCGCAAGCGCTCTCCGGCATCGCCAAGGACCTGACGAAGATGAGCTCCAAGAGCGCCGTCAAGCTCGTCGTCCCGAGCGACGAGTCGGCCACGCTGTTTCGCTGGGTCGCGATCCTGACCGGCTCGAAGAACGCCATGAAGGGCATTGGCTTCTTCGTCGGCGGCCTGCTGCTCACCGTGATCGGCTTCCAGAGTGCGATCCTCGTGCTGGCAGCGCTCGTCGGCACCGCACTCGTCGTCGTCCTGACGATGATGCGCGGCTC
Organism: uncultured Thermoleophilia bacterium; assembly: GCA_963799575.1. Taxonomy (GTDB): domain Bacteria; phylum Actinomycetota; class Thermoleophilia; order Gaiellales; family Gaiellaceae; genus Gaiella. The sequence continues at coordinate 91,262 of CAWCXK010000006.1, forward strand.
GCTCGGCCGGGGAAGTGCCAAGGCGAAGTTCGGGCACATGTTCTCGAACACGCGTGCCGTCAACGTCCTCGCCGCGGCGCGCATGGTTCTGTTTGCTGCCCGCGACGTTTGGTTCGTCGTCGGACTGCCCGTGTTCCTTCGCACCCAGGAGGGCTGGAGCTTCTGGCAGGCCGGTGCGTTCCTCGGCGCGTGGGTGATCTTCTACGGGCTCGTCCAGGCGTCCGCGCCATCGCTCCTGCGCCGCCGAAACGGCGGCGAGCCGACGGGTCTCACCGCAACGTGGCTCGCCTTCATCCTGGCCGCGCTCACGGCGGGCATCGCGGTGGCGCTCCAGTCGAGCATCGATCCGTCCGTCGTGATCGTCGTCGGCCTCCTCGTCTGGGGCGTCATCTTCGCCCTCAACTCGGCAGTGCACTCCTTCCTGATCCTCCACTACGCGGAGGGCGACAAGGTCGCGATGAACGTCGGCTTCTACTACATGGCAAACGCGGGCGGCCGGCTCATCGGCACCGTGCTCTCCGGGCTGCTCTACCAGTGGCACGGCCTCACCGCCTGCCTCGTCGCGAGCGTCGTCTTCCTGGTTGCGGCCGGCGTGCTGTCTCTTCTACTCCCGCGCGAGGCGACTGCCACTGCACGCCGGCTCATCACGCCGTAGCGGGGGCAGGCCACGTGAGCCGCCGGTGCAGCCAGAGCGCCACGTAGACCAGAGCGAGGAGTACCGGAACCTCGATCAGCGGTCCGACGACACCGGCGAGCGCCTCACCCGAGGTGGCGCCGAAGACGCCGACGGCCACGGCGATCGCGAGCTCGAAGTTGTTGCTCGCGGCCGTGAACGCCAGAGCCGTCGTGCGATCGTAGGCGAGGCCGATCTTCTTACCGAGCGCGAACGAGGCGGCGAACATGACGAGGAAGTAGACGAGGAGCGGCAATGCAATGCGGACGACGTCGAGCGGGTTGGCCGTGATCGCATCACCCTGGATCGCGAAGAGGATGACGATCGTGAACAGGAGCCCGTACAGCGTGATCGGGCTGATCCGCGGGATGAAGACGTTCTCGTACCAGGCGCGTCCGCGCCGCTCGATCCCGATGCGTCGGGTCAGGTAGCCGGCGAGGAGCGGGATGCCGAGGAAGATCAGCACCGTCCGGGCAACTTCCCAGATCGAGACCTCGAACCCCTGCGTGTCGAGCCCGAGCCATCCCGGCAACACCGTGAGGTAGAAGTAGCCGAGGAACGAGTAGGCGACGATCTGGAAGAGCGAGTTGATTGCGACGAGCACCGCCGCTCCCTCCCGGTCTCCGCACGCGAGATCGTTCCAGACGAGCACCATCGCGATGCAGCGGGCGAGGCCGACGATGATCACCCCCGTCCGGTACGCGGGTTGATCGGCGAGAAACAGCCAGGCCAGCGCGAACATCAGCAGCGGCCCGAACACCCAGTTGAGCAGGAGCGACGCGGCGAACAGGCGACGGTCGGTGCGCAGTCGACCGAGTTCCTCGTACCGAACCTTCGCGAGCACCGGATACATCATCAACAGCAGGCCGAGCGCAATCGGGAGGCTGATTGTGCCGACCCGCAACGTGTCGAGCCCGTCGTTCAGCCGAGGGATCAGCGACCCAAGCACGACTCCGCCTGCCATCGCAAGGCCGATCCAGAGTGGCAGGAAGCGGTCGAGCGTCGAGAGCTTCGCGGCGATCCCCGCTTCCGGCTCGACGGCGCCAGGTGCCGGCTTCCGCCGCGGCGCGGTGTCAGCCGGCATCGTCACACCCCTGGGAGCGGGCCTCGGGAGGCGTCGTTGTCATCGCAAGCGCACCCTAGGCGATCACCCCAATTTCGGTAGTCGATGAGAGGGTGGTGAACGCCTGGTTGCGCCCGAGCAGCCCGAAGTCGCCTACCCCGAAAGTCGCCTACCAGGTGAAGAGGGGTGAGGGGCCTTGACGCCCCTCACCCCTCTCCTCTGTACGCGTGCCCTCAGGACCTTAGGGCTTGCCTGTGTCTATTCCCCGTCATCTCCCCTGTCGTAGGCAGCAGCGCGATCCACGTTCGAGCGGATCAACTCGAACGTGTTGTTGTCCCCGTGCTGCTGCGTCCAGAAGGCGCGCCACTTGCCGTCGCCCCTGAACGGCTTCGGCTTCTTCGCGCCGAGGATGCCGCCCTTGCCGGGATCGCCGTCCGAGACATGGATGCCGGTGATCTCGTTGTCGCCGTCGTTCTTGAACGCGCTGCCCGGTAGGCCGAGACCGCCGAGTGCGGAGTCGATCGTGGCGGAGGCGTCGCGGCCCTCGGCGATGAACCGCACCGGCTTGTGGGCGGCGTCACCGTAGTCGGTTGTCGTGTCGAGCATCCAGGCCGAGTCGAGCCCGTTCGGCTGCTGGCCATGGAGCGTGTCACCACGGTCTTCGACGACCGCGAGCTGGTTCTCGCCGAAGAACTGGATGTTGTCGAAGCCGGCGTGCTCGAGGTCACCGTTGTAGAAGATCGAGATCGAGCCGTCGTCCGACTTCGGATTCTGCGTCAGCGCGAACACGGAGCCGAAGCCACCGGTGGTCGTGGCTGTCGAGCGGTTGTCGGTGTCGCCCGTCTCGGTGAAGTAGAACTTGCTGAACTTCGAGCCCGGCTGGAAGACGCCGTTCTCGGGTCGCTTGAACGGCGTCGCGTTCTTCGTCTTCGCAAGTGCATTGACGTTCGGGCCGGGCAGCGTTGATGCCGCGGTCGTCGTCGTCAGGTCGACCCACTTCGTCTTGAACGAGCTGCCGTAGGCGTGCAACGCCGCGTACTTCGGCGGATTGTCGCCGTAGGTCACGAGATTGCCGTCGGCGGCCGTAACGGGCTGGCCGTCGCTGCCGAGCACCTGGAGCGCCTGGATGACGCCGCCCTTCCTGAGGTCGGCCGGATCCTTCGGCTTGAACCGATAGACGAAGCTGTTCACCGGCTTCACCTTGTTCGCGTTCGTCGAGCCACCGACGTCTTCCACGATGTAGAGCTGGCCGCGGTCGTCGTTCTGGATCCCCTCGAAACCGCCCACGCCGAGATAGGCCTGGAGGTTGTCGGCCTTGGCCGGAACGTCGAGGTTCGCCTGCCAAACACCGCCTGTCGTCGAGCCCTCGGAGGTGAAGAGCAGCCTCTTGGCCCACGGATCCCAGGTCGACCCGTCGAAGACCGGAAGGTTCGTGGCTGCATCCTGGGTGGCGAGCAACGTCACCCGATGCGGCCCGTCGGCATCGAGGTTGATCCTGGTGATGTAACCCGGCGAGCCGTTCTCATGGCCCTGGAACAGGAAGTGCCGGCCGTAGTCGTAATTCGGATCGGCGCCCTTCACGTTGTCGAGCACGAGGTAGACGTTCTTGTCGGGCTCCGTCTTCGTCGCTTCGATCGGCGCAACCTGCGAGATCGAGACGGACGCAGGCGGGCCGGCGGTGTAGCTGCTCGGTAGCGGCATGAACGTGCCCCCGTCGTCGTAGCCGTAGTAGCTGATGCCGTTGGACGGGTTCTCGACCGGCGTCGAGCCCTGGGCCCATGTGACGTCCTGCACTTCCGGCGACAGAACGTTCGGGCGAGACATCCCTGCCGTCTTTGCGTTCGCTGTCGGTACCGGCGTCAGCGCGATCGACGGCCCCGCAGCGCCGGTCGCCGACAGCGCTCCCATCGACGCAAGCGCTGCTCCCACCGCGAGCGTCACGAGCTTCGTGCGCTTCCTCATCATTTCCCCCTTGTCGTGAGTGATCAGTGACTCGACTGGAGTCTCTGCCGGGGGGTGCCGTGGATGCGGTAAAGCTCGGGTGACGATCCGGCGAACGCGCGGCGGATGATCGCGACGTCGGCCACCACTGCCAGTCTCGATCGCCTCGACGATATCGTCATGTTCCGCGTCGACGCCATGTTGCCCGGAGCCTGTGAGCCCAGCGCTCATGTCGTCTCGGACGGGAAGGGAGGCAGCACCCGTAGGGCCGGGAAAGGCCCGCGGACGGACGGCCACGGGGAGCGTGGGTCTAGATGCCCTCGAGGCTCTTTCGCTTCCGCCCGGCGAAGTACTTCGCAAGGATGTTCATGACGAGCACGAAGGCGATCAGTACGAGCGCCGCGGCCCAGGCGGCGGCCTGGTCGTCGGGCGAGGCCGACTCCGAAAGCGTGAAGATCCGCACCGGCAGCGTCGCGAGCGCCTGGTGGACGTCGACCGAGACGCCTTGCGTCGTGACGAGCGACGACGTGAACAGGAGCGGCGCCGTCTCGCCGGCAACGCGGGCAACGGCGATCACGACGCCGGTGAGGATGCCGCCGATCGCGGTCGGCAGGACGATGCTGTAGACCGTCCGCCAGCGCGGAACCCCGAGCGCGAGGCTCGCCTCGCGCAGGTGTCGGGGCACCAGCTCGAGGACCTCCTGCGTCGCACGGGCGATCATCGGGATCATCAGGATCGCGAGCGCCATCGACCCGTAGATGGCGCTCTGGCCGTTGCCGACGACGAGGATCCCGTAGATGAAGATGCCGACGATGATCGCCGGGACGCCGTTCAGAACGTCCAGCATGACGCGGAAGAACGCGGCGGCCTTCGGGCCGGCGTACTCGGCGATGTAGATCGCAACGAGGATCGCGATCGGCACCGCCATGAGAGCCGCCATCGCAACCATGATCGCGCTTCCGACGAGCGCATCGGCGATACCCCCCGTCTCGCCGAAGAGCGCCGAGGACTTCGTCAGGAAATCGAGGCTGAGCTGGCTGAGACCCTTGAAGAGGACGGTGCCGAGCACGAGCGCGAGGATCAGGACGGCGAAGAGCGCGCTCAGGAGAGCGACCACCGAGACGAGCTGCTGGATCCGGCGGCGCCTGCCGAGGCTGTTCGACCGCGTCGTGATGTCGTACGGATCGGTGATCTCGGCGGCGCTCATCCGGTCGACATCCTCCGGGCCTTCTGGAACTTGTTCACGACCAGCTGCGCCGACACGTTCGTGATCAGCGAGATCACGAGCAGGATGGCGCCGAGATAGAGGAGGGACTGCACCTCGATCTGGTTGCTGGCGCCCTGGTAGGTGCTCGCAATACGGCTCGCGAGCGTGTCGCCGGGCGGGAAGAGGGAGCGGTTGATCGCGTTGCCGCTCCCGATCACCTGGGTGACGGCGATGGCCTCGCCAAAGGCTCGCCCGAGCCCGAGGAGAACGGCCGCCGAGATACCGGGCGCCGCGTAGGGCAGCGCGACCCGGCGGATCGCCTCCCACCGCGTGGAGCCGAGGGCGAGCGATCCGTCCGTGAGATCGCGTGGCACGCGGCTGAACAGCTCCCGGCAGATGGCCGAGGTGATCGGGATGATCATGATCGTCAGGACGAGTGCCGCCGGCAGCAGGCCCGCCTGCGACGGATCGCCCGAGAAGATCGGCAGGAACCCGAACCAGCTCTGCAACCAGGGCTCGAGGTGCTGCGCCACCCAGGGCCCGAAGACGAGAATGCCCCAGAGGCCGAGTACGACGCTCGGGATGGCGGCGAGGAGCTCGACCATCGTCGCGATCGGGGCGGCGAGCCGTTTCGGGGCGAGCTCGGTCAGGAAGAGCGCGATCGCGATCGAGAGCGGCGTCGCGAGAAGAAGAGCGATGAACGCCGTCACGATCGTCCCGTAGATGAACGTCAGTGCGCCGTAGGCGTTCGTGTTCGGGTTCCAGGCCTCCGTCCAGAGGAACGAGAGGCCGTACTTCTGCATCGCGGGCCAGGCGAGGGCGAAGACCTTGTAGCCGATGAAGCCGAGAATCGCTGTGACCCCGACCGCCGCGACGAGGGCGACGCCCCTGAAGACGAAGTCACCCAGCCGGATCCCGTGGCGTTCGATCGGCGCGTGGCGCCACGGGATCCGGTGTCAGGATGCTCATCTCAGGTTCTGATTCGTGCCGGCGCTAGATCTTCTTGATCTGCTTGTAGGCGAATGCCTGAACCTGCTTGGGCAGCGGGTAGAAGAGCAGCGGCTTCGTCGTAGGTCTGCCCCTGCGTCACCGCCCAGTAGATCATCTTCCGCAACTCGGCTCTCTTCGACGAGCTCGACGACGCGATCACCTACGTGAACGTCGAGATCGGGTAGGCAAGCGGGTTCCCCTTCGGCGGATCCACGATCGAGATCGCCCCGTCACCCTTGATCACCTTCGGTGCCGTGGCGGCCGCCGCGGCGATGCCGCGCAGGCCAGGCGTCGCGTACTTGCCCGACTTGTTCAGCATCGAAGCGAAGCGGAGCTTGTTCTTGAGCGCGTATGCGATGTCCGCGTAGCCGATCGAGCCCTCGGTCTTGGCGATGACGCCGGAGACGCCCGAACTGCCCTTGCCGCCGACGCCCGCCGGCCACTGCGCGTTCACGCCCACGCCGAACTTCGACTTCCAGGTCGAGTTGACCGTCGAGAGGTAGTCGGTGAAGTTGAACGTGGTGCCCGAGTTGTCCGAGCGGTAGACGGGTGTGATGCTCGTGGACGAGAGGCTGCACTTCGGATTGATCTTCGTGATCGCCGCGTCGTTCCACTTCGTGATGTTGCCGAGGTAGATGTTGGCGAGGATCGGCCCGGTCAGCCGAAGCACGCAGTTGATCCCGGGCAGGTTGTACATGATGGCGGTCGCCGACAGCGCCCAGGGGATCTGGACGCAACCCTTGCAGTTCGCGAACTGGTCGGACGACAGCGGTGCGTCGGAGGCGCCGAAGTCGACCGTCCCGGCCTGGATCGCGGCGATGCCGCCACCGGAGCCGATCGGCGTAGTAGGAGACGTTGTAGCCGTAGGCGGTCCCCAGCGCGGGAATCCACTTCGAGACGAGCGGGAAGACGAACGAGCTGCCTGCCCCGCTGATGTTCGTGTCCTGCTTCTTCGCCGGAGCTGCCGTTGCGGCCCCGGCGGCCATCGCCGTCGCGACCATGACGGCCACGACGAGCATGACCGCGAATGCCCTCTTCATGATATGACCCTCTCCCTTTGTTGCGGTAGCCAGTTGGTTGTGCTCTTCACTGATGTCCGACGCGAGCTTTCCCCGGCAGATGCTTCGAATGGGCAGAACTCTGGTGTCATTACGGTTGCGAACTGGTGAATGCGACCGGTCAGTGCGAGGCGTCGGTGAACTCGTGGAACTCGCCGGTGACGAGAAAAGCGGTCTGCTCGCCGATGTCGACAGCGTTGTCGCCGATGCGCTCGATGCATCGCGAAACGACGATCATTCGCATGCCCCACTCCTGCGTGCCAGGAGTGCTCGCCATCTTCAGCACCTGGTCGGAGACGCGCCTGTTCGTGCGGTCGATCAGCTCGTCGAGCTCGACGAGACCGCGGGCACGCGCGACGTCGCGGTCCGAGAAGGAGTCGAGCGCGATCCGCACCATCTCGGCGGCGCGCTCGCCCATCTCCGTCAAGCCCTCGACGAGGTCACGGTGCGGCTCGAGCTCGCTCGCGAGCTTCGTCAGCTTGGCGATCGTGACGCACTGGTCGCCGATGCGCTCGAGGTGGATCGAGTCGTGGAGGATCGCAAGGACGAGACGGAGATCCGTCGCCACGGGCGACTGCTGCGCGAGCAGCTCCCCGATCGACTTCTCGATCCCGTGGTAACGCGCATCGACCTCGTCGTCGAAGGCGACGACCTCGTCACACAGCTCGGCATCCTGCGAGCCGAGCACGTCGACGGCACCTCGCAACGCCCGCAGGACGAGTGCGCCCTGCTCCTGGAGGGTTGCCTCGAGCGAGTCGAGGCTGGCCTGGAACTCGACGCGGGCCATCGTCAACCGAACCGACCCGTGACGTAGTCCTCGGTGCGCTTGTCGGCCGGATTCGTGAAGACCCTCGTCGTCTGGTCGTACTCGACGAGCACCCCGTGGCGGCCGCTCCCGTCCTCGCGCAGCTCGACGCTGAAGAAGGCCGTCATATCCGCGACGCGCGCCGCCTGCTGCATGTTGTGGGTCACGATCACGATCGTGTATTCGTTCTTGAGCTCATGGATCAGGTCCTCGATCCGCGACGTCGAGATCGGATCGAGCGCCGACGCCGGCTCGTCCATCAGGATCACGTCCGGCTCGACGGCGAGCGCGCGCGCGATGCAGAGGCGCTGCTGCTGGCCGCCGGACAGACCGAGGGCGTTCTCCTTCAGCCGGTCCTTGACCTCGTCCCACAGTGCGGCGTGGCGCAGCGTGCGCTCGACGCGCTCGTCGAGGCCGTCGGTCATCTTGAGGATGCGAGGGCCGAACGCGATGTTGTCGTAGATCGACTTCGGGAACGGGTTGGGCTTCTGGAAGACCATCCCGATGCGGCGGCGGACCTCGACCGGGTCGACGTTCGATCCGTAGAGATCGCGGCCGTGGTAGAGCACTTCGCCCGTGACGGCAGCGCCGGGCACGAGGTCGTTCATCCGGTTGAAGCAGCGGATGAACGTGCTCTTGCCGCAGCCCGAGGGCCCGATGAACGCCGTCACGAAGTTCTTCTGGATCTCGAGCGTGACGTCGCTGAGCGCAAGATTGCCCGAGTACGTCACTGACAGATCCTTGACGGTGAACACCGTCTCGGCTCCCCGGCCGTCCGGTGTCGTGGCGGCAAGCTCACCGAGCTTGCCGGAGTCAATACGAGGCGTCGTCATGCTCATGAACCTGCGTGGAGTGTGGTGCCCACCCGTTCAGGCGTGGGGTGCGGGGTGGTGAACGACTGGTGAGGAACTGGTAAATCTGGCTCGTGAACGGCTTAAACGGGCGGTTTCGGGCTGCGCCGCCCGACACGCCCGGCCGACATGGTGGATCCCTGTCGCCTGCGCCCGGCCCCACCGTCCTGATTCACCCGGTTCTCCGGCCTCGGCGCGGGAACACACAGCGGATCTCGAGCCCGATCCCCCGGCCGCCGCGCGCCTCGACGACCCCACCCGCCTGGCCGACGATGTGCTTCACGATCGCAAGCCCGAGGCCCGTGCCGCGAGAGGCCCGGGCGTGATCCGCGCGATAGAACCGCTCGAAGAGGCGCGGGAGCTCCTCCTCGTTGACGCCGACTCCGTCGTCCGTCCCGCGCAACACGAACGAATCGCCTTCCCGCTCGATCACGATCGTGAAGCTCGTGCCGGGACCGGCGTACCGAATGGCGTTCTCGGCGAGGTTCTGCGCAATCACGCGGAGCATACGAGGGCGCATCTCGAGCGTGATCGTCTCGTCGCCTGCGACGTGCAGCGACACGCCCGCCCGCGAGGCTCGCTCTTCGAGCTCCGAGAGCGCAATGTCGAGCTCTGGTCGTACCGCGACGGGCCCGAGCGAGACGACGCGGCCGCCCGACTCGAGCTCGGACAGGAACAGCACCTCGTCGATCAGCTCGCGCGCCGACTCGACCTCGCTGCGGGCTCGGTCGACGAGCGCGTGGATGTCCTCGCCGGGCAGCGTCGCCATCTCGAGCAGCGAGAGCAGCCGCGCGAGCGGAGTGCGCAGCTCGTGCGAGACGGCTGCCGTAAAGCCGGTGCGCAGCTCCTCGTAAGCCGTCATGTCGCCGGGATGGCTCAGATAGACGATGCGCTCGCGCCTCGCGCCGACCTCGTATGGCACGATCAGCGGCACGACTCCGAGCTCGCCCGCGAGGAGCCCTTCCGGAATGCGCTCGCCCTCCTCGATCCCCTCGATCGACTGCCGCGCGCGCCGACTCGCGAGCACGACCGTGTCGGAGTCATCGAGCACGATCACGGCCTCGCGGCTCTCCTCGACCAGCACCCGTCCGCGTCTCGTGTCCGGATCCATGGCGTGTTGTCTACCGCATGGCGCCGCCGCGCGTGACGAAGACCAGGATGGCACGCTCTTTGACGCGGTGCGGTTACCGGTTTGTTACCACCCGGTAACAACCTGACGGCCCCCGGGATGCCTGAGAGCAGCCATTATTCCCCTGCATGACGAAGGTCTTGATCATCGAGGACGACGACGTCATTGCGCAGGGGATGGCGCGTCACCTCCAGTCGGCCGGGTTCGACGCCGTCGGCGTCGCCAACGGCGAGATCGGTCTCGCGCGCCTGCGCTTCGAGCGCCCGGACGTCTGCGTGCTCGATCTCATGCTGCCGGGGCTCGACGGCTGGAAGGTGATCGAGCAGGCCCGGGGCGAGGGCATCGGCACGCCGATCGTCGTCGTCTCCGCGCGCGGCACCGAGCACGACCGAGTGCATGCGCTCGAGATCGGCGCCGACGACTACCTCGTGAAGCCGTTCTCGATGAAGGAGCTCGTGGCCCGGGTCGGCGCCGCGGCCCGACGCGGCACGCGCGCACAGGATCCCCGACGCGGCGACGAGATCGTGATCGAAGAGCTCCGGCTCGACACGAAGAATGTGCAGGCGTACGTCGACGACCAGAGCGCCGAGCTGACACCGACAGAGTTCCGGCTCCTGTACGCGCTCGCACTCGAGATGGGCCGGGTGCTCACCCGTGACGAGCTGCTCCAGCGGGTCTGGGGCCGGCGCGCGTCGCACCGCGACCGCACGGTCGACGTCTTCGTGCGGAAGCTGCGCGAGAAGATCGACCATCGCGCCTCGGCACACACCTTTCTACAGACGCGCTACGGCGTCGGCTACAAGCTCGAGCCCGAGCTCAAGGCCGAGCGCGTGACGCTCAGCTAGCCGCCGCACCTCACCCCGGGCCGCACCACACCCGCCCGGGTCCGACAATGCCCGCAACAGCCAGATTTTGCACCTTCTTGTCCACAGGGAGACGGTGCGATCCCGACTCGGGTCGGGCAGGTATAATTAGGTTATATAATGGTTAGTGGGACTACGGATCTGGGACTTGCCCTCGCAAACGACTTGCGGCCGGTCGTGCTGCGAGTCGCGCGCGAGCTACGCAAGGAGACCGAGCAATTCGGTGTCACCTCCCGTCAGGCGACCCTGTTGGCCGTCGTCAAGGCGAGTCCTGGCCTCACCCTGCGTGCCCTGGCCGAGGCCGAGGCGATCTCCGCCCCGGCGCTCTCCGAGCAGGTCGACCGACTCGAGCGTGCCGGGCTGCTGCGCCGGTTGCGCTCGGAGGTCGACCGGCGGCGCGTCGGGCTCGAGCTCACGCCGGCGGGCGATCGCCTGCTCCGCTCGATCCGCGAGCGACGGACGGTCTGGCTCGCCGAGCGGCTCAGCGCACTCGACCCCGACGCCCTCCGCGCGATCGCGGCGGCGATCGAGCCGCTGCGCATGCTCCTGGAAGACAGCAGCCTTTGAGCTCCGTCACCTTTGCGCTACGCACGCGTACGTTCAGCAGCCTTCGACGCCATCACAACTACAGGCTCTTCTTCACGGGGCAGGTCTTCTCGCTGGCAGGGTCGTGGATGCAGAACGTGGCACTCGCCTGGCTCGTCATCTCGCTCTCCCGCTCGCCGATCGCCGTCGGCCTGCTCCTCTTCTGCCGGTTCGTTCCGTTCACGCTCTTTGGCCTCTTCGCAGGTTCGATCGTCGACCGGTTCGAGACGCGCCTCCTCGTGATCGGCACGCAAGCTGCCGCGATGATGGTCTCGGCGGCGCTCGCGTTCGTCACGCTGACGGGAACCGCCACGCTCCCGATCGTCTACGTGCTCGCGACCATCGGTGGGATCGCATTCGTGCTCGACGGTCCGGGACGGCAGTCGCTCACGTTCGAGATGGTCGGACCACGAGAGCTGCCGAACGCCGTCGCGCTGAACTCCGGCCTCGTCAACTCGGCGCGCATCATCGGGCCGGCGCTCGCCGGCGTCATCATCGCGGTAGCCGGGGTCGGGCTCTGCTTCGTCGTCAACACGATCAGCTTCCTCGCCGTCCTCGCAGCGCTCGCCTCGATGCGCACCGCGGAGCTCTACCCGGTCGCGGCCGATCGGACCGTGACGCTCCTCAGGGGAACCCGTGAGGGATTGGCCTTCGCCTGGCGCGACCGCCAGGTTCGCGTCGTGCTCGTCGTGATGACCTGCGTCGGGCTCGTCGGGTTCAACTTCAACACGCTCGTCCCGCTGCTCGTCTCGGACACCCTGCACGTCGATGCACGCGCGTTCGGACTCCTCTCGGCGGCATTCGGGCTCGGAGCATTCTGCGGCGCCATCGCCACCGCGTCCCTGACGCGGGCCACGTTCAAGGCATTCATCCTCGGAACGTTCGGATTCAGCATCCTGCTCGTCGCGCTCGCGCCCGTCCACGAGGCATGGCTCGCAGGCGTGCTCCTGATCGGCATCGGCGCCTCGTTCACCCTCTTCGCGGCCAACGCAAACTCACTCGTGCAACTCGCGGCACCCGACCACCTGCGCGGCCGTCTCGTCGCGCTGTATCTCTTCTCGTTCGTCGGCCTGGCGCCCTTCGGATCCCTCCTCTCGGGCGCACTCGTCGAGATCGGAGGGACGCGACTCGCCTTCCTCGTGAGCGGCACCGTCGGTCTTGCGGTCACGGCTTTCGCGGCCGCCGACGGTCGCGGCCGCCGGCGGCCCCTCGAACGAGGGAGCGCCACGTAACGGCATCCGGCCGATATCGGTTGTGCCCGCCGATGCGACAAGGAGGAAGTGGATGACGATCTTCGGGAACCGCGATTCCAGCTACGGCAGCAGCTCCCCCGTAGCCGACGCAGTCCCGCTGTCCGCAGGCACCGCCACGCCATCCATCCCGGCGCGGGCATTCGGTGCCGCGGACAACCGACGCGTGATCCTGCGCGTGCACGGCGGCGAGAACATCCTCGTCGGCAGCGCCGAGGGTCGCGACAATGCCGTGCAGATCGCACGGGAGATGGTGCAGCACATCGAGCAGGCGGCGACGAACGGCGAATGGCCTCAGATCGACGAGCGCTTCATTCGTCCCGGCGCGATCGTTTCGATCGACGTGCAACGCTCGGAATAACCCGTTCGAGGGAGGTCGTCCGCCCGCCGGGCAGGCGATACTTCAACTACTCCGGAGTCGTGCGGCGCTCCGAGCCCCCGAAGCACTGGAGGACGCGCCCATGACCATGATCGAACAAGCGCACGGATCGACGACAGACCGCGCCGCGGAGTGGGCCCCGTCGGAGCTCCGGCGGGTCGTGATCAGGCTCAACGACGGCGAGGTCGTTCAGCTCGGCACGGCACCGAACCGCGACAGTGCGCTCGTTCTCGCGCGCGCCGTGATCGCCGAGATCGAGGAGCCGCGGGGCGAGTGGCCGCTCGTCGGCGACCGGATGCTAAAGCCCGAGTCGATTATCTCCGTCGACGTCCTGACGATCACCTAGAACGACCGCCGGGGCGGCACCGGGGAGCCCGGCCTGGAGACTCAGCCGATCTGCCAGGTGTCGCCTGCGTGGAGCAACGCCTCGAGGTCGCCGTCGCCGCTGCGCTCGCGGGCGACCCGAATCTGCTCGGCGACGCTCTCGTCGTACACGGGCCGCTCGACCGACCGGAAGACCCCGAACGGCGTCGCGCCGACCGTGTCGAAGGTGAGCCGGGAGAGCGCAAAGGCGACGCTCGGCTCGACGTGACTCGGATCGTGGATCAGCAGGCCACCCTCGGCCGCGTCGACCACCTCCGCCGACCCGTCTGCTGCCTGCCGCACCCCACGGTCGCCGAACACGATCGGCTCGCCAGCCCTCAGGTAGATGCGGTTCTCCTTCTGCTCGCGCACGAAGTCGAAGGCGCCGTCGTTGTAGATGTTGCAGTTCTGGAACACCTCCACGAACGCCGCGCCCTGGTGCGCTGCCGCTGCGCGCAGCACCTCCGTCAGCTCCTTCTTGTCGGTGTCGATCGCGCGCGCGACGAACGTCGCCTCCGCGCCGATCGCGACGCTGAGCGGGTTGAACGGCTGGTCGACGGAGCCCATCGGCGTCGACTTCGTCACCTTGCCCCGCTCGGACGTTGGCGAGTACTGGCCCTTGGTGAGGCCGTAGATCCGATTGTTGAGGAGCAGGATCGTGAGATTGACGTTGCGACGCAGCGCGTGGATCAGATGGTTGCCGCCGATCGAGAGCATGTCGCCATCGCCGCCGATCACCCATACGGAGAGGTCTCGTCGCGCCGTCGCGAGACCGGTTGCGATCGCCGGTGCGCGACCGTGTATCGAGTGCATGCCATAGGTCTCCATGTAGTACGGGAACCGGGCCGCACAGCCGATGCCGGAGACGAAGACGATGTTCTCGCGGGCGACCCCGAGCTCGGGCATGAAGCCCTGCACCGCGTTCAGGATTGCGTAGTCACCGCAACCGGGGCACCACCGAACCTCCTGGTCGGACTTGAAGTCCTTCGCCGTCAGCTGCACGAGCCCGCCGTTGCCGTCGCTCATCGCTCGTTGCCTCTCTTGAAGTTGCCGGTTGCCTTCGCGAGCACCATCTGCTCGGCCTCCTCGTTGCCGGCCGTCTCGAGCTTGCGGATCACCTTGCGGGCGTCGTCGCCCGCGAGCGCCACGACCTGGCGGCCATCGTGCGAGACGAGAACGCGTTCGTCGCGGGTTATCACGGCGCTGAAGCTCACGACTCGATCAACGCCGTGATCGCATCGACGAGCTCGCTCGAGCGGAACGGCAGGCCCCGGACGCGGTTGTACCCCACCGCGTCGACGAGGAACTCGGCCCGGATCAGCTGGAGGAGCTGACCCGTGTTCATCTCGGGCACGAGCACCTTGTCGTAGTGCCGCAGGACATCGCCGAGGTTTCGTGGGAAAGGGTTCAGGTGATGCAAGTGGGCGCGCGCGACCTTGCGGCCGTCGGCACGCACCCGGCGGACCGCGGCGCCGATCGGGCCGAACGTCGAGCCCCAGCCGAGCACGAGCGTGGTTGCATCGCCATCCGCATCATCGACCTCGAGCGCCGGGATGTCGGCGGCGATGTTCGCGATCTTCTGCGCGCGGAGCCTGACCATGGTGTCGTGGTTGTCGGGGTCGTACGAGATGCCGCCCGTCACGTCTGCCTTCTCCAGACCACCGATGCGATGTGCGAGACCGGGAGTCCCGGGCAAGGCCCACGGCCGTGCGAGCGTCTGCGGATCGCGCAGGTAGGGATGGAAGTGCTCGCCGTCGTTCGGGGCGGTCGCAAACTCCGTGGCGATCGACGGAAGCTGCGAGACGTCCGGGATGAGCCACGGCTCGGAGCCGTTCGCGAGCGCGGCATCGGAGAGCAGATACACGGGCGTGCGGTACTTGAGCGAGATCCGGGCGGCCTCGATCACGGCGTGGAAGCACTGCGACGGGCTCGAGGCGGCGACAACGGGGACGGGGCTCTCGCCGTTTCGACCGAACAGCACCATCAGCAGGTCGGCCTGCTCGGGCTTCGTCGGCATTCCCGTCGACGGGCCTGCGCGCTGGATGTCGAGAATCAGCAGCGGCAGCTCGAGCATCACTCCGAGACCCACCATCTCTGCCTTGAGCACGATTCCCGGCCCGGCCGAGGTCGTGACACCGAGTGCGCCGCCGAACGAGGCGCCGAGTGCGGCGCCGCAGGCGGCGATCTCGTCCTCGGCCTGGAACGTCGTGACGCCGAAGCTCTTGTGCCGAGAGAGCTCCTCGAGAATCGAGGAGGCCGGCGTGATCGGGTAGGCGCCAAGGAAGAGCGGCAGGCCGGAGAGCTTCGACGCGGCGAGCAGGCCGTAGCTCATGGCCACGTTGCCGGTGATCTGCCGGTAGCGCCCGGGTGCCAGGTGCGCCGGGGCGACCTCGTAGGACACGGCGAAGTCCTCCGACGTCTCCCCGTAGTTGTAGCCCGCCTTGAAGGCGCGCGTGTTGGCCTCGGCAATCGCCGGCTGCTTGCCGAACTTCTCTTCGATGAATGCGAGCGTGCCCTCGATCGGCCGGTGGTAGAGCCACAGCATCAGGCCGAGGGCGAAGAAGTTCTTCGACCGCTCTGCCTCGCGCGAGGTGATCCCCTCGACGGCCTTGAGGGCCTCGACCGTCATCGAGGTCAGCGCGACCTCGTGCACGTGGAAGCCGTCGAGCGTCCCGTCCTCGATCGGGCTCGCCTCGTACCCGGCCTTCTGGAGGTTGCGCTCCCCGAAGGCGTCCGTGTTGACGATCAACACGCCGCCCTTCGGCAGGTCCTTCAGGTTCGTCTTCAGCGCCGCCGGGTTCATCGCCACGAGCACGTTCGGCTGATCCCCCGGGGTGAAGATGTCGTGGTCTGCGAAGTGGACCTGGAAGCCCGAGACGCCGGGGAGCGAGCCGGCCGGAGCGCGAATCTCGGCGGGGAAGTCCGGCAGCGTCGCAAGATCGTTCCCCATCAGAGCCGTCTCGCTCGTGAACCGGTCACCCGTGAGCTGCATACCGTCGCCGGAATCACCGGCGAAGCGGATGATCACCCGGTCGAGTCGCTCGACGGGCTTGGAGCTCACTGGGCTCGGCTACACATTGCTCACCGGAAAGGTACCGCTTCACACCGCTCCCACGCGCAGCGAACAGTGCCGGCCGGACGGAGCGCGCGTCTTGCGCTCATTGCCTGCGATGCACGAGCTCACGGCGACCGATCTGGCCATCCGTCTCGAACACCCGGCAGCGACGACGTCGCAGAGCGGTACGTGGAGCCAAGTCAGCTCCCGGCGCCGGCTGCCTGACGCACGATGGTGATTCCGTAGGCGACGCCGGAGTCGAACAGCTCGTCGGGATCGACGTCACCGACCCAGCCGAGGAAGTGGCGCTCCGGCTCTGCGTCGGTCGAGCCGTACACCGCGGCCCGCTCCTCGCGCGCATCCTCGGGCAGCCCTGCCGCGAGCTCCTCGAGCCGCCGCTCGGCCTCCTCGGCCGCCGGGCCTTCTGCGTATCCCTTGCCCATCAGGTCATTGTCACAGCTATCGGGCCGCTCCGGAACGGCGGGCGAGCACGAAGACACCCGCCGCGAGCGCAAGGAAGACGACCTCCCCGAGCGTGCACGTAACCGTTCCGACCGTGTTGCCGGCGAAGAGCTGCGTACGGCAGAGCTCGACAGCGAGCGCGCAACCGACGAAAAGGGCCGCCACCCGGTACAGGCCGATGCGCTCCGCAACGGCCCTCATGCCGGCAGTGGCTCGGGATCGACGCTGTCGTCGTTTGGCAGGCCGCCGCCGATCGCGGCGCCCGCGAGGGCGAAGAGCACGTAGGCGATCCAATGGACGCCGATCACGTCGGTCTGGACGCCGATCGCGAGCATCGCGACCCAGGCGGCGCTGAGCCAGGCCGAGCGGCGCCAGAGCGCGCGCAGCACTGCCGCCATCCACGCGAGATAGACGAGGAGGCCGACGAGGCCGATCTCCACCCCGAGCTCGGTGTAGGTCGACTCACCCGCCTTGAGCTCGACGCCCGTGCGGGACGCGTTCACGCCGGCGTTGCCGAGCCCGAACCCGAGCGGGTTGTGCACGACGGTTCGGATGCCGCCGCGGAGATTGCTGAGGTGGCTCGAGGTCGAAGCGTCGCCCGCGCTGAGCGGGTCGTCGCTCACACCGGGGTCCTGCTGTCCTTGTTGCCGTAGGTAGTCGAGCTCCGTCTGGGTGTAGCTCGTCGACGGGCCAATGTGCGGGAACGCCTTGACGAAGCCCACGCCGATCACGAGCGAGGCCATGGCGAGGGCAACCGGCAGGAAGCGCCGCTGCGCGATCGCGAGCACGACGAGCCCGAGCGCAAGCGCGAGGTAGGCGGCACGCGTGTGCGTCCAGAGCAGCCCCGCGTAGGCGATCGACCCCGCCGCCACCGTCCACCACGTCCGGCGGCGGGCGACGAGGTAGAGCAGCACGATCACCAGCACGTAGGAGGTGGCGAGAGGGCTGAGGAACGTCGAGACGAGGCGCCGGATCGGGTTGTTCTCGTCACCGGTGTTGAAGATCCAGTTCTCGGGCAGGCCCGAGATCCCCTGGTAGTCGAGCCCGAGCTGCAGGCGGAACCAGTCGGGAACGCCGGAGTCCCGCCACCACTGGAGCTGCACCAGGTAGACGTCGATCAGCCCCCAGACGGTGAGCGCCACGGCAACTGCAACGAGTAAGAGCGAGAGCCGACGCCAGGACTTCGGCGTGAGGACGATGAGCCGGCCGAGGAAGTAGGCGGCGACCGGGATCAGGTCGTGTCGCGCCGCGAACAGCTGTCCGCGGTGGGTCGCAGCGCCGTCGAGCCAGCTCTGCGGCAGAAGCCAGTAGAAAAGCACGAACGCGGCATAGACGAGGGCGAGCCGGTCGGCCCAGAACTGAATCGGCATCGACCGCGCGCCGACGAGCGCGACCGCAAGGACGACGGCGAGCAGCACGTCCTTCCAGGCGGCGACGACGTCGAGCGCCGCACCGCGGATGCCGAGATCCCACAGCTCCGCCATCACGAGGTTGTGTGCGGCGAGCCCGACGATCAGGACGGCGAGCGCGATGCGGGGCAGGCGCTCGCTCATGTGATCGCGACGAGGGTGAGGCCAAGGTTGACGATGCGCACCGGTTGGGGAAAGAGGCTGCGGAAGTCGCTGCTCCCGAGCAGGTGGTTGTCACGCGCCCAGGCCTTGCCGGTGAGGTCGTAGGCACGGTCCGAGGCGGCCCTCGGCAGCCAGTGGACGAGAGGTAGCCGGGTATGCACCTCGACCGGGAACCAACGATTCGGGGTCGTGATGAACACCCGCTTGCCGACCCGAAGCGCCTCGGCGACGAACTGGCGCTGCCGCGCGACGTCACCGACGTGCTCGATCACCGCGTTCGAGAAGACGACATCGAATGCCTGGTCCGGAAACGGAAGCGCGCACGCATCACCCGACACGTAGGCAATCTCGGGGTAGTGGCTGCGGAAACCGGCGCCGTCGTGCAACCCGAGCGCCGTGAGCCGAGCGGGCCATGGATAGAGCTCCTCGAGGAAGTTGTGCGTGCCGCAACCGGACTGGCCGCCGTCGGCGCCGAAGCCCACCTCGTCCGCGCCGACGTCGAGCACCGTGGTCGAGGGCGTGGGTCGCATCTCGTCGAGGAAGAGGCGGAGCTTCCTCCGGCGCGAGCGGAGCGAGACGGCGTCGACGAGCCTCATCGGGGCGAAGGTACCGGGCAGGGCGGCGCTCCGCCCGTCCCGTTAACGTCAACCGCACATGATCGAGGTTGTCGTCACGCCGATCGGCCCGTACCGCCTCCGCCTGATGTGCCGTAGCGGCACGTGGGAGGCGCCGCTCACGGACGGTTCGACGGCGACCGGCTGGCAACGGCCCGACGGCCGGATCGTGATCAGGGCGGCGACCGAGGCGGGCATCGCGCAGGCGCGGTTCATGCTTGCCGTCGACGATGACACGGCGGGGTTCCACGAGCGCTTCGGTCGCGACGCACTCCTCGGCCCTACCGCGCGGCAGCTCGTCGGCTACCGCCCACTCCGTCTCGCAACGGTGACCCATGCTGCCCTTCGCGCGATGTGCGGCCAGCTGATCGAGGCCCGCCGGGCCGCGATCATCGAGCGCGCGATCCTGCGCCGGCTCGGCACTGCCGTCGCTACCCGGGAGGGTCTCGTCGCCCTCAGTCCGACAGACCTTCGCGTCGACGGTCTTGCGATCTCGCGGGCGACGACGCTCGTGCGACTCGTCCGCTCGCTCGACCTCGAGCGCCTCCGCCGGCACGACACGGTGGTGGTGCTGCAACGGCTCGGCCGCGAGCGCGGCATCGGCCCCTGGTCGGTCGGCGTGATCGCCCTCGAGGGCCTCGGCCGCTACGACCACGGCCTCGTCGGTGACCTCGGGCTCATCAAGCTGGTCTCCTCGCTCGAGGGCCGGTGGGTCGAGGCCGACGAGACCGCTGCGCTGCTTCGACGATACGAGGAGTGGCAGGGGCTCGCCGGTCAGATGTTGATGCTCGGCTGGTCGCGAGGCCTGATCCCGGGCGCCGATCCCGATCTTGGCCGCCGCGCGCGGCTCCGCACGAACCGCGCCGCGTAGCCCATCTCTCTAGAATCGCGGTCGTGGCTGTGAACGAGCGACGGATCGCGGTACTCGGCGCCGGCAAGATCGGTGAGGCGCTCATCTCCGGGCTGCTCTCCTCCGGCTGGCGCACACCGGACGACATCGTCGCATCGAGCCGCCGGGCCGAGCGCATCAGCGAGCTCCACGAGCGCCATGGCATCGTCGCCACGCTCTCGAACGACGAGGCCGTCGTCGGCGCCGCGCTGGTCGTGATCGCCGTCAAGCCACAGGACATCGAGTCGCTGCTCGGCGAGATCGGCCATCTGATTGCCGACGACCAGACGATTCTCTCGATCGCCGCCGCGATCCCGACCGCGACGATCGAGCGCCACCTCGCACCCGGCGTTCCGGTCGTGCGGGCAATGCCGAACACGCCTTCCGTCGTCCACGAGGGCGTAGCGGGGCTCTGCGCGGGTGCGCATGCCGACGATGCCCACGTCACTCTCGCCGAGGAGGCCCTTGCTCGCCTCGGCGCCGTCGTGCGGGTGCCCGAGAAGCTGATGGACGCGGTCACGGCCGTCTCCGGCTCCGGTCCTGCCTACTTCGCGCTCCTCGCAGAGGCGATGATCGAGGCGGGCCTTCTGCTCGGCCTCTCACGCGAGATCTCGACGCAGCTCGTGGTCCAGACGATGCTCGGCACGGCGCAGCAGATGCGCGACCTCAAGATGCACCCGGTCGAGCTGCGCGAGATGGTCACCTCGCCGGGCGGCACCACGATCGCCGCAATCAGGGAGCTCGAGATCGCGGGCGTCCGCGCGGCGTTCCTGAACGCGATCCAGGCCGCCATGGTCCACTCGCGTGAGCTCGCCGCCGGCGACGACGCCTGAGCATCGCACCGAGGACACACCGCTCCGAGCACGGCGAGAGAGGAGGCCGGCGCCGCCCGCCGGCCTCCCTGTCTATGGTCACACACGCGACGTTCTCTGTCAGGAGGAAGCGCTCACCTGCGACGGGATTCGTGGACAAGGAAACGCGTGGCGAACGGTGAACCCGGCTTCAATGGCGCTCCGTCGGGCGCCCTCATAGGAGGACGTGATGAGCAAGGGCTCTATGGCGGGCTGGATCGGCTTCGCGGGGATCGTGATGGTAATCATCGGCTTCATCGACTTCTTCCAGGGACTGATCGCCCTGTTCAAGAACGACTACTACGTGGTCACGCAGTCCGGGTTTCTCGCGATCAACCTGACCGGGTGGGGCTGGGTGATGATCATCTGGGGCGCGTTGCTCGTCCTCGCCGGCTTCGCACTTCTGAGTGGCCAGTCGTGGGCCCGATGGTTCACGATCTTCGTCGTCGCCCTGAACTTCTTCGCGCAGCTCGGGTTCCTCGGTAACAGCAACTACCCGCTCTGGGCGTTGACCGCGCTCGCCCTCAACGTGGTCGTGCTGTATGCGTTGACGGTGCGCTGGAACGAGAGCGAGGCAGAGCTCGTAGCCGCCAGATAAGCGGCAACCCGTGGAGGCCGCCGGGCGCAAAGGCGCACGGCGGCCTCTGCACCACTACGCCGACGCGCGTCGCCTTCCGCTCTTCCTTCGAACGCGATAGCCTCGCTCCATGAGCGCGCTCCACCACACCGTCCGAACGGTCACGCCGTTCCACGACCGCTCGCGGCACAGGCGGCTGATCAAGATCGCGCTGTGGCTCGTCGGCATCGCCGCCGCCCTCGTGATCTGTCATCTTGCCGGGTTCGACGTCGCCGGCTGGTTCGCACAGCTGTGGGACACGATGACCGCGATCTCGCTCGGCTACATCGTCGCCGGCCTGACGTTCCAGACCGTTCAGACCACTCTCACCGCACTCGCCTGGTACTACATCCTTGCCGCCGGATACCCGGACGGCGGCGTGCGGTACCGCGACATCCTGGCCGCCTACAGCGCCGGGGTTGCGATGAACGGGTTCCTGCCTGCAAACATCGGCACCTTCGCCTCGCTGCTGATGTACGTCGCGCTCATCCACGGCTCGTCCTTCGCCGGCGTGCTCGGCGCGACCCTCGTCCAGAAGATCTTCTACACCATCATCGGCACGGTCGTCTACCTCTATCTCTTCATCTCGGTGCCAGGGACGTTCGACCTGCAACTCGGGATCGTCAACGACCACCGGTTCCTCGTCCCGCTCCTGATCATCGGCGGAGCGGCGCTGATCGCGTTCCTGATCAAGGTGTTCTGGAGTCGCATCAAGGGCCTCTGGGAGAAGGCAAAGCAGGGCGGCGCGATCCTCGCCAACAAGCGCGACTACGTCGTCAAGGTGCTGCTCCCGTCGTTCGGCTCCTGGATCGCGAAGCTCGTCGTGATCGGGATCTTCCTCGCCGCGTACAACATCCCCGTGACCTTCCACACGATCATGTCGGTAGTCGGAGGCAACTCGCTCGCGAACACCGTGTCGTTCACGCCGGGAGGAGTAGGCATCACGCAAGCCGTCAACAGCGTCTCGCTCTCGAGCGTCACGAGCGCGAGCAACGCTGCGGCCTACTCGCTCGGCCAGCAGATCATCGTCACCGCATGGAACTGCGTCTTCGCTCTCGGCATGGTCATCTGGGTCTTCGGCTGGACGGGCGGCAAGCAGCTCGTCGGGCAGTCCTACACGGGTGCCAAGGAGAAGGCAGCGGAGCAGTCCGCCGCACACAAGGCACGAAAGGCCGAGAAGAAGGCCGCCAAGCACTCAGGCACGGACGCCTGAGCGATCCGGATGCAAAGGTCCGGTTCACCCGGATCGGATGACGTGAGGACCGGGTTCCAGCAATACGGTTGAACGGAGCCCGTCAACCGGGTGCGTCCCGCCACTTCGAGTCAGGAGACCAAGTGCTCGCAGCAAGCTATCCGTTCCTGGACGTCCTCTGGTCCATGGTCATCTTCTTCCTGTTCGTGATCTGGATCTGGATCCTGATCACGGTGTTCGCAGACATCTTCCGCCGCCGCGACATCGGTGGTGGCATGAAGACCGTCTGGATCGTCTTCGTGATCCTGTTGCCCTATCTCGGCGTCTTCATCTACCTCATCGCCGAGGGCCACAAGATGGCAGAGCGAAGCGCGGCGACGATGCAGGCAGCGCAGACCCGGCAGGACGACTACATCAAGTCGGTCGCTGGCAGCTCGCCCGCTGACCAGATCGCGCGGGCCAAGGAGCTGCTCGACGGCGGCGCGATCTCCCAGGCCGAGTTCGACGGCATCAAGGCCAAGGCACTCGGCTAGAGGGCTCCGTGGGCCGAATCGCACCGATCGTCGGCGCGATTCGGCCCCGAGTGCTCCAGGCCGATCCTCTAGATCCGGCGGCGCCCCACGCCTCTTCCCGGTGTGACCGCGGCCGCGACGACCGCGGTCTTCGCGACCGGCGAAGGCCCCGGCGATACAGCCTTCGCGACGACGGCTGTCTTTGCGACCGGGTGGCCGATGACGCCGACCCTTCCGACACGTGCAGCTCTGAGAGGCATGGTCAGGCTCCTTCCGTGGTGGGCTCGTCGGCCTCGATCGAGGCGATGATCGCCTGGATCGGAATGCGGCCGTTTGCGATCAGCTGACCGCCCGAGCGGCGCGCTGCGGATGCAAAGGGCGCCGCCCACAGGTTTTCCCAGATCAGGACGCCGGCGGTGCTGCCCGGCTCCATCGCGGCGGCGAGGTGCACGACGTCCTCCTCGGCGAGCAACTCCGCCAGCTCGGCCTCGATGGCCGTCAACTCACCGAGCTCCTCGATGTCGGCAAGCTCCATCGCATCGACGCTGCCGTCGTTGTTCTTCGTCAGGATCAGGACGTCGATCACGCGGATCGTGCCGGCGTCGACGAGGGCGAGCAGCTCGGCGGCCATCTCGCCCGTGAAGTTGCTCGCACCCGCGGGAAACTCGACCACCAGGTAGTCGACAGGGCCGAGCTCGTCGAGAGATCTCTCGCTCATCGTTCCTTCCCTTCGTTGGTCAAGCACTGATGCTACGCACGCTACAACAGTGGCCACCGTCGCTTCATCGTCCGGTTGGGATGAATCGGTTTCGGACGGATCGGCCGCTCAGCCCTCGATCAGCCCGAGCTCGACAGCACGCCGAACCGCCTCTCCGCGGCTCGAGGCCCCGAGCTTGCGGTAGATCGAGATGGCCTGCGTCTTGACGGTATTCCGCGAGACGAACAGCCGCTCCGCGATCTCGCGAAAGGTGAGATGCGTGGTCAGGAGCGGGAGCAATCTCAGCTCGGCCACGGTCAGGCTGGCGGCCCAGGCGACCGCAACGGGATCGGCTGCCACGACCTGCTCCGTGAGCCCCTGTACCTCGGGCCCCAAAACGCCCAGGTCGGGTCGCGTCCTCAGCACCTCGCGCGCCTCCGCAAGCATCAAGAGCGCAGCTTCTCGCTCGGCGAGCGCGAGGTGCACTTTCGCGAGCTCGAGGCGCACCTGCACCGAGCACCAGGGAATCGCGTCGGTCAGGATGGGCCGCAGAAGGTGTGCGGCGGCAATATCGGGCCGGGCGCCCCTCATGTCGCCGCGTCGCACCGCGCAGCGCGCCGCCGCGGCATGAAGCAGCCCGTTCGCTGTGTACCCATCGACGCCCGCATCCTCGATCCACCCCCGTCCGTCGCTGACGAACGCGTCGGCCGCGGCCTCGTCTCCGCGAGCGAGGGCGATCAGCGCGCGCTCCGCGAGCGAGAGGATTGCAACCGCCGAGCTCTCGAACGACGTGGCCGCCCGAACGGCGTCGGCGAACGCGTCGTCGGCGCCCTCGTTGTCTCCGGCGAGAAGGAGCGCGACCCCGACGAGATGGCTGTTGTTCGCACGACCTGGATCCGAGGCTGCACCGAGCTCGGCGTCACGGAGCATGGCGGCGACGCCACTCACGCACATCATCGATTCCACCGAGGCAATCCCCTGCGCAACAGCCGGCACCCTGCGGGCCGCGGGCTGAATCGAGACGAGCCACTGGAGGGCCCTGTCCGTTCGGCCGAGGAGCGCGTTGAACTGTGCCCCGAGGATCGCCGCGCCCGGGTGGGCTCCGAGGGCGAGAGGATCGTCGATCAGCTCGAACCACCGCTCGACGGTTGAGCTGCGGCCCGTTCGATAGGCGCGGGCGGCGAACAGCGCGACGAGGCGGCCGACGAGAGCGGTGTCGCCCGCAGCCGCAGCATGCCGGATCGCCGCATCATCATCGCCGTCCTGCTCGCTCCAGGCCGCTGCCCTCAGGTTCAGCTCGTCCACGAGCTCGGGTTCGCCGCGCTCGAGCTCGGCACGAAGCATGTCCCGGAAGAGATGGTGGTAGCGGTACCACTTTCGCTCACGGTCGAGAGGGACGAGCAGGAGATTCGCGCGCTCGATCGCCTCCAGTCGCTCGGCCGAGCCAAACGTCTCGAGCAACGCATCGCAGAGCGGCCCACACATCCGCTCGAGCACCGACGTGCGGGTGAGGAACTCGAGATCGCCGGCGGGGAGAGAGTCCAGGAACTCCGTCCGCAGATAATCGGTGACGAAGCGATCCGTGCCGTGGAACCGCGCAACGTCGGGCGGCCCTCCATCCGCGAGCATCGCGAGCGCCGCCAGGTAGAGGCCGGCCGCCCATCCTTCGGCGTGCGTGTTCAGCTCGACTGCCTCCGCGCCCGACAGTTCGACGCCCGCATCGCGCATGAGCTCCTTCGCCTCGATGTCGTCGAGCGCGAGGTCGCCCGCGTCGAGCTCGAGCAGTGATCCCTCCAACCGATAGCGTGACAGCGGCAGCGCGGGAGCGGTGCGCCCCGCGAGGACGAGCACGGAGCCCGCGCTCACGTGCCGCACGAGCATGGCAAGAGCATCGAGACAGATCTGATCGTCGATCTCGTGGATGTCGTCCAGCACGAGCACAAACGGGAATGACAGGGCATTGATCTCGGCACCGAGCCGCGGCACGACGGTTCCGAACACCGACGCACCCGGCGCGTCGAGAGCCCGCATCAGCGGCCTGCCCACGGGCGCGAGCCGGTCGAGCGCTCCCGCGACGTGGGACAGGAAGACGACCGGATCGTTGTCCCTCCGGTCGAGCGAAAGCCAGGCGAACGGCCGCTCGTCCGCGGCTGCCCACTGGGCAAGAAGCGTGGACTTTCCATAGCCGCCCGGTGCCGTTATCGTGACCACGGTGGCCGACTCCGAGCTGCGCAACAGCTCGACGTGGCGCGCACGCGTGACCGTGCCGGGCCGCTGCGGCGGGACGACGAGCTTGGCCCCGATCACGTCGAGCGACGAGGTACGTGCTCTGGCGGCGGCGGGCGCGTTCATCGTCATAGCGGTGCAGGGATCAGGCGATCCAAACCTGTGGCCGCACGATGATTCTCGCATGATCGAGGCGCCCCCCGCGTTGGTCGACGCGGCGGGACGCCGATCTGTGAGAGTGGGACCGATCCCGGCCGTCCCGGGCACTACGTCGAACGGAGGCTGCACATGTGTCGCTGGCTCGCCTACTCGGGCTCGCCCGTGCTGCTGGAGGAGCTGCTCTACAAGCCCACCCACTCGCTGATCGACCAGAGCCTGCACTCGCGGCTCGGCGCGACGACCACGAACGGAGACGGGTTCGGCGTCGGCTGGTACGGCGAGCCCGACACGCCGGGGGTGTTCCACGGCACCGAGCCCGCCTGGAACGACCGAAACCTCCGCGACATTGCCGCGCACACTCGTCGCCGCTGATCTTCGCCCATATTCGCGCCTCGACCGGCACTGCGATCCAGGAGACCAACTGCCATCCGTTTCGCTATGGCAATTGGCTGTGGATGCATAACGGTGCGATCCGCGACTTCCCGCGCGTGAAGCGCGACCTTGCTCTCGCCGTCGACCCTTCCCTCTACCCGTCGATCGAAGGATCGACCGACTCTGAGCGTTCTTCTTCCTCGCGCTCACGTTCGGGCTCGAGGACGACGCCCCGCTCGCGGTCGAACGGGCGGTCGGCCTGATCGAGGAGACGGGCCGCCGTCACGACGTCGAGCACCCGATCCAGATGACCGTGGCAACAACCGACGGCGACAGCACCTGGGCGTTCCGATATTCGAGCGAGCACGACTCGAGGTCGCTGTTCTTCAGCACCGAGGTGGAGACGCTTCGCCACAGTACCCGGACAACCCCGTCCTCCACGACCTCTCCGACGAGACACGCATCGTGCTGTCGGAGCCACTCGGCGACCTCGCGGGGGCGTGGAACGAGGTGCCCGAGGCGAGCTGGGGCGTCGTCAAGCAGGGACAGGACGAGCTCCACCCGTTCAAGCCACGGCGCTGACGCTCAGGCGGACGGTTCGCCGCTGCCGTCACCGGGGCCGGTCATCATGTCCGCAAGGGTCGGGATCTGCGCTCCGCCGCTGCGCCGGATCATGTCGGCCACGATTCCCGTCCACCCGGTCTGGTGCGAGGCACCGAGCCCCGCGCCGTTGTCGCCGTGGTAGTACTCGTTGAAGAGGAGGTTGTCCTTCCAGGCCGGGTCCGACTGCATCTTCTCGACGCCGCCGAAGCAAGGCCGCCGG
The DNA here is from genome assembly GCA_963799575.1 of uncultured Thermoleophilia bacterium. GTDB lineage: Bacteria > Actinomycetota > Thermoleophilia > Gaiellales > Gaiellaceae > Gaiella. The sequence continues at coordinate 118,458 of CAWCXK010000006.1, forward strand.
CCGTCTTCTCCGACGAGGAACAGCGAAATCAGCCGGCGGCGGATGTCTTCGCCGATCTCACCGAGGGTGCACTGTCGGCCCGAGCCGCTCGGATACTCGAGTGTCACCGCGTCTCCGAAGTAGCGGGCGTAGCGGAGGAGCGCGTTCACCACGAGGTAGTTGACCGGGAACCAGACAGGCCCGCGCCAGTTCGAGTTGCCACCGAACATCGCGGTTGCCGACTCGGCGGGCTCGTAGTCGATTCGCGCTTCGACGCCGTCGAGCTCGAGGTCGTACGGGTGCTCGAGGTGCCAGCGGGAGAGTGCCCGCAGCCCGTACGGGGAGAGGAATGCCTCCTCGTCGAACAGGCCGTTGAAGATCCGCAGCAGATGCTCCACCTCGACGACGCCGAGCAGGAGCCGCCGCTCGCCGGGCGCCCCGACGATGTGGCCCGCCGCAGCATGGTGCTCGAGCCCGAGGTCCCTGCTCTCGATCATGCGCGAGAACCGCTTGCCGACCGCCTGCGCCCGCTCCAGCACCGCCTCGTCGATGACGGCGAACGCCGTCAGCGGCAGGATCCCCACCATCGAGCGCACGCGCACCGGAACGACAGTGCCGTCGGGATGCCGCAGCTGGTCGTAGTAGAAGCCGTCCTCGTCGTTCCACAGGCCCTTCTCGCGGATCGCAGCCGAGATGAGCGCGAAGTGCTCGAGGAACTTGAGCACGAGGTCGGTGGCTGCGCGGCCGTGCCGGTCGAGGATCGAGGCGATCGCCGCCATCGTGAGCGCATACGACGCCATCCACCCCGTCGCGTCCGACTGCTCGAGCACGTAGCCCGGAGGCAGGTGGGAGCGGTTGATCGGGCCGATGTTGTCCAGCCCGAGAAAGCCACCTTCGAAGACGTTCGACCCGTCCTCGTCCTGGCGGTTCACCCACCAGGTGAAGTTGACGAGCAGCTTGTCGAAGATGCGGCTGAGGAATGCGATGTCCCGGCCGCCGTCGATCGCGAACACCTCGAGCGCCGCCCACGCCTGCACCGGTGGGTTGACGTCGTCGAATGCCCACTCATATGCCGGGATGGCGCCGTTCGGATGCTGGAACCACTCCCGGCAGAGGAGGGTCAGCTGGTACTTCGCGAAGCCCGCGTCGACGTGCGCGAGCGCGACGCAGTGAAAGCCCATGTCCCACGCCGCGAACCACGGGTACTCCCACTTGTCCGGCATCGACATGATGTCGAACGCGTCGAAGTTGCCCCACCGGGCGTTGCGGCCCTCGAGCCGGGAGTCGGGCGGTCGCTCCTGGGTCGGATCGCCTTGCAGCCAGCGCTCGACGTCGTAGTAGTAGAGCTGCTTGCTCCACAGCATCCCGGCGAAGGCCTGGCGCATCACGTTTGCCTCGTCGCCGGAGGCGTGCGGCGGCGTCAGGTCGGCGTAGAACTCGTCTGCCTCGCGCCGCCGTGTCGCGACCACCTCGTCGTAGTCCGACCACGGCGACCTTGCGCTACCCCGGGGTCGGAGCCGGAGCCGCAGCTCGATCGTCGCGCCCGCCATGACCTCCACGACATACCGGAACGCCGCCTTCGTGCCGCGCAGCTCCGGGTTGACGGAGTCGGCTCCGCCGACGACGTGGTCGTTGATCCCATCTTTCGGGTATGCCGGGCCGGAGGTGCCGAAGACCCGCTCGGAGTTCGTCTCGTTGTCGCAGAAGAGGAGGTCCGGTGTGCTGCCGTCGGGCGCCACGTCGGCGACGAGCTCGAGCGGCCCGAGGAACGGGTGCTCGGTGGTGACGGCCCCTTCGACGGCGCGAAGCTCGGGCTCCTCGGCGTCAATCTCCCAGGCCCAGGTGTTGCGGTACCAGGCCGTCGGAAGCACCTGGAGGGTGTCCGTCTCCGGCCCTGCATTCGTGACCCGCACCGTCAGCAGCAGGTCGTGTGGCCCGGCCTTCGCGTAGTCTGCCTCGACGATCCAGTAGCGGTCGTCGTCGAAGATCCCGGTGTCGAGGAGCTCGAGCTCCGGATCCTGCTTGCCACGAGCCGCGTTCTCTTCGACGAGCACCTCGTACGGAAACGCGCCCTGGGGGTAGTGGTAGCGCCAGCGGTTCCACGAGTGGCTCGGAGTGGCGTCGAGATACCACCAGTATTCCTTGGCGTCCTCACCGTGATTCCCCTGGTTCCCGGTCAGCCCGAAGATGCGCTCCTTCAGGATCGGGTCGCGCCCGTTCCACAGTGCGAGACCGAGGCAGAGAAGCTGCTCGACGTCGGAGAACCCGGCGAGGCCGTCCTCGCCCCATCGGTAGGCGCGGGAGCGTGCGTGGTCGTGCGGCAGATACTCCCAGGCAGTTCCATGCGCGCTGTAGTCCTCGCGCACGGTTCCCCACTGGCGCTCGCTGACGTACGGCCCCCAGTGGTACCAGTCTCCCGCCTGGCGCAGACCGTTCTCGAGGCGGCCAAGGCCGGCGACGCGTCGCGACTCGGCGCCTCCGACCGGCGCGCTCGTGCTGGGTTTCGCCACGGCTCGACTCTACTCACGCGCGCCGCGTAGCCTGCAGGTATCGACTGCACCACGACGAGGAGGCAAGGATGGCGGTAGAGGTAGCTGAGCCTGCAGATGTGCTCGTGGTCTTCGGCATCACCGGAGATCTCGCGCGTGTGATGACCTTCCGATCGCTCTACCGGCTCGAGGCCCGGGGCCTCCTCTCGTGCCCGATCGTCGGCGTCGCGGTCGACGACTGGACTGTCGACCAGCTCGTCGAGCGCGCCCGCACGTCGATCGTCGCGACGGGTGAGGGTCTCGACGAGGAGATCTTCGGGCGCTTCGTGTCTCGGCTCACGTACGTCAGCGGCGACTTCGGCGACGCGGCCACCTACGGGCGCGTCGGCGCCGCGATCGGCGACGTTCGGCACCCGGTCTTCTACCTCGAGATCCCGCCGTTCCTCTTCGGCCGTACGGTGAAGGGTCTCGCCGATGCGGGTCTCGTCCGCAACGGGCGCGTGGTCGTCGAGAAGCCCTTCGGGCACGACTTCGACTCGGCCCGGGCGCTCGCTGCCGAGCTCCACGCATCGATCGACGAGTCACAGCTCCTGCGGATCGACCACTACCTCGGAAAGATGGGCCTCGACGAGATCCTCTACCTCCGGTTCGCGAACTCGATGCTCGAGCCGGTGTGGAACCGGAACTACATCGAATCGGTCCAGATCACGATGGCGGAGAGCTTTGGCGTCGAGGACCGCGGCCATTTCTACGACCCGGTCGGAGCACTCCGCGACGTCGTCGTGAACCACCTCATGCAGGTGGTCGCTGCCGCCGCGATGGAGGCACCCGCGGGCGGCGACCCCCGGACCCTGAAGGACGCTCAGGAGACCCTCTTTCGCGCAGTCGAGACCGCAGATCCTGCGTACTACGTCCGCGGCCAGTACGAGGGCTACCTCGAGACCGACGGGGTTGCAGCGGGCTCGACCACCGAGACCTACGCCGCCCTGAGACTCGAGATCGAGAACTGGCGTTGGTCGGGAGTGCCGTTCTTCATCCGCACGGGCAAGCACCTTCCAATCACGCAGACAGAGCTGCGCCTCGTCTTCAAGAGCCCACCGCGTCTCGGCTTCGTCCGCCACGACCGCCTCGCCGAGCCGAACCAGGTCGTCGTGCGAGTTCGACCCCGGGACCGGCGTTCAGGTGACCCTCGACGCCCATCGCGCCGACGCGCCGCTGCCCGCCCCGATCACGCTCGACATGGAGTTCGCCGCCGAAGGAGGAGAAGGCCCGACACCGTACGAGGTGCTGCTCCACGCGGCGATCCTGGGCGACACTTCCCGCTTCACGCGACAGGACGGAGTCGAGGAGGCGTGGCGGATCATGCAGCCGCTCCTCGACAGCCCGCCCCCGGTGCAGCGCTACGCCCAGGGCTCGTGGGGGCCACCGGCGGCCGACGATCTCGTGGCCGGGTTCGGCCGCTGGCACGGCCCGTGGGTGGAGGCATGAGCCTCTAGGCGGGTTCGCGCCAGAGCCTGAAGCCACCGAGGAACGCATCCTCGTTGTGGCCGAGCCGGACGTTTTCGGGGAGCGCGTGCAGGAGCCGTACGTTGCCGCCCCCGAGAATCACGTACTCGGGCTCGAGCGCGGCGACGAGGGTGGCGATCGTCTCGTCGACCGCTTTCCGCCACCGCTTCTTGCCGAGCCTGTCGAGTCCCCGCTGCCCGACGTAGTCCTCGTAGGTCGCCTTCCGGAAGGGGAGGTGCCCGAGCTCCATCGGCTCCACGATCCCGTCGACGATCATCGTCGAGCCGAGCCCCGTGCCGAGGCCGAGAAAGAGCATCCGCCCACCCTCGTAGCTCCCGAGCGCCTGCATGGCGGCGTCGTTCACGACCTTCGTCGGCTTTCCAAACGCCGCTGCGAGGTCGAAGCCGACCCATCCCGGCCCGAGGTTGACGGGCTCGTGGACGACACGGCCGCCGGACACCATCGCGGGCACGCCGACCGAGACGCCGACGGGACTCCAGTCCGTGGTGAGCTCGAGCACGCCCTTGACCATGTCGGCGGGCGTCATGTCCTTGCCGGACACGAAGCGGCGCCGCTCCTGGGTGCCGTTGAGCACCACCTTCACATGCGAGCCGCCGACATCGACGGCCAAGACGGCGGGCACCGAGGGATCGGACGGCAGCACGCGCGGCTCGGTCACGCCCAGCCTCCCGACCGCGACGGCGGCAATGCGTCCCGCCCCCACAGCTCCTGGATCTCCTCCAGCGAGCGGCCCCGCGTCTCGGGCACCCGGAAGTACGCCCAGACGAAGGCGACCACGCAAAGGGCCGAGAAGATGAAGAAGGTCGTCGCCTCGCCGATCGCGTTCACGATCGAGAGGAAGAACTGGGTCACGAGGAACGCGGCGGCCCAGTTGACGGCGGTCGCGAGCGAGACTGCCTTGCCGCGGACGCGGTTCGGGAAGATCTCGGCGATCATCGTCCAGGTGATCGGCCCGAGCGAGAAGGCAAACGACGCGATGAAGATGACGAGGGCGACGAGGGTGATGACGCCGCCGACGGTCACGCTCGTCGGATCGGCGGGCGTGTTGCTGAAGCCTGCGAACGAGACGCCGACCATCGCGAGGCTGACCGCCATGCCGGTGAGACCGGCGAAGAGCAGGGGCCGGCGGCCGAGCCGGTCGATCCAGGCGATCGCGATCAGAGTTGCGAGCACGTTGACGAGCCCGACGGCGTACAGCGTCGCCTTTGACTGCTGCTCGGCCGTCGTGAATCCGGCGCGCGCGAAGATCTCGTTGGCGTAGTAGATGATCGCGTTGATCCCGGTCACCTGCTGGAAGACGGCGAGCCCGATCCCGATCGAGAGCGGCCTGCGGAGGCCCTTGCTGAACACCTCGCCCCACGTCGCCTGGCCCTCCTCCGCCTCTCGCTCCAGATCTGCCTCGACGTCCGCGAGCTCCTTGTCGGCGACCTCGGGGTCGAGCTTCGTGAGTGCGGCTCGTGCTTCGTCGCGGCGCCCGACCTTGAGGAGCCAGCGGGCCGACTCGGGCACCATCGTGAAGCCGATGATCAGCAGCACGCCGGGGACGATCGCGATCGCGAACATGGCCCGCCACCGTCCCTCGCCCGTCAGCGCGTCGTCGACGAGGTACGCGATGAAGATGCCGACCGTTATCGCAAGCTGGTACGAGGAGACGAAGCGGCCGCGCAGCCGCTTTGGCGACATCTCGGCCGCGTAGAGCGGTGCGACGACCGAGGCGAATCCGACGCCGAAGCCGGTGACGAGCCTGCCGATCGTGAGGACGTTCGCGCCGGGCGCAGCCGCCTCGAGAATCGCGCCGAGCGTGAACAGGACACCCGCAACCATTGCCGCCCGCCGACGACCGGCCCGATCGGCAACCGCGCCGGCAACGAGTGCGCCGACGAGGGCGCCGAGCGTCACCCAGCTCGTGATCACCTCGGCTTGCAGCGTGCTCAGGCCGAGGTCGCTGCTGAGGATCGGCAGCGCGCCCGAGATGACGCCCTGGTCGTACCCGAACAACAGTCCCGCGAGGAAGGTGACCCCGAGGATGCCGAGCGTCCAGACGGTCAGACGCTTGCGGGGAGACGCACCCTCGACGGCGACAGCGCCGGTCGTCATCGGCCGTCCCTTCGTCGGGCGGCGGCGAGGATCCTCGTCACGACGCAGAATGCTACGCGGTTCGCCGCGCGGGCGGAAGTGCCTAGCCGGAATCTGCAGCCCGGGACGCTTCCGGGATCAGCAGCACGGCGCCGACGAGGAACCCGATCGCACCGAGAAAGGTGCCGCCGTTGGCGACGGCCGCGTTCAGGATCTCGCCGGTCGAGGAGATCACGTAGGCGCCGATCGCAGAGAGGCCGAAGAAGACCGAGCCAACGAGGTTGAGGGTCGCGATCACCCAGCCCAGGTCGTCCGGGCGCCACGAGAGCCAGCCGTGCCCGGCCTCGGCAAAGGCCAGCCAGCTCGCGACGAGGAAGCAGACGGAGCCGATCGCGTCGGGCCGCCAGGAGAGAAGGTTCCCGGGCGCGGCATCCAGGCTCTCGATCATGGCCCTGAAGGTGCTGACGTTGAAGAACAGCGTGCCGACGAGCTGGATCGACGTCGCGAGCCAGTCGATCCGGCGCGGCTCCCAGGAGACGAACCGCACGAGCTCCGGCTCGGACCCGGCCACCGGCGCAGTGTTCACGACCTCGACGTACTGAAGGGCCGCGGCGCTCGTGAAGAAGATCGAGCCGACGAAGAACGTGACCCCGTCGGCCACGATCCCGACGAGCTGCACGTACCCCGGCGCCGCGCCGACCGCGAAGCACGCCGAGCCGACCATGAACAGGACCGCGATCCACCACGGGCGCGTGCGCCACGACAGCGCCGCCCGTCGCCCGCCGAGCACGCGCTTGCGGTGGGCGCGCGAGCTCCAGGTGTGCTCGACTCCGTCGAGCTCGTAGACGGCCCGCGTCACGAACGGGCCAGGCCCGGCCGCGCTGACCGGGCGGGCGCCCGCCGGCAGCCCGCCCCAGCGCTTGCCGTCGTGTCTCAGTGGTGGAACCCTGACGAGCTCGATGCGTCGCGCACCGGCACGGGCTGCGCCTCGAGGTGCGGCAGCTGACGCTCGATGTCCTTGACGAGCAGCTCCGCCATGTCGTGCGTGAACCCGAGCTTGACGACGACGCGAAGTGCCGCGAGATCTGTCCGGTTCGCCGGGAACGTATAGGCAGGGAGCAACCAACCTCGCTCGCGTAGCGCGTTGGAGACGTCGAAGACGGTGTAGTTCTCGATCTCGTCCTTGAGCTTGAACGCGAACACAGGCAGCTCGTCGCCCCGCGTGATCAGCTCGAACGGGCCGATCGCCGCGATTCGGTCGGCCAGCCGCGTCGCGACGGCGCGCGAGTACAGCTGCACCTTTCGATACCCGTCGAACCCGAGCCGCAGGAAGTTGTAGTACTGCGCCACGACCTGAGCGCCCGGCCGTGAGAAGTTGAGCGCGAACGTCGGCATGTTGTCGCCGAGGTAGTTGACCCAGAAGATCAGGTCTTCCGGCAGAGCCTTGGCGTCGCGCCAGACGATCCAGCCGACACCGGGATACACGAGCCCGTACTTGTGCCCCGAGGCGTTGATCGACGCGACGCGTGGTAGCCGAAAGTCCCAGACGAGATCGGGGTCGGCGAACGGCGCAACGAACGCGCCCGACGCCCCGTCGACGTGCACCGGCACGTCGAGCCCGGTGCGCGCCTGCAGGTCGTCGAGTGCAGCGCAGATCTCCTGCACCGGCTCGTAGGAGCCGTCGAACGTCGAGCCGAGAATCGCGACGACCCCGATCGTGTTCTCGTCACAGAGCTTCACGGCCTCCTCGGCGGAGAGATGGAAGCGGTCGCCTTCCATCGGCACGAGGCGCATCTCGACGTCCCAGTAGTTCGCAAACTTCTCCCAGCAGACCTGGACGTTGATGCCCATCACGAGGTTCGGTTTCTCGGTCGACTTGCCCGCGGCCTTGCGACGGTGCTGCCAGAGACGCTTGAGGGCGAGGCCACCGAGCATCGCCGCCTCGCTCGACCCGGTCGTCGAGCACCCCACCGCGTCGCCGACGTCCGGCGCGTTCCAGAGCCGGCTGAGGATGTGGACGCACCGCATCTCGAGCTCCGCCGTCTGCGGGTACTCATCCTTGTCGATCATGTTCTTGTCGAGGCACTCGGCCATCAGCCTCTCGGCCTGCGGCTCCATCCACGTGCTCACGAACGTCGCCAGGTTCATCCGAGCGTTGCCGTCGAGCATGAGCTCGTCGTGGATGATCTGGTAGGCGACATCCGGAGGGAGCTCGGTGTTCCGCAGCTGGTGCCGCGGAAGGCTGTCCCCCTCGAGCGTGAAGACGGTCTGGACGGAGAGGTCGGCGGTCGGGCCTTTCGCTGCCTTCGGATGCTTCAGCGTCATCTGGCTCGCTCCTTGGCGGTCGTGAGGAATGCCTCACCGTACAGTCCACGCCCGCACGCGTCGTCATGCGAACGGGATGATCGGCCGCGGTCAATATCGGCCGTCGCGCTCATGAGGCCATCCGGCGTGCTCGTCGGCCCACGATGCGCATGCAAACGAGCAGGAACACGGGCTCCGAGAGCCGCGAGCGCCCCGTTCGGCGGACCACCGCCCCTCGCCGAGGCAGCGGCCATTGCCAACGACCGCACCACGCTTTAGGCTTCGCGCGTGGCCGCAGCCCTCGCACTGATAGCGGCGTTCTGCTTCGCTCTCGCGGCAACGCTACAGCAGCGAGGCGCGCTCGATCTGCCGACGATCTCGCTGGCAGATCCGAAGTCGCTGGTCCGTCTCGCCGGCAACATGACCTGGCTCGTCGGCACCCTCGTGCTGTTCACGGGATACCTGTTCCAGGCCGGTGCGCTCGACCGCGGCCGCCTCGCGGTGATTCAACCGCTGCTCGTGACGACCATCGTCTTCGCGCTTCCGCTCGGCTACTTCCTGACGAAGCAGCACGTCGGGCGCCGGGAGGTGATCGGCTCGATCGTGATCCTCGTCGGGCTCGCGCTGTTCGTCTACTTCGGCGATCCGGCCGGTGGGAACGAGAATGCGCCGAACAGCGAGTGGGCGATCGCGTTCGCCGTGCTCGCCGTCGTCTGCGCTGCGCTGTTCGTGTTCGGTCGCGGCGGCGACCTCTCGACGAAGGCGGCCGTGTACGGCACCGTCTCCGGGATCATGTTCGGCCTCTCCTCCGCACTGACCAAGCCGACGCTGGAATACCTCCACGAGAGTATCGGCACGATGCTCTCCCACTGGGAGTGCTACGCGCTCGCCATCGCCGGCGTCGGCGGCTTCGTCCTCCAGCAAGTGTCGCTCGGCACGGGGCGCCTCGCACCGTCCGTCGCGACAGTGTCGGTCGCGAACCCTGTCGTCGGCATCCTGATCGGGATCCTTCTGCTCGACGAGCGGCTCAGCCGTCCAACCTGGCACGTCGTCGTCGCGGTGGTCGGCCTCGCGCTCGCACTCGCGGGCGCCGTCGTGATCTCGCTCCAGAGCGAGGCCGCGAAGGCCGAGGCGTCCACAGCCGACGTGACCGAAGGCTCCATCGCGCCGGCCTGACCGGCGTCACACTCGGAGCATGAGCGAGTCCCTGGCAGGCGGCACGGTCGGGACGGTAAGCCGTGACCTCCGCGCGCCGCGAGCGGCCGGGGTCGCCGGGCTCGCGTTCGCCGTCCTCTTTATCGGCTCGCTCCTTCTCCTGCGCAGCCAACCCGCCGCCGGGAGCACCGCCGACGAGATCGCAAGGTGGTACCTGAAGAACGACTCGAGGCACCTGGCGATCGTAGGCCTCTACTTCGCACCGTTCTCCGGGATCGCATTCCTCTGGTTCATCGCGGTGATCCGGCACCACATCGGCGACCGCGAGGATCAGTTCTTCGCCACCGTGTTTCTCGGCAGTGGCCTGCTCTTCGTCGCGATGCTGTTCGCGGCCGCTGCGGCGGCAGGCGCGCCGCTTGCCGGCGTCAAGTTCCAGGATGCGCCGTTGCCGAGCCCCGACGCGATCGGGCTCGCGCGTGCACTCGCGTACACCTTCCTCTACGTCTACGGCGTGCGCTCGGCCGCGGTCTTCATGATCGCGGTCTCGACGATCGCAAACCGCACGGCGAGCCTGCCCCGCTGGCTCGTGATCGTCGGCTACGTGATCGCGTTGGTCATGCTCCTCAGCGTCTCGTTCTTCCGCTTCGTCGTACTCCTCTTCCCTCTCTGGGTGGCCGCGGTGAGCATCGTGATCCTCCTCACCGCGCGCGTGCCCGATGAGAAGCGGGTGCCCGCCTAGCCTCTACAAGAACGGCTCGTCGATCGACTCGAGCGCCGCGGGAACGTCGTATCCGAGCGCGAGCCCAAGCCGCGGAGCCGCCGCGACGACACGCGGCACGCCGGCAATCGGCATCACGGCGATGAGCGCGTCGACGATCTCCTCGGGCGTTGCGCCGGCGGCGAAGGCCGCTTCGACGGCGCTGAGGTACGACGGCACGCCGGCGTCGACCGCGACGAGGGCGCCGACCCGAACGAGTGCGAGTGTGCGCTCGTCGAGCCCGGGGGTCGGTGAATCGGTCCCTGCGGAGAGCAGCGAGTCGACGAGGGCGTCATCGCGGAGGGTCAGACGACGGAGTGCGGCCCTGTGGTCCATCAGCAGGCGTCCATTGCACCGGACCGAGGCGGCGAGCGCATCATCTCGTTGGGATGAACCTGTCCCGGATGCTGGATTGCGGGATCGCAGGCGGATAGGGTGAACAAGGCCACTGACCATCGGGACAGGAGGATCACCCCGATCGGACGATGGCATGGCGCTGCGATCCCCCGGATACTGGCGCCAGGTTCGACAGCCGAACAGGGAGCACGCAACGAGGGTCGCAACGGCGGCGCTTACAGACGGGGAGGGATTGACGTATGAGCTGGACCGAGGAGGATTCGACAATGGCTTCTGAGACCGATCACGCCGAGAACGGTGCCGCCGAAGAGGACACAGCACCGAAGCGTCCGAGCGTCACGCGCGTCGAGCACTTCACACCCGCCGAGCGAGCTGCCCGCGGCAAGGCCACTCGGGCCGAGGTACCGAGGACGTCCCACGGCGCCTGGGAACCAGCTCTGCACCGCCCTGACCCTGTTGAGCTACTCGAGGAACAGGCCCAGACGCGCGTGCCGGAGCTCGTACCCATCCGGTACGGCCGCATGCTCGTGTCGCCGTTCACGTTCTACCGCGGCGCCGCGTACCTGATGGCGTCGGATCTCGCGGCCGGCCCCCGCACCGGGCTCCACACGCAGCTCTGTGGTGATGCGCACCTGTCGAACTTCGGCGGCTTCGCAGCGCCCGACCGGAAGCTGGTCTTCAGCCTCAACGATTTCGACGAGACGCTCCCGGGCCCGTTCGAGTGGGACGTGAAGCGTCTGGCTGCGAGCTTCGCAGTTGCCGGGCGTGATCGCGGCTTCGACGAGAAGCAGCGCGCCCTGATCAACCAGGAAGTCGGAAGGTCGTACCGCGAGAACATCCGCGAGTTCGCTGCGATGCGCAACCTCGACATCTGGTACACGCGCATCGAGATCGACGATCTGGTCGCCCGCGTCAAGCAGGAGGCGAGCGCCAAGGATGCGAAGGCCGAGAAGCGGCTCGAGGCCAACGTCGCCAAGGGGCGGACGAAGGACAGCATGAAGGCGTTCAGCAAGCTGACGAGCATCGTCGACGGCGAGCCCCGGATCACCGGCGACCCGCCGTTGATCGTGCCGATCGAGGACATCGCGGGCGATCAGGCGCACCGTCTGCACGAGTTTCTGCACACGGTCATCCGCTCGTACCGGCGCACGCTGGCCGGCGACCGGCGCAAGCTGCTCGAGCGCTACCGCTACGTGCACGCCGCCCGCAAGGTCGTCGGTGTCGGCAGCGTCGGCACGAGGGCGTTCATCTGCCTCATGCTGGGCCGGGACGACAACGACCCGTTGTTCCTCCAGTTCAAGGAGGCTCAGCCGTCCGTGCTCGAGCCCTTCCTCGGCAAGAGCGAGTTCGCCTCGAGCGGCCAGCGGGTCGTCGAGGGCCAGCGCCTCACCCAGGCGGCGAGCGACATCATGCTCGGCTGGATCAAGACGGAAGGAGTCGACGGCGTCAAGCGCGACTTCTACATCCGCCAGCTGTGGGATTCGAAGATGTCGGCGATGGTCGAGCTCATGGAGCCTCAGGGGATGGCGGTGTACGCGCACGTCTGTGGGCGCGAACTCGCCCGCGCCCACGCACGCGCGGGTGACGGCATCGCGATAGCGAGCTACCTCGGCAACGGCGATACCTTCGACCGGTCGATCGCCCGGTTCGCCGAGACCTATGCCGACCAGAACGAGCGTGATTACGCAGCGCTGAAGACCGCCGTCGAGGTCGGCCGGGTCCACGCGGAGTTCGGTCTTTAAAGAGCGGAATCGGGCTGGTGCGCCGTCCCTCGGATGGACGACGCACCGGCCAACCCGATCCCCTAGTCTTATCCCGATGTCGAAGCGTCTCGTTCTCACCGCGGCGGTTGCTGCCTGCGCCCTCATCGCAGCCGGCTGCGGCTCGAGCGACGGCTCGAGCAGCGACACGACGCCGACGACCGACTGGGCCAACGGGCTCTGCGGGTCGATCACGGCGTGGCAGTCGTCGATCACCTCCATCGTCGACACGCTGAAGGCCGGCAACCTGTCGAAGGATTCGCTCACGGCCGCGGCCAACGACGCGGAGGAAGCGACGAGAACCTTCACGACGAGCCTCAAGGGCCTCGGCCGGCCCGATACCGAGGCGGGGCAGCAGGCCCAGGACTCGGTCACCGCGCTCACGACCGAGATCGACGCCGACATGAAGACCATTCAGGATACGGTCTCGAATGTTTCCGGCGTCGCCGGGGTGCTCGCCGCCGTTCCAACGATCACGACCACGATCCAATCGGCCGGCAGCCAGGTGGCTGACACGATCTCAGGCCTCGAGTCGCTCGATGCGAAGGGCGAGCTCGAGAGCGCATTCAAGGATGCAGAGAGCTGTAAGACGCTGACGGCCGGAAGCTGACCAGGGCAAGGACCGAGATGAAGAGCGAGACACGTACCGAGTTGATGGCGATCCCGATCGTGGTGATCATCTTCGTCGTCGGAATCATTCTCCTGGCCGCCTCCGCGGCCGGCGTCTGGGCGTGGGTCCTCGTCGGGGTCGGTGGCCTCGGCCTGGCGGTGCTGCTCGCCATCCGCTACTCGCGACGCAATCCGCATTCGTCCACGTCGGCGCCGGCGCCGGCCGCGCTCGCTCCGCAGCCGGCCGACGACAGGTTCCGTGTGCTCGTGATCGCTGACGAGAGCTGCATCGACCCCGGCTTCTGCGCCCAGCTCGCCGCCCACGCCGACGGCCGTACGATCGAGGCGCTCGTCATCGCGCCCGCAATCGGCTCGTGGCTCTCGCGCTGGACGGACGACGAGTCTGCCCACGTCGATGCCCGAAAGCACCTCGACGACACGGTCACCGCGCTCGCCCGCGCCGGTATCTCGGCAATGGGCGAGACGGGTGCCGACGATCCGATCCAGGCGACCGATGACGGGCTCCGCGAGTTCGCCGCCGACGAGATCGTCTTCGTGACAAAGCCGGGCACGAATACCGACTGGGTCGAGAAGGGCGTGATCGAGACGGCAACGAAGCGCTATACCGTCCCGGTGACGCACATCGCTCTCCCGACCGGGTAGCCGCCGGGACGGCGGGCACGGCGTCACCGTGAGACGTCGCGACTACATCGGGCCGGCAATGTGCGCGCTCGGCGCAATCTGCATGCTGGCTGCGCTATCGGTCGATCTCGGCGGCACGACCGCGAAGGTCCTCATGGTGGCGGCCGCCGCGCTGTTCATCCCGGGCGCGTACACCACACTGATCGTGATGCGGCGTATTGCCGGCCCGCCGAATTGAGCCGTGGTGTCCGTCTCAGGGATGAGGCGAGATCGTCCTCTCGGCTCATTGCATCCAGTATCCACACAGGGGTACGTTTATCCGCGCAGTGGCTCCCGGGGAAACGCGCGTGCTCCGTCGAGCCTCCCCCATCGGGCGGCGAGGCCGGCCGGAAAGGATTCAGATGTTCTCACGGAAGCTTTTCTTCGGCGCGGCGGCTCTTTGCTTGACCGCAGCGGTCGTCGCGACCGGCGCGCTCGCCGGTCGTAGCACGACGACGAGCGTCGTCACCATCAAGGCCGTCTCCAAGCCGCCCGTTGTCGTCGTGAATCGCTACATCCAGGACGGGCTGCGCTGGGACAAGGATGTCTACAACGTCACGTCGGGCAGCACGCTCCACATCGTCAACGTCGCGAACGGCGAGGGGCCACACACGTTCACGGTCGTCGCGAAGAAGGATGCCCCGAGGACCGGGCTCGCGATGCTCAACTGCAGGATCTGCGAGAAGCTCGGAAAGGCGCATGGGGCCGACCCGAACAGCAACGCACCGCCGAAGTTCCCGTACCTCGAGAACGGGGTCGGGCAGGCGACGGCGCCGTCCGTCGACGTGCCGGGTGACTCGGGGCTCACGGGATCGGGCAAGAAGGGTGAGTCGATCAACATGACGGTGACCGCTCCGGCGGGTACCAAGCTCTACTTCATGTGCCTTATCCACCCGTGGATGCAGGCGGAGGTCGACGTCCACTGACGCCGATGGGCACTGCTCTGGACGGCGCGAGGATGTGGGCGAGAGCCTGCGTCCTCGCGCTGTGCGTGATCGGCTTGTCTGCGGGATCGACGCGGGCCGATGCCAGGACTCCCGGGCGCACGCTCGACTACTGGGTCGCGGCCGTTCCCATCACGTGGAACATGGTGCCGAACGGCCGCGATGCGATGATGGGAATGGACGTTCCACTGACGGACTCTGTGATCGACACGGTCGTCTACCGCCGCTATACCCCGAACTGGGGCAAGCCGCTGCCGAACGCGGCGAAGGAGAGCTCCGACGGCGTCATTCCGGGGCCGCTGATCAAGGCGCGCGCCGGCGACCACCTGCGCATTCACTTCAAGAACATGGACACGCTGCGCAAGCAGCCACACTCGATGCACTTTCACGGCGTCCACTACGAGCCGAGCTCCGACGGCGCATACATCCCCGGGTTCTCGGGCAAGGACGGGAACGTGAAGCCCGGCCAGACGTGGACGTACAAGCTCACGGCCGGCGAGGACTCCGTGGGGGTCTGGCCCTACCACGACCACTCGCCCTCGATGACGGAATCGATCGGGGGCGGCATGTTCGGCATGCTCTCGATCCTCGGGCGCAACGAGAAGGCGCCCGACCGCGAGTTCGAGGTCGTCCTCGCGCCGATGGGCAAGTTCATGACGATCGATGGCCGAGCCTTCGTGGGGAACACACCCGTCTTCAAGGCGAAGGTCGGCGAGCTCGTGCAGTGGGATGTGATGGCACTCGGGTCCGACTTCCACACCTTCCACGTCCACGGCCACCGCTGGGTCTCGCAGGGCACCGGCGCTCTCTCCCGTGACACCCAGACCGTCGGTCCGGCCGAGTCGTTCAGGATCCGCTGGCGGGAGAACGCGCCCGGCACGTGGCTCTACCACTGCCACGTCGAGGATCACATGATGAAGGGCATGATCGGGATCTACCGGGTGTCGAAGTGAGCACGCCGAGAGTGGGCATCGTCGTCCTCGCCTCGGCACTGCTCCTCCTGACGTCGGCTGGAGCGGCCGTGAAGCCGCCGGAGGTGAACATCGAGTTCTCTGCGTACGGGCCCGATCAGCTCGACGTCCTCCCGGGCGAGACCGTGAGCTGGACAAACGTCAGCCTACGAACCCACACGGTCACCTCCGACACCGGGCTCTTCGACTCGGGCAGCGTGGACAGCGGTGGGCACTTCGCCTTCCCGTTCAAGGACGTCGGCACCTACCGCTACCACTGCACGATCCACCCGAGCATCGTCGGCGAGATCGATGTGCGGCGGGTGACCCTCGGACCGCTTCCGACCGCCGCAGTGGCCGTTGGCGCTTCGGTCGAGTTCACCGGCCGCACCGCCGACCCGACGCAACCGGTCGAGATTCAGCGGAGCGTCAGCGGGGCGACCTTCACGAAGCTGGCCACGGCCACGACCGACTCGGACGGGAGCTGGAAGGCCACGATCAAGGCCGAGGCGACCGGCGACTATCGCGCTGCCTCGCCGGGAGGCGCGAGCGAGAGCCGTCGCCTGCTCGTCGGGATCCGGCGCGTCAGCATCCGCGCCACGCGCACCGGCGTGAGCTTCGCGGTGACGCCGAGCGCGCCGTACTCCCGGGTGCTCGTCGAGGTGTACCTTCGCGAGCGCTTCGGCTGGTGGCCCGTCGCGAGCAGCAAGGTGGACTACGTCTCCGAGGGCGAGGCGCGTATTCGGGCGCCCGCCCGCGTGCGGGTCGTCCTCGTCGACAGGGACGGATGGACGCCGATCGCAACGAGCCGCGTGGTCGTCCTCGAGGCGCCCTAGTCGGACGAAGGGTTATTTAGCGCGCTCTAAATATTTGGTTAGGATAGAGGCGTGAGCGCTGAACCACCACCCGCTCAGAAGAGCCGCTCGCGCCTGATCCACCCGGCTGAACCAGGCTCGCTCGTCGTCGGCGCCGAGGAGGCGCTCCCCGGCGAGGCTGTCGTGCTGCGAGCGGCCGAGCGGTCGATCAGCGGCGAGCGCCGTGGGATCGGTCGCTACACGCCGTTCCTCGGCCCCGCCTTCATCGCCTCCGTCGCCTATGTCGATCCGGGCAACTTCGCCACCAACATGGCGGGCGGGGCAAAGTTCGGCTACCTACTGCTCTGGGTCGTCCTCGTCGCGAACCTGATGGCGATGCTGATCCAGTCGATGAGCGCGAAGCTCGGGATCGCGACCGGGATGAACCTGCCCGAGGTCTGCCGCGACCGGTTCTCGCGGCGCACGACGTTCGGGCTCTGGGTCCAGGCCGAGCTGATCGCAATGGCCACCGACATTGCCGAGTTCGTCGGCGCAGCGATCGGCATCAACCTGCTGACGGGCCTACCGCTCTTTCCGGCCGCCCTGCTCGTCGGCGCTGCCGCGTTCTTCATCCTCGCGTTGCAGAGTCGCGGATTTCGCACGCTCGAAGTGGTGATCGCCGCATTCGTGGGAGTGATCGTGGTCGCGTTCGGCTTCCAGATGTTCCGCTCCGGGCCGTCCTGGCCCGGCGTCGGGCAAGGGACTGCTCATCCCCGGCTTCGACGGGACGGAGAGCGTGCTCCTCGCCGTCGGGATCCTCGGCGCGACGTGCATGCCGCACGTCATCTACCTGCACTCGGCCCTGACCCAGCGGCGCATCGTCGGGGCGACACCCGCCGCGCGCAAGAAGATCTTCCGCTTCGAGATGGTCGACGTCGTGATCGCGATGACGATCGCGGGCCTGATCAACATGAGCATGCTCGTCACCGCCGCAGCGGTCTTCCACTCGCGTGGCCTCGTCAACGTCGGTGACGACCTCAGCGCCGTCTACGACGGCCTCGACCAGCACATCGGCTCCGGCGCCGCGGCAATGTTCGGCATCGCCCTGCTCGCGTCGGGCCTCTCCTCGTCGAGCGTCGGCACGATGGCCGGCCAGGTCGTCATGCAGGGGTTCATCCAGCGCCAGATACCCCTGTGGCTGCGGCGATCGATCACGATGGTCCCCGCCCTCGTGATCATCGCGATCGGCGTCAACCCATCGAAGGCGCTGATCCTCAGCCAGGTCGTCCTGTCGTTCGGGATCCCCTTCGCGCTGATTCCACTCGTCATGTTCTGTCGCAACCGCCCGCTGATGGGGACCCTCGTCAACCGTCGCGCAACGACGGTGGCGGCGGTTGTCGTGACGATCATCATCGTCTCGCTGAACGCCTTCCTGCTCGAGCAGACGCTGGTCGCCTAGGTGTATGTCCTCGGGGCGGCGCGTGTCGCGCCCTCCGACTCTCCGCGGACTGCTGTCAGCGGCCGTGCCACGCGGCGAGAAGCTCGGCCTCCCGCTCCGGGCCGAGCCCGATGCCCGGGACGACCTCCGTCTCGGCGAGCGTGGCGGTGACGGTGTCGTCGACCGTGCGGAACGTCAGCCCGGCCCCGATCGCCTTGCGCACGTCGATGCTCGCCCAGGCAGCCCACTCCGGGTCGTCACCCGCCCAGAGCGGCAGCTCGGCCTCGATGCCCTGCTCCCGGAGGAACGTGTCGTCGACGACCTCGACGTTGAGGTCGGTGTCGCTCGCGCTCGCAGCGGCCTCGACGAGGTCGAGCATCGTGATCGGCGGGACCGGCCCGGTGGCGTTGAAGATGCCCGTCAGCGGCGAGCGTGCCCGGAGAAGCAGGAACTCGGCGAGGTCGCGCGTGTCGATCGCCTGGAATGCCCGCGCCAGGGTCGCCGGCACGATCATCTCGCCGCCCCGCGCGGCGCGGTGCGCCCACCACGGAAACCGACCGGTGTGGTCGTACGGCCCGATCACGTACCCCGGCCGCACGATCGTCCCCCGCTCTCCGTAGACCTCGGTCACGACCCGCTCGCACAGCACCTTGAGGCCGCCGTAGGTGTCGCCGCCGATGTCCTCGGTGGCCTCGTCCTCCAGGGTCTTGAGCGGTCCGTTCTCGTCACGGGGTACCGCGAGGCCGTCGTACACCGAGATCGTCGAAACGAGGACGTAGCGCTCGACGCGGTCGTGCAGCGCCGTGGCTGCGTCGCCGACGAGCCGCGGCACGTAGCCCGAGACGTCCACGCAGGCATCCCAGGTGCGGCCGCCGAGCACATCGAGGCCACCGTCACGGTCACCGATCACGTGCTCGACCTCCGGGAAGATGCCCGGGTTGGTGCGCCCGCGATGGAAGAGCGTCGGCTCGTCGCCGGCGGCGAGCGCCGCCTCGACGAACGCCCGGCCGACGAACTGGGTTCCGCCGAGAACGAGGATCCTCATACGAGCTCTGCCACGCCGGCGAGGAGGCGGTCGACCTCTTCCTCGGTGTTGTAGTGCACGAACCCTGCCCGGACCGCGCCCATCCACTCGTCGAGGCCGAGCCGGCGCATCGTCTCGAGCGCGTAGTAGTTGCCCCACCACACGGCGACCTCGTGCTTGTCGGCGAGGTGGGTCGCGACCTCTTCCGAGGTATGGCCCGGGACGTTGAAGCAGAACGTCGGCACGCGGCCCTCCATCGTCGGCAGGCCGTAGAGGTCGATGCCCTCGGAGACCCCGTCGAGGAACCGCTGCCCGAGACCTCGCTCGTGCGCGAGCATCGCCTCCCAGCCGATCGAGTCGACGTAGTCGACGGCGGCGACGAAGCCGGCGAGCAGCTCGTGCTGGCAGGTGCCGAGCTCGTAGCGGTGGCCGACGGGCTCGTCGGCCGCCGGCCGCACCTTGTACGGGCGCCACGATCCGATCAGGTCCTTCTTGCCGAACGCCATGCCCATGTGCGGGCCGTAGAACTTGTACGGCGAGCAGAGGAGCACGTCGACGTCCCACGCGGTCACGTCGATCGGGCCGTGCGGGCCGTAGTGGACTGCGTCTGCCCAGGCGAGCGCGCCAACGCCGTGTGCAAGCTCGACGATGCGCTTGACGTCGGGCGCCGTGCCGACCGAGTTGGCGGCGACCGGGAACGCGACGACGCAGGTTCGGTCGCTGAGCTGCGACTCGAGGCTGTCGTAGTCGAGCGAGAGGTCGTCGTGCACGTCGACCTGGCGCACGACGATGCCGAGATCGTCCCGCAGGGCGAGCCAGGGTGCGACGTTGCCGTCGTGGTCGAGCCGCGTCACGAGCACCTCGTCCCCCGCCGTCAGCTCGCGGGCGAGCGCGCGCGTGAGCAGGAAGTTGAGCGAGGTCATGCTCTGGCCGAAGGCGACCTCGTCACCGGAGCAGCCGAGGAACGAGCCGGCCCTCTCGTGGGCGAGATCGACGAGCGCGCTCGTCCGGCGCGAGGTCTCGTACGGGGCTCCGACGTTGGCGTTGTCGTGCTTGAGGTAGCCCGAGATCGCGTCGATCACCTCGTCGGGCACCTGCGTTCCTCCAGGCCCGTCGAAGAACGCGAGCCGGCGCTGCAGCGCCGTGAAGCGAGAACGCACGGCAGTGACGTCGAGCAATGTGGCACTCAAGAGAGATCCTCTCCGTTGACGGTCCAGTGATAGTCAGGCTCGAGGGCGAGCGAGGCGCCCACGAAGCAGTCGTGCTCACCGCGGACGATCAGGGCGCTCAGGTCGTCGACCTCGGGTGCGGGATCGATCCTCACTTCGAGGTCCACGCGGATCTCGACGAGAGCGAAGCGCCCGTCCTCCTCGCGGCGCGTGACGACACCATGGGCTCGGGCGCTCGACTCCGGCTCGTGTCCGGCGCGGCGGGCGTGAAAGCGGAAGCTCGTGAGAACGCAGCGGCAGAGCCCTGCAAGGAGCAGATGCTCGGGCGACCACTCGTTCTCCTCGTTCGGGATCGCGATTCCGCCAACGGGGCTGGTCGCCGTCCACTCGCCGTCGAGGGCAACGTCGTACGAGAACGTGCGGGCTCGGACGCTCACGTCACGAGCCTATACTCAGAGACTGTCCGTCCGGACCGTCGCATAGCGTTCTGCCCATGGAACAGCGGTTGAGGCCGTTGAGCGAGGAGGAGTGCTACCTCCGCTGCTATGGCTGGCGAGGATCCGACGACACTGTGAAGGTCGTCCCGGCCGGCCACCCCCTCGAGTCGGAGTCGCCCGCAGCCCTGACTGAGCGCATCCGGATCGCGTTCGAGGCGCGCCTCGAGGCCCGCGAGCCCGAAGCCGCATAGACGCCGGTCAGCCCACTCCCTCCGCGGTCCCCGATGTGCTCGCGCCCGGACTCGCGGTCGTGTTCTGCGGCATCAACCCTGGCCGGTTCTCGGACGCCGCACAAGCACATTTCGCCAATCCACGCAACGACTTCTGGCGTCTGCTGCATGCCGCCGGGTTCACCCCACGGCTGCTCGATCCCGCCGAGCAGCACGAGCTGCTGCCGCTCGGCATCGGCGTCACGAACGCGGCATCTCGCACGACGCCGGGCTCGGGCGATCTCCGCGCGGGCGACTTCGCCGGCAGCGCCGACCGACTCGCGGGGCTCGCGCACGAGCTCCGTCCCCACGTGATCGCGTTCGTCGGCAAGGAGGCGTATCGCGGCCCATTCCGCGAGCGACCGGAGCACGGGTTGCAGCGGCGCCGACTCGGCGACACGGCGCTGTTCGTCCTTCCGTCCACGTCACCGGCGAACGCTGCCGTTCCGTGGGAGGAGCGGCTGCAGTGGTTCGTCGCGCTGCGCGATCTCGTCGCGAGCGCCGCGTGAGCGGGCTCCGAATCCGGCCCGCAGCGCGGGCCATCGTGCTCGACCCGGACGATCGTGTCCTCCTCGTCCGCTTTCAGTTTCCCCATGGAGGATTCTGGGCGACGCCCGGCGGTGGGATCGAGCCGGGCGAGTCGCCCGAGCAAGCGGTGCGGCGCGAGCTCGCCGAGGAAGCGGGCCTGGCGTCGGTGGAGATCGGGCCGGTCGTCTGGACCCGGCTCCATATCGTGCCCTTCATCGGCGGCCGGTGGGACGGCCAACGCGAGCTCTACCACCTCGTCCGCACGCCTCCGTTCACGCCCGAGCCGACGCTCAGCTGGGAGCAGCTCAATGCCGAGTACGTCTTCGAGCTGCGCTGGTGGACGCAGGCACAGCTCGACGAGGCCGCGGAGACGTTCGCGCCCCGCCGCCTCGCCGAGCTCCTGCGATCGCTCCTACGCGATGGCCCGCCGCCCGAGCCAATCGACGCCGGCGTGTAGGGGCGGGACGTGTCCTGTCCTCGGGCTCAACCGATGCTCTCCGCGTAGAGGCCGAGCACCATCCCCCAGCCACCCTCGTAGTTGCCCCGTGCCTCGGCCGCGCCCGCTCCGAGCCGATCCCAGTTCCGGTGCTCGAGGACGACCCTGGTGCCGGCGCCGTCGGGCGTGAAACGCACCTCGACCTCCGTCGCCGCGACCGCGTCGGGATCGACCTTCCACGCGATCGTGAATCCGGACGGCGGCTCCCACGCGAGGACCGTGGCCCAGTGCGCGCGCTCGCCACCGTTCGAGACCTCGTACACCTCACCACCCTCACGCTCTTCCCACACGACCTCCCGTACCTCGCCCGCGTGCAGCGCCAACTGGTCGAGCGGCCACCAGGTGGCGATCCCGCGGGTGAATACCTCGAACGCGTTCTCGACACCGCACCCGACGTGCACCGATTTCACGAGCGGCGCCACGTTCAACGTCTCCGTCATCGTCACTCACTCCCTTCCGCCGCCGCCTTGAAGCGGATCAGCGCGTCGTCCCAGAAACCCTCGAGCCAGAGCCGCAAAACCGCAAGACCGTCTGGTTGCACGGCGTACAGGTGCCGCGTCCCTCGCCTCGTGCAGCTGACGAGACCTGCTCCCTCGAGAACCTTGAGGTGTTGCGACACCGCGGGCCGGCTCACGGGCAGTGCTTCGGCAATCGATCCGACCGGTGTCGGGCCGGTGTCGCGGACGAGCTCGAGCACCCTGCGTCTCGTCGCGTCACCGAGGGCGTCGAGAACGGCATCCGGCATCGATTGAGCGTAAGCACTCACTTACCGTAAGTTACGCCTTACGCTACGCCCTGTCAACCACTCCAGCGTTTCGCGATCGGTAGCCGCCAGTCACGGCCGAACGCACGGGGCCGCAGCTTGACGCCGGGTGGGGCCTGGCGGCGCTTGTACTCCGAGCGATCGACGAGCGCGAGCACCCTCTCCACGGTCGCCGGGTCGAACTCGGCGAGCAGCTCCTCGCGGGAGCGATCGAGCTCGACGTACGCCTCGAGCACCGGATCGAGCAGCTCGTACGGAGGCAGCGACTGATCGTCGCGCTGCTCCGCCCGCAGCTCGGCACTCGGCGGCCGCTCGATCGTCGTCAGGGGGATCAGCTCGCGACCCGCGCGCTCGTTGAGATGACGAGAGAGCCGGAAGACATCCGTCTTGAACACGTCCTTGAGGAGGGCGAACCCGCCGACCATGTCGCCGTACAGCGTGGCATAGCCCACCGCCATCTCCGACTTGTTCCCCGTCGAGACAACGAGCCAGCCGAACTTGTTCGACAGCGCCATCAGGAGCACGCCCCGCGCACGGGCCTGGAGGTTCTCCTCGGTCAGGTCCGCTTGGCGGCCGGCGAACGAGGGCGCGAGCGCGTCGGTGAACGCACCGACCACCTCTTCGATCGGAATCTCACGGAAGTCGACCCCGAGGTTGTCGGCTACCTCGCGGGCATCGTCGCGCGTCCCCTCCGACGAGAAGCGGGACGGCATCGAGACGCCGTGGACGCGGCCGGCTCCGAGGGCGTCGGCGCAGATCGCGACGGTGAGGGCCGAGTCGATGCCGCCCGAGACGGCGACGACGACCTCGCTGAAGCCGCTCTTCTCGACGTAGTCGCGCACGCCGACGCCGAGGGCCAGGCGCATCTGCTCGAGCTCGGGCGCAAAGGGCGTCACGACATGCGCCACCGTCTCCACCTGGATGCGCGGCCCGGGAAGATCGACCACCGTTGTCGCCGGAGCCGCGTCGCGCGAGCGCTCGAGCTCCCGCCGTCGCACGTCGCGCAGCCGCCGGCCGATCACCTCCGTCGGGTCGAGGTCGACGATCAGCAGCGCCTCCTCGAACCCGGGCGCGCGAGCGATGACCTCGCCCTCGTCGTCGAGCACCACCGAGTGGCCGTCGAAGACGAGCTCGTCCTGGCCGCCGACGAGATTGCAGAACGCCAGGTAGGACGCATTGTCCCGAGCCCGGGTGACGAGCATCTCCTCACGATCTTCGGCCTTGCCAACGTGGAACGGCGAGGCGGAGAGGTTCACGATCAGCTGTGCCCCTGCGAGCGAGAGATCCGTCGCGGGTGGGCCGGGCTGCCAGATGTCCTCGCAGATCGTCGGGCCGATGAGCACGTCACCACACTGGAGCAGGACGAGCTCGCGACCCGCGGCGAAGTAGCGGTGCTCGTCGAACACGCCGTAGTTCGGCAGGTAGTGCTTGCGGTACACGCCGAGCTGCTCGCCGTGCGAGAGCACCGCGCAAGCGTTCGCGAGATCGCGTTCGAAGAGCGGGCAGCCGACGAGCGCCGTGACGCCCTCGGTCGCAGCGGCGATGTCGTCGAGCGAGGCACGGGCGGCCTTGACGAAGCCCGGACGGAGGAGCAGGTCCTCGGGCGGATACCCCGTCACGGCGAGCTCGGGAAAGAGGACGAGGTCAGCTCCGGCGGCACGCGACTCGCGAATCGCATCGACGATCAGCGACCGGTTGCCCGCGAGATCGCCGACGACGGCGTTGATCTGGGCGAGCGCGAGCCTCATCGTCGCCTACCATGTTTTTGCCTGCAAGGCATAAACTCCACTCTACCCTCATGCTCGCACCTCTCACGATCGCCCGCAGGTTCCGCGGCCCCCGCACGTCGGCGAACGGCGGCTACGCCAGTGGTCTGCTCGCCCAGGCCGCACGCGACCTGGGCATCGACGACCGCGCAGGCATCGAGGTGACCCTACGACTGCCGCCGCCGCTCGAGCGGCCTCTGACGGTGACCCGCGATGGCGAACGGGTACTCCTGCTCGACGGGGCGGCGCTCGTCGCCGAGGCGCGGGCGGCCGATCCCGACGTCTCGCCGCCCACGCCGCCGACGTTTGCCGGCGCCGCCGACGCGGCCCGTGCGCTCAGCGGTCTCGGGGCGCCGGTCTTCGACGAGTGCTTCGTGTGCGGCACGCGCGCCGAGGGAGACGGGCTCGAGATTCACGCGGGGCTCGTTGCCGGTCGCGACGACGGTCTCGTGGCCACGACCTGGGTCGCAAGGGACGTGCGGCCCGAGATCGTGTGGGCAGTGATCGACTGCCCGGGCGCCTACTCGCTCCACGGCGACGGCCGCGGCGACCCGTTGCTCGCGCGCATCACGGCCCGCATCGACCGACTGCCGGAGGAAGGCGAGCGGTGTGTCGTCGCTGCCTGGCCGCTCGATGCCGATGGCCGCAAGCGTCATGCTGCGACGGCGCTGTACGGCGAGGACGGCGTCCCGATCGCGGTCTCGCGCCAGCTCTGGATCGCCCCGCGGGTCTAGCCTGCGGCGCGGGCCGATGACGGAAAGGGAGGGGTCACGGGAAGCGCGGGTTCCCCGCTTCAGGATCGGGCGAAGCGCAAAAAGGGATCACGCCGCGGACGCCCCGATAGGCTCTTTCACCGCGGCGTCCGCGGCGTCAGAGCGACGAGCAGCCCGCCGTCCTCGTCGTAGGCGGGGAACAGATCGACGGTGACCGGCTTGCGAATCGCCGCCCGGGTCGAGAGCTCGAGCGCGAGGCCGAGCTGGCGGACACCCCACTCCTGCACGACGCCGATCGGCTTCGAGTCCGAGAGCGAAAGCACCTCGCCGACGTCGCGGCCCATCAGGTCGCCCTCCTGAAAGCCCGTCAGCTCGAACACGCCTCGCCCTGCGGCGAGCACCCGCGCGTCCCGGTCACAGACGACGAAGCCCGTCGACGGCGCCGGGTAGTAGTCCTCGAGCAGCTGGAAGATGAAGCCAAATCCACAACGCCGGCATTGCAACGCGTCCGAGCCGGAGAATCCCTCGAACCCGTCGATGTCGACGGAGCGGTTCTTGCAGTTGGGACAGATATAGACGGGCACCGTCGTATCGTAGGTACCTGCCGCGTGGCTGCTGCGGACAAGGCACACTCGGAGGATGACCGTGCCGCCCATTCTCTGGCGTCCGAGCGCCGAGCGGATCGCGCGGGCCACGATCACCGACTACGCGCGTTGGCTCGAGCGCACACGCGGTCTCGACCTGCCGGACTACGAGCGGCTGTGGGAGTGGTCGGTGGACGATCTCGAGGGCTTCTGGGCGTCGATCTGGGAGCGGTTCGACGTGGTCGCCTCGGCTCCGTACGAGCGCGTGCTCGGCTCACGCGAGATGCCGGGAGCGGAATGGTTCCCCGGCGCACGGCTCAACTTCGCCGAGCACGTGATGCGGCCGCGGGCCGACGGGGACGTTGCGATCCGTCATGCATCGGAGCTGCGGCCGCTCGCCGAGCTGACCCAGGGCGAGCTGCGGGCAGAGGTTGCGCGCGTCGCGGGTGGGCTGCGCGCGCTCGGCGTCGGGCCCGGCGATCGTGTGGTCGCGTACCTTCCGAACATCCCGGAGGCGCTGATCGCGTTCGTCGCGTGCGCGTCGATCGGCGCGATCTGGTCGAGCTGCTCGCCCGACTTCGGTGCCCGCAGCGTGATCGACCGCTTCGCGCAGATCACGCCGAAGGTGCTGCTCGCGGTCGACGGCTACCGGTACGGCGGCAAGGATTTCGACCGCCTACCGGTCGTGAAACAGCTGCTCGCGTCGCTCCCGACGGTGGAGCACACGGTCGTGCTCGGCTACCTCGATCGCGACCCGTCGCTCGAGGCTCTCGGTGACGGCCTCGGCTGGGAGGAGCTGCGCCACCTCGGCGAGGGAGCGCCGCTCACCTTCGAGCACGTCCCGTTCGACCATCCGCTCTGGGTGCTCTACAGCTCCGGCACGACCGGATTGCCGAAGGCGATCGTGCACGGCCACGGCGGGATCCTGCTCGAGATGCTCAAGAAGATGTACCTCCACGTCGACCTGCACGCCGACGACCGGCTCTTCTGGTTCACGACGACCGGATGGATGATGTGGAATTTCGTCGTCTCGGCGTTGACGAGCGAGGCGTCGGTCGTGCTCTACGACGGCAACCCCGGCACGCCCGACCTGGGCGTCCTCTGGGATCTCGCCGACGAGGCCGGGGTCACCTGCTTCGGCACGAGCGCCGCCTTCATCGCCAGCTGCCAGAAGGCGGGCATCCGCGCGTCAGCGGGCCGCGACCTCTCGCGCCTCCGTTCGGTCGGGTCGACGGGGTCGCCGCTCTCGCCCGAGGGATTCGCGTGGGTGTACGAGTCGATCCATGACGACATCTGGCTCTTCTCGACCTCGGGCGGCACCGATGTGGGCACGGCGTTCGTCGGCGGCGTGCCCACGCTGCCGGTCTACCGGGGCGAGCTCCAGGCCCGCTCGCTCGGCGTCAAGCTCGAGTCCTGGAGCCCCGAAGGGAAGCCGCTGATCGGGCAGGTCGGCGAGCTCGTGATCACCGAGCCGATGCCCTCGATGCCGATCTCCTTCTGGGGCGACCCCGATGGCAGCCGCTACCGCGAGAGCTACTTCGAGATGTTCCCCGGCATCTGGCGGCACGGCGACTGGATCGAGATCACAGACCGCGGCACGGCGATCATCTCCGGCCGCTCCGACGCCACGATCAACCGCGGCGGCGTCCGGATGGGCACGAGCGAGATCTACCGGGCCGTCCTCACCCTCGACGAGATCACCGACGCACTCGTCCTCGACCTGCCGCTGCCCGGCACCGAGGGCTTCATGCCCCTCTTCGTCGTGCTCCGGCCCGGCGCCGAGCTCGACGACGACCTCGTCGACCGGATCCGGCGGCGGATCCGCGAAGACTGCTCCCCCCGCCACGTCCCCGACCGCATCGAGCAAATCCAGGAAGTCCCCCGCACCCTCTCGGGCAAGGTGCTCGAGCTCCCCGTCAAGCGCATCCTCCTCGGCGCCCCACCCGACACCACCGTCAGCCGCGACGCCCTAGCCACCCCAGCCGCCCTCGACCCCTTCGAGCAAATGGCCCGGAGAGCTCCCTATTCCAGCCTAAGTTAGTATTTGCTAACATCGTTGGAACCCCAACGAAGGCAGGAACGGTGAAGACCAAGATCCTCGCGCAGGAAAACAGGAAGTGGTGGACGCTCGCAGCGGTGTCGTTCGCCCTGTTCATGATCATGCTCGACAACACCGTTGTGAACGTGGCCCTGCCGGCCATCCAGCGCGACCTCGGAATCAACGTCTCCCAGCTCGAGTGGGTCGTCACCGGATACGCGCTCAGCTTCGCCGTCCTGATGCTCACCGGCGGGAAGCTCGCCGACATGCTCGGCCGCCGGCGGATCTTTCTCTTCGGGCTCGCCGTCTTCACCGTCTCCTCGTTGCTCTGCGGGCTCGCCGGAACGGCCGAGCTCCTGATCGGTGCACGCGTGCTCCAGGGAGTCGGTGCGGCCTGCATGATGCCCGCCACCCTCTCGATCATCACCGCCACCTTCGCCCCCAAGGAGCGGGGCGCGGCGCTCGGCATCTGGGCCGGGGTCTCCGCAATGGCGCTCGCGATCGGCCCGCTCGTCGGCGGCCTGATCACCGAGCACATCGGCTGGAACTGGATCTTCTACATCAACGTCCCGGTCGGCCTCGTCGGCCTCGTGGCCGCGCGCCTGATCATCCCGGAGTCGAAGGACACCTCGCACGAGCAGCGCCTCGACCTGCCGGGCCTCGTCACCTCCGGGATTGCGCTCTTCGCGCTCGTCTACGCGCTGATCGAGGCCAACAGCCGGGGCTGGACGTCGCCGCTGATCCTCGGCCTCTTCGCGGTTGCGCTCGTCTCCGGCACCGCCTTCGTCCTGCTCGAGCTCCACCAGCGGCTGCCGCTCTTCGACATGACGCTCTTCCGCAACCCGACGTTTGCGGGCGCGAACACGGTGGCGCTGCTCGTCTCGCTCGCTATGTTCGGCGTGTTCTTCTTCATCTCGCTCTACATGCAGAACGTGCTCGGCTACAGCGCCGTCCGGGCAGGCGCCGCGTTCCTACCGATGACGATCCTGATCATCCTCGTCGCTCCCGTTGCCGGGCGCTCGTCCGACAAGCTCGGCTCGCGCTGGCTGATGACGGCGGGCATGACGCTGCTGAGCGGCGCGCTGCTCGTCTTCGCCCAGCTGCAAGCCCACTCGTCGTACTTCTCGCTTCTGCCGGGAATGCTCCTCGGCGGCGTCGGCATGGCAATCACGATGACGCCGATGACAGCCGCAGCCCTCAGCTCCGTTCCGGTCGACAAGGCCGGGGTCGGCTCCGGGATGCTCAATACGTTCCGCCAGGTCGGCGGCTCGCTCGGAATCGCCGTCATGGGGGCGATTCTCGCGGCCGGCACCAACTCGGGACTCGCCGCGGGAGACTCGCAGGTCGATGCATTCCTGAACGGGTTGCACCACGCCCTCTACACCGCGTCCGCAATCGCCCTCGGCGGCGCGCTGATCGCCGCGCTCACGATCCGCAGCCACGCGCGTGAGCGCCCGGCACCGGAGAGTGCGGTACCCGAGAGCGTCTCGCCCGCGGCATGAGCGAGCCCACGCACGCACGCCTGCCCGCCCCCGAGCGACGGGCGGCGATCGTCGCGGCCGCACTCGAAGTGTTCGGCACGGGAAGCTACGCCCGCTCGACGACGGCCGAGATCGCTCGCGTCGCGGGTGTCTCGGAGCCGATCATCTACCGCCACTTCCCGTCCAAGAAGGAGCTCTGGTACGCGAGCCTCGACGAGGCTTGGCGGGAGCTGCGCTCCAGGATCGAGCACAAGCTCGTGCCCCTCGTCGACACCGACGAACCAGCGGACGTCGACCAAACGCCGAGCCCGCCGTGGTCGGATCCGCTGCTGCCCCACCTCTGGGTCCAGGGCGTCACCGAGGCCGGCGATGACGAGGAGATGCAGGCCCACCTCCGTGCCCACGTGCGCGAGGTACACGACTTCGTCGCCGCCGGCATGCGCGCGGGCCAGGCTGTCGGGACGGTTCCGGCCGACCGGGACGCGGATGCCGAAGCCTGGATCTTCCTCGCCGGCGGCCTGCTGCGGTCCTTCGCCGACCGACTCGGCGGCCTCCTCGGCGCAGCAGAGTTTGCCGCGATCGTCCGCGAGCGGCGACGTTGGCTCTCCGAGAGCTAGCCTCAGAGGCTAGAACGGGATCCGCAACAGCCAGAACACGGCCATCCCGACGGCGATGGCCAGCCACAGCTGTCGTGTCCGCCAGGCGATGACGACCGCAGCCGCGGCGGCCGTGACGCGGATCTCCCATTCACCCAGGGCGCCCTCGAGATACGGCGTCACGAGCGAGGCGAAGACGGCGATCGGGACGAAGTGAAGGAATCGCACCCAGAACTCGGGCAGCTCCGTCCGCCGGACGAGCCCAGCGTACCGCGAGCCGAAGGTGACGGCGACCATACCGGCGAGGGTGAGCCAGAACGTCATGCGACCTCCCGCACCGCATCGGCGGGGCGGCTCTCGACCTGCGGCGGGCCGCTGCGCGTCAGAAGGGCGCCGAGCAGGCTGCCCGTGATGCCGGTGATGAGGACGGGGAGCCCGCCGGGAAGAACCTCGTGGAGTGCGAGGGCCAGAAGCCCCGAGAACCCGGCGACGCCAAGCTCGATGCGGGTGCGGAGCATCGGCACGAGGAGCGCCAGGAACGCGAGCGGGAAGATCAGGTCGACACCGAGCTTCGTCGGATCGGGAATCGCCGATCCGAGCAGGAACCCACCGGCCGTGGCGAGATTCCAGGTGACGAAGAGGCTGAGCTCGACACCGAGCAGGAAAGGGAACGCCCGCTCGGCGGTGCCGGAGGCGACGCCGAAGGATTCGTCGGTGAGGAAGAATGCGGCGATGGGCCGCTGCCGGCGGCTGAGATCGAACTGGCGCCCGAGCGAGACGCCGTAGAGCAGATGCCGGATGTTGAGGAGGAGCGTCGTCAGGACGATGCCCGCCCCGGCCGACCCCGCGGCGAAGAGCCCGACGGCGGTGAACTGGGCGCTGCCCGCGAAGACGAAGACCGAGAGCGCCTGGGTCTCGACGAGCGAGAGCCCCGCTCCTCGGGCCGTGACTGCGTAGGCCAGTGCGAAGGGGACGACTCCGAGCCAGAGCGGCACCATCGCGAGGAATCCACGCCGGAACGCGCCTTCGTTCTTCGCCGCGCTCATCCGCTCGATCCTACGTATCGGGCGGCAGGCCAGAAACGCGAAACGCCCCCGGCTGCGGCTTCCGGGGGCGTTTCAGAGAGGGGCTCCGTCGAGAGAGTGACAGCTGAAGCTCGTGACTCTGCGGCCCAGGCACGAGACTCCTTCTTGCTGCCACCGATTCTGTTCGGTGTGCCCCGCGCTCCACAACCTGGCGTCCGGCTGCGGTGCTTGGTGATCAGGACTGTATGTGCCCCGCCCGAAAAAGTCAAGTAGCTCGGTCAAGTGATTTGCGATAGGGTGTACTTCACCTACAAAATCACACCCTTGAGCGCCGCATCTCACCCCTTATGAGGACTGTGACGGAGACGTGAATCGCCTTGACTGACACCCAGATGGACGCCGCCACCCACTCTTCCGTGCTGGGCGACGGGCCGTCACCGACCGCGACGACGCCGGCCGCACCCGCCTCCCGCCTCGGCGAGCGCCTGCGGTCGTTGCGCCTCGCGGCCGGGTTGACCCAGACCCAGGTAGCGGGCGATCGCTTCTCGAAGGAGTACATCAGCCAGATCGAGCGCGGCAAGACGCGCCCGACCGCCGAGTCGATCGAGTGGCTCGCGCTGCAGCTGGGTGTCGATCCCGTGTTCCTCGGTAGCGGGGTCTCGACCGACCTGCGGGGCAGGATCGAGGCGCTCCTCGTCCGCGCCGAGGCGCTGACCGAATCGCACCACACGATGGAGGCGGCCGATCTCTTCGCCGCCGCGCGACGCGATGTCGGCGCTACCGGATCGGCAGAGCTCGAGGTTCGCGCACTCTCCGGCGAGGCATGGGCCCGCGCCGAGGAAGGCGAGGTGCGCGACGCTGTCGAACTCCTCCTCGTCGCCCGCGAGTTGGCCGAGGGACCACAGTTCTCGGCGCTCGACCGTGCCGACCTCCTATTCCGGCTCGGCGTCTGCCGCTACAAGCTCTCGAGCGTCGCCACGGCGGCGTCGCTCTTCGACGAGGCCCTCGCACTCGCCGGTACCTCCGACCTGCCGTGCGACCTGCTCCGCGCCGACATCCTCGGCTGGCGCTCGCGCTGCCGTCGTCGCCAGCGCGACTTCGAGGCCGCCCGCGAGGACGTCGAGGCTGCTCTGGAGCTCGCACGCGGGACGGACGACCGCCGCACGGTTGCGAACACGTACTTCCAGGCCTCGCTCGTTGCCGAGCGCATGGGCCACTGGATCGCGTCGCGCAACTACGCGCAGCAGGCGAAGACGCTCTACCAGGAGCTGAACGACGAGCGCAACGTCGGCCGCCTGATGCTGAACCTCGGTGGGCTTCAGCTCGTGCTCGGCAAGCCGGAGCAGGCGATCGAGCATCTGCAGGAGTCGTTTGCCCTCGCGGTCGAGGCCGAATCGCAGCCGGATGCTGCGCAAGCGGTCGGCAGCCTTGCCACGGTTCACCTCCAGCTCGCCGACTACGAGGCAGCGGATGAGAGCGCCCGCAAGGCGCTCGCGCTCCTCCAGGGACGCGACGACTTCCCGGATGAGGTCGGCCAGTCCTACCTCGTGCTCGGCCGATCGCTGCTCGAGCGCGACCGGCTCGACGAGGCCGAGGAGTGCTTCCTCGCCGCCGATGCGGTGTTCGAGCAGATGGCCTCCGTCGGCCACCGGGCCGGTGCCTGGGTCGCCCGCGGCGACCTCGCGCGCCGCCGCGGTGATGACGGCGAAGCTGCCCGCCTCTATCGGGTCGCCGCCGAGGCGCTCCAGGACATCCGGTTCTAGGGAGGAGGTGCCGTACATGCGCTCAGCCAAGCTCCTACTGCTGCTGGCGAATCTCGCTCTGATCGCCGCCTGGCTCGGCCGATTCCATCCGCACGTCGATACGTGGTCGGACGGTCACTGAATCCGGTCCGGCTGCGGGACACCTGCGGCTAAGCTCCGGAAGTGATTCGCCCGGTCTCGGTACTCGTTGCGCTCGGTTGCGCCGTCGTACTCGCCGGGTGTGGCGGCTCCACGAAGAGCGGTTCCGGAGCCGCGACGACGACCTCCACGAGCACCTCTGCGACCTCAGCGCCTCCGGGATCCCTGGAGGCGCTTTGGCGTGCCGATGGCGAGGACGTCGCCATCGTGCCCGGCACGAACGACTACGGCCCCGGCAAGAACCGGGTCTCGTTCCTCGTCGTCGACAAGCAGTCGAAGCTGATCGAAACTGCGCAGGCACGCGTCTGGATTGCCCACGGCCTGAAGCAGAAGCCGTACGCGCAGACGATTGCGACCCTCGAGCCGATCGGCGTTCCCGGCGGCGCTCGAGCTGACGCCCAGAACATCTACGTGACGACGCTCGATATGCCGAAGCCGGGCAAGTACTGGATCCTCGCCGAGCCCATCGGTGGCACCAAGAAGATCCAGGCGCTCGGCAACACCGTCGTGCTTCGACACTCGATCGCGCCCGAGGTCGGCGAGAAGGCGATCCCGTCCAAGAATCCGGTGCTCCGCCCCGGCGTCGATCCGAAGACAGTCACGACCGCAGAGCCACCCGACCGGAACCTGCTTCGCACGACGGTCGCAGCCTCGATGGCGGCACACCGGCCCTTCGTCGTCTCGTTCGCGACCCCGCTCTACTGCCAGACGCGAACGTGCGGGCCCGTCGTCCAGGTCGTGCAATCGGTCGCGAAAGACTGGCAGGCGCAGGGCGTCGACTTCATCCACATCGAGATCTACAAGGACAACGACCCGGCCAAGGGAACGAACCGCTGGGTCGATGAGTGGAAGCTCCGCAGCGAGCCGTTCACGTTCGTCGTCGACAAGAACGGGGTCATCCGCTCACGCTTCGAAGGTGCCTTCAGCGCGGCCGAGCTCGAGACGGCCGTCAGCAAAGTTGCGTCGTAGGCGCGAGCCAGACACTCCGCCCCTACACTTTCGCCGTGACCCGCGTCCTCCAGTCCCTGCCCGTCGGCGAGCGCATCGGCATTGCCTTCTCTGGCGGTCTCGACACGGCCGTCGCAGTCGCCTGGATCCGCGAGAAGGGTGGCATACCGTACGCCTTCACAGCAGACCTGGGCCAGGTCGACGAGGAGAACATCGCTGACATCCCCGAGCGCGCACTCGGCTACGGCGCCGAGGCGGCCGAAATCGTCGACTGCCGCACGCAGCTCGTCCACGAGGGGCTCGTGGCGCTCCAGTGCGGCGCGTTCCACATCTCGAGCGCCGGCAAGACGTACTTCAACACGACGCCGCTCGGGCGCGCCGTCACGGGAACGATGCTCGTCCACGCGATGCGGGCGCACGGCGTCGACATCTGGGGCGACGGCTCGACCTACAAGGGCAACGACATCGAGCGATTCTTCCGCTACGGCCTCCTCGCGAACCCTGGCCTCCGCATCTACAAGCCGTGGCTCGACGCCCAGTTCGTAGCCGAGCTCGGCGGCCGGAAGGAGATGAGCGAGTGGCTGCAGGAGCGCGACCTCCCGTATCGCGCCTCGAGCGAGAAGGCTTACTCGACTGACGCGAACATCTGGGGAGCGACCCACGAGGCGAAAGAGCTCGAGACCCTCGACCGATCGATGGCCATCGTCGAGCCGATCATGGGCGTCGCGCACTGGGATCAGTCGCTGATCATCGAGCCGGAGACCGTGCGGGTGCGATTCCACGAGGGCTGGCCCGTTGCGATCGACGGTGTCGAGTTCGCCGATCGCGTCGAGCTCGTCACGGTCGCCAACGCGATCGGCGGCAGGCACGGGCTCGGGATGTCGGATCAGATCGAGAACCGGATCATCGAGGCGAAGTCGCGGGGCATCTACGAGGCGCCCGGGATGGCCCTGCTCTTCATCGCCTACGAACGCCTGGTCAACGCGATCCACAACGAGGCGACGATCGACAACTACCGGACGATGGGCCGTCGGCTCGGGCGGCTGCTCTACGAGGGCCGCTGGTTCGACCCGCAGTCGCTGATGCTCCGGCAGAGCCTGCAGAGCTGGATCGGGCTCGCCGTCAGTGGCGAGGTGACGATCGAGCTACGGCGCGGCGACGACTACACGGTGCTCGACACGAGCAGCCCGAACGCGACCTATCATCCCGACCGCCTCTCGATGGAGAACGTCGAGAGCATGTTCGGCCCGGTCGATCGGATCGGCCAGTTGACGATGCGGATGCTCGACCTCGAGGACACGCGGGCGAAGCTCGAGCTCTACGGGACGCTCGGCCTCACGCAGGCCGGCCCCTCCGAGCTGCTCGGCGGTGACGCCGACGCCTAGACCGCTTCGCCGGCGCGCTCGAGCACGACGACCGGAACCCGAGCCGCGGGTGACAGGCGGATCAGCGCGCGGACGATCTCGGCGCAGTCGCCGGGCGTGATCATCTCCTCCGGCGGAATGCCCGTCCAGGCAGCCATCGGCGTATCGACGAAGCCCGGGCAGAGCGCCGTCGCACGCACGCCGTTGTCCACCTCCTCGCGCGCGAGGGTGCGGGTGAGAGCGATCAGCGCTGCCTTCATGGCGCCGTAGGCGGCGAGGCCCGGCGTCGGCACCGTGCCGGCAATCGACGCGAGGTTGACGACGAGACCTTTCGCGAGACGCAGCTCCGGCAGCGCCGCCCGCGTGACGAGGAACGCACCCCGGAGATTGACGGCCTGCTGAAGATCCCAGGCCTTCGTCGTCGTGTCGCCGATCGTTCCGGCGATGCCCACTCCGGCCGAATTGACGAGGACGTCGATGCCGCCGTGGAGCCCGAGGTGCTCGGCCACGAGACGGATGCAGTCTTCCTCGCTCGCAACGTCGGCCTGCACGATGGAGGCGTCAAGTCCCTCGCGCGCAGCTTCGAGGCGATCGAGCCGCCGGCCGGCGAGCGTCAGCGAATAGCCCTCTTCAGCCAGCATCTGCGCGATCGCAAGGCCGATCCCGGACGAGCCACCGGTGACGAGGGCGGACGGCATCTGCAGATCGTTGCACAGAAAGAACGAAGGCCGCCGGGGGAGGGCGGCCTTCGCGTGGATCTAGGAGGAGAGGAGGGAAGGGGGTATGACTCTCCGCCGCATTGTTCTACCCCGCTGCCGCCATTCCTCCGGCCGCGCGTAGACTCGTTTTGTGACCGATCCGCCGACGCTCACGTCCCTCGCGAAGGCCGGTGGCTGCGCCGCGAAGTACCCCGCAGCACGGCTCGAGAAGCTCCTCGCAGGATTCGTGCCGGTCGACTCGGCCGACCTGCTCGTCGGCCTCGATCCTGCCGACGACGCGGCGGTCTACCGGCTCGACGACGACCGCGCGCTCGTCTTCACGGTCGACTTCTTCCCACCGGTTGTCGACGACCCCCGCGCGTTCGGAGCGATCGCGGCGACAAACGCGCTCAACGACGTCTTCGCGATGGGCGGCGCGCCGCTGCTGGCACTCTCGATCACGGCGTTCCCCGAGGAGCTGCCGACCGAGATGCTCGGCGAGATACTCGCGGGTGCGGACGAGGTGGTCCGCTCGGCGGGGGCGATCCTTGCCGGCGGGCACACGATCCGCGACGACGAGCCGAAGTACGGCCTGGCCGTCGTCGGCACCGTGCATCCGGACGGGATCTGGCCGAAGAGCGGCGCGAGGGCCGGCGACGCGCTCTTCCTGACCAAGCCACTCGGCACGGGCCTCGTGCTCCAGGCGCAGCGCGACGGTCGCGCGCCGGCCGGGGCGCTCGACGCGGCCGTCGCGGCGATGCGCACGCTCAACCGCGACGCGGCCGATGCACTCCGTCCCTTCGCGCCGAATGCCGTCACCGACGTGACCGGCTTTGGACTCCTCGGGCACGCATACGAGATGGCCTCGCGCAGCGGCGTGTCGATCGAGCTCGATGCCGCTGCGCTTCCCGCCCTCCCCTCCGCGCTCGAGCTCGCCGAGGCCGGCGTGCGGACGGGAGGCGACCGGCGCAACCGCGACTACTCCGGCCCACACGTCGAGAGCATCGCCACCGACGCGCAGGAGGCACTTGCCTTCGACCCGCAGACGGCCGGCGGTCTCCTCGTCTCGCTCCCGGCCGACAAGGCGGCTGTGCTCGGGGCCACATTCGCCGCGGCCGCCCTGCCCTTGCATCGCATCGGACGCGTGACGTCGGGCAGCGGCGTGCTGCTTCGCTGACCCCGTCCAGCGCCAGTCTCCGTACACTCGGAGAGTGCGCACGAAGGCGCAAGCCGTCTGGAGTCGAGCGGTAACACCGCGGGGGTTTCTGCATCTCGCAGCCGGCGCGACGATCGCGATGTTCTTCGTCGTCACCTCGGGCGCGTTCGTCCGGCTCACTGCCTCCGGTCTCGGGTGCGACCACTGGCCACGTTGCGGAACGGCACCGTTTCCGACGGCGGGCAACCAGCACGCGATCATCGAATTCAGCAACCGCCTCGTTGCGGTGGTCGGCATCGGGCTGGCGCTCGCGACCTGGCTGGCGGCGCGGAAGCTCGCGGGGCTCTCCGCTCTGGCCCGCTGGTCGGCGCTGGCTGCACTTCTCGGGGCGATCGCCCAGATCCCGCTCGGCGGAGTCACGATCATGCTCAAGCTGCATCCGCTTGCGGTGATGTCGCACTTCCTGCTCGCCCTTATCGTCCTCGCGCTCTCGGTGCTCGTCGTCGTGGAGGCGTGGAGCGGTACGTCCGGACGCGCGCGGCCGGTCGAGCCCGCCTGGTTACGGCACCTGGTCCTGTGGGCGGGCCTGCCGCTCGCCGCCGCGCTCGTGGCGACGGGCGCGGTCGCGACCGCATCCGGTCCGCATCCGGGGGCGGAGAAAGGGATCGATCGACTCGGAGTTCCGATCACGGACACGGTGTACGTGCACGTCCGGGTCGCGGCGGCGTTCGGGATCGGCTTCCTCGTCCTCGGGTACATGCTGCTTCGCGCGCGACGCGCCTATCCGGGGGTCTTCCGGCTCTGGCTCGTCTCGCTCGTCGTGCTCGTCGCGCAGTCGATCCTCGGCGAGGTGCAGTACCGGAACGCCCTCCCGTGGGGCCTTGTGCTCCTCCATGTCTTCCTTGCGGCGGCGATCTGGGGCTTTGCGGTCGCGATCACGGCTGCCCTCTGGCGGCCACCCGCGGCGCTCACCGGGCTCGCCGCCGTGGAGGCGCCCATGCAATCCGCCCCGCTCGGGTCGGCGGTCCACGAGTAAAGTCTCGGGATGGATGGCCGTCCCGACCTCCGAATCGACGAGCGGCCCACATTGCGCCGGCCCGTTCTGATCACCGCGTTCCGCGGCTGGAACGACGGCGGCCAGGCTGCGACGCTCGCGGCGGGCACGCTCGCGCGCGTCTGGGATGCGCACCGGTTCGCGGACATCGACCCGGAGGGCTTCGTCGACTTCCAGTCGACGAGGCCGACCGTGTCGCTCGACGAGGGGCTGACGCGCCGGATCGAGTGGCCCGAGACGACCTTCCAGGCGGCCGCGATCCCCGGTGCCGATCGCGACGCGGTGATTCTGATCGGCGTCGAGCCGAACTACCGCTGGCGCGCGTTCAACGAGCTCGTGACCGGGCTGGCCCGCGACCTCGGTGTCGAGCTCGTCATCACCCTCGGCGCGTTGCTCGCCGACGTGCCACACACCCGACCGGCTCCGGTCACCGGCTCCGCCAGCGACCTCTCACTCGTCGAGGAGCTCGGGCTGCAGGCCTCGCGCTACGAGGGCCCCACCGGCATCGTCGGCGTACTGCACGACGCCTGCCGTGAGGCGGGCATTCCCTCGGTCAGCCTCTGGTCGGCGGTTCCCCACTACGTCTCGCTCGCCCCGAGCCCGCGTGCGGCCCGGGCGCTCTGCGATCGCCTTGGCGAGCTGCTCGAGGTGACGATCGACCTCACCGAGCTCGAGGACGCGGAGGAGATCTACGCCGAGCAGATCACCGAAGCCGTCGCCTCGGATCCCGAGACGCAGGCTTACGTCGAGGAGCTCGAGCGGCGGGCCGACACGATCGACGACCTGATCGACGAGTCCGACCTGCCGACCGGCGACTCACTCGCCGCCGAGCTGACGCGCTTCCTGCGCGACCGCGAGAGCGACGATCCGCCGCCCGCGCACTAGCGCCGGCTAGGTCAGGCGGCGTTCTCCGCCTGGGCTTCGACGACCGCCTCGACTGCAGCAGCCGGGACGGCCCCGTTCGTTTCGGCCGAGCTCGTTGCAGCCGAGCTCGTCTCGGCCGAGCCGACCCCGGCCGTCTCCTCTGCGGGTGCTGAACCGTTGGCGCTCGCGCCCCCGGCGACGGCTGCCGCGGCTGCCGCCCCTGCCGGACGCCGCTTCTTGCGCCGCCGCCGCGACTTGCGCACGGGTGCCTTCGGGGCGGGAAGGTTGTCGGCGAGCGCGTTCGCGATCTCCTGGATCGGACCGAGATCCTCGCGAGCCTGGTCGAGGAGCGAGTTCGCGCGCGGCGTATAGCCGTCCGCTGACGCGAGGAGCGCAGCACCGACCGCGAGTGGCAGCGCGCGTGCGACCTGCACGAGCTTCGCCACGTTGTCCTCGTGCCGGTGACCGCGCGAGTTGGCGACCGCGCCGAGCAGGCGCTTCGCCTCCGGGAACTCGGCGCTCGCCCTGCGGTCCTGCACCTTGCGAGTCGCGCGCGCGAGCTTCCAGGTCCAGCGCGCGAGGATCTGGTCGGGCGCATTCGCCTTGCCCTCGCCCACGGCGCGGAGGAGGATCCGCACGCCGGCCGAGCGGTCCTTCTCCCAGGGCGGGGCCTGGCTGACGAGCGTCACGAGGTCGTCGAAGTCGGCCCGCTCGACCGGCGTCGCAACGCGGTCCGCGAGCGCAGTCATCCTGAGGCGACGGTTCTGGTTCTCGGCGGCACACACCGCGAGAAACGTTTCGAGCGCTCCCTTGCCGGCGCGACCCTCGGTGAACTTGCGCGCAAAATCGGCGCGCTGGTCGAACCGGATGTTCCGACCGGCGATCGTGGCCCAGTAGCGCTGCTCGTCGTCATCGAGGAACTTGGGGTCGACGCGCTGCCACTCGCGCTGGATCACCGCGAGCCGGCGGGCGACATCTGGCGTGACGGGAACGAGCCACGGGGCCGGCGAGAGCTGCCGCCGAGCGCGCCGCTGCTGACGCCGGCGCGGAGCCGGTGTCACTCTTGCACCCTCGCGATAGAAGTCCGCGTCGAGCAGGGAGTGGAGCGAGATCACACGATCGTTGTGCGTTGATCCCTTGGTCACGAAGTCGACGACGATGCCTGCTTCCTTGCGAGAGTGCATGCGCATGATGCGGCCGATGCGCTGCTGGTACACGCGACGGGACGCTGTCGGGGCGAGGTGGAAGCAGACGGTGGCGCGCGGGGAGTTCCACCCCTCGGCGAGGAGCTGGGCGTTGATGAGGACGTTGATCTCGCCACGCTCGTAGGCGGCGAGCGTCTCCGCGAGCTTCACGGGCGGCGTCTTGCCGGACACCGCCTCTGCCTTGATGCCGGCCGCGCGGAACTCCTGCGCGAGGTTGTACGCGTGCTCGACACCCGCCGCGTAGACGATGCCGGGTGTCGTGCCGAAGCGCTCGCGATAGAGGCTTGCAGCCGCCTGGTTCAGCGCCGAGTGGTCGAGCGCTGCTGCGAGAGCGCGCTCCTCGAAGTCGCCGCCGACGATCGGGACGGAGTTGATCGCGGCAGCAGGCGGCACGCGGAGACACCGCAACGGTGCGATCAGGCCGCGTCGGGCCGCGTCTGCCAGGGGGAGGTCGTCGACGGAGGCCGGGAACACGTCCGAGACCTGCTTCGCGATGAGCTGCTCCGTCGCGGTCATGCCGATGTAGATGGGCTCGCTGAACGACCGGATCGCCGCGCTCGTCTTCTCGCCGAGGGCCGTGTGGGCCTCGTCGCAGATCACGAGCTGATAGGCGCTGCGCGAGATCTCGGCGGCGTGGCGTGCGAACCAGGCGTAGGTCTGGATCGTGATCGGGTCGTCGCGGAGCGGCTCCATGCCCGTGTCGATCGCGTCGGTGAAGCGCTCGGCGTAGCCTTCCGTCGTCAGATCGCGCGTGAACTGAGAGACGAGCAGGCGACGGTGCGTGAGGATCAGCACGCCGAGGTGCCGCGCCGACTCGACGAAGCCCGCGGCGGCGATCGTCTTGCCGGATGCCGTCGGGTGACGGAAGCGGTAGCGGCGTGATGCGCCGGGATCCTCGCCCTTGAATGCCGGCGCCTCGTCCTCGGCGTCGTCGTCGATCACACCGGCGTCGAAGTCGTCATCCTCCTCGTCGGCCTCGGCCGGATCGGGCTCGGCCGCCTCGGGCGTGCTCCCGTTGCCGTTCTCCTCGGTGGCCCGCTGGCCCGAGGCGATCAGCTCGGTGAGCATGCCGGCGAGCGCGTCGACCTGGTGACGGCGGAGATCGGTGCCCGAGGCAGTCGCCGGCTTGGGGGACGCAAGCACGCGCTCGAGGCCGAGCATCAGGCCATAGCGGACGCGCCAGCGGCTCGACGGAGTCTTACGACCCGCGTCCATCTCGGCGATTGCGTCGTCGAGTGCAGCTCGGCGTGCGGTGCCGGGCGCGAGCGCGGCAACGGGGTCCTCACCGGCGTGGAGGAACGGCTCGCCGTACCAGGCATGAGCGCGGAGCGCGGAGGCTTCCAAGCCCTGTGCCGGCTCCGACGACGGAAGTGTCGGGTTGAGGTCGGTCTCGTGCATATGCGCAGCACACACCTTGAGTGCTGCTTTCCTTGAGGATCAGCACACTTACGCGTTTCGGGCGCGGAGCGTTGCTGTGCGCACAACTGTACCGGAACAACCCGGACGATGGAAGTGCTACCGCCCCCCGAGCGGACGTCCCGAGACGCGGGTCGAAACGCCCTCGTGGTCGAGGTACGGGGTCAGCCCGCCGCGGAAGAAGGGGAATCCGGCGCCAAGGATGAGGCATGCATCGATCTCGCCGGCCGATGCGACGACACCCTCGTCGAGGATGTGTCGCGCCTCGTCGGCGAGAGCCTCCAGAATCCGCTCGTAGATCTCGGCCTCGGTGCGGCGGTCGTCGCCCGTGAGGACGATCTCCATCTCGCCGTTGGCGAAGTTCTCGAGCGTCGGGGAGAGCGGGAACCTGTCCGGAAAGGCGTTGTGCAGCGTGTGGAGCACGTGGTTCGCGACGCGCGGGCCGACCATCGCGAGGAGCGCCGACGGAGGCATCGGAAGGCCGAGCCGGAGCGCTGCGGCGTCGGTCTCCTCGAACGTGTTCCCGTTCTCGAGCGCCTGCATGAGGACGGACGACTGACGGGTCAGGAGCCTGTTGACGACGAAGGCGGG
The DNA here is from genome assembly GCA_963799575.1 of uncultured Thermoleophilia bacterium. Lineage (GTDB taxonomy): Bacteria > Actinomycetota > Thermoleophilia > Gaiellales > Gaiellaceae > Gaiella. The sequence goes on from CAWCXK010000006.1 coordinate 160,364, forward strand.
CGCATCCTCGACGAGCACGCCGCGCTTGCCCAGCTTCTTCGTCATGTCCCAGGCGGTCGCGAGCGTCACGTCGTCGGTGGTCGGTGCACGCACGAGCTCGACGAGCGGGAGGACAGCGACCGGGTTGAAGAAGTGCATGCCGACCACGCGCTCCGGGTGCTCGAGCTCGGCCCCCATCTCGGCGATCGACAGTGACGACGTGTTCGTGACGAGCAGGCATTCCTCCGACACAACGGCCTCGAGCGCCGCGAACACCTCGCGCTTGACGGAGATCTCCTCGAAGACGGCCTCGATCACGAGGTCGCAGCCGGCGAAGGCGGACGTGTCGGCGGCGGCGCTGACGATCGAGCCGAGGAAACGCGCCTTTCCTTCTGCCAGCCGGCCGCGAGAGACCTGCTTCTCGAGGTCGGCGCGAATCGCGGCGATGGCCGCCTCGACGCGATCGGCATCGACGTCCGTGATCACGATCGGCACCTCGACGCGGCGCAGGAACAGCGTCGCGAGCTGCGTGGCCATCAGCCCTGCGCCGACAACTCCCACCTTCTGGATCCGTCGAGGCTTTGCCTCGGGAATGCCGACGCCCTTCTTGATCCGCCGCTCGACGAGGTCGAAGGCGTACACCCCCGCCTGCGCCTGCGGGCCTGGCAGGAGGTCGGCGAGCGCATCCTCCTCGGCGGCGTAGCCTTCCTCGACGGTCCAGCCCGCCGTGCCGGCGATGAGGTCGAGAGCGCGGTAGGGCGCGAGCGCGACGCCGTGCACCGCGTCGTCGACGGCGTAGCGCGCCTTGGCGCAGATCTCCGCCGCATCGGAGAGGTCTGCTGCCGCGCGGGGCGTCCGCTCCTCCTCGATCGCGCGGGCGAGCCACTCGATCGAGTCGTCGAGGAACTCGACGTCGTCGAGCAGCTCATCGGCCAGCCCGATCTCGACTGCCTGATCTGCGCGCAGCATTCTGTTCTGCTTCAGCGGATTCGCGACGATCAGCTCGACGGCCGCTGCGGCGCCGACGAGGCGCGGCGCGAGCTGCGTTCCCCCCACCCGGGAATGATCCCGAGAAAGACCTCCGGGAAGCCGATGTGGCGCACCGACCGCGCCAACGTGCGGAAATCGCAATGAAGCGCGATCTCGAGCCCGCCGCCCAGGGCTGCACCGTTGATCGCGGCCAACGTGGGATACGGGAGGTCACGGATCGCGGCGAAGGCATCGTGTCCCGCCCTTGCGCCGGCGCGTGCGAGGTCGGGCGACGTGATTTCGGGGAACTCGGTCAGGTCGGCGCCGACGGCGAAGACGAACGGTTTGCCCGTGAGCACGAGCCCGCGCCACGCTCCTTCGCGGAGCTGCGGCAGGATCTCGGCCAGCGACGCGAAAGCAGCCCGCCCGAAGACATTCGGCTTCTGCCAGTCCTCGCCGTTGTCGATCGTAACGAGCGCGATCGGCCCGACGCGCGTCTCGACCGGCTGGAGGAGAAACTGGGTGTGGCCGTCAGCCATGGTGTGTGTTTTCCCACAAGATGGCGGCGCCCATGCCGAGGCCGATGCAGAGCGCCGTGAGCCCGAAGCGCACCTCGGGCCGACGCTCGAGCTCGAACGCGAGCTGCGACATCAGACGCACGCCGGTGGCGGCGAGCGGATGGCCACAGGCGATCGCACCGCCCGAGGGATTGAGCCGTGGGTCGTCGGGAGCCACGCCGACTCCGTCGCACCAGGTCAAAACCTGCACGGCGAACGGCTCGTTGAGCTCGAACAGGCCGATGTCGTCGATCGTCAGGCCGGCCTGGCCGAGCACGCGAACGGTCGCCGAGACCGGGCCGATGCCCATCAGGTGCGGCTCGACTCCCGTGTAGGCAAAGGCAATGAGGCGCATCGACGGATCAAGGCCGAGCTCGGCGGCGACCGACTCTGCCGCGAGCAGACCGGCTGTGGCGCCGTCGGTGAGCCCCGCCGAGTTGCCTGCGGTGACGCGGCCACCAACGCGGAACGGGGTCCGAAGCGAGGCGAGGCCCTCGAGCGTCGTCTCGGGGCGCAGAAACTCGTCGCGGCCGGCGACCCGCCAGCCCTCGTCGCCGAAGACGCTCATGGGAACGACGGTGTGCGCCATGATCCCGTCGTGCTCGGCCCATGCCGCGGCGGCGCGCCGCTGGCTCTCGAGCGCGTAGCGATCGGCACCCTCGCGGGTCAGCTGCGGGAAGGCATCGTGGAGGTTCTCGGCGGTCTGCCCCATCACGGCGGCGCTCTCGTCGATCAGCCGCTCGCTGACGAAGCGCGGGTTGAAATCGACCTCGGCTCCCATGGCGTGGTGGCCCATGTGCTCGACGCCGCCGACGACGACGAGATCGGCCGCGCCCATCGCGATCTCCCCCGCGCCCGCGGTCGTTGCCGTCAGAGCTCCAGCGCACATGCGGTCGACCGCGAAGCCCGGAACGGTGTGCGGCAGTCCCGCGAGCAGCGCAACGTCGCGCCCAAGGGTCAGCCCCTGGTCGCCGACCTGCGCGGTCGCCGCGAGGATCACATCGCCGATCCGATCGGCGGGGACGGTCGGGTTGCGGCGCAAGACCTCGCGGACGACCTTGACCGCCATGTCGTCTGCCCGCGTCTTCCAGAAGAGACCGCTCTCGCCCGCCCGGCCGAAAGCGGTCCGGACGCCGTCGACGAACACCACCTCACGCAGCTCACGCGCCATGGGCTGAAGAGTATCGGTTGACTGACCGTTCGATCAACGATCCTGCCGGTCGGTTGGGGCAGCTCGGGATTTATTGGGTCAGGGGACTCTGGCGGCCGCGTCAACCCCGCCGTCGACGTTGTGCAGTGGCCGCCGTCGCGGGCGGATCGGGCCGCGCTAGAGCCGACGGCGGTCGCGGATGCGGCGGCTGCCGAGCATGTCGGCAACCGCGGTCGTGATCCAGATGATCAGCGTCGCGAGGACGTACGTCGTCGCGCCGCTGATCGAGATGCCGGACACGATCAGATTGACGAGGATAAGGGAGACGATCGTCGAGGCGAGGGCGAGAAGTCCGGCCAGGGCGACGGACGGCTGGCGGATCAGCACCTTGACGGCGAAGAAGTTCACGATGATGTGGACGACCCAGAAGACAATCGTCGCCTCGATGATCCCCGTCGTGCTCGCGGAGAACTTGCTGAGCAGAGCAACCGAGAGGATCAGCCCCGCGGCGATGCCGACGAGCGATGCAACGATTCGGATTCCGAAGCGGGCGAGCACAAGAGGAGACTACCGCGTCCGGCCGAGTCGACCAACCCGTAACGGTTCCGGTGCCAGGGGCCGCACGAAAGAGGTTAGGGTCGCACCGAAGATGCTGCGGCCGTCGGTGACCACATGAGCCTTCTCTGGGCAGGCTTGATCATTCTGCTTGCGTGTGCCGTGACGATCAGCTCGATGCTGTTCGTCCGCAAGCGCGCACCCAAGGGCAGCTACTTCGAGGACGGTGATCGCGCCGCCGGCGTGTTCGGCGTCATCGCGACCGGTTTCGCGGTGATGCTCGGATTCGTCATCTTCCTCGCCTTCGAGAGCTACGACACGTCGCGCTCCGGCGCCGAAGCAGAGGCCCAGGTCATCGCCCAGCAGTTCCAGACGGCCCAGACGCTCCCCGCCGTCGCCCGGCAGCCTCTGTCGGACGCCCTCGCGTGTTACGCGCGCAACGTCGTCTACACCGAGTGGCCGCAGATGCGCGCCGGCCACGGATCCGGCCTGATCAACCCGTGGAGCGTGGCGATGTTCAAGGCGCTGCAGGGCGTCGAACCGAAGGCAGCCTCGGAGCAGGCGGCGTATGGCAAGTGGCTCGACCAGCAGACCGATCGCCAGTCGGCCCGGTCGGATCGCACCCACGGTGCCGAGGGCGTGATCCCGGTGCCGCTCTGGATCGTTCTCTTCCTGTCGGCCGGGATCATCTTCATCTTCATGCTCTTCTTCGCGGACATCGGCGAGCGGGCGTTCGTGCAAGCGACGATGATGGGCGGGGTGACGGTGATGATCAGCGCGATGCTGCTGTTGCTCTGGTTCCTCGACAACCCCTACCACTCGGGCGTCGGCGGACTGCCGCCGACCGCGATGGAGCGCACGCTCGAGATCCTCGACGAGCAGGCGAAGATCGTCGGGATCACGATCGGCAACGGCTGCGACGCGCGCGGCCTCGCCAACTAGTCAGCGGCGCAGCGGCATCCGCTCGTCGAGCACCCTCGTGAGGACAGCGCAGATCACGAACGTGCTCGCGCTCAGGTAGACCGAAAAGAGGAACGCGAAGATCGCGCTCGCCGAGCCGTAGACCCCGGAGAAGTCGGCCGGGCCGGAGAGGTACCAGCCGAGCCCGATCTGCACGGCCTGGAAGCCGATCGCGGCCGCGGTGCTCCCGAGGATCGCTGCCCGCCAGCGGGGCCGGTGGTTCGGGAGGTAGCGGTAGAGCACGAGGAACACGGCAAACGCGAGAACGAGCGGGACAACGATCCCGAGTAGGATGCCGAACCCGAAGGGCTGCCAGCCGAGCGCGTCCCCGACGTTCGAGCTCAGCTTGCTGACGACGTTCTCGAGCATCGAGACGATCACGGCGCAGAGGATCAGTCCGAGGGCGCCGAGCACGAGCAGCACGCTGACGAGCCGACCGCGAACGAAGCTGCGGGCGAAGCCCTCGTCGAACACGACGGCCAGCGTCTTCAGCATCGAGGACATCACGCCGGTCGCACCCCATAGCGCGAGCCCGAGCGCCACGAGGCCGGCGAGGCTCCACGGCGACGGGACGGCGGCGATCAGCGCGTCGAGCCGGGCGGCGCCGTCCGAGCTGAGGCCGAGCTGGTCCGTGATCGATGCTACGAGGTCCTGGCGATTGGCGTTGCTCGCCGAGAGCACCTGGGCCAGGATCGTCGCGACGAACGTCGCAAGCGGGACGAGCGAGAAGAGCGCCCGGTACGAGATCGCCGCCGCGAACTGCGAGCCGCCAAGGCGGCCGTACAGCGTCACGACCTCCCGAACGAGCCCGACAAGCTGAGTCACGGCAGGCGGTGGCTCACGCATGGGGCGACCGTAGCGCCGGCGCCGGAGGGCCGGGAGCGCAACTCGAGGGCGGCGGCGCTCGACAGCCACCGCCCTCGGGTCGCTACTGCCGTGCGAAGGCTGCGCGGGCCTCGGCGGCGAGGTCGGTGAAGGCTTCACCGCTGACGTCGATCATGACGCGCTTGACGGTGCCGCCGACGAATGGCCACGGAGCCTCGCCGACGTAGTCGTCCGTCACCGGCTCGGCGCCGGAGCGGCCGACCACGAGGCCGCCGCCGCCGAGGCCGAACTTGCCCGGCTGGGTCATGATCGTCGCCTCCCCCACCGCTTTGTCGCGGATATGAAGGGTGAGCGATCCCTGGGTCGGCATGGTCGTATTCGTGCGCTCGAACGAGGCCGAGAGGACGACGTGCCCGGTCGGGATCGGCTCGTCGGAGACGATCGTCTGCACATGCTCGCCGACGAAGTTGTAGACGTAGACGAGCTTGCCCTCCTTGACATAGAGGGCGTGGCCGCCGAAGCGTGAGCCCTGCGAGAAGATCACGCCACCCGCCTCCTCGGTCTCGATCTCCATCTCCGCTGCGATCGTGTAGGAGCGGTTACGGATGTTCGGCGCCACGGACTCGGGCACCTCTGCGCCGCCCGCGAAGTAGGTGTAGCGCGTGCGGGGCCTGGAGAGCTGCGGCCGCTCGGCCCCCAGGATCTCTATCGCCCCGCGTGACTCGAGAGGGAGCGCCTGGTAGGTGCCGGCCTCGACCCACCACAGCGCGATCAGCTCCTGCAGCTTCTCGGGATGCTCCGCGGAGAGATCGTGACACTCGCTCGGGTCCGTTGTCGTATCGAAGAGCTCCCAGCGCTGCTGGTGGAAATCACCCCATGACTCCGGCGCGGCCGGCACCGCGGTCGCGGCCTTCCAACCCTTGTGCCAGATCGCCCGCGTACCGAGCATCGAGTAGAACTGCGTCTCCTTCGAAGGGGCTTCAGGATCGGTGAAGCTGCTCCTGAAGCTCATGCCCTCGAGCGGCTTCTGCGGATAGCCGTTGACGACATCCGGCAACTCGACGCCGAGGCATTCGAACAGCGTGGGCACGAGGTCGACGGCATGGTTGTACTGGCGGCGAAGCTCGCCTCTTGCGTCGATTCCGGCCGGCCACGAAACGATCAGCGGGTCGGCGGTACCGCCCTCGTAGTTCGCGTAGCGCTTCCATAGCTTGAACGGCGTATTGAAGGCCCAGGCCCAGCCGGTCGGGTAGTGGTTGTACGTCCGGACGCTGCCGAGCTCGTCGAGGTACTTGAGGTTCTCCTCCATCGTGTCCGGCAGGCCGTTGAAGAACTTGTTCTCGTTCACCGACCCGTTCGGGCCTCCTTCACCCGAGGCGCCGTTGTCAGAGACCAGCACGACCACGGTGTTCTCGAGCTGGCCACTCTCCTCGAGGTAGTCGAGCAGACGGCCGAACTCGTAGTCGGCGTGGCTGAGGAAGCCGGCGTAGACCTCGGCCATCCGAGCGAAGAGCCGCTTCTCGTCGTCGGAGAGCGACTCCCACGGCCGTACGCGGTCTCCTTGGGACCATGGTTTCCCGTCGTGGCTCGTGGTATCGGCGTAGGGGTCGATCGGAGAAAGCTCCGCGTCGCGTGTGATGATCCCGAGCTCCTTCTGGCGCTCGAAGACGATCTCGCGATAGGCCTCGTAGCCCATGTCGAACGTCCCGCTGTACCGATCCGCCCACTCCTTCGAGACGTGGTGCGGGGCATGCGCTGCACCCGGGCAGTAGTAGAGGAAGAACGGCTTGTCGGGCGCGATCGCCTTCGCATCCTGGATGAACTCGATCGCCTTGTCGGTCAGGTCGACGGTGAGGTGGTAGCCCTCCTCGGGCGTCTTCGGCGCGGCAACCGGGTGGTTGTCGTAGACGAGGTCCGGGTACCACTGGTTCGTCTCGCCTCCGAGGAAGCCGTAGTAGCGCTCGAAGCCGCGACCGAGAGGCCACTGGCGCTTGGACGACGCGAGGTTCATCTCGTCCTCGGCGCAGAGGTGCCACTTTCCGACGATGTAGGTGTTCCAGCCGCGCTCGCCGAGAACCTCGGCAATGTTGGCGCACTCGAAGGGAATGTGGCCGTTCGCGTTCGGGAATCCCGACGTCGCTTCGGTGATACAGCCCATCCCGTTCGTCGTGTGGTTGCGTCCCGTCATCAGGCACGAACGGGTCGGCGAGCAGAGCGCCGTGGTGTGGAAGTTCGTATACGTCAGTCCCTGGGCGGCGATCCGTTTGATGTTCGGCGTTTCGATCAGCCCTCCGAACGGCTCAATCGCCGAGAAGCCGACGTCGTCGAGCACGACGTAGAGAACGTTGGGCGCGCCCTCGGGCGCGATCGGCTGGGTGAACGGCTCCCAGTCCGGGGTCGAATCCTTGATGTCGATGTTGACGACGCCTTTGAACGGCCTGGTCATCGGGCTTCTCCTCGCGGTGGCTGTAGGCGCATGAGTATCACGGGCGGGGTGTCGGCGGGAGAGAGGATGTGGGGGCGATCCGGTGAACCCGTGCGCCTACGCGAACTGCCGCACGATCGCATCGCCCATCAGCGCCAGGCCGATGCCGATCGAGAGCCACACGCGCAGCACCGTTGCGTGCTCGGTGAGCCAGGACTCGCCCCGCCCGATGATCTCCGCGGCTCGCTCGCCCGCGAGGATCACAATCCCGACCGGCACCGTGACGAGCACCGTTGCGACACCGATGTAAACGAGCACGAGCGTCGTGTCGGCCGTCTTGCCGAGATCCGCCCCGGTAACCGCGGCCATCGCGAGCAGCGTCAGCACGAGCCGCTTCGGGCCTCCGAAGCCGAGGAGCGCGGCCATCGAGGTTGCGGCGGCGGGCTTCACGTGCGCGAGGCCCGCGAGGATGGCTGCGCTACGGCTACTCCCGTCCGATACGGGGCGTGGCGGCGCGGCACGCGCCTTGAGGCCGACGACGAGAAGCGCTGCGCCGAGCAGGAACGTCAGGATGCTCTCGATTCCATTGTGTGAATCGAGCTTTGCCACGGCGGTCGAGCCCACGACGAGACCGACGAGGCACGCGATCGCTGTTCCGACCAGGAATCCCGTCAGGAACGCGATTCCGTTCGTGCGTGGCCGATCGCTTCGGATCACGACGAACGTCGCGGTGAGGACGAGCGGGCTCGCGGCCGCGGCGATCGCGTAGAACACAACGTGGACGGCGGCGTGAGTCATCGTCGGATCCTCCAGGCCCGGTGCGGCTCCTCCTCGGGTTCAGCTGGATCGATGCTGGATTCGCGTCCTACGTGGTGATCGGCCCGTTGAGCTGCGCACGCCAGTCGGCGAGCACATCGTGGACGGCTGCTGCCCCGATGAGCTCGCCCTCGGGCACCTCGAGCTCGTTCGGATGCAAGATGAACGGGCGCGTCTGCGGGCCGCCGATGCCGCCGTGGAACGAGATCAGCTCCTCGAACGCGCAGCCGGTCTCGAGCGACGGGTCGTAGAAGCTGCCGATCATGATGTCGGCGACGTGCGTGAACCCGTCTGTGCGCAGGAGGTGGGCGGGCGCGTTCGGGGAGAATGCCGCGAGCGGATCCTCGCCCTCCACCCTGCCGTCGCCGAGGTAGCGCGTGCCGGCTCCGCCGAGCACGACTGGGCCGTGCTCCGACGAGCGCACGAGCAGCCAGCCGACGTGGGGATGGTTGCGGAGCGCCGGGATCAGATCGGGGTGGCGCTCGTTCAGCTCCTCGAGCGTCAGCCGCCGGCGCTCCTCCATCAGGTAGACGAGCCCGAGGTTGCCCGAGCCCATCACGACGACGTCGCGGCCGGAGACGTCGTTCTTCTTGTGTTTCTCCTTCTTCCCCGCCACCCCGGTTGCCTCGCCGAGCGCGTGGCCGACCATCGAGTTCTGCTCGTCGCCACCGGACAGGTCTTGAACGCTGCCACGGGAGAGGGAGCGCTCGACGAGATCGTCGAGGCCGTAGCCGTTGCGCTGCTTGAAGGTTGCGCCCTGCGTCTGACCGTGGTCGGAGAGGACGACGAGCGCGTAGGGACGCGGCGCGTAGATGCGCGCCGCCTCGATCCGGCCGAACTGCTGGTCGAGCTTGCGCAGCGCCTCGAGGGTGTCGGCCCGCTCGAGCCCCGAGTGGTGGGCCACCTCGTCGTAGCTCGAGAACGTGGCGTAGATCGCAGGCCGCCCCTTCATCATGTCCTGGAGCACCCCGTAGACGATCAGGTCGCGCACGAACACGCAGAGGGCGCCGCGCATGAGCGGGTAGTAGCTGCCGCGGTGGCCTCGCGGACGGACGTCGCGCCGCTTCGCCCGGCTCGAGGCCGAGATCTCGAGGAAGACCTCCCAGAAGAGGAGCACGAAAACCCGCGTCACGTTGAAGCCGTTCGCGAGGAACGCACGGTAGCCGGGATTCGCCTTCTTCTCCTCCTCCATTCGACTGACCGTGAGGATGCAGTGGTCGGCCTCGCCGGACAGCAGGTTGCCACGGCTGGCGCCGCCGTCGCGCAACAGGCCGTGGCCCGCGTGCCGCCGCTCGATCTCGGCGCAGTCGGGCGGCGCCGAGCAGGTCATCGTCGTCGCCGTCTCCTTCTCGACCCAGCGGAAGGCGGGAATGTCCTCGTTCGAGCCGAGCAGGATGCCGGCCTGCGAAGCGCCCGTCTGGGAGGAGAGGTCGGTCTCCCACTCCGTCAGCCTGTAGCCGCCCTCGACGAGCCAACGGGCCATGTTGGGTGCATTCCCATCCCGCATCGCCCGCTGCAGGACGGGGAGTGCGAGTCCGTCGATCTCGAGATAGATGATGCCGGGGGCGTCCGTGTCGACACGCTCGCCCGACCGCTTCGCGATCCGCTGGATGACGCGGAGCGTGTAGGCGTCGTCGTCGTTCGTGCCGAACACCACGTCGAGCACGACCGCAACCGCCGAGGCGACGAAAGCGACACCGAGTGCCGACCAGAAGGAGTCGATCGAGAGATCGCCGCCGGTGATGTTGTCGGCGGCAAGGAGCATCAGCGCGTCGGCGATCAGGACGAGAAGGAGACCCGTCACGAGCATCAAGGGCAGGCGCAATGCCGCGATCACCGGCGGCAGGAGCGCGTTGAGGATGGCGATCACGGCAGCCGCGACGAAGGCGCCACCGAAGCTCTTGATGTCGGCACCAGGGACGATCCAGGCGGCCACGAGCAGCGCCAGGGTCGCCATCACCCAGGAGACGAGGAGGCGGATCAGCCCGATACGGGGGCGTTTCGGGTCCCCAGACCGCCTTCTCGCCATAGCTCGTCGCCGTCATTGCCGCATGCTCGCAGATGACCGCTTCACGCGGTGCTCGGCCGCCCGACCTGCCGTCGGAGCGACCACCTCTGGAAGGGTCGTCGCAGGATCGAGACGTGCCGAGACAATGTAGGAGACGACGATGGCGACGATCACGACCGGCGTCAGCTGCAGGCCGTCAGCCTGAAGGAACAGCGTGACGAGAAGCAGGGAGACGAGCGGCAGGCCGAGCATCGCGACGGTCATCGCGCCGATGCCCATCGCAGCTCCCGCGATCATCGGGAGACCCGGGAGATGCGAGAGCGCGATGCCGCCGACGGCGCCGATGAACATGCCGGGGAAGACGGGGCCGCCGCGAAAGCCGCTCAGCGCGAGCGAGTACGCAAGGCCCTTGCACGCGACGAGCAAGAGGAGCGCACCGACCGACCACGTGGCGGCACCCTCGATCAGCGGCCCGAGCTGGTCCTGACCGGAGAAGAGCACGTTGGCTACCGGCTTGTCCGTGGCCTCGACGAAGATCAGGGCGAGGACGCCGATGCCGACCCCGGCAAGTGGCGTCAGGAGCAGGCTCCGCCGGGCGACGATCGGCTGGAGCGCCAGGGCCAGCTTCCGAACGACGGCGCCGAGGAGCGCCGCCAGGACGCCGATCGCGATCGCCCAGAGAAACTCGGCGCCTGTGGGACTGCCGGCCGGCGGGATATTCGGCACCGCCAGCGAGAAGGTGCCGAATCCGGTCCAGTCGTCGAGGCCGATGTAGATGAGCGATCCGACACCCGCAGCGAGGAGCCCTGGCATCAGGACAATGCCCATCAACGCGCCTCCGAGCCCGCCCGCCTCCATCAGCAGGAATGCTCCGGCAAGCGGAGACCCGAGCAGCGTCGCGATCGCCGCGAAGCTGCCGGCGGCGCCGATCACGACGGCTGCCATCTCGGGCGCGTCACGCTTGATCAGATGCACGGCGAGCACGCCCATGCCGCTGCCGATCGCTATCAGCGGGGCCTCGGGACCGAGGACGACGCCGAGGCTGAGGGTGGCGAATGACGCGATGGCGATGCCGGGAAGGTCGATGGGCCGCACCGCACCGCCGGTCTTGAAGCCCTCGGCCGGACGGTGGCCCGAGGTTCCGGGCAAGTAGCGGATCGATGCGGCCACGATGAGCCCGCTCAGCGCGAGCAGGGGGATCGGCCACCACGACGGCTGATTCAGGCCGATCTCGCCCGGCAGCGTCTCGAACATGTAGTTCTGGGCCTCTGCGATCAGCTTGAGGAAGAAGTACGAGACCGCCGCGACCGGCACGCCGATGATCGCACCGAAGACGACGAGCACGACGTAGCTCCGGCTCCGGAGCAGCTCGGCCGGGCTGGGCGTGGCAGACGGTGAGACGTCCGCCGCCGGCGGGTCAGCCGGAGACGAAGGGGGAGCCGGGTCGGTCATGGCGCGGGAAGTCTGACTGAGTACGACGGCGGCTGCACCGGGTGGCCGCGGATGTCCGCGGCCACCCGGTGCGGCGAGCCCGAGCTACTCGGCTGCGGCAACTCCGACGGCGATGAGGTCCTTCGCGTGGATCCACTCGTCGGCGAGCGCGATCCCGCCCGCGTCGACGATCGCATTCCGGAGCGGAATCGCCCAGAGATGCTCGAGCAGGATGATCGCGGCGGTGGAGCCGTTCGGGATCGCGTCCGCGACGTACCAGGCGTCCTCCTCGGGAATCAGGTGCCCGTCGGCCATCGCCTCGGCGCCGAGCTCGGCCCCTGCCTCGATGGCGTCCTCGTCGTCGCCGCCATAGCCGAAGCCCACCAGAGCGCCGGCGATCGCACCCATCTCGAGTGCCTCGTCCTCGCTGAGGTCCGAGACCTGGAGCGCGACGACGTTGCCGTCGTCATCCTTCTGCACGACGAGCGCGTCGACGATCTTGACGAAGTCGTGCTGGCGTAGCCGGTCGAGCTCGGCTGCGATCTTGCCGGTGAAATTGGGCTCCTCGAACCCGAGCACCAGCATCTGTACGGGGCCAATGGCCATTCTGCTCTCCCCTCCGCTCACGAAGCTGAAAGCAGCTTCTGCTTCTGCATGTCGAATTCCGCCTGGGTCAGCACGCCCTCGTCGAGCAGCTTCTTCAGGTTCTCGAGCTGGGTGACCATGTCCGTGCCACCCACCTCCGGCGCGGCCGGCGCCGGCGCGTACTGCTGCGGCGGTGCCGCGTATTGCTGCTGCTGGAGCTCCGCGATCTGCTCGTTCTGGGCCTGCTCGTTGGCGGCGTTCTGCGCGCCCTTCTTGCCCGCGTGATACGCGACTCCGCCGACGACGGCTGCGCGCGCGAGGGGCCTTCTTCTCATCATTTCGGGTTCTCTCCCTTCGAAACGAACGACGGTCACGGCTGCGCCGCAACCCAACGTGAGCCTATTCGATCCACCCCACCATGTCACCAGTACTGCCGCCGGTGCATCGTCCACTCTGGATGAACCAAGGGGCTCGTAGGATGACCCGATCTCCTCCCCGATCCCCTACCCGGAACCATCGATCAGCGGTGCTGCATTCGTCCTCCGACCATTTCGCGTTGACGACTTCGACCCCGCGCAGGCACTGGAACGAGATGCGGCTGCGGCCCGCTGGGTGCCGCCGCTGCCCGCAGACGACGGTCCCGGCGTGGTCGCCTTCTACGAGGAGTGCCGCCTGGACGGCGTGCTTCTCCATCTCGTCGTCGCCGACCCCGACACCGACACGTATCTGGGCGAGACGATGGTGGCACTCGGCGAGCACGGCGTGGGCGAGGTCGGCTGTTGCATCGTCCCGGCGGCGCGTGGACGGCGGATCGCTACAAACGTGCTGCGCTCCCTGACGGAGTGGGCGTTCGCCGAGCTCGGCCTCCGTCGGGTGCAGGTGTTCGTCGCGACGGAGAACGTCGCGGCCCTCGCGCTCGCCGGGAGCGCGGGCTTCCGGCACGAGGGAGTGCTGCGGGCGTACTGGCAGGAAGGCAGTGAGCGCCTCGACGCGATCGTCCTCGCGCGGTTGCCCGGTGACCCGGTCTCGGGCTAGGTCGCGTAACGCGCTTTGGCCGAGCGGGACGAGTAGGTCGCGAGGTCGAGGAAGACACCGATCGCGACGACCAGCCAGCCGAGCCCCGAAACGCCGTGGAGCGGGCCCCAGGCGAGCACGTACGCGAGCGTCGTCCAGGGGAGGAAGAGCAGCCCGATAAGCGGCCAGATCCAGCTCGAGAACGCCGCATCGACCTTGTCGCCGAAGATCCACCAGAGAAGGAGCGCGAAGCGCGGCCCGATGAAGCCGGCAGAAAGTGCGAGGCAACACATGCCGCTGACGCTATCCCATGGCGTCGTTCCAGGCAACCCCGACCTGGACGCGAACCCGGCAGGAGTGGCTGCAGCAGGTGCGAACTTCGTCGTAGATGGACAGCGAGACCCGCCTCGAACGCCGCCTCGACCGGCTCATCGATCGTGCCGCCAACCCGCGCAAGGCGGCGATTGTGATCGCCACCGTGACGACGACGATCACGCTCCTCGCGGGAGTCCTGATGCGCTTTGCCGACCACGACAACTTCGCGACGATCGGGTCGGGAATGTGGTGGGCCGTGCAGACGGTGACGACGGTCGGCTACGGGGACCACGTTCCGACCACGCGCCTCGGCCAGATGCTGGCAGCGGTCGTGATGCTCCTCGGGATCGGGTTCGTGACCGTGATCACCGCATCGATCACCGGTGCCTTCGTCTCCCGCTCACGACCCGGCCAACCGGCGGCGTCCGACACGACCGATCAGCGACACGAGTTCGAGCGCATCCACGACCGCCTCGACCGCATCGAAGCCGCGCTGCGGGACAGGGCTTAGCGGAGGCTAGGCGACGATCCGGTACACCTGGAACACCTCGGCCAGCTCACGGTTCACGTTCGTCCCGTGTACTCGAGCGAGGTTCCGGATGTACTCGGCGTTCGCGTAGCGGCGGTGGTGCTGCGACGCGTACTTCTCGACTGCCGCGATCTTGCGTTCGAGGTGGCGCTCCTCGAACGAGATGTAGGCGCCGTAAGAGAAGTCGAAGTTGTTCCACGGGATCTCGTAGCCGAGGATCGTCGTCCGCTTGAAGGCCCGCAGGCCCTCCTGCGCGATCGTCTGGTGGTCCTGATGGACGTCGTGGTGTGACGGCTGGAAGACGACGTCCGGCTTCCACTCCTCCCACAGTGCGACGAGCAGCTCGAGGATGTCCTGGCGGCGGTCGGGGAACGTGCGCACGTCGAAGTCGTGCACCGTCAGGTTCGACTCGGGGATCCCGAGCTCCGCCGTCGCCTCTCGCACCTCGCGCGCCAGGGTGTCGGGTGGGAACCCCGGTGGCAGCGATCGGGTGGCGATCGAGAACGCGACGTAGCGCACCTCGCAGCCGGCCTCGACGAGGCGTGCTGTTGTGCCGCCGCACCCGAACTCTCCGTCGTCGGTGTGCGGGGCGAGCACGAGTGCACGGTTCCACGTGGTGATCATCGGGCGAGCATAGTCCGGAGTCAGGCTGCGGGTGCTGCCGGGGCGACGTCGTCGGGCGACACGGCGGTGCTCGGAGCGGCGGGCCGTCCGGGCTTCTTGGGGACGAGCGCGACGACTCCGGTCAGCCCGAGCAATGCCCAGGTGAGCGGGTCTTCGAAGAACGCAGCATAGAAGAAGCTGTGCACCGTAATCGCGACGAGGGCAACGCCGATCGCGAGCGACGTGCGGGAGGTGAAGCCGACCCCGAGCCGGAGCAACGTCGCCGCGAGGGCCGCCGCCACCAGCCAGCAGAGAAGCACGAGCCCGATGATTCCACCTTCGGCTGCGACCGTGATCGGCATCGTGTGGGACGCGACGCGCTTCGGGTCGGTGCCCTTCGCGCCGGTGCGCTCCGCGTAGGCGCGGCGAAAGCCACCCACCCCGATGCCCGCAACCGGATGTTCGATCGCGATGTGGATTCCCTGCGACACGAGGTTCGAGCGGCCGCTCGTGACCTTGTTCAGCCCCCGTCCCGACTTGCCGGTGATCTCGTGGCGCAGTTGCGGCGTCGCCACGCCGACGAGGACGACGAGCACCCCGAGTGCAGCGAGCGCGACGAGGGCGCGACGGCCCCACGCGACCGCAGCGGAGACAACGACGCCGACCGAGAGCGCGATCATGCTCGACTGCGAATACGAGAAGGCGAGCCCGATCCAGATCGCAATCACGACGACGTAGAGCACGAGCACGCGAAGGCCGCGAACGCCGCCGAGCACGATGCCCGCCAGCGTGACGAGGATCGCCACGGCGAGATACCGCCCGTAGATCGACGGGTCCCAGAAGACGGAGTTGACGCGGAAGAAGGGCGCGTACGCGTTGCCGACGATAACCCCTGGATTCCAGAACACATCGCGCGTTACCCACTGGACCATCCCGACCGCCGCGTACGTGAGCGCCGTCAAGACGAGGCCCGCCCAGAGCCACGTCAGCCAGCGGCCACGCCAAGGCAGCCGCGCGAATCCGATCGCCAGGAGGCCGAACGGCAGGATGAACGCGGCGAGGAAGATCGAGCCCTTCTTCGGGTCGAGCGTCCAGGCGAGCGAGAGCCCCGTCCAGAAGACAACAGCTGCGAGCGGCCACGCGACGGGGCCGAGCTCGCGCGAACGGGTGTCGCCACGCAGGAGCTGCCAGGCGATCGAGAGAGCGAGCATCGACACGACGGCGTAGAGCGGCAGCAGGAGGCTCGCGTTCTCCGAGCCGATGTTCACGGGCAGTCGCACGGGCAGGCATGCGAGCGTCGCGAACGCGAGCAGGTACGGGTAGCGCGTCAGCAGCCAAGCCCCGGCGAGCGTTGCGACAAGACCCGCGACGGCACCCGCGGCAAGGAGCGGCAGAGACATCGCCGGCGCGAGGTAGAGAGCCAACCCCCCAAGGCCGAGCGCCCAGGCGGCAAGGCCGGCGATGCGGAGGTCGCGCCGCGTCGCGACGAGCAGCACGGCCAAACCGGCACAGCCGATCGGACCGGCGATCTGCGCCAGAGCCGTCACTGCTTCGGCGCCCGCACGATCACGGCTGCTCTGTCGCTGAACCCGTTGGCAGTGACCGTCAGCGTGTAGCGGCCGGGCTGCAGCGGGGCGCGGAGATACAGCGTTCCGGGACGGGCAGTTCCCGTGCGCTTGCCGAGCTTCCACTCCACGCGGGCCGCATCGCTCACGACGAGCACCGCGAACCGGCTGCCGGCGACGGCCTCGATCCGGTTGCGCCCGAGGGCCACGTAGCGGATCAGGATCGTCTTCTCGGGCGTGCGTGGCCCGAGATTGCCGGCCGTGTCGCGCGCGGCGAGACTGACGCCGTAGGTGCCGGACGGCAGGGACACGCCGTTGACCTTGCCGTACCACTCGATCCGGCCCTTCTGCTGCTGTCCGCGCTTGCGCACCCGTTGGACACCGTCGACGTAGAGCAGAGCCTGGCCAGGCTCGTCGATCACGTACCGCGCGATGATCCGCTCGCTCCGGCCGTCCCCATCGGGCGACAGAACACGCGGCGCCAGAGAGACGAGCTTGATCCGGGGCGGCGTTACGTCGACCCGCATCGGGTTCGGCAGCACGATCGTGCGGTGCTCGCCGATCAGGTGGACGCGTGGCTTGTACGACCCCTCCGGCACGACGTTGCCACCCTCGTCGCGACCGTTCCAGTGCAGTGTCGTGCGGCCCCGCGGCGTGGGATCGTCGCGAACGAGCGTGCGCACCGTGTCGCCATTCTTGTCGATCACATCGACCGTGATCCGGTCGCGATTGCGGAGCCGGAACGAGATTGCCGCGTTATCCGTATCGCAGTCGCAGGTCGGCCCGAGCACCTTGTCGACCTTCGTGCCGAGAATCGGGCTGAGCGTCAGCTTCAGCTTCTCGGTGTAGACGAAGGCGAGCGCCGTGGCAACGAGCAGGGCCGCCACGAGAGCGACTGGGGCGTATTTCGCCACGAGCGGAGCCATTCTAGAGCCACATCCGATCTCGAGGTGCCGTCTGCGCGGCTGGCACACTGGACGATGCCACCTCCCTGGCACGCCTGATGTGGAAACGTCTCCTCATAATCGCCGCCGGTGTCGTGCTGCTCGCTCTCGGGCTCGGCGCGGCGGCCCTGATCCTCACCAACCGACCGCCGACCCCGGGGGGGCTCGAGACGGCACCGACCGATGTCCAGGTCGTCACGTCGGCGGCGCCGAAGCCTCCGCCGGTCAAGCAGCCTCCGCCTGCCGAACACGTCGACGAGCGCTGCTGGAAGATGTTCGGCGGTGGCCCGACGAGGAGCCTTGCTCGACCGCTGATCCACCTCGGGATCCCACAGAAGCCTCCGGTCTGGGCCCGTGGGCTTGCGTCGTACGTGGAGTTTCCCCCCGTCTACTGCGACGGCGTGCTCTATGTGAACACCTACAAGGGCGATACGTGGGCGATCGAGGCCAAGAGCGGGAAGGTGATCTGGCGGCGCCGCGACCACGCGACGAAGCCGTCCTCGCCCGCGATCAGCGGATCGCTGCTGCTCGTGACGGCGAAGGACGACGGCACGGTCAGCGCGCTGAACAGGCGCAACGGCAAACTCGTCTGGCAGCTGCGGACGAACTCCGCGGTTGAGTCGTCACCGGCCATCGCGAACGGCCTCGCCTATTTCGGAGCCGCCGACGGCCGGCTCTTCGCCGTCAACGCCGATACCGGCAAGATCCGCTGGGTCTACGCGACCGGGGGCAAGATCAACTCGAGCCCGTCTCTTGCGAACGGGCGCGTGTGCACCACCACGTACGCGGGCTCGATCATCTGCCTGCGCGCGAAGGACGGCAAGCGGTTGTGGATCACCTACGTGAAGCGCGATGCGTTTCGCTACGAGAGCTTCTATGCGAGCGCGTCGACCGACGGCCGACGCCTGTACACGATCGGTCGGTCGGGCACGATCGTCACGCTCGATGCTCGTGACGGTCGCATCGAGTGGAAGCAGAACCTCTCCTCGTGGGGGTACTCGACTCCGGCCGTCGGCAAGGACCGGATCTTCGTCGGCGGCTTCGACGGCGCGTTGCACGCGTACCGCAAGACCGACGGAAAGGAGCTCTGGAGGGCTTCCGTCGGCGGCCGGATCCTCGGCGGCCCACTGATCGTCGGCAACCTCGTCTTCTTTTCGACGCTCGAGCAGAAGACCTACGCGGCCCGCGCCGACACGGGCCAGATCGTCTGGCGCCTCCCGATCGGCAAGTACTCGCCCGGCATCGCCACGGAGCGCAACTACTACTTCACCCTGAACGGGATCCTCGTCGCACTCCGCGGGCAGTACTCGCCACGCTGAGCCGTGGGTCCGCAATACTATTCGGAATGAAGCGGACTCTTGTACGTCGCGCTGACCCGTATCGCGACACGCAGGTGATCGACGAGCGCGCACCCCGGGTGAACCAGGCCGTCGTCGGGATCGTGGCTCTGATTGCTGTCGTCACGGGCTGGTGGCTCCTGCTGGCCCTCCTCGCGCTTCAGCTCGCACTCGGCCTGACGCTCGGGCGCCGCTGGTGTCTCGCCTGCGTCTTCTACTACGAGGTGCTGCAGCCGCGGCTCGGAGAAGGCCCGCTCGAAGACAGCCGCCCGCCCCGCTTCGCGAACATGATCGGGCTGGGATTCCTGACCGCGGCCTCGGCCGCCTACCTCGTGGGCTTCACGACGGTCGGCGCCGCGCTCGGCGGCATCGTCGCTGCGCTCGCGCTGCTCGCCGCGACCACCGGCTTCTGCGCGGGCTGCAACGCCTTCAAGATCGTGTGCGCGCTCACGGGACGCAGGTTCATCTCGTGCCCGCTGCCACCCGTGCCCGGCGAGGCCTAGAGCGCCAGAGCCGACTCACTCCTCGGCGAGGCCCCAGTCGAGCACGACACGCCAACCGTCCGGGTCGGCGACGGTGATGCTGCGGCCGTCCCAGTAGGGATTCTCCGGCTCGACGTCGGGATAGCCGAGATCCGAGAGACGGCCGGCGACGATCTCCGCGGCCTGCTCCGACTCGAGGTACAGCACGAGCAGGTTGTCGATGCTCGGCGCAGGGCACGGGCTGCCGTCGGCATGGGAGGTGAACTCGAGGTGGTAGTCGCTGCCGGGCAGGCCCAGCATGACGCCGTCGTAGCCCGAGTGGCCCTCGAAGTGGCCGAGCTCCTTGAGCCCGAGACCATCCCGGTAGAAGGTGACGACCTCGTCGAGCTGGTCTGTCGGCCGCGCCCAACGCACCCGCACGACGGGCAGTCCGGGCTGCCAGCTCACCGCAGCACGCTCAAAGGGGCTCCGGAGTCGACGCGGCGGCGACCCCGCGGCGGCCGTAGTTCCTGATCACGAGGCCCATCCCGACCACGAACGTGATCGAGATGACGGTGAGGATGATCGCGTTCGCGCCCGGTGGATCGAGAAGCTTGATCCCGGAGAGCGAGAGCACGAGCGCCAGCGTAACCCGGAGCGAGCGGTCGGGCAGTTTCACCGTGAGCTGGCTTCCGATCAGGACGCCGGGGATCGAGCCGATCAGCAGCCAGCCGGTCGCGCCGAGGTCGACGCTGCCGGTGACGAAATGGCCGAATCCGGCGACCCAGAGGAGCAGGGCCGCCTGGAACAGGTCGGTGCCGACGATCTTCGCCGCCGTGAGCGGAAAGGCGATCATCATTACCAGGCCGAAGAACGTGCCCGAGCCGACGGAGGTGAGCCCGACG
The DNA here is from genome assembly GCA_963799575.1 of uncultured Thermoleophilia bacterium. GTDB lineage: Bacteria > Actinomycetota > Thermoleophilia > Gaiellales > Gaiellaceae > Gaiella. Next base: position 180,297 of record CAWCXK010000006.1, read on the forward strand.
ATGAAACCACCGAAGAGCCCGATCAGGACGGCGATCGTCTTGTCACGCCGCTGCAGCAGGAACGGAGCGTTACTCCCCCAGGGGCGCATGAACGCCTTGATGAAGAAGCCGATCCCGCCGATCACGAGCGCGATCCCGAGCACCTGCTGGGCGGCACTCTCGTAGCCGTCGCCGTAGCGGTCCAGAGCCAGGACGACAACGCCACCCCGAGGAGCGACGCAGGAGCGGAGCCGATCAGCATCCACATCGCAAGCCGGGCGTGAACGTGCCCTAGCTGGCGGTGCCGGGCGGCGCCGAACGACTTGAAAATCGCTCCGTGGAGGATGTCGGTGCCGATCGCGACCGTCGGCTTGAAGCCGAAGACGAGAATCAGCATCGGCGTCATCAGCGAGCCGCCACCCATGCCGGTCATGCCGACGAGCAGTCCGATCAGCAGACCGGCGAGTGACAGCTTCCAGTCCATCAGGAGTGGTCTCCCCGGGGAATCCGGTGCTGCCTGGCCGCGCGAAAGACGAGCAGCGCCAGGACGCGGGGAGCCCCGATATGGGTGTAGATCGGGGCGACCGGGGACGACGCGATGCGACGTGTCTGCAGCCGGCCAGGTGGCGCCGTATTTCCCGGGGTGGCCACCACGCTACAGCGCGGCCTCCGGCGCCAGGAGGATCTCCTTCAGGGTGTCACCGCGCAGCCCGAGCCTGAGGGTCTCGAGCGGGATCACCTCGTCGGGCGGGATGTTGCCGAGGTTCACGTTGGGGCCGAGTTGCTTGACGAACCACGCCTGCGACGCCTTCGTCGGCGCCTCGAAGATGAGGTCGTCGATCGCAACGCCGTGGACGATCTCGTCGATCAGGCCCGTCCGCATGTCGCCGTCCTTGCGGAAGATGCCGGCGGTGCCGCCCTCCCGGGCCTCGGTGATCACCTTCCACGAGCCCGCCTCGAGCTCTTCCTTGATCCACTCGACCCACTGGTACGGCGCGTAGACGACGTCGGAGTCCTTCGACCCGACCTCGGACAGCACGGTGAAGTCGCGGGCGAAGTCGGCGATCAGAGCGAGCTTCTCCTCGCGCGGGATGGCGATCGTGCCGTCCGAGATCTCGACATGGGCGAACCGGTGCTCGGTGAGCCACGTCTTGAACTCGTCGAGCTTGCCCTTGGCGTAGACGGCCTCGAAGAGCGTTCCACCGCATACGACCGGCGTCTCGAGGCTCCGGTAGAGCGCGATCTTCTTCTCGAGGTTGTTCGTGACGTAGCTCGTGCCCCAGCCGAACTTGACGATGTCGACGAAGTCGCCGGCGGTGTCGAACATCCCCTCGATGTCGCGGATGTTGAGTCCCTTGTCCATGACGTGGGTGAGCCCGACCTGCCGCGGCTTGCCGGGGCGGGACGGAACACCGAGCCAGCCATCGCTAAAGCCGGGCATAGAGCTCCTTCAGCTTGTCGTGGGCACGGGCCTGGACGTCGTGGTAGAGAGAGTTGCCGTGGGCGTCGATGCCGACGATCAGCGGCCCGAAGTCCTTGACGCGGAACTTCCAGAGGCACTCGGGCATGAGCTCCTCCCAGAGCACCTCCTCGATCTCCTCGATCTGGGTCGTCTCGAGCGCCGCTGCACCGCCGACGATCGCGAAGTAGACCATCCCGAGACGCTGCATCGGCTCGATCGCGACGTCGGGAAATCCCCCCTTGCCGCAGATCGCGCGGACGCCGTACTGCTCGCCGAGGCCCTCGGTGAAGCGCACCATGCGCGCGCTCGTCGTGGTGCCGATGCAGATCTTCTCGTAGGTGCCCCGGCCCTCGGCGTCCTCGGAGACCTTGCGGACGTTCGGCGCCGTGTGGAGCAGGAAGGCACCGCCGAGATCCATCGGCGGCTCGACGCCCTGGTCGAAGATGCGGATCTGGGTGCGGTCGCGGATACCGATGATGTGCCCCTGCACCGTGACCTCGTCGCCGGCGCGGAGCTTGAGGATCTCGGCCGGGTCGGTGATCGGGAACGTGACGTCGTGATGGGCCATGGCTAGAACTCCCTGTCGAAGTCGGTGGAGCCGTCGGCACCGATGTGGGCAGACGCGCGCCTGGCAGCCCAGCACTGGTAGTTGACCGCGACGGGGTTCAGGGTCATGTGCGTGTCGGCGTGCTCGATGTGGCACTGGAGCACGGTGACGTCGCCGCCGAGCCCCATCGGGCCGATCCCGGTCTCGTTGAGGAGGCCGTAGAGCTCGTCCTCGAGTTGGGCCACGAGCGGATCGGGGTTGCGGGTGCCGACGGGGCGCGCGATCGCCTCCTTGGCGAGGTACATCGCGTAGTCGGCCGAGCCGCCGATGCCGACCCCGACGATGCCGGGCGGGCACGGCTTGCCGCCCGCGTCGACGATCGACTCCAGCACGAACTTCTTGATCCCGACGACGCCGTCGGCGGGCACGCACATCTTGAGGAAGCTCATGTTCTCGGAGCCCGAGCCCTTGGGAACGCATTTCACGTCGAGGCCGTCCCAGTCCGGGATGAACTCCCAGTGCACGATCGGGAGGCGATAGCCGATGTTCGGCCCCGTGTTCTCCCGCGTCAGTACGTGCACGGCGTTCGAGCGGAGCGGGTGCTCCACCGTCGCCCGCGCGGTACCTGCCTTCAGCGCCGCGTAGATACGCGCCGGGTGGAGCGGGAAGTGCTCGCCGACACGGCATGTGTAGACGGCGATCCCCGTGTCCTGGCAGACGAGGTTCTTCTGCTCGTCCGCGATCGAGACGTTGCGGTGGATCGTCTCGAGGATCCGGATCCCCGTCTTCGAGGTCTCGCGGTCGCGCGCCGCAGCTAGCGCATCGCGAAGGTCCTGGGGGATGTCCTTCAGCGCCCAGACGTACAGATGTGCTGCCGCATCCTCGACGACTCCGTCGAGGTCGGTCGTGGTCGTCGTGCTCATAGGCTCGCTTTCTCCGAGGCTGCCCGTCCGGCGCGTCGTCCGAAGACGACGCACTCGAGCAGCGAGTTGCCCATCATGCGGTTTCGTCCGTGGGTGCCGCCTGCGATCTCGCCACAGGCGTACAGGCCCTCGAGCGTGGTCTCGGCATGCTCGTCGATCACGAGACCGCCGTTTTGGTAGTGGAGTACAGGGTAGGTCAGAAGTGGCTCGGTGAGGGGATCGATCCCCGCCCCGCGGTAGCGCCGCAGCATGTACGGGAGCGAGATCTCGGCGTCGGCCTCCGGGATCCGCGTCGTATCGAGATACACGGCGGGGCGGCCGTCCTCGGTCTCGACGCCGCGGCCGGCCACGACCTCGTCGAAGATCGCCTGCGAGACGACATCGCGCGGCCCGAGCGAGTCGGTGAACTCCTCGCCCTCGGCGTTGAGCAGCACGGCGCCGTAGGCGCGCGTCGTCTCGGGAATCGAGTAGCCCTGCATCGTCACGGGCCAGGCGCCGCCGTTCGGGTGGTACTGGAGCGCATCGAGGTCACGGGATTCGGCTCCGAGTGCGAGGGCGATGCTCGTCACCTCGCCGGTCGCGTTCGGGTGGTTCGTCGAGAGCTCGTGTCGGCGCTCGGCCTCGGCATAGCATCGGCCTCCGGCAGCGAGGACGACGGTGCCTGCATCGATCGCTGCCACGTCGCCGTCCTTGACGTCGAACGACGCGCGCCAGCCACTTGCGGTGGGCTCGAGCGCGGAGAGCGCGTGGTTCTGGAAGCTCGATGCGGCGCCGGCGTCGTGTGCCTCGCGGAGCGCCTTCGTGATCGCATGTCCCGTGCGGTCGCCGACCTGGAGCAGGCGCTGCCGAGAGGCACCGCCACAGCGGGCGAGGCGATAGCCGCCGTTCTCCCGCGTGAACGCGCAGCCGAGCTCTTCGAGCCAGTGGATCGCGCCCTGTGCGTCGCCGACGAGGGCCTCGACGAGGCGCGGATCTGCCGTCTCGTGGGACGAGCGCATGATGTCCTCCGCATGCAGATCCGGCGAGTCGTCGGCACCGAAGGCGGCCTGGATCCCGCCCTGCGCCTTGGACGAGTTGTTGGCCTGGATCGACCCTTTCGTCGCGAGGGCGACGGTCGCTCCGGCGCGGTCGGCGGCGACGGCGGCGGCAAGGCCCGAGGCCCCGCTGCCGATCACGAGCACGTCGAATCGAGCTGAAGCCTGCATTCTGCCCAGAGTACCAAGTTTCGTTATTCGTTGCATTACAGAACCTTATTTCCCACCGGCGGAGAAGTGGCGGAAGTGAGCTGCGATAGAATCGCGCGATGGCCCGGATTGCGGATGTGATGCGCCTCGACTTCATCGAGGTCGCCCCCGAAGACACGCTCGGCGAGGTCGCGGAGCGGATGACGGCCAAGAACGTCGGCGCCGTCGTCGTGAAGGACTTCGGCAAGCTGATCGGGATCCTCACCGAGCGCGACCTCCTCAAGGCGATGGCGGCGCGCGTTCACTCGAGCGAGGCGCGTGTGCGGCAGTGGATGACGGTCGATCCGGTCACCGCCGCAGCCGACACCGGTGTCGAGGAGGCGGCGAGGGTCATGCTCGAGCACGGCTTCCGCCACCTGCCGGTTCTCGACGACGACGGCAACGTGTCCGGCGTCGTCAGCCTGCGACGCGTCGTCGGCGCTGTGCAGGCTGCGTAGCTCCCGCTACGCGACTTGACCGGCACGCACGAACGCCACGAACGCCTCGGCGGCCCGCGTCTGGGCCCGACCCGCGGCGCGCACGAGCGAGACCTCGCGCTTTGCGCTCATTCCCTTCAGATAGGCCTCTGCCACCGTGCCGGCAGCGAGGTCGGACTCGACCGCAGTGCGCGAGATGAACGTGATCCCGTAGCCCGCCTGCACCGCGCTGCGTACCGATTCCTGCAGCCCGAGCTCCAGTGAGACAGCGAGCTCGCGCAGGCGAACGCCGAGCACCCGCAGCTCGTCCTCGACCACCTGCCGCACGCCCGCGCCCTCCTGCATCAGGATCAGGTTCTCGCCGCGAAGATCGTCGACCGTGACCGTCCGGCCCGCGAAGGAGTGCCCCGGCGGGCAGATCAGAATCACCTCGTCCTCGAGGATCGGCTCGAAGCGGACCGCCCGATGACGGCGGGCCGCACCGACGATGCCGAGCTCGAGGCCGCGGTCGGCAACGAGATCGACGACGGTCTGGGTGTCGTGCACCTCGAGTGAGATTCGAAGGTCGGGGTGCCGCTCGTGGAACTGGCACAGGAGCACGGGCACGACGACTGCCGCAGGCCCCGTCGAGGCTCCGATCGACAGCTCACCCGTCAGCGCGCCGACGCCCTCGGAGGCGACGTCGTCGATCATCTGCTCCTCGAGCTGCAACATCCGCTGGGCGCCGCGGAACAGCCGCAGGCCGGCCTCGGTCGGCTCGACGCGGCGGCCCGAGCGATCGAGCAGCTGCGTGCCGAGGCGCTTCTCGAGCGCCCGCACCTGGAGCGACACGGCCGGTTGTGTAACACCGAGCCGCTCGGCCGCCTGGGAGAAGCTCCGCCGCTCGACGACGGCACAGAACGCTGCGAGCTGGCGCGTGTCCATAAGCGAATCTTATCTCAGGATCGGGCTTTGAATGAGAATAGGCGTGCCATCGACAGCGCGTGCACGATACGGTCGGCGCATGAAGGTGTGGATCGACATGACGAACTCGCCGCACGTGCCGTTCTTCCGGCCGTTGATCGCGCTGCTCGAGGAACGTGGGCACGAGGTCGACGTTTCCGCGCGGGACTTTGCCCAGACGCTCGAGCTCCTCGATGCCGCCGCGATCGGGCACGAAGTCGTCGGGCCGCCGCACGGGGGCGCCGGGCGGGCCGGCAAGGTGCGGGCAATGGGATCGCGCCTCCGCGCGCTGCGGGCGTGGGCAGAGCCGAAGAGGTTCGACGTCGCCCTGTCCCACGCCTCACACGAGCTTCCACTTGCCGCCCGCATGCTTCGGGTGCGATCGGCGTATGCCTACGACTACGAGTTCGCGCGCTCCCAGCACGCGCTCGGCTCGCGGGCGGCGACGCGCGTCGTCGTTCCCGAGGCGATCCCGCAGGATCGCCTCGACCGGCTCGGAGCAACGACGGCCAAGGTGCGCCGCTACCCCGGGCTCAAGGAGGAGTACTACCTCTCGGGCTTCTCCCCCGATCGCCGTGTGCTCGACGGGCTCGGCCTCGATGCGTCGAAGGTGCTCGCCGTCGTTCGGACGCCGCCCGAGGTCTCGCTCTACCACCGCCACGGAAACCCGCTCTTCACGGACGTGCTCGAGCGCCTTGGCGCCGATCCTCGGGTGGAGGCTGTCGTGCTCCCTCGGACACCGGCGCAGCGCGACGCCTTGCGCAAGGCGACACTGCCCTCGCTCGTCCTGCCGGAGCACGCGATCGATGCCCAGAGCCTGATCGCGTTCGCCGATCTCGTCGTCTCTGCCGGCGGGACGATGAACCGTGAGGCGGTGGCGCTCGGAACGCCGGTGTGGACGACGTTTGCGGGCACGATGGGCGCGGTCGACGAGGGGCTGATTGCGGACGGGCGGCTGGCGGAGCTCACGGGCGCCGACGCGCTCGTGCTCGAGAAGAAGCCGGGCACCGGCACCGTCGTCGAGCGAGATCCCGAGCTGATGCTCGACCTGTTGCTGAGCGCGCTAGAGCGGTGACGACCCGGGAGACAGGCTGAAGCCTGTCACCGCATCAGTGACCGCTGTGACCCGCTTCGGGTCGCGCACGATGCGGTTGAGCGCGCCCACGAGCTCGAGCGTGTCGCCCTCCTCGACGAGGCGCTCGAGGATCGCTAGCTCCTCGTCGAGCCACGCAGCCTCGACCGGCGGTCGCGAGATGCGTTCGATCTTCGGGTGCGGGCTCGCCGAGACGACCTCGCCGTCGCCGACGAGCACCTCGTGGAGCTTCTCGCCCGGTGCGGGGCCGATCACCTCGATCGGGATCTCGACTCCCGGCTCCTTGCCCGAGAGCCGGATCATGTTCTCGGCCAGGTCCAAAATGCGCACGGGCTCGCCCATGTCGAGCACGTAGACCTGCCCGCGCTCGGCGATCGCACCCGCCTGGACGACGAGCTGCACCGCCTCGGGGATCGTCATGAAGAAGCGCGTCATCTCCGGATGGGTCACGGTGACCGGGCCGCCCTTCGCGATCTGGCGGCGGAAGATCGGGATCACCGAGCCCGACGAGCCGAGCACGTTGCCGAAGCGCACCGCCACGAACCGGGTCGAGACATCGGCGCGATGACCCCACGTCTCGACGATCCACTCGCAGAGCGCCTTCGACTGGCCCATGATCGTCCTCGGGTTCGCCGCCTTGTCGGTCGAGACGAGAACGAAGCGCTTGGCGCCGTACTCGACTGCGACATCCGCCATCGTCCTCGTACCGAGAGTGTTGTTGCGAACCGCCTCGACCGGGTTTGATTCCATCATCGCCACGTGCTTGTACGCAGCGGCATGGAACACGACTGCCGGCCGGTACGTGGCGAATACCTGCCGCATCTTGACACCGTCTTTGACGTCGGCCACCACCGGCACGCCGGCCAGGAACCCGCGCTCACGGGCGAGCTCGCGATCGACCTCGAACAACGCCGGCTCGGAGTGGTCGACCAGCACGAGGCGGGCCGGGCCGAGGCGGGAGAGCTGCCGGCAGAGCTCCGAGCCGATCGAGCCGCCCGCGCCGGTCACCATCACGACCTCGGCCGAGACATAGCCCGCGATGCTGTCGAGGTCGACCTCGACCGGCTCGCGGCCGAGGACGTCTTCGACCTGGACCGGACGCAGCTGGGTGGTGAGGCCGGAGTCGCCGCTGACGAGCTCCGTCAGCCCCGGCAGGGTCTTGACGGGCAGCCCCGCAACCTGAGCGGCGCTCACGATCTTGCCGCGCACCTCACCCGAGGCGGACGGCATCGCGATGAGCACCTCATCCGGCCGGCGGTCGCGGATCACCTGCGGCAGATCGGCGGTGGTGCCGATGACACGGATCCCGTGGAGTCGGAGATTGCGCTTGCGCGGGTCGTCGTCGACGATGGCGATGGGCGTATACCCGAGACTCGGATTCCGCAGCATCTCCTTGATCACGAGCTGCGCCGCGTCACCGGCGCCGACGATGACCGCCTCCTTGCCTCGGGCGACCACCTGACCCGGGAGCGGCCGCTCGATCAGGGTGCGGGCGAGGAGGCGCGAGCCCGCAACGAAGGCGAGACAGAGGAGCAGATCGATGAACCAGACCCCGGTCGGAACGCGGGCCGGATGGAGCTCGAAGAGCGTGAACACGACAAAGGTGACGAGCGAGGCGAGCGTCACGCCTCGTAGAGCCGACCACATGTCACGCGTCGAGACGTACCGCCACCACCGGTTGTAGAAGCCGGCCAGCGCAAACACGGTGAGCTGGATCCCGATCACCACGAGGATGATCTGCCAGTCGAGGTAGTGGTCGTAGTAGACCGGCCGGCCCTGGTCGAACCGCAGCATCCAGGCAAGCACCCAGGACGTGGCGATGATCGCCGCATCGGCGGCGATCTGCCACACAGCGTGTCGGTTGAACGGCGATCTCACGTTGGCCGGTTACCAGATCATCGAGGAAGGGGAGCCAGCACGCTGTCTCCCGTTCCTGTCTTTGCCCCGGCGCGTGTGGCGGCGAGGACGGCTGCAACGACCTGCTCCTGCACGTCCGCGCCGATCGTGCCCCACAACGGGATCGCGAGGTTCTCGGCGGAGGCGCGCTCCGTCTCGGGGAGAGATCCCGGCCCGTAGCCGAGGTAGCGCATCGCAGGTTGCAGGTGCAGCGGCGTGACGTAGTACGAAGCCGACGAGATGCCCGCCTCTTTCAGCGCAGCGGAGACGAGTGCGCGGTCGGGCGTACGGACGACGTACATGTGGTAGACGTGGCCCGGCTCGTCGACGGGCAGGTCGACGGCCTCGCCGAGACCGAGCTCCGCGTAACGCGCTGCTCCCTCGCGGCGACCGTCGTTCCAGCCCTTGAGGTGCGGCAGGAAGACGCGCAGCGCCGCAGCCTGGATCGCGTCGAGCCGTGAGTTGGTGCCGACGAGCTCGAAGGTCTGCTTGTCGCGGGAGCCGTGGAAGCGCAGCATGCGCACCCGCTCGGCCACCTCGTCGTCGCGACAGGCGATCAGGCCGCCGTCACCGAGAGCGAAGAGGTTCTTGGTCGGGAAGAAGCTGAAGGTAGAGCACACGCCCTTGCTCGCGACGCCCTCGGCACCGAATGCCTGCGCCGCGTCCTCGATCAGCGGCAGCCCGAGAGCCGCAAGCTCGGTGAGCGGGGCCGGACGACCGAAGAGGTGTACCGGCATGATCGCCTTCGTTCGCGGCGTGATCCGCGCTGCCACGTCGGCGGGATCGAGGTTCAGGGTGACCGGGTCGATGTCGGCGAACACCGGCGTCGCGCCGGCCCGAGCAATCGCCTCGGACGTCGCGTAGAACGTGAACGACGGGCAGATGACCTCGTCGCCGGCGCCGATCCCCATCGCCTCGAGCGAGAGCACGAGCGCGTCGGTTCCGTTGGCAACGCCGATCGCATGAGGCACGCCGAGGTACGCGGCCGACTCGCTCTCGAACGCTTCGACCTCAGGCCCGAAGATGAACCTCCCCGACTCGAGGACCTCGCCGAAACGCTCCTTGAGCGCCGGGATGAGTGGCGCGTACTGCGCCTTGACGTCGACGAGCGGAATCACGACATCCGAGTGTACCGGGCCGACCAGAGCTTCAGGCCGGGGTGCAGGGAAAAGTGCTTCCTACCGACACGCTGCCGAACGCCGCAGGCGTGACTGCGAGACATCAGAGCGGGACGAGGTAGACGCGGCGCACGTTAGGCCTTGTCGGCGCCTCGCCGATTCCGCACGAACCTCCAACCGAGCCATCCGGCGACGCCCACGATCGCGACACCGATGACGATGTCGGCGTAGCGGAAGGCGTGATGGAAGCTCTCCCAACTCGCCCCCGCCGCCCAGCCGATACCGGCGAAGACGAAGCACCAGACCGCCGATCCGATCAGGGTCAGAGCGGTGTAGCGCTTGAACGGCGCCTCGAAGACGCCGGCCGGGATCGAGATGAACGATCGCACGACCGGGGTGAGCCGCCCGAGGAGCACGGCCCAGCTCTCCCACTTCAGAAACCAGGCCTCGGCGCGGTCGAGCTTGCCCGCATCGAGATGGAGCCAGCGCCCGTGCCGCTCGAGATATGGGCGGCCGCCCTTGATGCCGATCCCCCAGCCGATGATGGCGCCGATCAGGTACCCGACCGTGCCGGCGACCACGATCGCGAGGTAGGCCTGGAGGCCCGGAGCGAACGTGTAGCCGAAGAGCGTCACCGACGCCCCGGCGATGGCACCCGACGCGATCGCGCCTCCGTAGACCATCACGATCTCGCTGCCTGCGGGGAACACGGCATCGATCAGCATCAGCAGGAAGACGGCGTAGAGGCCGTAGTCACCGACGAGTTGGGTCAGCGAGTTCGTGATGGAGGCGACGGGCACCGGGACAATCTACTTCCCATGCCTACCGCCGGTCGCCGGAGCGCCGCCGCTAAGGGCCGACGATGCGCTGCACCCGCAGGTTTCGAGCGAGATCGATCGTGCCGAGCGAGTTCCTGGCGACGACGCGGACGACATAGCCGCCGCCCCTGACGGGCTTCTTCGCACGGTCGAGGCCGTTCCACGTCACCCCCTTCACTCCCGCGGTGTAGCTCCGCTTTGCGAGGGTGCGCAGAACGTCGCCGGTGCGGCTCTCGACGGTGACGGTGACGCGCGCGGTCTTGGTCTGCTTCCACGTGATCCGGATGTCGCGACCGCCCGGCGGCAGGAAGAGCTTCTTCGGATTCGTGGCGAGGAAGCCGATCGTCGTGTTGACGAGGAACGACTGGGCCATCTCAGACGTCTGGCCGATGTCGTCGACGGCCGAGACGGTGAGCGTCCAGCGGCCCTGGGCCGGCCCGGCGGATTTCGCCGCTGCGGCGCGCGCAGTCGGTGACGGCACGACGGGCGTCGCGGGAGCCGCGGGTGGGAACGGAACCGCGTACCGGCCGGGCTGCTTCGTCACCGAGGCCTCGTAGCCGACCGTGCCATCCGGGCGCACCAGCTTTACCTCGACCGTCGAGGGGCGAACGATCTTGTAGCGGAGGCTCTGCCGGTCGCCGACGCCGTCGCCGTCCGGCGACACGACCGCGACGGCGGGTTGCACGAAGACGCCGGTGTACTGGAACAGAAGCGCGGTCGAGATGGGGCGCTCGGGCTCGGAGGGCCGATTGAGCAACGTCCCGTCAAAGGCCATCGTCGCCGAGCCGCCGCTGTCGAGCGCCATCCCGGTGACTGCTCCGAGCCGCACGAGCGTCTGAGCGAGCTCGAAGTTGGTCATGCCGACCGAGTAGCCGGGCTGGCGTCCGTCGACGGTGACGAGGATCGTCTTACCGTCCGCGAGCTGGCCGACGGCGCTGCGCGGCGCGCGCGGCCCGAGCTGGCTCGACGCGAAGATCTCGCCGGATCTGAAGATCGGGGCGCCGTCGCGGACGATCTGCGGCCCGCCGCCGATCGCGGAGACGATGTCCGGCCAGTCGGGCTTGAGATTCAGCTGAATCGTCACGAGCTGCTGGACAGGCGCCTCGGCCGTGAGTGCGGCTGCGGCGGCACCGACGGCGACGAGCACAGCACCGCCGGGCGGGATCGGAGTCGCCGCGCCGCCCGCGCGGAGCTCGACGACCGGGGCCTGCAGGTCGGTGTTCGGCGTGGCCGCCGGGAAAGGGAAGAGGATGGCCGAGACGGCGCCGGGCGTCGCGGGCGTCGTCGGTCCCCACACCTGCGTGTAGAGCGCGATGCCGTTGCCCTCGAGTGGCTTGTTGAACTGGTTCAGGGTCCGCTTGCCGCCCGAGCCCTGCCACGTACCCGAGAGGGAGACCCGGCGGACGTCGAGCGTGCCGTCGGACGTCACACCGGCGCTGGCGCGATACGCCGATGGTGGGCTCATCACCTGCCCGTCCTGCATGAGGACGCCACTCGGCAGCCCCGTCGCGAGCGTAAAGAAGTCGCCGTTGATGCCGGCGGTCGTCGCCTGCCGCGCAGTTCGCCGCTCGATGGCGGTCAGCGTCTCGCGGCCGGTGAGCGTGTCGTTCGAGAGGCTCGGCGCCAGCGTGGTCGTTCCGCCCGGGCGCGGGCCAGTGAGGATGTTGATCGCAACGGGCCCATGTGGCGTGAACTGGACGCCCGTATCGAAGGTGACACCGGGCCAGAGGATCCGCGGCTGGGCGGCGGCAGGCGCAGCAAGCGCTAGCCCGAGCAGCGCGGTGGCAAGGAGGCGACGAACCATCGACCCGATCCAGACTAGACGAGCCTCGGCAGTGGGCTCCCAACCCTTACAGGATCCACATAGGGCGCTATGCAGGGGTTTCGCACGGCGTCACGTAGTGCCTCTACGATCGTCCGATGCGCCGCTTGGCCATCGCTGCCGCTGTCGGAGCGGCTGCCGCCGGGGTCGCCGTCGTCGTCGTTCTGGTCGGTCGTGGGGGCTCCGACGACCACAGCGCGATCGGGACGACCGCGTCAGCACCGCCGCCGGCGACGGTCGGCACGCCCCGTTCCAGCGAGAAGCCCGCGACCGGACGGCCGACGACCAACCCCATTCCGATCCTCATGTACCACGTCATTGCCGAACCGCCTGCCGGCGCGCCGTTCCCGGAGCTCTACGTCTCCGGCGCCTCGTTCGCGGGCCAGATGGCGTGGCTCGCGGGCCACGGCTTCCACGCGGTGACGCTTCAGGATGCCGCCGACCACTGGCGGATCGGGCAGCGGTTGCCGGCGCACCCGATCGTGATCTCGTTCGACGACGGGTACCACAGCCAGTTCGCGACGGCGGCCCCTGTCCTGCGCCGCCACGGTTGGCCGGGCGTCCTCAATCTGGAGGTGCGAAACACCGAGCAATCGTGGGGCATCTCGCCACGCCAGGTGCGCCTGCTGGTCGCGGCGGGCTGGGAGCTCGACGCACACACGCTCACCCATCCCGACCTCACAACCGTCGATGCGACGCAGCTCGAGCGGGAGGTGGCGGGATCGCGCACCGTCCTCCACGAGAGGTTCGGCGTCCCGGTCAACTTCTTCTGTTATCCCGCCGGGAGGCTCAACGACACGGTCGCCGAAGCGGTGCGGTCGGCCGGCTACCTGGGCGCGACGACGACTGCACCGGGACTCGCGACGCCCACCGACATGTTCAGGCTCAACCGCGTGCGCGTCAACCGCAGCGACGGCGTCGCCGGCCTGGCCGCGAAGCTCACATCACTCGGCTCCTGAATTCTCGCCTGGATGACGGGCCGAAGCCTGTCACCGCGCCGTCCTAGAGGCGAACTTCGGCGTCGCGTGCGAAGCGGAGCTCGGGTACGTGGTGCAACTCGCCGACGTCGCGGGCCATCTCGAGGAAGGTGTAGAAGCCGGCTCGCTCCCGGGGGCCGAAGCTGTAGCGGAGCTTCTCGAAGTACCGGGCCAGGAAGCCGGCCGGATAGCCGTAGCGCTCGCTCGCCTCGTAGGCGAGCTTCTCGGGCTCCGAGCGCGCGAGGCGCACCGAGGCGACGAGCGCATGCTCGAGGTCGCCGATGCCCTCGACGAGCGGCTCGGGGGCGGCCCAGACGGCGAACACCATCGGCAGCCCGGTCTTCTCGAGCCAAAGTCGGCCGAGATCGTAGTGCGGGGTCGGATCCTCGAACGCGCTCTTGAGCGCGGCATCGCCGATGAGCAGCTTGGCGTCGGCGTCCTCCTCGAAGGGGCGGATCTCGGCCGAGGGGAGCAGTACCTTCGTCAGGACGACCGAGGTGGCGCTCTCCGGGGTGACCGCCACGGAGCGCACGCGGCTGAGCGACATCCGGGTCACGAGCTGGATCGAGTCGACGGCGCCCTCGGACGACACGCACAGCCGTGGCAGCAGCCGCAGCGTGTCGGCGTGACGCGCGTACTCGATCGACGAGATCGGCGCGATGTCGAGCTGTCCGTCGAGCAGCAGCCGGTTGAGCTCGGTCGGGACTCCCGTGATCTCCTCGACCTCGTACTCGAGCCGGTGGAACACCGGCGCCATGTTGACGTAGGAGATACGGCCGAGCTTGATCACCCCACCAGCCTAACTGCCCCCTCTCGCGCGCGCGGTGGGGGTGCCGACCGTTACCGTGCAGGGGTGACCGACCTGGCCACCGGCTCCCGCACGGCGCTCCTCGAATCCCTGATCGAGCGGTTCCCGAACGTGCCGCCGGAGGCGGTGCTGAAGGAGGATCTGCTCCGCACGGGAATGGCGTTCGACTCGTCGGCCCTCAGCGACAACCTCGAGGGCGAGATCAAGCCGAAGTCGTACTTCATCTTCTCGTTCGACCAGAAGCCGCTGACGGAGCTCGGCGAGGCGGCGCTTCGGCGTCCGCCCGAGGAGCTCGCGCTCACGGGAGGACCGTTCGGACTGCGCCGCACGATCGTCTCCGTGCGCGTGAATCCCGGCTCGCCGTACCGCGTCGCCGTGACCGAGGACGGCACGCTCGGGCTCTCGGTCGACGGCATGCCGCTCGCCGATGCTCACCTCCCGCCGATGCCGGAGTACTACCGCCACCTGCTCGCAAACGGCAAGACGGTGATGGAGACCGCACCGACGATCCAGTGGGGCTACCTGATCTACCTCACGGTGCTCCGACTGTGCCAGTACTTCGGTGCCAAGGAGGAGTGTGGTTTCTGCGACATCAACCACAACTGGCGCCAGCACAAGCGCGAGGGACGCCCCTATACGGGAGTAAAGCCGATCGAGGACGTGCTCGAGGCGCTCGCGCTGATCGACCGCTACGACACCGCGGCGACGAGCAAGGCGTACACGCTCACCGGCGGCTCGGTCACGAGCTCGATCGACGGCCTCGGTGAGGCCGAGTTCTACGGCCGCTACGCGCAGGCGATCGAGGAGCGCTTCCCGGGACGGTGGCTCGGCAAGGTCGTCGCGCAGGCGCTGCCGAAGGCCGATGTGCAGCGGTTCAAGGACTACGGGATCTCGATCTACCATCCGAACTACGAGGTGTGGGACAAGCGCCTCTTCTCGCTGATCTCACCGGGCAAGGAGCGCTACGTCGGGCGCGAGGAGTGGCACCGTCGGATCTTCGACGCGGCGGACGTGTTCGGGGCGCGCTACGTGATCCCGAACTTCGTCGCCGGCGTCGAGATGGCCAGGCCGTTCGGATTCACGACCGTCGACGAGGCAATCGCGAGCACGACCGAGGGTCTCGACTACTTCATGGGTCATGGGATCACGCCGCGTTTCACGACCTGGTGCCCCGAGCCGACGACGCCGCTCGGCCGGGACAACCCCGAGGGCGCGCCGCTCGAATACCACGTCCGCCTCCTCGAGGCATACCGCGCAGCGCTCTCTCGCCACGGGCTCAAGCCGCCACCCGGGTATGGGGTCGCGGGCGCAGGCAACGCCGTCTTCTCGGTGAGCTCGTTCATGGATACCCTCGACCCGGACGAGGTAACGGTCGAGGAAGCCGTGCCGGCATGAGCAGGATCTCGGTCGAGGAGGCCGCGCGCCTCTGGAACGAGGCGAGCGACGAGGAGCTGCGCGAGCTCGCCGGCGCCGCCCGCGCGCAGTGGCACGAGCCCGACCGTGCCACCTACATGGTGATGCGGATCATCAACTACACGAACGTTTGCGTCGCGCAGTGCGACTACTGCGCGTTCTACGTGCTGCCGGGTCAGGCCGGTGGCTACGTCCTCGACCGCGAGGAGGTGTTCGCGAAGATCGACGCGCTGCTCGAGGTGGGCGGTGACCTCGTCGGCTTCAACGGCGGCTTCAACCCGAAGCTGCCGCTCGACTACTACTGCGACCTCTTCGCCGCAGTCCGCGAGCGCTATCAAGGCCGTGTCGAGTTCTATGCGCTGACGGTGGCGGAGTTCATGTATCTCGCCGACCGGGCCGACCTCTCCTACGCGGAGACGGCCGCGCGCCTGCGTGACGCCGGGGTCTACTGGGTCACGGGCGGCGGCAGCGAGATCCTCACCGAGGACTTCCGCAAGCGCCACGCCAAGTTCAAGTACACGGTCGCCCAGTACTTCGATGCCCAGCGGGCGATCGTCGAGAGTGGCATGCGCACGACCGCGACGATGGTGATCGGCTTCGACGAGACCCTCGAGGAGCGGCTCGAGCACCTCCAGCGAACCCGCGATTTCCAGGACGCCTGCGTCCGCGACGGCTACCAGGGGCTGTTCTCGTTGCTTTCGTGGACGTACAAGCCGTACGGCACCGCGCTCGGCGGCCGGGAGATCTCGCGCGAGGAGTACTGGCGGCATATCGCGCTCTCGCGCATCTTCCTCGACAACGTCAAGCACATCCGCACGTCGGTACTGACGCAGAACGAGGAGGCATTTCGGGCGCTCGACTATGGCGCCGACGACTTCGATTTGCCGATCGAGGACGAGGTGACCCAGAAGGCCGGGGCGCACATCGACCTCGACCTCGAGGGGCTGCTCGACGTTCCGCGGCGCCTGGGCTACCGGGTCGAGTACCGCCGGGCCGAGCGGCCGGCGCAGGGTGAGGCTTCAGCCTCACCCGCACTTCGCGGCTAGACGCTTCGGACGAGCCGGTGAGGCTGAAGCCTCAATCCATGCCTACCCGTTGCGGTCGACGACGGCGAGCGCGAGAGCATCCAGCTCCTCGCGTCGAGGCACGCCGGTGAGGCTCTCCCGCGCCCGGCGCGCGTAGTCGACCGCGACCTCGCGCGAGCGATCGAGCGCTCCCGTTGCCACGACCCTGACCAGCGCGCCTTCGAGCGGCCCACCGGCGAGAGCCGCGCGCACCACGTCGTCG
The DNA here is from genome assembly GCA_963799575.1 of uncultured Thermoleophilia bacterium. GTDB lineage: Bacteria > Actinomycetota > Thermoleophilia > Gaiellales > Gaiellaceae > Gaiella. Next base: position 197,042 of record CAWCXK010000006.1, read on the forward strand.
TCGCGTGCTGCGAGAATCAAGGGCAGGGTGGGTGTGCCGTCCCGAAGGTCGGTGCCGGGGATCTTCCCGGTCTCGATCGTGTCGCCCGCGCAGTCGAGGATGTCATCGACGATCTGGAACGAGACACCGAGCAGCCGACCGTAGTCGCCGCTGCCGCCGCCGAGCAAGCACGCCGCCTCGAAGAGCTTTCCGGTCTTGAGGGCACAACGCTCGAGGTATCCGTCGACCGTCGTATCGGGGTCGTAGCGCTGCCGTCGCTGAAGTGCCTCGCCGCGCGCGAGCGCGAGCGACGCCTGGGCGAGAATCGCAACGGCCTCGACGTCGCCTCGGGCCGCGAGCTCCGAGAACGCACGCGCGAAGATGTAGTCGCCCGCCGCACGGGCGGCGTTGGCACCGTAGGCGGTCCAGGCCGCTGCCCTGCCGCGCCGGACGCGCGCCCCGTCGATCAGGTCGTCGTGCACGAGCGTCGCCATATGGACGAGCTCGACGGCTGCCCCCGCTGCCACGGACGGCGAGGTACCGGCGGGCGCCGAGAGGAAGGTGAGCATCGGCCGCAGGCGCTTGCCGCCCGCCGTCAGCGCCTCGGCGCCGATCTCGGCGACGAGACCCGGGTGGCCGGCAACCGAGAGCTCGAGAAGCTCCTCGACCTCCGTCAGGTACTCGGCGAGGCCTGGAGCGGCGCGGACGACGTCGAGGGTGGCGCTCACCGGGCGGTCGCCGTATGGAGCGCGACGATGGTGCCGCCGAAGAGGCGGAAGCGTGTCTCCTCGAATCCATTCTCGTCGATCAGCGCCGCGAGATCCTCCGCGCCCGGAAACCGCCGCACGCTCGCGGGGAGGTAGGTGTAGGCCTGGCCGCCCGGCAGCACGCGGCCGAGCCGCGGCACGATGCGGTCGAACCAGAGCGAGAAAAAGGGCTTGAGCACCCCGCGAGGCTGCGTGATCTCGAGAATCGCGAGCCGCCCGCCGGGCCGCAGCACGCGCCGCAGCTCGCGGAGCCCGGCGTCGAGGTCGGCGACGTTGCGGACGCCGAAGCCCACCGTCGCCGCGTCGAAGCTCGCGTCCTCGTAGGGCAGCGCGAGCAGGTCGCCCTGCACCCACTCGATCGTGTCCGACTTGCGACGTGCGCGCACGAGCATCTCACCCGAGAAGTCGATCCCCGTGACGATGCCACCCTCGCGCTCGGCAGCGATGGCCAGGTCGCCCGTGCCGCAGCAGGCATCGAGCACGCGGGCGCCAGGCTGAACGACCGCCTCGACCGTGTGCCGCCGCCACCGACGATCGAGCCCGACGGTCATCACGCGGTTCATGACGTCGTAGACCGGGGCGATCCGGTCGAACATCGTGCGCACGCCGTCCGGCTCGAGCGTGCCACTACTGAATTCCGGGTCTCCGTCGAGCCTACGACCGTGCGTCACGGCTGGCCCCAACGCGGCGTCAGCGCCTGGTCGATTCCGATCTGGTCGAGTGCCCTCGCGACGACGAAGTCGACGAGGTCGTCGATCGTCTTGGCCCCGTGGTAAAAGCCCGGCGCCGCGAACAGGATCACCGCGCCGGCCTCGTGCAGAGTGGCGAGACCGCGAAGGTGGATCGACGAGAGGGGCGTCTCGCGCGGAACGAGAATCAGCTTGCGACGCTCCTTCAGCGCGACGGAGGCGGCCCGATGGATGAGGTTCGCCATCGCACCTGTGGCAAGGGTTCCGACCGTGCTCATCGAGCACGGGCACACGACATAGGCGTCGACCCTGGCCGAGCCGCTTGCGTACGGGCTCTGGTAGTCATTGATCCCGTACGTGGTGACCTGGCCCGCCGCATCGCCGATGAATCGATCGAGCACCTCCTCGCGGGCGAGGCTCGCGTCTCCGTAGAGCTCGGTCGCGACAACTTCGATGCCCGCAGCCGAAGCGACGAGGCCGATCTCACAGTCGGCAGCTGCGAGTGCCTGGAGGAGGCGAGCTGCGTAAGGCGCACCCGACGCACCGGTGACTCCGAGGAAGACGCGCATGACGGGAGCGTAGACGCCCCGTGGTCGAGCAGAGAGCAGAGAGGCGACGCGAGCGACAGGCTGAAGCCTGTCGCCGGGTTACTTCGCGCCCTTCGATGCCTCGAGGAAGGTGGCGATCTTCGTCAGGTTCTCGTCACCGAGCGCCGCGAACGACGGCATCGGCGAGCCCGGCGTCTTGCTGCTCGGGTTCTTGAGGTGGGCGACCTGCCACTCGATCCCTCGCCCCTTGGCGCCTTCCGCCGAGAGGTCGGGCGCACCGAGGTTGCTGCTGCCCGCGCCGAGATAGACGTGACAGTTGAGACAGCCCGACTCGGCAAAGAGCGTGGCGCCCTCGACGGCGACCTTGTTATCGGCGAAGCCCTGCTTCTGGGCCCAATCCGGCACGAGCCCCACCGTCTCGGAACCGAGCGACTCCTTGGCCGTCGCACCCTTCCAGGTGAGCACGCCCATCGAGAGGATGACGAGGATCGCGGCGACGACCGCGACGGGCCGCCGCAGCACTGCGCGCTCCGGCCGGCGATCCATGAACGGGAGCCCGATCAGCAGCACGAGCAGGAGCGTCGGAACGCCGACGGTGCCAAGAACGACCGTCTCCGGCCACTTGAAGATGCGGAGGAGGTAGAAGAGGAAGTAGAAGAACCAATCCGGGCGCGGCACGAAGTTGGTCGTGCCGGGGTCGGCCTTGTCGGCGTACAGCGGCCCGAGCACGCCCACGTTGGTGCCGTCGTTCGTGTACTTCCAGATCACGGCGAGGCCGATGATGATCGCGACGACGACGAGCGACATGATCGTGTCGTGCAGGATCGCGTAGGGGAAGAACGGCTTCCCCTCCTTCGCGACGTCCTCCTTGTAGCGCTTGAACTCCGCGCGCCGCTCCTGTTGCACCTTGCTGGCCATTACTCGCCGTCCTCCTGCGCACGCTCTTCCTTGTGCTCACGGATGAGACCCTGGCGATACTCGCCGAAGCCGCTCGGCAACGGCTGCTCCCCGTCCCGCGGGCGACCGGCTGCGACCTTCGACCACGGCGGCGAGGTGACGCCGAGCCGGATCACGAGGTACATGTGGAGGCCGATCAGTGCCATCAGACCGCCGGGGATCACGAGCATGTGGAGCGAGTAGAACTTCGCCAGCGTGTCGGGCCCGATCTGCGCCCCGCCCTGGAGGAACTGGGCGAGGAAGGGCCTGCGATCGGCGCAGTGGCGTTGATGTTGATGCCGACGACCGTCGCCCAGTACGCCGTCTGGTCCCAGGGCAGCAGGTAGCCCGTGAAGCCCTCGGCCATGCCGGTCACGAGCAGGAGGACGCCGATGATCCAGTTGAGCTCGCGGGGGTACTTGTAGGCACCGAACAGGAACGTCCGCGCCATGTGCAGGAACATCAGGATGATGAACATGCTCGCGCCCCACTTATGCATGCCGCGGACGAGCCAGCCGAGCGTGACCTCGTGCGTGATGTTCTGGATCGACTCGTAGGCGCTGTTCGGATCGGGCTTGTAGTACATCGCGAGGAAGACGCCGGTCGTCGCCTGCACGAGGAACGCCGTGAGGGTCGCCGCGCCGAGCGTCTGCATCCAGTTGACGTCGCGTGGGACGTTGCGGAACAGGAACCACTTCGTGTACCCGACGAGCCCGCTGCGCTCCTCGACCCAGTCGAGCGGGTAGAGAGCGGCCTTCTCGATCTGCGCCTGGCGCGCTGACTTCGGCCATCGTCCAGGACCCCGGCACCGGTATGGGATACAGCCAACGCTCGATGCCGTCGACGTGGACGCCGGGATAGGCCTGGCGGTAGCGGCTGATCTTCGCATCCGCGCCCGTGCCCTCGACCGTGCCGACCGAGAAGTGCTTGCCGAGGACGAGGTTCCCGTTGACGATCGAGAAGGCGTAGCGGTCGAGCGAGCGGACGGGGGGGCCGGCTGTCCTGTTGCCCTCGACGTCGTAGGCGCCACCGTGACAGGGGCAGCCGAAGCCGGCGGGCTGCACCGGCGTGAGCGTCACGTCCTTGTACGTGACCATCTTGTCCTCGAACTTCGGGCCGTTCGGCTGCACCGGGCAGCCGAGGTGGACGCAGCGGCTGTAGATGATCGTGAAGCTCGGCTCCTTGGCGGCGCTGAGCCCGTTGTTGCGGATGTAGGCGGTGCGCCGGGACACGTCGCCCTGGAGCTTGTTCCCGATGAACGTCGTGATCACGAACGTACCCTCGGGGAAGTTCGATACCGGGCCGAGGTCGACGTCGTTGGTCGCAATCCCTTCGCCCGTGAACGACGGCAGGACCGCGAATCCGAGCGACGGCAGCACGACGCCGGCGCCGATGACGCCGCCGAGGCCGATCGTGGCGAGGGTGAGAAACCCTGCGCGGCCGTAGGTCTCGAGGTGCTGATCCTCGGCCGCAGCAAGACCCGCCGACGGCGTGTCGCCCATGAGCTCGTGGGCGGGAGCCGAGTGGACGGGGGCATGCGAGCGCGACGCATCGCGGATCCAGAGCACGCCGAAGACGATCGTGAGGGCGGCGCCGAGCACGGCGGCGGGCCAGCTGATGACGAGCCCGACGAGGACGACGGCGATGCCAATGGCGAAGCCGATCGGCCAGAGGCTCTGCCCTGGTGCCTGCGGAGTGTCGTCGGGGTTATCGGTCACTCGCTGCTCTCCATCGGGTGATTCAACAGTCCGGGGTGCATACCTGTCAACGACGCAACAGCTGCGTCAAAGTCCGGGCACGCGCTCCATTCTGCACGTCCCGGTCGGAGGGTGCGCCGACAAGGCCGAATTCGGCCCAGCGCGCGTCGACCCGAGCGCCGGATCTCAGGGCTCATCTCGATCTCGGGCGGCCATTCGCGGCGCCCCTCGTCCGGCCCCTTCGCGGTGGCGTCGAACCCGATCTTGCCGCCGTAGGCCTGGATCGTGGTGGCGTGGTCGAGCTGGTCGATCGGGCCCTCGCTGAGCAGGATGTCGCGGGCCGGGTCGACGTTGGCGCAGGCATAGAAGAACACCTGCTCGTAGTCGTGGACGTCGACGTGAGCGTCGACGACGACGACCGACTTGGTGAGGCTCATCAGCCCGAGGCCCCACATCGCGTGCATCACCTTACGGGCATGGCCCGGGAAGCTCTTGCGGATCGAGACGATGACGCAGTTGTGGAAGGTGCCCGACGTCGGCAGGTCGTAGTCGACGATCTCCGGCACGCTCATCCGGATCGCGGGAAGGAAGATGCGCTCGGTCGCCTTCGCGAGCCACTCGTCCTCGGCCGGCGGCTTGCCGACCACGATCGACGGGTAGATCGCATCGCGGCGCATCGTGATCGCCGAGAGCCGGAAGACGGGGAACTCCTCGGGCGGAGTGTAGAACCCCGTGTGGTCGCCGAAGGGGCCTTCGATGCCGACATCGTTGCGGTCGACCCAGCCCTCGAGCACGATCTCGGCGTTCGCCGGCACCTCGAGGTCGACAGTCTTGCACTTGACGAGCTGCACGGCCGAGCCCTTCAGGAACCCGGCGACCATCAGCTCGCCGATGTGCTTGGGGAGCGGCGCGCTCGCGGAGTACGCGGTGACGGGGTCGAGCCCGAGGGCGACGGCAACGGGGATCCGTCCGTCCGGTGCGGCACGCAGATCGGCACGGCCATCCTTGTGGAGCTGCCAGTGCATGAACGTGGAGCGGCGGTCGATCTTCTGCATCCGGTACATGCCGACGTTGCGCACGCCCGTCGCCTGGTCCTTGGTGATCACCGCGGGAAGCGTGATGAACGGCGCCGGGTCGAGCGGCCAGCAGCGCTGGATCGGGAAGAGGTCGAGGTTGACGTCGTCGCCCGTGAGCACGACCTCCTGACAGGCCGCCCTGGAGACCTCCTTCGGCATCGAGTCCGCGATCGACTTGAGCTTCCCGAGCGAGCGCACCTTGTCGACGAGCCCCTGCGGCGGCTGCAGCTCGAGGATCTCGCCGAGCTTGTCGGCCAGGTCGTCGAGCTTGTCGACCCCGAACGCCATGCACATGCGCTTCTCGGTGCCGAACTGGTTGATCAGCAGCGGATGCCTGGCGCCCTTCGGGCTCTCGAACAAGAGCGCCGGCCCGCCCGCCTTGACGACCCGGTCGACGATCTCCGTCACCTCGAGGTCGGGATCGACCTCGGCGGAGATGCGGACGAGCTCACCTTCCTTCTCGAGGAGAGCGATCCATTCGCGCAGGTCCGACACCGGGCTCGCCATGCCGTTTCAGTGTAGGCGGGCGAACGCGACAGATGCCGCAGGCGATCGTGAACAGAGGGAGGGGTCACGGGGAACCGTAGGTTCCCCGCTTCAGGATCGCGCGAAGTGCGCAGAAGAATCGGCTGTAGAGGAGGCTGCGATACGCCCCTCCATCGCAGCCTCCTCTACAGCGTGCGAGAGGGGGTGCGGGCCTTCTTCTTCGCGGCCAGATAGTGCGTGAGCTCGCCGATCGCGATCACGGCGATGATGATGAGGCCAACCGCCAGCATGGAGAGGACGACCTTGCGGCCTTCCTCGGCGGCGTCTGCGAGCAGCAGGAACGAGGCGAGCATCGTGCCGTGACTTTACTGCACGCGGCGGTCGTGCGCGACACATGCGCTCTCGATGGCCGCGTCACCCGCAGCGGCCCGCGCGAGCGCCGAAAGCGCCGCCGGGTCACCCTGCTCACTCAACTTCCGGCGGGCCGCTGCGAGCGCACCCTGCCCGAGAAGCGCGGCGGTCGCAGCCCAGGCCTCCGCTTCGCCGGGGCGGCCCTCGGCTCGTGCCTGGGCACAGAGCGAGATGAGCTCGGCCAGGTCGTGCACCGCGCCGACGCTGCCCGTCGCCGCAATCCGGACGAGGCCGTGGGCATAGAGATAGTCGCCGAGCAGGAGCGCCGTGTCGGGATCAGCCGGAGCGAAGAGCCGCGGCCGACCGTAGTGGAGCAGGTAGCCCTCGTAGATCGTCTCCACCCCGAGCGCGAACACGGGGTCGCAGAGCTTCGAGAAGACGGAGACGATCTCGCGCTCGCCGGCCGGCCGGAGCGACTCGGCCCAGAGCGGGCTCTCCGCCGTCGCCTCGGCCGCGAGGATCTGCCAGACGTCGCCCTCAGCGGTGGAAGAAGTCGCCAACTGCCTCGATCGTCCGGTCGATCTCGTCGTCGCCGTGCGCGAGCGAGACGAACATCGCACTCGAACTGGGACGGCGCCAGGTAGATGCCGCGGCCGAGCATGTGGCGGAAGAGCGCTCCGTAGCGCTCCGTGTCGGAGCGGACGGCATCGTCGTAGTCGCGCACGGCGCCGTCCTGGCAGAAGAGGGTCAGCATCGCGCCGACGCGCTGAACGGTGCCGTACGGGGCGAGGCCCGTCTCGAGGCGGGCGCCCCGACGCTCGAGCCCTTCGTACACCGCCGGGTCGCGCAGCCGCCGCAGCACCGACGTGGCCGGCGGCGGTCGCGAGCGGGTTGCCGGAGAGCGTGCCCGCCTGGTAGACGTCGCCGACCGGCGCGAGGCGCTGCATCAGCTCGGCCCGGCCGCCGAATGCGGCAGCCGGCAGGCCGCCGCCGACGATCTTGCCGAGGATCGTGAGGTCGGGCATGACGCCGTAGCGCTCCTGCGCGCCGCCGCGGGCGACGCGGAAGCCGGTGATCACCTCGTCGAAGACGAGCAGCGCGCCGCTCGCATCGCACAGCGTCCGCAGCGCCTCGAGGAACCCGGGGGCGGGCGGAACGACAGCCCATGTTGCCTGCGACGGGCTCGACGAGGATTGCGGCGAGACCCTCTCCGTACTCTGCGACGGCGGCGGCGACGGCATCGATGTCGTTGAACGGGAGCACGATCGTGTCGGCGGCAACGCCCGACGGGACGCCCGGGGTGGACGGGATCCCGAGCGTCATCAGGCCGGAGCCGCCGCTCGCAAGCAGCGCGTCGACGTGGCCGTGGTAGTGGCCCGAGAACTTGATCAAGCGGTCGCGCTTCGTCACCGCGCGTGCGAGGCGCACGGTGCTCATCGCGGCCTCGGTGCCCGACGAGACGAGCCGTACCATCTCGACGGAAGGAACCGCATCGACGATCTCGGCGGCGAGGTCGACTTCGCCCTCGGTCGGCGCGCCGAAGGTCGTGCCGCGCGCGAGTGCCTCGGAGACGGCTGCCAGCGTGGTGGGATCGGCGTGCCCGAAGAGCAGCGGCCCCCACGAGAGCACCCAGTCGATGTAGCGGTTGCCGTTGACGTCCTCGATGTACGGGCCGATCGCCGCTACGCATGAACAGCGGCTCGTCGAGCCCGACGCCGTGCATCGCGCGCACCGGCGAGTTGACCCCGCCCGGGATCAGCCGCTGGGCGCGGTCGTACAGCTCTGAGCGGATCAGAGCCATCGCGCCAGATCCTTCGCCCAGTAGGTGAAGATCAGGTCCGCTCCGGCACGCTTGATCGCGATGAGCGACTCCATCGCAGCTGCCTGCTCGTCGAGGTGTCCTGCAGCAGCAGCGGCCTTCACCATGGCGTACTCGCCGGAGACGTTGTAGGCCGCGACGGGACAGTCGAACCGCTCGCGCACGGCGCGGATCACGTCGAGGTACGGCAGCGCGGGTTTCACCATCAGTGCGTCGGCGCCCTCATCGAGATCGAGCGCGCACTCTCGCAGCGCCTCGCGGACGTTTGGCGGGTCCATCTGGTAGCCGCGCCGGTCGCCGAACGACGGTGCCGACTCGGCCACCTCGCGGAACGGGCCGTAGAACGCGGAGGCGTACTTGGCAGCGTAGGCGATGATCGGTGTCTGCGGCAGTGCCTCGCGGATCGCGCCGACCCGGCCGTCCATCATGTCGCTCGGGGCGACGACGTCGTGCGCCGGCCTCGACGTGACTGACCGCGGTGCGGGCGAGCAGCTCGAGGGTCTCGTCGTTCTCCACCTCGCCGTCGCGGACCACCCCGCAGTGGCCATGGCTCGTGTACTCGCAGAGGCACACGTCGGTGACGAGCGTCAGGCGGGGCACTTCGGCGCGCAGCGCGCGGAGCGCCCGCTGCACGATGCCGCCCTCCTCCCACGCCCCCGAGCCCTCCTCGTCCTTCTCCTCGGGAATGCCGAACAGCAGCACGGCGCGCACGCCGAGCGATGCGAGCTTCGCGCCCTCGCGCACGATCTCGTCGACCGAGCGCTGGGCAATACCCTCGAGGCCGGCCACGGGGCGGACGACCCCTTCGCCCGGGCAGGCGAAGAGCGGCATCACGACGTCGTCGAGCGACAGGTGCGTCTCGCGGACGAGCGCGCGCAAGGTGTCCGTGCGGCGGAGCCGTCGGAGGCGGGTGACAGGGAAGCCGCTCATCCGGGCAAGGGTACGTCAGCTGCGCTCCGGCGTGACTCCTCGAGGCCGATGTCGACCTCGCGCCGCACGTCGCCGTCGTCGTCCCAGTGGTCGAAGCGCAGGCGCTCCTGGAAGAACCCCCAGATCGCACGGGCTGCGGCCATCGTCGGCAACGCGAGCAACACCCCCGCGATGCCGTACAGCTCACCGCCCGCGAGCAGGCCGAAGATCACGAGCAGCGGATGCAACCGGAGCGCGTTGGCCATCACGTTCGGAACGACGATGTGCCCCTCGACCTGGTAGATGAAGACGAAGAGGGCGAGCACCCAGAACACCGAGACGGGGTGGACGATGAGGGCGTAGATCGCCGGCGGGACGGCGGAGAGCCACGGACCGATATACGGGATCACCTCGATGATCGCCGTCCAGACTCCGAAGAGCAGGGCGTAGCGGTCGGCTCCGGGGACGAGCCCTGTACGTCCAAGGATCCACATGCCGATCCCTGCGCTGAGGCCGATCACGGTCGAGAGGATGAGCTGCCCGCGCACGTAGCTCGCGAGCGCCCTCTCGATGCGCAAGGTCAGCGGTAGGCCTTCACCCGGTGGAAACCGCCGGTCGATCAGCCGCTCCAGGCGCTCCATGTCGAGCAGCATGTAGATGGCGATGACGACGATCAGCACGAGATTGAAGAGCGTCACGACGATCGAGAACGCCGCCCCCTGGGCGAACAGGAGCGCGTCCTGGGTGTACTTCGAGATTTCGCCGGCGCCGAGGTTGTCGGCCCAGTCGGTGGCCTGCGTCTGGATCTGGATCCGCTCCAGCTTGTGCGTGTCGAGCCAGTGCTGGAGCCGGTCGATGTCGTGCTCTGCCCCTGTCTTCCCTCCCGCGCTCTCGACCGTGACGTACTCGTCGGCGCGGTTCGTCGCGGAGCGGGTCTGGTCGACGACCACGCTACCGAGCGCGAGCGCGACGAAGGCGACCGCGGCGGCGAAGAGCAGGAAGACGAGGGCGACCGCGATCCCACGCGGGAGGCGGAGCTTCTGGAGATCTCGCACGAGCGGATTGAGCAGGAAGGCGATCACCGAGGCGGTCAGAAAGAGGAAGAGCACGTGCCCGAGGAGACCGGCGAGCATCCAGACGATCAGCAGCCCGACCGGCAGGCCCACGAGCTGAACCCAACGTGGGACCCGGATCGTCGGTCCTGAAGGCTCGCTCATGCGCCGGATCGTAGCCGGGAGAATCGCCGCTCAGAGGCCGCGTACGCGATCGAACGGACGTTGAGGAGGGACGAAACGTCCGCTACGGTGGCCCGGATGGCCACGCCGCGCACCCGGCGAGCGGCCCGGCACCGTGCCCGACGGCAGCGCGCGCAACACCGCGCCCGCCGCCTGGCCGTCATCGGGATTGTCGCCGCTCTCGCCCTTGTCACCCTGATCCTGACCGCGTTCGGCTCGAGCTCACCCGAGCCGGTGGCATCCACGACGTCGTCGACACCGGTTGCGAGCGGCGTTCCCCCCGAGCCGGAGCCTCTTGCCACGATTGGAAACCTCCAGATCAAGCTGCCGATCGCCGGCGAGGCCGTGACCGCGATCGGGTTCCACAGCGCCGGCGCCGGAGCGATGGAGCTGAACCCTGTCGGTCGCCAGGCCAACGAGGGGCTGCTCGCCCGCCTCTGGCGCCGAATCGCGGGGTCCGCCCAGGCCGGACCGGTCTGGTACCAGCTCGAGGGCGGACCTGGCACCGAGGTGCTCGACGTCGGCGCCGCGCCGGGCACCGACGTCTACTCGCCCGTCGACGGCACCGTCGTCTCGATCTCGGACTTCGTCGTCGACGGCAAGGTGTACGGCTCGCAGATCGACGTGCGGCCGAGCGCAGCTCCCGGCCTGGTCGTCTCGCTCAGCCACCTCGCGCCCGATCCGTCGCTCGCGGTCGGCAGCCCCGTGCTGGCGTCATCCTCGAAGCTCGGATCGGTCGTCGACGTGGCGGCCGTCGAGCGCCAGGCGCTCGCGCAGCACGCACGCGCACGTGGCAACAACGTCGCGATCGACGTGCACCCTGCTGCCGGATCGTTGCCGTGAACATCCTCTTCGTCGGAGATGTCGTCGGGCGGCCGGGACGCGAGGCGCTCGAGGACCGGCTGGCATCGCTACGGGAGGAGCTCGACGCCTCGGTGTGCATCGTCAACGGCGAGAACGTGGCGGACGGCGTCGGCATCACGCCGAAGCTGGCCGACCGGCTCCTCGCGGCAGGGGCCGATGCGATCACGCTCGGTAACCACACCTGGCGCCGGCAGGAGATCGGCCCCTACCTCGCGTCGTCCGACCGGGTGATCCGGCCGGCGAACCTCCCGGACTCCGGCCCCGGGAAGGGCGTCACGGTGGTCGCGGCCACAGACGCGACGCAGGTCGGCGTGGTCAACGTGATGGGCTCGCTGTCGCTCCAGCCGGCACGGAGCATGTGGGAGATCGTGGACGAGCTCGTCGACGAGCTGCGAGAGACGACGCCGGTGATCCTGGTCGACGTCCATGCCGAGGCGACGAGCGAGAAGATCGCACTGGCGCAGTGGCTCGACGGCCGCGTCACCGCGGTCGTCGGCACACACACGCACGTGCAGACTGCAGACGCGCGCGTGCAGCCTGGCGGCACGGCAGCGATGACGGACGTCGGCATGACCGGGCCGCACGAGTCGGTGATCGGCGTCAAGACCGCGCTCGCGACCCACCGGATGCGCACGGGCATGCCGGTCCGCTTCGAGGTCGCCGACGGCGGCGTCCGGATCGAAGGGGTGCTCGTCGGGTGTGACCCAGCGAGTGGCCGGGCAACCGCGATCAGGCCGGTTCGGGTTCCGTGGCCCTGAGCCGCCCGGTGCGGCTCACCGCAAGGCCGGCGAAGAGAGCGACGAGGACGACGTCTCGCACGAGCACGAGCCACGACGCCGTCGGGTCGAACTGCTTCACGAGCTCCCAGTAGTCGCTCGGGAACCACAACCGAGTCAGCGCGCACGCTGCAAGGAGCAGGCTGATCGCGACGATGCCCCTCGTCCCCTGCACGAGCACCACGACCGCGAGCAGCCAGATCAGGAACTGCGGCGACACGACCTTTCCGAACGCCACGAACGCCACTACGGCCGCGGCCGCGTAGCGCACGAAGCGCGCGTCACTCTCGGCATCGCCGCGGGCGTAGCGCACCCAGACGGTGAGGAGTGCCGCGATGCCGACGAGCGTCGTCACGGCCGAGGCCACCGCGGCAACGGTCCCGGTCAGGTTCTGCGACCCCGAGCCCGACGCCCAGCCGAGCGGCATGCCGAAGGCGTGGTGGAGCGCGAGCAACACACCGGAGCCGAGGCTCTCGATCTGCAAGGGGCGGCCGAGCTGGCGCCAGACGCTCCGCACGACGCCCTCGGGTGCGAGGAGAGCGAACGGCAGGTAGATCAGCAGTGACGTTCCCACGCTGACCGCGAGTGCAGCGAGCCCCGCTCTCCGGCCGTCACGCCGCCACGTCCGGGCGACGAGCAACGGCACGAGCACGGCAGGATAGATCTTGGTCGCGATCGCGACCCCGAGCAGCACCGGCCCGAGCGTCCGCCGACGGTGCAGGATCGCGCAGACCGCGGCGAGCGTCACCGCTGCGGCGTAGAGATCGAAGCGCGTCAGCACGAACGGCCCGAGCAGCGCAACACCGGTCAGGAACGCCGCGACCGACAGGACGATGTTCAGGGTCGACGCGCGCAGCGCGACGAGCGAGAGCACGATCAGCCCCGCGACAACGGTCAACGCAATCACCATGAGGGTCGCGAAGGTGGCGTCGTAGCCGTGCCTGGACGACGAGACGAGCGCCGGCACGACGAACGGTGCGAGCGCACCGGGTGGGTACTCGACGACGAAGTCCCGGTAGGGCACATCGCCGCTCGCGATGCGCTCGCCGTAGGTGCGGTAGACGGGTGTGTCGGTGATCCCCGGGCCACCCTGGAATCCCGACACGAAGAGACCGACGGCGAGAGCCGCCACCGAGGCGAGCAGCGCCAAAGACGCGGTTCTGCTCGTCATTGCGGCTCCGGCAGCGCTGCCGACGGTGACTGCTTGGGCTCGACGCGCTCGTCGGGATCGGGTTGCGGCTCTGCGACCGGGATCGGCTCCCGCCGCGGCAGCAGCAGCGCGAGGAGGACGAACGGCAGAAACCAGGGGATGTAGAGGTACGACCAGTGCGTCAGCGTCAGCTCGAAGCCGACGAGCACGGCGGCGCTCAACGCAGCGAGCTCGAGCGGGCCCTTGCGGAGCGGGATTGCGGCAACAACGCCTGCGAGCGCGAGAACGCCGAGCTGGAGGATCAGCTGCACGACATGCAGGCTCGGGATTCCCTTCGCGTGGTACTGACCCCAGTCCCACGGCGAGAACGGCGAGTCGCGATCGAGCTGGTAGCCGAGCGTGCGGTTGACGAACGAGTGCACGGCCGCCGTCAGGCTCGGCTCGAACAGCAGGATCGAGAACACGGCCAGCGTCGCGACGACGAAGCCTGCTGCGAACTTCGCCAGGGTGCGAGGGCGGAGGCCGTTCGGATACGTGAGCCAGAGCGGCGCCAGCAGGAGGGAGGCGAACTTCGTCCAGCCCGCGAGGGCCATGGTCGTGCCGCGGGCGACCGCGGAGGTCGAGAGCCAGAATCCCCAGACGAGGATCGCGGGCATGATCGTGTCGTTCGAGTTCGAGTTCATCGCGTAGGCAGTAAACGGGAACGCGACCCAGCCGAACGCGAGCGCGACGGCGAGGGGCGCGCCACCGAAGCGGCGCCCGACGAGGAGCAGGCCGAGGACGACGAGCAGGTCGAAGGCGATCGCCGTCGCGTGGGCCGCGGGCAGAGAGTCCCACTTACCGGACCAGCCGAGCACGAGCACCGCAGGGACGTAGGCGAGGTACGCCACGGGGCCGTAGGTGTCGCCGCGGGCGTTCGCCGACTCGCAGCGGCCGTTCGTCTGGATGTGGTCGCGGATCGTCCCGTCGGTGTCAGCCGGTCCGCAGGCACGCCCGGCGGTGTCCGGCATGTGCCCATACGGCGCGTGCTGGTCGAGGATCCGGTCGCCCCCGATCACGCCGGCGTAGCCGACATCGATCACGCCACGCGGCGTTTCGAGGTTGAGGCCGACGCGCAGGCCGCCGAGGAATACAGCAAGACCCGCCAGCAGCCAGACCGGCCAAGAGAGCGCTGCATTCGCCCCACGGCCGCGGAAGCCGATCCATGAGGTGCGAACGACGAAATAGCCGAGTGGGACGGCCCCGAGAGACGCGCTCATGAAGATGTGACCGCGGTTGAAGAAGAGCAGCGAGAGCCCGAACGAGACGAGCGCCAGCAGGTCGATCGTGTGCCACGAGCGGATGCGGCGACGGTCGACGAGCCCGAGCACGAAGACGATGCTGAGCGCCGTCCACATCCACCAGGCGTTCAGGATCTTGCCGCCGAACGAGCCGACCCTGCCCCGCGCCATCCCCCAAGCGACCTGCGGGCCGGTGTAGGCCTCCAACACACGGGCGTCCGCGTCGTCGACCTTGCCGAGCGCGATCTCGCCGGCGAGGCCCGACCAGACCATCACCGTCCAGTGCTGCGTCGCCTTGTCGAAGGTCGCGTCGGTCTGTGGTTTCGGCGGATACCGCTCAAGCCAGTGCGCCACCTTGGGGTAGGCAAGGAACGTCGCGATCGCGATGTCCTTCGTGAGCCGTCCGGTTTTCGGTGAGGGAGCGAACGGCTCCTCGACCGAGCCGCCACGGCCGCTGATCCCCCCGAGCGATCCAGTCGAGTCGGCTGCGCTGGCGACCGGTGCGAGCAGCAGCGCGAGCGCCACAGCGCACGCCCACCGCTTCACCGGCGGAAAGACCAGAGCTTGTTGCCGACGAAGTTGAGCGGTGTTACGAGGATGATCGCAAGAGCCTGTGCGGGAATCGCACCCGCACCGGCCTTCACGAGCAGGTAGAGGACGACCAGATTCGCTCCGAGGGCGACCGTCGAGACGACGAGAAACCGCGGCCCCTGGTAGGCGACACTTCCCTCGTGCTCCCTGAACGTCCAGCGCCGGTTGAGCAGGTAATTGTTTGCAACGGCCACGAGGAACGATCCGACCGCCGCCGGTAGGTAGTGGAGCCCTGCGAACTTGAAGAGCAGCACGTAGATGGCGAGGTTGACGATGTAGCCGCTCGCACCGACGACGCAGAACTTCGCGAGCTGCTCCCAGTTGCTGCGCCGGCCAAGCGCACTGCCGACCCGCTGCGCAGAGCCTTTCGTGGAGGTCGTCGCGGGTGGCTCGATCACGTCCGGCGAGGGTAGCGGCTCATACGGCACGGCCCAGGCTCATGCAGCGCGGCGGAGGGCATACGCCGGAGCAGCGACGCCGAAGTGCGCGAGGACGAGCGGCGCCACGTCAACGATGCTCGCCGCCGTGCCCTCGACGTCGACGATGAGCAACGGCACCTCCGTGTCGCCGGTGACGAGCGATCCGTGCGAGCCGCCGCCGACGTGATCTCCCCCTCCGAGATCGGCGAACTCGTAGCCCTCGGCAGCGGAGATGAGAATCTCCCCGGCATTCGGGTTCGCGAGCGCCGCCCAGGCGCGCGCGAGCGCGTCGGGATAGTCGAGAATCGTGGCGTCGCCGGAGAGCGTGAAGAGCCCACCGGCCGCCGGCGTAAACCGGAGCTCTTCCCCTTCGCGTCGCGCGACGGCACTGCCGCCCTCGCGAAACAGCGTCACCTCGGCAGCCGGCACGCCGTCGAGCCGCGACGCCACCGCCCGGAGGTCGTCCCGGCAGCCGGGCTCGAGGTAAAGGTGGGCCGCACGGTTGGAGCCGAGCGGCAGGACGCCTTCGACGCCAGCGTAGATCTCGGCGAGCGAGGTCGCCTCGCGCACCCTGGTCTGGCCGTGATCCGCCAGCACGACGACCGAGTAGCGATCGAGGAACGCGTCCATCCCGCCGCCCGCGTCGACCAGCGATCCGATCGCCGCGTCGCAGCGCTGTAGCGTCTCGAGTGCTGTGTCCGGGCCGTGCTCGTGGGATGCGTAGTCGTAGTCGGAGAGGTAGAAGACGAGGAAGTCGAAGGCGTCGCGGGTCACGAGCCAGCGACCCACCGCCGCCGCATACGCGTCGATCGAGCCCGCCGGACGATTGCGCCACGAGAGTGGAGCCCCGGTCCGATCCGAGCTGAAGAGGTTGTAGAAGAAGAAGCGCTCCGGCCCGAGCACGTCACCGAGCAGCGGCAACGTTGACCGGTGCGGCGTTCGGCCCCGGTAGGCAGTGAAGTTGACCGCCGCCGTGCGCCAGCCCGCATCGGCGAGAGACTCGAACAGCGTCAGAGCACCGGCACCGAGGTGCTGCCGGTTCATGTTGACGAGCGTATCGCGCAGCGTCTGGCCGATCCCGGCGGCACGAACGGCGCCGAACGAGCTGCCATATTCGACGAGGCGCCGCTCGTTGCGGTCGTACCAGACGAGGTGTGGGATCTCGTGAATATCTCCATGCGCGCCGGTCGCGATCGACGAGAGGCACACGGGAGTCAGCGACGGGAATACCGAGGTGGCGCGCCGGTAGGCGCCGCGTGAGGCGAGGGTCGCGAGCGTCTGCGTCTCGCCCGACCCGACTGCTCCTTCGAACATCGACGGCGTGAGGCCGTCGATGACCACGAGGATCAGTGGCTTGGGCCTCACTTCGCGAGCGAACGGAGACCGGCATACTTCTCCGGGCTCCGGCGTGCCCGACGCGCTGCGAGGACGGGCAACACGACCGCCTCGATATATCCCACCACCGGAATCAGCGCGAGCAGGCCGACGACGACGGCGACGCCGAGCAGGAGGAAGGCCGTTGCGCCCGTCGTCGCGCCCCTCCGCGAGGCACCGCGCACCACGGTGGCTGCCGAGATCGACCCCACGATGCCGCCGACGACACCACCGACGCCACCGGTCCAGCCGTTGACGAGGAGGCCGGCGCCGATGCCGACGAGGATCGCGCCGAGCAGCGAGCTCGCGAACCCGAGGCGGAATCCCGCGAGAGCACCCGCGAAGGCGATGCCCGCGGCGACGCCGATGCCGACGGTGATCCCGATCACCCACCACTCGGTCATGTTCATGGCCTACCCATTTCGGGGAATCAGTGTACGGACGGTCGGGGGTCTCCGGCCTCCAACCGCCGAATCACGTCGACACAGAATGCGCCCGCGCGGGCGCCGTCGACGACCCGGTGATCGAAGGTGACCGAGACGTTCCCCATCTGACGCACCACGATCTCGCCGTCGCGCACGACGGGACGAGGCCCGATCCGGTGCAACCCGAGGATCGCGACCTCCGGGTGATTGATCAGGGGCGTCACGAAGAGGCCGCCGAGCTTGCCGGCACTCGTGACGGTGAAGGTCGAGTCACGCAGCTCCTCCGGCTGAAGCGTCCCGGCACGGGCGCCGGCGGCGAGACGGTGAATCTCGGCATCGATCGCGGCGACGGAGTGCTTGTCGCAGCCGCGCACGACAGGGACGACGAGACCCGCCTCGGTGTCGACGGCGACGCCCAGGTCGTAGCGATCGAGCAGCACGATCTCGTCGTCGTCGATCCGGGCGTTGAGCTCCGGAAACTCGCCGAGCGCGCCCGCCGCCGCCTGCAGCGACGTGGCGATGAGGAGATCGAGGTCAACGCCGGTGAAGTCGCATTCCTCGACGAAGGTCACGGCCGGGATCTCCCGGTGTGTTCGTTCGACCTGCTCGACGATCGCGCGCCGAATGCCGCGCACCGGCACTCGCCGCCCCTCGGGCGGAGCGGCAGCGGCGCGCACATCGACCTCGGTCACGCGGCCACCCGGGCCTGTGCCCGTGATCGACGAGAAGTCGACCGAGAGGTCCCGCGCGAGCCGGTGCAGCGTCAGCGCCTCGAGTGGCTCGGAGCCGACGACGGCCACGATCGGCTCGGCCGGCCCGGGCTTCTCGAACGGTGGCGGCGCGACGGATCGCAACAGCTGCTCGCCCGGCGCCCCGATCAGCGCCAACGTGGCGCCGACCTTGGCCATCTGGCCGTCCCGGGCAAGAATTCGGAGGACGACGCCGTCGACCGGCGACCCCACCTCGACCGTTGCCTTGTCCGTCTGGATTTCGACAATCGGCTCGTTCTCGACGACTGCATCGCCCTCGCGGACGAGCCAGCGGGCAATCTCGCCCTCGGTCAGGCCCTCCCCCAGATCCGGCAACGTGAACGCGTGCGCCATGGCCGCCAGCGTAGTGGGAGTGCCCGACCCGGGTCGGGCACTTGGGCTCAGCCGCTAGGTGAGCACGGTCAGCGCGTCGCGCACGGCAACGATCTCGACCTCGTCCATGTCACCGATGTCCTCGCCGTCCACCTGAACCGGCAGCGGCAGGTCGCAGCGGATCACGATCCGATCGAGGTCGTGTCCCACGAGCACATCACGAGCGCCCGGCCGGCCGCGCAACGCCTGCATCGCGAGTCGTGGCACGGCCCGCGGACGCACTTCGACCGGCGCGACGATGTCGAGACCACCTTCGAACGAGGCGCCGGGAACGAACCGCAACCCGACCGATCCGGCGTAGGTGTACGGCGAGCAGTTGGCGACGAGGGCAAATGCCGCCCGACCGAGCCCTTCGATCTCGAGTACTTCCTCGTACCGGAAGCGGTGGTCGACGAGCGCCCTCACAACGGTCCAGCTGAATGCGATGTCGCCCGGCCGCTTGCCGTCGGCCCGGCGGCCCTTCGCATCGACGCGGCGCACGAGCTCGGCGTCGAACCCGATGCCTGCGTTGAATGCGAACGTGCGACCGTTGATCCGCCCCAGCGAGATCCGCCGCGGCGTGCCATTTGCGATGCGCTCGGCCGCGCGCGTCGGGTCACGTGGCAGGCCAAGCGCACGCGGCAGCACGCTGGTGCCGCCGCCGGGCACGAACCCGACCGGGATGTCGGCGCGCAGCCCGTTGATCACCTCGTTGTAGGTGCCGTCTCCCGAGAACACGTAGATCGCCTCCGCGCGCGGCGACCGCTCCGCCGCGATGTCGGTCGCGTCGCCGCGCGCCTGGGTGAGGACGGTCTCGGTGCCCGACGGCAAAGCGGCCTGGACGGCAGCGAGCTTGCGTTCGGTGACGCCGCTCGCGAACGGATTGACGATCAGGACCCGTGACACATGACCATCCTCTACTGGCTCTGGCTGGAGTGCGAACCCTGGAGCACGAGCACGGTCTCCGCGCCGGGGGTCAGCTCGGTGAGGCCGCCATCCCGCACGATTGCCACGGCGTCGTGCACGAGCCGCCCCCATTCATCGGCCGCCGCGCCGGCGACATCGAGGCCGAGGTCTGGATCGAGATCCGTCATCAGGGCGGCGTGCCCGATCTGGGCGAGCGTCTTGCCTGCGCTCATCCCGAGCGCCGTGGCGACGACCAGCGTCAACGAGCCGGGCTCCGGGCCGCCGGCGACTAGTGGAAGCGCTCCGGCCTCATCGTTCAGCGTCTGCATCCGCACGAGAACGCGGTCGCGTACCGAGCGCCGGACCGGTGGCAGGCAGGCAACGTCGCCGACCCGCTCATGGTCGAGGTCGCGCACCGCCTCCCAGTCGCGCGGATCGGCGCGGAGGCACACCTTGCGGAACGAGTGGCGCCACCAATCGTCGAAGCCGGCGCGCCACCGTTCGTCGTCCCGGTAGCGAAGGGCGCAGCGTCGCGCAGCGAGCGCGGCGGCGGTCGCGAGCTCGGCGAATGGGCGCGTGGTTCGCCGCCGCACGACGAGGTACATCACGAGCGGATCGTCGTCGGGCTCCACCGGCAAAGCGTAGCTCCCTACCGCAGCAGGAATCCCTCGCCGAGCGGGTCGTCGGGGTCGAGGGTGAAGGTGGACTCGCCGGTGCGGTAGGCGGAGCCGGTCACCTCGGTGATGACCGCCTCCCTGCCCGCCACGCGCGCCTCGCCGACGACGCGACCCGAGAAGCTCGAACCCACGACCGAGAGGTGCCGCAGCTCGTCCCCACGGGGCAGCTCACCGGCCGCGTCGAGTAGGGCGAGTCGCGCCGATGTACCGGAGCCGCACGGCGAGCGGTCGACCTCGCCATCGGCGAAGACCGTCACGTTGCGCTGGGTCAGCGGCACGCGTGCCTCCGGCTGCCAGAAGATCACGCCGTAGACATCCCGTAGTTCGGGCTCGACCGGATGGGCGATGTCGTGCTCCCCCTCGAGCTCCCGCTTGATGCTCCGGCCGAGCTCGATCAGCCGCGGGAGCTCTGCGGGCTCCACCCGCTCGCGCAGCGTCGCGTAGAAGGCCCCTCCGAAGGCGACGTCGACCGCGACCTCCCCGACCGGGACGCCGGTAGCCCAGACGAAGGCGGGGACATTGCGGAAGGTGACAGACCGAACGCGTCCGTCGGCGACGGTCGCGACGGTCTCGAGCCGGCCGGAGGGAACATCGACGACGACACGGTTCTCTCCCTCCCGCCGCTCGACGATTCCCTCGTCGAGGGCCCACGTGACGAGCGCGATCGTCCCATGACCGCATGCTGTCGAGTACCCGGCGTTGTGGAAGAACACGACTCCCAGATCCGCGCCGTCATCGTTTCCCGGCACGACGTGACAGCCGTACATGTCGGCGTGGCCGCGTGGCTCGCTGACGAGCAGCCGGCGGACATGGTCGTGCCGCTCGAGCGCGTCGCGCCGCCGCTCGAGGATCGTCGCTCCCGCAAGCGGTTCGACACCACCCGTGACGATCCGGAACGGCTCGCCACCGGTGTGGTAGTCGACCGTTCGAATCGCGGCCACGGAACCCCCCCACTCGGGGCCGATCAGCCGCCGCCGAAGCTGGCGGGGCGCTTCTCCAGGAAGGCGCTCACGCCCTCGGCAAAATCGGCCGTGGCGACGGCAGCCTCCTGCAGCTCGGCCTCGAGCGCGAGCTGATCCTCGAGCGAGGCGGTGTAGGCGTGCTCGAACAGCTGCTTGGTCATTCCCACCGCCCGCGTCGGCATCGCCGCCCAGCCGGCGGCGATCTCGGCGACCCGCGCCTCGAAGGTCTCGGCCGGGACCACCTCGGAGACGAGGCCCCATGCGAGGGCCTCGTCAGCGTCGAGCCTGCGGTTGGAGCACATCCAGTCGAACGCCCGCGCAAATCCGAGCAGGCGGTGAATGAACCACGTGCCTCCGGAGTCGGGCACGAGGCCGATGCCGACGAATCCGGGCACGAACGCCGCTGCAGTCGATGCGACTCTGACATCGCACGCTGTCGCGAGCGAGAGCCCTGCTCCCGCGACGGGGCCGTTGACCGCCGCGATCACCGGCTTCGCAAGGCCCCGGATGAGCCTGATGTTCGGGTGGTACGTCATCTCGAGCGCGTCGCCGAGCGAACCATCCAGCTCGGAGAACTCGCGCAGGTCCTGGCCGGCAGAGAAGCCGCGGCCCGCACCCGTGATCACCACGGCCCGCACGGCGGGATCGGCGGCCTCCTCGAGAGCCGACCGGAGCGCCGCATGCAGCGCCCGATTGAAGGCGTTGAAGACATCGGGTCGGTTGAGCGTGATCGTGAGGACGGCACCGTCACGCCTCGTGAGGACTTCGCCCATCACGCGAGCCTACCGCTACACCGTGGCCGATGCGAGGGATGCAAAGCCGCAAAGCGTGTAGCGTCATCGCCATGGGCTCGACCGAAGCTGCAGCCTCATTCGCGTTCATCGCGGGCCTCGCCGGTGCGGTTCAGATAGCGACGCAGGGCAGGCTCGGCGATCGCGTCGGCAGCATCGAGGCGCTCACGTGCGCTGCGCTCATCGGAGGCGCCGCATCGCTGATCCTGCTCCTGTTCGCACGCCGGTCGTTGAGCGGGCTGCGCGACGCGTTCACCGGCCCGAAGTGGATGCTCCTCGGCGGCTTGATGGGCGTCGTGATCGTCCTCGCGATCACCGTCGCCGGCCCGAGAATCGGCATCGTCTCGACGACCGCCTTCCTCATCGCGGGACAGTTCACGCTTGCCAGCGTGATCGACCGGTTCGGCTGGTTCGGCATCCAGGCCGTGCCACTGCAGTGGACGCGCGTGCTCGGGCTCGCGCTGCTCGCCGCAGGTGCCGCGCTCACGTTGAAGCGGTGACGGCCCTGCCGTCGTGCTCACCTCGAACCGCTGTCCCGATGCACGGCGCGACGAACATCGTGCTGGATAGCACTCGCCAGGTGACCATCCCGAACGGATAGCGTCAGCCACATGTGCGCCCGCCGGATCTGCAGATGAGCGGCCGCGCGTGGATCGCACTCTGGACGGTCTACATCCTCTGGGGCTCGACCTATCTCGGCATCGAGCTCGCGGGCGAAACGATCCCACCCGTGCTGGCAGCGGGCATCCGGTTCACGACCGTCGGAGTGGTGCTGCTCGGGTGGCTACTCGCGCGGCACGGCACGACGCCGCTCAGGCTTGGCTGGACGCGGGCGGGGTCGACAGTTCTCTGCGGGTTCCTCCTGATCGGCGGGAACGCGCTGCTCTTCGTCGCCGAGCGCCGCGTGCCGATCGGGCTCGCCTCGTTGATCTTCGCCTCGGTACCGCTCTGGCTCGTCGTCCTGCGCTCGAGCACGGGCGACCGGCCACCGCGTGCCTCGCTCGTCGGCACGGCGGTCGGGTTCATCGGCGTTGCTCTCCTCCTCCGACCGGGAGGCGACGCGAGCATCTCGGGCGTGCTGCTCGTCGTCGCCGCTGCGCTCTCCTGGGCGGTCGGCACCTTCCTCTCCTCGAGGCTTCCGATGCCGGATGATGCGATCACGACTGCCGGAGTGCAGGGCCTCACGGGCGGATTGCTGCTGATCCCGCTCGGCATGGCGCTGTCGGACGGCGAGTCGCACAACCCGGCTGACTGGTCGACCCGCTCGCTGCTCGGCTTGCTCTACCTGGTCGTGTTCGGCTCGATCTTCGGCTACACGGCGTACGTATGGCTCGTCTCGAACGTGCCGCTCGGGACGGTCGCGACGTACGCGTACGTGAACCCGCTTGTGGCGATCACGCTCGGCATCCTCTTCCTCGGCGAGGTCATCAGCTGGCAGATCGCCGCCGGCGCTGCGGTGATCCTGACCTCGGTCGCCGTCGTGATCCGGCGCGAGGTTCCACGCCGGCCGACCGAGACGATTCCGCCGCTCGTGGAGAGCTAGAGCCTTACGGTGCCAGCCCGACGATCTCGTCGGGGCGCACCGGCACACGATTCAGAGCCTTGCCCGTCGCTGCCCGCATTGCAGCGACGACAGCGGCCGTGGATACCACGGTGGGTGGCTCGCCGACGCCCTTGACGCCGTAGGGCGCGTCCGGCTCTGGATCCTCGATCAGGACCGACTCGACCGGCGGCATGTCGAGAGCCGTCGGCAGCAGGTAGTCGGTGAAGCTCGCGTTCGTGATCCGCCCCTCGCGCGTCTGGATCTCCTCCATCAACGCGAGGCCGATGCCCTGCGCAGTGCCACCCTCGATCTGCCCTGTGATGCTCTGCGCGTTGAGCGCTTTGCCGACATCCTGGGCCACGCCGATCCAGACGAGCCGCGTCAGCCCGAGGTCGACGTCGACCTCGGCGACGACGCGCATCGCGCACGTCGCGAGCGAGACGTGCGCACGGTCGCCGAGCACCTGGCCGTTCTCGGGATCGAGCGGGAAGGTCTTGACGTGGCGGTAGATCCGCTCGACGTCCACCTCGCCGCCCTCACGGACGGCGCGCTCCTCGAGCGCAGCGCGACAGGCGTCGCGGACGGCGCCCGCGGCCATCCAGGTCATGCGCGAGGCGGAGGTCGAGCCGGCCGAGCCGACGGTGCTCGTGGTGCTCGGCGCGACCGTGATCTCGCTCGTTCCGAGCTCGGCCTCGGCGACCTGAAGGATGACACCGACGAGCCCCTGGCCCACCTCGACCCCGGCGCAGTGCACGGTGGCGCTGCCGTCGACGTGCAGCTGCACCCGCGCTGCACAGAAGTCGTCGAAGCCCTCCGAGAAGCAGATGTTCTTGAAGCCGACGGCGAACCCGACGCCGCGCCTGACACCCTCGCCGCGGGTCGTGTTGCCGGCCCCGCCGGGGAGCCTGATCGGGTCGCGCGGCAGTGCCTCGGCGTCGGGCACCGGAATCGCCGCGGCGGCGCGGATGACCTCGGCAACGGGAAGGGATCCGGTCAGGACCTGCCCGGTCGGCAGCGTGTCGCCACTCTCGATCGCGTTGAGCAGCCGCAGCTCGATCGGATCGATCCCGAGCGCCCCGGCCAGCCGGTCCATCTGCGCCTCCGCTGCGAAGCAGGACTGCACCGCGCCGAAGCCGCGCATCGCCCCACACGGAGGATTATTGGTATAGACCGCTGTGCCCTCGATCAACGCGTTGTCGACCCGGTACGGACCGGCGGCGAAGGCTGATGCGTTCGAGATCACCGCCGACGAGCTGGAGGCATAGGCGCCACCGTCGACGAGGATCCGCATGTGCACGCAGACGATGCGGCCGTCGCGGGTCGCGCGGTGCTCGGCCCAGATCCTGGCGGGATGCCGGTGGACGTGGCCGGTGAACGACTCCTCGCGGTTGTAGACGATCTTCACCGGCCGGTCTGCGTGGAGCGCGAGCATCGCCGCGTGGATCTGGATCGAGAGATCCTCACGGCCGCCGAATGCCCCGCCGACGCCGGCGAGGTGCAACCGCACCTGCTCGGGAGCAAGGCCGAGGCAGGGGGCGATCTGGTCGCGATCGACGTGGAGCCACTGCGTGGCGACGTGGATGTCGATGCCGCCCTCGCCGTCGGGCACCGCGACCCCGGACTCCGGCCCGAGGAACGCCTGATCCTGACTACCGAGCGCGTAGACCCCTTCGACCGTCACGTCCCCCTGGACGTCCGGGTCGCCGTGCCGGATCACGATCGTCCGCACGACGTTCGGCCGCGGGTCGTCGCGATAGCCGTGGCCCGCGGTCGGACGGTCCGGGTGGAGCGGCTCCTGCTCGGTCGCACGCTCGGGGTCGACGACGAGCTCGAGCGGCTCGTACTCGATCACGATCGCCTCGGCGGCACGACGTGCCTGCTCGGGATGCTCGGCGGCGACGAGCGCCACCGGCTCGCCGTAGTACCGAACGCGGTCGATCGCGAGCACCGGTTGGTCTGCGAACTCGAGCCCATAGGTCTTGCTCCCAGGCACGTCCTCGTGGGTGAGGGCGGCATGGACGCCAGGCATCGTCACGGCCTGCGAGATGTCGATCGCGACGATGCGGGCATGCGCGTGCGGGCTGCGGACCGTGTGGCCCCAGAGCATCCCGGCGGCGTTGAGATCGCTCGAGTACGCGAACTGGCCCTGCACCTTGGGCGGCCCGTCCGGCCGGCGTGCCGGCGCGCCGATCTGCCCGAGCTCCAGCCGGATCCCGGTCTCGGTGGAGGTCGAGGTCATGCTCTTCGCACTCCTGCTGCGGCGCGCACCGCGTCAAAGATCTTCTGGTAACCGGTGCAGCGGCAGAGGTTGCCCGAGAGCGCCTCGCGGATCTGGTCGTCCGTCGGGCTCGGCGTGTGATCGAGCAGGTCGACGGTCGCGACGATCAGGCCCGGCGTGCAGAACCCGCACTGCACGGCTCCGGCAGCGAGAAAGGCCTCCTGGACGCGGTGCAGCACGCCGTCCTCGGCGACTCCCTCGACGGTGACGACCTCGTGGCCGTCGGCCTGTGCTGCAAGGACGAGGCACGAGCAGACGAGCGTGCCGTCGAGCAGCACCGAGCACGATCCGCACTCGCCCTGCTCGCACGCGTTCTTTGAGCCTGGCAGCTCGAGCTGCTCGCGCAGCGTGAAGAGAAGGCTCTCGCCGCCCCAGACGTCGGCCTTGCGCAGCTCGCCGTTGACGCTCAGGTTGATCTTCACGCAAGACACCGATCGAGGGCGCGCCGGGTGAGGACGCGGAGAGCGTGACGGCGGTAGGCAGCGGTGCCGCGGACGTCGTCGATCGGGCTTGCGGCGTCGGCAACGAGCTCGGGGAAGTCGGCGGCTGCGTCGAGCGATGCTGTCACGAGCCTGACCGTCGGTGAGGCGGAGCCGAACGCAGCGCGGAGCTCGCCCCGGTTGCGGTCGGCGTGCAGCGCGAGCGAGCACACGGAGATGACCATCGCGTTTCGCGGGCCGACCTTCATGAACGTCTGCCGCGCCCGGCTCGGATCGACCCGCACCGAGACGACGAGCTCATCCGGCGCGAGCGCATTCTTCTTGACGCCGAGCAGAAACTCCGCCAGGGGCAGGCGCCGCTCGCCGCGCACGCTCGCGATGTCCACCTCGGCGGCTTCGACGAGGAGAGGCGGCAGCGCGTCGCCGGCCGGCGACGCTGTGCCGAGGTTCCCTCCGAGCGTGCCGCGATTGCGAATCTGGGGCGAGCCGACCGTCCGCGACGCCTCGGCCAGGGCGGGCATCGCTTCGGCGACCTCACCCCGCATCGCCTCGGCGTAGGTGAGTCCCGACCCGAGCACGAATGTGTGGTTCTCGCGCGCGAACCCGCGGAGCTCGGTGACCTCGTTCAGGTTGATCAGCGCCGGCGGCCGCGAGCGGTCGAAGTTGAGCTCCACGAGAACGTCGGTGCCGCCCTGCACGAAACGCGCGTCGGGCAGCTCGGCCTTCATGCTCAGCACCTCGGCAAGGGTATGAGGGGTCAAGACGTCCATCGGCTTCTCTCGGCGGAACGGTACTCCGACCGCGCCCGTCGCGCCGACAGACGGCCGGCGGCGCGAGCGGCTCCTAGCGCTCCTCGCGCACATACGGGACGCCGAGGCTCGCCGGGGCGCCGAGCCTGCGGCGGCCGAGCCCGGACGAGACGATCACGAGCACGACGATCGTCATCACGTACGGCAGCGCCTGGAAGAACTGCGGCGCGATGGTCACGCCTCGCGCCTGCAGAGTGAACGGCAGCGCCGAGAAGGCGCCGAAGACGTAGGCGCCGACGAGGCAGAGGTCGGCGCGCCAGAACGCGAAGATGACGAGCGCGATCGCGATCCAGCCCGCACCGGCCGTGAGGCCGTCGACCCACGCGGGCGTCAGCGCCAGGCTGAAGCACGCGCCGCCGACGCCGGCGAAGGCGCCGCCCGCGATCGTATGGAGGTAGCGGTACTTGGTGACGCTGATCCCCATCGCGTCGGCGGCGGCAGGTGACTCGCCGACGGCCCGGACGTTGAGGCCGGGCCGCGTGTGCGAGAGGTAGTACCCCACGACGACGACGCAGATCCACGAGGCGTAGACGAGCCACGTCTGCCCGAACAGGACGGGGCCGACGATGGGGATGTCCTCGAGCCCGAACGCATTGACCGCCTCGAACGAGAACCGGGCCGGGTTGTCCGCGAGGTTGAAATCGTTCCCGAGGTACGACGAGAGACCTGCAGCACCACAGAAGATCGTCAACGCGAGGCCCGAGACGATCTGGTTGGCACGCAGCGTGATCACGAGGAACGCGAGGATCAACGCCGCCACACCGCCCGCGAGCGCCGCGACTGCAACCGCGGCCGGGAGCACGACGCCCGCCGGGCCGCCGACGCGCTGGACGGCGAGAAAGCCCATCACCGCACCGACGAGCATCATCCCCTCGACGCCGAGATTGAGCACGCCCGAGCGCTCCGTCAGGAGCTCGCCAAGCGCCGCGTAGAGGAGCGGCGTGCCGTAGGCGACGGCAGATGCGAGCACGACGACGACGATGCTGTTGTTCATCGTGCGGATCCCGACGGCGCCGGGACGTGACGCCCGGCGCGTGCGAACGTGATCCGGTACTGCACGAGCAGCTCGCCACCGAGCATCGCGAACAGGATCAGGCCCTGCATCACGCCGACGAGACCGGACGGGAAGTCGGCGCTCTGCAACGTGTAGCCGGCGTTCTCGAGCCCGCCGAGCAGGAACGCGACGAGCACCACCGCAAACGGGTTGTAGCGGGCAAGAGCGGCGACGACGATGCCCGTGTAGCCGTAGTTCGACTGCTGGAGCCCGCGGGCGTCGAGCGTGTGGCGGAAGTCGCCGATCTGGCTCGCGCCGCCGATGCCGGCGATTGCACCGGAGAGAGCCATCACGGCGACGATCTTGCGTCGCGTTCGCATGCCCGCATACCGCGCCGCGCGTGGGGAGTCGCCGATCACCTGCGCCTCGAACCCGAAGCGCGTGCGGGCGTTGAGCACCCAGATCGCAATCGCGACCGCTGCCGCAAGGACGAACCCGAGCGGGATCCCGACCGGGCCGATCGTCGTCACCGGCCACGTCGCGGCGTCGACGAGCACCTTGCCCTGCGGGAAGACGAGACCCTGCGGAGACGTGTCCCGCCAATACGAGAGGCTGTCGAAGATCAGGTAGTTGAGGACGAGTGCAGCGACGTAGTTGAGCATCAGCGAGGTGATGATCTCGTTGGTGCGCAGGAATGCACGCAGCAGGCCCGGGATCGCCCCCCACGCGGCACCGAGCGCGGCTCCTCCGACGACCATCGCCGCGATCAGGACGGGGGTCGACTGCCCCGAGAGCAGCAGGGCCATGCCGGCGGCGCCGATGGCGCCGAAGTACAGCTGCCCCTCAGCACCGATGTTGAACAGCCGCATCCGGAACGCGATCGCTGCGGCGAGACCCGTGAAGGCGAGCGGCGTCGAGGCGATGAGCGTGTTCGTGAGCGCGCCGTCGGCCAGGTAGGCGGCGTCGAAGAGCCGGCGCAGCGTTGTGATCGGCGGATGGCCGGTCGCGACGAGCAGGATCGCGATCGCGGCGTGCGCCACGACGAGTGAGCCGAGCGGCACGGCGACCATCAGCCACCGCCGCTGCTCGAGGCGCTTCTCGATGCGGAGCCCGCCGAGGTTCACACGTCGGCCCCCGTGGTCGTCTCTCGTCCTAGGTCGCGAACCCCCGCCATCAGGAGGCCGAGCTCCTCGACGGTCGCATTGCGCGCGTTTACCTCGCCGACGATGGACCCCTCGTACATCACTGCAATCCGATCTGCCAACGTCAGCACCTCGTCGAGGTCTTCGCTGATCAGGAGCACCGCAACCTGCCGCGATGCGGCCTCGCGGAGGTAGCCGTGGACGGTCTCGATCGCCCCGACGTCGAGTCCGCGCGTCGGGGCCGCGGCCACGAGCACCCGAGGGTCACTGGAGAACTCCCGCGCGAGCACGACCTTCTGCAGGTTGCCGCCGGACAGCTGGCGGGCGGGGGTCAGCGGCCCGGGCGCCTTCACGTCGTACCGGCCGATCATCTCGACGGCACGGTCGCGGATGCGTCCGAGCCGGAGAAACGGCCCGGCGGCATCGGTGCGATACGACTTGAGCGCGATGTTCGAGGCGATGCTGAGGCTCGGGGCGACGCCGGTGTGGAGCCTGTCCTCGGGCACGTGCGCGATCCCGGCCGTGATCGCCACGCGGGGATCGCCTGTCCGCAGCTCGACGCCGCCGACCCGTACGGCTCCGGCCGTGAGCGGCCGCATGCCGGTGACCGCCTCGGCAAGCTCTCGCTGGCCGTTCCCTGCCACGCCTGCGATCCCGAGCACCTCGCCGGCGCGCACCGACAACGACACCGACCGCAGGGCCTCCTCGCCGCGGTCGCCGGCCGCCGAGAGCCCCTCGACCTCGAGGATCACCTCGCCGATCGTGTGCTCACCTTCGGGCCGGCGCGTCACGTCGACGTCACGTCCGACCATCAGCGCCGCGAGCGACTGCGAGGTCGCTCCCGTCGTGTCGACCGTGCCGATCGAGCGGCCGCCCCGGAGCACGGTGACTCGGTCGGCGACGGCCGTCACCTCGTGGAGCTTGTGCGAGATGAAGATGATCGTTCGTCCCTCCGCCGCCATCGAGCGGAGGGTGACGAACAGCCCCTCCGCCTCCTGCGGCGTCAGCACCGCCGTCGGCTCGTCGAGGATCAGGACGCGCGCCTCGCGGTAGAGCGCCTTGAGAATCTCCACCCGTTGCTGCTCGCCCACGGAGAGCTGCCAGATCCGCGCGCGTGGCTCGACGGCGATGCCGTATCGCTCACCGAGCTCCGCCACGCGCTGTTCGATCGCGCGTGAGTGGAGCCTGAACGACCGGCCGAGATCCCGGTGGTCGCCGAGGACGACGTTCTCGGCCACCGTGAACGGCTCGACGAGCCGAAAGTGCTGGTGCACCATGCCGATCCCGGCGTCGAGCGCGTCGCGCGGTGACTGGAAGTCGGTCACCTGCCCGTACAGCTCGAGCTCGCCCTCGTCGGCGCGATAGAGGCCCGTCAGGATGTTCGAGAGCGTGCTCTTGCCGGCACCGTTCTCGCCGAGCAAGGCGTGCACCTCACCGACGAGCGCCTCGAAGTCGACCTGGTCGTTCGCGAGCACGCCCGGGAAGCGCTTCGTGATGCCGCGCATCGTCACGGCCGGCTCCCCCATGGCCGCAGCGGCGTGTGAGATCGACGGCTCGGGCGAGTTCATCGCTACGGCTGGTTGCACGACGGTGGGCGCCGGTCGTGCCGGCGCCCACCGTTCGCGCCGTCCATCAGCCCTTCGGGCTGCCTTCGACTCCCTTGACGAGCCAGTCGACCGAGAGGATCTGACCCAACGTCATCTTCTTCCCCTTCGGGACCCTGAGCTTGCCGCTCTGGTCGTAGATCGGCCCCTGGAACTCGTAGAACTTCTTCGCGATGATCGCCTTCTTCTTCGCGGCGATCGTCGCCTTGGTCTTCGCCGAGACCTTGGGGCCGAACGACGAGATTCCCGTGAACCCGTCGGCCATGCTGCCGTAGTAGCTTCCCGTCTTCCAGGTCCCGCTCATCGTCGCTTTGACCTGCTTCAGGTAGTACGGGCCCCAGTTGTAGACCGCAGCCGTGAGCCACGAGGTCGGCGCGAACTTCTTCGCGTCACTGTCGTAGCCGACCCACGGCAACCCCTTGGACTGCGCGAACTGACCGGCAGCGGGGCTATCGACGTTCTGCCCGATCACATCTGCACCGGCTGCGGCGAGGCTCTCGGCCGCCTTCTTCTCCTTGGCCATGTCGAACCACGACTTCGTCCACACGATCTTGACCTTCGCTCCAGGGTGCGTCGCCTGCGCTCCCAGCGTGAAGGCGTTCGTGTGCCTGATCACTTCCGGGATCGGGAACGGGACGACGTAGCCGATCACGCCGGTCTTCGTCGCCGCACCGGCCGCCATGCCGGAGAGGTAGATCGCATCCTCGCCGGCGCCGTAGTAGTTGGCGAAGTTCTTCGAGGTCTTGTAGCCGGTCGCATGCTCGAACTTGACGTCCGGATACTTCTTCGCCGCCGCGTACATCGCATCGCCGTAGCCGAACGACGTCGCGAAGATGATCTTGTTGCCGTCACGGACAAGGCTGTCGATCACCTGCGAGGCCTGCGGCCCCTCGGGCACGTTCTCCTTGTAGGTCGTGACGACCTTCGAGCCGAGCTGCTTCTGCACGTACAGCCGGCCCGCATCGTGTGCCTGCGACCAGCCACCGTCGTTGTGCGGTCCGACGTAGATCCACGCCGCCTTGATCGGAGCGGCCTGCGCCTTGTGCGCCGCCGATCCGGTTGCCGCGACCGCCAGTGCGGCCAATCCCACCGTCGCCAAGGCGACAAGACCCCCTACAGTCTTTCTCCTCATACCACTCCTCCTCATTTGAGGGCAAGCCGACGCGCGGCGCACCCCATCGCGACCTCCGCGATCCATTCTTTCGCGCCGGGACCCGAGACGCAACCGGCACCCGCCGGGGCCGCTGTCAGCTGGCAGCGACGAGTCGGCCGGCTCGCCGGCCGGGGACGACACTCCCGTCTTGGATCACGACGCAACCCCGGACCAACGTCCGCACGACGCGACCCCGAAGCGGGA
The DNA here is from genome assembly GCA_963799575.1 of uncultured Thermoleophilia bacterium. Classification (GTDB taxonomy): domain Bacteria; phylum Actinomycetota; class Thermoleophilia; order Gaiellales; family Gaiellaceae; genus Gaiella. The sequence continues at coordinate 229,037 of CAWCXK010000006.1, forward strand.
CGCCGACGAACGCACTGTGCGGGTGGCGGTAGAGTAGTTCGTCGACGGCGAGCACCCTCTCCACGCCGAGGTCGACGATCGCGAGATCGGCGTCGAAGCCCCGCTCGAGCCGTCCCTTGCCGGTGATCTTGAAGCGCTCGGCCGCAGCCATGCTCGTCAGCGACGCCACCGCCTCGAGCGGCAGGCCACGCTGTGCAGCGGCGGCGAGCAGCGAGCTCCGGAGCGTCTGGCAACCCGAGATGCCGCCCCACGTCCGGAACGTGTCAGCTCCCGTCTTCAGCTCCGCCGGAGCCGGAGAGTGGTCGGAGGCGATGATCGGAATCGTGCCCGCGGCGACCTCCGACCAGAGCGCCTCGAGCTCGACGCGTGGTCGGAGGGGCGGAGAGCACTTCGCGAGCGCGCCGATTCGCTGTGCGTCCTCGTCGGAGAGCAAGAGGTAATGCGGGCACGTCTCGCATGTCACGTCGACGCCGCGGGCGCGCGCCTCGGCGACGAGAAGCACCGCGGCGGCCGTGCTCGCATGGACGATGTGCAACGAGCAACGCGCTTCCTCGGCCATCACGATCGCGCGCGCGACCGCCTCGAGCTCGGCCGCCACGGGACGCGATGCGAGGTAGTCGGACATCGCATGGCGCCCTTCGGTGCGGGCGAGCGCGGCCAGGTCACGCGTGACGGCCTCGTTCTCCGCGTGCACCGCAACGGGGAGACCAAGCCGGGCCGCGCGCTGCATTCCCCCGAGGAGCGTCTCGTCGTCGACCTGCTCGAAGTCGTCGATACCCGTATCGCACATGAATGCCTTGAAGCCGATGACCCCGCGGTCGGCGAGCTCGTCGAGCCGATCGGGGTCGCCCGGGACGAGGCCGCCCCAGAGGCAGAAGTCGACGAGGGCTGTGCCGCGCGCGGACGCAACCTTGAGATCGAACGAGGCACCGTCGACCGTCGGCGGGGACGCGTTCAGCGGCATGTCGAAGAAGCACGTGCCACCCCCGGCGGCGAAGGCCGCGCTGCCCGTCGCGAACCCCTCCCAGTCGGCGCGACCCGGATCGTTGAAGTGCACGTGCGGATCGACCATGCCCGGAAAGACGTGGAACCCGGTTGCGTCGATCTCCGTGACAGCGCCACCCTCGAGCTCTGTGCCAACCTCGGCGATCCTGCCGTCCGCGATCCCGATGTCAGCCCGTGTAACACTGTCTGGCCCGACCACCCGGGCTCCGCGCACGAGAACATCGAAGGTGCCCATTGACGGAGGAGAGGTTATCGTCAGCCCGATGTCGCGACTCGAACGGAGACTTGCAGTCGCCCGCGGTGACGAGCCCGCCGACACCGTCATCCGTGGCGGGCGGGCCCTCTCCGTGTTCACGCGGGAGTGGCTCGAAGCCGACGTGGCGATCGCCGACGGCGTGATCGCCGGCATCGGCGCCTACGACGGCGCCGAGGTGATCGACGCCACCGGGCGGTACGTCGTGCCCGGCTTCATCGATGCGCACATGCACCTCGAGTCGGTGAAGCTGCTCGTCGACGAGTTCGCGCGCCTCGTGCTGCCGCTCGGGACGACTGCTGTCGTGGCAGACCCGCACGAGATCGCAAACGTGCTCGGGTCCGACGGCGTCCACTGGCTCCTCGACGCCTCGGCCGGCCTCCAGCTCGATGTCTTCTTCATGGCGCCGTCGTGCGTGCCGGCATCACCGTTCGAGTCGCCGCGCCGCGCCCTCGAGCCCGGCGACCTCGAATCGCTGATGCGCCGCAACCGCGTCCTCGGCCTGGCCGAGATGATGAACTTCCCGGGCGTCGTCGCCGGTCTCCCCTCCGAGCTCGAGAAGCTCGCCCTCGCGGGGGCGGAGCACGTCGACGGGCACGCGCCGGGGCTCATCGGCAAAGGGCTCCAGGCGTATGCGGCGGCGGGGATCCGCTCTGACCACGAGTGCCTCACCGCCGACGAGGGGCGCGAGCGGCTGCAGGCCGGGATGTGGCTGCTCATCCGGGAGGCATCGATGGCCAGGAACCTCAAAGCGCTCCTCCCGCTCGCCGTCGAGTACGGCCCGAGCAGGATCGCGTTCTGCACCGACGACCGCGACCCCGAGGACATCGCCGAGAACGGGCATATCAACGGGATGGTGCGCGAGGCGGTCGCGTTCGGGGTCGCTCCCGAGGACGCGATCGTGATGGCCTCGTTCAACCCCGCCCAGTGGCACGGGCTCCGTCGTCTCGGCGCCGTCGCTCCCGGCTACCAGGCCGACCTCTTGCTGCTGCCCGACCTCGAGAGCTTCGCTCCCGACGTCGTGCTCAAGCGCGGTAGCCCGATCGTGGACGTCCCGTCGCCGCCCGTGCCGGAGTGGGTGCGCCAGACCGTGCGGGTGCAGCCCGTCACAGCCGCAGACTTCGAGATCCGCTCCGACGGCGCGACGATCCGTGCGATCGGGCTCATCGAGGATCAGGTCGTGACCGAGTCGATCGAGCTGGCGCCGGCGGTGGTGGACGGCTACGCCGTCGCCAGCGCCGACGCCGGCCTTGCCAAGATCGCGGTCGTCGAGCGACACCTCGCGACCGGTCGCATCGGCCTCGGCTTCGTCACCGGCTCGGGCCTGACCCACGGCGCGCTCGCCTCCTCGGTTGCGCACGATGCCCACAACCTCGTCGTCGTCGGCATGAGCGACAACGACCTGGCGTTCGCGGTCAGCCACCTCGCGCGCATCGGCGGCGGCATCGTGGTCGTCGACGACGGACGCGTCGTCGCCGAGTGTCCTCTCCCGGTCGCCGGGCTCCTCTCGGACGCCCCGCTGGCCGAGGTGATCGCGCAGAGCCTCGCCACCAACGAGGCTGCCGCAACGCTCGGCTGGTCGGGCGCGACGCCGTTCCTGACACTCGCCTTCCTCGCACTCTCCGTGATCCCGTCGCTGAAGATCACCGACCGCGGCCTCGTCGACGTCGACCGGTTCGAGCTCGTCCCCCTCGAGGTCCAATGACCGAGATCCGAACAGGGCTCACCTACGACGACATCCTGCTCGTGCCGAGGCGCTCGCGGGTGCGGTCGCGCCAGGACGTCTCGACCCGTTCCAGATTCACCCCGGTCATCGAGCTCGAGGTCCCGATCGTGTCCGCCAACATGGACACTGTCACGACGGCGCCAATGGCGGTTGCGATGGCGCAACTGGGCGGAATCGGCGTGCTCCATCGGTTCCTCCCGGTCGACGAGGAGGCCGCCGACGTCCGCAAGGTCAAGCGCTACCTGACGCATGTCGTCAGCGAGCCGTACGTGATCGACCCCGACCGAACGGTCGCCCACGCGCGCGCAGAGGCGCGCCGCCTCCAGGTGACGGGATTCGTCGTGGTCGATGCCGAGCTGCGCCTGCTCGGGCTGCTGACGGCGCGCGACATGCTCGCGGGCGACGACGGCCAGCGCGTCGACGAGCTGATGACCCCTCGCGACCGGCTGGTCACAGGCAGCCCCGGGATCGAGCTCGAGGACGCACGGAGGCTGCTCACCGCAAACCGGGTCGAGAAGCTGCCGCTCGTCGACGGCGACGACAGGGTGACCGGGCTCGTCACGCTACGCGACCTCGCGCTCGCCGACCGCTTCCCACGCGCCACCCGCGACCGCTTCGGCCGGCTGCGGGTCGCTGCCGCGATCGGGATCCGCGGTGACTATCTCGTTCGCGCCGAGGCGTTGATCGCAGCCGAGGTCGATGCGCTCGTGCTCGACATCGCCCACGGCCACGCCGACGCGGCGATCGAGGCGGTGCAGGAGCTTAAGGCCGCCTGGCCCGACGTCGAGGTCGTGGCCGGGAACATCGCGACAGGCGAAGGGGTCATCGACCTGGCTGCCGCCGGTGCCGACGCCGTCAAGGTTGGCATCGGCCCCGGCTTTGCCTGCACGACGCGGCTCGTGGCGGGCGTCGGTGTGCCACAGCTGACCGCGGTGCTCGACTGCGCCCGCGCCGCCCGCGAGGCAGGCGTGCCACTGATCGCCGACGGTGGCATTCGCCGGGCCGGTCACGTCGCAACGGCGATGGGTGCCGGAGCAAGCACGGTCATGGTCGGCAGCCTCTTCGCCGGCCGCGAGGAGAGCCCCGGCGACGTCGTCCGCCGTCACGGCCGCCTGTTCAAGGTCTATCGGGGGATGGCCTCCCGCTCCGCCGCCGCCGCGCGACTCGCAATCGAGGGCCGCGGCGACGCGCTCGACCAGTACGTGGCGGAAGGAGAGGAGATGGAGTTCCCGCTGCGCGGCCCGGTGGCCGAGATCGTCGAGGAGCTGCACGGTGGCCTTCGCAGCGGCATGAGCTACGTCGACGCGGCCACGATTCCCGAGTACTGGGAGAAGGCGAGCTTCATCCGCCAGACCGAGGCCGGCGAGCGCGAGTCGCACCCGGGAACAGCTTGACGGGCGCGGCGACGCTCTACCGCAACGGCGTCATCGTGACGATGGACGACGCCGGCTCCGAGCACGAGGGCGGGTGGCTCCTCGTCGAGGGCTCGACGATCGCCGCCGTCGGCGGCGGGGTCGAGCCGGACGCCGACACGCGCATCGACCTGAACGGCGCCGTCGTCACCCCCGGTCTCGTCAACACCCATCACCACCTGTACCAGACCCTCACGCGCGCCCGAGCGCAAGAGGCCGACCTCTTCACCTGGCTCCGCGAGCTGTATCCGGTGTGGTCGCGAATCGACGCCGAAGCGGAGTACGCCGCTGCGCGCACCGGCCTCGCGGAGCTCGCGTTGTCGGGCTGCACGACCGTGTTCGACCACCACTACGTGTTCCCGAAGGGCCGCGAAGGGTTGATCGAGGCCGAGGTGCAGGCGGCGCGTGAGCTCGGCGTGCGGATCGTCGCCTCCCGGGGGTCGATGGACCTCGGTGAGTCGGACGGCGGCCTGCCTCCGGACGGTCTCGTCGAAGAGCTCGACGCCGTGCTCGCCGAGACCGAGCGCCTCGCCGGCCTACTGCACGAGCCCGGCCCGGGAGCCCGCGTGCAGATCGCGGTCGCACCGTGCTCGCCGTTCTCGGTCACGGGGCGGCTGATGGAGGAGTCGGCCGGGCTCGCCCGCCGACTCGGGCTGCCGCTCCATACCCACCTCGCCGAGACGATCGAGGAGGAGGAGTACTGCATCGAGCTCTACGGCTGCAGGCCGGTCGAGTACCTCGACCGGCTCGGCTGGCTCGCCGACGACGTCTGGTGTGCCCACTGCGTGCACCTCTCGGAGCGAGACATCGCACAGTTCGCAGAGAGCGGCACCGGCATCGCCCACTGCCCCACGTCGAACCTCCGGCTCGGCGCCGGCGTGGCGCCGGTGCGCGACATGCTCGATGCCGGGATCCGGGTCGGGCTCGGCGTCGACGGCACCGCATCGAACGAGCGGGGCGACCTGTTCCTCGAGGTGAAGCAGGCGCTGCTCGTCGCCCGCGGTCGCGGCGGCGGCACCGCGATGACGGCCCGAGACGCGATCCGGCTCGGCACCCGCGGCGGCGCGTCGGTGCTCCGGCGTGACGACATCGGCTCGCTCGAGCCCGGCAAGTGCGCCGACTTCGCGGTCTGGCGCACTGACGGCCTCGAGCTCGCGGGCGCGGACGATCGGGTGGCAGGAATCGTCTTCGCCGGCCCGCACCGCGTCGACCGTCTCGTCGTCGGCGGCGGGGAGGTCGTGCGGGACGGAGCCCTGGTCAACGCAGACGAGGCCGAGATCGCGCAGGCCCATCGCGCCCAAGCGCGAACGTTCACAGGGTGACCGCCTCACTCTCGACCCACGTGCTCGACACGGCCAGCGGCGCGCCCGCCGTCGATGTCACCGTCGAGCTGCTGCGGGGCGACGACGCCATCGCCGGTGCCCGAACCGACGCCGACGGCCGCGCCCGTCTCGGCGACGACCTCGCACTCGGCCGCTACCGCCTCGTCTTCCATCCGCCGTCGCAGTTCTTCCGCCGGGTCGAGTACGAGCTCGAGCTCGATGCCGACCGCCACTACCACGTGCCGCTCCTCGTCTCCCCGTTCTCGTGCGCGAGCTACCGCGGCAGCTGACCGCCGAGGAGCTCGCCGAGCTCTTCGAGGGCAGGACACGGTTCGTGGAGCTGCTCGCCGAGCGGAACGACCCGCTCGAGCACGCACCCGAGGTGATCGCCCTGCTCTCGGACGAGGACAAGCGCGCGGTGCTCGACGCCCATCCGGCGATCGGGCAGACGACGGGGCTCTCGGCGCGGTCGGCGGCTGAGCAAGGCAGCGACGTCGATCCCACGGTGCTGGCCGAGCTCGCGCATCTCAATGCAGCGTACGAGGCGCGACACGGATTCCGGTTCGTCGTCTTCGTCAACCGGCGCCCGAAGGCGGAAATCCTCGAGGTGCTCGAGGGGCGCATCGACAATCCGACCGCCGCCGAGCTCGAGACCGCGCTCGGAGAGCTCGTCGCGATCGCCACCGACCGCTGGCGGCGTGGATGACCCTCGCCACGTTCCTCGACCCGTACTGGACGGACTGGCTCAACCTGCTGATCCGCTGGCTGCACGTGATCGCCGCGATCGCCTGGATCGGCGCCTCGATGTACTTCGTCTTGCTCGACCAGTCGCTCGAGGAGCCGAAGCGCGAGGACGACGTTCGGGACGGCGTCCGAGGCGAACTGTGGGAGGTGCACGGCGGCGGCTTCTACCACGTGAAGAAGTACAAAGTCGCTCCGCCCGTGCTCCCCGACCACCTGGCCTGGTTCAAGTGGGAGGCCTACACGACCTGGCTGTCGGGCTTCGCCCTGATGGTGGTCCTCTACTACTTCAATGCGAACGCCTACCTGATCGACCCCTCGATCGCGAACCTCAGCTCGGGGGAGGCGGTCGCGATCAGCATCGCGCTGCTCGCCGTCGCCTGGGTCGTCTACGACGTCCTCTGCCGCGTGCTCCTGCCCCGGGGCCGGAACGGCGCGATCGCGCTGTGGGCGCTGATCCTCGCGCTGACGACGCTCGCCGCCTTGGGCTGCGGCGAGCTGTTCCAGCCCCGGGCCGCGTTCCTGCAGGTCGGCGCGATGCTCGGCACGATCATGGCCGGGAACGTCTTCTTCAACATCATCCCGGCCCACTGGGAGCTGATCAACGCCAAGAAGGCCGGCCGCGAGCCAGATCCGACGCCCGGGATCATCGCGGGCAAGCGGTCGGTCCACAACAACTACTTCACGCTGCCCGTGCTGTTCACGATGCTCGCCGGCCACTTCGCGTTCGTCTACGGTGCGGGCCGGGCATGGCTCGTCCTGATCGCGATCATGCTGCTCGGCGTGCTGGCGCGCGTGTTCTTCAACCTCCGCCACCAGGGGCGCACGATCTGGGCGATCCCCGCCGCCGGCGCCGTCTGCGTGCTGCTGCTCGCATGGGCGATCAAGCCGAATGATGCCGGGAGCAGCAACACCGCCACCGTCGCCTTCGCGCGGGTCGCTCCGGTGATCGCGCAGCGATGCGCGCCCTGCCACGCCCAGACTCCCACGGAGCCCGCCTTCTCGAGCCCGCCCGCCGGGGTCGTCCTCGAGACGCCGGAGCAGATCGGTGCGCGGGCCAACGACATCAAGAGCGTCGTCTCGACCAAGGCGATGCCGCTCGGCAATCTGACGGGCATGACGAGCGAAGAGCGCGCCCTCGTCGTCGCCTGGGTCACCCAGGGCGCATCCACCGAAAAGTAGGAGAGACGATGCTGAGGATCACCGCTGGAGGCTTCTCGTTCACGGCCCGCCTCGAGGAGGAAGACGCGCCGGAGACGGTCGCGGCGTTCAGGCGGCTGTTGCCGCTCGAGTCGCGCATCATCCACGTCCGCTGGAGCGGCGAGGCCGGCTGGATCCCGTTCGGTGATCTCGACCTCGGGCTCGGCCCGGAGAACGCAACGTGCTACCCGCACCCCGGCGAGATCGTCCTCTACCCGGGCGGCGTCTCCGAGACCGAGATCCTGCTCGCGTACGGCTACGTGAGCTTCGCCTCGAAGGCGGGCGCGCTCGCGGGCAACCACTTCGCCACGATCGTCGAGGGCAGCGAGAACCTCCGCGCCCTGGGCAAGAGCTTCCTCTGGGAAGGCGCCCAGGAGATCGCGTTCACGGAGATGTAGGCGGGCGGCCTGCGGAGAGCAGCGGACGCAGGGCGCCTCGCCCTACGACACGAAATCGAGCTGCACCGGATTGGGAAAGGCGCCAATGGCCTCACCCCGGCGCAACAGCTCGGCGACCGCGGCGCGACCCTCCTCGCCGTAGTCCTGCGTCAGCTCGTTCACGTACATCTCGATGAAGCGATCGGCGACAGCCTCGTCGATTCCACGGCCGAACTGGAGCGCGTACTCGAGCGCCTCGTCGCGATTCTCGAGCCCGCAATGGATCGCCTCGGCGAGCACCTCCGACAGGTCATCGAGGCGTTCGATGTCGCGACGGGCGACGTTGACACCGAGCGGCAGCGGCAGACCCGTCTCGAGAAGCCACCACTCACCGAGGTCGAGCACCTTGTGCAGCCCGACGTCGGCGAACGTGAGCTGGCCCTCGTGGATGAGCAGCCCGTAGTCGGCGCGGCCCGACGCAACCTCCTCCGGAATCTGCTCGAACGGCAGCTCGCGGTAGGGCAGGTCACCGAGCACGAGCCGGAGCGTGAGGAAGGCGGTCGTCATCGCGCCCGGCACGACGATCTCCTTGCCGCGCAAGTCGTCGACGGTCGCCGGCTCTCGCCCGACGACGATCGGGCCGTAGCCCGTGCCGATGCTCGCCCCGTGTGGAAGCAGCGCGTAGTCCTCCTGCACGAACGGGTAGGCAGCGAGCGAGATCGCCGTCACCTCGAGGCGCGCAGCGCGCGCCCACTGGTTGAGCGTCTGGATGTCCGCCAGCACCTGCTCGAACGCGAAACCACGAGGATCGACGTGATCCGTCGTCAGCGCCCAGAACATGAAGGCGTCATCGGGATCGGGGCTGTGGCCGACGCGAATCTGCATTGGGGGACGACGGTACCACCGGTCCGACTGCGGCTCCCGGGGGAACCGGCCCCTGGCAGGCGTCGGTTGCCGTCGTGATGGGACGCGCAGCGGCGATAGGATGACGGTGATGGCCTTCAAGGACATGTTCTCGTTTCTCTTCCAGCGCTCGACGAGCGAGGAGCGGGTGGCGCAGTATGTGATCCGCGAGCACGACCGCGGCCGGGCGCTGCACGACATTCTCGAGGACCGGTACGTGATCAATCGCCTCCCGGAGAAAGAGCAGCGAGACCGCCTGCTCGACCGCCCGGACGTGGTGCACGCGATCGGCGGCAACAGGGCCGCGGCCACCACGGCCTCCGACACACCTCCCTCTTGAGCTGACACAAAATGAAACGGCCCTCGGGGAAGGGCCGTTTCGGTGAATCAGGGGGAGGATGGGATACTCCATCATCGGCCGGTCGGCACGGTTTCCCGTCCCTCGTTCGAGGGATTCGCGGCGAGCTAGAAGCCGTAGCGCTCTTCCTTGAACGGGTCGGCATCGTTGTGGTACCCGTATCGCTCCCAGAAGCCGGGCCGGTCGTGGGCCGTCAACTCGATCCCGCGCAGCCACTTCGCGCTCTTCCAGAAGTACTTCCCGGGCACGATCAGGCGCAACGGCCAGCCGTGATCGCGGCTCAGCGGCTCGCCGTCGGCGTGCGTCGCGAGCATCGCACCCTCGCGCTCGAGGAACTCGATCGGGACGTTGGCGGTGAAGCCCGCCTCGGCGTGCGCTATCGCAAACCCCGCGGACGGACGCGGGCCGACGAGCTCTCGGAGAGCCGACCAGGGGATGCCCTCGAACGATGCGTCGAACCGGCTCCAGCGCGTGACGCAATGGATGTCCTGCGTCACCTCGACCCGCGGCAGCTCATGCAGCTGCGCCCAGGTCAATGTCAACGGCGTATCGACCTCGCCCGACACCGTGAAGTCCCAGCCGGCGAGATCGGCCGGGTACTTCGCGGCCGAGCCGGCGTGGAGCACAGGCCATTTCTCGGTCAGGTACTGACCGGGCGGGAGCCGGGCGGGGTCGTAGCCCGCCGCCAGTACCTTCTTCTCCGCCTTGCCCCTGAACATGTTCCTACACTAGACCGTGTGAGCGCTCGAGCGTTACAGGCAGCAACCCGACCACGCGCATACGTCGCGGTGAAAGGGAAGGACGCCGCGTCGTACCTCCAGCGAATGGTCTCGAACGACGTCGAGGCCCTCGCGCCGGGCGAGGCCTGCCAGGCGCTCTTGCTGACAGCGAAGGCGCGACTGATCGCACCGCTGACCGTCCTCCGGCGCGGCATCGACGACTTCCTCGTCCTCACCGAGCCATCGCTCGGCGAGCGTGTCGCAGCCGAGCTGACCCGGTTTCGATTCGCGGCGAAGTGCGCGATCGAGCCCGAGCAGCACATCTCGACGATCGTGCTCGGCGACGAAGCTCCGGTCGGGTCGATCGCCGTCCCGGACTACGGCGTCCCCGCCTACGAGCTAATCGACGCGAGCGATGCTCCGGCCGACGAGCTCGCAGCGGACGAGCTCGAGCGGCTCCGGATCCTCGCCCGCACGCCGGCATGGGGCCGCGAGCTCGACGACCGCGTGCTGCCGGCCGAGGCGGGCCTCGACGAGCACGCGATCAGCTTCACCAAGGGCTGCTATCCAGGCCAGGAGCCCGTTGCGCGACTGCACTACCGCGGCCACCCGAACCGCGGACTGCGCGTTCTCGCGCTCGAGGGCGGCGAGCTGCCGGCCTACGACGCCGAGCTCTCACTCGACGGCAAGGCGGTCGGCCGGATCACGAGCGCGGTCGCAGACGGCGACGGCGTCCTGGCGCTCGGCTTCGTGCGCCGTGAGGTTCCGGACGAAGCCGTCCTCTCTCACGGCTCACGGGCCGTCACGCAGCTACACTCATCCTCCCCGCGCCCGTAGCTCAGGGGATAGAGCGCTGCCCTGCGGAGGCAGAGGTCGCACGTTCGAATCGTGCCGGGCGCATCGGTTACTTGAAGGGCGGAGTCCTCGCCTTTTCGGCGAGCCACCACTTCGCCGTCTGGAGAAACGCCGAGGGGCCGGCTCGCGCCGGCCCCTCGGGGAACTGCCAATCCGCAAGGGCGGACTGCTTACATCATCCCGCCCATGCCGCCCATGTCGGGCATGCCACCGCCGCCACCGTTCTTCTCCGGTGCATCGACGACGATCACCTCGGTCGTGAGGATGTTCTTCGCGATCGACGCAGCGTTCTGCAGCGCCGAGCGCGTCACCATGGTCGGATCGATGATGCCGTTCTTGACGAGATCCTCGAGCTCACCCGTGTCGACGTTCAGGCCGAAGCCCTTCTTGGCCGACCGGACCTGGCTGACCACAACCGAGCCCTCGAGGCCCGCGTTGTAGGCGAGCTGCCGAAGCGGCTCCTCGAGCGAGCGAAGGATGATGTTCGCCCCCGTCCGCTCGTCACCCTCGAGTGAGTCGAAGCCCTTCTTGACCGTATCGGCTGCGTTGAGCAGCGCGACACCGCCACCCGGGACGATGCCCTCCTCGAGAGCCGCGCGAGTTGCCTGCAGCGCGTCCTCGACCCGGTGCTTCTTCTCCTTCATCTCCGTCTCGGTGGCTGCGCCGACCTTGACCACTGCGACGCCGCCGGCGAGCTTCGCCAGCCGCTCCTGCAGCTTCTCGCGGTCGAAGTCCGAGTCGGTGTTCTCGATCTCGCCCTTGATCTGCTTGATGCGGGCCTTGATCGCCTCGCCGTCACCGGCACCGTCGATGATCGTGGTCGAGTCCTTGTCGACGACGACCTTGCGGGCCCGGCCGAGCTGGGTGAGCTTCGTGTTCTCGAGCTTGAGACCGAGCTCCTCGGTGATGACCTCGCCGCCGGAGAGCACGGCAATGTCCTCGAGCATCCGCTTGCGGCGGTCGCCGAAGCCCGGAGCCTTGACCGCAACAGCGGTGAAGACGCCACGGAGCTTGTTGACCACGATCGTCGCGAGCGCCTCACCCTCGAGGTCCTCGGCGACGATCACGAGCGGCTTGCCGGCCTGGATGACCTGCTCGAGAATCGGGAGCAGATCCTTGACGGCACCGATCTTCTGGTTCGCGATCAGGATGTACGGGTCGTCGAGCACGGCCTCCATGCGATCGGCGTCTGTGATCATGTACGGGGACAGGTAGCCCTTGTCGAACTGCATGCCCTCCGTGAACTCGAGGTCGAGGCCGAAGGTCTGGCCCTCCTCGACGTTGACGACGCCGTCCTTGCCGACCTTCTCGATCGCGTCAGCGATGACGTCGCCGATCTCGCGCTCGCGCGACGAGATGGTGGCGACCCGGGCGATGTCTTCCTTGCCCGAGATCTCGGTCGACTGCTTCTTGAGGTCGTCGACGATGGCGCCGACGGCCTTCTCGATACCGCGCTTCAGACCCATCGGGTTCGCGCCGGCCGCAACGTTCTTGAGGCCCTCGCGGACGATCGCCTGCGCGAGCACGGTCGCCGTCGTCGTGCCGTCACCGGCAACGTCGTTCGTGGCGGTCGCGACCTCGCGGACGAGCTGTGCACCCTGGTTCTCGAACGGGTCCTCGACGTCGATCTCACGAGCGATCGTGACACCGTCGTTCGTGATCGTCGGCGCGCCGAACTTCTTGTCCAGCACGACGTAGCGACCCTTGGGGCCGAGCGTCACCTTGACTGCATCGGCCAGGACGTTGACACCGCGCTCGAGCGCGCGCCGTGCGTCCTCGTTGAACTTGAGCTCCTTGTGAGCCATCTGTTTGTCAATCCTTCCGTCGAGCTTGTTGTTAGACGACCTTCGCGAGAACGTCCGACTCGCGCAGGATCAGAACCTCGTCGACGCCGACCTTGATCTCGGTGCCGCCGTACTTGGAGAAGATGACCTCGTCACCCTTCTCGACATCCATCTTGATGCGCTTTCCGTCCTCGTCACGAGGGCCGGGGCCGACTTCCAGGACCTTGCCGCGCTGCGGCTTCTCCTGGGCGGTGTCGGGCAGCACGATGCCGCTCGCGGTAGTGGCCTCTTCTTCGAGGACCTCCACGATCAGGCGGTCACCGAGTGGCTGCAGATTCATGCGCGTGCCTCCCTGTGGTGCGTGGTTTGTGCAAATTGACGTGCATTGCGTGGGTCTCGCTGGCACTCAACGTGCGAGAGTGCCAACACCTCCACGCTAGCACAGTCTCGCACTCGAGCAAACCGTCGAGCGCACGATCTCTATAGTTGCCTCGGATGCCCACGTTCGCGCTCAACTTCTACTCGCCGGTCGTCGCCGACCAGCTGCGAACCGGCCGCAAGACCGCCACGATCCGGCTCGGCGACAAGTCGCCCAAGTACAAGAAGGGGATGATCGTGACGGTGCTCGTCGGCACGCGCTACAGCGCCCGCGAGAAGATCTTCGACGCCGTCATCGACAAGGTCGAGGTAAAACCGCTCGGCGACCTCTCTCCCCGCGAGATCGAGCACGACAACCCGGAGATCCGCCGCGCCGACGAGCTCGCGCGCTGGCTCGGCCAGCTCTACAACCGCGAGGTCTCCGAGACCGACACCGTCACCGTGATCCGGTTCTCCCAGATCATCGGGACGATGTTCTAGGGGCGCCGGCGCAGGCTTCGGCCTGGCGGCCGGGTTACTTCCCGGGCTTGCGGATGAGCCCACCGAAGAGCTGGTTCGGCCGCACCTCCGCCCCGCACTCCTCGCACTCGACGAGGAACGCCGAAGGGAACCGCGCTCCGCATGCCGGGCAGAGGTGGCGCACCTCGCCGGCACAGGTCGGGCAGGCGGTGGGCAGCTCGTCCTCGAGCTCGACGAAGTAGCGGACGGTGAATCCGCACGCGATGCAGAAGGCGACCCAGTCACCGAGCGTCTTGCGCCGCTCCTCCTGAATCCAGTTCCGCTTCGGCTTACCGCTCGTCGCCATGCTCGGAGCGTAGTCGGTAGCGGTCGTGCGGCCCTACCGATGACCCGGCCCCGCCGGATTCGCGTCCGCCCTCGCAGGGTAGAGTGAGGCGCGACCACAGCCCGAGGGGATGCCATGGCAGTACGGGAGGCAGAGCCGATCGGCTCGCTTCAGGAAGTGCACGAGGTAGGACTCGACCGCGAGGACCTGTTCGGCATGTATCGCAGCATGCTGACGGCCCGTGGGATCGAGGAGCGTGGTCACATCCTCTACAAGCAGGGCAAGATCCCCGGCTCGTTCTACACCGGCCGCGGCAACGAGGCATCGGCCGTCGGAGTCGGCAGCGCGATGGGCCCGGACGACGTCGGGTGCCCTCTGCAGCGCGACATGGGCGTCCACATCACCCGCGGCGTCGAGCCGTGGCGCATCTTTGCGCAGTACATGGGCCGCCAGGACGGCCCTACCCAGGGGCGCGACGGCAACGTCCACATCGGCGATGCCCGGCTCGGACTGCACGCGATGGTCAGCCATCTGCCGGCGATGCTCCCCGTCGCTGTCGGGATGGGCCTCGCCTTCAGGATCCGCGAGGAGCGCCGCGTGGCGATTGCGTGGTGCGGTGAGGGTGCGGCCGCCCGCGGTGACGCGCACGAGGGCATGAACCTCGCCGGCGTGCGCCGGCTCCCCGTCGTCTTCGTGATCGACAACAACCAGTGGGCGTATTCGACCCCGGCCCACCTCGGCCACGCCGTCGAGCATCTCGCGGATCGCGCCGCCGGTTACGGGTTCGACGGCGTCGTCGTCGACGGCACCGACGTGCTCGCCGTCTACCGCGAGGCCAAGCGTGCGATCGAGAAAGCACGCGACGGCGGCGGCCCGACCCTGATCGAATCCGTGACGCTGCGCATGGAAGGGCATGCCGTCCACGACGATGCGTCCTACGTGCCGCGCGAGATGTTCGAGGAGTGGGGCCGACGCGACCCGGTCGAGCGGTTCCGGACCTGGTTGCGCGACAACGCCTCGATGACGCTCGCGGAGGAGGACGAGATCTCGGCGAGCGTCAAGAAGCTGCTCAACGACTCGCTCCAGCGGGCCGAGGAGTCTCCCCTGCCCGACCCGGCCACGATCCTCGACGGCGTCTACGCGACCGCCGAGGAACTCGAGACCCCCCACCACAAATAGCTCTTAGAGGACATTGAATGGCCGAGAAGACCTACCTCCAGGCGATAAGCGACGGGCTCCGACAGGAGATGCGACTCGACCAGCGCGTCTTCGTCCTCGGTGAGGACGTCGGCGTCTACGGCGGTGCGTTCAAGGTCACCGACGGGTTCCAGGAGGAGTTCGGCCCGTGGCGCGTGCTCGACATGCCGCTCTCCGAGACGGCGATCGTCGCCGGCGCGACGGGCGCCGCCCTGATGGGCATGCGACCGGTGGCCGAGATGCAGTTCGCCGACTTCGTCTCATGCGCCTGGGATCACCTCGTCACGGTCGCCGCCAAGCAGCACTACCGGGCCGGGACGCCGATTCCGATCGTGCTACGCCTCCCTTCGGGCGGCGGCTTCTCGGGCGGCCCGTTCCACTCGCAGAACCCGGAGAGCCTCTTTGCCCACATCCCCGGGCTCAAGGTCGTTTGCCCGGCAACACCGGAGGACGCCAAGGGACTGCTCGTGAGCGCCATCGCCGACGCGAATCCCGTGCTGTTCTTCGAGCACAAGCACCTCTACCGGCGGATCAAGGGCGAGGTTCCGGACGAGCGGTACGAGACGCCCTTCGGCACGGCGCGCATCCACCGTCCGGGCGACGACATCGTCGTCGTCACCTGGGGCGCAATGGTCTATACCGCAGAGGAAGCGGCCGAGGTCGTGGCGGCCGACGACATCTCGGTCGAGGTCCTCGATCTCCGCACACTGATCCCGTGGGATCGGGAGGCGGTGCTCGAGAGCGCGCGCCGCACCTCCAAAGTGCTCGTCTTGCACGAGGACACGCGGACCGGCGGGTTCGGCGCCGAGATCGCCGCCACCGTGGCCGAGGAGGCATTCGAGCATCTCGACGGACCGGTGAAGCGCATCGCGGCGCCGGACTCGCCGGTTCCCTTCTCGCCACCCCTCGAGAAGGCATTCATTCCACAGGTTGACGACGTCGTCGCCGGGCTCCGCGAGCTCGCGGCGTATTGAACGATCGAGCGATTGACGGCGGGCGAGGCACGCTTCGCCCCTACGGAAAGGAATCAAGACGTGGCTACGGGAACGCAGATCGAGGTCGTGATGCCCCAGATGGGCGTGTCCGTCTCGGAGGGCACGATCACGAAGTGGCTCAAGCAGCCCGGCGAGACGATCACGCAGGACGAGCCGCTGCTCGAGATCTCGACCGACAAGGTCGACACGGAGGTTCCGAGCCCCGGTGAGGGCGTCGTCGCTGAGATCCTCGTCGCCGAGGGTGAGACGGTCGAGGTGGGAACGGTGCTCGCCGTGATCGCGCCGGCGGGATCTGCCGTTGCCGAGCCCGCTCCCGACCCTGCCCCCGCTGCGCCTGTCGCGGCAGCGCCGAGCCGTCGCGGTCGAGCAGCCCGCCCCCGCGAGCGCAAGTGGCTCAGAGCCACAAGGTGCTCCGGCCGCGGGGCCTGCAGCTGCCTCGGGCAACGGCCGCACGTTCGTGTCCCCGGTCGTGGCGCGGATCGCCGCCGAGGAAGGCGTCGACCCGAGTGCCGTTACCGGCACGGGCACGGGTGGGCGCGTGACGAAGAAGGACATCCTGGCGTTCATCGAGGCAGGCGGTCAGGCGGCGGCCACCCCGCCTGCAGCCACTCCGGCAGCAGCCGCCCCGGCGCCCGCTGCGCCGGCACCCGCACCTCCGGCAGCGCCGACTGCCGCGAAGCCCGCCCCCGCGGCCCCTGCGGCCGCCCCGCTCCAGGTCGGCGAGGTCTCCGAGCCGATGAGCGCCATGCGGCGGGGTGTGATGGCGCACATGCGCCGCTCCCTCGACACCTCGGCGCACGTGACGAGCGCGATCGAGGTCGACATGTCGAAGATCGTGGCAGCCCGCGAGCGGCTGAAGAAGGAGTACCAGTCGTCGTACGGCGTCAACCCGACCTACCTCGCGTTCATCGCTCACGCAACGGTCGAGACGCTGCGGGACTACCCCTGGATCAACTCCGAGATCCGGGGCGAGTCGATCGTGACGCGCCCGTGGATCAACCTCGGGATCGCCGTCTCGCTCGACGACGGCAAGGGCCTGATCGTGCCGGTGATCAAGAACGCGCAGGACCTGAACCTGCTCGGGATGGCACGCGGTATCGCCGACGTCGCAGCCCGGGCCCGCACGAAGAAGCTCCTGCCCGACGACGTCCAGGGCGGCACGTTCACGATCACGAACCCCGGCAGCTACGGCACCTTCCACGGCACCCCGATCATCAGCCAGCCGCAGGTCGGGATCCTCGGAACCTACGCCCTCGTGAAGCGGCCGTGGGTCGTCCAGGACGAGCTCGGCCAGGACGTGATCGCCATCCGGCCGCTGATGAACATCACCCTCACCTACGACCACCGGCTCGTCGACGGCGCCTACAGCAGCGGCTTCCTTCGCGACCTCCGCGGGCGGCTCGAGGGCTGGGAGCAGGCGGACTAATGGTCTCGGCGTGAGTGGCGCAGCCCTGCTCGACGTCGGGCTCCTCGCGTATCGCGAGGCCCTCGAGCTGCAGCGCTCGCTCGCGGTCGCCGTGGCCGAAGGAAAGGCGCCGGACACGATCGTGCTGGTCGAGCACCCGCCCGTCATCACGACGGGGCGGCGGACCGACGAGGCGACCGAGCTCCACATCCCGGATGGAGCCGCCGTCGACCTCGTCGAGACCGATCGCGGCGGCAAGTCGACCTACCATGCCCCCGGTCAGCTCGTCTGCTATCCGATCCTCGACCTCCACCGGCACGGCAAGGACGTGCGGAAGTACGTCCGCGACCTCGAGCGGGCGATCGTGCAGACGATCGCCGCCTTCGATCTCGAAGCGACCACGATCGAGGGCCTGACCGGTGTCTGGATGCCACCGTCCGGCCCGCAGGGCCCGCGCAAGATCGCGTCGATCGGCGTGCGCGTCTCACGCTGGGTGACGACGCACGGCTACGCGCTCAACGTCGACCTCGACCCCGCGCCGTTCACCGAGTGGATCACGGCCTGCGGCCTCGACGATGCGGCGTTCACGTCGATGGCCCGCGAGCTCGGGCGTCCCGTCGCCGTGGACGAGGTCAAGCCTGCGGCGATCGCGGCGCTCGTGGACGTGTTCTGTCTCGATCTCGCCGCCGCGAGCACGCCGCAGGAGCTCGCCGCACTCTAGGCGGGGACGGGCCGACGGCCGACGTCGCGCCACGCCGGCACGACGAGCGGGCTCAGCGTGCAGACGAGGTAGACGACACCGAAGGCGATCAGCGTCGTCTGCAGGCCGCCGAGCTCGACGCACGCCGCCGCGAGCAGGGCGCCGATCGGGGCGCCGGCCATCACGCCGGCCGAGAGCGCGCCGAAGACGCGGGCCCGCAGCTCGGGCGGAACCCGCTCGTAGCCGAGCGTCCCGAGGATCGGGTTGACAGGCCCGATCCCGATCCCGGCGATCGCGAAGCCGACGATCGCCGGCCCGATCCCCGGCATGGCCGCGAGGAGGAAGAATCGGAACGGGCCTCCGAGCGTGAAGCCGATCACGAGCGTCGAGAGGCGCGGCGCGCGATGCCCGATCCAGGCGAAGACGAGGGTGCCCGCAAAGGCGGTCAGACCCATCGCGCCGGCCATCAGGCCAAGCGCAACGACGCTGTCGAGGACACGGTCGGCATAGACGGGCATCAGGACGCCGCCCATGCCGGCATCGAGGGTGTTCGTGACGAGCACCATGATCACGATCGCGCGGACGAGCGGCGTGTGCCACAGGAACCGGTATCCCTCGCGCAGCTGCGCGACGTACCCCTCGCCAACTTCCTCGTCCGGTCGCGGCGCGCCAGCCGGGACGAACACGAACATGAGCAGCGCCGATGCCGCGAACGTCGCCGCGTCGAGCACGAGCACGTTCGTCGCTCCGACGACGGCGATCAGGACACCCGCGAGCGGTGCGCCGAGCATGTTCGCCCCCCGCGAGACGCCATCGTAGAGGCTCGTCCCGCGCTCGAGCGTCATCGAGGCCCGCTCGAGGAGCTCCGGCAGCATCGCGTCTCGGGCCGTCTGGCCCGGTGCGTCGAGAAGCGCTCCGGCAAAGACGAGCGCGAGCAGCGCGGCGAGCGGCAGGCCGACAGTGTGGTACAGGATCGGCACGCCGAGGACGGCGAAGCCGCTCGCGAGGTCGGAGACGATGCTCGCTCGGCGGTACCCGAGACGGTCCACGATCACCCCGCCGACGGCCGAGGAGATGACGAACGGGAGCAGCGAGAAGAAGCCGACGAGCCCTGTCTGCGCGACGCTGCCGGTCGACTGGAGCACGAACCACGGGATCGCGAGCTGGGTCAGACGGTTGCCCGTGATCGAGATTGCGTTCGCGGTGAGGAGGCCGAAGAGTGGAGTGCGATTCCTCACCGCTCGCGCTCCGGCCGCTCGCGCGGGAAGAGGCGGATCAGGAGACGGGCGGAGACCGCGTCCTCCGGCGCGTCATCGCGCGTGCTCCGCAGGTACGGCGCCAGGACGGCGTCGATCTGCCGCACGACCTCGACGGCCTCGGCCGCCGTCAGCTTCAGCGTCACATTGGCGATGTGGCTGGAAGCGCGCCAGTCGGCGTCGAGGGACGACTCTGCGGCGATGAACGCGAGCGTCTCGTGCTCGCCACGGGCAATCAGCTGGGCTGCAAGGAGCTGGACGGCCGCCTGCGCCGCCGGCCGGACGTGCTCGACCGGCTCGAACATGAAGCCGGTGCCGGCGGCCTGCCACGGGCGATTGCGGCCGGTGCCACCGCCCGCATCGACGACGAGCCCGAACCGTGCGAGTGCGCGGAGGTGGTACGACGCCGCTGACGGGCTGATGCCGACGGCCTTCCCGATCGCGGTCGCGGTGGCCGGCCCCTCGACTCCGAGGGTCTCGAGGATCTCGAGCCGCACCGGGTGCGCGAGCGCACGGAGCGCACGGGGATCGCGGATGACGACGTCGCCTGCAGCCATTGAAAGGAGTATTTCGAAACAACCCTTTCAATGTCAAGTCTTCCTCGGGCTCAGGGCGGAGGCGTGATCGTCACGGGCGCATCGAACGGCCCGTACCGGTGCTCCATGAAGTGCGCGGGCGCCGTCATGTGCAGCGTCGTCGGCAGCGCCGTCGCGCGCGTGAATGTCGCCGTGTACCAGGCCGGGATCACCGGATCGACCCACGAGAGCGTCACCTCCGAGGGGCTCTCGCGCATCACTCGCACGTCACGCGCCCGTGGCCCCCAGGGCGGCGCGGGCTGGGTGAGGCGGTCCGAGATCGACTGTGTCCACGGCGCGGTCGCCGACGCGCGATCCCAGCGCCGCCGGCCGATCACGATTCCCTGCGCGCCGCCGCCCGCGATCGCGTACTCCACGCTGCCGGGCGCCGCAAGCACCCATCTCGTCGTGATCGCGTGGGTCGGGTCGGAGGCGAGGTGCTCTCGATAGACGACCGACTGGAGCTCGCCGAAGGCCTTCGTGGCCCGGTCGAGGAAGGCGGTCCCGACCGGAGGTGGCCATCGCTGCACGGGAAAGGTCAGCGAGCGCGGGTTGCCGTCGCCGCGGACGATCACGCCGAAGCCGCTCGGACGGGTCGACGCGATCGATGCCGCATAGCACCCGTGCCCGCACGGTCGCGCAACGACCGTCCGTGTAACGGCACCCGCCCTGGCCAAGAGGGCGACATCGAGGCCGTCGACGCCGAACCCCGTCTGCCCGATCACCGTCGCCGTCAGCCCGAGCGGAGATCCCGGCCGCACCGAGAGGCCGACGGCCAGCTCCTGCGCTTGCCCGGCGAACACGACCGTCCCGCGCGGAGGGGCCGGCGCCGCGGCAACCTCACGCACGATCCGGCCTGGGGTCGAAGCCGCGTCCCGACCCGGGCGAAGCGACGTGAGCACGGCGACCGCCACGAGGAGGACGGCGAGCACGACGAGCTCGATCCGGACGCTGCGACGCAGGCGTGACGGGTCGGCGAGCGCCCGACGGCTCAGCCAGCCCAGAGCGATGAGCCCGACGAAGAGCACCGTCTTCGCGAGGATCGCCCGCCCGTACCCGGTCGACCAGAGCTGCGGGACCGCCGTCAGCTCCACGATCGCCCGGGCGATGCCCGAGCCCGCGATCAGGATCACCGCCGGGAGGGCGAAGAGGGAGAACCGTCTCACCGCTCGCTCGTCCTCGCCGCTCCTCAGCACCAACGCGAGCTGCAGGATCCCTCCGGTCCAGAAGGCAGCCGCGACGACGTGCACGAGGTCTGCCGCGATCGAGAGCGGGCGCCCGCCCCAGGCGCGAGAGGCGTGCCCCGCGAGAGTGGGGGCGAGAATGAGCGTCAACGGCAGGACGAGCGCCACCGGCAGCAGCCTCGGGCGGGCACGTGCAAGCACCGCGACGCCGGCACCGACGAGCGCTGCGGCAACCGCTATCTCCGTGATTCGATCGAACCGCGTAGCCGCCCCACTGGCCGCGTGCACGAGCCAGGCGCCGCCGAGTGCGACGGCGAGCAATGCGGCGGCAATGGTTACGGCCATCCGCTGCGCTGCCACCCGCGAGACGAGCAGGAAGAACAGCGCCGTCCCGCCCGCGACCAGGATGCCGCCGATGAACAGCCAGCGGGCGAGGACGTCCGCGACGCCCGGCCGCGTCGAGGCAGCCGCGAGCACGGGCTGTGGCGCGCCGACGCCGGCGGCAGCGGCTCCAACCCGAAAGGCGAGCACGCCGGACTCGAGGTGGCCGTCGTCGGAGAACACGCGCCAGCTGACGCTGTAGTCGCCGTTCGGCAGATGGGGCGACAGGGGCAGCACGAGGAGGTGACGGTTCCGCTCGAGACGGGGAGTCCCTGCGAGCACCGAGCGGTGGTCGGCGGCGACAACGGCGTTACCCGGGCCGATGGCCACCGGGTCGTCGAAGAACAGCCTTACCGTCGTCGGGGCGGTGGCAAGCGTGGCGCCGTTCGCAGGCTCGACGGCAACGAGCTTTGCATGCGCGAATGCGGCAGGGACCGTCGCGAGGGCGAGGACGACGACGAGCAGGACCCCTGAAAGGCGGCGCACGCGTGCAACGTAGCGACCCTCCCGTCCGTGGCCGCGCCACGCGCACGCGCGAACGTAGACTTGGCACGGTGGAGACGTCGCTTCCCGTCGCCGATCGGCCTCGCCGCCCCGCGTGGATGAAAGTCCGCGCGCCGAGCGCCGACGGCCGCTACTTCGACGTCAAGAAGCTGATCCACGGCGCCAGCCTCAACACGGTCTGCGAGGAGGCGCGGTGCCCGAACATCGCCGAGTGCTGGGGGAAGGGCACCGCGACGTTCCAGATCCTCGGCGACACGTGCACTCGAGCCTGCCGCTATTGCTACGTCAACTCGGGGAAGCCCGAGCACGCTCCCGACCCGCTCGAGCCGCTTCGGCTGGCGCAGGCCGCGGCGCAGATGGGGCTGAAGCACGTCGTCGTCACCTCCGTCGACCGCGACGACGTCGACGACCGCGGCGCGGGGCACTTCGCAGCCGTCACTCGCGCCCTCAAGGCGAAGCTCCCCGAGTGCACGGTGGAGCTCCTGACGCCGGACTTCCTCGGGGTCGAGGAGCAGTCGCTCGCGACGGTCCTCGGGGCGCGACCCGAGGTGTTCAGCCACAACCTCGAGACCGTTCGCCGCCTCCACCGGGGCATGCGCGGTGCGAAGGCGAGCTACGACGGGGCGCTGACGCTTCTTCGTCGTGCGAAGGAGGTCGCGGACTATCCCGTGCTGACGAAGACGGGCATCATCGCCGGCCTCGGCGAGTCGAACGAGGAGATCGTCGACACGATGCGCGAGCTTCGCGCCCACGGCGTCGATGTCGTCACGATCGGCCAGTACCTGCAGCCGTCGGCCAAGCACGTCGCGATCGACCGCTGGGTTCATCCCGACGAGTTCCGCTGGCTCCGCGAGCAGGGCGAGGCGCTCGGCTTCGGTTCGGTGTTCGCCGGCCCGCTCGTGCGCTCGAGCTATCGAGCCGACGAGCAGAAGCACGCAGCCGATACGGGCGTCGGCGTCGTCGCGTACTAGCGAATGCCGGTGTCGATCTCGTAGTTGACGACGGTGAAGCGCCCCTTTAGGACGCGCACCGCGCGGGCCGAGAGGCTGCCGAACATAGGCCTGCGCAGGCCGCGGACGACGTACGTTCCCGGGCGCAACGCGAGGCGATACGTGCCGGAATCGTTCGTCGTGGCGGTCGCGACCCGCACGCGCCCGCGGTAGGCGACGAGCACGATCCCGGCCACCGCGCCGCTGCACGGGACGCCCTCCTGGCACACCGGCGAGGTCGGCGTCTTGATCACCGTGCCCCTGATCCCGCTCGGCGCGGCGGCCGAAATGCTCGTGACCGACCCCAGAGCGACCGAGACGACGGCAAGAGCGATCGTGATCCGCATGCATCGACTGTAGCTCTGCCCCTCGCGGGGCCAGATGCGCTCTTACCTCCCCCGAACAACACCGCGCCCGAAGTCAGGCACACTCGGTGGATGAGAAAGGTGCAGGTGACGGCTCTCGTGGCCGCCATCGCCGTGACAACGACGACCGCGTCGTGTGCGCTCGCGGGTGGCCCGCCGACGCTGCGCTTTGTCCGCGTGGCGCCGGTCACGGTTCGTGGAGCCCACTTCAGGCCGGCCGAGCAGGTGCGCGTGACGCTACGCGCCGGAACGGTCAAGCGCATTCGCACAACGCAGAGCTCAGCGTCGGGAGCGTTCACTGTGAGCTTCGGCGACGTGCGCGAGAAGGATCGCTGCGGCGTTGCGATGTTCCTCTCGGCCACGGGTGCCGGGGGGACCGCGCCACCTACCGATTGCCGCCGCGTGAGTGCCCGAATACGGCGACGAGCCGGCAGAACGACTAGGAAGAGCGACGAGGGGCCGCCCGCTGGCGGCCCCTCGTCGTGTGCACTTGGTGCAGAGCGCTCAGTTCTTGGTGACGATGAGCGTCTGCACCACCTGGGTCGTGCCCGGCGTGACGTCGGACGTCATGCCGGCGACGGTCTTGTACGTGCCTGCCTTCTTCGACGAGGCGTCGTACGTGATCGTCGCGATGCCGCCCGCTGCGGGTGGAGCCGTGTTCACGGCCCATTCGCTGCCGTTGGCCGGCGCGGGCGAGATGTTCTTCCCGCTCGAGCCGTCTCGGTTCTCGGCGCCCGAGTTGATCGCCGAGCCGGGATCCGCAGCGGCCGCGTTCGCAGCCCCGTAGGAGATCGTGACCTGCTCGCTCGCAGCCGTGCCTCCGAGCCGGAACCACAGCTCGCCCGTATGGGTTGTCGCATCGGCGGGCGTGTAGTTCTTTACGTGGTCGAAGTCCACTACCAGCCACGTGTCCACCCCGTCGGACAGCGTCGCGATACGGATTGCTCCGCCGACGGAGGGGTCGAGGTCGCTCCAGAACGGGGCCACGACGTTGTTCGGCCTCGCCGGGTTCGGGAACGTCTGCGGGAGATAGCTGATGTCGGTCGAGGTTCCGCCTCCGAGCACGACATATCCGTTGGAGACGATGCCGACCGACGTGTAGGGCTCGCCGCCGTAGAAGAACGTCGGCACGTTGAAGTTCGTGATCGATGTCGTCACCGACTCCCGCGATCGCCGAGATATCGAAGGGTGCCTCTCCAAGCGGCAGGTAGCCGCCGGCCGGTCCTGTCCCGGTGATGTTCGTGATCGACGTGACCTGCGGCGGCAGGGCCGGGGTCAACGTGCCGCTCCACTGGACGCCGTCGTCCTTCTTGATCGAGCTCGCCGGCGCCGCGATGTTGGTGAAGTCGAGGCCCTTGCCCTTGTCGAGGTTCGTCACCGTCAGGCTCGCGTTCGCCGCCACGCTGCCGAAGTTGGCAACGCTTGCGGTGCAGTGCGCGACGCCGGCCTTCTGCACGATGCGTCGTCGGTGCGCATTCGTGCGTGAGCGTGACGATGCCCTGCTTCTTGACGAACGCGACCGGGATCGTGACCGAGTTGCCGTCCTTCTGCTTCGGGTCGAGCGTGATCCGCCCGAAGTACTGGCCGTTCGCGACCTCAGGGGCGCTGATCGTGATCCAGATGTCGGTGGTGCCGTTCTTCTTCAGGTGGATCTTCTTATCGCTCTTCGGCAGCGGGGCGGGCTTGCCGTCCTTGCCCGGACCCTTGGGGGCCTTGTCGGTGACGATGATCTCGGCGCCGGCCGGAGCCACGGTCGAGACGTCCAGGTCCTGATCCTTGCCGGAGACGTTCGTCGCGGTTCGCTTGGTCGTGATCAGACCGGTCATCGTCGTCGCGTCGACACTGGCGATGTTGAGGTCGATGCGATGCAGCGGGTCGGACGCCGAGGCCGACGAAGTCCTCGAACGTCTCGTCGAAGACGAGCGTCGGGTTGACGGCCCGGTTGACGCGCAATGAGCCCGCGCCCATGTCGAACGGGTCGGCCGGCGTGACGCCGTCCTCCTTGACGACGGCCTGTGTCGATGACGTCATCAGCGCCGACTTGATCATGCCCGGCGTCCAGTCCGGGTGTGCCGCCTTGACGAGGGCCGACATGCCTGCGGAGTGCGGGCTCGACATCGACGTGCCAGCGATCGCCTGGTAGTAGTTGCCGGGCGGGCCGACCGCGAGGTCACCCGGGACCGGCTGCGGCGTCATGCCGGCGAGCACCTGGATGCCCGGCGCCGTGACGTCCGGCTTGATGAAGTCACCCAGCGGCCCACGCGACGAGAAGGAGGCCATCACGTCGCCCTGCGCGGGAGACGCCACGCCCTGCACCCACGTCGCCTTGACGCCTCGTGTGGCCGTTGACGAAGGCGAGCAGGTCCGTCGCCGGGCTGTTGACGTGGATCGCCGGCAGCCAGTGGTTGTCGGTCTCAACGTCGGTCGTCGGGCTGACGTTGTAGAGGATCATGCCGGCCGCCCCGCCGAGGGAGACGTTGTACCCCTTCTCGGCCCGGCCGTTCGTGCCGCGCTGGCACATGACGACCTTGCCCGTCGCAGCGGCAATCTGCGCCGGGCTCGTGAGCTGGGTCTGACAGAGGCTGTCCTCACCGGGAATGCTCTGCGCGAGCACGACCGAGGTGGCGCCCGAGATGCCCTGGGTTATCGTCACGCCCGGCATGTCGAACGTCGCGCCGCCGTCGGCGCTGAGGTGCAGGGTCGAGCTGAACGCCCGGTTCCCCGTCGAGGCACCGACCGTCGTCACCCACGGGCCACCGTGCGCGACCGTCGCCGCACCCGGGCCGCTGTTGCCGGCCGAGGCGTTGACGGAGACGCCTGCGTGGTAGGCGTCGAGGAATGCGAGCTCGACAGCGTCGGTGTACGGGTTGTTGCCGCCCGAGATCGAGAAGTTGATCACGTCGACCTCGTCGAGGATCGCCTGCTGCACCGCGGCGACAGAATCCGAACCGAAACAGCCCTGAGCGAGGCACACGCGATACATGATCACGCGCGCGCCGGGCGCCATGCCGCTGATCGGGCCGCGGTCGTCGCCATAGAGCATGGCGTGGTCGACGCGATCGCCGGCGGCCGTGGAGGACGTGTGCGTGCCGTGGCCGTCGGAGTCACGGGCCGAGCAGATACCCGTGTCGTTGTTGCAGAACTCGCCGGGCTCCGCGCCGACGACCGCCATGTACGTGTCCGTGAAGGCGTACGCGCCGACCAGCTTGCGGTTGCACGCGAACGTCGACCCGAGGTGTGCGACGTCGCTGCCGTCGCCGAACTGGCACGCGTACGGGCCGCCGGGAGGTGCAGGCAGGCCGTGGTCCGCAAATGATGGGTGCTCCGGCCAGATGCCGGTGTCGAGCACGCCGACGACGACGTTGGAGCCTGCGTTGTCCTGCCCGCCGAGCGTGGGCCAGACGTCGGTCGCACCCACGAATGCCGGCGACGCGTCGGTCTGGGGCTGCTCGAGCGAGTCCTGCTGCACCGCTGCGACGCCGGGGACCTTGAGCAGACTGGCAACCGAGTTCGCAGGTACCTGGGCGGCCACGCCGCCATAGACGGTCTGGTAGGTGTCGCCGAGTCTGGCGCTCGGGACCGCCTTCTGGACGGCCGAGCTGATCTCCTTCGACACCTTGGCGGTGTGGTCCTCGTACGCCTTGACGGCGCCTTTGTTGTCCTTCAGCTTCTTGCCGGTGACGGCCGGGCTCGTCGCCGCAAGCCCCTTGATGTCACCTGCGTACGACGCCGTTGCGTCGTAGTCGTACTTGATCACGACGTTGACCGGCGCCGAGCTGCTCTGCCCGAGCAGCGCCGGGTCGGTCTGCGCGAGTGACCCGGAGGTCGACTTCGCAGCGACGAACGTGGAATCCGGCGTTAGTGACGTTGCCGTGAACTTCGGCTTCGCCGCACCTCCTGCAGCGGCGCCGAGCACGCTCACGAACAGGGCAGCCATCATCACCAGGCCGAGCCTTCGCGAAAATTTCATTCCGTTCCCCTTTTTGGGTGGGCCACCGCGCCGCTGCGGGCCCTCCCCGTCTGTGTGCCCTCGGAGCGCTCAGCGAGCGACCCCCCAGTGGTGAAACCAACGAACCCGTCACCGCATGCCCGGCAGCCTAGAAGGGAGTTCGTGCAATTGCAACACGAGTGAGATCGGACCCCCCTGCGAGCCGACTCGCCGGCCTTGCAGCCTGGTCGTCGGTCACCTCGAACAGGTGGCCTCGCCCCGCGAACCGAGCGGATCAGCCGTGCGGCTTGGCCATCGCGTGGTAGTCGAGCGCCTGGTCGAGCACGCCCTCCTCCACGCCAGCCTCGAGCGCGACCTCGCGCAACGAGCGGCCACTGGCAGCAGCTGTCTTCACGATCTCTGACGCCTTGTCGTACCCGATGAAGGGGTTCAACGCGGTCGCCGCCGAGAGCGTCAGCTCCGCGTAGCTCTCGCACCGCTCCCGGTTCGCCTCGATCCCGTCGACGCACTTCTCGGCGAGGAGCCGCGACGCGCTTCCGAGGAGAGCGATCGATTGCAAGAGGTTCCGGGCCATCAGCGGGATGTAGACGTTCAGCTCGAAGTGCCCGTTCATGCCGCCGATCGTGATTGCTGCGTCGTTCCCGATCACCTGGGCCGACACCTGGGTGACGACCTCGGGGATGACGGGATTGACCTTGCCGGGCATGATCGACGAGCCCTTCTGGAGCTCGGGGAGGAAGAGCTCGGAGAGACCGGCGCGGGGACCGGAGCCGAGGAAGCGGAGATCGTTCGCGATCTTCGTGTAGCTGACCGCAACCACCTTCAGCGCGCCCGAGAGCTCGACGAGCCCGTCGCGTGCTGCCTGTGACTCGAACGGGTCGGCAGGCGGAGAAATCGGCAGGCCCGTTTCGGCGTGGAGCAGGTCGCGCACCTTGGCGGCGAAGTCGGCGTGGGTGTTCATTCCCGTACCGACGGCGGTGCCGCCGAGCGGGATCTGGCCGAGCCGGGGAAGCGCGTCCGTGACGCGGGCGATTCCCTGGCGCACCTGAGCCGCGTACCCCGCGAACTCCTGGCCGAGCGTCACCGGCGTCGCATCCATCCAGTGGGTGCGCCCCGATTTGATCACGTCGTCGAACGCGACGGCCTTCGCCTCGAGCGAACGCGCGAGCGTCTCCATCGAGGGCAGCAGGTCGTTGACGGCCCGGTCGAGTGCCGCGAGGTGCACGGCAGACGGGAAGACGTCGTTCGACGACTGGCCCATGTTGACGTGGTCGTTCGCGTGGACACCCTCACCGGCGAGGCTCGCGATCACCTCGTTGGCGTTCATGTTCGAGCTCGTTCCGGAGCCCGTCTGGAAGACGTCGATCGGGAACTGGTCGTCGAACTCGCCCGCCGCGACGCGATCGCCGGCAGCCGCGATGCTCCCTGCCATCTCCGCATCGAGCAACCCAAGATCCGCGTTGGCGCGGGCGGCGGCTGCCTTGATCCTCCCGAGCCAGTGTGCGACAGAGGCGGGAATCGGCTCACCGGAGACCGGGAAATTGGCCACGGCCTTGTCGGTCTCGCCTCCCCACAACTTCTCCGCGCTCATGGGCCAAGACTAGCCAGCCGCGCATTCCCCAGCGTCAGTAGAAACACCGGACCTGGGGTGGGGCCAAACCCGGTCAGGCGATGCCCACCGACGCAGCGAGCTCCCGCGCAATCGCGTGCTCTCCCGAGCCGGTCTTGACCGTCAACGGCCCGTCGAACGGAGCCGAGCCGGTGAGCTCGAGCGCCTCCCCCGGCACGAGGGAGATCTCGGCCAGGTAGCGCAGCAGCTCGGGGTTGCCGTCAGGGACGCGCGCGACGACCGCGGTGTCGCCGAGGGCGAGGTCTGCCACGGTGCGCGAGGTCAGGGTCGCGATCCGCAGCGCCCGATCGGGAATCGGATCGCCGTGCGGGTCGACGGTCGGATAGCCGAGCGCCTCGTCGATCCGCGCCTCGAGCTCCTCCGAGAGGACGTGCTCGAGCCGGTCCGCTTCGGCATGCACCTCGTCGAGCGACATGCCGAGCGAATCGGCGAGGTAGCGCTCGAGCAGGCGATGGTGGCGGAGTACCTCGAGCGCGCAGAGTCTGCCCTTGTCGGTGAGCAGGACCCCGCGATACGGCGCCCGCTCGACGAGGCCGAGCTCGGCGAGCCGCTTCATCATTGCCGTCGCTGACGGCGCGCTGACCTGCATGCGCTCAGCGATCGCCGACGTCGTCGCGCGCCGTCCCTCGGAGCCGAGGGCGTAGATCGCCTTGAGGTAGTCCTCGGCCGCGCTCGTGAGCTCCTTGCCGGGGTCCGCCATGGGCGAGATCAGGGTACACCGTGCCTCCTGTTTAGGGCCGGCTAAAACAGATCGTGGCACTACGCGCGGGCACGCAAGATCGGTAGAAACTGCGGAGCGCTTCCCGGGTCACCACGGCTGCGGGCTGGGCGTCACGGCGTCACGATTCAGGGAGACAACCGAAGGAGATCGCACGATGACCGCCACAAAGGCATTCACACTTGACGACGCGCGCCGCATCGGAACCACGCTCGGGATCGACTGGAAGACATCACCGTTTCCCGTCGGCCAGTACCTCCTCGGACTCGAGGTCGAGCTCGAGCACGGTGCGCACGACCCCGAGACCAACGTGACCGACGACAACGACCTGACGACCGGCAAGATCGCCTGGGCTCACCTGAAGGAGCTTCCCGACTACTACACCCGACTGGCCGTGATGGAGGCCGAGGCCGGTTCCTGAAGTGGTCTAGGCCTATAGTGGTCTAGACCACACCGCAGCACTCAGAGCGACGGAGCTGCAAGGATTGGTGCGTGCCGACTTCGCTCGCCGCCGCCGAGGGGCTCTGGGACCCCGCCGGGACATACCTCAACACCGCGAGCTTCGGGCTACCACCCCGGCCCGCCTGGGATGCGCTCCAGGCCGCGCTCGAGGACTGGCGCACGGGCCGGACGAGCTGGGAGCAATGGGGCGAGGCGACCGAGGCTGCGCGTGCATCGTTCGCGCGGATCGTCGGGGTTGAGCCCTCGACCGTGGCCGTCGGCGCGACGGTCTCGGGGCTCGTCGGGCCGGTTGCGGCATCCCTCCCGACCGGGTCGCGCGTGCTCGCCCCCGAGGTCGAATTCACCTCGACGCTCTTTCCATTCCTCGTCCAGGCCGACCGAGGCGTCGTGGTCCGCACCGTCCCGGCTGCCGAGCTCGCCGGAGCGATCGACAAGGCGACCGACGTCGTCGCCTTCAGCGCCGTGCAGATGGCGACCGGCGAGGTGGCGGACCTCGAAGCGATCGCGCGCGCGGCGACGTCCGTTGGAGCCCTCACGCTCGTCGACGCAACCCAGGCCTGCGGATGGCTCCCGCTCGACGGGTACGGCTTCGACATCATCGTCGCGGCGGGGTACAAGTGGCTGCTCTCGCCGCGCGGCACCGCGTACATGTCGGTCGCACCCGACCGGCTCGGCGGAATCGTCCCAACGGCGGCCGGCTGGTACGCAGGCGAGGACGTCCACGCGTCGTACTTCGGCGGGCCGCTGCGCCTCGCAACAGATGCGAGGCGCCTCGATACCTCGCCCGCCTGGCACAGCTGGGTCGGTGCCGCCCCGGCGCTCGCGCTGCTCGAGGACATCGGCATCGGCGCCATCCACGCGCACGACCTCGGGCTGGCGAACCGCTTCCGCTCCGGCCTCGGGCTCGAGACCGGCGACTCGGCAATCGTGTTCGTCGACGTGCCCGAGGCCGCTGCGCGCCTCGAGCGAGCGGGGATCAGAGCGGCCGTGCGCGGCGGCCGGGTGCGGACGTCGTGGCACCTCTACAACAGCGAGGCCGACGTCGACTGTGCCCTCGAAGCGTTGAGCACCTAGCGCTTGCGGGCCGCTTCGAGCAGCGTGTCCCAACGGTGCAGCTTCACGCGCGGACGCCCGAGCGGCTCGCCCGCCGCGCACTCGGCGGCATCGATCGCCTGCCAGTCCTCGTAAGAGACGACGGCGATTCCGCGCGCCCTGAGGAGCTCGTCCACCAAGCCGGCGTGATTCGCGGAGCTACCGGCGCCGATGCCGGCCCGCAGGTCCTCGAGGAGAAGCTCGACCGTCTCGGTCGCGTCCTTCTTGTTCGTGCCGATGACGCCGCTCGGCCCCCGCTTGATCCATCCCGTGCAGTACACGCCCGGGATCGACGCGTCCGTGTCGTCGAGAACCCGGCCACCGGCGTTCCTGATCGTGGCACGTCCCTCGTCGAACGGGATCCCCGGCATCGCCATGCCGCGGTAGCCGACGCTCCGCAGCACGAGCCCGCACGGGATCACCTCGCGCTCCTCGGTCGGCACGGCGCGGATCGTCCCGCTCGCGTCCACCACGAGCTCGTTGCGGACGACCTCGACCGCCTCGACCTTGTCGCCGCCGACGATCGCCACAGGTGACACCCCGAAGCGCAGCACGACCCGCTTGGGCTTGCCCGTCAGCGGCCTGCCGGCCACCTCGCGCATCAGGTCGACGTTCCGTCGCGCAAGCGCCGTGTCGTCCTCGAGCGCGGCCTCGCTCGCCGGGTCGAGCTCGAGATCGGCGGGATCGATCACGAGATCCGCGCCCGCGAGCTCCGTCAGCTCCTGGAGCTCCGGCGTCGTGAACGCAGCCTGGGCTGGACCGCGGCGGCCGAGCACGAGGATCTCGTGGATGCCCGAGCCGAGGATCGCGGCGATCGCCTCGTCCGTCGTGTCCGTCGGTCCGATCTCCTCCGCGGTGAGCGCGAGCATCCGGGCCACGTCGACCGCGACGTTCCCGTTGCCAACGACGACGACCCGCTCGCCGGAGAGGTCGAAGGGCACATCCTGAAAGTCGGGGTGGCCGTTGTACCAGGCCACGAACGCCGTCGCGGGCCACGAGCCGGGAAGGTCTTCGCCTGGGATGTCCATCCGCCGGTCGGCCTGCGCCCCGAACGCATAGATCACGGCGTCGTAGAGCTCCGCCAACTCGTCGTGGGTCACGTCCCGACCCACCTCGACGTTCCCGAGGAAGCGGAAGCCGGGACGCTGCGCAATGCGCTCGAACGCACGCGAGACCGACTTGATCTTGGGGTGGTCGGGCGCGACGCCGAGCCGCACGAGACCCCACGGCGTCGGGAGGCGATCGAACATGTCGACCTCGACTGCCGGATCCTCGCTCGCAAGCAACGCTCCCGCGGCGTAGAACCCGGCCGGCCCCGAGCCGACCACCGCGACACGGGGGGGATGCTCTGCGGTCACAGGATCAGAATAGTCACCACCGGCTGACGCAGCGTGGATGCTCCGGACCGGAACACCGTCGCCAACGGAACGACCGAACCGAGCCGACAGAGAGAGCGAAGCTACGCGCGAACGGGGACGCTAGTGCGAGCAGCCGGAGCCGCAGCCGCCGGCGTTGGCATCCGGGGCGGCTTCGCCCTCGGCGCCTTCTTCCACCTGGAAGGAGTGCCCGCAGCCGCACGATGATGCAGCGTTCGGGTTGTCGATCTTGAAGCCCGACTCCTGCAGCCCCGTGAGAAAGTCGATCGTGGCGCCCTGGAGATACGGCACGCTGAACGGATCGACGACGACGTTGACGCCCTCGAGCGTGAGCTCGTGGTCTCCCTCGGCCGACTCCGTGTCGAAGCCGAGGCCATACTGGAAGCCGGAGCAACCGCCGCCCTGGATCGCGACGCGCAACACCATCGTGTCGCCGTCGGGCTCCTCGGCCATCAGCTCACGGATCTTCGCCGCCGCCGCGGGCGTGATCGAGAGCAGCGTGTCGGTGGGGCGCTCCTTGATCTCCATTGACGTGATCGTACCCGAACGGGGCAGGGTCACCGTTGCCCGGCCCCGACGCTGTCGCCACCATCGACGCCGTCCACACTGTCCGGGCCGCCAAAGGGGTGTGACACGATTTTCCGTCACGGCCCGGCGGCGGAACGGACCAGTGATCAGCCGCCAAAGGGGTGTGACACGATCCTCCGTCACGCCCGGGCGGCGGAACGGACCAATCGGATCGAGTTTGTAACACCTGATTCCTGATGGCGAAGCCGATCGCACATGATTTCGTGCGACGATTGGCAAGGTGCTACGTTTCGCCCATCGACTCCCCGAGGGGAGGGACCTTCATGCTGTCGGACTGGCTTCCGTTTCTGATCTACGCAATCATCGCGGCGGTTATCCCCGCCACGATGGTGATGGGGTCATTCTTGTTCGCGACGCGCCCGACATCGCGCACGAAGCAGCGGATGATCCCGTTCGAATCGGGAGTCTCCGAGGGGCCGCCGGCCCAGGACCGCCGCTTCACGGTGAGCTTCTACCTCACCGCCATGCTGTTCATCCTGTTCGACATCGAGATCGTCTTTCTCTACCCGCTCGCGATCCAGCTCAACGCGCTCGGCTGGTTCGGGCTGATCGAGTTCCTCTCGTTCATCGGGATCCTGCTCGTGGCCTACGTCTACATCTGGAGAAAAGGGGCGCTCGAATGGCACTAGCCCGCAAGCTGCCCCTGATCAGCGACCGCCCGCTCGCGAAGGCGGGCCTCAGCTCCGAGCGCGTGCTGATGCCGAACAAAGGCCCCGGCGTCTTCGAGGAGGAGATCGACGGCATCGAGGACGCCCTCGGGATCACCACGGTCGAGAAAGCGGTTGCCTGGGCTCAGGCCCACTCGATGTGGCCCGACACGTTCGGCCTCGCCTGCTGCGCGATCGAGATGATGTCGATCGTCTCGTCCCGCTACGACATCTCCCGCTTTGGGATGGAGCGCTTCAGCTCGTCGCCGAGGCAGGCAGACCTGCTGATCGTCTCCGGCCGCGTCACCCACAAGATGGCCGGCCCGCTGCGCCAGGTCTATGACCAGATGCTCGAGCCGAAGTGGGTGATCGCGATGGGTGCCTGCGCGAGCTCGGGTGGGATGTTCAACAACTACACCGTGCTCCAGGGTGTTGACAAGATCGTTCCCGTCGACGTCCACGTGCCCGGCTGCCCGCCGCGCCCCGAGGCGTTGATGGAGGGCATCGTCCGCCTGCACGAGAAGATCAAAGCCGGCGTGCCTCCCGCCTACCAGATTCGCGGCGTGGCACAGTGAGGCCGACGAGCCAATGCACGGTGGCCGCCCGGTGACGACCGTCTACGAGGGAGTACCAGGGCTCGTCGAGACCGTCGTCGCGTTCGGCGAGACGACGCTCGTCGTCGACCCGGCGCGCATTGTCGAGGCGAGCATCCACCTCCGCGACGAGCAGGGATTCAACTTCCTCTCCGATCTGACCCCGACCGACTACCTCGGCTGGGGAGGCGCCGGCGTCGCGGGCTACATGGGCACGACCGCGGGGCGTGACCTCCACGCGCCGGGCTCGCAGGGCTTCGCGCGCGTCCCCGACCCAAAGCCAAAGCGGTTCGCCGTCAACTACCACCTGCTCCGGCTCACCGACGACCCCGTCCGGCTCCGCGTGCAGGCGTGGCTCGGCGACGGTGAGGAGATCGACACCGTCGTGCCCGTGTGGCCGACCGCCGACTGGTTCGAGCGCGAGGCATGGGACATGTTCGGCATCGTCTTCCGCGGCCACCCGAACCTGGCGCGGATCCTGATGGAGGACGACTGGGAAGGCCACCCGCTCCGCAAGGACTACCCCATCGGCGGCGAGCCCGTCCGGTTCTCGGGGGAGGAGTAGCCGTGACGGTTGTCGACCACGCGAAGAAGGTCTACGAGGGATCGCGGATTCCGAGCCCGATCCCGACCGTACTCCAGATCGACCCGGCCGAGCACGCGCTCGACGACATCCTCACGGTCAACTTCGGTCCGAACCATCCCTCGACGCACGGCGTGCTGCGGCTCGTCGTCGACCTCGATGGGGAGCACGTCGCCGGCATCGCAGCGGTGATCGGCTACCTCCACACCGGGTTCGAGAAGACGATGGAGCAGAAGACGTGGTGGAAGTGCATCACCTATCCCGAGCGGATCGACTACGTCTCGTTCCAGGTCAACGAGCTCGCCTTCGTCCTCGCGATCGAGAAGCTGCTCGAGATCGAGGTGCCACAGAAGGCCACGTGGATGCGGATGTGCATGTCCGAGCTGACGCGGATCCACTCCCATCTCGTCTGGCTCGGCACCTCGGCGCTCGAGCTGGGTGCGATCTCGATGTTCTGGTACACGTTCGACGACCGCGACGCCACGCTGGATCTCTTCGAGATGGTCGCCGGCACGCGGATGCATACGCGCTACTTCCAGGCGGGCGGCCTCGCCGAGGACATCCCCGAGGGCTTCTACGCGCAGGCCCGTGAGTGGTGCAAGAAGATGCCGAAGGCGATCGACGAGTACGAGGCGATCCTCGACCGGAACGCCATCTGGCTCAAGCGCACGAAGGGCATCGGCCTGCTGTCTGCGGACGATGCGATCGCGCTCGGCCAGTCCGGCCCCGTGCTGCGCGCCTCGGGCGTCAACTGGGACCTGCGCAAGAACATGCCGTACCTCGCCTACGACCAGGTGTCCTTCGACGTGCCGGTGTACCCGGAGGGCGACGTGTACGCGCGGTACAAGGTGCACATGGACGAGATGCGCGAGTCCGTGCGCATCGTCTCGCAGTGCCTCGACCGCCTCTCGGAGATGCGCGGCGAGCCGTGGATCGCGGACGACCGCAAGGTCGTGTTGCCACCCCGCGAAGAGTTGCACACCTCGATGGAGTCGCTCATCCACCACTTCAAGATCGTCACCGAGGGCTACGTCGTGCCCGAGGGCGAGGTCTACTCGTGTGTCGAATCGCCCCGCGGCGAGTTCGGCGTCTACGTCGTCTCGGACGGCGGCCCGAAGCCCTGGCGTGTCAAGTTCCGCGCACCGAGCTTCGTCGCGCTGCAGGCGACTGCGACCTGCATGACCGATGCTGCGATCGCCGACATGATCGCGATCGTCGGCTCGCTCGACGGCGTCATGGGGGAGGTCGATCGGTGACCGCGATCTACGACGAGATCCAGGCGATCCGCGCCCGCTACCCCGAGAGCCTGTCGGCGGTCATGCCCGCGCTCCAGCTCGCGCAGGAGCGCAACGGCGGCTGGCTCTCCGAGCAGTCGTTCCGCGACGTCGCGGACGCGCTCGATCTCACGCCCGCCTACTGCCTCTCGATCGCGTCGTTCTACGACATGTTCCACCTCGAGCCCGTCGGCGAGCACCTGGTCGAGGTGTGCACGAACATCTCCTGCGGGCTGCGCGGTGCCCAGCAGGTGGTCGAGGCGTTCGAGGCCGAGCTCGGCATCGCGGCGGGCGAGACGAACGACGACTTCACGCTGCGCACGGTCGAGTGCCTCGGCGGCTGCGGCTGGGCGACGATCGTCGCGATCGACAACCGCCACCGGCTGCACGTGCAGGCCGCCGACGTGCCGGGGATCGTGGCGGAGCTCCGTGGGGTGCGGATCGAGGAGGGCGGCGATGGCCACAACGCCTGAGATCGTCTTCGCCGGCACGAACGGCGGCGCGCTGACCGAGATCGCCGACTACGAGGCCGTCGGCGGCTTCCGGGCGCTCGCGAGGTCGCGCGGGATGACGCCCGACGAGATCATCGAGGAGCTCAACGCCTCGAACCTCCGCGGCCGCGGCGGTGCCTTCTTCCCCACCGGCCGAAAGTGGAGCTTCGTCCCGAAGCCGGACAAGATCGACAAGCCGCACTACCTGGTGATCAACGCCGACGAGTCGGAGCCGGGGACGTTCAAGGATCGCGAGATCATGCTGCGCGTCCCGTTCCGCTTCCTCGAGGGCGCGCTGATCGCCGCCCGGGCGATCGAGTCGACACACGTCTTCATCTATATCCGTGGTGAGTACGAGGCCGAGTACGAGGTGCTCGTCGCCGCGCTCGAGCAGATGCGCGCGAAGCAGCTGCTCGGCGACGTGACGATCGTCGTCCACCGTGGCGCCGGCGCCTATATCTGCGGCGAGGAGACCGCGCTGCTCGAGTCGCTCGAGGGCCGTCGCGGCCAGCCGCGCACGAAGCCGCCGTTCCCCGCGATCGCCGGGCTCTATGCGTCGCCGACCGCCGTCAACAACGTCGAGTCGATCACGAGCGCCACATCCGTGCTCGAGATCGGCGGCGCCGAGTACGCAAAGATCGGTCTCGAGCACTCGACCGGAACCCGCGTCTTCTCGCTCTCGGGCAACGTCGTCAACGGAGGCAACTACGAGCTGCCCCACGGCTTTCCCCTGCGCGACCTGATCAACGATCTCGGTGGCGGCATCGCCGACGGCCACAACCTCAAGGCCGTGATCCCCGGCGGTTCGTCGACCGTGATCCTGACCGCCGACGAGGCGAACCGCGTCACGCTCGACTTCGACTCGCTCGTCGGCGCCGGCACCGCGATCGGCTCGGCCGCCGTGATCGCGATCGACGACCGCTGCTGCATGGTGCAGCTCGCCGTGCGAGTGTCGCAGTTCTACCAACACGAATCGTGCGGGAAGTGCACTCCGTGCCGCGTCGGCACGAAGTGGCTGACGACGATCCTGCAGAAGATCGAGGACGGTCGCGGCACGCAGGCCGACATGGATCTGCTCGTGTCGGTGGCCGAGCGCATCAACGGCAAGTGCCTCTGCCCGCTCGGCGACTCCGACGCGATCGCGGTGATGAGCTACTTCGACAAATTCCGCGACGAGTTCCAGGCGCACATCGACGAGGGCGGCTGCCCATTCCACGGCTCGTCCTCGCTCGATCAGCTGCTCGCGCCCGTCGCAATGCACGTCCACGACAACGCGGCCCACCAGGTGCCCGCATGACCGACCTCGTCAAGGTCAAGATCGACGATCGCGAGGTCGAGGTGCCGAAGGGCACCGGGCTCGTCGAGACCGCAGAGGCGGCCGGGATCGAGATCCCCGTCTTCTGTTACGAGCCTCGGCTCGGGCCGCCCGTCGGCGCCTGCCGCATGTGCCTCGTCGAGGTCGAGGGACTACCGAAGCTTCAGGCCGGCTGCGGGCTGACGGCGCAGGACGGCATGGTCGTCAAGACCGCGGCCACCTCCGAGAAGGCGGCAGAAGGCCAGAACGCAACGCTCGAGTTCATCCTCGTCAACCATCCTCTCGACTGCCCGGTCTGCGACAAGGGCGGCGAGTGCCCACTGCAGGACCTGACCTTCCGCTACGGGCCGGGCAACACGCGGATGTCGTTCTCGAAGATCACGCTCGAGAAGCCGATCCCGGTGTCGCCGCTGATCGCGCTCGACCGCGAGCGCTGCATCCTCTGTTACCGCTGCACACGCTTCTCCTCCGACGTGGCCGAGGACAACCAGCTCGTGGCGCGGAACCGCGGCGCCCACACCGAGATCACCACCTTCGAGAGCGACCCGTACCGGGCGCCGTTCTCGGGCAACGTGATCGAGCTGTGCCCGGTCGGCGCGCTCACCTCGACGCAGTACCGCTTCGAGGCCCGGCCGTGGGACATCCAGAACGTCCCGACTATCTGTGGCCTCTGCTCGGTGGGCTGCAACATCAATGCGACCGTCCGCGAAGGCAAGGTCAAGCGCGTTCTCTCGCGCAACCATCCCGAGGTCGACGGCGGCTGGCTTTGCGACAAGGGTCGCTTTACGTATCCGCACTTGACCGCCGCTGACCGCATCACCGAGCCGCTTCAACGCGGGCAGCTCGGGCTCGAGCCCATCAGCTGGGATGTCGCGCTCGGCCGTGCCGAGGAGCTCCTCCGCGGCGCCGGAACCCGCGTTGTCACGGCGCTCTCCGGCTCCGAGACGGTCGAGCAGGCCTATGCGCTCGCCCGGCTCCTGCGCGGCGGGCTCGGCGCCCACGCCGCGGTACTGCCCGAGTCGACGTCCGACGCGCTCGATGCCTTCCGGCTCCCTCTGTCGTCGCTCGCAGAGGCCGAGATCGTCGTTCTCGTCGGTGACGACGACGTCGCCGACCGTGCACCGGTGGTCGACCTCTGGCTCAAGGCTGCGCGTCGCAACGGCGCCGAGATCGTGCATTACGGCCCGATGGGAACCGTTCCGACAGGCCCCGGTGGAGCGGCTGCCGCGCTGCAGGCGCTGACCGAGCCCGGCAACGAGCTCGGCGCTCGGCTCCGCGACTCCGAGCGGGCGATCCTCGTCTGGTCTGGCAGCGGTGGCGGAGGAGGCGCGCGCCTCGCCGAGGCCGCGCACGCGCTCGGCTTCGCCGGCAAGCCGGGGAGCGGCGCATTCCATCTGCCGGCAACGCCGAACGGGCGCGGCGTCGCCGCCGCCTGGGCGGCAGCCGCCGACGAGGACGACGCAAACCCGGAGCCGATCGGACTGCTCATCGTCTCCGGTGACGAGGCCGCCGCCGATCCGGCCGTGCGCGCCCTCGCCGAGCACGCCGAGCACGTCATCGCGATCACCATGTTCCACGGCCTCGCAGTCGGCTGGGCCGACCTCGTGCTGCCCGCCACAAGCTCCCTCGAGCGCGACGGGACCCTGCTCAACCTCGAGGGCCGGCTGCAACGCCTCCGCCGGGCAGTCATCGCCCCCGTCCCGGACGAGCTCGCCTGGATCGCGAAGCTCGCCGAGCGGTTCGATGTCGCGCTGTCGCCGCACCCGGTCGTCGTCTTCGACGAGCTGTCCTCCCTGATCTTCGGCGGCGTCGACGGCTCCGAGCTGAACGGCACCGCGAAGCTGCCGGAGCGAACCACCTACGCCGCGCCGCCGCCCGCGCCCGAGCAACCTGCACCGCTCGAGCCGCGGCCCGCGGGCGAGCACTTCATCGGCGAGCTCCGGCTCATCCGCTACCGGCCGCTGTTCTCGGGCCCGTTCGTCGAGCGCGTCGGCGAGCTCGACTTCCAGCGACCGCCGGCCGAGCTCGAGCTCTCCGCCGCCGATGCTGCGCGACGCACGATCGAGACCGGCGACATCGTCTCCGTCCGCTCGAACGGCACCTCGGTCGAGCTTCGCGCCAGGATCAACCGCAGGCTCGTCGAGGGCGTTGCCCGCGTTCCCGACGAGCACGCGTCCGATCTCCACCTGCTCGTCGAGGTCGTAAAGCCGTGAGCCTGCCGAATCTCATCCTCTCGTCCGGCGCCAACGGCTCGCCGTGGTGGATCTCCGCGATCGAGGCGGTGATCATCATCAACCTCGTCCTCGTCTGCTTCGCGTACCTGACGCTCGCCGAGCGAAAAGTGATGGGACGGATGCAGCTGCGATACGGGCCGAATCGCGCAGGCCCCTACGGCCTGCTACAGCCGATCGCCGACCTGGTCAAGCTGATCCGCAAGGAGAGCTTCTTCCCGGCGGCAGCGATCGACGTGCTCTACATCTTCGCGCCGTTCCTGGCCGCTTTCACCGCTCTCTGCACGTTCTCCGTGATCCCGTGGGGGCCGGGCTGGGAGGTCGGGGGCTACCGGATCAACGGTTACGTGGCCGACCTGCCGATCGCCCTCCTGCTGATCTTCGCGATCGGCTCCCTCGGCGTCTACGGGTTCATCCTCGGCGGCTGGTCGTCCGACTCGAAGTTCGCGCTCCTCGGCTCGATGCGCACCTGCGCGCAGCTCGTCTCGTACGAGGTCTCGCTCGCACTCAGCGTGCTCGGCGTGATCCTGATGGCGCGGTCGCTCTCGCTCGTCGACATCGTCCAGGTGCAGGCCGACGAGACCTGGTTCGTCCTGCCGCAATTCGTCGGCTTCGTGATCTTCCTCGTCGCCGGCACGGCCGAGACGGCGCGCGCCCCGTTCGACCTGCCCGAGGCCGAGCAGGAGCTCGTCGCCGGGTACCACACCGAGTACGGCGGCATGCGCTTCGGGCTCTTCTCGATGTCCGAGTACATCAACCTGATCACGCTCACGGCGCTCTGCGTGACGCTCTTCCTCGGCGGCTGGCACGGACCATGGTTCCCGGGGCCGATCTGGTTCCTGATCAAGCTGTTCCTGCTGCTCTTCGTCTTCATCTGGGTGCGGACGACCGTGCCCCGACTCCGCTACGACCAGCTGATGCACTTCGGGTGGAAGGTCCTGCTCCCGGTCGCGACGCTGAACGCGATCATCACGGCGATCCTCGTGGTGGCGATCTGATGTCACCTCAGCCGTTCTCCACCCTCAAGGGCTTCGGGGTCACGTTCAGCCAGATCTTCCGGAAGCCGATCACCGAGCAGTACCCCGAGTTCAAGCGGGCGGTCTACCCGCGCTTCCGCGGGCGCCACATGCTCCATCGCCACGAGAACGGGCTCGAGAAGTGCGTCGGCTGTTCGCTGTGCGCCGCCGCGTGCCCTTCCGACTGCATCCGCGTCGTCGCCGCCGAGAACACCGCGGAGCACCGCGTGTCGGCCGGGGAGCGCTACGCCCGCATCTACGAGATCAACATGAGCCGCTGCATCTTCTGCGGCTACTGCGAGCTCGCGTGCCCGTTCGACGCGATCACGCTCGGCAACCAATTCGAGATCTCCGAGTACTCACGCGACGACCTGATCTACACCAAGGACATGCTGCTGACCGAGCCGATCAAGCGCGTGCCCGTGCAGGACGCCGACCTCTTCGACACCCCGATCCCCGCCTACAAGACGTCCTCCTGATGGGCAACGTCCTCGTCTGGGTGATCTGGATCCTCGCCGCGCTCGCGTGCATCTCGACCGGCGTCGCCGTGATCAGCTTCACGAACCCGTTCTACTCGGCGCTCGCGCTGATCGGGAACCTCGCCTCGCTCGCGGTGCTCTTCCTGCTCGCCTCGGCCGAGTTCGTTGCCGCCGCGCAGATCCTCGTGTATGCGGGAGCCGTGATGGTGATGTTCCTCTTCGTGATCGCCTACCTCGG
Organism: uncultured Thermoleophilia bacterium; assembly: GCA_963799575.1. Classification (GTDB taxonomy): domain Bacteria; phylum Actinomycetota; class Thermoleophilia; order Gaiellales; family Gaiellaceae; genus Gaiella. Next base: position 271,087 of record CAWCXK010000006.1, read on the forward strand.
CGGCCGGGCCGATGCACCGTGGGCGGGCGGGCCACGCTGGCTCCAGCTCGGGCGTTCGTCGTCGGCGCCGCAATCATGATCGAGGTCATCGTCGCGCTCGTGACGAAGGCCGACGGCGGTCTCACCGACAGCGGCGAGATCACCCGCTCGTTCGGCAGCCCCGCCGAGATCGGGCGCCTCTTCCTCACCGACCACCTTCTCGCGTTCGAGATCACCTCGATCGTCCTGCTCGTCGCCGCCGTCGGCGGCGTCGTGCTCGGGATGAAGGCCTCCGCCGAGGACGACGTCTAGTGGCCGGTCCCGACACCACCTGGTACATCGCCGTCGCCGCCGTCCTGTTCGGGATCGGCACGACCGGCGTGATCCTGCGGCGCAGCCCGCTGATCGTGCTGCTTTCGCTGGAGATCATGCTCAATGCGTCGAACCTGGCCCTCGTCGGGTTCTCCCGCCACTTCGTGTCGGTCGACGGCCAGATCTTCGCGATCTCGGTGATGGCCGTGGCCGCCGCCGAGGTGGTCGTCGGACTCGGTCTGATCGTCGCCTTCACGCGCCGCAAGATGCCGCTCGACGTCGACACGCTGACGGAGCTCCGCGGATGATCGAGACCGCGTCCTGGCTCTGCCTCCTTGCGCCCCTCGCGGGCGCCGTGCTGATCACGCTCGGTGGCACGCTGATTTCGCGCACCGCCGCGGCCTGGATCTCGACCCTCTCGGTGTTCGTCGGCTTCGCCGGCGCGCTCGTAGCGTTCCTCAAGGTCGCGGGCGAGAGCTCCGACGGCCGCGAGCATCTCTTCACGGCGTACACCTGGCTCGGCATCGGCCAGTTCCAGGTGCCGATGCAGATACTCGTCGACCCCGTATCGCTCACGATGATGCTGATCATCACCGGCGTCGGCGGTCTCATCGTCTGGTACTCGATCGGCTACATGAAGGGTGAGGACGAGGAACGTCGCTACTTCGCCTACATGGCCTTCTTCGTCTTCGCCATGCTCATGCTCGTGATGGGCGGCAACCTGCTGCTGCTGCTCGTCGGCTGGGGCCTCGTCGGGCTTGCGTCGTACCTCCTGATCGGCTTCTACCACGACCGCCCGGAGGCCGTGGCCGCGGCCAAGAAGGCATTCATCATGAACGCGATCGGCGACGCGACGATGGCGCTCGGCTTCTTCCTGCTCATCTTCAAGGCGGGCACACTCGACTTCTCGACCACCTTCTACGCCGCCTCGACCGGCCAGCTCTCGTCGACCACCGTCAACCTCGTGGCGCTCGGCCTGCTCGGCGGTGCCGTCGCCAAGTCCGCCCAGCTGCCGCTCCACACCTGGTTGCCGGACGCGATGGAGGGCCCGACGCCGGTCTCCGCCCTCATCCACGCCGCGACGATGGTGACGGCCGGTGTCTACCTGATCGTCCGCACGCACTCGATCTTCGAAGCCGCACCGAACGTGCAGCACCTGTCGGCGATCATCGGTGGCGTCACGATCATCGTCGCCGGCGTGATCGCCCTCGTGCAGTGGGACATCAAGCGGGTGATCGCGTACTCGACGATGTCGCAGATCGGCTACATGTTCCTCGCGGCCGGAATCGGCGCCTACGGCTACGCCATGTTCCACCTGATGACGCACGCCTTCTTCAAGGCGCTGCTCTTCCTCTCGGCCGGCGTGATCATCCACCACCTGGGCGGCGAGCAGGATATCCGCAAGATGGGCGGGCTCCGCAAGGTGATGCCGTTCACGCACGCTGCCTTCCTCGTCGGCGCGCTCGCGCTCGCCGGCATCCCGCCACTCTCGGGCTTCTGGTCGAAGGACGGCATCATCTCGTCCGCGCTCGCCAACGGCGGCACGCTCGGATACGCGCTCGTCGCCCTCGGACTCCTCGGCGCCTTGCTGACGGGCGCCTACACGTTCCGGCTGTACTACCTCGTCTTCCATGGGCCTCCCTCGGAGCTCGTCGTGGCGCATTCGGGTGGCCACGGTGAAGCCGAAGCGCATGGCCACGGCGAAGGGCCTTTGTCGATGCTGATCCCCGTCGGCGTGCTCACGGTGCTCGCCGCGATCGGCGGCCTCGTCGCGATTCCCGGCGTGTGGGAACCGTTCCTCGACTGGATCGACAGTGCGGTCGAGCCTCTCGTGTTCCCGAGCGTCGGGCAGGACTACGGCACGAGTGCCGTCGCCGTGACGATCGCCGTGATCGGCATCGTCGTCGCCCGGCGCGCCTACAACGCCGGTCAGGAGCTCGTCGCCGACGGGCCGATCCGTACCGCCCTCGAGCACAAGCTCTACTTCGACGAGCTGTACGACTGGCTGTTCTCGCGGCCGGCCCAGACACTTGCGAACCTGCTCCGCACCCGGGTGGAGGAGCCGATCATTCAGGGCTCCCTGGGTGAGATCGGCGCCGGCGTCACCGACGTCGCCGGTGGCACGGCGCGCCTGCAGAGCGGGCTCCTGCGCTCGTACGCGCTGGTTTTCGCCGTCGCCGTCGTCGTCCTTGTCATCGTCTTCGTGGCGGTACGGTGATGCTGACGAGCCTCCTCATCGTGCTGCCGCTCGTCGGAGCGCTCGTCGTGTGGGTGGCGCCGCTGCCGCGCGAATTCACGGCCGCGCTCGCCGTTGTCATCGCCCTCGCCGAGGTCGCACTCTGGATCGTGACGCTGCTCCACTTCAACTGGGCCTCACCCGTGCTCCAGAACGAGGCTCACCGAACGTGGTTCGGCGACCTCGGCGTGAGCTACACGGTCGGGTTCTATGGGTTCTCGCTCTGGCTCGCCGGGCTCACCGTCGTCGTCGGAGCGGCAGCGATCGGATTCGGCGCCTGGGTCGGGAGGGATCGCGCGCGGGCGTACTACGGCCTGATGCTGTTCCTCATCGGCGCGGTCGTAGGCGTGTTCGCGGCGCAGGACCTGCTCCTGTTCTATGTCTTCTTCGAGGCCATGCTGATCCCGATCTACGTGCTCGTCGGCGTCTGGGGCGGACCTAACCGCATCTCTGCGACCGTGACGTTCGTGATCTACACGATGGCCGGATCGCTACTGATGCTGGCGTCGATCATCGTCTTCGGCCTCTCGGAGGGAACCTTCAACCTGATCGATTCGGGTACGAGCGGGAACGAGTGGGTCTTCCTCGGTTTCCTGATCGCGTTCGCGGTAAAGGCCCCGCTGCTCCCGTTCCACGGCTGGCTGCGCACCGCGTACACCGAGGCTCCGCCCGAGGTTGCCGCGCTGCTCTCCGGCGTCGTCTCCAAGGCGGCTGTCTATGGCCTGATCTGGATCGTTCTGCGCCACTTCCCGGGCCCGGCCGCGAGTTGGCGCACGGTGGTGCTCGTGCTGGCTGCCGTAGGACTCGTCTACGGATCGCTCCTCGCGTTCCGCCAACCCGATGTCCGGGGTGTCGTGGCGTATTCGTCGATGGCGCAGATGAGCCTGATCGTGCTCGGCATCTTCTCTTTCGACAACATCGGGATCACCGGTGCGGTGCTTCATTCGGTTGCCCACGGCCTCGTTTCGGCGGCGATGTTCCTGCTCGCCGCGATGCTCATTCAGCGGACCGGAACAGACCGATTCGAGGACCTCGGCGGGCTCGCGAAGGGTCGCCCGGCGCTCGCCACCTCCGTGCTGATCGTCGGCATGTTGACGCTCGCCGTTCCCGGCTCGGTGAACTTCGCCGGTGAGTTCGCAATCCTCGCCGGCGTCTTTACGCAGGGCTGGGGCTACGCCGCCGTCGGTGTGATCGCCATCGTTCTCGCTGCGATGTACTCCCTGCGCCTTATCTCCGCGGTGCTTCATCGCGAGCCCGGCAGCGCGGTCCGCGATGAGTCGCTCGATCTCCGCTCTGGCGAACTCCTGCTGATCGTGCCGCTCATCGCGATTTTGCTTGCCCTCTCGGTCTGGCCCACATCGATCACCGAGCACTCGTTCCCGGGCTCGGCGCCTGTCAGCTCGTCCTCGGCGGCGACACCGTGACCCTCGCCGCGATCACCACGCCGCACGTCGACTGGCTTGCGCTCTCGCCTGCCCTGGCGCTGCTCGCCGCGGCCGCGATCTGCCTGCTCGGGGCTGTTCTCGTCCCGTCCCGAGGACGGCGCCTCTTCTCGGTCACGATCGCCGGCGCCGGCTTCATCGCGTCCGGGGCGCTGGCAGTTGTCGTCTTCGACCGCACTCCAACACAGACGCTGCTGATCGCCGAGTCGATGAGTCGCGACCGGCTGGCCGCGCTCACCCAGGTCCTCGTTGCCGGCTTCGGCCTGGCCGCGGTGCTCATCTCATGGGGTGACCGTCGTCGCGACCACGTCGGCGAGTACTACGCGCTGCTCGCCGCGGCAGGTGGAGGAATGGCGTTCTTCGTCTCCGCCGGGAACCTGATGACCCTGTTCCTCGGGCTCGAGTGGTTCTCGATCTCGCTCTACATCCTGGTTGCGCTCGACACCCATCGCAAGGAGTCGCTCGAGGCTGGGCTCAAGTACCTGATCGTCGGGAGCTTCGGCTCGGCCATCCTGCTGTTCGGCTCGGCGCTGACCTACGGCGCTACTGGTGAGCTGGGCTTCAACGCGATCCGAACGGCGACAGGCGCCGATGACCCGATGTTCGTGGCGGGGATGGCGATGATCATCGCCGGGCTCGCGTTCAAGGCCTCCGCCGCTCCGTTCCACATGTGGACGCCGGACGTCTACGAGGGGGCGCCGACGCCCGTGACGGCCTTCATGTCGGCCGCAACCAAGGCGGTCGCACTCGTCGTCACGCTCCGGATCCTCGTGACGGCGTTCCCGGAGCAGGCCGAGATCTGGTCGGTTGCGGTAGCCGTGCTCGCCGTGATCTCGCTCGTCGTCGGCAACCTCGCTGCACTCGCCCAGCGGAGCGCGAAGCGCCTGCTCGCCTACTCGTCCGTGTCGCAGGCGGGCTTCATGCTGATCGCGATCGCGGCCAACAACGAGCTCGGCGGCAAGGCGCTGCTCTACTACCTGATCCCCTACGGCGCAGCATCGATCGGCGCGTTCGCCGTCGTCGCGGCCCGGGAGCGCGAGCTCGGGCGCGAGGTGACGCTTACCACGCTCGAGGGGTGGGGCTGGGAGCGCCCGTTCTACGGCGCCGCAATGTGGGTGTTCATGCTCACGTTCGCGGGCTTCCCGTTCACCGGCGGTCTCGTCGGCAAGTTCTACGTGTTCAGCTCGGCGTATCGGGCTGGGTGGTGGTGGCTGATCGTGATCGGCGTGATCGCCACGGCCGTGAGCATCTACTACTACCTCGCCGTCGTTCGGGCGATGTACATGCGGCCGTCGTCGGCGCGGGCCGACCTCGTGGTCGCGGGTGGCTCACCGCCGGCCGATCCGGCGCTCGAGCTCGCAATCGGCGCTGCGATCGTCGTCGCCGTCGGCTCGTTCTTCTTCGTTCAGCCGCTGATCGACGTGGTCACGAAGGCCGTGCTCTCGCTTCCGTTCGCCTAGAGTACTCTCCGCGCTATGCCTGCGTCGATCACCTGGCTCGGCCACGCCGCCTTTCGCCTCGACACACCGGCGGGCGACCGGATCTATATCGATCCCTGGCTGACCGGCAACCCCAGCTGCCCTGCGTCGGAGCTCGAGCCCGAGCGCATCGACGCCATCCTCCTGACGCACGGCCACAGTGACCACGTCGGCGACACCGTCAGGCTGGCGCGCGGGTTCGCCTGCCCTGTGATCGCCCAGGTCGAGCTGCGCGGAGTGCTCGGCGCGCAGATCGGCCAGGAGCTGGGCCAGTCGCTGAACAAGGGAGGCGGGATCGAGCTGCTCGGCGCACGAGTGACGCTGACGCACGCCAATCACTCGTCGTCGTACGAGGACACCTATGCGGGCGAGTCCTGCGGCTTCGTGATCGAGATGCCCGGAATGCCCACGGTCTACTTCGCCGGGGATACCAACGCCTTCGGCGACATGGCGCTGATCCGGCGGATCTACGCGCCGGATGTCGCGGTGCTCCCGATCGGCGACCACTTCACAATGGGCCCACGGGAGGCGGCCGTCGCCGCCGAGCTCGTCGGAGCCCCTCGTGTGATTCCGAGCCATTACGCGACGTTCGGCCTCCTGACAGGGACGCCCGACGCGCTCCGGGGACTCCTGCCCGCGGGCATCGAGCTCGTGGTGCCGCAGCCCGGCGAGACGATCGAGCTGTGATCCGCCGGGAGCGGTGGTTCGGAGGGACGGGTCGAAAGGTTCCCGAGCTCGCTCTCGTGGGCACGATCGACCTAACCGGCGCGCTCGAGCTCGACGATGTCACCGCTGTGGATGCGCTACGAACTGCGCACGCCGACGGCATCCCCGTCGTCGTCCACGCAGGCTCGATCGAGGAGATCACCGCCGCTCTGGCGCGGCCCGAGGTCTCGTGCGTTCTCGTCGCCGATTCGGGCCTCCTTGCAGTCGATCTCGCGGATGTGACGTATGGGTGAGGCGCGCACCCCGGTCGTCGCGACGTACTCCATCTGCGCCTGTGACCTCGGGACCGGCCAGTGGGGCGTTGCGACGCAATCGAAGTTCCTCGCCGTCGGATCGGTCGTGCCATGGGCGGCGCCGCACGTCGGTGCGATCGCGACGCAGGCCTACGCGAATCCAGGCTACGGCCCGGCCGGGCTCGACCTCCTGCGTGCCGGCGCTTCGGCCGACGAGGTCGTGGAGCGACTCACCGCGGCCGATGACGACCGCGCCCAGCGCCAGCTCGGTGTCGTCGATGGCGCGGGCCGCGGCGCAACCTTCACCGGCGCGGAGTGCCTCGACTGGGCCGGTGGGAGAGCGGGGGAGGGCTACGCGGCGCAGGGGAACATCCTCGTTTCGGCCGAGACCGTGGATGCCATGGTCGAAGCGTTCGCCGCGACGACAGACCGCCCGCTCGCAGAGCGGCTCATCGACTGTCTCGCGGCAGCCCAGGCGGCGGGCGGCGACCGTCGCGGCCAGCAGTCTGCAGCGCTGCTCGTCGTCGAACGGGACGGTGGCTATGCGGGCCTTTCGGACACGCTCGTCGACCTTCGTGCAGACGACCACGAGCAGCCCGTCGAGGAGCTGCGCCGGCTCTATCGGCTCCATCACGCGCTCTTCGGGAGGACGCCCCGTTCCGACTGGATTCCGGTCGACGACGCGCTCCGCACCGAGATCGACGAGCGGCTCGCCACGGCCGGCTACGCGACGCTCGACGACTGGGGCGCGGTCGAGAATCTCGAAGAGCGAATCGACGGCACCGAGCGTATCGATCCGGTCGTGCTCGAGGCACTGAGGAACGCTCGTTGACCGGCAGCTTCCAGGTGATGCGCCTCGACGAGGTCGACGGCTACGCCGAGGGAGGCAGGCCACGCTGGCACATGATCCGCTCCGTGCTCGGGATCGAGTCGTTCGGGATCAATGCCTGGCGGGCAACGGAGGCGGGACAGGAGATCATCGGTGAGCACGACGAGCTCGGCTCCGGTGCCGGCGGCCACGAGGAGCTCTACTTCGTCTTCTCGGGCCGCGCGACGTTCACGATCGACGGTGAGGCCGTCGCTGCGCCTGCCGGCTCGCTCGTCTTCGTGAAGGACCCGGCGATGCGGCGAGCCGCCGTCGCGGACGAGGCGGCAACGGAGATCCTTGTCATCGGCGGCCGGCCCGGAGCCGCGTTCTCGGTGTCGCCCTGGGAGCGCTCCGCCGAGGCACTCCGGTGCTGGACGAGCGGGGACTGGGATGGCGCGATCGAGATTCTCGACGCCCAGCTCGCGGAGGATCCCTCGAACGGCAACGTGCTCTACAACCTCGCGTGCGCGGAGAGCCGGTCAGGTCGGAGTGCCGCCGCCCTCGAGCACCTGACACAGGCCGTCGCGCTCGTGCCGCGCTTCGCCGAGCTGGCGCAGACCGACGGCGACCTCGACGGGATCCGCGGCGATCCCCGCTTCCCGCCGCCACCCGCCGGCGGCTAGGAGTCGCCCGGCAGACGCACCCCGTCGGCGAGGGCGCGAAACGCCGGCACCACATCGTGCTCCGGGCGCGCGACGAGGAGCACGGCGGAGTGCTCCGGCCCGGCGAGCGCGGCAACGAAGAGCTCGAGCCCGACTGCGAGCGCGAACGCCTTGTGGGCGAGCTCGCCACCGAATGGGACGAGATCCTCCGGCGCGGCGTGTCCCGCGAGCACGTCACCGTGCGTGACTGCTCCCATCGAAACGTCCGTCACGATGGGCTCGCCGACGCTCGCCGGAATCGCAATCGCGAGCGGGTTCGTACCCGTCAGCGGCGGGCCACCCGACGGCGGGGGTAGCCGGCGCGGAGAGGTCGCGGTGAGGACGGCGACGTAGCCGGCCGAGGCAATGCGGCGCGCCCAGTACCCGAGCGCACCGGTAGGAAAGCACCGGGAAGCAACGACGAGCTTCGCGCCCTCGACACCGTCGCGGACGACGGCGTCGCAGATTTCGGCGAGCGTGAGGTAGCCGAGGGCTCCGTTCCCGTCCCAGCGGTCGATCCCGTCTCGCGAGCCGACCCTGACCGGGCGCGCCTCGACGTCGATATCCTGCGCTTCGAGCCAGGGAATCCGCGAGAAGCCGTGTCCGAGCTTGCCACGACGCTCCGCGTCGGCAAAGTGGTCGCACAGCACCATGGCAGCATCGGCGTCCAGCCCGAGCGCCCGAAGCCGCGCCAACGCTTCGTCGGCCGTCATCGGGGCAGGGTACTCGTCCGGCGCTTTACGCAGCACTTACGTTCCCCGCGCCTGTCCCATACAGGTCCGACCGACACTTCGGGAGTAACGAAACTCCCAGGAGGGGAAAACCACATGCGCAAGACACTCACGATCGCCGTTGCTGCTGCCGCCGTCCTCGTGACTGCTGCAGTCGCCGCGGCCACCGTCTTCACGACGTCGGGCGTCGGTGCCACGACCGCAACGTTCTCGACCGACAAGGTCGGGGACCTGAGGACGCGCTCCTGCACCGGAGCCGACAGCAAGGCGTTCACGCTCACGAACGGCCACTACACGGGTATGGCGGACTTCGCCAACCCCGCCACTGACCTGGACGGCCCGCTGATGATCAACGCCAAGACCACGTACAGCACGACCGATGGTCTCGGTTGGGTCGAGGGCTCGTTCCGCGTCAAGGACGATCCGACGCGCCTCACCGGCAGGTTCTCGGGGACCCTCAAGGGAACCTCGCTCGTCGGGTACCTCACCGCCTCGTCGCGTGGCAATCACGCCCGCGTGCTCGGCAACCTGAGCGCCACCTTCGATCCGGCCACAGGCTTCACAGGCGGACAGATCGGCTCGGGCAGCTCGACGGCGGTGCTGGCCGTGATCGCCGGTCCGACGTGCCCGAAGTCGAAGCCGGCCCCCAAGCCAAAGCCCGAGCCCAAGCCGCACGCACGCGCTGTCGAGGGAACGGTCTCGGCTGTCGGAGAAAGCACGGTCGGTAGCACGATCACGGTTGCCTCGAGGGGACCGTCGACCGCGACGTGCACGCTCGACGCCACCTCGCCTGCGACCACCGGCTTCGCCGTTGGCACCAGGGTCGAGATGAAGTGCGCGTACATCGGCACGACGTGGACGCTCCGCGGCCTCCACAAGCACAAGTAAGCACCACGCGGACAACCGCACGTCACGGGAGGGCGCCCACGGGCGCCCTCCGTCGTTCTCCGCTCGTCTAGGAGAGGACGGTCAGCGGCTTGCGGATCGAGCCACGGCGCGTCCGCTGAATCCGCTCGGCGAGCGCGACGATCGCGGCCGTCGCCTCGGCATCCGGCGCCGCCTCGAGGATCGGCATCCCGGCGTCACCTGCCTCGCGCAACGCCGGATCGAGCGGCACGCTACCGAGCAGCGGCACGCCGATCTCGTCGGCGAGCCGCCGGCCGCCGCCCGAGCCGAAGATCTCCTGGCCCGTGCCGACGAGATACGACATGTTCTCGGCAACGCCGACGATGCGCATCCCGACCTTCTCCGCCATCCCGGCTGCGCGGACGGCAACCTGCTGCGCGGCGGGCTGCGGCGTCGTCACGATCACGACCTCCGCCCGCGGCAAGAGCTGGCCGAGCGAGATCGCGACGTCGCCCGTACCGGGAGGCATGTCGACGACCAGCGTGTCGAGGTCACCCCAGTAGACGTCCGAGAGGAACTGCTCGAGCGCCCGATGCAACATCGGGCCGCGCCACATGACCGGCGCGTTGTCGTCGAGGAAGAATCCGATCGACATCAGCTTGAGGTCGCCGCGCACGGGAGGCACGATCATCGTGTCGACGACGACGGGCCGTTGCTGAACGCCGAGCATGTGGGGAATCGAGTGGCCGTAGACATCGGCGTCGAGGACACCGACCTTCTCGCCGCGCGCGGCAAACGCCGCCGCGAGATTCGCCGTCAGCGTCGACTTGCCGACCCCGCCCTTTCCCGATGCGATCGCGAGCACGCGCGTCGCCGGGGAGAGCGAGATCGTCTTCTCCGGTCGGCCGCCGCGCAACCGCGTCGACAGCGCCGCCTTCTCGTCGGGGCTCATCACGCCGAAGTGGAGCTCGACCGAGGTAACGCCTTCGATCGCGCCGACGAACCGCTGCACCTGATCCTCGAACGAGGAGCGCATGGGGCACCCCGCGACCGTGAGAGCCACTGTGACCTCGACGCCGCCGTCGGGATGAACGACGACATCGCGCACCATGTCGAGCTCGGTGACGGGCTTGTGCAGCTCCGGGTCGATGACCGACTCGAGCGCCGTCAAAATCGCATCCCGATCAGGCGTCATCGTCGCTCGAGCGTACCAGCGAGTCCGTAGTTGACCGTAACCCGGCGACTCGTTCCCGTACCCAGATTGGGGTGGTTGCCCCGATGGCGCGGGGCGGCAAGCCGACAAAACTGACATCAGTCCCACTGTTCGAGGTGGGAAGGAGCAGGACAAACGGGAGGTACGAGCAGATGACAGGTCGCAGAATTCTCGAGTACGGCGGGATCGCCGCCGGCGTGGTCATGATCGCGTTCGGCGCCGGTGCGCTGTTGATGAGCATCAACGCGCGGAACACGGTCAGCAACGAGGTCACCGCGGAGCAGATCGTCGGCTCCGCCGACATGAACCCGACGGACATCAAGGTCGCGATGAGCGAGGCCGGCCTGAAGGACGTCTCCGCACCGTCGTGCAACGTCGCCGATCAGGCGATTTCGAACGGCAGCGACGCCCGCTGCTTCGCGCAGTACATGCGCATCCACGCGTTGGAGTCGTCCGGTGGGTTGACCTATTCGCAAATGGGTCGGTTCCTGGCAAAGAGTGACCCGACGAATCCGGCAGGCACGAACGATGCGACGGCAGCTCAGCTGGACCCGAGCGGCAAGCCGGTCTCGAACGCAGCCCGCAACACCTGGGTGACAGAGACGGCGCTCTCGACGGCACTGAACGTCTCCTACATGGCGGAGCAGATCGCCCTGTTCGGAGTCATCGTCGGAATCGCGCTCCTGCTCAGCGGGATCGGGTTCATCATCCTCGCGCTGATCGTCCTCGGAGCGGGCGCCAAGCAGGGAGCAAACGCTCCGTCGCTCAAGAAGACGACGCCGGTCGCGAGCTGACGAGCGCCGGACCCGAACGACAGGCTCCCGTCACGTCGCAGGTATCACGGGAGCCTGCAGTCTTCAGCCGCCGCCGGGAGGCAGGCTGCAGGACAGGTCCAGCAGACGCTCCGACCTCCCGGAGCACGGAGGGGCGGCGAAAGCCGCCCCTCCGGCGTTTCCGGGCACCGCTCCAGGTGTACCGCGGCGCCTCTCAGTGTCGAGATCCGCGAGCGGCCGCCAGGAACTCGCCGACCCGCCGAAGGTTGGTGTCTCCCAACGCCGCGTACGACGGCATCGCGGATCGGACCCGAACACAGCTGGGACATCGCAGCCGCCTGACGTGCGCGGCCGCCGTGGTCTTCGCGCGGCCGAGGGCCGCTGGAAGCGGAGAGTGCGGCCAGCCGGTCAGGCGAGCGCTGAGGCGATGCGGGCGCACGCCTCGGAGGTGGCGGCAGCGACGACGCGCGAGCGCCCCTCGAGGTCGAGAGGTGCGGCTGCAAACGGTGGATTCTCGAACAACTCGATCGCGAAACCCCGCTCGAGGACGAGCAACTGCGCCGCCGCGATGTCGATCGATCGGGCCGGCTTGAGCGAGCACACTCCGTCCACCCGCCCCGCGGCCAGGTGGCAGAGCGAGAGTGCGAGCGAGCCCATCACCCGCAGGCGCTGCGCGACGGCGAGCATCGCTGACGCCTTCTCGGCGATGAAGGCAGTCGTCGTCGCCTCGAAGGAGAGAATCTCGATCGGGTCCTTCGGCGGCGGCCCCTCGAGTGGACGGCCGTTGAGTTGCGCTCCACAGCCTTTCTCCGCTGTCCACTCCTCGCGGGCACCGAAGTCGTAGACGAAGGCAAACGTGACATCGCCCATCGTGGAGCCGCTCGCGACGGCGAAGGACAGGGCGAAGAACGGGATGCCTCGCTTCGCGTTCACCGAGCCGTCGATCGGATCGACGATCACCCTCGTCGGACCGCCAGTCCCGAACGGCCGCTCGCCGAGCTCCTCCGAGACGAGGAGGAAGTCGGCCTCGAGGGCCTCGAGCCGCGCGACGACGGCGGCCTCCGCGGCACCGTCGATCGCCGTCGTGTCGTCGCCGCCCTTCCCCGCCCGCAGCACGGGCTCCCTCTCGCTTCTCGTCGGCAGTGTCTCCAGGATGTGCTCGATGTCGGAGACACATCCCCTGCAGAGCGCGAGCCAGTCGACGGCGGCGGTCATACCGGGTGGAAGAGCAGGCCGCTCGTCAGCTTGGGGAAGAAGTACGTGGTCTTCTGCGGCATCACCTCACCCCGTCGTGCACGCTCGAACACATCCTCGATCCGCGTCGCGCGGAGCAGGAACGCCCCGTCGAACTCTCCAGCGTCAACCCGAGCGATCGCCTCGTCGAGCTCGGCCGTGTAGCCGAGCCCTTCGTGGCCGACGAGCCGGTCGACGAGCTCGACGTCGAGCTCGCCCCGCTCGCCGACAACCGGGAACGTCGCGCCCCGGCGATAGCCAACCGCGTGCGCTTCCTCGTACGGGAGACGGGAGAGCCGGTCGACCGCTGCAGCCGCGGTCGCGGAGTCACCCACACCTACCGGTGGTAGCGCCTCCTCGTGGCCCCGGAAGAGACGATGGGTGGGGAAGATCTCGAGCCCGGGGTCCGAGGTCGAGACGAGCACGACCATCATCCGCGCGCTCTCGGCCGTTCCCACCTCGGCGGCGTAGGCAAGGGCGGTCTCATACCGGTGGTGCCCGTCTGCGATCAGCAGCTGACGGTCGGCGAACGCCTCGGCGACACCGTCGCCGGAGGAGCGCCAGAGTCGCGTATCCCCCGCCACGAGGTCCGGCTCACGATCGGGCACGCCCACGGGTGGATCTCCGTCGTAGAGCAGGAAGATCGGCTCGATCTGTGCCTGTGCGGCGCGCAGAAGACGCAGCCGGCCCTCCTTTGGCCCCGCGTGCGTCCGCTCGTGGGGCAGCACCGCTCCGGTCTCGTACGGCTCGACGCGCAGCGAAGCGACGAGACCGTCGCGTCGTCGAGCGATCCCGTCCGGCCCGACGTAGTCCTGGGCGACGACCCAGACGGAGGGCTCGTCATCCTGGACGAGAACGCCCTCTCCGAGCCACGCCCGAAACAGGCGGCCGGCCTCGGCTTCCGAGTCGTTCAGGGTCAGGTGGACGACGTTATGGGGATCGCGCGCGCGGTACTCCGCGAGCGCTTCCGGCGTCAGCACGTCGTAGGGAGGTGCCGTCACCGCGGGCGACGGGTGCGCGTAACGAATCGCACGGAAAGGGGCAACGTCGGCCATGGCCCGAGGGTACCTAGACTGCCTGCGTGACCAGCATTGCGGAGCTCGCAGAGGATCGCACCGTCGAGGGGGTGTTCGCCGTCGGCCGCAAGGAGCGCCGGCGCACGAAGGCCGGGGCGCCGTACCTCGCCCTCGAGCTGGTCGACGCGAGCGGGCGAATCGAGGCCCGCATCTGGGACGACGTCGAGCTGCTCGACGGCCGCTTCGCCGAGGGCGACGCCGTCCGCGTGCTCGGGCGGGTAGAGCGGTTCGGTGGCAGGCTGCAGGTGCAGGTGCGCACGGTTGAGGCCGCACCGGACAGCGACCCTGCCGAGCTGACGCCGACGATGCGCCGCGACCCCGCGGAGCTCGACGGGTTCCTCGACTTCCTCGCCGGCGAGATCACGCACGGTGGCCTCGCCGCGGTCGTGTCGCGCATCCTCGGCGACGACGCGGTTCGCACGGCACTGCGTGCACTGCCTGCCGCCGGAGCCGACGGGCATCACGGCTACGCGGGTGGGCTGCTCGAGCACACCGTCGGGGTGGCAACGCTCTGTCGGGAAACGGCCCAGCTCCACCCACGACTGCGCGGCGACCTCCTCGCCGCTGCGGCGCTGCTGCACGATGTGGGACGCACCCTCGAGCTCGGCCGAGGGCCGGCGTTTCGCCCCACCGACGAGGGACAGCTGCTCGGCCACGTCCATCTCGGCCTCCGACTGATCGAGGAGCGCGCGGGAGATCTCGACGTCGCAATCCGCGCCGAGCTCCTCCACGCCGTCGCCGTGCACCACGACCGCCAGGCTGCGCGCACCGCCGAGGCTTCCGTGCTCTACCACGCGAATCAGCTCGACGCCCAGGCCGCGACCAGGCCCGTCGGCGACTAGCGGCCCGTGGCGTCCGTGGTGTTGGCCCTCGCTGCGGCGGCGCTCTGGGGCACCGGCGACTTCCTTGGCGGCCTCGCGACGAGGCGACTGCCCGTGCTCACGGTGCTCTTCTGGTCGCAGCTCGTCGGCCTGCTCGCCCTCGTGGTCTGGATCGCCGCGAGCGGTGCAACGCGGCCCGGAGGTGGGCTCCTCTACGCGGCAGGAGCGGGGATCGCCGGTGTGGTCGGGCTCGGCTGCCTCTACCGTGGCCTTGCGATCGGTGCGATGGGAATCGTGGCGCCGATCTCTGCCACGTCCCCGATCGTGCCGCTCGGTGTCTCCGTGGTTCGAGGCGACTCGCCAACGGCACTGCAATGGGCCGGGATCGCGTTTGCCCTGGGCGGAATCGTGCTCGTCTCCCGCGAGCCCGGCGGCGTCGGCGGGCGCGTGGCGGCCGGCGTCGGCCTGGCACTCGTCGCTGCGCTCGGCTTTGGCCTGTTCGTCGTCGGTCTCGGCGAGGCGGCGAAGGAGAGCGCTACGTGGGCGACGACGACCGCCCGGCTCAGCTCGGTCACCGTTCTCGTCCTTGCCCTCGCATGGACGCACACCGTGCCGCGCGTCTCGCGGAGGCTGTTGCCGCTCGTGGTTGCTGTCGGCGCGTTCGACACCGGAGCCAACGTGCTCATCGCGGTCGCGACGACGCGCGGGTCGCTCGGGATCGTCGCGGTGCTGAGCGCGCTCTATCCGATCATGACGATCGTGCTCGCCCGGGCGGTGCTCCACGAGCGGCTCGGGCCGACGCGCACCGCCGGCGGGCTCGTTGCGCTCGGCGGCGCGGCGCTGATCGCGGCGGGGTAACGGGTGCAAGCGGTCCGCGCCGTTGCGTGAGCTCAGGGGTCATGGTTCCGGACGAGCCATCGAGCCCGGCGTGACTCGGAGAGTCGCTTGACCGGTTCCGTCATCCGGCGTACAGTGGCGCACCGTTCAGATGTACGCGTGCGACGGGCGGGAGGAACATGTCAGTCGTTGCCAGAATCGCGCTCGCGGTTGTCGCGGGCGGGCTCGTTTGGATCGGCGGCGGCTCGGCCGCCGAGCGTCGCGCTGCGTTCTGCCCGAATGTCGAGGGTCAGCAATGCCTCGGCAAGCTCGAGCCGGGGACCTACAAGACGGTTGTCTTCAGGCCGATGCTCACCTACACCGTGCCGGCAGGGTGGACGAACTTCGAGGACACACCCGGCAACTTCCTCCTCGTCCCGGCGCGCGGAGATCTCCCGGGTGTCAACGCAGGCACGAGCGACTTCATCGGCATCTACACATCCGTCGCTGCCGGGGCGCGCAGCTGCAATTCGCGTCCTGCAGCAGGCATCGCGGCGCGCCCAGCCGCGATCGGGCGCTGGATCCGACGCCAGGACGGCCTCGTCAGCAAGCAACAACGCCCCGTTGTCATCGGTGGGCTGAAGGGCATCTCGATCGACATCATGCTCGCCAAGGGCGCGGGCCTCCACTGCCCGGGTTATGCGCCGCCGTATTTCCCCATCCTCTTCGGCGTCAGCCCGTCGGGCCTCGATCATGGGATGATCCCCGGTCTCCGATGGCGGCTCTACCTGCTCGCTTTCGGAGGCGGGACACTCGCGATCGAGGTCAACGACCTCGCGCACGGCCGGCATCTCGCCGAATACGCAGCGCTCGTGAAGCACCTCCGGTTCGCCGGCCGCTGAAGCTCCGGCCAACTCCCTCCGCGCGCTCGGGTACAGCCTCTAAACGTTGAAGCGAATGTTGAGTACGTCGCCATCCTGGATGACGTAGGTCTTGCCCTCGAGCCGCTGGGTGCCGCGCTTCGACGCCTCGGCGTGGGAGCCGGCGTCGAGCAGGTCGTCCCAGCGGATCACCTCGCAGCGGATGAAGCCGCGCGCGATGTCGGAGTGGATCGTGCCGCCCGCCTCGAGTGCCGTCTGGCCGTCACGCAGCGTCCAGGCGCGCGTCTCCTTCTCGCCGGCGGTGAAGAAGGTGATCAGGCCGAGCGCGTCCTTGAGCCGGCGCACGACCTCGTCGAGGGCCGACGGGCCGTCGCGAAACGCAGCAGCATCCTCGTCGGACATCTCCGCGAGCTCGGCCTCGAGCTTGCAGTCGATGCCGTCAGGCCCGTTGACGATTGCAATCAGCGGCTTCGTCGTCAGCGGGTCGAGCTCGGCCGGGAGCTGGCCCGTCCACTCGGTGAGCGGGAGGCCGGCCTCGAGGTGTGACAGCACCTCGCGCAGAAGCTCCGCCTCCTTGCGTACCGCAGGGTCACCCGACTTCGCAACCTTCTCGACCCGCTCGAGGCGCTTCGTGACGTGATCCGTGTCGGCAACGAGGAGCTCGAGCTTCAACGTCTCGATGTCGCTCTCCGGGTCGGTTCCCGGTGAGAAGCCGTCGGCTACCGCGAGCAACGCATCGACCTGACGCAGGCCGCCGAGGAGCGCCGGGCCGGTGCCGGGAACATCCTGGACGCGCACCGCCGCGGGGGTCACCTTCTTGGCGCCGACGAGCTCCGCCAGGCGCTCGAGCCGGTCGTCGGCGATCGTGGCCATGCCGACGTTCGACTTGTCCGTCTGGGACGCGTAGGCCGTGATCTCGGCACCCGCCTTCGTCAACGCGTTGAAGAGCGTCGTCTTGCCCGCGTTCGGGAGTCCTACGATGCCGACCTCGAGAGCCACGGCGGCGAAGGGTACCCGGCAACCACCAAGGCGCGGCCGATCACTCCGCGCAGCCCCGACCGCGAAGCAAACGGCGCGCCCTCGGACCGCGCGATCGCTTGTGACACTTTGTCACAAGCGTTGGCCGTGCGGCTCGTCACGAGGGCGGGTCGGGATGCCGTTCGGAGCCGTGTCGCGCCCGGACAGGGCACGACAGAGCTCGGGCGGGCACTGGGAACTCGTTGGCCAATCCCCGCTGTCCTTCGTGTCCACAGCGTTGCGCCCACTCCGGGCGTTGCTCCCCCCGCGCCTTCGTGGCCCCGCGCGCCCTACAGCCCGAAGCCGACCCGCGAGTCGCGCACGAACCGCTTCATGTAGGCGACGCGACCGAGCACGACTGCGGTGCGGCCGTCGTCCGTGTCGAGTTGGTGGGTGCCCTGCGAGCCCGAGGCGAGTGCATGCTCGAGCGCGTCTGCGCTCGCAGGCGAGACGTTGGCGGCGATGATCGGGCCACCGGCGAAGGCGACCTCGATGCGGACGGAATCAGCTGACTCTGGCAACAGATACGACCTCCGTGAGAACGCCGTGGACGGCGTCGGGGTGGATAAAAGCGACCTGCAAGCCGAACAGCCCAACGCGTGGGACGGTGTCGACGAGGTCGACGCCGTCGGCAGCGAGGGCGGCCAGCGCAAGACCGACGTCGTCGACCTCGTAGGCGAGATGGTGGACCCCCGGGCCGCGTTTGGCGAGAAAGCGCCCCACGGGCGTGTCCTCCCCGGTCGGCGCGAGGAGCTCGATCCGGCTGCCGCCGACGAGCACGGACGCTGCCTCGACCCCTTGCTCGGCGACGATCTCGCGGTGCTCGAGCACCGCGCCGAAGCTGCAGGTGTACGTCTCGACTGCCTCGTCGAGATCCAACACGGCGATGCCGACGTGATGGATGCCGCTCGAGTCCATGCCGCCGATGCTACTGCCCGTCGCCCGGCCCGGGCGGAGGCAGGATCGCATCGATCAGCCCGTACTCGACCGCCTCGGACGGCGTCATGAACCGATCGCGGTCGATGTCCTCCATCACGGTGTCGATGTCGCGGCCGGAGTGTCGACCGATGATCTCGGCCATCTGACGCGTCGTCGCGGCGACCTCGCGGGCCGCGATCTGGATGTCGGACGGCGCGCCGCGGAAGCCCGCGCTCCCCTGGTGGATCATCAGCTTCGCGTTCGGGAGCGCGAATCGCTTGCCGGCTGCACCACCCGCCATGATCATCGCCGCGGCCGACATGCCCATCCCGAAGCAGATCGTGGAGACGTCGGGACGGACGTGCTGCATGGCGTCGTAGATCGCCATGCCCGCATACGCCGAGCCGCCGGGCGAGTTGACGTAGAGCGCAATGTCGCGCTCGGGATCGTCGGCCTCGAGGAGCAGGAGCTGGGCGACGATCAGATTGGCGATCTCGTCGTCGACCTCGCGGCCGAGGAAGACGATCCGGTCGCGGAGCAGCCGGGAGTAGATGTCGAACGCCCGCTCTGCGCGGCCGTCCGATTCGATCACTGTCGGGATCACGGGCACTACACGCCTCCTCGCGCTAATGTGCAACTGTTCGGTTGCCCAATAATACGCAACCAGGAGGTTGCTCGTGGAAGTAGTGCGTGAGATCGAGCTGGACGCCGCCCCGGAGGACGTCTGGGAGGCTCTGACGGACGAGGCGCAGCTGGAGGAGTGGTTCGCGAACGACGTCGAGCTCGATCCGACCCCCGGTGGTCGCGGCGTGTTTCGCTGGGAAAACGGCGAGACGCGCGAGGCGATCGTCGAATCCGTCGAGGAGGGGGAGCGGATCGTTCTACGGTTCGACGACGACGGCGTCGTCGACCTTCGCGTCGTCGCGACGGACGGAGGCAGCCTCGTCGAGGTGCGTGAGTCCACCCCGTCGTGGTCGACCGCGATCGAGTTTCGCGCACTGGCCGCATGCCCGATCCGGTAGACGCAGTCTTCGCGGCTCTCGCCGACCCGAGCCGGCGGTTCGTCCTCGAGACGCTCGCCTCGCAGGGGACGGCGACGCCAACGGAGCTTGCGGCCGACCTACCCGTCACCCGGCAGGCGGTCGCGAAGCATCTGACCGCGCTCCGGAGCGCCGGTCTCGTCGAGGCGTCGCGGGCTGGGAGGGAGACACGCTACGCGTTGACGCCGGCGCCGCTCGCATCGGCAGTGGAGTGGATCGAGGAGGTCGGGGCGGCGTGGGACGGACGGCTCGAAGCACTGCGATCGCTGGTCGAGCGACCCGGAACGGATTCGGATCGAGCCGCCTGAGCGGCGGCTACCGGTTGGACGGGGTCGAGAGGCTCGACGGCGCGTCGTGCGTCGACGGGGTGACGCCCAATGCGCGCACCACGCCGACGGTCTCGGCCGAGCTGGACTCGCGGGGAAGGTCGCCCATCATCGAGAGGAACTCGTCGCGATCGATCGTCTCCTTCTCGAGCAGCGCCATGGCCAGCCGGTCGAGCGAGCCCCGGTGCTTGCCGAGCAGGCGAAGCGCCTCCTCGTAGGCGTGATCGGTGAGACGCGCCTGCTCGCTGTCGCGCATCCGCTTGGTCTCCTCGGAGAGGGCGTAGTTGTCGGCGCGCATCGTCCGTGACGGCGCCACGTCGGACATCCCGAACTCGAAGACCATCGCGCGGGCGATCTGCGTGACCTTCTCGAGATCGCTCGCGGCACCGTTCGTGACGCGACCGAAGACGATCTCCTCGGCGGCGCGGCCGGCAAGCGCGACCTTCATCACGTCGATGAGCTCCTCCTTCGTGTGCAGGTAGCGGTCCTCGACGGGCAGGTAATAGGCGAGGCCGAGCGCGTCGCCACGGCCGACGATCGTCACCTTCTGCACGGGCATCACGTCGCCCATCAGATAGGCAACGAGAGCGTGGCCCCCCTCGTGGTACGCGAGGATGCGCTTCTCCTTCTCGGTCACGACGCGGCGCTTCTGGAGGCCGGTCAGGACCCGCTCCATCGCTCCCTCGAAGTCCTCCTGGCGGATGTACTGCTGGTCGTTGCGCGCCGCGAAGATCGCCGCCTCGTTCGCGATGTTCGCGAGGTCAGCCCCGGTGAGGCCTGCCGTGCGGCGGGCGAGGATCGAGATGTCGACGTCGGCGCCGAGAGGCTTCGAGCGCGTGTGGACCTCGAGGATCTCCTCCCGGCCACTGAGATCGGGCGGCGCGACGTTCACCTGGCGGTCGAAGCGGCCGGGGCGGAGTAGGGCGGGGTCGAGGTCCTGGAGGCGGTTCGATGCTCCCATGATCACGACCTCGTCGGCGCCGCCGAAGCCGTCGAGCTCGACGAGGAGCTGGTTCAGCGTCTGGTCGTGCTCGCGGTTGTGGGCGCCGCCGGAGCGGGCGGTGCCGACCGCGTCGAGCTCGTCGATGAAGATGATCGCGGGGGCGTTCTTGCGCGCC
Organism: uncultured Thermoleophilia bacterium; assembly: GCA_963799575.1. Classification (GTDB taxonomy): domain Bacteria; phylum Actinomycetota; class Thermoleophilia; order Gaiellales; family Gaiellaceae; genus Gaiella. The sequence continues at coordinate 291,811 of CAWCXK010000006.1, forward strand.
TCTTCGAACAGCTTGCGGATCCGGGCGGCTCCGAGGCCCGCGAACATCTCGACGAACGCGGAGGCGCTCGACGAGTAGAAGTTGGCGCCCGACTCGTTGGCGGCTGCCTTGGCGAGCAGCGTCTTGCCGGTGCCAGGCGGACCGTAGAGCAAAATGCCCTTCGGGACCCGGGCTCCGAGCTTCTCGAACTTCTTGCGGTCGCGCAGGAACTCGACGACCTCCTTCAGCTCCTCCTTGGCCTCGTCGGCGCCGGCGACATCGTCCCAGCCGACCGGGTCTGTCGTGTCCCGATCGACCATCGCAGGCTTGACCTTCGGCACGAGGGCCATGGTGCGCAGAAGCAGCCAGATGATGATGCCGAAGAAGATGATCGGCAGCCACGTGATGAGGAATCCGCCGATGTCGTCGACGGAGTGAGGCCAGGTAACCACAGGGTTGCTATCGGCAGGGGTATCCCGGATCTATAGAGCTAACGGCGTACCGCGACGAGCGTCCGTCGTTCGGGGGTGACCCACAGCTCGATCGTCGTCAACAGCGGGTCGTGGAGCCACGCATCGCGTCGCGGATCCGGCGCCGCAGGGTCGCTCCAGAAGCCGTCCAGCACGGCTGTCCCGCCCGGCGCGAGAAGTCCGATGACCGTGCCGACGTCGTCCTTTGCGTCGTGGGCGTCGACGAAGAGCAGGTCGAACGGTGCCTCTGCCGGCAGCAGGTCACGCCAGTGTCCGGCGAGCACCGTGACGTTCGGATCCGCAGCGAACAGCTCACCGACCGCCGCCACAAGATCGGGGTCGAGCTCGACGGTGAAGAACGGCACCTGTGGCGGTAGACCGGACACGATCCACGCGGACCCGACGCCCGCTCCGGTTCCGATCTCGCCTGCGCGGGCGATGCCCCTGCGTGCCGCGAGAACGTGGAGCAGCGCTCCGTCTTCTCCCTTGCACGACTTCGCGAACCCACGTGAGTCGGCGAGAGCGAGCGCACGCAGAACGAGCGGTGGCGTTTCCATCAGCGCTTGCCGACGGCGCTAGACGACACGCTCGAGCCGTGCGTTCGGGCGTAGGCGGCGGCCGACCTTCGCGCTCGGCTTGCCGTCGCAGACGATCAGATCTGCGGTGAAGTCGTTCTCTCCGCGGATGAGGGACGAGCCGACGCCATAGGCGTCGACCGGGACGCCGCGGCGCTCGAACTCCCCGATCTCCGCGACCGAGAACCCGCCCGACGCTACGATCCGCACGTCGCCGTGCCCGGCACCGTCGAGAGCGGCGCGCACCTTGCGGACGAGGCGCTCGTTCACGCCCCGTGGATCGAAGTCGCCCATCTCGCCCCACAGTGAGCGGTCGACGAGCTGCCCCGACGTGTCGAGCCGCACGCCCCACAGCTTCGATCCGAGTGCCTCCGCCACGGCCAGGGCGGTCGCGATGGAGTCATTCTGGAAGTCGACGAGAACCGTGATCCGAAAGTCGTCGGGTGCCCACTCCGCAAACTTCTCGGCGGCGAGCACGGTGTCGCCGCCGTAGGCGGCGATCAGGGCATGCGGGACGGTCCCGACGCCGCGGCCGCCCCACCACGACGCCTGCGCGTCGGAGGTGACGCCGATCTCCCTGCCGAGGATCGCGCCGGCGACGTAGGCGGCGTAGCCGTCGCCCGTTTGCACGCGGTGATGGTCGTGGCGCGCGGGCATGAAGATGATCGGCTTGCCGTTTGCAGCCCGGAGCACGCGCTCGGTATTGGTCGAGATCAACGTGCGCCGCGCGAGAACGCCGAGGTACACGGTCTCGAGGTGGCCGAACAGGGTGTAGTCGCCCTCGATCGTCATCACCGTCTCCCACGGCTCGATCGTGTCGCCGTCGTGGAGGGCAAAGACCTCGAGGCCCGCCCAGTCGTGCGAGCAGAGCTTGAGCACCGCGATCGCCTCGTCCATGCCTCCGAGCATCGCCGTCTGACGCTGGAAGACCTGCATCACGACCCGGGGGTGCCTGCCGTCGGCAAGAAGCGTCGAGCGCGTGTGGTTGAAGTAGGCGTCGGTGTAGTACCCCTCCCGCATCTTCTCGACGGGAAGGTCGAAGACGTCGGGGTCGAGCCGCTCGCCGCGCACCTAGAGCGACCGGGTCACGCCGGCTCTTCGGCCTCGAGACAGGCGGTGAGCGCCGCCTCGGAGACCTCGAGCTGCTCGTCCGAAGGCTCCGCGGTGGACACACGCGTCTGCAGGATGTGCCCGGGTCGCGCAAGCGCCCGCGAGAGCGGCTGCTCGGGATGGCGGCCCATCCAACCGAAGATCTCGACTGCGGCCCCCATCGCGCCGATGGCGCCGAGCGCCCTGGCGGCCGGGCGGGCGGAGGCAGGCGCGCGCGCCGCAAGCGCGCTCGCGGCGGCGCTCGTTAGGAGCAGCGGGCCGACGAGATGGCCCCCGCAGCGGTCGTGCTCCTTCGTGGCCGGCTCGCCGGTCTCGTAGGTGCCGATCGAGATGTGCTCGGCGCCGTGGTAGGAGGCGAGATCGCCGCCGCGGAGCGCAATCACCGCCGGGACGAGCGAGGCAAACGCCGCCACCGCCTCCTTCCCGACGAACCCGAGCTGTGATCGCCGCGCGACGCCTGCGGCGACGGCCCCGCCGACGACGGCGACTGCAACGCGCGGCCGCTCGAACGGAAAGCGTGCCTCCGGGAGAGCGCGCCGGACGTCGGGGAGTACGGCGAACGCCTCGGCGAGCCTGAGCGGGCCGCGGACGAATGGGGTTGTCACGTTCGGCGCGAACCGGCGCTTGACGCCGGAAGCCGCCCGAATCGAACCGTCGGATGCCCTGACCGCTGCGCCCCAGGAGGTCGGACCGTGTACGAGGACCCCGTTCGAGAGAGCCATGCCGCCGAGCCGCAGCTTGTCCATGCGGTGAGGGTACCGTGCTGCGATGGACTGCCGTCCGGTGCTCGACCTCATTGCCGCCGCGCAACACGGCGACGGCCTCACGCTGGTCGGAATCGGCGGGCATGGCGCAGCGGGGAAGACGACGCTCGCCCGGATGGTCCCAGGCGCTCAGACCGTCTCGACGGACGAGTTCTGGGACGGCAAGGGCTTCGACCTCGATCGCCTCGCACGCGAGGTCGTGACGCCACTCGCCCGAGGCGAGGCTGCGACCTTCGCCTCGTACGACTGGCAGGCCCGCGAGCTCCGCGGCTCCCGAACGGTCGAGCCCTCCGGCGTCGTGATCGTCGAGGGTGTCTGCGCGCTCCACCGAATGCTGCGGGACACGTATGCCGTTCGGATCTGGGTCGAGGCGCCCTACGAGGTGCGGCTCGCGCGTGCTCTCGCCCGCGACGGCGAGGCGGCCCGACGCACCTGGGTCGACGTCTGGATGCCGTCGGAGGACCGATACGTCGAGCGTGACGATCCCGTTGCGTGCGCCGACCTCGTCGTCGGCAACGGCTAGCGACGTCGCGGGCTAGCGACGGGCTTCGGCGCGGAGCGCAGATTGCAGCTCCGCCGCAGCCGGGCCACGGGCGAGCGGTCGGCCGTCAAGCGAGACGACCGGGATCACCTCGCGGACCGATGACGACGTGAACACCTCATCGGCAGCGTGGAGCCGCTCGAGCAAGTAGACCCCCTCCTCGACGACGCTCCCACCCCTCGAGGCGAGCTCGAGCAGCGCAGCCCGGGTCTCGCCGGCGAGGATGCCGACCTCGAGGGACGGCGTGAGCAAGATGTCGCCCTCACGCCACCAGATGTTCGTCACGGGGCCCTCCAGCACGACGTCTTCCGCATCGACGAACACTGCGTCGTCCGCTCCCCGCGCCTTCGCCTCCGTCTCGGCCGCGATGCTGACGGCGTAACTCGTCGACTTCGTAGCGGGAAGCAGCCATGGCGCGGAGCGCCGCGGGTGGAGCAGCGAGACGAGGCGCTGTCCACGCGCCCGGGCATCCTCGATCCAGGACGGGATCGGCCCGACCATCACGATCGCGCGGTGCTTCCCGCCCGGAGGCCCGGGTGTCCAGTAGAGCCGGAGCACCGCCTCGGGCGATGCCGCCCCCGCGAGCGCAAGGGAGGCGAGGGCCTCGAACTCGGCGGCGTCGGGCCGCTCGAGCCCGATCCGCTCCGCCGAGCCCTCGAGCCGGGCGAGATGCCGGGCGAGACGAAACGGTCGGCCGCCGTAGACCCGCATCGTCTCGAACGCCGCGCGGCCACGCGTGAACCCCTCGTCGTCCGGGAGAAGCACCGGCGCGCCGGGGTCGACGAGACCTCGCCCCGAGACGGCGACGGCGAGGAGGCCGCCGCTCATCGGGCTCCGACGACCCTTCGCCCGGCCGCCGCCGCCGCAGGGGCTCCGCCGCCTGGCTCGACCGACTCAACCGTGGGTGCGCCGATCGCCCGAAGCAGAGGATCCGCCTTGACCCACGACTCGGCAATCTCGGCCTCCGGATCCGAGTCCCAGACCACGCCGCCGCCGACCCAGAGGTGGATCTGCCCTTCTGCGATCGCGAACGTGCGAATCGTCAGCGCGAGATCGAGATCGCCGTTACCGAAGACGCGACCGAGCGCGCCCATGGACGCGCCACGACCGACCGGCTCGATCTCGGCGATGAGGTCGATGGCCGCGATCTTCGGGGCGCCGGTGATCGACCCGCCCGGAAACGTCGCCGCGAGGAGGTCTGCCAGCCCGATCCCATCGCGCAGTCTGCCCTCGACCGTCGAGACCATGTGCTCGACCCCGGCAAGGGCACGCGTCGCCATCAGCTCCGGCCAGCGGACGCTCCCGGGCTCGCAGATCCTCGAGAGGTCGTTGCGCTCGAGGTCCACGATCATCACGTGCTCGGCGGCGTCCTTCCCCGACCGCGCGAGCTCGCGGGCCGCCCCGGAGCCTGCCGGGCGCGTGCCCTTGATCGGGCACGTCCATACGCGGCGGCCGCGCCGTGCCAGGAAGAGCTCGGGTGAGCCGGACACGACCGCCCAGCCGTCGCCCAGAAAGGGCTCTCGATTGCGGGGATTCAGGAGTGCCAGGCGGGCGGCGACCGCGGCCGGGGTGCCCGAGAACTCGGCCGCCAGGTGCTGGACGAGGTTGACCTGGTAGACGTCGCCGCGCTCGATCGCGGCGCGGACGCGCCCGACGGCAGCGGCGTATTCGTGAGGAGCCCACGTGCGCCGCCACGGGCCGAAGGACAGCGTCGACACGGGGCTCGCTCGATCGGCGGTCCGATTGTCATAATTGACAACATACCCCCTCGGCCGGACGGCGCAGGCTGCGAGCGGCAGCGGGCACGGCTCGGGAGGTGCTGCCGAATGGCGGCGGCGGATCGTCGACGACAGGCCGTAGCCCAGGTAGAGGTCGGCGACGAGATCCTCGCCGCCGGGTGCGAAGAAGCCCCGCTGTCGGAGCCACTCCTCGAGCCGCTCGAAGGCGCCATCCGCCTCGTTGATCTCGACCGAGTCGCGAATGCCGGTCATGCGCGCCCGCTCGGGACAGCGCCGACCCTGAAGGTCTGTCGTGCCCGTACGACGCCGCTGGAAACGACCCTCATCACGCTCCCGAGCGTATAGGCTCGGAGCATGCAGCTCGGCATGATCGGCCTCGGCCGGATGGGTGCCAACATCGTGCGCCGGTTGATGCGCGATGGTCACACGTGCGTGGTCTACGACGTCAGCCCGGACGCGGTCTCCGCGCTCGTCGCAGAGGGTGCCACGGGAGCGAGCACGCTCGAGGACTTCGTCGCGAAGCTCGACGTGCCGCGCCGGGCCTGGATCATGGTCCCCGCCGGCGAGATCACCGAGAAGACCGTCGCCGCGCTCGGCGCGCTTCTCACTGCGGGCGACGCGATGATCGACGGAGGCAACTCCTACTACCGCGACGACATCCGCCGCGCGGCCGAGCTCGCGGAGCGCGGCGTCGACTACCTCGACTGCGGAACGAGCGGCGGCGTCTTCGGCCTCGAACGCGGGTTTTGCCTCATGGTCGGCGGGCCGGACGAGGCGTTTGCGTCGCTCGAGCCGATCTTTGCCTCACTCGCCCCGGGCGTCGAGGCCGCAGAGCGGACGCCCGGCCGCACCGGTGAGCCGGCGCCCGAGGAGCGCGGCTACCTCCATTGCGGGCAGGCAGGAGCAGGGCACTTCGTGAAGATGGTTCACAACGGCATCGAGTACGGGATGATGGCCGCACTCGCCGAAGGTCTCAACGTTCTCCACGGCGCCGACGTGGGGCTGCGACAGCGCGACCAGGACGCCGAGACGGCGCCGCTCGACCACCCCGAGTTCTACTCCTACTCCCTCGACATTCCCGCGATCAGCGAGGTGTGGCGCCGCGGCAGCGTCGTCGAGTCGTGGCTGCTCGACCTCACCGCGGCGGCCCTGCAGGAGTCGCCCGGCCTCGACGGCTTCGCCGGGCGGGTATCGGACTCCGGCGAGGGGCGCTGGACTGCGATCGCGGCGATCGAGGAGGGCGTGCCTGCCGACGTGCTCACCGCCGCGCTCTACTCGCGCTTCTCGTCACGCGACGAGGGTCTTTTTGCGAACAAGGTGCTGTCGGCGATGCGCAAGCAGTTCGGCGGCCACCACGAGAAGCCCACCGTCTAACGGCAGGCATCCACGGCGGCCCCTATTCCGAGAGCTCGCCGAGCTCGGCGGATGCGAGCGCCTCGCGGGCGGCGTCGAGATCGGCTGGATCGACGAGCACCTCGCGCGGCCCACCGGCATTCGGGACGCCGTCCCAGCCGCCGGCCCCCAGGTTCGTGACGCGGTGATTGCAGCGGATTCCCTCGGCCCTCAGGAACGTGCACACGACGTCGGCCGCCACCTCGTTCGGGGCGATCGTCACTCTGACCGGCTCCTCCATCATGCACCCACTCCTTTCGCCGCCGCCCGCAGAGCGTGGACGCCGAGCTCGAGATCGTCAACCGGAATCCGCTCGTCGGCGGAGTGAACGAGGCGAGAGGCGAGCTCGATGTCCATCGCCTTCTGCGGGAAGAAGCCATAGGCCACCGTGCCGAACGCCTCCCGCATCCAGTGGGAGTCGGTGAACCCGGCACAGACGAGCGGCACGAGGCGGGCGCCTGGATCGACTTCCCCGACCCAGCCTTCGAGCGCCGACCAGAGCGGCGTCTCCATCGGCGAGCGCGTGCCGCCGTCGCGCTCGTACCACTCGAGGTCGTAGTCGCCGGGGCCGATCGCCGCCCGCACGAGTGGGTCGACATCCTCGGGCGTCATGCCCGGCGGCAGCCGGCAGTCGACGGTCACGACGCACGTCGCAGGAATCACGTTGCGCTGCTTCGAGCCCTCGATCATGGTCGGCGCTAGCGTGAACGCGAGCAGGGGCTCGACGAGCTCGGCCGCGAGGGGGCCGAGCGCCCGCGCGCGCTCGAGGGCGACCTCGAGCGGCGGCGCCTCGCCGAGCACCGTCTCGAGGAACCGCTCCACCTCCGGAATCATCACCTGCGGCGGTGCGTAGCGGCCGAGCGCTTCGATGATCGGTGCGGCCTTGACGAGTGCGTTGTCGGCGATCGCCGGCACGGAGGCATGGCCGCTGCGGCCCCGCACATGCACCCGGAACGGCGCGCTCATCTTCTCGCCGACGCCGCAGAGGTAGTAGGCGTCGTCCCCGAAGACGCACCGCTCACCTCCACCCTCGTTGACGGAGTAGTCGGCGCGGACGAGCTCCGGATGCTCCTTGACGAGCCACGAGAGCCCGTAGTCCTCATTGACCTCCTCATCAGCCGTCAGCGCGAGGATCAGGTCGCCGGACGGGCGGAAGCCCTCGCGCCAGAGTGATGCAAACGCAACCGCGCTTGCCGCGACCTGGTCCTTCATGTCGAGGGCGCCTCGGCCCCAGATCTCGCCGTCGACGAGATCGCCCGACCACGGATCGCGCGTCCACTCCTCGGGATCGGCACGCACCGTGTCCGTGTGCGCGAGAAGCGCGAGCGACGGCCCGTCGCCGCCGGGTAGGCGCGCCACGAGGTTGAGGCGGTCGGGAGTGCGGCCGACGAGCTCGCATGGAATGCCGCTCTGCGCGAGATAGTCGCGCAGCAGCTCCGCTGCAATCGTCTCGTTGCCGGGCGGATTGACGGTGTTCAGCCGGAGAAGCTCCTGGAGGAGCGCCGTCACCTCGTCCCGGAGCGTCACGCCTCGGCCTGGGACTTGGCCGTCAGCTCGTTTCGCACGTCCCACAACTCCTGGTACTCGACGCGATGGATGAGCCGGCCGAGCACCTCGACGGGCGTTCCCTGGGTGCCGATCACATGCTCGCCGATCACGCGGGCGACGACGCGGTAGTGACGGATGCGCCAGGTCTGCATCCATTCGTCGAGCTCCATCAGACCCTCGGCAAGCTGGTACAGAAGCTCGTGATCACGCCCCTGCACGTATACGTCGAGCAGCGACAGACCGGCCCGCTCACGGGCGGCGTGGAACGCCTCACCCAGTCGCGCCATGGCAGGGCGCAGCTCCTTCACCCCTGGTGAGTCGAAACCGGAGCCGTGGCCGAGCACCTTCCGGATCTCCTGATACTCCCACGGCGACATCTGCTCGAGCATGTCGAGCTGCCCCGTGATGAACCGCATACACATGCTCGCGCGTCGCAGCAGGCGCAACGCGCCACCGATATCGTCGGTGTCGACGAGCGCCGCGGCAGCAGCGGTGTCGCTGCCCGCGAGCTTGAGCCAGAGCTCGGAGGACTGGTGCACGACCTGAAACAGCAGCTCGTCGCGGTGAACCCACTCGTCCGGGCCTTTCTGGAGGGACAGCAGCTCCTCGGTATTGAGATACCGCTCGTAGTCGGTGCGCGCCTCGCCCTCGAGGACAGGGCGGTTCAGCGGGGGCTCAAAGATTTCCTGTGACATGGCAGAGAGCATAGAGCGTGCAGGGCCGCCCTGGCCGCAGCCCCGCCGGTGCCGGGACAGGGTCACGACCTAGACTCAGGGCATGAGCGACCTCTTCACCGACGCCGCCGCGACGCACGGGAGCCAGACCGCGCCGCTGCCCCAGCGCGTCAGGCCGCGGTCGCTCGACGAGCTCGTCGGCCAGGGCCACGTGCTCGCCGCCGGATCGGCGTTGCGGCTCGCGATCGAGGGCGACCGGCCACCGTCGATGATCCTCTACGGCCCGCCCGGAGTCGGGAAGACGACGCTCGCGCGGATCGTCGCAGAGACAACGGGCGCCGTGTTCGAGGAGCTCTCTGCCGTGTCGGCGCGCGTCGACGACGTCCGCGGAGTGCTCCAGCGCGCCCACGACCGGCTCGGGGCGAACGGGGCGCGGACGATCCTTTTCCTGGACGAGATCCACCGTTTCAACAAGGGCCAGCAGGATGCCCTGCTGCCCGGCGTCGAGAGCGGGCTGCTGACGCTGATCGGCGCCACGACCGAGAATCCCTACTTCGAGGTCAACGCCGCCCTGCTCTCCCGCTGCGCCGTCGTCGAGCTCGAGCCCCTCTCGGATGTCGAGGTCGCGGCGGTTGTCGGTCGCGGTGCCGCCGAGCTCGAGATCGAGGTGCCGGACGACGTCGTCGAGGCGATCGTGCGGAAGGCCGGCGGGGATGCCCGCAGTGCGCTCTCGACCCTCGAGCTCTCCTGGCAGACGGCCGTCGCCGAGGGCGCTCCGCTCGAGGCTCGTCATGTCGCCGATGCGGCCCGCAAGCGCCCGCTGCGCTACGACCGAGACGGCGACCAGCACTACGACATCGTCTCTGCGTTCATCAAGTCGATGCGTGGCAGCGATCCCGATGCGGCCGTCTACTACCTTGCTGCGATGCTCGAGGGCGGCGAGGATGCCCGCTTCATCGCGCGCCGCATGGTGATCCTCGCCTCCGAGGATGTCGGCAACGCCGATCCGCGCGCCCTCCTCGTCGCCGTCGCCGCGGCGCAGGCGCTCGAGCACGTTGGCCTGCCTGAAGCGCAGCTGAATCTGGCTCAGGCCGCGATCTACCTCGCCAACGCGCCGAAGTCGAACGGCTCGGCCCGGGCGATCTGGGACGCGCGCAGTGAGGTGCGCGAGCGTGGCATCCAGGCACCACCCGCCGCGCTTCGCGACGCCCACTACGCCGGAGCTCGCACGCGCGGGCACGGCGAGGGCTACGTCTCACCGCACGACGATCCGGTCGCGGCCGCGACCGACCACCTCCCGGACGGTCTCAGGGGCCGGACGTACTATGTTGCCTCCGGCAACGGAGAGGAGAGCAGCGATGGCAGTCGGGACAGGTGATCAGGCACCGGAGTTCGACCTCGAGGAGGCGTTCGACGCGCCGCGCCTCCGCCTGCAGAGCTTTCGGGGCAAGCGCAACGTCCTGCTCGTCTTCCACCCGTTCGCGTTCACGCCGGTCTGTAGCGAGGAAGCGCTCGACCTCCAGGCCAACCTGCAGTCGTTCGAGAACGCCGAGACCGAGGTGATCTTCGTCTCGTGCGATACCTCGGCGGCACGCCAGGCGTGGAAGAAGGAGCTCGGTGCCACGTATGCGTTCGCCTCTGACTTCTGGCAGCACGGTGCAGCCGCACGCGCCTACGGCGTGTTCGACGATGAGACCGGGGCACCGCGGCGGGGGACGTTCCTGATCGACAAGAATGGAGTCGTGATCTGGTCGTTGATCAAGGACGAGAGGCGCACCGAGCTCGTGCCGGAGTCACTCGAAGCCCTCGACGAGAAGCAGTGAGTCGAGCGCTCCACGTCGAGACGTGGGGCGATCCCTCGAGTCCGCGGGTCGTCTGTCTCCACGGCGTCACCGGCCACGGCGGGGGAGCGCATCGCCTCGCAAGGGGCTGGCTCGCCGACCACTACGTGATTGCACCCGATCTGCTCGGCCACGGCTCGTCGCCGTACGAGCCACCGTGGAGCATCGACGAGCATGTCCGCCTCCTCGTCGCAGCCGTCGGGCCGGAGCCCGCAGCGTGGATCGGCCACTCGTTCGGCGGGCGGCTGGCGTTCGAGGTTGCCGCGCGACATCCCGAGCTCGTAGAGCGGCTCGTGCTGCTCGACCCGGCCATCCTCATCGATCCCGAATCGCCCTCCTCGTGGCGGAGAACGATCGCCGCGACAGGTCGTACGCATCGTTCGAGGAGGGCATCGAGCAGCGTTTCGTCGAGAGCCTCTTGACGCGCGCCTCGCGGCACGACGTCGTCGAGGACCTGCAGGGCTTCCTGGTCGAGGACGAAGACGGCCGCTGGCGGTACCGCTACAGCCAGGCCTGCGTCATTGCCGCGTACGGCGAGATGGCGTCAGCGCACCCTCCGTTCGAGGACGTCCGGATCCCGACGCTGCTCGTGCGAGCCGAGGACTCCTACGTCACCTACGACCACGTGATCGGTGCCCACCGCGAGGCGCTTGGTGACCTGCTGCAGGAGGTGACGGTGCCCGGCGGCCACACCCTGCTCTGGGACGCGCTCGAGGAGACCGCGTCGGCGGTCTCCACCTTTCTCCGCTCCGGCAATTTGGTCTAGACCCGTTTGGTCTAGACCACATACTCGTCGGCTATCGAAAGGACGTCGTCGAGGATCGCTATACCCTCCTCGGCCTCATCGCGGGTCACTGTCAGCGGCGGCACGACCATGATCACGTTCCAATGGCTCATCAGGTAGAGGCCACGATCGAGCGCGGCCTTGCCGATCCTGGCCACCGGCGTCGCGGCCTCACCGGATGCGTTGAACGGCACGAGCATCTCGCGGGTGCCGCGGTTCTTCACGAGCTCGATCCCGTAGAAGCACCCGAGCCCCCGCACCTCGCCGATCGAGGGGTGCTTCTGCTGTAGGCCGTCGAGCGCCTCCCCGAAGTATTCGCCCATCACAGCGGCGTTTTCGACGACGCCTTCCTCGCGGAACGCCGCGATCGAGGCGACGGCCGACGCGCAGGCGAGCGGGTGGCCGGCGTAGGTCAGTCCGCCCGGGAAGAACGTGTCGCGCACCTGGTCGATGATTTCGCCCCGGGCGATCATCGCGCCGAGCGGCACGTAGCCGGAGTTGATCCCCTTCGCGACGCAGAGGATGTCGGGGACGACGTCCCAGTGCTCGCACGCGAACCACTTGCCCGTGCGGCCGAAGCCCGCCATCACCTCGTCGAGGATCAGCAGGATCCCGTGGCGGTCACACACTTCGCGGACGCTCTGGAGGTACCCGTCGGGCGGCGGGATGATCCCGTTCGTGCCGGTCACCGTCTCGAGGATGATCGCCGCGACCGTGTGCGCGCCCTCGTACTGGAGGATCTCCTCGAGGTGAGGCGCCCCGGTGCACACCGGGCAGGGGTCGGGATGGCCGGCGGGGCAGCGATAGGTGTACGGGTCGAACGCGCGCACGATGCCCGCCATCCCCGGCTCGACGGGCCAGCGGCGGGGGTCGCCGGTGAGCGAGACGGCTCCGTGGGTGGCGCCGTGGTAGGAGCGGTACCGGGCGATCACCTTGTGGCGGCCGGTGACCATGCGCGCGAGCTTGATCGCGTTCTCGTTGGCCTCGGCGCCGCCGTTCGTGAAGAAGGAGACGGAGAGGTCGCCGGGCGTCACCTCGGCCAGCAGGCGGCCGAGCTCCGAGCGGGACTCGCTCGCCATCGGCGGGCCGATCGTGCAGAGCTTGTCGGCCTGATCCTTGATCGCCTGGATGATCTTCGGATGCTGGTGCCCGATGTTGACGTTGACGAGCTGGGACGCGAAGTCGAGGTAGCGCTTGCCGTCGTAGTCCCAGAAGTGGCGACCCTCGGCGCCTGCCACCGCGATCGGGTTGATCGCGTTCTGCACGGACCACGAGTAGAGGACGTGCTCCTTCGCATCGGCAACGATCTGCGCGCCCAGGTTCGGGTCGGCGCCGGTCGGGCCGAAGCCGCTCGGGTTCGTCTCGGTTGTCGCCATGGTGCCTCCTCGCTCGTCGGTCTGCTGCCGATCGTAGCGCGGCCCGACAGAACCGCCCCTCGAGGTGACCAAGCCTCTAGACCAGATGCTCGCCGAACTTCGCGCGCTCCACGAACCTGCCGAACCCCGGCTCGACCTGCAACACGCCGTCCTCGACAACCACCGTGCCGCGGATCAGCGTCGCGTCGACGTCACCCGTGACCTCGATGCCCTCGTAGAGGTTGTAGTCGGATTTCGAGTGTTGCGTCAGCGCCGAGATGACGGTCTTGCGGCCGGGGTCGAAGATGACGATGTCGGCATCCGAGCCGGGAGCGATCGTGCCCTTGCGCGGGTAGAGACCGAAGAGCTTCGCGGGGCTCGTCGCGAGCAGGTCGACCATGCGGTTGAGCGTGATCCTGCCCTCGTTGACTCCGAAGTGGTGGATCATCCTCAGCCGGTCCTCGAGGCCGGGAGCGCCGTTCGGGATCTTCGAGAAGTCGTCTTTGCCGAGCGTCTTCTGGCCGTCGAGTAGGAAGGCGCAGTGATCGGTCGAGATGGCCGAGAGCACGTCGGTGCGGACCGCATCCCAGAGCACCGGCTGATTCGACTTGTCACGCACGGGCGGGGAGAAGACGAATTTGGCTCCGCCGAAGTCCGGCTCGTCGAGGTCGGTGATGTCCGTGAAGAAGTACTGCGTGCACGTCTCGCCCCAGACGGCCCAACCCTTCGCGCGGGCGGCCCCGATCGGGTCGACAGCCTCCTTGCAGGTGACGTGGACGACGTAGAGCGGGGCGCCGGCGATATGCGCCAGCTGAATCGCCCTGTTCGTCGCCTCGCCCTCGAGCTCCGGCGGACGGGTGAGCGCGTGGTAGCGAGGAGCGGTGTTCCCCGCCGCGAGCGCCTCCCGCACGAGCACGTCGATCGCGTCGCCGTTCTCTGCATGCACCATCACGAGAGCTCCGGTCTCGGCGGCGACCTGCATCGTCCGGAAGAGCGTCTCGTCGTCGACCATCAGCGCGCCCTTGTAGGCCATGAAGAGCTTGTAGGAGGTGATGCCCTGCTCCGGAAGCGTGGCGAGCTCCTCGAGCGTGCCGCCGTCGGTGAGGTCGGTGACCGCTATATGAAAGCCGTTGTCGATGATCGCCTTGCCCTCGCGCTTCTCGTGCCAGCCGGCAAGAGCTTCGGCGAAGGTCTGGCCCTGGCCCTGAATGCAGAAGTCGACGTGGCAGGTGGTGCCGCCGAACGCGGCCGCCGTCTGGCCGGACGTGACGTCGTCGATCGTGACGGTGCCTCCAAACGGCATGTCGAGATGCGTGTGTGGGTCGATCGCACCGGGGAGCACGAGCTTCCCGGAGGCGTCGATCACCCGGTCGGCCGCGACGTCGAGCGACGCGCCGATCAGTGACACCCGTTCCCCCTCGATCAGCACGTCGGCGACGGTCGAGTCGGCCGCCGTCACAACCCGCCCACCCTTGATCAGCACGGACATTGGGCCTCCTCTCGCCCGGTGGTTCGCCCCAGGCCCGTGACCGGGCCCGGGGCGTTGATGGTTCGAGCCTACTTCCCGCCCGGTGTGACCTTGACCGCCACCGGCTTGTAGCCTGCTCCGACGACGTCGACTCCCTGCTTCTTCAGCAGGACGAGCGCGCCCTTCGCCAGATCCGTGCGGTAGGCACCGCTCGGCGCCTTCTTGATCACCTTGAACTGCTTGGCGATCCCCGCGGTGCGGTTGAACGCCTTCGCGTTCATGACACCCACGCCGCCAGGAGCCGGCCAGGTGAGCTTGTTGATCTCGTTCATCTGCCACGTCTGGTGGCCCTTGCCGAGGAGCGTGCCGTTCTTCAGCACGATCGAAGTGCAGGCGGCGACGTTGTTGCGGCAGTAGGCCCAGCCCTTGAGCGAGGCGGCGATGAACCGCTTGGCGACGTCACGGTTTTTCGCGTTCTGCAGGTACTTGCCCGTGGTGAAGATGCCGTCCTCGAGCATCGCCGTGCCGGCCTTCTCCATCGTGATCACGTTGAGATCCTTCAACGTGTAGAGCTTGCCCGTGTTCGGGTTCTTCGTCTCGAGCACCTGGGCGAGCTCGTTATAGGTCATCGCCGCCGCTGCGTCGACCTTCTTCTGCAGGAAGAGCGTCATGTCGAACGGCTGGTTGACGATCGTGACGCTCTTCGAGCTTTTCGGATCGAGCCCATTCTTGACGAGCGCCGCATACAGCTCGTTCTCGTTGCCGCAACACCAGACGCCGACCTTCTTGCCCTTCATCTGCGCCACGTTGGTGATGCCACTCGCCTTGTGCGTGAGCTCGGTCATGCCCGACTTGTTGAAGACCTGGGCGATGTTGACGAGGTCGCCGCCCTGATCGCGCGTCGCGAGCAGCGACGGCAGCCAGTCGATGCCGAACTGCGCCTGGCCGGAGGCGACGACCTGCTCCGGCGTGATGTCGGGACCGCCCGGCTTGAGCGTGACGTCGAGGCCGAACTGCTTGTAGTACCCCTTCGCCGCGGCCGCGTAATAGCCGGCGAACTGCGCCTGTGGAACCCACTTGAGCTGCAGGGTGACCTTGTCGGCCGTGGCCGCGGTCGACTTCGCGGGCTTGGCGGAGCCAAGCGATACGAAGACGAGAGCTGCGACGGCGATGACCACCGCCACGAGCCCGATGACCCGAACCTTTCTCATACGCCCTCCTCGTTGGTGGTGCATTTCACGACGTGCCGTGCCTCTGCGCGCGTTCCGCCGACGGGTAGCGTCGCAAGGTCACGATCTCGGCCAGCGAGACGGCCAGGTAGAACGCGATCCCGAGAATACAAGCCACGAGGATCGCTGCCCAGGCCGTCTCGAACTGGAACAGCGCAGCGGAGTTCTTGATCTGAATTCCGAGCTGCTGCTGCGAGCCGCCGAAGTACTCGCCGACGATCGCTCCGATCATTGCGAGCACGCTCGCCACCTTCAGAGCGGTGAACACGTACGGCAGCGAGGTCGGGATCCGGACGCGGCGAAAGACGGCGGCATTGCCCGCGGCGTACGAGCGCATCAGCTCGACCTGCTGCGGTTTGACCGACGTGAGCCCGCGCAGGGTGTTGACGAGCACCGGGAAGAAGCACAGGAGCGCCGCGATGAAGATCTTCGAGCTCTTCTCGATCCCGAACCAGGCGTTCGCGATCGGTGCGAAGGCGATGATCGGGATCGCGCTCGCGGCGACGAAGTACGGCATCAGCGCGGAGCCGAGCGGCCGGAACCGGGCGAGCACGAGGGCCCCGGCGAGGCCGCACGAGACGCCGGCGACGAAGCCCCAGAAGGCCTCCGTAAACGTGTACCAGCCCGCCGGCCAGAGCACGCTCCGCTGATCCCAGAACGCCGTCGCGATCTCGCTCGGCTTGGGCAACAGGAACTTCTGGATCCCGAACGCCTGCACCGCGAGCTCCCACCCGACGAGGCCGAGCACGAGGATCAGGATCGCGGGCAACCACTCGGCAGCGAAGCGGCGCGGGTGCGTCACGGTGTTTCCCTCGCCTCGTGCGACTCTCGGAGGAGCTCCCGCACCTCGGTCGCGAGCTCGAAGAACCGCGTTTCCTCGCGCGTGTCGTTCGTGCGCGGATAGCCGAGGTCGACGTCGACGACCTTCTGCACCCGGCCCGGCCGGGCAGACATGACGACGATGCGGGACGACAGGAACACCGCCTCCGCGATCGAGTGGGTGACGAAGACGACGGTCGCCTCCGTCGCCTCCCAGATGCGTAGAAGCTCGAGGTTGAGCCGGTCGCGCGTCATCTCGTCGAGCGCCCCGAACGGCTCGTCCATCAGGATCAGCGACGGCTTGAACGTGAGCGCGCGGGCGATCGCGACCCGCTGCTGCATGCCGCCGGAGAGCTGCCAGGGGTGGTGGTTCTCGAATCCGGTCAGCTCGACCAGCTCGAGGAGCTCCTTGACCCGATCGCGTCGGGCCGCACGGTCCCAGCCCATCATCTCGAGCGGCAGCGAGACGTTCTTCTCGACGGTGCGCCAGTCCATCAACGTCGCCTCCTGGAAGACCATCCCGTAGTCGCGATCGAGGCGCGCCTGGTGGGCGGTCTTGCCGCCGACCACCACCTCGCCTTCTGTGGGCTCGATCAGGTCGCCGATCACGCGGAGGAGCGTCGACTTGCCACAGCCCGACGGACCGATCAGCGAGATGAACTCGCCCGCCTGGAACTCGAGCTCGATGTTCTGCAGCGCGGTCGTGCCGCCCTTGCCGAACGTCTTCGAGACGTTCCGGATCGAAACGGCCGCCGAGTCGCTCATGCAACGTTCTCCGGAGCCCGGCGGACGATGAGCCGCTCCGCGATCGCGACGATCGCAAAGAAGACGATACCGAGCACGGCGGCGATGATGTTCGTCGCCCAGAGCGCCGACGGATCGAGCGAGTAGTACTGGGCGAAGTTGAGGATCGCGCCGCCGAGCCCATCCTGGATCGACGATGGCAGCTCGCCGATGATCGCGCCGACGACGCTTGCGGTCGCCGCCACCTTGAACGCCGAGAAGAGATAGGGCAGCGCACACGGGAACTTGACGCGCCATAGCGTGCTCCATTCCGAGGCGGCGTAGGAGCGCATGAGCTCGAGCTTGCGTGGGTCGGTCGAGTCGAGGCCGCGCAGCGTGTTGATCGCGACGGGGAAGAACGTGAGAAAGGCGCTGATCACGGCGACCGGCATCCACACGGGGAGGCCCTGGCCCCCGAGCCAGATCACGACCATCGGCGCGATCGCGAGGATCGGCACCGTTTGCGAGCCGACGACGTAGGGCTGGAAGCCACGCCGCAGCAGGTTCGAGAAGTGGAACACGGTGCCGATCGCGATGCCGACGATCGCTCCGATCACGAACCCGGCAGCGGCCTCGCGCGCCGTGAACAGCGCCTTCGTCACGAGCACGTGCGCGAGCGCCGGCTGCTCGGTCGCGGCCGGCTCCCAGAGGCGGCTGACGATGTCCTGGAGGCGGGGCATCGCGTACTCGTCGACCTTGAACGGCCTCGTCCAGCCGGTGGTGAGATAGAGCTGGCGGTACCCCATGTAGAACGCACAAAGGCCGACGAGCACCGCAACGAAGATTCCGAGGCGCTTGAGGACGGCGACGAACACGCGTATTCCGTACCACAGTCGCGCGGTCGCTTGCATCGGAATGCTGGCCGGACACGGCTCGAACGGACGCGGCCGGGCGCTCTCGCGCCGACCCGAGGGCGGCGACGAAACCTCTCGCTGCGAGCGAGCATTCTGCCCGCAACAGACACGGCCGCAAGCGTCGAGGGAGTCTCCCGGAGGGAGACACCCTCGTCCTTTCTCGCGTTGCGTCTGCGGGACATGGCTTCGCGGGCGTGTCTGGCCACGGCGCGAAATCGTCTAGGGTCGCGACATGGCCCTCGATCCCGGTCGCGTCGTCTCCCAGCTGCGCGAGCTCCAGCAGCTCACGGGCGACGCCGACGGCGCCCAGCGTGTCGCCTGGACGGAGACCTGGAACACGGCCCGCGGCTGGCTCGACGAGCTCCTCGACGGGCTTCCGCTCGAACGCGAGCGTGACGCGGCCGGCAACGACTGGTGGACGCTCCGCGGTGCCTCCGAGCGCGCCGTTCTGATCGGCGGCCACATCGACTCGGTCCCGAACGGCGGCTGGCTCGACGGCTCCCTGAACGTCGTCGCGGGTGCGGAAGTGCTCCGGCGGATCGCCGACGAGGGCGTCCCGCCGGTCACGATCCGCCTCGTCAACTGGGCCGACGAGGAGGGCGCGCGCTTTGGCCGCTCGCTCTTCGGATCCTCCGCCGTCGGAGGCTCGATGAGCGACCAGGGGGAGCTGCGCCAACTGACCGACCGTGATGGCATCTCCCTCCCCGATGCGCTCGCCGCGAACGGCGTCGACCTCGACCGCGCGCTCGAAGCACGCTCGCAGCTCGCGACAGCTGCCGCCTACCTCGAGCTCCACATCGAGCAAGGGCCGGTGCTCGAGTCCATGGACATACCCCTCGGCACCGTGCTCGGCACCTACGGCGTCGAGCGCTGGCGGATCACGTGGACGGGCCAGGCGGCGCACGCAGGCTCGACGCCGATGGACAAGCGCCGTGACGCGCTCGCCGGCGCCGCGAAGCTGGCGCTCGAGCTACGCGAGATCGCGGCGCAGGTCGGGAACGGGGCCGTGTGCACCTCGGGCGGCGTCGTCTGTCGGCCCGGCATCGTCACCTCCGTCGTCGAGACGGCCGAACAGCTACTCGACCAGCGTCACCTCGACGCGGCGAGCCTGGCCGAGCTGCTCCGGCTCGCGCAGGAGGCGAGCGAGCGCTTTGCCGCCGAGGAGAACCTCGCGGTCAGCTGGGAGCGCCTCTGGAGCATCGAGCCGATCCTGTTCGACCCGGCGCTGATCGACCTCTGCGACGAGGCCTGCCGTACCGTCGCCGGCTCGTCGCACCGGCTGCCGTCCGGCCCGCTCCACGACGCGGCCGAAGTTGCCCGTGCGGGCGTTCCGACGGTGATGCTGTTCGTGCAGAGTCTTCGCGGCCTGTCCCACACGAAGCTCGAGGACACCCTCGACGAGCACGTCGAGCTCTCGGTCGCGGCCCTTGACCGCCTTGCCGACAGCGCGATCGCCCTGGTTACGGGCGCGTAGCCGCGCGCCGTCGCCGCGCCGGGGACTTGCAGGCCCTGTGAGATAATCGACGCTCCGCGCGTATCCGTACAAGGAGACGAACATGGCCCTCAGTTTCGGCGTCACCGTCCTGCCCGACCCGCCATACCAGCGTCTCGTCGAGCTCATGGTCCTGGGTGAGAGCCACGGCTTCGAGTACGGCTGGACGTATGACTCGCACGTCCTCTGGCAGGACTCGTTCCCGCTGCTCACGCTCGCCGCCGCGGCGACCTCGACGATGAAGTTCGGCCACCAGGTGACGAATCCCGCAACCCGTGACCCGACCGTCCTCGCGAGCCTCTACGCGACTCTCCACGACATCTCCGACGGCCGCATGGTGATGGGTATCGGCCGCGGTGACTCGGCCGTGCGCTACATCGGCCGCCAGCCGGTGAAGGTGGCGGAGTTCGAGCGCGACCTCACGATGATCAAGCCGTTCATGAACGGCGAGGAGGTCACCTGGAACGACAAGGAGCTCCAGCTGAAGTGGGTTCGGCCCGAGCTGCCGGAGATCGAGATGTGGGTGGCGGGATATGGTCCCAAGGCGCTCGCGGTAGCCGGCCGTGTGGGCGACGGCGTGATCATCCAGCTTGCCGACCCGCACATCATCCAATGGATCATGGGGACCGCGAGGGCAGCAGCCGAGGAGGCCGGCCGCGACCCGGCTGCCCTCAAGTGCATTGTCTGCGCGCCGAGCATGATCACGGACGACATCGCCGAGGCCCGCGAGGAGACGCGCTGGTTCCCGGCCATGGTCTCGAATCACATCCAGGACCTGATCGAGCGCTACGGGAACGACGGCTCGGTGATCCCGAAGGAGCTGACCGATTACGTCGCGGCAAGGAAGTTCTACGACTACAACGAGCACTCGCGGGTCGGCGCCAGGCACGGCGCCTTCGTCACCGACGAGATCTGCGACCGCTTCTCGGTGCTCGGCACGGTCGAGCAGGCGACGGCGAAGCTCCGCGAGCTAGAGTCGATCGGCGTCGACCAGTTCTCGATCTATCTGATGACGCACAGCCAGGAGGAGACGCTCGCGGCCTACGGCGAGCACATCATCCCGGCCTTCAAGGGCGGGACCTCATAGGCGACCTCGCGGCGGAGCAGGTCGACGCCTGGAGCAGCGTCGCCGCCGGCTGGGAGCGCCAACGGGAGCTGTTCGCGCGCGCGACGACGGTCCTGTCCGAGCGGATGGTCGAGCTACTCGAGCCCCGGCCCGGACAGAGGATCCTCGATCTGGCAGCAGGCCCAGGCGAGTCCGGGTTCAAGGTGCTGCCCCTGATCCAGCCCGGCGGAGCTCTGCTTTCGACCGATGCGGCGCCGGAGATGGTCGAGGTTGCCCGCCGTCGCGCCACGACGCTCGGCCTCGAGGGGATCGAGTTCGCGGTCGAGGACGCTGCAAGGCTCTCGCTGGCGGATGCATCCGTCGACGGGATCATCTGCCGCTTCGGGTTAATGCTCGTGCCCGATATGGAAGCGGCGGCCGGAGAGATCGCCCGCGTCCTGCGGCCCGGCGGCCGCATCGTGCTCGCGGTCTGGGCGAGCTCTCGCGTCAACCCCTGGATGACCGCCTCCGGCCGGGCGGCGCTCGATCTCGGCTTCACCGACCCGCCCGACCACGAGGCGCCCGGGCCGTTCCGGCTCGGCGACCCGGAGCGCTTGCGAGCGGTGGTGGAGAGCGGCGGACTCCGGATCACGGCCGCCGAGGAGGTCTCCGTCGCGTGGGCGGCGCCGTCCGCCGATGCGTGGTGGGAAACGACCTGCGACACCTCCCGCATGTTGACAACATTGCTCGAGCGCCTCTCACCCGAGGAAGTCATCGCGTTGCGCGAGCGCGCCGAGGTGTTGCTGCAGGAATTCACGGCCGCGGACGGCTCGCTGAGCATTCCCGGGCTTGCCCGGGTCGTGGTCGCCGTCCGCGCCTGAGGCGCCCGGCGATCAGAGGATCGTCTGGCCGAGCGCGCTCGCGACGAGCTCGACCGCGGTGCGCGCTGTCGTGTTCTCGCGATCGAGAATCGGGTTCGATTCGACGACCTCGAACGAGCCGACGATGCCCGACTCGGCGATCAGCTCGCACGCGAGGTGCGCCTCGCGGTAGGTGAGTCCACCGGGAACCGGCGTGCCGACGCCCGGTGCGACCTCCGGGTCGAGCGAGTCCAGGTCGAGCGAGACGTGGACGAATCCGGGGCCGGCGACGCGATCGAGGGCCTCACGCATCACGTGCTCGATGCCGATCCGGTCGATGTCGCTCATCGTGAAGACGCGGATGTCGGCCTCACGCAAGAACGCTCGCTCCGCCGGGTCGAGCGAGCGAATGCCGACGAGGGCGACGCGGGACGGATCGAGCGCCGGGAAAGTGAGCCGGTCGTGCGTGAACCAGCTCGGCGACCGGCCGAGCGCGGCCGCGAGCGGCATCCCGTGAACGTTGCCGGACGGGCTCGTCTCCGGCGTATTGAGGTCTCCATGCGCGTCGATCCAGATCACGCCGCCCGGCTCCCCTCCGGCGGCGGCAAGGCCGCCCAGGGTCCCCATGGCGATCGCGTGGTCGCCGCCGAGAACGAGAGGGCGGGAGCCCCCACGGACGGACGCTTCCACGAGCGCTGCGAGAGCGGCGCACGCATCGAGGATTTCGGGGAGGTAGCGGGCGTGCTCGTCCTGCACCGCGAGCGCTTCCGGCTCGGGTGCGACGACGTTGCCGCGGTCGGTGACGATCAGACCGATATCGGTGAGCCGGTCCTCGAGGCCTGCGTATCGGATCGCAGACGGCCCCATATCGACGCCTCGCCGTGACTGACCGAGGTCGAGCGGCGCACCGATGATCGAGACGGGCAAGGTCGTGGGCAGTGTCACAGCGCGGAACCTACCGCGGCGCGCGTCCGGGTGCGCAGGCCGCACGCAGGCCGCATGGCACGGCGCTACACTTCACGGCCGCGGCGAGGTAGCTCAGTTGGTAGAGCACACGGCTGAAAACCGTGGTGTCGCCGGTTCAAGTCCGGCTCTCGCCATTCGTTGGTCGTGCCAGACCGTTGCCCCTGCGTTTCGGCGGCGGTCGCCGGGGAGCGAGTCCTTCTCTGCAAGGCTGGTCGTACGGACCGGGGTGCGGGATCCACGAAGGCCTGACCGCTGCCGATGCCTTGGAAGGCGAGCCGCACCGCATTAGAGTCGACCGTAGATGGTGACTCCCGAGGATCCGGCCGGAGCCCGGCTGCCGCCGGCCTCCTAACGATCCGACATCGACACGAACGACCGCTCGTCCGCACCGGTGTAGAGCTGGCGCGGCCGCGCGATCTTCGTCTCGCGATCGGTGAGCATCTCCTCCCACTGCGCGATCCAGCCGGGAAGACGGCCGAGCGCGAAGAGGACGGTGAAGTAGTCCAGCGGGTATCCCATCGCCTTGTAGATCAGGCCGGAGTAGAAGTCGACGTTGGGGTAGAGCTTCCGGCTGACGAAGTATTCGTCCTCGAGTGCAATGCGCTCGAGCTCGAGCGCGATCTCGAGCTTCGGGTCGATCCCGGTCTCGGCGAAGACGGAGTCGGCGACCGCCTTGATCAGCTTCGCCCGCGGGTCGTAGCTCTTGTAGACGCGGTGGCCGAAGCCCATGAGCCGCGTGCCGGCGCTGCCGTCCTTCACCGCCTCGATGAATGCGGGCACCCGGCTGACATCCCCGATCTCGTCGAGCATGCGGAGCACGGCCTCGTTGGCACCACCGTGCAGTGGCCCGTAGAGCGCCGCGATCCCGGCGGAGACGGCCGAGAAGGGGTCGACGTTGGAAGAGCCGACGCTGCGGACGGCGCTCGTGGAGCAATTCTGCTCGTGGTCCGCGTGGAGGATGAAGAGAATCTCGAGCGCACGTTGGAGCACCGGGTTCGGCTCGTGACGGCCGCCGATCTCGAACGTCATGTTGACGAAGTTACCGACGTAGTCGAGGTCGTTGCGCGGAAGGACGTACGGCAGGCCACGGTTGTGGCGGAAGATGAACGCGGCAATGGTGGGCAGCTTCGCGATCAGCCGCACCCGCTGGAGGTAGCGGTTCTCGGGATCCGAGATGTGCTTGGCATCGGGATAGAACGTCGAGAGCGCGCCAACGGCACCGAGCAGCATCCCCATTGGATGCGCGTCGTAGCGGAAGCCCGCCATGAATTCCTCGATGTTCGTGTGCACGTACGTGTGCAGGCGCACGTCGTCCGTCCACTTCTGCAGCTGTGCGCCGGTGGGCAGCTCGCCCTCGAGCAGGAGATAGGCGGTCTCGAGGAACCCGGCCTGCTCGGCGACCTGGTCGATCGGATACCCGCGATAGCGCAGGATCCCCGCGTCACCGTCGATATACGTGATCGTGCTTCGGCACGAGGCGGTGTTGAGGAAAGCAGGATCGTACGACAGCAAGCCCGCTCCGTCCGCGCCCTTGATCTGGCCGAGCTCGGTCGCATGAATCGCGCCATCGACGATCGGCAGCGTGTACTCGACACCGGTGCGGTTGTCGACGACGGTGAGACTTTCAGCAGTCACGATGGCCTCCTGGGTCGGGGACCTGAGCTCAGGCTCTCATAGCGTGCGCCGTCGCTGGCCCGGCAGAAGCGTAGCCCGTGCCCGGCCGATGCCGCGCCAGTAGGAACCCCGATTCGGCCTGCGGCTCAGCCGTACTCCAGCTCGACCAAAACGGCGAGCCCTCCACGCAAGCGGAGAGACGTCGGGGACGGAGACCCGCTCCGCCGACGCCTCTCGTTGCTCTTGACACTAGCGCGACCGGCGGGCAAATACCAGTGGCCGCAGCGGTCAGGCGACGCGGATGCTGAGCGGCCGGCCGACGACGGCCCGCAGCATCGCGGCCGCATTCCCGTTCGAGATCGCAACCGACATGTTCCGGTAGCTGTCCTCGAACAGAATCACGTCGCCCGCGCGCGCGTCGGCGAACGTCCGGGCTGCGACTGCGTAGTACCGTTCACCGGTGAGCTCGAGCTCGAGGCGGGTGCCGGGAGCGACACCGACGCGCTCGAGGTCGTCTCGGGTCAGGTTGAGCGCGATGTTCCCGAAGCGGTCGACGTAGAGCATGGTCGCGTGGACGACCCCGTCACCGTACGTCGGCTGCGGCAGCTCGAGCCGAACGAGCGCATCCGGGTCGATCGGGGGACCGAGCTCACCGATTTCGACGCCGCGTGAGAGATGCGCCGCCGCGGGTGCGAAGAGATCGCGGCCGTGGAAGGTCCGAGAGACCGTCTCGAGCGCATAGCTCGGGTTCGCGAGCTCGTGCGCTGCGGTGATCCCGGCCCGCTCGGCGGCCGGAACCAGCAGGCCGTTGTCCGGGCCGACGTAGAGCCTTCCGCCCCCGTCCTGCAGCGCGAGCGGGCGGCGGTGGCTGCCGACGCCCGGGTCGACGACGGCGAGGTGCACTCCAACGGGCATGTACGGGAGGGTGTTGGCGAGCACGAGCGCGCCCTGAAGTACCGCCTGCGCCGGAATGCCGTGGGTGATGTCGATGATCTGGGCCTCGGGCGCGATGCGTTTGATC
Organism: uncultured Thermoleophilia bacterium; assembly: GCA_963799575.1. GTDB lineage: Bacteria > Actinomycetota > Thermoleophilia > Gaiellales > Gaiellaceae > Gaiella. Next base: position 316,734 of record CAWCXK010000006.1, read on the forward strand.
ACGCCGTGGCACGTGCCGACGAAGTCGTCCTGGAGCCCGAAGTCCGTGAGGAAGGTGATGAACACCGGCTCTGCCGAGTCTACGACGTCGGCCCGGCTCGAGAGAGCGCTCACTGCGCGGGCGCCAGGCCGGCGACGGCGGCCGCAAGCCCGTCGCTCGAATGCGGTGAGGCCTCCGCCACCACGTGCAGCCCCGCCTCGCCGGCCGCTCGTGAGGTCTCGGGCCCGATCGAGACGACCGGGAGCGTCGTCGTCAGCGCCGCCAGCGCCCTGGCGGACGACGCGGACGTGAGGATCACGAGGTCGGCGGCGGGGAATTCCGGCGGTCGCAGCTCGCGGGTGCGATAGAGGAGCGCGATGTCGGCGCGAAGCTCCTGCGGCAGCACCGTGCGCGCACCCTCGGCTGCGGCGAACAGCACCCGGCCGGCAGGGCGCGGCAGCTCGGCCAGCAGGCCTTCCTGCGTCGCCACCGCGGGCACGAGGTCGGCGCCGCCGAGGGCATCTGCCGTGGCAGGCCCGATTGCGGCAACGCGCGGCATCTTTCCGACGACGCGTCGCAACAGCTCTCGCGCGCCGTTCGCGCTCGTGACGACGACCCAGTCGTACCCGGACACGTCGATCGGGTCGTCGCCAAGCGGCTCGATCGCAATCAGAGGACAGTGAACGACGTCGTGCCCCAGGCGCTCGAGGCTCGCGACGAGGTCACGCTCCTGACCGGCGGGCCGCGTGACGACGATCTTCATCGAGCGAGCGGCAGGAGCTCGGCCGCGAGCGCGGCTGGATCAGTGCCGGAGCGACGCTCGATCCAGGAGCCGTCCTCTGCCGCGATCAGCGCCGTCAGGCTGTCGCCGTCATGGTGCGCTGCGACCGGCGCGAGACAGCCGCCCCCGATCAGCGCCACGCACCGCCGCTCGGCCTCCACCCGGGCATGCGTGGCCGCGTCGTCGATCCGCGCCACGAGATCCTCCTCGCCGGCCCGCACCTGGAGCGCGAGCGCCCCCTGTCCGGCCTCGGGCAGCATCACCGCGGGATCGATCCGGAGCCCGATCTCTCCCGCGAGCCCCAAACGGTCTAGACCACATGAGGCAAGAACGATCGCATCGAGCCCGCGCTCGATTCGCTTGCGCAGGCGCGTGTCGATGTTCCCGCGCAGCGGCTCGATCGAGAGCGTCGGTTCGAGGGCGAGCAGCTGCGCCTTGCGGCGGGCCGATGCCGTTCCGATCCGCATCCCCGGCCCGATCGCATCCGCGCCGCAGAGGGCATCGCGGGGATCCTCTCGCACGGTATAGGCGCCGACGACGAGCCCTTCGACGTCGGAGGAGGTCATATCCTTGGCCGAGTGGACGGCGACATCGATGCGACCCTCGAGCAGGGCCTCCTCGAGCTCCTTGACGAAGACGCCACGGGCGCCGATCGCACCGAATGGGCTCGTCCGGTCGCGATCGCCCGCCGTCGTGATCGGGACGAGCGCGACTTCAACCCCTGACCCGCGCAACGCATCAACGGCGCGCTCGGCCTGGGTCAGTGCGAGCCTACTGCCGCGGGAGCCGACGCGAAGCAGCACAGCGGCGAGTCGTGGTACGCGGCTCTCCGCACAGGAGGCGGCCACGCGGGCGGATACGAACGAATGCGGTCGGCGCCTGCAGTGGCAGTGGCCTCCCAACGATCACCGGTCGCGTCACGACTGCTCCTCCTCCCCCAGTCCGAACAGGTGCCGCACGACATCAGCATAGACCACACCGTCGGCGCCGGCGGCTGCCTCTTTCATCCGTACCGTCGGCAGGTGGAGGATCTTGGCGACGATCTGGGACGTCATAGCCTCGACGAGCTTGCGCTCACTCTCGGGCAGGCGGCCGAGGCGGCCCTCGGCCTTTGCCAGCTCACCGATGCGGATTTCCTCCGCGCGGGCGTGAAGAGACGCGATCGCAGGCACGACGGCGAGAGACGCCTGCCACTCGCGGAACCGCTCGGCCTCGACGGCGACGATCTGCTCGGCCCGCACCGCCTCGACGCGGCGGCCGGCGAGCGACGCCTCGACGACCGCCTCGAGGTCGTCGACGTCGTAGACGAAGCAGCCGTCAATCGTCGAGAGCGCTGGATCGACGTCACGCGGCACGGCGAGGTCGACGAAGAGCAGCGGCTTTCCACGCCGGCTCCGGAGGGCCGCGGCGGCCGTCGGCGCGTCGATGACGAAGCCGGGAGCGCTCGTCGATGTGATGACAACGTCGACGGTCGCGAGCAACGCCGGAATCTCGTCCAACCCGACGGCGCGTGATTCGACGCGGGCCGCGAGCTCCTCTCCATGCGCGATCGTCCTGTTTGCGACCGCGGCGATCAGAGCGCCACGCGAGCGGAGATTCCGCGCCGTGAGCTCGCTCATCTTGCCGGCGCCGACGAGCAGCACCGAGTGGCTCGTGAGATCGCCGAACACTTGCTGGGCAAGCGCTGCCGCTGCGGCCGGGACGGAGGCAGGGCTCTCGCCGATCGCCGTCTCGACCCGGGCGCGGCGGCCGGCATGGAGAGCCTGGCGAAAGAGGCGGTCGAGGAGCGGCCCCGTCGTGCCGACCTCGAATGCGTCCCTCACCTGACCGAGAATCTCGCCCTCGCCGGGGACGAGCGAGTCGAGACCGGCGGCGACGCGGAAGAGGTGGAGCGCGGCGCTGTCATCGCCGAGCCGGTAGAGCACCGGAGCGAGGGCTGCTCCATCGTCGCCTGCAAGTGCGAGCAGCGAGGCGCTCGCCCTCTCGTCGAGGTGGTCGCTCGAGTCGTCGCTCGCGAGGTAGAGCTCGGTGCGGTTGCACGTCGAGAGCACAACCGCCTCGCAGCCGAGCGCGAGCTCGCCGGCGAGCGCGGCGGCGCCATCCGCGTCGACGGCAACACGTTCGCGCAGCTCGACGGGTGCCTGGCGGTGCGAGACGCCGACGAGTGCGAGCCTCATGAGGCGAAGTGGGTAAGTGGGAGGACGGCGACGACGAGCAAGAACCCGACAACGACCAGCATGGCGAAGCGGCGGCCGCGAAGGCCCATCTCGCGCCGCAGGATCAGCCCGGTCGCAGTCAGCGCCCAGATTGCAAGCGTGACGGCCATCGGCACGTCGAAGTCGCCGCTGCTGAAGCTGCCGAGCCCGACGACGATGCCTGCCGTGAGGACGATGAGCGCCACGAAGGCGGTACGGGCGGAGAGCCGATCGAGCGACTCGAGCGGTGGCAGCTTCAACCGCAACAGGCCGGTGTCGCGTTGCTTCAGCCGTCGCTCCTGCCACAGGTAGAGCCCCGCGAGACCGGCCGCGAGGGTCAGCCCGGCAAGGCCGGCGAGCATCAGGCCGACGTGGAGCGCGAGCAGCCACCCGGCCGTGTCCTCGGTCGACACTCCCGTGCCGCCGCCGGCCCATGCGGCGATCAGCAGCGCGACGGCAAACGGCATCACCGCGAGACCGAGCATCCGATACCGCGGCGTACAGCCCCAGATCAGGTAGGCCCCGACGACGAGCCAGACGAAAAGGTTCAACGCGCCGGCCCACGTGCCCCAGGGGAAACCGTCGCTGTCGAGCATCTGCGCGATCAGCAGCGCCGTCTGGGCGAGCCAGCCGATCCGGACACCCCAGATGCCGAGCCGCACCGAGCCACCCGTGCCTCGGAAGGCGCCGGCATACGCGAGCGCAGCCTCGCCGTAGCCGAGGAGCGCCGGCCAGACGAGCAGCTCAGCCATCGGAGCGACGACCGCGCGCCAGCTCGGCCAGCTCGCCGGTCTCGCGCTCGAGGCGCGCCAGCTTGGTGGCGATGATCGCCACCCACAGGACGACGAACACGAGCACGATGCCGTAGGCGAGAGCGACGTACTGGCCCTGGCTCACGCCCCCACCTCGATCACGACAGGGCCTCGCGAAGCTCGCGCAAGTTCGCATCGGTGCGCTTGCCGACGAGCTCGACGCGGTACATGACGTAGGCGAGCAGCGAGATCGCGGCCCAGCAAACCGCGAATGCAGCGAACATCGTGCCCGTCATCTGCGGGCCTGCCCGCGTGAAGACGGTCGGGTGGATGAAGTCGCTCGCCAGCCTGATCGCGAAGAAGCTGACCGGGATCAGTGCGACTCCGAACAGCGCGTAGACGGCGCAGATCCGCTCTCGGCGAGAGCCCTCGTCGATCGAGAACCGGAGCATGAAGTAGGCGCAGTAGAAGAGGAAGAGCACGAGGAAGAGCACGAGCTGGTTCGAGCTCCAGCTCCACCAGACGCCCCACGACGCGCGCGCCCAGATCGAGCCCGTGATCAGAGTCAGCGCTCCGAAGATGGTGCCCTGGTGGATCCACGTGTAGCTCTCGAGATCGCGCCGCTCGCCGCCAATCCACAGGAGCCGCAGCGCCTTCCATGCCCCGAGCCCGAAGCAGAGGTACGCGGTGAGGGCGATCGGCACGTGGAAGTAGAAGATCCGCTGCGAGACGCCCTGGTTCGCATCCTCGGGCGCAACGATCAGCGCGAGCAGCACTGCAAGCCCGAGCAGGCCGGCAGCGGCAAAGGCGAGGATGGGGAGGTTATTCCGTGACGACATATTCGAAGGTGGCCCACGCCAGTATCGCGAAGACGAGGTCGTACAGGCCGAGGAATGAAAGGTAGGTCGAGCCCTGCGGGGAGATCCCGGCGCCGACCCCGCCGACGACGAGCGGGATCGCGAGCGGGAGGAACAGCAGCGGCAGGATGACCTCGCGGCCCCTGCTGACGGCAGCCATCGCTGCAAGGAGGGTCCCGACGGCGCAGATCCCGATGCTCGCAAGAACGACGCCGGCGATCGCGACCCCGTCGACGGGAGCGAAGAACAGCGCGAATGCCGGGATCGCCACGAGCTCGGCCGCGCCGAGGAAGGCGAGCGTGGCGAGCGACTTGCCGAGCCAGATCGCGCTCCGGTCGCACGGGGCCAGCACGAGGCCGTCGAGCGCCCCACCGTCACGCTCAGGTGCCCACGCCCGCGCCAGGCCGAGGAGGGCCGTGAAGATGATCGCGATCCAGAGCAGGCCGTAGGCAGCGTCCTCCCCGGTGCCTGCGGGCAGTGCAAAGTGGAAGACTGCAAGCGTCGAGAGGACGAAGAGAAGCATCGCCGGAAGTGTGTCGCGCGCTCGCAGCTCGAGCTTGAGGTCCTTGCGCGCGAGCGCAACGACGTCGGAGGTGTAGAGCGCCAGCGAGCTCATGGCAGCGCGAGGCGGTGGGTCGCGAGAGACGTGACACGCGCGGGATCGTGGGTCGAGAGGACGATCGTCCGCTCACCGGTGAGCGCCGTGAGCTCGCGGTCGAGCAACGCGGCCCCCTCCTCGTCGAGCGCCGTGAACGGCTCGTCGAGCACGAGCAGTGACGGGTCATGGAGCAGCGCCCGACAGAGCGCGAGCCGCTGCGTCATCCCGCGCGAGTAGGTCGAGACACGGTCTGCTCGAACGTCCCAGAGACCGAACCGCTCGAGGAGCATCCCGCTCCGCTCACGCCGCTCGGGAACGCGGAAGAGGCGTCCGAAGAGGTCGAGGTTCTCGAGCGCCGTGAGCTCGCGGTAGAGGAGCGGCTCGTGCCCGACGTAGCCGAGCTCGCCGCGCTCGGCTTCGATTGTCAGCGTGCCTTTTGTCGCCGCAGCGAGACCCGCAACGAGTCGCAGGAGCGTCGTCTTGCCCGAGCCGTTCGGTCCGGTGACGAGCAGGAACCCCGCATAGGGGACGCTGAACGAGACCCCTCGCAGAGCTCGCTTGCGGCCGTACCGCTTCTCAAGGCCGTCCCCGACGATCATTGCGCCCGTGCCTCCCCGTCGCCTGCCGGCCGCACCGTAGCGGCTAGACCGTCGTCGCGAGGACGACGAAGGCGAAGAACACGACGCTGATCACGCCGTTGACGGTGAAGAACGCCGCATCGAGCCGCCGCAGGTCTCCGGGACGCACGAGCGTGTGCTCGTAGACCAGGAGCCCGGCAACGGCGGCGACGCCGAGAAAGTAGAAGATGTCGCTGCCGAGCCCGACGCCGACCGCTGCGAGCAGCAGGACGGCGGCGGCGTGGAAGATGCGGGCGCCGGTGAACACGCCCCGCTCGCCGAACCGCGTCGCCCACGAGCGGAGGCCGGCCGCCTGATCGTGGGCGAGATCGAAGAGCGAGTAGAAGAGGTCGAAGCCTGCGACCCAGAGGCCCTGCGCGGCGAAGAGGGCCCAGGCCTCCCACGGGGCATGCCCCGTCACGGCAAGCCACGCGCCGAGCGGCGCGAGGCCGGTGCAGGCGCCGAGCCAGAGGTGACAGAGCCACGTAACCCGCTTCAAATAGGGGTAGATGACGAACATGGCAACCGGGATCGGCCACAGCCAGCGCACGATCGGGTCGAGCTGAAATGCCGCCACGAGGTAGAGGGCGAGCGCTGCGGCGCAGAGCGCCCAGGCTTGTGCGCGGGTGACGGTGCCCGCGGGAAGCTCGCGGGATGCGGTGCGGGGGTTGCGGGAGTCGAGCTCGGCATCGACGAGCCGGTTCAACGCCATCGCGAGCGTGCGGGCGCCGATCATCGCGAGCGTGAGCCAGATCAGGTTGGCGGTGCCCGGATACCCGTCGATGGCGAGGAATGCCCCGACGTACGCAAACGGGAGGGCGAAGATCGTGTGCTCGAACTTGACGAGTGACGCAAAGCGGCGCGGCAGCGAGAGTGCGGTGGCGCTCATGTCTGCTCGTGCGTCGAGGCCTGGTCGCCTGCCGCAAGCTCGAGGCCGTGGACGAGCGCCGGCTTGAGCACCGCGTAGCCGTCGCGACAGCCTCCAGGCGAGCCCGGCAGGTTCACGATCAGGGTCGCCCCGCGCAGGCCCGCGAGCCCGCGCGACAGCATCGCATGGGGCGTCCGCGTGAGTGCGCTCGCACGGATCGCCTCGGCGATGCCCGGTGCCTCGCGATCGAGCACGGTGCGTGTCGCCTCGGGTGTCACGTCGCGCGGTGAGAATCCCGTCCCGCCTGTTGTCAGCACCACGGAGCTTCGGGCGGCGAGATCGGCGATCGCGTCTGCGATCTCGTCTCGCTCGTCCGGGACGATCCGGCGCTCGACGGCGAACCCCTCTCCGTCGAGGAGCTCGGCCAGCGTGTCGCCGCTCAGATCCTCCCTCGTCCCGTGGTGCACGCCGTCGGAAATCGTCAGCACGGCCGCCTTCACGGCGCCGACCCCGTGCCGCCGCGGGTGAGGCCGGAGCGTCTCACACGCTTTGGCGGTGCCTCCTTCGTCTTCTCGACGAGTGTGACGCCGGAGATCACCATGGTCTTGTCGATAGCCTTCGCCATGTCGTAGACGGTGAGAGCGGCGACACTGGCTGCGGTCAGCGCCTCCATCTCGACTCCGGTCTGGGCGGTCGTCTCGGCCGTCGCCTCGATCTCGACGCCCGCAGCGACGATCACGAGGCGCACGTCGATTGCCGTCAGCGGCAGCGGGTGACAGAGGGGGATCAGCTCGCTCGTGCGCTTCGCCGCCATGATCCCGGCGAGCTGGGCCGTCGTCAGGGCATCGCCCTTCGGCAGCTCGTCGAGGCGGGCGACCGTCTCGGGCGCCATCAGCACCGTGGCCCGCGCCACCGCGCGGCGGCGCGAGAGCGGCTTGTCGCCGACATCCACCATCCGGACAGCACCGTCCGGGTCGACATGGGAGAGGCCGCTCATCGCCGACATCGTACTGGCGCGGCCGCGGCCTCCGGGCTGCGCAACCGGGCGGATCAGGCGGGGCGCTCGGCCAGCGTCACCCGCACGGCGCGCCGGTCGCTGCCGCCACGCAGGACGGTGAATGTCACCTGCTGACCGGCAGCGAGCCGCGCCACGGCGCGGGAGACGTCGTCGGCGCCCCCCACCTTCGTGTCGCCGATACCGACGATGACGTCCCCGCCGAGCGAGACCTCTCGACCGTTGTAGTCGGCCGTGCGCGTGCCGCCGTGCAGCCCGGCGCGGGCGGCTGGTGTCCCCGGCTCGACCTTCGCGATCATCGCACCGTGCGGCGCAGCGAGGCCGAACTTCCTCGCGAGGCCGGGCGTGACATCCTGCGTCGTCACTCCGACGTAGGCATAGGCGACCTTCCCCGTTCGCAGGAGCTGGTCGAGGGCACGACGCGCGGTGTCGATCGGGATCGCGAAGCCGACGCCCTCGGCATTCCCGCTCGCCGAGCGAATCTGAGCGTTGATCCCGATCACGCGACCCCGCGCGTCGAACAGCGGGCCGCCGGAGTTGCCGCGGTTGATCGGGGCGTCGATCTGGATCGCGTCCGCAACGCTGTAGCCGGAGGTGAGTGAGTCGATCGTGCGGTCGGTGGCCGACACGACACCGACGGAGAGCGAGCTCTGCTCGCCGAACGGGCTGCCGATCGCCGCCACCGGCGTGCCCACGACGACCGTGGCCGAGTTGCCGAGCGGCACGGGCACGACCGCGTGGTCGGCCGGGTCGACGCGGACGGCGGCAACGTCGCTGAACAGATCCCAGCCGATGATCGTGGCCGCCACGCGATCCCCGTCCCGGTACTCGACGTAGAGCTTCTCGGCCCCTTTGACGGGGCCGCCGTTGTTCTCGGCCACGTTCGTCACCACGTGCGCGTTCGTGAGGATCGTGCCCTTGGGGTCGACGACGAACCCCGAGCCCTGTGACTCCCCGTCAGGGCCGAGATCGGCATAGAGCGTCACGACCCCCGGCGCACGGCGGGCGTAGATCGCGGCCGGATCGAAGCGGTTACCGAGCACAGGGATCGCCGTCGAGGGCGCGCTTGCTTCGGTCAGCGTGCTCTGGACGACGACGGTCGTCGTCGAGCCCTCGCTCGTGCCGAGCAGGGCACCGAGGGCGAGGGCGACGCCGGCGCCGAGAATGGCGGCGACGGCGGCGACGGCGAAGACCGGGGCACGCACGGACGCACTGTAGCCGCGCGGTTCCGCCCTTCCCTCCCCCGGAGATGGCGATCGTTTCCACGTGGAAACGATCGCTCGAATGTGAGATCAGGCCGTCAGAGGCGCCGGCGGGCGGATCGAGGCGCCCTCGGCGGGCAGCTCGAGGGTGAAGGCGGTCGCCCCCGGGGTGCTCGCGACCGTCACCGTGCCGCCCATTCGGCCCGCGAGCTCGCGGGCGATCGCGAGCCCGAGCCCACTGCCCGAGGCCTGGCCGCCCTCGACCCGGTAAAAACGCTGAAACACCCGATCGAGGTGCTCAGGCGGGATGCCAGGCCCGTCGTCCTCCACGACGAGAACGACCCGGCCTGCGCGCTGCTCCACACGGAGGCGGACCGTGGTGCCTGCCGGGGTGTGGACGAGAGCGTTGCCCGCCAACGATCGCGCGATCTGCTGCACCCGCTCCTCGTCGGCATAGGCCCACGCGTCCTCGTCGACGTCGAGCAGCAGAACGTGACCGGAAGCGTCGGCCAGAGCGAAGAAGTCCTCCGCCACCTGGCGCGCGATCTCGGCGAGTCCCACGTCCTCGTGCTCGATCCTGATCCGCCCGGCATCCATCCGGGAGAGGTCGAGCAGATCGGTGGCGAGCTTCGTCAGGCGGTCGACCTGACTCCGGGTCGTCGCGAGAAACTCCAGGCGCGTGGCCTCGTCGAGCTCTTCGTCGTCGAGGAGCTCGAGGAAGCCCGCGATCGAGAAGAGCGGCGTGCGAAGCTCATGGGATGCGTTCGCAACAAACTCCTTGCGGGCGCTGTCGAGCTGCGCGAGCTGCAGTCGCATCCGATCGAACGACGCGGCCAGCTGGCCGACCTCGTCGGGGTCGTTGTCCACGATGGGCTCGTCGAATGCGCCCTCAGCTATCCGATCGGCTGCCCGCTGCAGCTTGCCGAGCCGCCGCGCGTGGACGACGGCAACGCCGAAGCCGAGCACGAGGGCGATCAGCAGCGCCGCGACGGTGGCGAAGAGGAGACGGCGCTTGACAAGCGCAACCGTGGCGAGCTGGTCGGAGAGCGAGCTCGTCAGCAACATCACGTCTCCGCCCGTGAGGAGCGGCACGGCGACCTCAGCGTACTCGCGCCCGTCGTGCTTGACGCGGCCGCGAACGGTTTGTACCTTCACGGCGGCACGGAGGGCGGTCGGATCCGCCTCCATCTCCGAGCCTCCGACGGCCGCGGAGTCGGCGAGCGACAACAATGTCCGCGCCGCCGGCGTGCCGCCGACGCCGAAGACGACAACCCGCGAGTTGGCGATGAAGCCCGCGCCGTCGACGAAATCGGTCAGGGAGAGGTTGTTCTGGGCGGCCTGGGTCGCAAAGTTGATCGCGAGAATCTCCGCATCGCTCTGCTGTTGGTCGAGCTTTGCCGCGACGAGGCGGCGCTCGAGCGATGGAACGATGATCGCATAGGCGGCAAAGAGGGCGCTACCGACGATGACGAGGAGCGCGAGCGACAGCTTGACGCGGATGCCGCCAGGGATGTTCATCCGTCGCGGAAGCGGTATCCAGCGCCGCGCACGGTGAGGATCAATTCCGGCTCCCGGGGCTCCTCTTCGATCTTCTCGCGCAGATGGCGCACGTGGACGTCGATCGTGCGCGGCTCGCGGTAGTCGGCACCGCCCCGGAGCCGCTCGAGCAGCTGGCGGCGGGAGTAGACGACGCCTGGGTTGGACGCGAGCAGCGCGAGCAGCTCGAACTCGACGAAGGTCAGCTGGACAGCGTCGCCCCGCACCTCGACCGTCCGGCGCGGCAGGTCGATGCGCACATCACCACGGTCGATCGTCTCCTCACGTCGGCCGCCGAGGTGGGGCGTGGCGGCCCGACGCAGTACGGCACGGACGCGGCTTCGGAACTCCCGGATGAGGAACGGCTTCGTGATGTAGTCGTCCGCGCCCAGCTCGAGCCCGAGCACCTTGTCGAGCTCGTCGTCGCGGGCCGTGAGCATGATGATCGGCACCGTGCTTCCGGCCCGAAGGCGCTTGCATACCTCGAGCCCGTCGATCTTCGGCAGCATGATATCGAGCACCACAAGGTCGATCTCCTCCTCCGCAAAGCGCCGCAGAGCCTCCTCGCCGTCGCGCGCCTGGACGACGCGATAGCCGTCCCGCTCGAGGGGATACGTGAGGAGCTTCTGGATCGAGTCCTCGTCGTCGACGAGCAGAATGGTGGGAGATTCCGGCATCGTCGCAGTGGCTCGATCGGGGGCAAGAACCCGTCACGCCGTACTATAGCCCCCGTCGTGGCGGCCTCAGACTCATCCGGGCGAGGCGGTCGGCAATCGGCCCGCAACGCCCGGCCGCAGAGCCGAAAGCGGCGTGACAGGCGCGGTTCCATCGACCGGCCGATCAACGGCCGGCTCGTGCGGGCCGCGTCGCTCCTCGTGCTCGGGCCACTGCTGCTGCTTGCGCTGACGATCGGCCGCCCGGGCCCGTTTCCCGCCTCGCCGCTGCCGCCCTCCTTCGACGGGACGTCGGGGATGTCGCTCGCCACCGAGCTCGCGCTCAACTTCCCGTCACGGCAGCCGGGATCGGGAGGGGCGACGGGAGCGGCGGACTGGGTGAAGGCCAAGCTCGCGCTCTATGGGCTCACGACCGAGGATGACACCTGGGACGAGAGCATCCCCGGCCTCGGGCGCGTCCTGCTGCACAACCTCGTCACGGTCGTGCCCGGCTCGACCGAGGACGCAATTCTCGTTCTCGCCCACCGCGACGACACCGGCGTCGGCCCCGGCGCCAACGACAACGCATCGGGAACCGCGGCCCTGATCGAGCTCGCGCGTGGCTACGGTCGGCTCGGCACGGTTGCGGGCCGGCCGAAGCCGCAGCACACGCTCCTCTTCCTCTCCTCGGACGGTGGGGCGTACGGTGGCTTCGGCGCCGAGCGGTTCGCGTCGACGTCCCCCTACCGCGACCGGATCAAGGCAGTCGTCTCGCTCGACGGGCTTGCAGGAACGGCGACCCCGCGGATCGAACTGGCAGGGTTCGAACCGCGCTCACCCGCTCCGGCTCTGATCCGAACGGCGGACGTGCAGATGACGGCCCAGCTGCGCCGGGCACCGGCGCGGCCCGGCTGGCTCGTGCAGCTCGTCGACCTCGGCGTCCCGTTCGGCTACGGCGAACAGGCGCCCTTCCTCGGCCGCGGAATCTCCGCAATTCGCCTCGCTACGGCGCCGGACAATGACGCGGCGGCGGCGGACGACACACCGGCGCGGCTCAACGCCACGCGCTTTCTCCGGCTCGGGCGGGCTTCCGAGTCGATTCTGGCGTCGCTCGACGGCGGCATCGAGCTCGCAGGGGGGACGGCAGGGCATATCTATCTCGGGAGCCGGATCATTCGTGGCTGGGCCGTCGAGCTCGTGTTCCTGACGGCGCTCGTCCCGTTCCTCGTCGGCGCGATCGACCTGTTCGCGCGCAGCCGGCGCCGCCGGCTGCCGCTCGCTGGGGGCTCGCGTGCGCTGCGGACGCGATTCGGGGTCTGGCTCTGGATCGCGCTTCTGGTCGGGCTCGGGGCGCTCGCCGGGCTCTTCCCGCGCGGCTCGGCGATCCCGCCACCGCCCGGGAGCGCCGCCGTCAGCGACTGGCCGGTCGCGGGGCTCATCGTCCTCGGCCTCCTGGCCGCGATCGGCTGGTGGCGCGCCCGCCGCGTGCTCGTCCCCGTCGCGACCGCCGGCGAGGACGAGGTGCTCGCCGGGTATGCCGTCGCGCTCGTTGCCCTCGGTGCCGTCGCCATCGCGACCGCTTTGATCAGCCCCTACGGCTTACTGTTCGTCCTCCCGTCGCTGTACGCGTGGCTCTGGCTCCCGCAGGTCGAGAACCGGTCTTCCTGGGCACGCGATGTTCTCTACGGCGTCGGGCTCGCCGGGCCGGCGCTTGCCCTCGTCGTGATCGGTACCCAGCTCGGCCTCGGATTGGACACCCCGCTCTACCTCGTATCCCTGATGACCCTGGGCTTTATCCCCTGGCCAACCGTGCTCGTGCTGATCGCCTGGGCAGCGGTCGCCACGCAGCTCGGAGCGCTCGCTGCGGGCCGCTATCGACCCGTGCCGCGCCGGCCAGCCGTCGGTCGCCGACGGCGCAATCCTCAGAGCCGTAGGTAGCGGATCGCCGAGCCGGCGGCGAGCGTCTCGGTGCCCTGCGGGATGTGAACGATCGCGTCGGCCACTGTGGTCTTGACGATCATGTGAGACTCCTGCCCGACAAGCGGGTCGAGCAACGGACCCGCGTCGGTCCAGGAGATCCTGGCGCGGGCAAAATCGTCGCGCTCGGGTCGCGGCGTGATCTCGCGGGAGAGGACGCCTGGCCGAAACGGCGGCGCCGGCTCGGGGTGACCCTGGAGCGCACGGAGCGCCGGTGCCACGAAGAGCAAGGCCCCCACGAGCGAGGACAGTGGGTTGCCCGGCAACCCGAACACGAGGGTCTGGCCCCGAACGCCGAATGCGAGCGGCTTTCCAGGGCGCATGGCGACGCCCCAGAACACCTCCTCGACGCCAAGGCGGGCCTCGACCCTGCGGACGAGGTCGTGCGGGCCGACCGACACGCCGCCCGAGGTGACGACCACGTCGGCCTCGAGCGCCTGCACGAGGGCCTGTTCGAGAGCGCTTTCGGTGTCCTCCGCCGCCGCGAGGCGAACCACTGTGGCGCCCGCCTCCTCGAAGACACGCGCCAGCATGATCCCGTTGGACTCGTAGATCTGGCCGGGCTCGAGCGGATCGCCCGGCGTCCGCAGTTCGGAGCCCGTGACGAGGATCGTCACGCGGGGCGCGCGGCAGGCCCGGATCGTTTCCGTCCCGCAGGCCGCAAGGGCCCCTATGCGAGCGGCCGTAAGGACGTTCCCGGCGGCAAGCACCTCGTCATACGCGCGCACGTCGCCGCCGCGCCGTCTGACGTTGGCTCCAGCGACGACAGACTCGGGAATCTCGATCTCGCCCGGTCGTACGACGACGTGCTCGACCGGGATCACGGCGTCGGCCCCGTCCGGTACAACAGCGCCGGTCGAGATCTCGATCGCCTCGCCCGCCCCGAGGCTCATCGCAGCGGGCAGGCCTGCAGCCGAGTGACCGACGATCGGCAGAACACCGGGCGCATCGCCGGCCCTGATTGCATAGCCGTCCATCGACGAGCTCGGGAACGGTGGCAGATCGACCGCAGCGACAACACCACGCGCCAGGATCTTGCCGGCCGCAGCAGAAAGGAGCACATCCTCATCCGGGAGCGGCTCCGTGTGCGCGAGCACGGCGGCGAGCGCATCGGCGACGGGCAACAAGGAGCTCACGATCGCACGCTACACCAGGGTGCGAGCGGGTACCCTCGCGGGCGTGATCTCGGTCGTCATTCCCGTGCACGACGAGGAGCGCAGCGTCGCGCTGCTCTACGACGAGCTGTCGGCCGCGCTCGACGGCGACGGCCGGTCGTGGGAAGCCGTCTTCGTGGACGACGGTTCGGCCGACGGCACCTTCGGTGCGCTCACCCGGCTTCACGACGCCCACGACAACGTGCGCGTCGTTCGCCTCCGCCGCAACTTCGGGAAGGCGACGGCGCTCGATGCCGGCTTCGCCGAAGGAGCCGGAGACATATTCGTGACAATTGACGGCGACCTGCAGGATGATCCCGCCGAGATCCCCCGCCTGCTGGCAAAGCTCGACGAGGGCTACGACCTCGTCTCGGGCTGGAAGACGAAGCGCCGCGATCCGATCACGCGCCGCGTCCCGTCGAAGATCTTCAACGCCGTCGCCGGCAAGGTCTCGGGCGTGAGGCTGCACGACATGAACTGCGGCCTCAAGGCGTATCGCGCCGAGGTCGTCGCCGGCATGCAGCTCTACGGCGAGCTCCATCGCTACATCCCCGTGCTCGCGCACTACCGTGGCTATCGCGTCACGGAGCTGCCGGTCAACCACCGACCACGCGAGCATGGTCGCTCGAACTACGGGGTCGAGCGGTACGCGCGAGGGTTCCTCGACCTTCTCACGGTGACGTTCATGGGCCGGTACCGCCACCGTCCACTGCACCTGTTCGGAGGCCTCGGCCTGTCGTTCAGCCTGATCGGCAGCATCATTCTCGTCTACCTGACCATTGTCAAGATTCTCGGCCACGCGATCGGGCAGCGGCCGCTGCTGCTTCTCGGCGTCTTGCTCGTCGTCGTCGGAATCCAGCTGCTCTCGCTCGGGCTCATCTCGGAGCTGATCACGAGCCACCACGAGGAGCGGACGGGCGGGGAGGACCGGGCGGCCCGCCTCGTGGACGAAGTGCTCCGGTAGCCGTAAGGCATCGATGCGTGTTCTCTACTTCGGCACCTACGACCGCGCGTATCCGCGGAATGCACAGGTCATCTCCGCGCTTCGCGGGGCCGGCGTCGAGGTGCTCGAGCAGCACCGTGCCGTCTGGGAGCGCCGCCACAACTGGTCGGTCGGCTTGCGCCAGATGCTGCGCGTCGCCGAGGCAGAGCGCAGCCTGCGCCGCTCGCGTGACGACGAGCGCGAGGCCGACGCCCTGATCGTGGGATATCCGGGCCACTTCGACCTGCCGGCAGCGAAGCGGGTGGCGCGCGGACGGCCGGTGATCTTCAACCCGCTCGTCTCGCTGTTCGACACGATCGTGGACGATCGGCAGCGGTTTCGGCGGGGCTCGCCAGGCGCAGGGGTGGTGCACATCATCGACCGTCGAGCCTTCCGGCGCGCCGATCGCGTCGTCGCGGACACCGACGCCCACGCCGCATTCTTTCGCGAGCAGTTCGGCCTGGCTACCGACCGCGTCGACGTGTGCTTCGTCGGAGCCGAGGACCGCCTCTTCCGCCCGGGGTGGCAGCCCGAAGCACCCTTCAATGCACTCTTCGTTGGCAAGTTGATCCCACTCCACGGGCTCGAGACCATCCTCGCCGCCGCCGCGCTTGCACCGGAGATCCCGTTTCGCGTCGTCGGCAGCGGCCAGCTCGAACATCTCCTCGAGGACCGGCCTACGAACGTCGACTGGGTGCCGTGGGTCGACTATGACGACTTGCCGAACGAGATCCAGGCAGCCGGCTGCGCGCTCGGCATCTTCGGAACGACTGCCAAGGCGGCCCGCGTGATCCCCAACAAGGCGTTCCAGGCGATCGCCTGCGCCACACCGCTCGTCACCGCCGATACGCCCGCCGCCCGGGAGCTCCTCACCGACGGCCATGACGCGCTGCTCGTCCCTCCCGGCGACCCCGCGGCACTCGCCGCCGCTGTGCGGCGCCTCGCAGCCGACCGTGCGTTTGCGGACGCCGTTGGCGCCGCCGGCCGCGAAACGTACGAGGTGCGCGCCAGCGAGGCCGCGCTCGGTGCACGCTGGCGGGCATTGCTCGACCGAGCGATCGCCAGCACGTGACGCGGCCGCGCGCGCTCCTGGCCCTCACAGTGGTCGCGTTCGCCGCCGGGATGTCGGCGCTCGCGATTCTCCAGCAGCAGGCCTTCGAGACCGGGCGGTTCGATGTCGGGAACCTCACCCAGGCAGTCTGGTCGACGGCGCATGGCCGGTTCCTCGAGATGACCGACGTCCGGGGGACGCAGTTCTCGCGACTCGGCGCGCACTTCGATCCGCTCGTGGCGCTCCTCGCGCCCCTCTGGTGGATCTGGCCGAGCCCGGACATGCTGCTCGTCGTCCAGGCCGCCGGCGTCGCCCTCGGCGCTCTGCCTGTCTTCCTCCTCGCCCGCAAGCACCTAGGCGGCGAATGGTCGGGTCTCGGCTTCGCGCTCGTCTACCTCCTGTATCCGCCGACGCAGTGGCTCGTCGTCGACGACTTCCATCCCGTCGCATTCGCGACGCCGCTCCTTCTCGGCGCGATCTGGTTTCTCGACGAGGACCGGCTGGTGCCGTTCGCGCTCTGCGCGGTGGCCGCCTGCCTGACGAAGGAGCAGGTCGGCCTCGTCGTTGCGATGCTCGGCATCTGGCACGCGTTCTCGTCCGGACGGCGTCGGGCAGGGCTCGTCATCTTCCTCGCCGGCGCCGCAGTGGCCGTCATCGCAATCGCGGTGGTGATCCCTCATTACGCCCCGGGAGGTGGATCGCCGTTCGCCGGCCGCTACGACGCCGTCGGCGGGTCGCCGGCCGGCATCGCCAGGAATGCCGTGCTCCACCCGCTCCGGCTGCTCCGGGTCGCGTTCGAACAGCGCGACATCGGCTACCTCTGGGAGCTTCTCGCGCCGCTCGGCGGGCTGCCGCTGATCGCGCCGCTCATCACGCTGAGCGCCTTGCCCGAGATCGCGCTGAATCTCCTCTCGAGCACGCCGACACAATCATCGATCCACTACCACTACACCGCGGGCGCGATCCCGGGTCTGATCGCAGGCACGGTCCTCGGCGGCGCCAAGGTGCGCCACCTCCGTCCCCGGCTGTGGCGCTTCGCCGGCCGCGGGCTCGTCGTGCTGGTGCTCGTGTCCGGTTTCTTCCTCGGGCCACTTCCCGCCTGGCGGCACGTGCCCTTCGGGTCGACGCTCGGTGCGCGCCACCACATCGTCAGCAGCCACGACCGCGCCGCTGCGCGCGTGATCCGCGCGGTGCCGTCCGGTGATCCCGTCAGCGCTACCAACACTCTCGGAGCGCACCTCTCGGAGCGGCACCGCATTTTCAGCTTCCCCGTGCTCCGTGAGGCGCGCTGGGTGGCAGTCGACCTGAAGCGCCCGAGCTACCTCGACGACGCTACGGGAAAGAAATTCGATGCTGCGTACGCGCGATTTCGGCAGGACCCACGCTGGCGGATCGTGGAGGCCGAGGACGGCGTGATCGTGCTCCACAAGACCGCCGCAGGGTAGGCCCGCTCAGATCGGAATCGTCTGCGGCAGCAGGTATGCGCACAACGCGAGCACGGCAACCGTTGCGACAGCATCCTCTTCGGCAGCGGCCACCGGGACCGCCCAGGCCAGATACCAGACGGCGAGGTAGGGGGTTGTCACGAGCACGAGGCAGGCGGCGAGGCCGAGGCGCGCGCGGCCCCGCATCGCACCGCGGGCGAGAACGGCAAGACCGACGAGCAGCGCAGCCACGGCGAGCGCTAGCGCGAGGTCGCTCGGGAGGCCGAGCTGCTCCAGACGGTGCGGGATCGCGTAGCTCGTTTCGAGCGTGGCATTGCCTACGAGGGGGAAGATCGCGAGAGGCCACGCTCCGCCGTAGAGCACGGTAGCGCCGATCGCAATACCCGTTGCGGCGCCGACGAGTCCGCGGGTGCCGTGTGGGCGCCCGATCGCTCTCGCCTCGAGGGAGCGCAGCGCCAGGAAGAGGACGGGCACCCACTTGACCGCGATCGCGAGGACCCAAAGAACGCCGCCACTCTGCGGCCGACGGGAGGCCGAGAGCGCGAGCGCCGCCAGGATCAAGGCGCCCACCCAGGCGTCGTTATGACCACCTCCGGCGAGATGGACGGCGAGGATCGGGTTCCAGCCGACGAGCGCAATCGCAAAAGCGCGGCGGCGGGCCAGTCGGCCCGCGAGGAGCGCCGCGGCGAGCGCCGCAGCGGCGGCCAGTGCTTTGTACGACCACGCGGCCACTGCCTCCGACTCACGGGCGACGACCGCGAGCGGCTCGGACGTAGCAGTGAACGCCGGGCCGTAGACGCTCGTGGTTCCGAGCCAGGCGCTCCCCATGTAGTTGATCGCCGGGTTGTCCGGGAAGTCCGCCGGTGGATCGGAGTACGGGTTGCCGTCGCTTCGGGCACCGATCCAGCCGTACGACCAGTACGTCCACGCGTCCGTCGAGAGGAGCAGAGGTGCGGCGAGAGGTACGAGCTGGATCGCCGCAGCGAGGAGCGATCACGGCACGGGTCGCCGGCGGAGCACGACGGAGCACATACAGCCCGACGAGATACGCGGCAAAGGCGGCGACGAGGAGCGCGAGGAAGAGTGGGGCTGTTCCCGAGACGTGACCGCCGTGTCGTGGGACGAGCGGAGAATCGGGGCGCCACGCGAGGCCGCATGCTCCGGCGACGAGGGCGAGCACGGCAGCGCCCGCCACGAGCGCGCGCCTCACGGCGTTCGTCGGTGTTTTCGTGGCCGCAGTCGGCGAGGAGGGCTTGGCGGGCGCCGTCGCTCCGGGCTTCGGCGTCGTCCCCGTCGCCGTCGTGTCGGTCGCTGTGCTGTCGGTGGCCGTCGACGTCGTCGGCGCCACGTAGTACGGGTCGTAGCTGAGTGAGAGCGGGCCACGCTGGAACGTCTGGTACACGGGATAGGCCTTCGGGTCGGCGAAGTCGCGGGGCGGGCGCAGCCCGATCGTGCGCTCCATCATCAAGCGCCAGATCTCGGCCGGAAAGCTCCCGCCCGAGACGGAGATCCCGTGGACGTTCTCCATCGGAATCTCACCCGACTGGTAGCCCATCCAAACGGCCGTCGCGAGGTCGGGCGTATAGCCCACGAACCAGGCGTCGGCGTGCTTGTCCGTCGTTCCGGTCTTGCCGGCGGCGGGCCGCCCGAACGACGGCGCGCACGCCGGTGCCGTAGCTCACGTTGTCCTCGAGAATCTGGGTCACCTTCCAGGCGACGCCGTCCGGGATCACGCGCGTGCGCTTCGGCGAGCCCCAGCCGACCTTGGTGTCCTCTTTGCCGTTCGGCAGCACGACCTTGCGGATCGCCGTGGGCTCCGAGTAAATGCCACCTGCGGCGAGGGTGGCATAGGCGGACGCCATGTCGAGCGGCGAGACCGCAACCGAGCCGAGGCCCATGGCCGGCACGTACCGGCCACCGACCTTGAGCGGTGAGCGCACGCCGAGCTTCTGCGCCATCTCGCCGACCTTGTCCGCCCCGACGTCGAGGGTCAGCTGGGCATAGACCGCGTTGTCCGACCGTAGGGTGGCGCGCGAGATCGACGTCCAGCCGTTGTAGGTGTTGTCGTACGTATGGACGCACCACCACGAGCCGTCGTCGCAGTTGCCGTTGTCGACAGGCTTGTAGGTGAACGGGGCCGAGACGTAGTAGCTCGTGTCGGGATCGATGCCCTTATCGATCGCCGTCGCGAGAACGAACGTCTTGAACGTCGATCCCGGCTGGCGCCGCGCCTGCGAGAGGAGGTTGAACTGATTGTTGCTGCGGCCGGGAATCACGGCGGTCATCGCCCTGATAGCGCCGTTTGAGGGGTCGATCGAGATAACCGCCGCGGCCGGATCCGCCGGATCCGTCAGCGTGTTGCGGATCGCCTCCTGGGCTGCCTTCTGCCAGCGGGGAACGATCGTCGTGTAGACGCTCAGCCCACCAGAGCGAACCGTCTCGGCGCCGTACTTGCGGATCAGCTGGTCGCGGACGTAGCCGAAGAAGTACGGTTCCTTGATCTCCTTGTAGAGGCGCCCCGGCTTCAGTCCGAGGTCGCGCGTGCGGCTCGCGGACGCATACTGCCGCGGCGTGATCGAGCCCTGGTCGCGCATCGCCCGCAGCACGGCGTTCCGGCGGGAGAGCGCCTTCGCGGGCTCGACGAATGGGTTGTAGGCCGACGGCGCCTGCGTCAGTCCGGCAAGCAGCGCGGCCTCGCGCAGGGTGAGCTCGCTCGCCGGCTTCGAGAAGTACGTCTGCGATGCTGCCTCGATCCCGTAGGCGAGGTTCCCGTAGTAGACCTGGTTGAGGTACGACGCGAGGATCCGCTGCTTCGACCACGCGTCGTTGAGCTTGATCGCGAGGCAGACTTCCTTGAGCTTCCTCTGCACCGTCCGTTCGTTCGAGATGTAGAGGTTGCGGACGAGCTGCTGGGTGATCGTCGATCCGCCCTGCACGACCCCACGCGCGCGGACATCCGCGATGACCGCGCGGGCGATGCCCTGCGGGTCGATGCCGCCGTGCGAGTAGAACCGGCGATCCTCGATCGCGATCGTGGCCTTCGGCATCCAGGGACTGACGCGTGAGAGCGGGACGACCTGACGGTTGCGCTCGGCCGGGATCGCGCCGAGGAGCGACCCGTCGGCAGCGTAGACGAAGGTGTTCTGGCCGATGCGCACCTCGTGGAGGGCGGAGAGGTCGCACGAGGAGCCGAACGCATAGACGCCGCCGCCGCCCACGGCGGCGGCGGCGACGACGAGCGCGACCACGATGAGCAGGAGCACGAGAAACGGCCGCCCGCGCTTACGCGGGCGGCGTCGGCGGCGAACGGGAAGGCCGGGGTCGGGCCGACGCGGTGGTCGCCGGCGGGGCGCGCTCATGATGCGATGGTAGCCATCGACCCTCCGCAATTCGGCGACGGAGCCCGAGCGCCTCTCACCCTTCCGGTTGAGACGCCGTTAGAGTCGGGCTGTGCCGGACGAGACGCCCAGCGCGGCATTCGCGCTCCGGCTGTTCCTCTTGACCCGTGCCGCGATCTGGCTACTCGCGCTCGTGGTGGTACTGGGATTCGACGGGGCGCTCAATGCCCGCCGTGGCGAGTGGGACAGCGCCCGGCTCCACGATCTCGGCGCGGTGGTCGACGTCTGGGGGCGGTGGGACAGCGACTGGTTCCTCCGGATCGCCGAGGATGGCTACACCTGGCCGTCGAGCACGCCGGCGTTCCTCCCGCTCTATCCGCTCCTCGTTGCCGGGCTCGGCCGTGGCCTGTTCGGCCACTACCTGCTCGCCGGGGTGCTCGTCTCGTTGGCCGCCGGCTCGGCGGGCTTCGTCCTGTTGCACCGGCTGGCGTCGCTCAAGCTCGGCGGAGAGGCGGCGCGGCACACGATCCTGTTCCTTGCAGTCGCGCCGACCTCGCTCTTCTTCGGCGCGGTCTACAGCGAATCGCTCTTCCTCCTGCTGGCCGTCGCGACGTTCCTGCTCGCCGAACGCGGGCGGTTCTGGCAGGCGGGTGTCGCGGCCGGGCTCGCGCTCCTTACCCGCTCGGCCGGCGTGGCGCTGCTGCCGGCTCTCGCCGTGCTCGCGTGGCGGGCACCGGACCGGCGGCGGGCGCTTGCGGGTGTCACGGTGGCGCCGCTCCTCTTTGCCATCTATCCCGCGGTGCTCGCGATCTGGATCGGCCATCCCCTCGCGTTCCTCGACGCGCAGAAAGTCGTCTGGGAGCGGAGGATCTCACCGGCAGGGCCGCTCGGCGGGGTCGTCGCTGCGATCCAGCACCGCGAGCTCCTCGACCTCGGTGTCGCGCTCGCCCTCATCGCCCTGGGCATCGCAGCGTGGCGGCGCATCGGTCCCGCCTACGGCCTCTACACCGTGACGAGCGTCCTGCTCCCGCTCACGTTCGTGTCGGACAAGGTGCCACTCTGGTCGATGCAGCGGTTCGCGGTCGTGGCCTTTCCCGCGTTCATGGCTCTTGCGACAATCGCGCTCAGCAGGCGCGCGGTCACAGTCACCTCGGCGATTCTTGCCGCGGGGCTCTGCGTGTATGTGGTCAGATGGGCACTGTGGTACTGGGTCGCCTGAGCCGGGAAACGAGATGACGATCACCGGTGCCGCCGACGCGCGCGCGGAGGCTCCCGCGCGCCAACCGGGAAGGCTGATCGCGTGGATCGCGCTGGTGGTCGTGCTCGCAGCGCTCCAGTACGCCAGCCGGTACCTGCTCGACGGCGAGAAGGTGAAGGATCCGCTCTATCTCTGGTCGACGTTTGCGAGCGCCCTGATCTTCTACGCGTTCGTCGTGACGATCGTCCTTGCGATCGCCTGGGGCTACGACCGCGAGCTGCTGGCGCTCCGGATCCCGGAGCGCCGCCTGCGCGCCGCGGCTCTCGCCGCCGGCTCGCTCGTCACGATCTTTGCCGTGTCGGCGATCCTGAGCCGGTTCCTCGACGCGGGCGACGAGCAGGGTCTCGTCCCGAAGACGTGGGACTCGAGCCGGGCAGCACCGTTCATCGCGAACGCACTGGCCATTGCGATCGTCGCGCCGATCGTCGAGGAACTGCTGTACCGCGGGCTCGGCTACGGGCTCCTGACCCAGTTCACGGCGCCGTGGCCCGCGATCGTGATCACCGGCCTTGCCTTCGGGCTCGGCCACGGTCTCGTGCTCGGGTTGCCGGTGCTTGCCTTCTTCGGCTTCGCACTCGCCTGGCTCCGGTGGCAGACCGGTAGCGTCTACCCCGGAATGGCAGTGCACGCATGCTTCAACGGGCTGGCTCTGATTGCGGTGGTGCTGAAGTGAGGGAGCAGTTCGACGAGATCCGCCGCCAGATCACAGCGAACGATGTTGCGATCGTCACGGCCGTGAACCACCGGATCAAGCTCGTGATCGCGCTGTGGAATCTGAAGGCAGAGCTCGGGCTCGACACGGTCGACCCCGAGCGTGAGCGTCGGCTGCGCGAGACGCTTGCCGCAGCGAACGACGGGCCGCTTTCGGCCGAGGGGCTCGATCGCTTCGTCACGGACCTTCTCGACCTGACGAAGAAGGAGCTCGGAGCCTCGGAGGGCGAGGCGTAGGTCGACCGCTCTGATCAGGCGGACGCTCGACCGGGCGAGCCCGCCTCGCCCCTACGACTCGGCCCCCTACGACTCGTCGTCCGGCTCGGCCGCGAACTCGTCGGGTGAGACGGTATCGAGGAAGCGGCGGAACTCGTCCGGATCGAGATCGGCGAGGGAGTCCTGGCCGGTCAGCCGGCGCGAGGCCTCCTCCTCGTCCCCCTCGAACTCGACGCCCGACTCCTCGATCACCTCGTCGGCGGCGAAGATCTTGGCATCGCTCCGCAGGGCGAGGGCGATCGCGTCGGATGTGCGCGCATCGAGCTCGATCTCGGTGCCGTTCCGGACGATCGTGATCAGCGCGTGGAACGTGCTGTCACGCAACTCGGTCACCGTCACCTGGCGGATCTCGCCGTCGAGCGACGCGATGATCGAAGTCGCGAGGTCGTGGGTCATCGGCCGTGGTGGCTCGGTGCCCTGGAGGTTCATCAGGATCGCAGCTGCCTCGGAGTGGCCGATCCAGATGGGAAGGAACGTGTTGCCGTCCTGGGTCTTCAACAGCACGATCGGCTGCTTGCCGACCAGATCGAAGCTCACGCCATAGACGGTCATCTCGCGCATCGGCCTCGATTCAGTGTATCCGTGGGGGGCAGGCCGTCACACGGAAATATCGCGGCGCGTCCGCGGGGCGCCGAGGGCGATCCAGCCGGCGACCCCAGCGGCGGCTCCACACGCGAGCATGATCAGCCCGAGCGCACCGGCGATATGGGCGAGCACGAGCGCCTCGCCGCCGGCCGCGAGCACGATCGCCGCAAGGGCCAGAAGCCCGGCCAGAGTGCGCTTCGCCGCCATCCGGATGACTGTCGTCAGACCCTGGTCACGCCCGCATCCCTCGGAGGGGGATACTGCTCCGACCGACAAACCTCTCCGCCCCAGGTGTCGCAGCCTGGAGGAGGCCGTGACCGCGGTCCCGATCGTTCGCTCGCTGCCGGAGTGGCGCGACCGGGGGGCGACGCCCGCAAGGACGAACCCCTTGAATGTGCAAAACCCCCGCCGCGGCAGGGGTTTCGGAGTGGGCGATCCTGGATTCGAACCAGGGACCTCCGCCTTATCAGAGCGGCGCTCTAACCAACTGAGCTAATCGCCCGCGGCCGACGAGTGTACCAACCCGAAAGATCGACCTCGCCGAAACCTCGCCCCAGGTGAGCGGTTGACGGTCCGGTTCGACCGATCCATGCTGCGACACGTGGGTCTTAGAGTCGGAACGGACATCGTCGATCTCAGCGAGGTCGCCGATGCGTATCGAGCGTTCGGAGAGAGCTACCTTCGCGCCGTCGCGAGCACTCTCGAGCGTGAGACCTGGCCGTCGGCGAAGAGGGCCCTGGTGCGGCGGGTCGCTGAGACGTTTGCCGCAAAGGAGGCTGTTCTCAAGGTCATCGGTCTCAGCGCCGATACGGTGCGGTGGAACGACATTGAGCTCCGCCCGCATGCGTCGGGCGAGTGGGGCGTAACGTTACGACGCGAGGCAGCGGCACTCGCTGCGCGAGCAGGTGTGGCGGAGATCTTCGTGAGCGTCGGATCGACGAGCGGCGTCGCGGTGGCAACGGCGGTCGGGGCAACAAGAAAGGAGCCGAATGGACATGGAGCAACGCATCCGGAGCGTGATTGAGCGGTACGCGAGGCTCAACATCGACGCTGCCAGCCTCGATGCAGGGGCTGACCTCTTCCAAGCCGGAATGACATCGCACGCCACCGTCAGCCTGATGCTCGGCCTCGAGAACGAGTTCGACGTCGAGTTTCCGGATCGGATGCTCGCCAGGAGCTCCTTCGAGAGCATCTCGACCATCATGAGTGGGCTCCAGGAGCTCACAGAGGAGGCCGCCGCGTGACCAGCCTCGCTCCGAGCAACACGACGTTCCTCGACGGGATCAGGTCAGCGGCGTCGGTCGCCGCGGAGGCAGCCGACGACGTCGACAGCCAGGCGCGCTTTCCGTCCGAAGCGTTCGCCGAGCTCCGGAAGCAGCAGGCCCTATCGGCGTGGGTCCCTCGCTCGTTTGGCGGCCATGGCGTTTCGTTCCACGACGTCGCGGAGGCCTGCTTCGAGCTCGGGCGAGCCTGTGCCGCCACCGGGATGGTCTATGCGATGCACCAGATTCAGGTCGGGACGATCGTCCGTCATCTCGACCGGGCACCAGCGTACGAGGCATACCTGGCCGAGCTCAGCGATCGACAGTTGCTGATCGCCTCCGCGACATCCGAGGTGGGCGTAGGCGGCGATCTCCGGCGCAGCGTGGCGGCCGTGGTACCCGGGAACGGAACCGTCACGGTGGACAAACTGGCGACCACGATTTCCTACGGCGCCCAGGCCGATGACATCCTGCTGACGGCCCGCCGCTCACCGGATGCCGAGCCGAACGACCAGGTACTCCTCCTGGCCCGTGGCGAGACGACCACGCTCGAGCAGGTGAGCGAGTGGGACGTCCTCGGCATGCGCGGCACCTGCAGTCCCGGGTTCTCGCTCCACACCTCGGCGACACCGGATCACGTCCTGCCGACTCCGTTCGGGGACGCTGCAACCCAGACGATGGTTCCCCTCTCGCACATTCTCTGGTCTCACGTCTGGCTCGGAATCGCTGCGGCAGCCTACGACCGGGCCCGGGCCTACGTCCGCGACCAGGGAAGACAACGACCCGAGGCTGTGCCGGCCGGCGCCACACGACTGTCGGAGCTCTTTGCCCTTCTCCAGGGCATGCGTCTCGAAGTCCGCGCCGCTGCCGACCAGTACTCGGCTCTGATCGCGTCGAGTGAGCCTCCCGAGGATGTGTTCACGATCGGCGTGGCTGTCGGGCTCAATGTCCTGAAGATAAACGCCTCCGAGATCGCTCCCCGCATCTGCGAGCGCGCACTCGGCGTCACAGGGATCGCCGGGTACCGCAACGGGACGCCCTACAGCATCGGGCGCCACCTCCGCGATGCTCTATCCGCGGCGCTGATGATCGGAAATGACCGCATCCACGCAACCAATGCGTCGCTCCTGCTCGTCCATAAGGGCTGACCGATGTCTGATCATCCCGACGCCGACAGCAGGCGCGCGGACTTTCTCGCCGCGCTGATCGAGAACGACCTGCTCACGCGAACCGACGTGCGCGGCCTCTACGGCCGAGGAGCGACCTTCGAAGCGGTCGTGGCTGCGGTCGACGCGCTCGCGCTCGAAGAAGGCCGACGCGACGGTGCGACGCGGATCCACTTTCCCCCAGTGCTGTCGCGGCACGAACTCGAGCGAAGCGGCTACCTCGCGAGCTTCCCGCACCTCGCGGGATCCGTCTTTGGTTTCGGCGGCAACGAGTCCGACGCAGTCGTGCTCGCGGAGAGAGCCGCGAACCACGAAGACTGGAGCTCCTTCCTCGAGGCCGCCGATGTCGTGCTCACTCCTGCCTGCTGCTATCCCGTCTATCCGTGGGTCGCGGGGGCGGGACCACTCCCAGCCGGCGGACGCCTGATCGACGTCAGCGGGTACTGCTTTCGGCGCGAGCCCTCGAGCGACCCGGCACGGATGCAGTCGTTTCGCATGCACGAAAACGTCCGGATCGGCGAGCCCGACGTCGTCGGCGCCTGGCACGCGTCGTGGATCGAGCGCGGCCTGGGGATCCTGAGATCGCTCGGGCTCGACGCCGAGGTCGTCCCTGCCAACGACCCCTTCTTCGGGCGAGCCGGGCGGATTCTCGCGAAGGGCCAGCGTGACCAGGAGCTGAAGCTCGAAGTCGTGTGCCCGATCTCGTCAGAGGACCCCGGCGCGGTGCTGTCGGTCAACGCTCATCTCGACCACTTCGGAGCCGATTTCGGCATCACCACCGCTGACGGCGGCGTAGCGCACACGGCGTGCGTCGGTTTCGGGCTCGAGCGCGTCACGCTTGCGCTGCTGCTCCAGCACGGGCTGGAGCCGGCCCGCTGGCCCTCCGCCGTCCGGACGCTGTTATGGCCCCGAACCGCTCCCCTGCAATGATCTCGCTGTTCGGGCTCGACCCACAGGGCTATACGCCGCACTTCCTCCACGGCGCCGACCGAACCTTCCGGGAGACGAACTGTTACGTGGATCTCTGGATCGAGATCTTGCACGCGAGAAGGCTCGACCCTCTCGCCATGATGGCGTTCAGCACGGTGGTCGACTTCGAGGGCGACCAGTGGACGTTCTTCAAACCGCCGCCCGCAGATCTCGAGACGCTCTACGGCATGGAGGTCCAGGAGCTCCAGGTCTACCGATCTCTTCCCGAGCACATCGCGGAGCAACTCGCCCACGGTCGTCTCGTCACCGTGGAGGTCGACGGATTCTTCCTTCCGGATACGGCCGGCCGAAGTCATCATCTGAGCCACGAGAAGACGTCGATCGCGGTTGAGGCGATCGACATCGCTCGAGACGAGCTGCGGTACTTCCACAACGGCGGATACTTCGCCCTCGGTGGCAGTGACTACCGCGGCGCCTTGCGCCTCGAGCGAACCGGGGCAGAGGACCTACCTCCCTATGTCGAGTTCATCCGAATGGACCGCCTCGCGGCAGTCCCTCCCGACCGCCTCCGTTCGACGGCGGCCGATCTGCTTACCCGGCAACTGGCGCTTCGGCCCGACACGAATCCGGTTGTTCGGTTCGGGGAGCGGCTCACCGCTGATCTCCCCTCCCTGCGGTCGGAGGAGCGCTTCCACGTCTACGCATTCGCGACGCTGCGTCAGTGTGGCGCCGCCTGGGAAGTCGCGGCAACGTTTCTCCGATGGCTCGACAAGGGTCATGACGACGCCGCTGACTCATTCGAAGAGCTCGCCCACTCCTCCAAGGCCCTTCTCTTCAGGCTCGCCCGAGCGTCGGTGTCAGACCGAGAGGTGGACGTCGGAACGGCGATCTCGGAGCTGGCCGGGCTGTGGGACGCGGCCTTCGACACGCTGACGCCGTGAACGGCCTGGCCCAGCCTTTGCCGAACCGCGACGGGCTCGTGATCTCCGGTCACACCACCCTGGCGCTCTCGGACGGCTGGGAGATGACCAGGTCCGTTCCGGGCGGCCTCGACCACAGCCTCGTCGGGGCCGGCGAAACCATCCCTGCCAAGGTGCCCGGAACAGTCGGCTCGGCACTCGTCGCGGCTGGAGCGGATCCGGACACGGTCGGTGACCTCGATGCTGACGACTGGTGGTTCCGGCAGCAGTTCCCGTGGCAGCCGGCCGAGTTCGGCAACCACACGATATTGCGGCTCGACGGGCTTGCCACTGTCGCCGAGGCGTGGCTCAACGGGAGGAAGATCCTCGCGTCGGACAACATGTTCCACCGTCATGCGGTCCCTCTGAACGCGCTGCTCAAGGAGAGCAACGAGCTCGTGCTCGGATTCCGGGCCCTTGGACCGCTCCTCGTGGATCGGCGGCCGCGGCCGCGCTGGCGGACCAGAATCGTCACGCACCAGAGTCTTCGGCGCCATCGGACGACGATCTTCGGCCGGGCGGCGGGTTTCGCGCCCGGCCCGGCACCGGTCGGGCCCTGGCGGCTCGTCGCGGTCGAACACAGGAAGACAGTCGCTGTCGACCGAGCACTGATCCGGCCGTCGGTCGAAGGCACCGACGGCGTGCTCCGGGTCATGCTCTGTCTCCTGCCGCTGGCAGACTGGAGACCGGCGTCGGCAGAAGTCACGGTAACCGGGCCGACGGGGCGTGCGGTCGGCAAGCTCGCCGTCAGGCCGGAGGGAGCCGCCGTCATCGTCGAGGGCGCCGTCACCGTTCCCGACGTCTGCCGGTGGTGGCCGCATACCCACGGTGACCCCACACTCTACGGCGTCTCCGTGACAGTTGCGGCGGCCGGGCAGGAGGTCGTTCTCGACGCCGGAGACGTCGGCTTCCGTTCGATCGAGGCGGCGCCACGCGAAGGTCTAGCGCTCCGCCTCAACGACACACCGATCTTCTGCCGCGGGGGCGCCCTGATGCCGGAGCGCCTCGATCTCGACCGCACCGAGGGTGCGCTACGCGCACTTCTCGGGCGCATTCGCGACGCCGGCATGAACATGATTCGCCTCTCGGGTGTCGGAACCTACGGCGACGAGCTCGTCTACCGGCTCTGCGACGAGCTCGGGCTGCTCGTCTGGCAGGACTTCCCGTTTGCGAACATGGACTACCCGACCGAGGACGACGCATTCCTCCAAAGCGTCGAGGCGGAGGCCGCAGGCTTCCTCGCGCCGACCGGGCGCCACGCGAGCCTTGCCGTTCTTTGCGGCGGATCCGAAGTCGAGCAGCAGGCGACGATGATGGGGGTGGCCGCGGCTCCCGGGCCGGATCCGCTCTTCGACGTCCTTCTCCCTGCGGCCCTCGAAGCAGCGGACGTTCGGGTGCCGTACCTCCGCTCGACACCGACGGGCGGCACGCTTCCGATCCGGTCGAATGCAGGCGTCGCGCACTACTACGGCGTCGGCGCCTATCGGCGGCCCCTCGAGGACGCCCGGCGCGCCGACGTTCGATTTGCCGCCGAGTGCCTCGCATTCTCGAATATCCCGAGCAGCGAGGCCATCGCCGAGCTCCGAGCAGATGGGGCATCGGTTCCTCACAGTCCAGGTTGGAAGCGCGGCGTGCCGCGCGACGGGGGCGCTCCGTGGGACTTCGAAGACGTACGCGACCACTACCTGCGCGAGATCTACAGCGTCGATCCGGTCGGTCTCCGAACCGACGATCCAGCGTGCTATATCGGCCTGTCGCAAGTCGTCTCGGGTCAGGTGATGGCCGACACGCTCGGAGAATGGAGACGATCGCGGTCGCCGTGCGCTGGTGCGCTCCTGTGGTGTCTGAACGACGTCCTGCCGGGCGCAGGGTGGGGAATCATCGATTCCAGAGGGCGCCCGAAGCCGGCCTACTGGCTTGCGCGGCGCCCGCTTGCGGCTGTCGCGGTCTGGACGACCGACGAAGGCACGAACGGACTCGCGGTGCACGTCGCGAATGACGGGTGCAAGGAGCTCGACCTCGTGCTCGACGTTCGGCTTCTGCGGGACGGGGAACAGGTCGTCGCTCTGGGTGAGCGCAACCTCCGAGTTGCGCCACACTCCGTGAGCGAGCACGATGTCGAGTCAATCCTCGGCTCGTTCCTCGATGCAGGGTACGCCTACCGTTTCGGGCCACCGCAGCACGACGTCGTCGCCGTCACACTCCTCTCAGCAGGGCGGGTCCTCGCGCAGACCGCCCACTTCCCACTTGGCCGGCGGCAACCCGAGCCGGTGCGACGGCTCGGGCTGTCCGGGGCTGCGGTCGCAGACGGTGGGGGCGGGTACGCGGTCGAGCTGAGTAGCCGCCGGGTCGTCGAAGGCGTTCGAGTCTCTGCTGCCGGTCTCGTCGCGGAAGACGACTGGCTCTTGCTCGTTCCCGGTTTTCCACGCATCGTGAGACTCCGGCCCGAAGGACCGGAGCCGGCTGCGACCTGGCCCGGTGGGCGTCTCGAGCTGCTGGATGGAGGTGGGTCCGTTGCGGTCGAACTCAGCCAATAGCACCCGGCTCCGGCCCGTCGCCTTCGCGGTAGGCGAACAGCAGGTCGCGGCGATGCTCCACCTGCCTCCGGCCGGTAAAGCGACGACCGCAGGAGCAGTCCTCTGCCCGCCCCTCGGACGGGACAACATCTTTGCGCATCGGCCGCTCCACGCTCTGGCACGCGCCCTCGCGGCGGCCGGAGTCGCCGTCCTCCATTTCGACTGGCCCGGGTATGGCGACAGCACCGGAGACCCGGCCGACGCGGGCATCGCAGACGCTTGGATCGACAGCGTCGGGGTCGCCGTTCGCGTCCTACGACTGCATGCGGGGTGCACCGACACGACAGTCGTTGGAACGAAGATCGGTGCGACGATCGCTCTCGAGGCAACGGTACGCCACGGACCGATCTGCGACCTCGTGATCTGGTCGGCTGATCTCTCGGGCCGCGCCTACCTCCGGGAATTGGCAGCATTTTCGGCGTTTGCCGGAGGGGAGGCCGGCGGATTCCCGCTGGGCGAGGAAGCGGCGTCCTTCCTGCGTCGCCTGGACCTCCTCGAGGGCCCTCTTCCCGATCTGCGCGGCCGAAGGACGCTGGTCATCGGGGCAGACGGGTCGTTGCCCGATGAGCGCCTGGTCAAACGGCTCGAGACCGCCGGAGCCAGCGTCAGCGTCAGGCGTGGCAACGAACTCGACACTATGCTGAACAGCGTCACGACCGTCCCCACCGCGACGATCGCAGCGGTGAAGGACTGGATCGGGCCGGGCGCGCCGATCGCCGATGCCGGCGGGATGCCTGAGACATCGGTTATCCGCAGCAACGGGCCGCGCAGGTCGCTCGGGATCGTGGAGGAGACGACGTTCGTGGAGACCGATCACGGTCGCGTCGTGGTCGTGACGTGTGCTCCCGAGAATGTCGCCGGCGGCCAGACTTGGGTCGCATTCGGCAGTACTGCTCAGATTCGGCGGATGGGCCCGAGCCGCATGTGGACGAACTTCGCGAGGACGTGGGCCGAGCAAGGAATTCCCTCTCTCCGTTTCGACGTTCACGGCGTGGGTGACAGCGACGGCCCCGCGGCTTCAAGCGCCGACCTCCGAACCCAATACTCGGCCGAGGCCGTCGCGACGGCCCGCGCAGCGCTCGAGCACGGACGTGCCCGCCACGACGCCGGCGGCTTCTCCCTGGTCGGCCTCTGTTCAGGTGCAACGACAGCGCTGGAGCTCGCCGTTTCAGAGCAAGATATCCAGGCGCTCGCGTTGATCAACGTCCAGCTCTTCTCCATCGCCGACGAGCGATTGCGACAACTCCGTCGCAACGCTCTGCGCGCGTCGATTCTGAGGCGGGAGGACTGGGCGTCGATCCTGCGCGCTGACGACGCCGCACGACGCCGCGTCGTGTCCGTGATCTCTCGGGCGCGGTCGGCCGTACGCGTGGGGCGGAGCGGGGCCGCCCTGGGTACGCGCCGGACCTCGCTCGAGGCACTCTCCGCCGCTCTGGCGATGCTCGAACGAGGCGGTGTCCCCGTCATGTTCGTCTACTCCGACCCCGACGACGGGCTCGACATCGCGCGTGCGTTACCAGGCGGGCTCGACTGGCTCGAGCGCTGGCGCAACGTCGCGGTGGAAGTCGTTCCTGGCGCGGGTCACACCTTCATCGCCGCAGACGGCCGCGATCGACTCCTCCAGATTCTCACGCGCCACCTTGCGGCGGATCGGCCTGGCAGCGGAACGCGCGGGCGAGCACCCGGCAGCATCAGGGCGCCTGAAGTCCGGCCTGCCCGCCGTTGACCGAGAAAGCTCCCGCCCGATCGGCGGCGGCGGCGCGCGCCGAGGCTCTCGCTATGCCCGCTGCTCGAGACGCTCGAGAACCTCGACCAGCTCCGCGAGGCCGGTTTCGTCGCCGAAATGCAGCTCGAGCGAGACGCCTTTGACTCTGGCCGGCAGCCCTGTCAGTCGCTCCGAGGCGGCGCGAGCGCGATCCGAGAGGGCCGGATCGACCACGTGCTGCACACGGCGGCGGCGAGCTCCGCCCTCCCGCGCCGCCTTCTCGGCAGCTCTGACCGTGAGCCCGTCCTGCGTGATCCTGCGCGCCAACCGCCTGCGCGCATCGTCGTCGGGCAGCGCCAGCACCGCCCGGGCGTGACCCTCGGTCAGGTCGCCTCGGGCGAGCATCCACAGCACGTCCTCCGGCAGCTCGAGCAGCCGCACGCGATTCGAGACGGAGGGCTTCGAACGACCGACGCGCTCGGCGACCTCACCGAGCGAGAGCTCGAACTCGTCGATCAGCGCGGCGTACGCACGCGCCTCTTCGACGGGTGAAAGGTTCTCGCGGGCGACGTTCTCGACGAGACCGAGGAGCAACGTGTCGCGGTCGTCGGCGTTGCGTACGACGGCGGGGATCGTCGGCACGCCGGCCTCACGGGCAGCGCGCCAGCGGCGCTCGCCCGCGATCAGCTCGTAGCCGCCCTCGGGCCGAGGACGCACGACGACGGGCTGCAGCACGCCCTGGTGGCGGATCGAGGCGGCGAGCCCCGAGGTCGCTTCTGGCTCGAAGCGCCGTCGCGGCTGTCGCGGGTTCGGGTGAACGGCCTCGACGGGCAGGTGCAGCAGCTCTGCCTCGCCGGCTCCACCGATCAGCACTTCGAGGCCGCGACCGAGGCCGCGGCGTGGTGTGTCATTGACGCTCGACAAGTTCCATCGCCACCTTCCAGTAGGCCTCCGCGCCGGACGAGCGGCGGTCGTAGGCGATCGCGGGCAGCCCGTGGCTCGGCGCCTCGGCGAGGCGAACCGAGCGGGGCACGGATGTGGTGAAGACGAGATCTCCGAAGTGGCGGCGCAGCTCGTTCTCGACCTCGGCGGCGAGCCGGGTGCGGCCGTCGACCATCGTCAGGAGAATGCCGGCAACGGCGAGGCGTGGGTTGAGCCGGGCCTTGACGAGGTTGATCGAGCCGAGCAGCTGTGACAGACCCTCGAGCGCGTAGTACTCGGCCTGGACGGGCACGATCACGCGGTCGGCGGCCGCGAGGGCATTGACCGTGAGGGCACCGAAAGCCGGGGGGCAGTCGAGGAAGACGAACGCGTAGGGGTCGGTCGCAGGCGAGACGAGCGCGTCGGCGAGGTACCGCTCGCCGCCGTCGATCGACGAGAGCTGCACCGCCGCGGCGGCGAGCTCCGGCTTCGCAGGTATGAGGTCGAGGTTCGCGAACGCGGTCGGCTTCGCGAGCTGTGACAGCGGCACGCCGTCGAGCAGGTCGTGGGTCGAGACCCCGTTCGCCCGTCGGCCGAGCCCCGAGGTGGCGTTCGCCTGGGGGTCGAGATCGACGAGCAGGCAGCGCTCACCCGCCTCGGCGAGACATGCTGCGAGGTTGACGGCGGTCGTCGTCTTCCCGACGCCGCCCTTCTGGTTCGCAACTGCGTAGACACGAGCGGGCACCCACCCAGGCTAACCGGGCAGGCGGACGCGAGCACCGAGCCCGATCAGGCCATTGGTCGCTTCTTCGCTACCCCGGTACGCCGCGGAAACCCGGGGGGCGTGGGCGCGATCTTCCGGATCGCGATCAACCCTTCCGGTGCATCCTCGAGCGAGCCGCCGATCCGCTCCGCAACGAGCGCCACCCGCTCCGGCTCTGCGGACTCGCCGACCCAAAGCACCACGAGACCGCCCGCGCGGACGAGCGGAAGACACCACTCTGCCGCGGTCGGCGGATGCGCGAGTGCCTTTGCCAGCGCCACTCCGAACTGCTCTGGCTCCTGCTCCTCCGCGCGACCCCAGCTGACCGACACGTTCGGCAGCTCCGCCGCCCAGGCCTCGAGGAAACGGCACTTCCTGTGCGCCGCATCGAGCAGAGTCACAGGCCGGGCAGGCAGCGCGGTCGCGATCGGGATGCCGGGAGTCCCACCGCCCGATCCGACATCGACGATCGGCCCGTCCGTGCCTGCGACGAGATCGACCGCGCGCAGCGCGTCGTCGAGGAGAACGGCGCGCGCGACGGCGGTGTCGGTGATCGCCGTCAGTCCGGGTGTCGCAACGACCGCCGCGAGCCATCGGTCGAGCACGGGCGCCTTCACGCCGGGCACCTCAGTCTGCGGAGCGGAGCGGGAGGACGACGACGAACCGGTTTGGCTCGCTGCCCTCGCTCGACGTCTCGACTTCGGGATCATCCTTCAGCAGCTCGTGGACGATTCGACGCTCGACCGCTGTCATGGGATCGAGCTCGACACGGTGGCCGGTGGCTGCTGCCTGCTCGGCCGCGCGTCGGGCAGCGGTCTCGAGCGTTGCGGCCCGACGGGCGCGATATCCCGCCGCGTCGACGACGACGCGGATTCTGTCCTCACCCTGCGAGCGATGGCCGATCGCGTTTGCGAGGTACTGCAGCGCGTCGATCGTCTGGCCGTGGCGGCCGATCAGGACGCCGAGGTCGGGACCGACGAGCGTGGCCACGAGCTCCTCGCCGCCCTCGTCGATGTGGACCGTCGCCGGCACGCCACTCGCATCGACTGTGCGCTCGAGCAGCTCGCGGACGAGGCCCGCCTGGTCTGTCTCGTCGTCGTGGGTCTCTCGGGTCGCAGGCTGATCCGGCACCTCGGCCGTGGCCACGACGGAGGCGGGCGTGTAGCCGACACCCAGGAGGCCGCGCTCGCCCTCGCTGATCACCTGAAACCGGATCGCCTCGCGGTCGAGCCCCGGTGCGCGGCGCTGCAGCTCGCGGAGCGCTGTCCACTTCGCCTCGCCGACCGTCTCACCCGTTGCCTCGACGGTGATCTCGGTCATCGGGTTTGCCCTCCGCCGCCCTTCTTGCGCTTGACGCGACGCGGAGGGCCGGCGACGGGCTTGCGGGCAGGGGCCGTCGCCTTGCCGGTGCTTCCGGAGCCGTTGCCGGAAGCAGCCGGCGGCGGTGGCTCGTCCTTCCCGGGCGTCCGTGAGGTGCGCTTCTCGGGCAGCTCCGGCTTCGGCATCAGCCGCCGGGTGACGAGGCCCTGGCCCGTCGTCCACAGGTTGGTCGTGAGCCAGTAGAGCATCAGGCCGGCAGGGAAGTTGATGATGAACGGGACGAAGAGAACCGGCAGCACCATCAGCAGAATTCGTTGGGCACCCTGCATCGTCGACGACATGAAGTACGACGAGGACAGCTGGCTCGCAACGTAGATGATGAGGAGCAGAGGCCCCCAGCCGTCCTTGACCGGCTGGGTGATGTCGACGAGGTGCAACCAGTTGACGGACGAGCCGACGTAGTCCGGCAGCACGCGCTCGTCGAAGTGACGAAGGACATAGAACAGCGAGATGAAGATCGGGATCTGGAGGACCATCGGCAGGCACGAAGCCGCCGGGTTGATCTTGTTCTCCTTGTAGAACCGCATCAGCTCTTCGTTCTGGCGCTGCTTGTCGTGCTTCCACTTCTGCTGCAGCGCCTTCATCTCCGGTGCGTGCGCCTGCAGGTTCTGCATCGAGTGGATCTGCTTGACCGTCACCGGCACGAGCAAGATCCGCACGAGCACCGTCAGCGCCACGATCGACCATGCCCACGAGAGCCCGCCCGTGACGTGGAGCCAGATCAGGACGTGCTGAAGGAGGTTCTCGAGCGGCTTGAGTGGGTTCGAAAACGCGAGTAGGTGAGGGATCAGATGGATCACGCGGGGTGCTCCGTCTTGCGGCGGCGACCGAAGTGCGCGTCCTCGGCCGGGTCGACCCCGCCGTGGCTCCAGGGGTTACAGCGCAGAATGCGCCAGCCGGCGAAGATTGCGCCCTTGAAGAGGCCGTGGATCCGGAAGGCGTCGATCGCGTACTGCGAGCACGAGGGGTGGTACTTGCAGGTTCCGGCCGGCGTGAAGAGGCCGAACGTGTAGCGCCACACGTGAACGAGCGCGATTCCGATGAACCTCATGCGGACGCCTTGCCGAGAATCTCGGTCACCTGTTCGACGAGCCACGGATGGCCCCGCGTGTCGGCAGGCTCTGCGACGCCGGAGCGCGCCGCGAGGACGTAGTCGCGGCCCGCAGGGATGTCGCCCGCGAGCTCCTGCCACGTCTCGCGAAGCTGGCGCTTGATGCGATTGCGGACCACGGCGTTACCGACCGCCTTGGGAACGGAGAGACCGAGCCGAGGCTCGCCGAGTGGGTCGTCTTCGCGCGGAAACCAATGGAGTGTCAGGTACCTGGTCGAGACCGAGCGCCCCTGCCGATAGACCGCATCGAAGTCCTTCGACCGTGATAGGCGGTACCGGCGCTCCACAGCAGGGCGGACGCTCAGGCTGAGAGGCGCTTGCGCCCCTTGGCGCGGCGGCGCTTCAGGATCATCTGTCCGGCGCGCGTGGACATACGGGCACGGAAACCGTGCTTCCGCTTGCGGCGCCGGACGTTGGGCTGGTACGTGCGTTTCACAGGTGAGCTCTCTTGGTCGCGGGATCGCGGGCCGCAATGTGCGGACGCGGGGCGTCAGTATAGATGAGGTCTGGCGGCGACCGACTTATCCACAAGCAGCGTCTTCGGGATGCCTGCCGAAAGTGCTGCATGTGGCGGCGCGTCGTTGCCATCCGAGGCTCTCGGCCCCTAACTCTCCACAGGTGTGGAAACATGTGTGGACGGAAAGAAATTCCTGCAAATAGGCGTGTTTTTATGGGAGAAACCGTCTCCGGAGGAGGATTGAGACGCGGCCGGGACGCTGCTATGCTCGCCCTCCCCGCAACCTGTTGAGAGGAGCCTCCGAAGGGTGGCGCACGATACCGAGCCGACCGCCGAACGCCTGTGGGACGATGTCTCCGGCCGGCTCCGTGAAGCGCTCAACGAGACGACCTACGCCACCTGGTTCGGGGATGCGTCGGCGGGGGAGCTCATCGACGACACCTTTTCGCTCGAGGTGCCGAACGACTTCACCCGCGAGTGGATCGAGGGGCACTTCCTCGGCTTCGTGAAGGCTGCGGCGCGCGATGCGCTCTCGCGCGACATCCGGGTGACGCTCACCGTGCGGGAGCCGGGCGCGATCCCGGGTGAGGCCCCGACCGAGCCGGCAGCCCCCGGCGCAGCACCCGCCGAGCCGCGACCGCCGGCTGTTCCGAAGTACACGTTCGACCTCTTCGTGATCGGCTCGTCCAACCGCTTCGCCCACGCGGCTGCGCTCGCGGTCGCCGAGGCGCCTGCTCAGGCGTACAACCCGCTCTTCATCTACGGCGGTACCGGGCTCGGCAAGACGCACCTGCTCCAGGCGATCGGGCAGTACGTCAGCGAGCACACGGCGGGCTCGACGACGCGGTATGTGACGAGCGAGACGTTCATGAACGACTTCATCAACTCACTCCGCGACAAGCGCATCGAAGGATTCAAGCAGCGCTACCGCACCTACGACGTCCTCCTCGTCGACGACATCCAGTTCTTCGAGGGCAAGGAACGGATCCAGGAGGAGTTCTTCCATACCTTCAACTCGCTCTACGAAGCGGGTCGCCAGATCGTGATCTCGTCCGACCGGCCGCCGAAGGAGATTGCAACGCTCGAGGAGCGGCTGCGCTCTCGGTTCGAGTGGGGCCTGATCACCGACATCCAGCCGCCCGACCTCGAGACCCGCATCGCGATCCTGCGGAAGAAGGTGACGACCGACAGGATCGACGTGGGCGACCCGGAGGTGCTCACATTCATCGCCGGTCGCGTCTCGACGAACATCCGCGAGCTCGAGGGGGCCCTGACGCGCGTCGTGGCTTTCTCGTCACTGACCGGCCTGCCGCTCACGGTCGAATTGGCGGAGTCCGTCCTCCGGGATCTCTTCCCTCATGGAGACGCTGTCCCCGCCGTTACGATCAGCCGGATCCAGGAGGCGGTCTCCGACCGCTTCGGGCTCTCCATCACCGAGCTCTGCAGCCAGCGCCGCTCGCAGGCCGTTGCGTACCCGCGTCAGGTCGCGATGTACCTCTCGCGTGAGCTGACCGACGCGTCGCTGCCCAAGATCGGCAAGGAGTTCGGGGGACGCGATCACACGACCGTGATCCACGCCACGAGTAAGATCACCCGCCTGATCTCTGAGGATAGATCTGTGTACAACCTCGTTCAGGACCTGACAGCCAGGATCAAGCAAACCCGATGATCTGTGGGACCCACCCGAGCCCGACCTTGTCCCTGTGGGACCAGGCCAATTCGTCCCCCAATCGCCCCACAGGCACAAACGGGGTGGTTGAGCCATTCCAGGCCGTCCTCCCCGTCATTCACACTCTCTATGTACTACAACAAGAGGTTCTTTAAATCATGATGGAAACAGACATCGCGGTCGGATCAGGGCTCAAGGTCACGTGTGATCGAGACGAGCTCGTCGCAAAACTCGCAACCGTCTCCCGCGTCGTTTCGGCTCGCGGATCGGTCCAGGTTCTGTCCGGCGTGCTCCTGCGCCCCGCCGACGGCGGCCTCGAGCTCGCCGCCACGGACATGGAGCTCTCGCTCCGAACGACGCTGATGGCGAGCGTGGAGGGCGACAGCTCGGTCGTCGTTCCGGGAAAGCTCCTCGTCGACCTGGCGCGGTTGCTGCCGGCAGCCCAGGTCACGATCGAGTATCGGCCCGAGGACGGCGTTGCGCACATCTCGAGCGGGAGCTACTCCTCGAAGCTGAACGTGTTCTCGGCCGAGGACTTTCCTCGCCTGCCCTCCATCGACCCGGCGCCGCATACCATCGCCACGGCGTCGCTCCTCGAGACCGTCGACCGCGTCTCGCGCTCCGCGTCAAAGGACGAGTCGAGGCCCGTGCTGACCGGCATCCAGGTGCGC
This sequence comes from uncultured Thermoleophilia bacterium, assembly GCA_963799575.1. Classification (GTDB taxonomy): domain Bacteria; phylum Actinomycetota; class Thermoleophilia; order Gaiellales; family Gaiellaceae; genus Gaiella. The sequence continues at coordinate 356,134 of CAWCXK010000006.1, forward strand.
TTCGAGGGCACCCAGCTGTTCATGGCCGCAACCGACTCGTACCGGCTCTCGTACAAGCAAACCGAGCTCGATAAGTCGGGGCCTGACCTCGAAGCGATCATCCCTGCTCGCGCCCTCACGGAGCTCGGTCGCATCGCCGCCGGGACCGAGAGCGTTGCCCTCGGCGTCAACGAGAACACGGTCGTGTTCGGCACCGGCGACACCTGGCTGACGACACGCCGCATCGACGGCCAGTTCCCCGACGTTGCGCGCCTGCTGCCCGAGTCGTTCGAGGTCGAGGTCGACCTGCCGCGTCTCGAGCTCCGCGACGTGGTTCGCCGCGCCGGCGTGATGGCGCTCCGGAACGCCCCGCTCCGGCTGCGGTTTGCCGAAGGTGAGCTCACGATCTCGGCTCAGAGCCAGGACGTCGGCGAGACCGTCGAGTCGCTGCCCGCCGCCTATACCGGTGAGCCCCTCGAGATCGGCTTCAATGCGGAGTTTCTCGCGGACGGCGTCGACGCCGTGCGGAGCGACACGGTGCGACTGAAGCTCATCAACCCGCTCCGCCCCGGCCTCATCACATCCGCCGACGATGATTCGTTCTGGTACCTGATCATGCCGATCAGGCTCGCCGGCTGATCGTCTCCGAGCTCACGCTTCGCGACTTCCGGTCGTATGCCCGGCTCGAGCTCACACTCGAGCCGGGCCTCGTCCTCATCACGGGACCGAACGGCGCCGGCAAGACGAACCTGCTCGAATCGCTCCACGTCGGCACACAAGGTTTCTCGCCCCGCACCCGGTCCGACATGCAGCTGATCCGCCGGGGCGCGACTGCCGGTCACGTCGAGCTGACGGGCCACCGCGGGACGGTGCCGGTGTCCGTCGCCGTCAGCCTCAGCGCGACCGAGCCGAAGCGCGCGCGCCTCGACGGAGCCGTGCTGCGCTCGGCAGAGCAGCTCCGTGGTGAGCTCGCCGCCCTCGTCTTCACCCCCGACCGGCTCGTGGTCGTCAAGGGCGGGCCGGCCGCGAGGCGCGCGTACGTCGACCGCTCGCTCGCACGGCTGTACCCCGCCAGAGCGCACGTCTCGCTCGACTACGGCGCTGCGGTCGGTCAGCGGAACGCGGCGCTGCGTCGCGTCGCGATGGGGATCTCGGAGCGCGACGTGCTCTCGCCCTGGACGGCGCAGGTTGCCGATCTCGGATCGATGCTGACCGCTGCCCGCCGCGACGTGATCGACCTGTTGCAGCCGTGCTTCGCAGAGCGCGCCGGCGAGCTCGGCCTCGACGCCGCCTCGCTTGGCTACGACGCGACGCCGACGACGATCACGCAGCTCGAGGAGCGGCTCGCACGCGATCTCGAGCGCGGCACGACGGGCGTCGGCCCGCATCTCGACGAGATCAGCGTCAAGAGCGGCGACCGGGACCTTCGGACGTTCGGGTCGCAGGGGGAGCAGCGCCTCGCGGTTCTCGCACTCCTGCTCGCCGAGGCCGAGCTGATCGGCCAGCGCCGCCGCGTGCCACCGCTCCTCCTCCTCGACGATGCACTGTCGGAGCTCGACGAGAGCCGCCGCCGCACCCTGAGTGAGAGAATCGGCACCATGGGACAGACCATCGTCACGGCGACCGGCTCGGAGGCTCTTCCGCTCGCGCCGGCACAGCTCTTCCGCGTCACGCCCGGGCGCGTCGAGCGGGTCTGATGGAGCGGCTCGCGGGTGCAGTTCGTGGGGCGCTCCGCGGGGCGGGGGTGCCAGACGCGGGGGCCCTCGCCGATGTCGCGCGGCTCTGGCCCGCGCTCGTCGGTGACGCGATCGCGCGAGCCTCGTGGCCCCAACGCATCTCGCGGGACGGCACGCTCCAGGTCGCAGCCGCCTCGTCGACCTGGGCTTTCGAGCTGGGCCTGCTCGCCGAACAGATCCTCGCCAAGCTCGCGGCCGAGATCGGGACCGGTGCCCCGACCGCGATCCGATTCAACACCGGCCCGCTCCCGTCACCCCCCGCGCCGCTCCGTTCGGCAACGCCCGTGGCCCCGCTCGAAATCGACGCCGAGACCCGGCTGCTGGCCGAGGAGCTGACCTCTTCGATGAGCGACACCGAGCTCCGGGAGACGATCGCCAGAGCGGCCGCGGCGAGCCTCGCCAAAGCCGCTTCCAGCCGCCGTTTCTGATACACTGTAAGAACCCACGAAAAGCCCTATTTGCAGGGCTTTTCTCGTTGAGAGAGGTGATCTACGCAGCGTGACCGAGACGGATTACACCGCAAAGGACATCACGGTCCTGGAAGGCCTCGAGCCGGTCCGGCTCCGCCCCGGGATGTACATCGGAACGACGGGTCCTCGCGGGCTGCACCACCTCGTCTACGAGGTGGTCGACAACGCTGTCGACGAGGCGCTTGCCGGCCGAAACGACATGGTCGACGTCACGATCCACCCCGACAATTCGATCACCGTCGTCGACGCGGGTGGGGGAATCCCGGTCGACATGATGGAGGAGCAGGGCCTGCCGGCGCTCACGGTCGTGCTCACCAAGCTTCACGCCGGCGGCAAGTTCGGCGGTGACGGTTACAAGGTCTCGGGAGGCCTTCACGGCGTCGGCGTCTCGGTCGTCAATGCGCTCTCCGAATGGCTCATCGCCGAGGTCAGGCGCGACGGGATGCACTACCGGCAGAAGTTCGCCCGTGGCGTTCCGCAGGGCGATATGGAGACCGTCGGCTCGGCAGAGGGCCACGGCACGACGATCACGTTCCTCCCCGACAGCGAGATCTTCGAGGAGACGGAGTTCTCCGCCTCGACCCTTGCGCAGCACCTGCGCGAGACCGCCTTCCTCACGCGCGCCTTCCGGATCGTGCTGCGCGACGAGCGGGCAGGCGGAACGACGCAGGAGTTCCACTACGAGGGCGGCATCAAGGACTTCGTCTCGCACATCAACGAGTCGAAGGAGCCGGTCCACAAGCACGTCGTCTACTTCGAGGGCGAGAACGAGCTCGGCAACGTCGAAGTCGCGATGCAATGGAACACCTCGTACGTCGAGTCGATCTTCACCTTCGCGAACAACATCAACACCGCCGAGGGCGGCTCCCATCTCTCAGGCTTCAAGGCGGCCCTTACGGGGACGCTGAACAAGTACGCGCGGGAGAAGGGAATCCTGAAGGACAAGGAGGACAACCTCGAGGGCGAGGACGTCCGTGAGGGGCTTGCGACCGTGATCTCCGTCAAGCTCCGGGACCCTCAGTTCGAGGGCCAGACGAAGTCGAAGCTCGGGAATCCCTGGGTCCGGGGCCTCGTCGAGCAGACTGTCAACCAGAAGCTCGCCGAGTTCCTCGAGGAGAACCCGGTCGAGGGACGCCAGATCATCCTGAAGGCCGTGTCCGCCTCACGGGCACGCCAGGCAGCCCGCAAGGCGCGCGAGCTGACGCGCCGCAAGAGCGCGCTCGAGAACTCGTCGCTCCCCGGCAAGCTCGCCGACTGCTCGCTCAAGCAGGCGGACCTCTGCGAGCTCTACATCGTCGAGGGCGACAGCGCCGGCGGCTCCGCCAAGCAGGCGCGTGACCGCACCTATCAGGCGATCCTGCCTCTGCGCGGGAAGATCATCAACAGTGAGAAGAACCGGATCAACAAGGTGCTCTCGAACAACGAGATCCAGGCGATGATCACGGCGATCGGCACCGGCTTCGGCGACGAGTTCACGATCGAGAACATCCGCTACGGGCGGATCATCGTGATGACGGATGCCGACGTCGACGGCGCACACATCCGCACGTTGATCCTCACGTTCATCTACCGCACGATGCGCGAGCTCGTCGAGGCGGGCCACATCTACATCGCCGTCCCGCCGCTCTACCACGTCAAGCTCGGCAACCAGGAGCTGTACTTCGAGAAGGACAGCCAGCTCGAGGAGCTCCTCGTGCGCGAGCGCGTAAAGGACATCACGATCACCTCCCGCAACGGCGAGGAGTTCACGTTCACCGAGTCGCGCTTCCAGCGCTTTGCGCGGGCGCTCTCCGAGCTCGAGGCCTGGCAGGCAAAGCTCGAGAGCGAGTACCCCGCCGCGGCGCACTTCGTGATCGCGCACCGACTCGTCGAGACCGGTGCGCTCACGGCTGCGGAGGCCGAGACGGCAATCGCGGCAATCCCGGCGAACGGCTACGAGCTCTCCGTCACGGAGCGCCTCGAGGATCGGCTCAGCGTCAAGATCATCGAGACCGAGACCAGCGCTGCAACGCACCTGGAGCTGCCGGCGGGTCTCTTCGGCTCGCCCTCCTACGCCAGCCTCAAGCGCGCGTACGAGAAGCTTGCGGAGATGGTCGGGCTGCCCGACTTCCAGCTCTCCTACGGCAAGAAGACTGCCGCCGCCGAGACCTACGCCGAGCTGCGCGCGACCGCGCTCGAGCTCGCGAAGGAGGGCATGCAGATCAGCCGCTTCAAGGGGCTCGGCGAAATGAACCCCGAGCAGCTCTGGGAGACGACGATGGATCCGGCTCGCCGGATGCTGCTCAAAGTCGAGGTGGACGACGCGGCCGCCGCCGACGCCGTCTTCTCGATGCTGATGGGCGACCAGGTCGAGCCGCGCCGCCTGTTCATCGAAGAGAACGCAAAGGATGTGAAGTTCCTCGATGTTTGACTTCGTCGAACGATATAGGGGGCATTCGGGGCGGCTTCATGCCTCCGAAGGCGCCGTGGGCGCCATGTCGCCGCCGCCCGCGGACGAACACGGGACCTTCCGAACGCACTATCTAGCCACTTCTCGCCAGGAGAAGTGCCATGTCTGATGTGATCGAGCCCGGCAGCGCCGGGCGCATCGAACCTCGCGAGCTCGAGCTGGAGATGCGCACGAGCTTCCTCGACTACGCGATGTCCGTCATCGTCAGCCGGGCCCTGCCCGACGTGCGTGACGGCCTCAAGCCCGTACACCGGCGTGTCCTCTGGGGCATGCACGACAACGGCATGCAGCCGAACCGGCCCTACAAGAAGTCGGCGAACATCGTCGGTTACGTGATGGGGAACTTCCACCCCCACGGCGACCAGGCGATCTACGACACGCTCGTCCGGATGGCGCAGCCGTTCTCGCTGCGCTACCCACTCGTCGACGGCCAGGGCAACTTTGGTTCGCTCGACGACGACCCGCCGGCCGCGATGCGTTACACGGAGTGCCGGCTCACGAAGCTCGCCACCGAGATGCTCCGTGACATCGACATGGATACGGTCGACTTCGGGCCGAACTACGACGAGTCGAAGAAGGAGCCGCTCGCGATGCCGGCGCGCTTCCCGAACCTCCTTGTCAACGGTTCCTCTGGCATCGCCGTCGGGATGGCAACGAACATGCCGCCGCACAACCTCGGCGAGACGATCGACGCGGTTGTGCAGCTCATCGATAAGCCCGAGGCGAACGTCGACGACCTGATGAAGCACCTCAGCGGCCCCGACTTCCCGACAGGCGCGATCATCGTCGGCCGCTCCGGGATCCGCGACGCCTATCGCACCGGCCGCGGCCGGATCGTCATGCGCGCCCGTGCCCACATCGAGGAGCTACGGGGTGGCAAGAGCGCGATCGTCGTCACCGAGCTGCCCTACGGCGTCAAGAAGGGCGGCGACAGCGGCGTGATCAAGAAGATCGCCGACCTCGTCAATGAGAAGGTGATCACCGAGGTCTCGGATCTCGCGGACCACTCCGACCGGTCGGGGATGCGGATCCAGATCGAGCTCAAGCGTGACGCGATCCCGCAGGTGGCCCTGAACAAGCTCTTCAAGCACACCGCCCTGCAGTCGACATTTGGCTACAACGCCGTCGCGCTCGCCGACGGGGTGCCACGCGTGATGTCGTTGCTCGAGATCGTGCGTCACTACCTCGACTTCCAGCGCGAGGTCGTGACACGGCGCTCGAAGTTCGAGCTGCGTCAGAACGAGAAGCGTGCTCATGTCCTCAAGGGGTATCTGATCGCGCTCGACAACCTCGACGCCGTGATCGCACTGATCCGCGGCTCGGACGACACCGACTCGGCCCGGCAGGGCCTGATGACGAACTTCGGGCTCTCCGAGATCCAGGCGCAGGCGATCCTCGACCTCCGGCTCGCACGGCTCACCGGCCTCGCGCGCAAGGAGATCGAGGCGGAGTACGCCGACCTGCAGGAGCGCATCGCCGAGCTGCGGGCGATCCTGGGCGATCCGGCGCGGATCGACGCGCTGATCCGCGAGGAGCTGCTCGAGGTGAAGCAGGCCTACGGCCGCCACGACGACCGACGCACCGAGATCGTGATGGGCGAGGACTCGCTCGAGCTCGAGGACATGATCGCGGAGGAGGACATGGTCATCGCGATCACCCGCTCCGGCTACATCAAGCGCCTGCCGGTGACGACCTACCGCGAGCAGCGACGTGGGGGAATCGGCGTCATGGGCATGGACATGAAGGACGACGACTACATCGAGCACCTCTTCGTCGCCTCGACGCACGATTACATCCTGTTCTTCACGAGCGTCGGCAAGGTGTACCGGCTCAAGGTGCACGAGCTCCCGCTCGGATCGCGCCAGTCGAAGGGCCGCGCGATCGTCAACCTGCTGCCCTTCCGCCAGGACGAGCTCGTGCGTGCCGTCATCGCGACGCGCGACTACAAGGAGTCGAAGTACCTCGTCTTCGCGACGAAGAAGGGCGTGATCAAGAAGACCGCCTTCCTCGAATACAACACGCCTCTCAAGGCCGACGGGATCATCGCGCTCAAGATGCGCGAGGGCGACGAGCTGATCGGCGTCCGGCTCTCGGACGGCGACGACGACATCCTGATGGTGTCGCGGCTCGGCCAGGCGGTGCGGTTCCACGAGAGCGACGTGCGGGCCATGGGCCGGCCGGCCTCCGGGGTTGCGGGCATGAAGCTCCGCGGCGACGACGAGGTAATCGAGGTCGACATCGCCTCGGACGACGCAGACCTGCTCGTCGTGACGGAGAACGGGTGGGGCAAGCGCACCCGGGTCTCCGAGTACCCGGTCAAGGGGCGCGGCACGATGGGCGTCAAGACGGCCCAGCTGGTGGAGGGCAAGGGACGGCTCGCAGGCGCCCGGATCGTCCGCGACGGCTACCAGGTGATGCTGATCTCCGATGCCGGCACCGTGATCCGGATGGCTGCCGACGGGATCAAGCGCTCCGGCCGCTCGACGCAGGGTGTCATCGTGACGCGGCTGCGCGAGGGCGAGCACGTCTCGACCCTGGCGCCCGTCGTCGGGTCGGACGACGACGACGTCGATCTCGTCAAGGCGACCTCGGACGCACCGGTTGAGAAGGCTCCGGCGGACGGCGAGCCCGAGCTCGAGCTACTGGACGACGCCGAGGAGATCCCGCTCGAAGAAGAGGACGTCGAGGACGACTGAGGAGTGGGTGGGTGAGGCTTCGGCCTCCCCCGCTCTTCCCGGCCCGCCGCCGGCAACCGTGCCTTACGGCACGACCCGCCGCATGATGCAGTTCCGCAAGCCCTTGGGACGGATGTAGCTGAACCCGGCCCGCTCGTACACGGCCCGGGTGGCGCTGTAGAGGACGGAAACCTTGCGGCCGTCCTCCGTGTCGTGCGGGTACCCCTCCACGACTCCGCCGCCGTCCTCGGCGATCAGATCGAGAGCTCCACGAAGCGCCGCCTCCGTCACGCCTTTCCGCCGCGCCTGCTTGTCCACGAAGATGCACGTGATCCGGTAGTCGGGCAGAGGATCGCCTGATGCCTCGACCTCCCTGCGGTGGTAGATGTTCGGCAGCTCGGCCGGGGGACCATACTGGCACCACGCCACCGCCTCGTCGCCGTCGAACACGACCGCCGCGTGCGCACGGCCTTCCTCGACGAGCCGCTGTTTGAGGGCGCGGTTGTCCTCCGCGTCGAACGTCTTCTCGTCGTGCATCGTGTGGAAGTAGGTGCACCAGCACCCGCCGAAGATCCCGTTGTGCCGCTCCACGAGACGCGCGAACGCATCCCATGTCTCGGGCGCGAGCGGTCTGACGGCGTAGTCCGGCATGGGCCTCCCTGGGTGTCGTTCGGAGCGCGCTAGCCGTTGCCAGAGCCGGCCAGCTTGGACAGAGCGGTGAGCAGGTCGATCGGGATCGGGAAGACGATCGTCGAGTTGTTGTTCGACCCGATCTCGAGCAGTGTCTGCAGGTAGCGGAGCTGCACCGTGATCGGCTCCTGGGCCATCACGGCAGCTGCATCCTTGAGCCGCTCCGACGCCTGATACTCGCCCTCGGCCGAGATCACCTTGGCGCGGCGCTCACGCTCGGCCTCGGCCTGGCGGGCCATCGCGCGCTGCATGTCGCTCGGGATCTCGACATCCTTGACCTCCACGACCGAGACCTTGATCCCCCAGGGTGTCGTGTTCTCGTCGATGATCGTCTGCAGGATCGCATTGATCTTGTCCCGCTCCGACAGCACCTCGTCGAGCACGTGCTGGCCAAGCACCGACCGCAGCGTCGTCTGCGCGATCTGCGAGGTGGCGTTCATGTAGTTCTCGACCTGCACGATCGCAGCCTTCGGCTCCACGATCCGGAAGTATGCGACCGCGTTGACGCGCACCGGAACGTTGTCCTTCGTGATCACCTCCTGCGGCGGCACGTTCAGGGTGACGGTGCGCAGCTCGACCTTCACCATCCGGTCGACGAACGGGATCAAGAAGAACAGGCCCGGCCCCTTCGGCTCCGGCAGCAGCCGGCCGAGACGGAAGATGACGCCGCGCTCGTACTCCCGCGCCACCTTGACGGAGGCGAACAGGATCACGACTACGACCAGGACGACGACGGCGATGCCGATCAATGCGATGTTCACGGTTCTAGTTCCCTTCGGTGGGGTTCCCTGATCCTACGACCAGGACGAGGTCTGCTCCGACTGCCTCGACCGTGACGTGATCTCCAGGAGGGAGCGGCTGCCCGTCCGCGCGCCGCGCTTGCCAGAGCTCACCGTTGACGGCAACGAGGCCACCGCGGCGCACCTCTGCCTCCTCGCCGACGAGCAGGGTGACGCCGACCTCGACCGGATTGTGGCGCGCCTTGACGATGCGGGAGAGCGCGATGCCGAGCAGGAGGACGAGCGATCCGGCGATCGCGACGGCGGTCCAGAGAGATACCTGGTACGCGGGCCCGGCTGGATCGAACAGCATCAGCGCGCCGATCACGAACGTGACCGCACCCGCAAGTGTCAGCGCTCCGTGTGCGGTGACGAGGGCGTCGGTCACGAACAGGCCGAGCGAGAGCAGCAGCATCAGCACGCCGGCAGCAGAGACGGGCAGCACCTGAAGGCCGTAGAGGCCGACGAGCAGCGAGATCGCCCCGACCGTTCCGGGCAGCACGAGCCCGGGGTTCCACAGCTCGACGAGCAGCCCGACGATGCCGAGCGAGAGCATCAGAGCGATGATGTTCGGGTCGATCAGCGTGTCGAGCGTCCGCTGCCAGAACGACATCTGGACCGTGTCGACCGTCGCGTCGGCGGTGTGCAAGATGAGGCCCTTCGGCTTGGTGACGGTGCCGTCGATCTCGTCGAGCAGGGCGGGAAGCGTCGGCGAGACGACGTCGACGATGTTCTTGGCCGCTGCCTCCCGCGCACCGAAGTTGGCGGCGTCACGCACCATCGACTCTGCGGCCGCCGCGTTGCGGCCGTGCTCCCGCGCCAGTTCCCCGACGTAGGCCGCCGCGTCGTTCACCACCTTGCGGCGAAGATCCTTCGAGAAGTCGGCGCCGTTCGTCGTGATCGGAGTGGACGAGCCGATGTTCGTCTGTGGTGCCATGGCGAGCACGTCCGCCGCCTGGCCGATCACGGCGCCGGCCGAGTCGGCGCTCGACCCCGACGGGCTGACGTACACGATCACTGGCACCGGCGAGGCGAGGAAGCTCTTGACGATCGACCGCATCGAGGTTCCGAGGCCGCCGGGGGTGTCGAGCTCGACGACGAGCGCGTCGTAGCCACCGCTCTCCGCACGCTTCACCTGGGCCTGTACGTAGTGCTGGCTGACCGGATTGATGTCGTCGTCGAGTGAGGCGACGAGGACGCGATGGACCCCGGTCGATGCGGAGGCCCCGCCTGCGATGGTCAGGGCCACAACCACGACCGTGAGCAGAAATCCCCGCAAATGCGGCAGTCCCACAGCGATAAGGATTCTATCAGGGGGAGGTCGAATCTCTTGCGAAGGGGGTCGGCCTTCGTCACCCTGAGGTCTCTGCCAGTGAAGCCGCTTCTCGCCCTCATCGCCGTCGCCTCCGCGCTCGTGGCGCCCGCCGTCGCCTCCGCGGGCCTCGCCACGATCACGTTTCGTGACGTCCCGCTCCGGGGTGAGCGGTCGCTCGCGAGCTCTCCGGGCAGATTCGACCTGGTCGGCGTTCGCTGGCACGGGAGCGGGTCGGTGCAGTTCAGCGTCCACTCGACCGCAGGAGCGTGGGGGCCGTGGCTCGATGCGGCCGCGGAGGAGGAGGATCAGCCGGATGCAGGGTCACGTGAAGCGGCCGCCACGCGAGGGTGGCGCCTCGGAAATCCGACGTGGGTCGGCCCGTCGAACGGGATCCGGTACAGGATCACCCGCGAGGTTCGAGACCTTCGCGCATCGTTCGTCCGGAGCCCGGAGCTGCGGATCCCGCTGCGCGCCGTCGCCTCGGCCGGCGCGCCGGCGATCGTGCCGCGAAGCGCCTGGGGTGCAGACGAGGCGATCCGGAAGGGCACGCCACAGTATGCGCCGGCGATCCGGTTTGCGAGCGTGCACCACACGGCAGGGCCGAACAGCTACTCACCCGCTCAGGCCGCCGCGATCATGCGCGGCATCGAGGTCTACCACGTCAAGTCGAACGGCTGGAACGACATCGGATACAACTTTCTCGTCGACCGCTACGGGACGGTGTACGAGGGGCGCTACGGCGGCATCGACCGCAACGTGGTCGGCGCGTACGCACGCGGTTTCAACAACGGCTCGATCGGCGTCGCCGTGATCGGCACCTTCACCACGTCCGCGATCCCGGCTGCGGCCGAGACGTCACTCGAGAACCTGCTCGCCTGGAGGCTCGATCTGGCGCACGTCGATCCCGTCTCGACGCTCACCTTCGTGTCGGGCGGCAGCGAGCGCTACCGGGCCGGCCTTCCGGTGGTGCTGCGTGCCGTCTCGGGTCACCGCGACACGGGGCTGACCACCTGTCCCGGCGACCTGCTCTATGCCAGGCTCGCCACGATCGCAGCGAAGACGCAAGCGATCGGACTGCCGAAGCTCTACGAGCCGAAGGTCACGGGCGGCCCAGGCGGCGTGGTGACGTTCGAGGCCCGGGTCTCCTCAGCCGCTGCGTGGAAGGTGATCGTCACCGACGCCCTCGGTCAGCAGCTGACCGTCGGCTCAGGGAAGGGGCCGACGGTGGACTATGCGTGGGACGCGTCGCTCGTCACCTCCACCGGAGTCAGCTGGAGGATCGAGGTCTCCGGAGCTACACCCGTGACAGGGACGTTCGGGAAGGCAGCCGTCGTCACCGCGCCGCTCGCAATCACGGGTCTCGCCACCGACGCCGCCACGATCAGCCCGAACGGCGACGGTCAGACAGATTCGGCGACGGTCGTCTACTCCACGAATGCAGCCGCGACCGTCACGGCCACGTTGCTCGACGCGAGCGGCGCCCAGCTCGCGACGATCGGCGTACCGGCTCGCCTCGCCGCCGGAGAGCACTCGTTCGCCTTCGACGGGCTCGGCCAACCCGACGGCGTCTACACGATCGTCGTTTCCGCAATCGACGCGGGCGGCATCTCGGTCTCGGCCCGGCTGACGATCGCAATCTCGAGGACGCTCGCGGGGGCAGCGCTCACGCCGGCCGTGCTGACCCCGAATGGCGACGGCAACGGCGATCAGCTGATCGTCACCTTCCAGCTCGCGGTGCCCGCCATGGTTCGCCTCCGCGTACTCCGCGACGGCAAGTGGGTGGCAACGCCCTACGCAGGCTCGCTGCCGGCCGGGCCGCAGAGCCTCGGCTGGAACGGTGTCAAGCGGTTGGGTACGACGCCCGACGGCTCGTACGCAGCGGTCATCGCAGCGACCGACTCGGTCGGCACCGCCACGATCTCGCTGCCGTTCCTGCTCGACGCGCATCCCCCAGTCGTCAAGCTTGCTACGCGCCCCGTCCGCCTGTGGGTGTCCGAGGCCGCAGCCGTGACCGTGCGCGTGAACGGGTCGCTCCGCCGCCGGCAGCTGCCGGGGCCTGGCTACCTCGCGCTCACCGGCATCCGCAAGGTGAAGTCGATCGTGGTCGTTGCACGCGACCCGGCGGGCAACAGGACGGTCTTCCGCAGGCCCTGACCGGGGCCGCGGCCCAGACTCCGCACCACGAGGTTAGACTCGCCGGGTGCAACCCACTCTGCGCTCTCGCCGTCGAATCGGTGCCGCGTTGCGGCCCGAGGAAAAGCTTCCGTACGACCGATTGAGCGACCCCATCCTCGTGAAACGCGCCAAAGACGGAGATCCCCTTGCCCTCGAGGCGCTCTGCGCACGCCACGAGCCGCGGGTCGCCCGGCTCGCAGCCCACGTCCTCTCCGACCCCGAGGACGCACGCGATGCCGCCCAGGATGTTCTTGCCAAGCTGTGTGTGAAGCTCGACCAGTTCCGCGGCGAGGCGGCATTCACGACCTGGCTGCACCGGCTCACCCTCAATGCCTGCCGCGACGTCGCGACGCGGCGTGGTGGCCGTCGGCACGATCCGCTCGACGAGGACGTGCGGGTCGCTCCCGGCCGCACGCCCGACCACGAGGCCGAGCTCTCCGACCTGCGCGCCGACCTGCGCGACGGTCTCGCCGGGTTACCCGCCGCCCAGGCTCGGGTGCTCGTGCTCAAGGATGCCCTAGGCTTCTCGTTCGAGGAGATCTCGGCCGCATCGGGCATGCCCGTCGGCACCGCCAAGTGCTACGCGCATCGTGGCCGGGCCGCCATGCGCGAGTGGCTCGAGCACGAGACGGTCGTACAGACGGAGACGGCGGCGTGATCCCGGCCGTCCCCTTCGGCAAGGAAGCGATCGAGGCCATCCTTCCGCACCGCGACCCGTTCCTGCTGCTCGACGAGGTGATCGAGCTCGTGCCCGGAAAGAAGGTCGTGGCGACGCGCCTCGTCCGCGCCGAGGACTGGTGGTTTCCGGGGCACTTCCCTGAGCGGCCCGTGATGCCGGGCGTCCTGATCGTCGAGGCGATGGCGCAGGCCGGCGCCGTCGCCGTGCTCGTCGAGGAGGAGAACCGCGGCAAGATCGCGTTCTTCGCAGGCATCGACGACTGCCGCTTCAAGCGCATCGTGTCGCCGGGCGAGACCCTGACCCTGACGTGTGAGATCGACGCGATGCGCGGGCCTGTCGGCCGTGGCAAGGCGACGGCGACCGTCGACGGGAAGCTCGCAGCCCGTGGCACCCTGACATTTGCGGTAGAGCGATGATCGGCTCCGCGACTGGCCCCCGCATCGCCATCACCGGCCTCGGCACGAACGTGCCCGCGAAGGTGATGACGAACGACGATCTCGCCCAGATCGTCGACACCTCGGACGAATGGATCCAGGAGCGCACCGGCATCCGCGAGCGCCGCTTCGCTGCGCAGGAGGAGGCGCTGAGCGACATCGCGCTCCCGGCCGTGCGCGAGGCACTCGCCGAGGCGGGCGCAGACCCGTCCGAGATCGACCTGATCATCTGTGCAACGGTGACGCCGGACATGCTCTTCCCGACGACGTCGGCGCTGATGGCCGACGCCCTCGGCATGAGGAGCGCGGCCGCCTACGACCTTCTCGCCGGCTGCACGGGCTTCATGTACGCGGTGTCGCAGGCGTACGGCATGTTGGCCTCGGGGCTCTCCAAGAAGGCCGTTGTCGTCGGGGGCGACCTGCTCTCGAAGATCCTCGATTGGGAGGATCGCTCGACGCTAGTCATCTTCGGTGACGGCGCCGGCGCCGTCGTGATGGAGCCGGTCGATTCTGGCGGATTCCTCGGCTTCGAACTGGGTGCCGACGGCGGCGGCGGGATCCATCTTTGCTACCCGGGCAGCGGCTCCCGCCACTTCGACGATCCGAGTTCGATCCTCAAGATGAACGGCCGCGAGGTCTTCAAGTTCGCGACCCGCGTGATGGTCTCGTCGGCGGAGGCGGTGCTCGAGCAATGCGGCAAGACGGTTGCGGACATCGACGTCTACGTGCCGCATCAGGCGAACAAGCGAATTATCGATTATGCGGTCGGTAAGCTGGGCATCCCGCCGGAGAAGACGGTCGTGAATGTCGACCGGTTCGGGAACACGTCATCGGGGTCGATCCCGCTCGCGCTCGCGGATGCGCGCGCGGAGGGCCGTCTCACCGAGGGCGCGCTCGTGTTGATGACAGGGATGGGCGCCGGGCTCACGTGGGGCTCGTCGCTGATCGAATGGGGCGGCACATCAGTCGCAGGCAGTCGAACCTAGAAGGCTAAGGAGACAGGATGGGAAAGGTCGCTTTCTGCTTCCCGGGCCAGGGTGCCCTCGAGGCAGGCATGGGGCGGGAGATCGCTGAGGCGGTGCCTGCCGCGATGGAGGTGTACCGTGTCGGGAGCGAGGCCTCGGGCCTCGATCTTCCGAAGCTCTGCTTCGACTCGCCGCTCGAGGATCTCGTCGATACCGAGGTGCAGCAGCCGGCGCTCGTCTCCACGTGCCTCGCAATCCTGGCGGCGATGCGCGAGGCCGGGCTCGAACCAGACGTCGTCGTCGGACACTCCGTGGGCGAGTTCTCGGCGCTCGCCTCGGTCGGCGCCATCGGCACCCCGGAGGCCATCGCACTCGTGCGTGAGCGCGGCCTGGCGATGGCCGATGCCGCCCGCGAGCATCCGGGGTCGATGGCCGCAATCCTCGGTCTCGAGGACGAAGCGGTCGAGACCCTCTGCAGGAAGATCCTCGGCGTATGGCCGGCGAACTACAACTGCCCCGGCCAGATCGTCGTCTCCGGTGAGAACGATGCAGTTGAGGAGTGCTGCGCCGAGGCCGAGAGCCTCGGCGCGCGAAGAGCCATCAAGCTGAAGGTCTCCGGCGCGTTCCACAGCCCGCTCGTCGCGAACGCGGGCAATCGCCTCCGGCCCGCGATCGATCTCGTGCGCTTCCACGATCCGATCGCGCCGTTCATGTCGACCGTGACCGCGAAGATCGAGCCGGCGACCCGGCTCGGCTCGCTCCTCGTCGACCAGCTCACCGCTCCCGTCCGGTTCACGCAGGCGGCCCGCGAGCTCGTCCACGGCGGCGTCACCACGTTCGTCGAGGTGGGTCCGGGTAACGTCCTCTCGGGACTCGTGAAGCGCATCGACAGGGGCGTGCGCACGTTTTCGGTCAACGACCTCGCCAGCCTTGAGAAGGCCCGGGAGGCCCTCTCATCGTGAGCGGGTTCTGCTCGCTGGAGGGAAAGACTGCGCTCGTCACGGGTGCTTCCCGCGGGATCGGTCGCGCGATCGCGCAAGAGCTGGCGGCGGCGGGTGCCACGGTCGTGGTCGGCTACCGCAGCGGCCAGGACGAGGCGGAGGCCGTCGCCCGCGAGATCGGCGGCCGCGCCGTGCAGGCGGACGTCTCGGACGCTGCATCCGCGCTCGCGCTCGTCGAGGCGGCGGGCGCCCTCGACATCCTCGTCAACAACGCGGGTCTGACCCGCGACGGCCTGCTCGCGCGGATGAGCGACGACGACTGGCGCACCGTGATCGACACGAATCTCTCGTCGGTCTTCTACACCTGCCGGGCCGTGACGCGGCCGATGATGAAGAAGCGCGCGGGCGCGATCGTGAATGTCTCCTCGATCGTCGGCGTCCACGGCAACTGGGGCCAGACGAACTACGCGGCGTCGAAGGCCGGGATCATCGGCTTCACCAAGTCGCTCGCCAAGGAGCTCGGCAGCCGCAACGTCCGCGCGAACGTCGTGGCGCCCGGCTACGTCCAGACCCAGCTGACGGACGTCCTGCCCGAAGAGGCGACCAAGGCCATGCTCGACGCAACGCCGCTCGGCCGGCTCGGTGATCCGGCGGATGTTGCCGGCGCGGTTCGCTTTCTCTGCTCCGACGAGGCGTCGTTCGTAACGGGCGAAGTGCTGCTCGTCGACGGTGGCCTCGGGATGTAGCCTGGATCCTCGTGAGCAGCGACAACGGCAGACGCAGGATCGTCGTCACCGGCATCGGTGCAGTCACCTCCCTCGGCAACACGGTCGAGTCGACCTGGGAGGGCCTGATCGCGGGTCGCTCGGGCGCCGGCCCGATCACGCAGTTCGACACCACGGGCTACCCCGTGCACTTCGCCTGCGAGGTGCGCGATCTCGAGGTGACCGACTACGTCGACTACAAGGCGTCGCGCCGCATGGACCGGTTCACGCACCTCGCGCTCGCGGCGGCGCGCCAGGCCGAGTCCGACTCGGGTCTCGTGATCGCGCCGATCGCCGAGCGCGTCGGCGCTGCCGTCGCGACGGGCATCGGAGGCCTGAAGTCGTTCGAGCAGTGCGTCAACCAGCTCAACGAGCGTGGCCCGGATCGCGTCAACCCGTTCTCGATCGTCCAGATCATCCCGAATCTTGCTGCCGGCTGGGTGTCGATCGAGCTCGGCACGCGCGGCCCCTTGCTCTCGCAGTGCACGGCCTGCGCCGCCTCCAACATGGCGATCGGCGACGGCATGGACGCGATTCGCCTCGGCCGAGCGGACGTGATGATCTGCGGCGGTACCGAGGCTCCGGTGACGACCGTCAGCATCGCGGGCTTCGGAGCCATGCGCGCGATCTCGCGACGTAACGACGACCCGGAGCGTGGCTCGCGGCCGTTCGACGGCGAGCGCGACGGCTTCGTGATGGGCGAGGCGGCCGGGATGGTCGTGATCGAGGAGCTCGAGCACGCACGGGCGCGCGGAGCGAAGATCTACGCCGAGCTGCTCGGTTACGGCGTCTCCTCCGACGCGAACCACGTCTCCGATCCCGACCCGACCGGCGAGAACCCCGCCCGGGCGCTCACGATGGCGTTCGCCGACGCGGGCATCGTGCCGGAGGATGTCGGCTACGTCAACGCGCACGGGACATCGACCCCCTCAGGCGACACGGGCGAGACGCGGGTGCTGAAGGTGGCACTCGGTGAGGACAAGGCGTACCGGACGCCGATCTCCTCCACCAAGGGCGCCACCGGCCACTGCCTCGGGGCTGCCGGCGCGGTCGAGGCGATCTTCACGATCCTCGCGCTCCAGCGCGGGATCCTGCCGCCGACGATCAACCAGACGACACCCGACCCGACGTGCGATCTCGACTACATCCCGAACGAAGCGCGCCAGGAGCAGGTCGAGGTCGGCGTCTCGAACTCGTTCGGCTTCGGCGGCCACAACGCATGCCTCGTGTTCCGCCGCTGGCACGACGAGAGCTAGCAACCACTTAGGGCAGCCGCAGCTCGAGGAACAGCGTGTCGCGCCAGACGCCGTCGAGCTCGGCGATCCGTTCGCGCCGGCCGACGATCCGAAACCCCGCCCGCTCGTGCAGCGCGATGCTGGCGGCGTTCTCCGGAAACACGCTCGTCTGGATCGTCCAGATCCCGGCTGCCGCGGCTGTGGCCGTGAGGGCCTCCATCAGGGCCGTGCCGACGCCCTGGCCCCGAGCGGCCGAGGCCACGTAGACGCTGTTCTCGGCCACGCCGGCGTAGCAGGGCCGGCTCGAAACCGAGGAGAGCGCGGCCCAGCCGACAACCCTGCCGCCTCGCTCGGCGACGAATCGCCCCTCGCGCCGGCGGGTGGCGTCGAACGCAGCCCAGGAGGGCGGCTCCGTCTCGAAGGTGGCGTTGCCGGTCGCGATCCCCTCGGCCCAGATCGTCGCCACCTCGGGCCAGTCGGCCTCGGTCATCTCTCGTAGTCGAACGCCTCCAGTCATCCCTGAGAACGAGGATAGACCCCCTACACTCCACGCCTATGGAGATCCGCCGTCCCGATCCTGCGACCGACTTCGACGAGGTGCTGGCGCTCGTGCAGGCCTGTGACCGCGCTGTCTACGACGACTCGGACTGGACCGCCGACGAGCTCCGCGAGGAGTGGGACGACCTCGACCTCGAGATCGATGCGTGGGTCGCGGTCGAGGGCGGGCGCATCGCCGGGGTGATGCACATGCAGGGGCGTCACGGCAGCCGCGTCCTCATGGACGGCTACGTGCACCCCGAGCTCACCGGCCGCGGTGCGGGCTCGCTCCTGCTCGCAAGGGGCGAGGCCCGCGCGTTCGAGCTTGCCGCAGATGTGCCCACGGGCCAGGCCGTCTGGGTCGAGGCGGCGCATCTCGTCGGCGATCCGCGGGCTCCTGAGCTCTTCACGGGTCGTGGGTACGCGATGGTCCGCACCTACCACCGCATGGTCATCGACCTCGAGCCCGGGATCCCGGCGCCAACGTGGCCGGACGGCCTCGAGCTGCGGCAGTTCGACCCCGAGCGCCACGCGCGCCAGCTCAAGAACGCGCTCGACGAGGCATTCGTCGACGAGTGGGGTTACGAGAAGCGCGACTACGACGCGTGGGCCGAGCGCGTGCTCGGCGTGCCGCAGTTCGACCCGGAGCTGGTCCTCGTCGTCTGGGACGGCGGCGAGATCGCTGCGCTGGCGGTCGACTACCAGAAGCGCCTCGGCGACTGGGGCCTCGTCTCGCTGCTCGGTGTGCGGCCGGCGTGGCGCAAGCAGGGGCTCGGCCTGTCTTTGCTGCAGGAGAGCTTCCGGCGCTTCGCCGAGCGGGGCGAGACGATGGCCGCACTGGGGGTGGACAGCGAGAACCCGACCGGCGCGACGCGGCTGTACGAGCGGGCGGGAATGCGCATCCTCTGGCGTGCCGACGTCTGGCGCAGAGAGCTGCGACCGGGTGCCTGAGCTCGTCGTTCCGACCGTCGAGGACGCAGCCAGCATCGCCGCAGTGATTAACGAGCGAGCGATCGCGCTCGGTGGCACCTCCGAGGAATCCGCGGCCGGCGTCGCGCGCTGGTTCGCGTTTCCCTTCATCGAGCCGGAGACGGACATGCGGCTCGTGCTCGCCGCTGACGGCTCACCCGCCGGCTACGCGGATGTGTCGGGGCCGGAGGATGGGACTCCCAGGGCGTGGATCGACCTCCGTGCTCTCGGCGGCGACCCCGCGGCGATCGAGCTCCTGTTCTCGTGGGCGCACGAGCGGGGAGCGGCGCGGGCAGGGGCAGGGGGCAACGTCCAGTTCTTCGTCGACGAGCGGGACCACGTGCTCCGGGGGCTCCTCGTGGATGCCGGGTATTCCGCCGTGCGCTCGTCCTTCGAGATGAGGCGCTCGCTGGAGGGAGACCTCGGCCACCCGGAGTGGCCGGAGGGGATCACCGTCCGCCCGTACGACGAGCGCCACGGGCGGGCAATCCATGCCGCGACCGACGAGGCGTTCCGCGACCACTGGGGCCATACCGACACGACCTTCGAGGCATGGTCCGCCCAGAATCTCGGCGAAGGCGAGAACCCCTCGCTCTGGCGCATCGCCTGGGACGGCGACGAGATCGCCGGGGTCTGCGTCAACCGACCGCGGTGGGGCGAGGACGAGGCGGTGGGTTGGGTCGGGGTGCTTGCCGTCAGGCGACCGTGGCGACGCCGCGGCCTCGGCGAGGCGCTGCTCCGCGAGTCGTTCGGCGTGTTCGCCGGCCTCGGCAAGCGTGTCGCGGGGCTTGGCGTGGACGCAGAGAACACGACGGGCGCAGTAGCCCTCTACGAGCGCGTCGGGCTGCAAGTCGTCCGCCGCTCCGACACGTGGGAGCGGACCGTATGAGCACGCTGCGCGCCCGTTGTCCCGACTGCCGCACGATCACGGCGGTCGCGATCGACGACGAGTACCAGTGCCACAGCTGCGGCCGCGAGTACGCGGCCGGCCTCGTGCGCGTGCCTCGCGCCTGGGGGGTAGGCGGCGACGCGATGGCGGAGGCGGCCCATCTCCCGCTTCCGTATCCGGAGGCTGCCGTGATCGACGAGGCGACGCTCGAGGATCAGGTGGCAGCCCAGATTCGCAACCTCCCTGCCCGTCCGCTCGTGCTCGGCGGCTGTTGCTGCTCGCACGTCGGGGCGATCAGCGGCCTCGCGGCTCGGCGCGGTGGCCGCCTCGCGGTGATCTGGCTCGACGCGCACGGCGACCTCAACACTCCGACGAGCTCACCCTCGGGCAACGCGTGGGGGATGCCCCTGCGGATGGCGATCGAGGCGGGTGCGGTCGATCCGGCCGATGTCGCGCCTCGTCGGCGCCCGAAGCCTCGATCCACCCGAGCTCGAGTACATGGCGGCGGCCGGCATCGACGACGACATCGCCCGTGCACTCGAGGGCTGCGACCGCGTCTACGTCGCCTTCGACTGTGACGTGCTCCGGCCCGGCGAGCTCGCGGTGTTCATGCCGGAGCCGGGCGGCCCGACGCTGGCAGAGGCCGAGGAGATGCTGCGGGACATAGCTGCCAGACGCCCGATCGCGGGATTCGGGCTCACCGGAGTGCACGAGGATGCTGATCCGGCCGTCCTCGTTCGACTCGCCGTGGCCGCGGGCCTGTAACCCTGCCTCCGGGGGGCCGGTCTAAGATGGCGCAGATGGCCGCCACCGACAAGATCGACGTCTCGATCGAGCACAAGCAGGCCCAGCTCGACGACGGGACGGCGAAGAAGCACCCGAACACCTGCCCGGACTGCGGGTCCCACTACCGCGACGAGGAGCTGAGGGCACACCTGCGCGTGTGCCCGCAGTGCGGCTACCACTATCCGGTCAAGGGTCGCGAGCGGATCGAGCAACTTGCCGACGAGGGCACGTTCACCGAGGACGAGATGTCGCTGCGCTCCGGCGATCCGCTCGAGTTCTTCGACCTCAAGCCGTACACCGAGCGCCTGGCCGAGGCCGAGGTGTCGACGGGCCTCGGCGACGCGATGATCACCGGGACGGCCCGGATCGAGGCGCTCCCCTGCCGGCTCGCGGTGATGGACTTCTCGTTCATGGGCGGCTCGATGGGCAGCGTCGTCGGTGAGAAGTTCGCGCGCGCCTGCGAGCACGCCGCTGAAGACGGGCTGCCGTTGATCTCCGTCTCGTCCTCCGGCGGCGCGCGCATGCAGGAGGGGATCCTGGCGCTGATGCAGCTGCCGAAGACCGTCTGCGCGCTCGAGGAGCTACACGAGGCGGGCGGTGTGATGATCTCGGTGCTGACCCATCCGACGACCGGTGGGCTGCTCGCGAGCTTCGCGTCGCTCGGCGACGTGCTCGTCGCGGAGCCGGGGGCGCTGATGTCGTTCGCCGGCCCTCGCGTCGTCGCCCAGACGACGCGCGAGAAGCTCCCGGACGACTTCGGCCTCGCCGAGTCGAACTTCCGCTTCGGCCACATCGACCGGATCGTGCCTCGCACGGAGCTGCGGCCCGTCGTGGCGCAGCTGATCCGCCTGTTCTCGAGGCGCGTGTGACAAACGACGCCGAGCTCGGCCTCCGAGACCGGTTGGCTAAGTTGAGCGGCGTCAAGCTGCTGCGCGGAACGCGGCTCTCGGCGGAGCTCGAACGACTGCAGCGCCAGCTCGAGCGGCTCAAGGACGACACGTCGGACGAGGAGATCTGGCAGCGCGTCGAGCTTGCGCGGCACCAGGAGCGGCCGTACACGCTCGATTACGTCGAGCGGATCCTCGAAGATTTCTTCGAGCTGCACGGTGACCGGGGGCGGATGGACGACCACGCGCTCGTAACCGGCATCGGCAAGCTCGAGGGTCGCACGATCGCATTGATCGGCCACCAGAAGGGCCGCGACCTGAAAGAGCGGACGAGCCGGAACTTCGGGATGGCCTATCCCGAGGGATACCGCAAGGCGATGCGCGTGATGGAGCTCGCGAACCGGCACGGGTTCCCGCTCCTCACGCTCGTCGACACGCCCGGTGCCTACCCGGGCGTTGCCGCCGAGCAGCACGGACAGGGCGGCGCGATAGCGCGTTCGCAGGCCATGATGGCGCGCCTCGATGTGCCGACCGTCGCCGTCGTGATCGGCGAGGGTGGCTCGGGCGGCGCCGTTGCGATCGCCGTCGCCGACCGCGTGCTGATGCAGGAGAATGCGATCTACTCCGTCATCTCCCCCGAGGGCTGCGCCGCCATCCTCTGGCGCGACGCCTCGCAGGCCAAGAAGGCCGCCTCGGCGTTCCGCCTCGACGCGGCGCACTGCCTCGACCTCGGCGTGATCGAGGGGATCGTGCCCGAGCCCGAGGGCGGCGCCCAGACCGACATCGACGCGTCGGCGCTGCTCCTGCGCGAGTCGGTCGTCTCGCACTTCGCCGAGCTCGACGGTACGCTCCCGGCCGACCTTCGCCGCACCCGCCGCGCCAAGTTCCGCGCGATGGGCGTGTTCGCGTAGCCCGCGCGTTGATCGCGGCCCCACTCGGGCACGTTCATCTCGGCTCGACCGAGATCGAGTAGGCGGCGCGGACACTCTCCACACTTTCCACAGGCTTATCCCCTGCGCACAAAACAGCTCTTTGCAGGGAAAAGACCGAGAGTGTGACGAAGATGTTAAGCGAGCCGGGATTCGGTGATCATGAAGGGATGCCGCTCGACGACTACCGCCGCAAGCGCGACCCGAATCGCACCCCGGAGCCTTTCGGCGGCGAGGCGGGCGACGCGCTCCGCTTCGTCGTCCAGCGGCACGCCGCCCGGAGCCTCCA
This sequence comes from uncultured Thermoleophilia bacterium, assembly GCA_963799575.1. Taxonomy (GTDB): domain Bacteria; phylum Actinomycetota; class Thermoleophilia; order Gaiellales; family Gaiellaceae; genus Gaiella. The sequence goes on from CAWCXK010000006.1 coordinate 378,706, forward strand.
CTACGACTTCCGGCTCGAGCGGGACGGTGTCCTCCTGAGCTGGGCCGTGCCGAAGGGCGTACCGCTCTCCCTCGGAGAGCGGCACCTCGCCGTGCACGTCGAGGATCACCCTCTCGACTACGGCGACTTCGAAGGTGAGATCCCGGCGGGGCAGTACGGCGGCGGCACCGTCGAGATCTGGGACCGGGGAACGTACGAGCTCGTCGAGGAGAAGAAGGACGGTGGGCTGACCGTCAGGCTCCACGGCAACCGCCTCGAGGGGCTGTGGACGCTCGTGCCGGCCCACCTCGACGGCAAGGAGAAGAACTGGCTCCTTCTGCGCAAGGACGCGGGCACCGAGAAGCGCGAGTACGCGCCGATGCTCGCCACTGCGGCCGACGCGCTGCCGGTCGGGGAGGGCTGGGCCTTCGAGCCGAAGTGGGACGGTTTCCGGGCACTCGCGCGGGTCGATGGGGGCGTCGCGACCTTTCGGAGCCGCAACGACAACGACCTCACGACGCGCTTCCCCGCGGCGGCACGCGCACTCGGCCTCGCCGTGCGCTCGCCCTCGGCAGTGCTGGACGGGGAGATCTGCGCCCTCGACGAGACGGGCCGCTCCGGCTTCGGGCTACTCCAGCAGGGGGCAGGCGCGCTCGTCTACGTCGCCTTCGACGTGCTCGAGCAGGATGGCGAGCCTCTCGTCGACCGTCCTTACACGGCACGGCGCGAGGCGCTCGAGCAGCTCCTCGACGCGACGGTGGACGGAGTCCTCCTCTCGCCCTCGTTCGACGACGGAGGCGCGCTCGAGCAGGCGGCGCGCCAGCACGGCCTCGAGGGCGTCGTCGCCAAGCTGGTCGACTCGCCGTACCGCCCCGGCCGCCGCTCGTCCGACTGGCGCAAGCTGAAGCTGAAGAGCCGCCAGGAGCTCGTGATCGCAGGCTTCACCCGCGGCCAGGGGCGCCGCTCGAACGGGATCGGAGCGCTCGTGCTCGGCGTGCACGCTGCGGATGGCCTGCGCTATGCGGGGAACGTCGGCACGGGGTTCAGCGACCGGGAGCTCGATCGCCTCGAGGCACTGCTGAGACCGCTGCAGCGCGCGACGTCGCCCTTTGCCGACGAGCCGAAGATGCCGAAGGTCCGCCGCGGCGACGTCACCTGGGTCGAGCCGGAGCTCGTCGCGGAGATCGAGTTCGCCGAGTGGACCCACGAGGGCCGGCTACGCGCGCCCGTGTACCTCGGCCTGCGCGAGGATAAGCTGGCCGACGAGGTGGTCGCCGAGCACGTGCCGATCCCGTCCGAGATCCGCCGGGGATCTCGCCTGCTCAAGCTGTCGAACCTCGACAAGCCGTTCTGGCCGGACGAGGGCATTACCAAGGGCGACCTGCTCGCCTACTACCGGGACGTCGCACCCGTCCTCGTCCCGCATCTCCGCGACCGGCCGTTCACGATGAAGCGCTTTCCCGACGGCTGGCAGGGGAAGTTCTTCTTCCAGAAGGACGCCCCCTCGCACATGCCGGATTGGATCAAGCGGGCACCGTTTCCCGCCTCGACCCGAGACGGCGAGAAGCGGATCATCGACTACCCGCTCGTCAACGACGACCTCGCGCTCCTCTGGATGGTCAACATGGGTTGCATCGACATGAACGCGTGGGCGTCGCGGGCCGACAGGCCGGATCGGCCCGACTGGGTCATGTTCGACCTCGACCCATCCGACGACGTCGGCTTCTCGGAGGTGATCGAGGTGGCCCTGCTCGTGAAGCAGCTTCTCGATCTCGCCGGGCTCGAGAGCTTCCCGAAGACGAGCGGCTCTCGCGGGATCCACGTTCTCGTCCCGATTGCGCGCCGGCAGGGCTTCGATGCGGCACGCTCGTTCGCGTCGGTGATCGCGGGCGCGCTCGAGCGGACGCACCCGGGCCTCGTGACGACGGAGTGGACGAAGCGCAAGCGCCGCGGCGTGCTCATCGATGCGAACCAGAACGGGCCGGGCAAGACGACGGCCGTCGCCTACTCCGTCAGGCCGCGCGCCGGCGCGCCGGTCTCGACCCCGCTGGCCTGGGACGAGGTACGCGAGGGACTCGATCTGGAGGCATTCACGCTCGACGAGGTGCGCGCCCGGGTTGCCCGGCACGGCGACCTCTTCGCGCCGGTGCTCGAGCTGCGTCAGTCGCTCGCGGCTGCGTTGCGCTCGATCGGCTGAGCGCACCGAAGAGCGGCAGACACCGCTCGATTCCGCTGAGCTGGACGGAGGAGGGTCGTCCGTGCCAGTCCGCGCGCTCGATGCGGATGTCGTGGTGGGGAACGGGGAGTCCGCGCGGGCTCATCTCGCTGATTCCGGTCTCGCGGTAGCCGAGCTTCTCGGAGACCCGTTGCGAAGCGGCGTTGCCCTCGAGCCATCCGCTCGTTGCCGCTTCGGCGCCGAGACCCCGGAACGCGAGCTCGAGCACGGCCGCCCGCATCTCGGTGCCGATGCCGCGGCCCTGCGCTTGCTGCCCCAGCCAGGAGCCGGTGGCGACGACGCGCTCCTCACCGAAGCGTTCGCCTGTCATGCCCTGGACGCCGACGAGCCTGCCGCTCTCCCAGACGAGCAGCTCGAGCCGCCATGCGTCGGCAGCCCACCCGGTGAGCCCAACACGATGGTACGCCGCGAACTCCTCCAGGAAGCCGGGAAATCCCGTCCGATCGGACCAGGCGACGCCGAACGGCATCTCCTCCGCGGGGTGAATCCCCCGCTGGGCCAACTCCCCGAGCGCGCGGACCTCGCCGACCGTGCCGACGCGGAGCGCGAGCCGTGGAGTCGTCAGCCGCAAGCCGAAGAGAGCCGTCACCTCCATCACGGCTCCAGCCCTTCCGGGTGCCCGAGGCTCGAAAGCTCGGCGATGTCGCGCCGGAAGAAGAGCGATGTCGTCCAGTCGGCGACGACGCGCGCCTTGCGGCTGAAGAGCGGCAGGGCGTAGAGGTGGTACGTCCGCGCGATGAACCAGCCGAGGAATCCGGAGACGTGGACGCCCATCACATCGGCGATGCCTTTGAAACGGCCGAGCGTCGCGACCTGGCCGAGCATGCGGTAGCCGTACGGTTGCGGCTCCCCCTTTCCGCTGAGGTTCTTCGCGAGCTGCCGGGCCTGACGCAACGCGTGCTGGCAGGTCGGAGGATCGGTCTGTCCCGGCGTACGCGTGTTCGGCACCGCGGCGCAGTCGCCGAGCGACCAGACGTTGTCGTGCCCCTCGACTCGGAGGGTCGGATCGACGCGGACGCGGCCCCGATCGTCGAGAGGCAGGCCGAGCTCCTGGAGCAGCGGGGAGGCCTTTACGCCGGCTGTCCAGACGAGCGTGCGGGCCGGGACCGAGGTACCGCCCGAGAGAGTGGCCGTCTCGCCGTCGTACGACGTGAGCGTCTCGCCGACGTGGATCTCGACGCCGCGCTGCGCGAGCTTACGGCCGGCATAGGTGCCGAGCTTGCGCGGAATGTCGGCCAGGATGGAGGGAGCCGCATCGACGAGCACCCAGCGCTGCTTCACATCCCGCAGCTGCGGGTAGTAGCGCAGCGCCGCATGAGCGAGGTCGCTGAGCTCTGCGAGAGCCTCGACGCCCGCGTAGCCGGCACCGACGAACACGAACCCGAGCTCCGCAGCGGGCCCGCCCGCCGAGGCAGCCTCGAGCCGCTGCAGGACGTGGTTGCGGAGCGCGATCCCGTCGGCGAGATCCTTGAAGCCGCGGCCGTGCTCGGCGAGCCCGGGGACGGGGAACACCCGGTTGACAGCTCCGAGCGCGATGACGAGCCGGTCGTAGGAAATCGTCGCCGGACCGGCGATCGTGTCGGCGGTGACCGTACGGGTCACGAGGTCGATGCCCGTCGCGCTCCCGAGGATGAGATCGGCGTGCGGGCACATCTGCCGCAGCGGGACGACGACGTGCCGCGGCTCGAGCGTGCCCGATGCCGCCTCGGGCAGGAGCGGCGTGTACAGCATCGAGTTGTGGGTCGAGACGATCGTGGCCCCCCGCTTGCCGAGCAGGCGGGCGACGGAGGCGCCGGCGAAGCCGCCGCCGAGCACGAGCGTGCCTCCACGCGCACCCAACTCACTCACAGCGGTCATCCGTACGCCTTCGGCTAGGCCGGGTGGCCGCGCTCGACGAGGTCGGTGAGCGTCGTCTGCTCGAGCACGCCGCGCATCGCGGTGCGGAACTCGATCCAGACGTCCCGTGGCGGTGCGGCCGTTCCGTCGTAGGCGAGCCCCCCGTTTCGGAGGTCGGCGAGGATATTCTCGAGGAGCTTGTGCGGGATCGCTTGCGCGGTCGCGAGGCGCTCGCCCTTGACCGGTCCCGGCGCGGCGGCCGCGCGATCGTGGCCCGCAGGGCGTAGTCGACCTTGGCCGAGATGCGCATGGCGTCATTCTGGCGCGTTCGCGTCGATCTCGTCGAGCCGGCGCTCGAGGAACCGTCTCTCCGGCCCGGCGTCGGTGAGCTCGAGCGCCCGCCGGTAGGCGTCTGCCGCTTCGCCGAGGCGCCCGAGGCGCCGGAGCAGGTCGGCCCTCGTCGAGTGGTAGTGCCGGTACCCACCGAGACCGCCGATCGCATCTGCCAGGCGGAGCCCGTCCTCGACCTCGCCCGCGAGCGCGACCGCGGCAGCGTGGTTGAGGCGGGCGACTGGGGTGCCGTCGAGCTGTAACAGTGCCTCGTAGGCAGCAACCACCGTCACGGGGTCCGATCCCTGCGCGTGGCCCGCTGCGATCGCGGCCTGGAGCTGGTATTGCCCCGGACGCCGGAACGCCTCGGCGCGGGCGAGCATCCGCAGGCCTTCGTCGATCTCGCGCAGGTCCCAGAGCCCGCGGTCCTGGTCGGCGAGCAGCACGAGATCGCCGTCGACTGTGAGTCGCGCGTCGCGGCGGGAATCCTGTAGAAGCATCAGCGCGAGCAGCCCGAGGGCCTCGGGCTCGTCCGGCATCAGCACGCACAGCAGCTTTGCGAGCCGAATCGCCTCGCCGCAGAGGTCGCCGCGGACGAGCGCAGCTCCCCGGCTCGACGCGTAGCCCTCGTTGAAGATCAGGTAGATCACCCGCAGCGCCGTCGAGAGGCGGTCGGGGAGGATCGCATCGGCCGGCACGCGGAACGGGATCCCGGCCGTCCGGATCTTGCTCTTCGCGCGCACGAGTCGCTGTGCCATTGTCGGCTCCGGCACGAGGAACGCCGACGCGATCTCCGTTGTCGTCAGGCCGCCGACGATGCGCAGGGTGAGCGCAATCTGCACGTCCGGGGCAAGGGCGGGATGGCAGCACGTGAACAGGAGCGCCAGGCGCTCGTCAGGGAGTGCGCTCATCTCGTCCGGATCCGCCGGCATCGCTTCGAGCCGGGCGAGGACGGCGGTCTTGTCGGCGAGCACGCGCTCACGTCGGATCCGGTCGATGGCGCGGTTGCGGGCGGCCGTCACGATCCATGCTCCCGGGTTGTCGGGGATTCCAACCTGGGGCCAGCGCTCGAGGGCTATGGCAAAGGCATCCTGCACCGCGTCCTCGGCGCGCTCGAGATCGCCGAGGACGCGGGTCAGGATTGCGACGCACCGCGACCACTCTTCTGCGTAGACCGCAGCAACGCGTTCCGTCACCGGCTGATCAGCGGCCGGATCTCGAGGGTGCCGTACTCGGCGGCGGGCACGAGCGCGGCAATGCGGATCGCCTCGTCGAGGTCGGGCAGCTCGGTGATGAACATGCCGCCGAGCTGCTCCTTCGTCTCGGCGAACGGCCCGTCGGTAACGATCGTCTCGCCGTCGGCGACACGGACGACCTTCGCCTCCGCCGCGCTCACGAGCTCGCGTCCCTCCACATTCGGATCCGCCTTGCCGAACTCCTCGAACAGTGCGATCCAGCGTGGCATCGATTCCTCGCGCGCCGCCTTTGCCTCGGCCTCGGTCATCCCCTCCCACGCGGTTGGGTCGCTATAGACGAGCATCGCGTACTTCATGCCGCCGCCTCCCCGTCGACATGGATGGGGCGGATCTCGATCGCTCCTCCGGTCCAGGCGGCGGGGATCTTCGCCGCCCAGTCGATCGCCTCGTCGAGCGTGTCACACGAGAGCAGGTAGTAGCCGCCGAGCGACTCCTTCACGTCGGCGTACGGACCGTCGGTGACGAGCGCCTCGCCGTTCCGCACGCGGACGCTCGTGGCAGCCGCGGTGGGCTCCAGCTCGCTCGCATCGACGAGCGCTCCCGCGGCCGCCGCATCCTGCGAGACCGCCATGTATCCCGCATATGCGGCATTGCGTTGCTCCTCCGAGAGCTGCTCCCACCTGTCCTCGCGGCCGTACACCAGTGCCAGGTACTCCACGCTGCCTCCTTCGCCGTTGCTGGACGATTTCACCATGACGACGAACGGCGTGAGCGGGAATCGACAAGTGCCCTACGCGGGCGTGAGGGCCTCCGCCTCGGCGATCGCGACGAGGAGTGCATCGACGTCGGCTCGGGTGGTACCGAGCCCGATGCTGGCGCGAACGGCGCCGGGAATCGTCACGTCCTCGCCGCATTCGGCCTCGTGGAGCAACCGCTCCGTGTGCTCGCTCTCGACGCCGAGGAGATGGGCGACGAACGGATGCGCACAGAACGAGCCCGCGCGGACCGCGATCCCGCGGTCCGCCAGATGCGTCCCCAGCTCGTGCGCCGCCCAGCCCTCGGCCGTGAACGCAGCGACGCCGACGCGATCCGGCGGATCCGTCCACTGATGCAACTGCCGCACCCCGCCGATCGCATCGAGGCCGTCCCAGAGCGCCCCGGCCAGGAGCCGCTCGTGCTCGGCCACGGCATCCATGCCGTAGCCCATCAGCGCCTCGCACGCTGCACCGAGAGCGACTGCCCCGAGCAGGTTCGGCGTCCCGGCCTCGTAGCGCCGTGGTGACTCGGCCCAGGCGACGCCTTCGAGCGTGACGAGCCGGACGGCACCGCCGCCGTGCAGGAGCGGCGAGCCTTTCGCGAGGCCGTCTGCCGGAGAGGCAAGCACCCCCGTCCCGAACGGCGCGTAGACCTTGTGACCGGAGAAGGCAAGAAAGTCGGCACCGAGCTCGTGAAGATCCATGCGGCGGTGGGGTGCGAGCTGGGCTGCGTCCACGAAGACGAGCGCACCGTGCTGATGTGCGAGGCGGGCGATCTCGGTGACCGGCGGGACCTCGCCTGTGACGTTCGAGGCGCCGGTGATCGCGACCAGCGAGAACGGGTCGCCGGCGCCCTCGGCCTTCTCGAGGGCGTCGGCCGTCGCGGCGAGGAAGGCCGCGGCAGACGTCGTGAACGGCAGATGGGTGACGCGGTGTTGGCGCCAGGGGAGAAGGTTCGCGTGATGCTCGAACGGCGAGCACAGCACACGGGTCCCGGGCGGCAAGGCGACGGCGAGCAGGTTCGCGGCCTCGGTCGTGTTGCGGACGAAGACGACGTCCTCGGCATCGTCGCATCCGACGAACCGCGCCACCGAGCCGCGGGCCTCCTCGAAGAGCGTCGTGGAATGAGCGCTCTTGCGGCCGCCTCCGCGGTGCAGGCTGCCGTACCAGGGGATGGCGGCCTGAACAGCCTCGACCGCTGCGACGAGAGCGGGCGTGGTCGCTGCGTAGTCGAGGTTGATCTCGTCCAGCTCGACGGGGTCCGCCCAGAGGGGCAGTGCCGTCCGGACGTCACGATGGCCGATTGCGGCGGTGCTGTTCATGCGGTCAGCCCCTTGTCTGTCGAACGTGAACCCATGGTAGAGCACGCTGCCGGCATCCTCAGGCGGCGTGCTGCATGCGCTCGAGCAGCAGCCGGGCGGCGTCCTTGTCGAGCATCTCGTTCAGGTTGCCGCACTTCGGGCTCTGGACGCAGGAGGGGCAGCCGCTCGTGCACGGGCATCCCGCGAGCAGGCGCGCGGTGTCGGCGACCCAGCAGGTGAAGCTCTCGAACCCACGCTCGGTGATGCCGACCCCGCCGGCGTGGCCGTCGTAGACGAACACCGTCGGCAGCCCGGTCTGGAAGTGGAGATTCGTCGAGAGGCCACCGATATCCCAGCGGTCGCACATGGCCCAGAGCGGCAGGAGCGAGATGAGTGCGTGCTCGGCCGCGTGGAGCGCTCCGAGCAGCTTCGGCATCTCCTCGAGGCCTTCGAGGAGGTTGCCGTCCGGGCAGAACCAGACCGCCTCGGTGTCGAAGGTGACCTCGGGCAGGATCAGCGGCACCACATCGAGCGTCGATCCGTCGCGGATCGCCTTGCGTTGATATGCGATCACCTGCTCCGTGACCGAGACGCGCCCGAACTGCAGGTCGACGCCGGCCACGCGCGCCGAGCGGAGCGGGTGCTCGACCGCCGTCTCGGTGTCCTTCTTCACCTGCGTGTACCAGTCGACGCTCGCCGGCTCGACGATGGCCGTGCGCGTCCCGGCGTCGAGGGCCTGCACGAGGTACTGCTCGCCGAGGTGGAGGTACACGGCGCCCTCGTGCACCGACGAGTAGGCGCGCTCGCGCTCGACGAGCCCGAGAATCGACCCGGTCGTTCCGTCGACGATCGTGAACGAGTCCTGTCCGCCCGAGCGGATCGAGAACCGCCCGGCCGGGGAGTCGCGCCCCTTCCAGACGAAGCCGGCAGGCGTCCGCTCGAGCTCGGGCAGCAGCGCGGCCCGCTCGAGCGCTTCGGGGCCGAGCGTCGCGGCGTCGGCCGGCTGGATCGGTCCTTCGTAGGCTGCCGCGTAGACGTGCGGATCGAGGATCCGAGGGTTCGCGTGGTCGAGCCGGGTCGCCTCGACGCGCCGCTCGAGCAGCGCCTCCGGCTCCCGCATGAAGAACTGGTCGAGCGCGTCCTCGCTCGCGATCAGCACCGCCAGCCCGTGACCTCGGCGCCCCGCGCGACCCCACTGCTGGCGCAGAGAGGCAACGGTGCCGGGAAAGCCGACCGAGATGGCGCAGTCGAGCTCCCCGATGTCGATGCCGAGCTCGAGCGCGTCGGTCGCAGAGACGCCGAGGAGCTCCCCGTCCATCAGGCGCCGCTCGATCTCACGTCGCTGCGTCGGCGTGTAGCCCGCCCTGTAGGGCGCGAGCCGGGCTGCGGTCGCGGCGTCGACCCGATCGGAGGTGAAGCGATGGATCAGCTCGGCGGCCTTGCGGCTCTTCGCGAAGCAGATCGTGCGGAGACCGCGTGAGACGAGGCCCGACATCAGCAGCGATGCCTCCGAGAGCGCGCTCGCCCGAACGCCCAGGTCGGGATCGAGCAGGGCCGGGTTCCAGAGGACGACATCGCGCTCCGCTCGGGCGGAGGTGTCGGAGTCGACGATCGTGGCCGGCCGGCCGGTCAGCGCCAGCGCCAGCTCGCCGGGGTTCGCGATCGTCGCCGACGCAAGGAGGAACTGTGGGTCTGCGCCGTAGGTGTGCGCCAGGCGCTGCAGCCGCCGGAGCACGTTGCCGACGTGCGACCCGAACACACCGCGGTAGACGTGGGCCTCGTCGACGACGACGTAGCGCAGGTTGTGGAGCGCGTCGCCCCAGCGGTCGTGGTTCGGGAGGATGCCGACGTGGAGCATGTCGGGGTTCGTGAGGATCACGTTCGCGGTCTTGCGGATCTGCGCCCGCCGCTCGGGCTCGGTGTCGCCGTCGTAGATCGCCGGGCGGATCCCGCCGAGGCGGAGCCGGGCAAGGCTGCGCGCCTGGTCCTGCGTGAGCGCCTTCGTCGGGTAGAGGTACAGCGCCCGCGCCGTCGGCTCGCGGGCGATCGCATCGAGGACGGGCAGATTGAACGCGAGCGACTTCCCGGATGCGGTTGCCGTCGTGACGATGACGTCCTCGCCGCGCGCGGCGGCCTCCCACGTCTCGCCCTGCTGCGCGTAGAGGCGGTCGATGCCGCTTGCTGCGAGGGCTGCCGCGACCCGCGGGTCGAGGCCGGCCGGGAGTGGCTCGCCGCGGGCATCACGCGGCGGCTCGCTCGTGCGGGATGCAAGCTCTTCGCCGAAGAGCAGGTCGTCCCAGGGACGCGTCAGCGGGTCAACCCTCCAGGTAGCGAGCGAACGTGCGCTCGTACTTGCTCTTGCCGTGCGGCCCGATCAGCGTCTCGCAGGCCTCTCCGCCGGAGAAGAGGATCACGGTCGGCACCGAGAGGATCCCGTAGCGGGAAGGGGTGCGGAGGCTCGTGTCGATGTCGAGCTTGACGAGGCGAACGCGCCCGGCGGCTCCCTCGGCGATCTCGTTCAGGGCAGGCTCGATCGCCTTGCACGGACGGCACCAGGGTGCCCCGAACTCGACGATCACGGGCACGTCGCTACCGAGCACCTCTTCGGCAAACGTCGCGTCGGTGACCTCGTCCATGGGTTGAAGTGTAGGTGCGGCGGATAAGGCTAGAGCCGGCCGCGAAGGGCGCGGTAGCGCAGCATCGGCACCTGGAGCATTGCCTCGACGACGATCGAGCCGTCCATCTTCGACTCGCCGACACGACGGTCGACGAACGTGATCGGAATCTCGGCGACGGTGAAGCCGGCGCGGAGGGCGCGGTAGGTCGTCTCGATCTGAAAACCGTAGCCCTTGGCGGTGACAGCATCGAGGTCGATCGTCTCGAGCACGGTGCGCCGGAAGCATTTGAAGCCGCCCGTCAGATCGCGCACGCCGACGCCGAGGATGGTGCGTGCATAGAAGCTCCCTCCGCGAGAGATCACCATCCGCCCGTGCCCCCAGTTGACGGTGCCTCCGCCCTCGACCCAGCGCGACCCGAGCGCAAGGTCTGCGCCGGCCTCACAGGTGGCGATCAGGTGCGGGACCTCCACTGGGTCGTGCGAGAAGTCGCAGTCGATCTCGAGCACGAGCTCGGCCCCGTCCACCAGAGCCTTGCGAAATCCAGCGATATAGGCCGTCCCGAGGCCCTCCTTGCCCTGGCGGTGTAGCACCTCGACCCAGGGAAGCTCGCCCGCGAGCCGATCCGCGACTGCACCCGTTCCGTCCGGCGAGTTGTCGTCGATCACGAGCACCCGGTCGCGGGTGGTGTCGATCTGCTCGCCGAGAGCGCGCACCATGGGCTCGACATTGTCTCGCTCGTTGTACGTGGGCAGGCAGATCACCGCGCGCATCGGCCAATCTTGCCCGTCCCGCCCGCCCTATGATCGTGGAATGGTCGCGGCGCTTCCTCGGAACGGCGATCTCGCAGACCAGTTCGACCAACTGGCCGACCTGTCGGAGATCCTCGGTGAGCAGTCGTTTCGCGTCGCCGCATACCGGCGCGCGGCGACGCGCATCCGCGATACGGCTTCATCGGTGGCCGAGCTGGCACTCGACGGCAAGGCCAAGGAGCTCCCGGATATCGGCAAGACGATCGAGTCGAAGATCGTCGAGGTCGTCGAGACGGGCGACATGGAGGCGCTCGCCAAGCGGCGGGCCGAGGTGCCAGGCGAGGTCTCGTCCTTCATGCGACTGCCGGGGCTCGGCCCGAAGACGGCAGCGAGAATCTGGCGCGAGCTCGGGGTGACGACGCTGGTCGAGCTCAAGGCAGCGGCCGAGGGCGAGCAGCTACGGACGCTCTCGGGCATGGGAGCGGCAACCGAAGCGAAGATCCTGAAGGCCCTCGCGGAGGGCCAGGCCGACACCGAGCCGCGGCGAGGGCTGCTCGGCAAGGGGCTGCCGGTCGTGCGTGAGGTGGTCGAGACGCTGCAGGCCCATCCGGCTGCGATCGACGTCTCCGAGGCGGGCAGCACGCGCCGCCGCCGCGAGACCTTCCGCGACCTCGACGTGATCGCAACGGCGAGTGATCCCGCCGCGTTGACCGAGTACTTCGTCGGGCTCCCGTGGGTGCTCGAGGTCGTCGCCCACGGCGACACGAAGGCGACCGTGATCACGAAGCAAGGGCTCCGGCTCGATCTCCGCGTCGTGCCGCCCGAGAGCTACGGCGATCTGCTGCAGCATTTCACGGGCTCGAAGGATCACAACGTCGCGCTGCGCGAGCAGGCCCAGCGGAACGGCCTCTCGATCTCGGAGTACGGCGTCACGGTCGCCGAGACCGGCGAGATCAAGACGTTCCGCGACGAGGAGGCGCTTTACGCCTTTCTCGGCTACAGCTTCATCCCGCCCGAGCTGCGCGAGAACGGTGGCGAGCTCGAGGCGGCGCGGGCAGGAGCGCTGCCGGTGCTCGTCGAGCTCGGCGACCTGCGCGGCGAGATGCACTGCCACTCGACCTGGTCGGCCGACGGGAAGGCCTCGATCGAGGAGATGGCGCGTGCAGCCGCGGCGCGCGGCTACGAGTTCCTCTGTCTCACCGATCACTCGCACTACCTCCGCGAGGGCAGGATCGAGGCACAGTGGCAGGAGATCGACGAGGTGAACGAGAAGGTCGGCCCGTTCCGCGTGCTGCGCGGCGTCGAGGCGAACATCACCGCGCGGGGAGAGGTCGACGTCCCGGACGAGCTGCTCGCGCAACTCGACTGGGTCGTCGCCTCGCTCCACACCTCTCTCGACAAGAATCCAACCGAGCGCGTGCTCGCAGCAATCGACAACCCTCTCGTCGACTGCATCGGCCACCTCACGGGCCGCCGGATCTCGCGGCGTCCCGGCGCCGACCTCGACCTCGACCTCGTTGTCGCCCGTGCGGCCGAGACGGGCACGGCACTCGAGATCAACAGCCAGCCCGACCGGCTCGACATGCGCGACGTTCACGCGCGGCTCGCCGGAGCGGCCGGGGTGATGATCCCGATCAACACGGACGCGCACTCCACAGCGTCGCTCGACTACGCCGAGTTCGGCATCGGCCTCGCCCGCCGGGCCTGGCTGACGAAGGACCAGGTGCTCAACACCCGGTCCTGGGCCGACATCGAAAGGAGCAACGTGTGAGCACATTCCGCGACGACGGTGCCGCAGCGCTCGAGTGGGTCGCGCGCTACCTCGAGGACGTCCGCGAGTACCCGGTGCTCTCGCGGGTGGAGCCGGGGGACATCAGGGCGGCGCTACCGGCCTCGCCGCCCGAGGAGGCGGAGCCGTTTCGCGCCGTGCTGCGCGACCTCGACCAGATCCTGATGCCGGGGATCACGCACTGGCAGAGCCCGCGCTACTTCGCCTATTTCGCAACGACAGCCGCAGAGCCGGGCATCCTCGCGGAGCTCCTGATCGCGGGCCTCAACCAGGTCGGGATTCTCTGGCGAGCCTCGCCGGCGCTGCAGGAGCTCGAGGAGGTGACCCTCGACTGGCTGCGGCAGCTGCTCGGCCTGCCCGAGCCACTCCATGGGCACATCGAGGACACCGCCTCGTCGGGTCTGATCACGGCGCTGACCGCCGCGCGCGCCGCCAGTCCCGATCGCAAGGTCGTCGTCTGCTCCGAGCACACGCACTCGTCGACAATCAAGGCAGCCCGGCTGCTCGAGCTCGATGTCCGCGCGACACCTGTCGACGATGCGTACGCGCTACGGACCGATGCACTCGACCTCGGAGGCGCCTGCGCCGTCGTCGCGACCGTCGGCACGACCTCGTCGACCGCGGTCGACCCGGTCGCGGCGATCGCCGACCGCGCCGAGGCCGAGGGAACGTGGCTCCACGTCGATGCCGCGTACGCCGGCGCGGCCGCGGTGTGCCCGGAGTTTCGCCATCACTTCGCCGGGTGGGAGCGGGCCGACTCGATCGGCTTCAACCCGCACAAGTGGCTGTTCACCCCGATGGATTGCTCGGCGTTTTTCTGCCGCCGTCCCGACGACCTGCGACGCGCGTTCAGCCTCGTGCCCGAGTACCTGCGGGTGAACGAGGACGTGGTCAGCCTGAGCGAGTACGCCTCGCCGCTCGGTCGCCGCTTCCGGGCGCTGAAGCTGTGGGCGACCCTGCGCTGCTTCGGCCGCGAGGGCCTGCAGGAGATCATCCGCGAGCACGTGCGGCTGGCCGAGCTCTTCGAGCAGTGGGTTGCCCACGAGCCGGGCTGGGAGCTCTGCGCGCCACGTCACTTCTCGCTCGTCTGCTTCCGCAAGGTCGGGAGCGACGAGGACAACGCCGCGATCATGGAGCGCGTCAATGACAGCGGCCAGATCTTCCTTTCCCACACGAAACTCGACGACCGGTTCGTGTTGCGCCTCGCGATCGGCAATGCGCGCACGAGTGAGGCAGACGTGGCATTCGCGTGGGACGTGCTGCGCGAAGCCGGCTCGGCTCTCTAGGCCGAGGGTGCGGCGACCGGCTGCGTTGGCGCGAGCGCGCGGATGAGCTCCGTCACGACCCCGGCATCGCCCGTGATTTCCGCCGTGCCGGTGTCGCCGAGCACGAGGAGCCCGTACAGATCAGCCGATGTGCCGCTGATCACGACATCGGCGTCGTCTGCGATACCGGGGACGACGGTTCCGGCCGTCACGGTCGCGCTCTCGTCGCCGACCTCGAACGCGATCCGTGCCGTCGGCACATGGGCTGCGACCGTTGTCCGCAGCGCCTTCTCGAGCCAGCCGGGAGGTGTCTCGAGGTCGGGTGGCGGCGGGCCGAGCGTCTGTAGGCCCCAGCGTGCGAGCGCCCCTATCACCGGGCCGAGCGACGCGCCGGTCTCGGTGAGCTCGTAGACCGTCGAGGCTGCCGGGGGCGGCAGCTTCCGGCGCGTGACCACGTTCGCCGCCTCGAGCTCCTTGAGCCGGGACGCAAGAACGTTCGTCGAGCAGCGCGGCAGGCGCTCGTGGAGATCGCTGTAGCGCAGGGGGCCGTGCTGGAGCTCGCGCACGAGGAGCAGCGACCATCGCTCGCCGACGAGGTCGAGCGCGTGGGCCACCGGGCAGTACTGATCGTAGGGCTTCATGGGTGAGAGGGCTCGCTGTTTGCTGCGGTTCTAGAAGTATGCACTGCGCATTGTGAAGATGTTACTTGCTAAATGCAAGTAGATGGTGCTAGGGTCGCCCGATCAACGAACAGAATCAAGCAAAGGATGGAACGATGAGTCAATCAAACCGGCGCAAGTGGATCGCCCTCCTGCTGCTCTGCATGGTGCAGTTCATGGTGGTTCTCGACATCGCAATCGTCAACGTCGCTCTCCCCTCGATCCAGGTCGACCTCGGGTTCTCCCAGGAGAACCTCCAGTGGGTCATCTCAGCGTACTCCCTCGTCTTCGGTGGCTTTCTGCTGCTCGGTGGCCGCCTCGCCGACCTGCTCGGACGCAGGCGCGTCTTCATGGTTGGGCTCGTCATCTTCACCGTCGGCTCGCTGCTCTGCGGCCTCTCCTGGAGTGAGGGCTCGCTCATCGCGGCCCGCGCACTCCAGGGCCTCGGCGCGGCGACGATCTCGCCCGCCGCCCTCTCGATCCTGACGACCATGTTCCGTGAGGGCCGTGAGCGCAACATCGCTCTCGGCGCCTGGGGCGCGGTTGGCGGCGTCGGTGCTGCGGCAGGCGTACTGCTCGGTGGCGTCCTCGTCGATCTCCTCTCGTGGCCATGGATCTTCTACGTCAACGTCCCCGTCGGGATCATCTCGCTGGTCGTTGCGCCGATGCTCCTTTCCGAGAGCCGCGACGAGCGTGAGTCGAGCTTCGACGTCCTCGGCGCCCTGCTCGTCACTTCGGGGCTCAGCATCCTCGTTCTCGGCATCACCAAGGGCCACGACTGGGGCTGGTCGTCCGGGCGGACCATCGGCGTCTTCGTCGCAGCCGCTGTGTTGCTCGTCGGGTTCATCGCCCAGGAGTCGCGTGCGGACCATCCTCTGATGCCGTTCACGATCTTCCGGCTCCAGACGCTCGCGGCCGCGAACATCGTGATGTTCATCATGGGCACTGCGCTCTTCTCGATGTTCCTGATGCTGACGCTCTACATGCAGCAGGTGCTCCACTTCTCGCCGCTCAAGACCGGCATCGGTTATCTCGCCGTCGCCGGAACGGCGATCATCTGGGCGAACGTGGCCGCGGCGGCGGTGACGCGCGTCGGCGTCAAGCCCACGCTCGTCACCGGCATGTCGGTCATGACGATCGGCCTCGTCCTCTTCTCGCAGGTGTCGGTCGAGGGCTCCTACTGGAAGAACCTCTTCCCGGGCTTCCTCGTGATCGGTTTCGGCATGCCGCTCGCCTTCGTCTCGCTGACGATCGCGGCGCTCGCCGGAACGCGTGAACACGAGGCGGGTCTTGCGTCGGGGCTCATCAACACCTCGCAGCAGATCGGCGGCGCGGTCGGGATCGCGATCCTCTCGACGATCGCGACCTCGACGACGAGCGATTCGGTCGCCTCCGGGACGCCCGTCCCCGAGGCACTCACGCACGGCTTCCAGAACGCGTTCTGGGCAGGAGCGGCGGTGACGTTCGTCGGAGTGATCGTGTCCCTCGTCCTCGTGCGGCAGAGCGACTTCGCGACGTCGCCTGCGCTCGAGCCTGCCGAAGCCGTCTAGGGAGTCTCCTCGGAGGTGGACGGGGCCGGTCGCCCCGTCCACCCTCCGGTCGGTGCGGGAGCTACCCTGAAGCGCGGTGAGACGAGCCTCTCTTCTTGCAGTCCCCCTGCTGATCGCCCTCATCGGCTCGATTGCAGCCGCCGCACCGGGCCAGCCGGCAGCCCGCGCCACCGCAGTGCCGGTGCGTATCGTCCAGCCTGGCGTTCCCGAGCAGATCCCGCTATCGGTCACGGCCCCTCCGTCGGCGGAGCAGGTTCTCCCCGGATACGCCTACCCCGAGGGCGGTGCGATCGTGAAGATCGGCTCGGCCGACGCGCAGGTCGTCGCCCAGCCCGGCACCTCGTCGAGTGCGCAGGCGAACACCGGCGCCCTCGCGGTGTCCGTCTTCGACGGCGAGATTACGGCGGCGTCGCTCGACCTCCGGGCGAGCGTCGCGGCCGGCACGGTGAGCGCCTCGGGCAATGTCTCCGCCTCCACGATCACCGGGCTCACGGTGCTCGGGCAGCTGATCACGCCGGCGCCGAACCTCGTCGTGCCGCTCGCCGACTGGGGCACGCTCGAGGTGCTGGGCTCGCAGGTCGAGACGGCGCAGAAGCCGCCACGGTCGGCCAACGGGTCCGTCACGGCTCTCCGCATCAAGCTCAACTCCGACCACGGTGGTCTCGCCGCCGGCAGCGTGATCGAGATCGGCGCCGTGACGGCGGCTGCCGCGGCCGTTCCCACGACGATCGAGCCGACGAAGCCCACCACGCCGACTCCGACGACGACGCCGCCACGGCCCGTGATTCCCCCCGGCGCTCCCCGCGAGCCTGGCACCTCGATTCCCGGAGGCGCACCGGCGGAGCTCGTGCGCCCGGCGCCTGCCGTGACGGCGCAGCTCACGACCGGCGGCTACGTCTTTCCGGTTTTCGGCCCTGCCTCGTTTGGCGACACGTTCGGCGGCCCCCGCGCGGATGTCAGTGGCGGCTGGCATCACGGCGAGGACATCTTCTCGCCGCTCGGCACCCCGCTCCTTGCCGTCGCCGACGGAACCATCTTCTCGGTCGGCTGGAACGACATCGGCGGCTGGCGTGTGTGGCTCCGCGACCGGGCCGGCAACGAGTTCTACTACGCACACCTCTCGGCGTACTCGCCGCTCGCCGTCAACGGGCGACAGGTGAAGGCCGGCGACGTGATCGGGTTCATGGGCAAGACCGGCGACGCCGAGTTCTCCCCGGTCCATCTCCACTTCGAGATCCATCCGGTGTCGCTGCTCGCCCGGGGCTATGACGGCGCCGTCGCGCCGTATCCGTTCCTGACCGCCTGGCGCCGGGCGCAGGATGTGTCGTTCGATGCCGGCCGCGCGTACCTGCCGCTCGATGGGCCGGCGGCCGCCCGACAGGGTGTCGCGCCGCCCGCCGGGGTCGTGTTGCTCGAGGCCGATGACATCTCGAGCACGAGCGGCCTCGTGCCCGGTGCGATCGAGTCGACCCTCTCCGGCCGGGCTCCGAAGAACCCGGCCGGGGGCCAAGACCGTTAGGTCGACCGGGGCCTAGCTGTCGCCGCCGGCTGCCTCGACGGCATCCTCGAGCGGCTCGGAGCTTCCATTGGCCGTGGCGGTGAGATCGGTCGCGAACTCGTCGCCCGGGAGGTCGAAGCCGTCGAGCGGCTGGAGGTCGTCGTCGCCGGCAACCTTGTCCATCAGCCACTCCCGCGTCTGCGGGCCTGACCACGGGTTGTAGAGGGCGCCCGCCACGAGGCCTGCGAGCAGCATCGCATTTCGGCCCTTGTGGGTCTTCTTCTTGCCCTTCAGCGACCCGGCGGCCTTGCCGAACTCCTCGAGGGCCTTGCGTAGGTTTTCCTGCACCTTCGCGTCGGTCGCGAGGCGCGAAGCAGACTTCATCGCCCCATCGTCGCGTGCGTCCTTCGCGAGCGGTCCGTACAGCTTCCGCGCCGCTGAGAGGGCCTCCTTGAGGTCGTCGCGGAATTCCTTGTCGTTCAGCGCGCGATCGAGGTACGGCTTCAGCGTCTCGACCGTCGGCGCAACCTTGAGATTGTTCTTGGCCATATCGGCCCCTTTCCTCGCTCTATCGTTGGATTCAAGTATGACGAAAGTTCAGCTCTACTAGAATGGTGTCACGCGATGGGCAACCTGAAACGCATCCTTTTGGCGCTCGTTGCGGTGATCTCCGGCTTTCTCTACGTCTGGGTGGCCGCCGTTCGCGCCGTTCCGGGCGTCAAGCGCCGGAAGGCAGACGCCCGGCGGCGCTGAGCGGCTCCGCCCGATCGTCTCCCGCGTAGGCTGAGCGAGTGCAAGCGCCACCCCTCGTTCGTGGGCCTGTCGTCGCGCGATCGGTGTCTCTCGCCGTCGGCCTGTTCCTGTTTGCGCTCGGCATTGTGTTCCTGCTCGAGTCCGAGCTCGGACTGTCGCCCTGGGACGTTCTCAACCAGGGCATCTCGGAGCACACATCGCTCTCGTTCGGCACCACGAACATCGTCATCGCGCTTTGCGTCCTTGTGCTCGCGTGGGCGCTCGGCGCCCGCATCGGGCCCGGCACCGTCGCGAACGCCGTGTTCATCGGCCTCCTCGTCGACGGCCTGCTCGCGATCGACGCCGTCGACTCGCTCTCGGCTTCGCCGCTCGCCGTCCGGATCGTGCTCATGCTCGTGGGCGTGCTCATCATCGGAATCGGCAGCGGCTTCTACATCGGCGCGGGGATGGGGGCGGGGCCGCGGGACTCGCTGATGTTGGTCGTCGCCCGCCGCACGGGGATTCGGATCGGGGTCTCGCGCGTTGCGATCGAGGTGCTCGTGACGGCGATCGGTTTCGCATTCGGCGGCACGGTCGGGATCGGCACGCTCGTGTTCGCGTTTGGGATCGGGCCGGCGGTCGAGCTGTCGTTCTGGCTGCTCGAGCGCAGCCCGCTTGCAGACGCGGCACCCAACGTGTCGCACGCTGCTTGATCCCGTTAGCATCGCGCTATGAAGGGACTCGTCTGCGCGGGCGGAGAGGCGACGCGGCTCGGAGAGCTAACGCGTGTCACCAACAAGCATCTGCTGCCGGTCGGCAGCTGGCCGATGGTCTACTACCCGCTACAGCTGCTGCAGCTGGCCGGAATCCGCGAGGTGCTCGTCGTCACCGGCAAGGGCCACGCGGGACAGATGATCGACCTACTCGGCGACGGTCATCTCACGGTGCGCGGTGGCGATGCGCCGTTGCTCGAGCTCGACCTCTCCTACAAGGTGCAGACGGCGCCGGGAGGGATCGCCGAAGTCGTGGGCATGGCCGAGGACTTCGCCGGCGGCGAGCCGCTCGTCGTCGTGCTCGGCGACAACATCTTCGAGTACTCCCACGCGGCCGAGATCGTCGCCTGGGGAGCGAGCGATAGTGGCGCGCAGGTTTTCGTCAAGGACGTGCCCGATCCCGAGAACTTCGGCGTCGTCGTCTACGACGAGGCGGGTGGCGTCATCGACCTGGCCGAGAAGGCGGGGATCGTAGACCTCCGCTACCCGGCGCCGCCCACGAACGATGCCGTGGTCGGGCTCTACTGCTATCCGCCCGACGTCTTCTCCGTGATCGCAAGCCTCGAGCGCTCGAGTCGCGGGGAGCTCGAGATCACCGACGTGAACCGGGCCTACGCGGAGCGCGGCGCGCTGTCCGTCGTCCCTGTGCGCGGCTGGTGGGAGGACGCCGGCAAGCACTGGCAGCACCTCGCCGAGATCGGCCGCACGATCGATGAGACGGGCGTGAACAAGTGAGCGTCGACGGGATCGTCCGGATCCCGTTGCGCCGCTTCGAGGACGAGCGCGGTTGGTTCTGCGAGCTCCGACGCGAGAGCATCCTCCCCAACCCGACCGTGCAGACGAACGTGTCGTTCTCGCGCCGTGGCGTGATCCGGGGCCTCCACTTCCACGAGCGCGGCCAGGACGATCTCTTCGCCTGCATGCAGGGCATGGCGCGCGTCGTCGTGCTCGACCGCACCACCGGGGCCACCTTCACGGAGGACGTCGGTGATGACAACCCGATTGCCCTGTACATCCCGGGCCGCCACGCGCATGGCTTCGAGGCGCTCACCGACCTGCTCTTCGTCTACCACGTGACGCAGGAGTACGACGCGGCCGACCCGGACGAGCACGGCATCCCGTGGGACGATCCGCGGGTGAGGGGCCTTTGGAGTACCGCCGCCCCGACGCTCTCGGCCCGGGACCAGCAGGCTTGACCTCCTCGGGCCGTCGCGTCCTGATCACGGGCGCCGGCGGCCAGCTCGGCGTTGCGCTCGCCGCGGCATTCGCCGCCGATGAGGTCGACGCGTTGACCCGAGAGCAGTGGGACGTGCGCTTCCCGGCGCCGATGTTGCGCGAGGCGCCCGACCTCGTGCTCCACGCGGCCGCCTGGACGAACGTCGACGGGGCGGAGGATGACCCGCAGGGCGCGGCCGAGGTCAACGTCGGCGGCACCGCACACGCGGCCGAGCTCGGCGCGCCCCTTGTCGCATACTCCACCGATTACGTTTTCGACGGACGGAAGGGCGCGCCGTACCTCGAGTCCGACAGCCCGAGCCCGCAGTCGGCGTACGGGATGACGAAGCTGCACGGCGAGGCAGCGGCCGGCGAGCAGGCGTGGGTGATCAGGAGCTCATGGCTCTTCGGGCCGACCGGCCACAACTTCGTGCAGACGATGCTTCGCCTCGGGGCGGAGCGCGACGAGGTTGCCGTCGTCGCCGACCAACGCGGCTGCCCGACCTACGTCGGCCACCTCGCGGCGGCAACTCGTGAGCTCGTCGCTGCGGAGCGGCCGTTCGGCCTCTGGCACATGGCGGCCGAGGGCGATTGCACCTGGGCCGATTTCGCCGAGGCGATCTTCGAGGAGGCAGGTCTCGACTGCCGGGTGCGGCGGATCACGACGGTCGAGTTCGGCGCCCGCGCCCCACGTCCTGCCGTGTCGATCCTGCGCAGCGAAAAGGCTGCTCCCGGGCTTCCCCACTGGCGCGAGGGCCTCACCGAGTGTCTCGCCGCAATTGCTCACCCCCGACCGTAGCCCCGGGGCAGCCGCGCCACCAAGGCCCCTTGTGACACTTTGGCACAAGCGGTGGTACGGCCCGCGCGGAGATGCGCGGTGGCTCGATGCCGGGTCCTGAAGACGCGCCGTCTCGCGGCGTCCTAGCCCGGAGCGAGCCGCGCGCGCTTGGCGCACGCGGCGACGAAACGCTTGCTGTCATACGTCGGAGTCGGCAGCCGCGTTGCGGGCGGGAGCGGCTCGACGAGGCGCGCGACGGCATCGACCCGCGAGATCGGGATTTTCTCGAGCGTGATGTCGTTCGCGAGCGAGATCGCTGCCTTGCCGGTGAACAGGTAGACGCCTGCCCCGGTCTCGCCGGCAAGATCCTTCGTCCAGGCAATCCCGGGTGCTCCGGCCGCCGTGAAGGTGTGGCAGGTGGCGCCGGCGAGCGTGGAGCGGATGCTCGGCGGATCGGCCAACTCGCTCGAGAGCGAAGCGGTCTCGAGACATGCGCCGAGCAATGAGCTGCGACCGCAGCTCGTGTAGCTCAGAACGGCCGTCCGGCCGGTTCGCTCGGCCCCCGTCAGGCGTCCACCGGCGTACCACTCGCCGAGCCAGACGAGTGGCAGCCCCGGCTTGATCCGAAGCTCGGCGAGGCGCTGTGCGAGTGGGGCAAACGGGTGCTCGATCCTGGCGCAGTTGTCGAGCGCCTCGACCCCGGGCGAGGGAGGCTCGAACTCCGCCCTACCGCTGACCGGCCGGACGCGGGCGAGCGCCCGCCCGACCTGCTCGGGCCGGCCGAGGACTGCGATCGCGAGGTTGGCCGTGTAGAGGATCGCGCCGCCCGGGGCGACGACGACGGGAGCGCCGCGCACCGTCGTCGTGGCGCAGTTGCCGTCGAGCTGCTTCGGCAGCTCGTCGAGGGAGATGTCGTAGCGGCGCTTCCGCACCTGCAGGAGTAGTGGATAGCCGCAGCGCGTGCTCGTGAACGGATCGAGCTTGCTCCCGAACCGCTCGCAGACGCCGTAGCCGATGTCGTTGACGCGATCGCCGCCCGCCGTGTCGGCCATCGTGATCGGTAGACCCTCGAACGTCGTCCCGAGCCACCACGAGCCATCTGCGTGGCGGATGGAGCTGATCTGCTCGGACAGCGAGGGAGCGAACACCTCGAGCTTGATCAGGACGTAGGCCACCGTTCCCGCGAGGGCGAGAACGAGGACGGCGATCCAGGTGATGATCGTGCCTCGCTTCGGTGGGCGTGGCTTGCGCACCTGCGGATGGTGCCGGAAACGACCGAGGTGACCGCGAGACTGCCGGTACCCTTTACGCGATGCGCGTGCTCGTCACCGGAGGAGCCGGCTTCATCGGCTCCCACTTCGTACGCAGGCTTGCCGCGCAGGGCGCCGAGGTCAAAGTTCTCGACAAGTTGACCTATGCGGGCAACCCGGCAAACCTCGAGGGCGTCGAGCACGAGTTCTTCCACGGCGACATCGCCGATCCTGGCGCCGTGGCGCTCGCCGCCACGGGCTGCGAGGCAATCGTCAACTTCGCCGCCGAGACGCACGTCGATCGATCTATTCTCGGGCCCGAGGAGTTCGTCCACACCGATGTGCTCGGGACGATGTGCCTGCTCGAGTGGGCGCGCGCCAACGATGCCCGCTACGTCCAGGTGTCGACCGACGAGGTCTACGGCGATTTCGAGGCCGGCGGCCGCGCCGTCGAAGACGACCCGTTGCGACCGTCGAGCCCCTATAGCGCGGCCAAGGCCGGCGGTGACCTCCAGGTGCTCGCGTACTGCCGCACGTACGGCGTCCGCGCGTCGATCACCCGCGGTGCCAACACGTACGGCCCGAACCAGTATCCCGAGAAACTCGTGCCGCTCTTCGTCACGAATGCCTTCGAGGGCGAGCCGCTGCCTGTCTACGGCGACGGCAAGCAGGTGCGGGAATGGCTTCACGCCGAGGACCACTGCGCCGGTATCGAGCTCGTGCTCCACGAGGGAGCCCCGGGGGAGGTCTACAACGTCGGCGGTGAGGACCACGAGAACATGGAGGTCACCCACCGCATTCTCGAGTTGACGGGGGCTGATCCCTCACTCATCCGTCACGTCGAGGATCGGGCCGGTCACGACCGGCGCTATGCGATCGACGACGCCAAGCTGCGGGCGCTCGGCTGGTCGCCACAACGCTCCTTCGGAGAGGGTGGCCTGCCTGCCACGGTGGACTGGTATCGCGACAATCGCGACTGGTGGGAGCCGATCAAGTCGGGCTCATACCGCGCGTATTACGACGAGCAGTACGCAAACCGACTCAAGGCCTGACGCGTCCTACCGAGAACAGGTCGGTGAGGTCCCTCATGCGTCACACAATCGTCCCCTTTCTCGCCCTCGTCCTGGCCACCGCCGCGACCGCCGCGACCGCGCCCGGGCCGTCGACCGCGGATGCGCCGGCGGCGGCGTTGTCGGCGCCCGTGTACGTGCTCTCGGGTGGAGGATATGGCCACGGCGTCGGCCTCAGCCAGTACGGGGCTCTCGCCCAGGCGAAGGCCAACAGGACATTCGAGGACATCCTCGCGTTCTACTACCCGGGCACGACGCTCACGAAGGCGACCCTCACAACCGTGCGGGTGCTGCTCGCCGACGGGCGCCCGTCGGTGAAGGTCGGCTCGTCCGCGGCGTTCACGGTCACCGATGCCTCGGGCACCGTGACCCCGCTCGCCGCGGGTGAGATCGTGCTCAAGCCCGATCTGAAGGTCATCGTGGACGGTAAGCCCAAGGCGCTCCCCGGCCCCCTGTCGTTCGTTCCAGGCAAGGGTGCAACGCTGACGGTCGACGGCAAGGGCTATCGGGGCGCGCTTCGTGCCACTCCGATCGCATCGCGGCTCCAGATCGTCGACACGGTGGCGCTCGACGATTACATCCTCGGTGTCGTCCCCGGCGAGATGCCGAAGGAATGGCCTGCGGCAGCCCTGCAGGCGCAGGCCGTCGCCGCGCGCTCGTACGCGCTCGCAAGCATCGTCAAGAACCGCGACTACGATCTCTACGCCGACCCGCGCAGCCAGGTGTATTACGGCGTCGCCGCCGAGTCGCCGACGACCACCGCGGCCGTCAAGGCGACGAGGAACCAGATCCTCACCTACGGCGGCACGGTCGCGAGGACCTTCTACTACTCGTCGTCGGGTGGTCGCACCGCGTCGAGCGAGGACGTCTTCGGGCTCGCGCTGCCCTATCTCCGGTCGCGCCCCGACCCCTGGGATATCGGCTCGCCCTATCACCGTTGGGAGCCGCGGTCGTTCACCGCGACAACGCTGGCGGCGGCCTTCGGCCTGTCCGCGCCCGTTGTGGACGTCGTCGTCGCGCCGACCGTGTCCGGCCGGCCCGCATCCGTGACGCTCGTCAAGAAGACCGGCGAGAAGATCCTGCTCAAGGCCGCCGATGTTCGCGCTCGGCTTGGCCTGCGCTCGACTGCGTTCAAGCTCGGGGTGCTCCGTGTCGCGCGGCCCCTCGCCGTCTCGGGTGCGGGCAATTCCGTCGTGGTCTCGGGACTCGCCCGTGACGTCCAGTCACCGGTGCTCCAGAAGCTCGTCGCCAACGGCACGTGGATGCCGTCCCTGAAGGTGGCGCCCGAGGGTGACGGCTCGTTCGCCGTGACGGTGCGGCCGAAGATCACGGCGACGTACCGCCTCACCGCCGATGGGCAGGTCGGTCCGGCGCTGACGATCTCCGTGCCCGCCCGGCAGGCGAAATGATCGCCAAGGCCGCGACGCTCGTCGCGGCCGTCGTGCTCTGTCTGGCTGGGGCGGCCACGGCTGAGGCCGCCCGGTTCGCGGTCGGGATCGCGCCGGGCGCGAGCCACGAGGGCCTCCGCGTGCGGCTCGAGGCGCGTGGGGCCACGCGCGTCGTCGATCTCGCCCCGATCGACGCCCTCGCTGTCAGCGCTGCGCGGGCCTCGACTCTGCACGGGGTTGCGGGCGTGCGGTACGTCGAACCGCTCGGGAGCAGGAAGCAGTCGTTCGTCCCGAACGACCCTCTCCTGTCGCGGCAGTGGTATGCCACCCAGAACCGCTCGTTCGACGCGTGGACCGAGCTGCCGCCCCTTGCGGCAGTGCGGGTTGCGGTGATCGACTCGGGCGTCGACGCGAGGCATCCCGAGCTCCGCGGCCGGATCGCGGCGGCGAAGAGCTTCGTCAAGGGGTCTCCCCTGGTCGACACGCAGGGCCACGGCACGTTCGTCGCCGGCCTCATCGCGGCGCGGACGAACGACGGCATCGGCATCGCCGGGCTCGCGCCTCCGACAGAGTTGCTGGTTGCGAAGGTCGTTGGGCCGCAGAGCTCAATTCCTGTCGAAGCCGAGGCGAAGGCTGTGCGCTGGGCCGTCGCGAACGGCGCGCGGGTGATCAACATGAGTCTCAGCGGTCCGCGCGACCCGGTGCATCGGGGCCGTGACACGTACTCCAAGCTCGAGGCCGACGCCGTCGCGTACGCGGTCTCGAAAGGGGTGCTCGTGGTCGCGGCGGTCGGCAACTCCGACCAGTCGCCGTCGCAGCCCTGGCCGTATGCGAGCTGGCCCGCCGCTTTGCCGCACGTGCTCGGCGTCAGCGCACTCAGCCGCCGGGGGGGCACGCCGGCGTTCTCCAATCGCGATCCCCAGTTCAACGACATCGCGGCACCGGGCCAGGACATCCTCTCGACGCTGCCGCTCTCGCTGACGGCGAGGTTCCCGGACTGCGTCGACCAGGGCTACTCGGACTGCGGGCCGGAGGAGTACCGCGCTGCAGAGGGCACGAGCTTCGCAACGCCTCAGGTCACGGCCGCCGCGGCCATGCTCATCGCCACCTCGCCGGGTCTCGCGCCCGACCAGGTGCTGACGCTCCTCGAGCAGAGCGCTGTCGACGCGACGCCGGCCAACGGGTGCTTCGCATGCCCGACGGGCCACGACCGGTTCACCGGTTCGGGGAAGCTCGATCAGACGGCGGCGCTCGAGCTCCTCGCCGCGGGTGCGCCGCCGCGTGATCGCTACGAGCCGAACGATGCCGCCGGGGTCGGCGCCTATCCGCTCTTCGGTGCCCGCCGCGACATCGCCGCGACGCTCGACTACTGGAACGACCGGGACGACGTCTACCGCGTCTATCTGCGGAAGGGGGAACGGCTCGCGGCAATGCTCGCCCCCGGGACGGTCGCAAGGCCGGTGCTCTCGCTCTGGCGACCCGGCACCCCGGCGATCACCCACGCGTCGGCGTCGTCCGACCGGCTCGTGCTCCGTCCTCCGGGTTCCGGCATCAGCTATCGGGCCACCGTGTCGGGGTGGTATCTGCTCGACGCAACGCTCACACGAGCCGCACGCGGCCAGTACGAGCTCGGCATCACGAAAACGCGCTAGAGACCCGCCCGCTCAGACCGCGTCGAGCAGCTCGTCCGCGGGAACATCACGCAGCACCCGTGCCGGGCTCCCGACGACGACCACGCGCGGTGGCACGTCCTTCGTCACAACCGCACCTGCGCCGACGAAGGCATCCTCGCCGATCTCGATCGCCGGACAGAGAATCGCGCCGCCACCGATCCGCGCACCACGGCGGATCGTCGGGCCTTTGACGTTGCCGAAGCGCTTGTCGGTGCGGCCCATCCAGTTGTCGTTCGTCGTTACGACGCAGGGAGCGATGAAGACGTGCTCCTCGAGCGTCGAGTAGGCGGTGATGTAGGCGTCAGCCTGGATCTTCGTCAGCGCACCGATCGTGGTGTCGTTCTCGACCAGGGAGCCGCGTCCGACGACGACGTCGTCGCCGATCTCGACCCGCTCGCGCACGCAGGACTGATCGCCCAGGATCACGCGGTCACCGATCGTCGACCCGGCGAAGACGATGGCACCGGTCGAGACGATGGTGCCGGCACCGATCACCGTGGGCGGCAGCGGCTCGCGGCTCGCAGTCGAGCGGGGTGACAGCGTCGGCTGCTTGCCGACGACGGCGTTCTCGAGCACCTTCACACCCTCGCCGAGCACGGTGCCCGGGTAGACGATTGCGCTCGGGTGCACCTCGGCGCTCATGCAGGCGACCCGGTGCGCAGCGACGTCGTGAGCCGATCGAGCGCCTGCACGACTGCGAGCCCGTCGGCTGCCTCGCGGTGATCGCCAGGACCGTCCTCGACGAGCCGCAGGAAGTGCTGCAGCTCGAGCCGTAGCGGCTCGTCGTTCGCAATCTTCGGGCTGAAGATGTCGCCGGTGCGTGTGCGCCACTCCCCGTAGGTCTGGGCAGGCTCCCACGGCCCTTTCTCGTACACGGTCACCTTGCGCTCGAGCTCCATGTCGTCGAACACGACCATCTTCTCGCGGCCGACGACCGTCATCTTCCGCATCTTGTGTGGGTCGAGCCACGAGAGATGCATGTGTGCGACCTTGCCCGACGGGAAGCGGAGGAAGCAGAAGACGACGTCCTCGATCCCCGGCTGGACGAAGTCCTGCCCGTAGGCGACGACCTCCGACGGCTCCTCGCCGAGGAGCCAGAGGATCACCGACAGGTCGTGGACGCCGAGCGACCAGAGCGCGTTCTCGTTCGAGCGGATCACGCCGAGGTTCTGGCGGTTGCCGTAGACGCAGGCGACGTCGCCGAGCTCGCCGGCGTCGACGAGCTCCTTCACCTTGCGCAGGCCCGGGTGGTAGAGCAGGAGGTGACCCGGCATCAGCACGCGGTCGTTCGCGCGCGCGAGCGCCACGAGCTCCGCCATCTCCTCGCCCCGCATCGCGGGCGGCTTCTCGACGAAGACGTGCTTCCCGGCGTCGAGCGCCTGCTTCGCGAGGGCATAGTGTGTCGGCACGGGCGTCGCGATCGAAACCGCGTCCACGGTGTCGTCGGCGAGCGCGTCGGCGAACGAGGCCGTCACCGTCGCCTTCGGGTAGCGCGCTGCGTACTCGGCCCGGCGCCCTTCGTCGGTGTCGATCACCCACGCGAGGTCGGCCAGCTCGCCGATCACACGCACGACGTTCTTGCCCCAGCCGCCGACTCCGGCATGGGCGACGCGGGTCACAACTTCCAGACCTTCTCGTCGCGGATACCTTTGCGGCCGAGCGCGTTTCGCAGGTCGACGACGAGATTCGCCTCCGCCACGAGCTGCGCGTAGTCGATGCTCGAGTGGGCGGTCGCGATCACGACTGCGTCGTACGCGGACGGCTCGAGCGGCTGCGAGTGAAGCTCGGTTCCGTGCTCAGAGAACGAGGGGACGTGGGGGTCGTGATAGGAGACGTCGGCCCCTGCATTTTGCAGCAGCTCGATCAGCTTCACGGCCGGCGACTCGCGCATGTCGGAGATGTCCGCCTTGTACGCAACCCCGAGCACGAGGATCCGCGACCCGCTGAGCGACTTTCCGGCGCCGTGGTTGAGTGCCTGCGAGACACGCGAGCGGCAGTAGTACGGCATGTTCTGGTTGACCTCGCCGGCGAGCTCGATGAACCGCGTCGAGAAGTCGAACTCGCGTGCCTTCCACGTGAGGTAGAAGGGGTCGATCGGGATACAGTGGCCGCCGAGACCGGGGCCGGGGTCGAAGCGCATGAAGCCGAACGGCTTGGTCGCGGCCGCGTCGACGACCTCCCAGATGTCGATCCCCATCCGGTCGCAGAGCTGGGCGAGCTCGTTGACGAGCGCGATATTGACCGAGCGGAAGATGTTCTCGAGCAGCTTTGTGAGCTCTGCCGCCTCGGGGGTCGAGACGCGGTGGACGCTGTCGATGGCGCTGCCGTACAGCGCAGCTGCCGCCTCGGTCGAGGCCTCGTTGATGCCGCCGACGACCTTGGGCACGGTCTTCGTCGTGTGGTCGATCCGGCCCGGGTCGACGCGCTCGGGCGAGAACGCCAGGTGAAAGTCGTCGCCCGCCGTCAGGCCGGACCCGGCCTCGAGAATAGGCTGGACCTCGTCGCGGGTGGTGCCGGGGTATGTCGTCGACTCGAGAACGACGAGGTGTCCCTTGCGGAGCCGCGTTGCGATCTGCGCGGTCGCCGCGCGCACGATCGAGAGGTCCGGCTCGCGCTGCTTCGAGAGCGGCGTCGGCAGCGCAATCAGGATCGCGTCGGCTTCCCGGAGCTCGTCGTAGTCCGTCGTCGCGCGCAGGCCGCGTTCCTCGACGAGCTGCTTCAGCTTCTCGCTCGGAACGTCCTCGATGTAGCTCTCGCCACGGTTCAGCTGGGCGACGCGCTCGGGGCTGACGTCGACGAGCAGCACCGAGCGCCCGGCGTCCGCGAAGACCTGGGCGAGCGGCACGCCGACGTAGCCGGCTCCGATGATTGCGACGTCTCGATGCACAGCGGCGCATCGTACCGCCCGGCCCGGCCGCGACCGGTCCCGAGGTGACGGTCGGCGTGAGGAAAGGGCCCGCGCTCCGGCACGCGCGCTCGCCCTCCGGGCTTCAGGGAGCCGAGGCGCCACCTGCTAGCACCGTCGCGATCCGCTCCGAGGCGTGACCGTCGCCGTAGAGCTCGGGTCGCTCGGCCGGCATCCGGGCGCCTGCGAGCGCCGCTGCGATGCGGTCGGGGTCGTCGTCGACGAGCACGTTCGCACCTGTGCTCACGGTGTCCACCCACTCCGTCGAGGGGCGCAGTGTCACGCAGGGAACGCCGTACCAGTAGGCCTCTTTCTGGAGGCCCCCCGAATCCGTCGCGACGACCGCTGCCTGCGAGGCGAGTGCCGCGAGGTCGAGATACCCGAGCGGCTCGATCACGTTGATCGGCCCGGGAACGTCGATCGCGTGCTCGACCATCACACTTCTCGTGCGCGGGTGCGCGGGCAGCACCACGGGACGCACCGAGCGCCCGAGCCCCGCGACGATCCGCGCGAGGCGCTCTGGCCGCACGTTCGCCTCACGGTGGACGGTCGCGAGGACGTAGCCGCCCGCCGTCAGGCCGAGGGCGGAGAGGATTCCCGAGTGCTCGCGCGCGAGTGGCGCGAACCTCGCGGCGGCGTCGGCCATCACGTCGCCGACGACGTGGATCTCGCCCCCCACTTCCTCGCTCCGGAGCGTCGCGGCCGAGCGCTCGTCGGGCGCGAAAAGGTATGTCGAGAGCCGGTCCACCTCGATCCGGTTGCGTTCCTCCGGCATCGTCAGGTCGCCGCTCCGGAGCCCGGCCTCGACGTGGGCGACGGGGATCCCGGCGCCGGCGCGACAGCCTGCAAGCGTCGAGTTGGTATCGCCGTAGATCAGGACGGCATGGGGCCGCACCTCGGCGACGACGCGCCGCAAGGCCGCCTCGATCGTCGCGACCTCCGAGGTGCGGAGATCGAGGGCGACGTCCGGCTTCGTGAGCCCGAGCTCCTCGTAGAACACGCTCGACAACGCCGGGTCCCAGTGCTGGCCGGTGTGCACCACGACCTCGTCGATTCCCGCCGCGCGGAGCGCCACCGACAGCGGCGCCGACTTGATGAACTGCGGCCGGTTTCCGACGACCGTGAGCAGCCTCATCGGGGTCGTCTCGTGCGCGGCGCGGAGTTGGTGGTCGGTGTGCGGCTCGTCACTCCGTGAGCGTAGCCCGCGGCGATCTCCGCCCCGAGCTCGGTGACGATGTCCACGAACGCCCGCGCCGCCGGGGTCGGGGTACGGTCCGCATGCCACGCGATCGTGATCACGCGCGGCGGAATACCAGCGACCTCGAGCACGGCGACGTCCGGGCTCTCGTCGACTCCGAGCAGCGGCACGACCGTGTAGCCGATGCCCGCGCCAACGAGGCCCTGGATGATCCCGCCCTCGTCGGTGCGAAAGACGATCTCGAGCTCGAGCCCGCGCGACCTGAGGAAGGGCTCGGCTCCCTCGGCTTCGTTGCGGTATGCGATCAACGGAAGACCTCCGATCTCGCGTAGCCGGATCGGCCGGTCGCTCTGTGCGAGCTCCGACGCGATGGGAGCGAGCAGGACGAAGGGATCGGAGATCACGTGGACGCGCTCGAAGGCGGGGTCGTCGTTGTCGCCGACGAACGCGAGGTCGAGCTCGCCGCTCTGGAGTAGGCGGTGGAGATCCTCGTCGTAGCCGGCCTCGACCAGGCGAACCTCGACGTCGGGCCAGCGCTCCACGTAACGGCGCATCGCGGTCGGTAGCAGGCGCACGCCGACGCTCTGGAACGTGCCGACGCGCAGCGTGCCGGCCTCGCCCTCGGCGAGCGCGCGGAGATCCGCCTCTGCGGCCCGCATCGCTGCCGAGGCCCGCTGGGCGTGACGGAGGAGCCGCTGTCCGGCGTCGGTAGGGGTCACGGGCCGTCTGCCGCCCGGTCGGTCGAGGAGCCGGAGGCCGGCCGCCCGCTCGAGTGTCGCGATCTGCTGGCTGATCGCGGACTGGGAATAGCCGAGCTCCGCACCGGCGCGACCGAAGGAGCCGGTCTCGACGACTGCCTCGAGAGCGGCGAGATGCCGGATCTCGACCCCCATCAATCGACCATGGTTTGTGATCGGAGCGTCCATCTACTCGCATTTTACGAATAGGTCGGCCGTGGCGATGCTGAATGTATGAACCGCTTCGACCTCGAGCTCCGCGTCCTGCTTGCCTTCGCGTTCGTCAACGGCGTGGCGGATTCGTCGCTCGTCCCGCTCCTCCCATCCGTCAAGCACGATCTCGGCCTCTCTTCGGTCGAGACGGGGCTCCTGCTGACGACGACGACGCTCGCAATGCTCGTGGCGGCGATGCCGATCGGGTACGCGACGAACCGCTTCGGCACCCGCCGCCCGCTCCTCCTCGCGGCGACCCTGATGCCGCTCGCGCTCGTCGGCCAGGCGCTCGCCGGGAATCTGGAGGCGCTCCTCGCGGCCCGGCTTCTGTTCGGGCTGTCCTTCGGGATCCTCTGGGTGATCGGTCCGGCCCGCGCTGCAGCCGATGGGCGCGGGGCGAGTGGCACAGGTCCACTGATCGCGGCGTCGGGTGTGGGCTGGCTCGTCGGACCGGTCGTCTCGGGGGGGATCGCCGACGCCGCGAACTGGCGGGTCGCCTCGGCAGCGCTCGCGGCCGCCACGGTGGCGCTGATCCCGCTGCTCGCACGCTACGCTGCCCCCCGCACGACCGGCGAGCGCCTCGAGAGCCTCCGCTTGCGCACCGCGCTCGGCCTCGTGCGTCGTAACCGCTCGATCGCAGGCGCTGCCCTCGTCAGCGCGCTGCTCGGGGTCATCGGCGGCGTCTCCGGTCTGCTGCTGCCGCTCGCGCTCGCCGCCAACGGCCTCTCCGCCGGGGGAATCGGTCTCGCGTTCGGCCTCTCGGCGGGCGTCTGGATCGCGTCTGCCGCGGTCGCCGGCCGCATGCGGGCCTCGGCCGTGCATCTGCGTGGCGTGGGCATCGGCGTGGCGGTCCTCGCGGGCGCCTGGCTCCTTCCCGCCTTCCGGCTCTCGATGCTCGCTCTCATGGCGTTCCTGCTCGTCTCGACCGGATGCCGCTCGATGATCAACGTGCTCAACTTCGCCGTCGGCGTGCGGGCGAGTGAGGGCACCTCTGCACCGATGGTGATCGGCGTGATGAATCTCGCGTGGGCCGCGACCGCACTTGTCTCGCCGCTCCTTGCAGGTCTCGCGCAGGGAAGTGCGGAGGTGCGGCTCGCCTTCGCCGCCACGGGCGTCGTGGCCGCCGGCGTCGCGCTCGTGCTCCTCCTCCCACCCCCACGTGCGAGGGGTGGAGCGCTCCCTTCCTGATCGGTAGATGCGCCGCGCACCCCTTTGCCTCCCGTCGTGGCTACACTTCCGATCCGCCCGGGCCGTTAGCTCAGTTGGTAGAGCAGGGGACTCTTAATCCCAAGGTCGAAGGTTCGAATCCTTCACGGCCCATCGCAGAGGCGCCTGGACGTTTGATCCCGGGCGACGTCTGCTCGGCAACCGTTCGCCGTCAGGGTAGGCCGGCTCGGCTGAGTGCTGCGCTGATGCTTCCTGGTCGTTCGAGCCAGGGGAAGTGTCCGCAGTTGTCGATCACCTCGAGCTGGTGGTAACGGGTCAGGTCGGCGCTCTCCTGGCTGCGTCGCCACGGTATTGGGCTTTCGCGTCCGTGGATGAAGAGGAATCGAAGATCGCTCTGCGGCAAACCACGGATCAGGGTTTCGCGCGCGAAGTGCTCACGGATCGAGACGAACGTCGCCGCGTAGACGGCATTGTTCATCGCCAGGGCGGGCATCGGTGGCGCGCTGTCGGGATCGGCGAAGTAGTACGGCCAGACGAGGCGCAGCATCTCTGCTCCATCGGCCTCCGTTCCCTCCCCGGACAGGAGCCGCGCGTCCACCTCCTCGACGCGGGCGGCCGTCTCCGGCGCCACGCGCGCCGTCAGGTTCGCGCCCAGCTCGGCCTCGCCGCCGTCTGGAACCGCCCCTAGCGGGTCGATCACGATCGCGCCGAGCAGTCGCTCGGGGGCAGCGACGGCAAGGTGCATCGCAAGATGCGCACCCCACGAATGGCCGACCGCGAAGCCCTGCCGGATACCGAGCCCATCGAGCACCGCAAGCGCGTCTGCGATGTGATCTTCGACCGTCGCGGTGCCGCTAATCGTTGTGGGCGGTAGTCCGCGCTGCTGATAGCGGATCGAGCGGAACGACCCGGAAAGCTCGGCGGCGAGGCCTTCCGTGGAGTCGGAGAGACCTGGCCCTCCGTGCAGGATCAAGGCCGCAGGGCCATCCCCTCCAGCGTCCCAGCCGCCGATCTCACCACCTTCGGCACGAACGGAGAACGCGGATTCAGACACGGCACGATCATAGGCCTCGGCGCGACGGATCCGCCGGCGCACGTCCGGCCCGTCCCGCGCCGCCTACGTGGCAACGCGTCCCCTTGATGGCGAGAAGTTCACCGGTGATCGTGCGTCGCAGCGCAGAGCCCGGAACCAACGGCACCACAGTCCTTCGTATCTTCGTGAGTGCAACTGTCGCCCGATGGTCCCCAACCCGTATTGCGGAGGGCGTATGTCGGTCGCCGAATCGGCCGGTGCCGGGCGCCGGCAGCCGGTCGACCCGCGGCAGAACGACCGTTGGGCACCCTCCGCGTGAGCGAGTGATGTAACCTCGGGCCGTGCGCAGGGGAGCGATCGTCCGCATTCTCGGTCTCGGGATCGTCATCACGATCCTCGTCGGCCTCGTCGCGGTCCTGATTCCCTGGCTGCCGGATCCGGCGTCCGAGCAGATGAAGCGGATCGAGGACGTGTACTGGTTCGCGACGATCATCTGCATCGGCATCTTCGCGCTCGTAATGGCCGTCCTGATCTATTCGGTGATGACGTTCCGCGCCGCACCGGACGACGAGTCGGACGGGCCGTCGATCCACGGCAACACGGGCCTCGAGATCGTCTGGACGGTCGTGCCGGCGATCCTCGTGATCGCGATCGGCGTCGTCAGCGCCGTCGTCCTCTCCCAGAACGGCGACGCCGGTAAGAACCCGATGACGATCAAGGTCTTCGCGCAACAGTTCTCGTGGCGCTTCGAGTACCCGGACAGCAGCGGGCTCAAGTCCTATGAGCTCATGATGCCGGTCGACCGGAACATCACCTTCGAGATGCAGTCGGCGGACGTGATCCACTCGTTCTGGATCCCGGCGATGGGGCAGAAGCAGGACCTCGTCCCGGGCATCGACACGAGCATCGTGATCACGCCGACCAAGCTCGGCCACTTCTCACTCATCTGCACCGAGCTCTGCGGGCTCGGCCACGCGACCATGAGGTCACCGGTGACCGTGGTCTCGCAGGCCGACTTCGACGCGTGGGTGAAGGAGCAGCAGACCGGCAGTGGCGGAGCGGCCGACGGAAAGGCCGTGTTCACGTCGGCCGGGTGCGGCGGCTGCCATGCGTTCACCCCCGCGGGCACGAACGGCGCGATCGGCCCGAATCTCGATAACGTCGCGGCCGACGCGAAGAAGGCCGGCGAGGATCCGGCCGCTTACGTCAAGGAATCGATCGTCGACCCGAACAAGGTGCTTGCACCCGGGTACGCGAAGGATGTGATGCCGGGCGATTTCGGAAGCTCGCTGTCGCCGAAGGAGATCGCCGCCCTCGTCACGTATCTCACGGCGGGGACGCAGTGAACGACGTAAAGGAGCTGATCGGGTGAGCACTGTCGAGCACACCTCCCATGGCCTGGGTCACGGTGGTGCACCGCCTCGGCAGCGGGGCTTGCTGATGCGCCCCGGCTTCATTCGCGGCATCTGGTGTTTCGCGCTCTTCTTCCTCGCGGGCCTCTACCTCGTCGCCGGCGTGCGTTGGCTCGCGGGCTGGGATCCCATCTACGACTGGAACATCATCGTTCTCGTCGGTGGACTGACGATGGGCCCGATCGGCTTCCTCCTCGGGAACGGGAACTTCGACTACTGGCTCTACTGGATCTCGGGCCGTCCGACGATCCCGGACGACCACGCAAACCACGGTGCGTACCGGTGGCAGGACTACTTCAAGGTCAACACCGACCACAAGGTGATCGGCGTTCAGTACCTCGCGACCACGTTCGTCTTCTTCACGCTCGGCGGCCTGATGGCGATGCTGTTCCGGGCCGAGCTCGCGCAGCCGGGCATGCAGTTCATGGACACGCAGACGTACAACGGGCTCGTTTCGATGCACGCGGCGCTGATGATCTTCGTGTTCATCATCCCGGCGTTTGCGGGTCTCGCGAACTTCGCCGTGCCGCTGATGCTCGGCGCGCCGGACATGGCGTTCCCGCGGCTCAACGCCCTCTCGTTCTGGTTCCTGCCGATCGCCGGCACGATGTTTCTCTGCAGCTTCCTCGCCCCCGGCGGCGCGTTTGCCACCGGCTGGACGAGCTATGCGCCGCTCGCCTCCGAGCAGCCGATCGGCCAGGTGTTCTTCAACATGGGCGTGCAGTGGGCAGGCGCATCGTCGATTCTGACGGCCCTCAACTTCCTCGTCACCATCATCACGATGCGCGCGCCGGGGATGACCTTCTGGCGCATGCCGCTGCTCGTGTGGGCGAACTTCACGACGTCGCTGCTCGTCGTGATCGCGACGCCGTTCATCGCCGGCTCCCAGTTCTTCGTCATGTTCGACCGGGTGTTGCACACCGACTTCTTCGTTCCGAAGGGCGGCGGGTACGTCCTCGGGTACCAACACATCTTCTGGTTCTACAGCCACCCGGCCGTCTACATCATGATCTTGCCCGGCTTCGGGATCATCTCCGAGATCATCTCGGTGATGAGCCGCAAGCCGATCTTCGGGTATCGGCTGATGGCGATGTCGCTGCTCGGGAT
Source organism: uncultured Thermoleophilia bacterium (assembly GCA_963799575.1). Taxonomy (GTDB): domain Bacteria; phylum Actinomycetota; class Thermoleophilia; order Gaiellales; family Gaiellaceae; genus Gaiella. The sequence continues at coordinate 415,118 of CAWCXK010000006.1, forward strand.
CCTCGTGCTCGGATTCTCCGTCTGGGCGCACCACATGTTCGTGGCCGGCATGGCCGACTGGCTGCGCGTGCCGATGATGATCACGACGCTCCTGATCGCGGTGCCGACCGGCGTCAAGGTGTTCAGCTGGCTGGCGACGCTATGGGAAGGGCGCATCCAGCTCAACACGCCCATGCTGTTCTCCCTCGGGTTCCTCTCGATGTTCCTGATCGGGGGCCTGTCGGGCATCTACCTGGCGTCCGTGCCGATCACGATCCACGCCTCCGATACGTACTTCATCGTCGCCCACATCCACTACGTGCTCTTCGGTGGCTCGGTGCTGACGATCTTCGCCGGCATCTACTACTGGTTCCCGAAGATGACGGGCCGCATGTACAACGAGCGCCTCGGCAAGCTCCACTTCTGGCTCACGTTCGTCAGCTTCAACCTGACGTTCTTCCCCATGCACTGGGTCGGCCTCGTCGGCATGCCTCGGCGTGTCGCGGACTACTCGGACCGGTTCGCCAACCTGAACCTGTTCATCACGATCTCGTCGTTTGCGCTCGGTGCGTCGGTCGTCATCTTCTTCTACAACGTCATCACGAGCTGGGCGAGAGGCCCGATCGCGGAATCCAACCCGTGGCGCGCGATGACGCTCGAGTGGCAGGTGACCTCGCCGCCGCCGGTGTTCAACTTCGACGAGATCCCACAGGTGGTCGGTGGGCCGTATGAGTACGGCGTGCCCGGCGCGCGCCACGCCGTCCTCTCGGGCGGCGGAACCCCGACCCCGACGGAGGCCGCGGTATGAGCGCGCACGCCGAAGTAGCCGCCCACGGCCACGACCACCACGGGCCGCCGATCGCGAACCGCAGCTCCAAGGTCGACCCGACGGTGCTCGGAATGTTCCTCTTCATCGGCTCGGAGGCGATGCTGTTCGGCTCGTTCTTCGCCGCCTACTTCTTCGTCCGGGTCGTCAACCCGGACGCGCCGGCGATCTGGCCGCCGCCCCCGTTCGAGTTCCCGAAGTTCGTCGCGGGGATCAACACGGCGATCCTCGTCACGTCGAGCTTCACGATGCACTGGGCCCTTCAGTCGATCAAGCGCAACAACCGACGTGGGCTCCAGGCCGGTCTCGTCCTCACGATCCTGATGGGCACGGCGTTCCTCCTCACCCAGTTCATCGAGTACGCACACGTCGGCTTCAACACGAGTGACGGTGCCTTCGCATCCGTCTTCTTCGGCCTGACCGGCCTCCACGGTGCCCACGTCTTCGTTGGGCTGACCTTGCTCACGATCGCAGCCGTCCGCGCGTTCCGTGGCCACTACTCACCCGAGCACCATCACGGCGTCGAGCTTCCGGGCATCTACTGGCACTTCGTCGACGTGATGTGGGTGGTCGTGTACGCGACCGTCTACCTGATCTAACGAGCCGCACCCGGCCGCAGGTGGACGGGATGTGCCTCTCGCCGCCCGGCCTCTACTGCAGTGACGCCCATGCGTAACCCGCTCGAGAGCGAGGAAGCAGCCTTCCGATTCGTTCTCGGCACGATCGCCTATTTCGTGCCGATCGTGCTCGCTGCCTGGATCGAAACCTGGCTCGGCGTGATCGTATTCGTCGTCATGACCGTCCTGGCGGTCGTCGTCGTGCGCCGTGGAACAGCCGCACCGCCGAAGGTCGTTTCGACCGAGCGCGCGGATGTCGAGGACACCCGCCGGATCCTCGTCCTCACCGACGTCGCGTGTGTGGGCCCCCGCCTGCGGGACGCGATCCTGCGCCTCGCCGTCGATGTGAGCGAGCATGTGCTGCTGGTCCTCGCTGTCGCGGGCTCTCCGGGCACGCGAGGCGATGAGGATGCCTCGGGGTCGGCTGCGTCCGCGCAGCACGAGACGGCGTTGCAGGAGCTACGGGCCGCCGGCGTCAACGTGCGAGGATCCGTGACGGTCGGCGATCCGCTCGGCGCCGTCGAGGAGGCGCTTCGCAGCTTCGACGCCGACGAGATCCTGCTCGCGATCGACCGGCATGGGCTCTCCATGCCCGGGGAAGCCGCGGAGGACGTTGCCTCGGCTCTCCGATCACGCTTCGACCGGCCCGTCACCCTCATCCGCGACGACGGCTGAGCCGGTAACCCGCTCAACCCTGCCCGACGCGGCGCCGAGCCCTACTTGCCTGCGACGCTCGAGACGTATGCCGCCACGTCTGCGATCTGGGCGGTGCTGAGCTGTCCCTTGAACGGAGGCATCGGCGCCTTCCCGTTCGTCACGCGCGCCGTCACGAGCGCAGCGTTGGGCTTCGCTGTATCGAGGTTCGGGCCGACGGTCCCGGTCGAACCGGCGTCGGCGAGCGTGTGGCAGCTGGCACAACCGGCCGATGCGAACACGGCCTTACCTGCAGCAACGTCCGCCGTCTCACCACCGCCGCCCGCGGCGGGTGCGGGGGTCGTCGTCGCAGGCTGCGTGGCCGTCCGATTGGGATCACCCTTGCCCGCGACGCTGCCGACGTAGCTGGCGACGTCGTCGGCCTCCTGGCCCTCGAGGATGCTGGCCGGCATGCCCGGCGCTCCCGTCGACGGCTTCACGACCGGATAGGCGATCTGGCCGCGCACGACCTGGACGAACGTGCTCTCGCCGAGCCCGTCGCGGCGCGACTGGAGAAAGGCGTAGTCGAGGTTGGGGCCGATCCGGCCCGAGGTGCCGGCGTCGGCGAGCGTGTGACAGCTGCCGCAGTTCTTGACGAAAAGCTCCTTGCCGTTGGCGCGGTCACCGGTGCCTTCGGAGTAGCCGACCGACCCACAGCCGGCCGCGAACAGAGCAGAGAAAGCGACGGCGACGGGCACGAAGGCCAGCCGGCGGCGAGCGCGAGGATTGAGAATCGACGTCATATGACGCGAGTCTAACCCGATGAGGCAGAGGTCTGTCTCAGCTGCTTGATCTGCTGCTTCACGATCGGCGCGTTCGGGTCGTCAGGAGCAAGCTTCAGGAAGGCGGTGTAGGCCGCGATCGCGGATGCGGTGTCCCCTGCTTGCTGGGCCGCCTGGGCCAGCTCGAGCTGGATATTCGGGTCGTTCGGCGTCAGCTTGACGATCGCCTTGTACGCCGCGACGGCGCCGGCCGAGGAAGTCTGGGCCTCACCGATGAGCCTCTGGATCGTTGACGAGCCTTGCGTGTTGAGGATGACGCTGATTCGATCGTCGACGAGTGACTGGCCGGTAGGCGACTGAAGCGAGCCGGGGAAGCCCTGGCCTGCGCCGGCGTAGGCGGTGCGGATCTGTGCGAGCTGCGCCTCCTGCTGCTTCGCTGTCACCTGGGCGAGATAGAGCCCGGCGAGCGTGCGCAGTGCGTCACTGTCCTTCGGCGTCAGCGCCACCACCCGTTTCTGGGCCGCGATCGCCTTGTCGGTCTGACCGTCAGCCTGAAGTGCGGTCGACAGATCGGTCCACGCCTGCACGTTCTTGGGATCCTTCTCGGTCTTCTTCTGAGAGCTCGAGATCGACGGGGCGCCACTCGTCGCGCCGCCGCCGCGGAGAATGTCGCCCACGCCCGTGCCGCCGGCGCCGACGCCGAAGAGTACGAAACCTCCGCCGAGGGCGACGGCGAGGAAGACGAACATCCACTTGGCATGGCGTCGCAACCGCGGAAAGAACATCGTGTCCTCGATCGACGGCGCCGTCGACCGCTTGGCTGTCCGCGTGGCCGCTACGGAAGCATCCTGCTTCGGGCGCTTCGTGCTGCTCTTGTCGAATCGGGCCATCGGGACGTTCCTTTCAGGTAGCGCTGCTCGCCGGCCACCAGAGTAGCTGTGACACGATCAGGAGACCCGCCCAGGACGGCTGCCGTAACAGGATCTTCCACGGGATCGAACGGAGAGTTTACGAGCGAGATCACGGCCAGATCGGCCTGCTTGCCGGGCACGAGCGACCCGATCCGGTCGGCCATTCCGAGAACGCGCGCCCCGCCGAGTGTTGCAAGCTCGAGTGCGGCTTCGGTTGTCAGCGCATCGGGCCTGCCCTCACGGCCGCGGGCGCCGACGATTGCGGTCCGGAGTTCGTCGAAGAGATCGAGCGACGGCGTGGAAGCCGGACTATCGGTTGCGATCGACACGGCCACGCCGGCGTCGCGCAACTCTCTGAGGGGTGCAACGCCACAGCCGAGGTAGCCGTTCGAGCGCGGGCAATGCGCGACGCCGACGCCGTGCCGCGCCAGGAGCTCGATCTCCTCGGCATCGGCATGCACGCAGTGCGCGGCCACGAGGCCTGGGCCGAGCAGCCCGGCCTCCGCGAGCATTCGGATCCCGGTCTCGCCCGAAGGTGGTACCAGGAAGTCCGCAAGCGGGCTCCAGTCGCCCGCACCGCGGACCAGCCAGTCGCGCTCGGCCGCGCTCTCGGCGAAGTGGGTCGCCTGGGGCAACCCGAGCTCCGCGCAGGCGCGGTAGGTCTCGATCGTGCAGGTGTAGGGAGCATGCGGCGAGACCCCGATCCGCACGCGGTCGGAGAGCATGCCCCCGATGCGGTCGTGCGACTCGTGGAATCGCTCGAGCGCCGGCCCGTCACTCGAGAACACCTCGAGGTACACGATGGCGCGCAGGCCCGTTGCCGCGGCGGCACGAGCCGCGGCGCCGGAGAAGCTGCAGTCGCCGATCGTCGTCACGCCCGACCGCAGGCACTCGTACGCACCGACGGTCGCGATCTCGACCATGTCCTCGAAGGTGAGCGCCGCCTTGCGCTCGATGTGGATCCCGATCCAGGGCACGAACGGGAGGCCATCGCCGAACCCGGCGTACACGGCGTACTCGATGTGCGAGTGGGCGTTGACGAATCCGGGCACGATCACGCAGCCCTCGAAGCGCTCACCGCGGCCGAGGTCGGCAGCGCTGCCGACCGCGGCGATCGTGCCGTCGTCGGCGATGGTGATGGCGCCGTCGGCGATGGGTGTGCCCTCGACGGGTACGACCCAGTCCGCGGAGACGGTTTTCACGGTGCCGTGTCGTCCGGTTCGTCGGCGGGGGGGATCAGGTCGGCGTCGTCGTATGCGTCGTAGTCGTCGTCTTCGGTGGAGCTGCCGCGCCAGCGGGGTTCCATCACTTTGGCGAGCCAGATCGATGCCTCGAAGAGGACAAGGAGCGGGACCGCCTCGAACAGCAGCGAGACGGGGTCGACGGTGGGCAGCAGGATCGCGAACGTGATCATCAGGACGTATCCGATCCTGCGGTTGCGGCGCAGCTTGTCGTAGCTCAGGACGCGGATCCGGACGAGCGCGAGGATGAAGATCGGCATCTCGAACGCGAGCCCGCAGGCGACGAGGACGAGGGACGTGAACGAGAGGTAGTAGCTCGCGCGGATCTGGACGTCGTAGAGGGTGTCGTCGAAGTTGGTCAGGAAGGTGATCGCTGCGGGTAGGACGATGAAGTACGCGAACACGACGCCGGCCGCGAAGAGGCCTGTCGCGACGACGATGAAGATGCGCATCGCGCGTTGGGCCGCCGGTTCCAGGGCGGGGGCGAGGAAGCCCCAGACCTGCCAGACGAGGATCGGCAGGACGATCGCGATCGCGGCGAGGCCGCTGACCTTCACCGCTGTCGTGAACGGTTCGACCACCCCGAGCGTGACGAGCGTCTTGTCGGGCGGCAGCGGCCGCTTCAGCCACTCGATCAGCGTCGTGTGGAAGTAGAACGTGAGCGCGAACGCGGGAATGATCGCGAAGACGACGATCAGGAGCCGATGGCGCAGCTCCGTCAGGTGCTCGACGACGGTCGCCTCTTCGTCCGTGCCAAGACGGCGCGGGGCGAGCCTGCGGATCATCCTGCGCGGGGGGAGTTAGGAGACGGTGTCCCGCTCGCGCTGTTCAGGCGCAGCAGGGGCGGCGGGTACGACGGGCTCTGCCGGCGGCAAGGCCGCTGAGACCTCGTCGTCGTTCGAGTCGCCGGTGACCGAGTCCTTGAACTCCCTCATTCCCTTGCCGAGCTGGCGACCCATCTCCGGCAGCCGCTTTGGGCCGAAGACGAGGAGCAGCACGAGCAGGAGAATCAGGAGCTCCCAGATACCGATACCGAAGGGCATGCCGGGAGGATAGCAGTGGGCCATCGGCTTTCCCGGTCGAACTTTCCGGCCCGAATAGGGGTCCGGGTACGATACGACGAGGCGTGGGCCGGCTGTGCGTCCGCAAGGCCCTGGCGCAACCCATACGAGACGAGGACTGAGATCAGTGGCATTGCTGGAGATCAAGAATTTGCACGTTTCGCTCGAGGACGGCACCCCGATCGTGAAGGGCGTCGACCTGACGGTGAACACCAACGAGAAGCACGCGATCATGGGCCCGAACGGGTCGGGTAAGTCGACCCTCGCTTACGCGCTGATGGGTCACCCGGCCTACGTGATCACCGAGGGCGAGATTCTGCTCGACGGCGTCGACGTCTCGGAGCTCGGAGCCGACGAGCGCGCGCAGAAGGGCCTGTTCCTGGCCTTCCAGTACCCGCACGCGATTCCCGGGGTCACCGTCACGAGCTTCCTGCGCAGCGCGATCAACGCGAAGCGCAAGGCGGCGAACGGCGGCGAGGACGACCCGATCGCCGTGAAGGAGTTCCGCACCGACATGCTCGCCGCGATGGAGCATCTCAAGGTGCCTCGCGAGCTGGCTCAGCGCTATCTCAACGACGGGTTCTCGGGCGGCGAGAAGAAGCGTGTCGAAATCCTCCAGATGGCGATGCTGAAGCCGCGCATCGCCGTGCTCGACGAGACCGACTCGGGGCTCGACATCGACGCCCTGCGGGTCGTCGCAAACGGCGTCAACGAGCTGGTCGGCCCGGAGATGGGCGCGCTCGTGATCACGCACTACCAGCGGATCCTCAACTACATCACTCCCGACCACGTGCACGTGTTCGTGGACGGGCGGATCGTGGCCTCGGGCGGCGGTGAGCTTGCCAAGCAGCTCGAGGCGGAGGGCTACGAAGCCTTCATTCCGGCCGGTGTTGGGCTTGGACACACAGAGCTTGGAGGCGAGAGCGCATGAGCACCACCGAGAACGACGTCGTCAAGGGCATTCGCAGTGAGTACCAGTACGGCTTCTCGAACCCCGACGAGGCCAAGGATTACTTCTTCAAGTCGGGCCGCGGCCTCTCGCACGAGGTCGTCGAGGCGATCGCCGAGCACAAGAACGAGCCGGAGTGGATGCGCGCCTTCCGCCACAAGGCCCTCGACTACTTCTACGCGCGCCCGATGCCCACGTGGGGCGGGAACGTCGGCGAGATCGACTTCGAGAGCATCTTCTACTACATCAAGCCGACCGAGAACCAGGTCGACAAGTGGGAGGATCTGCCCGCCGACATCCTCGACACATGGGACAAGCTCGGCATCCCCGAGGCGGAGAAGAAGTACCTCGCCGGCGTCGGTGCCCAGTACGAGTCAGAGGTCGTCTACCACAAGCTGCAGGAGGATCTCGAGCGCAAGGGCGTGATCTTCCTCGACATGGACTCGGCGCTCCGCGAGCACGAGGACATCGTGAAGCAATACATGGGCACGATCATCCCCGCGAACGACAACAAGTTCGCCGCGCTGAACTCCGCTGTGTGGTCGGGCGGCTCGTTCATCTACGTGCCGCCGGGCGTTCGCATCGAGATGCCGCTCCAGGCCTACTTCCGGATCAACGCCGAGAACATGGGCCAGTTCGAGCGGACGCTGATCATCGTCGACGAGGATGCCTACGTGCACTACGTCGAAGGCTGCACGGCGCCCATCTACTCGTCCGACTCGCTGCACTCGGCGGTCGTCGAGATCATCGTCAAGCCGCGCGGACGCTGCCGCTACACGACGATCCAGAACTGGTCGAACAACGTCTACAACCTCGTCACGAAGCGCGCTGTCGCCCACGAGGACGCGACGATGGAGTGGGTCGACGGCAACCTCGGCTCGAAGCTGACGATGAAGTACCCGGCCATCTGGCTGATGGGCGACCGCGCCCACGGCGAGGTGCTGTCGATTGCGTTCGCCGGCAAGGGTCAGCACCAGGACGCGGGCGGGAAGGTCGTGCACGTCGGCAAGAACACCTCGTCGGTGATCACCTCCAAGTCGATCTCGAAGGACGGCGGCCGCGCCGGCTACCGCGGCCTACTCGAGGTTGCCCGAGGTGCGACCGGCTCGAAGTCGAAGGTCGTCTGCGACGCGCTGATCCTCGATGAGGACTCGCGCTCCGACACCTATCCGTACATCAAGGTCGACGAGAACGACGTCGATCTCGGCCACGAGGCAACCGTCTCGAAGATCGGCGAGGAGCAGCTCTTCTACTTGATGAGCCGCGGCCTCTCGGAGGCCGAGGCGAGCGCGATGATCGTGTCGGGCTTCGTCGAGCCGATCACGAAGGAGCTGCCGCTCGAGTACGCGGTCGAGATGAACCGGCTGATCCAGCTGCAGATGGAAGGCAGTGTTGGCTGATCGAAGCCGGCTCGGCCGGATGCAGACCAAGGATCAAACCCTCCGTCCGACACGACTTCGAGGTGTCGGTTGATCGTCGAGCGCACCGACTTCGTCTCGGTGCCGGTGACCGACCTCGAGCGTTCCACGGCCTTCTACCGCGACACGCTCGGTCTGCCGCAGACCGGGCATGGCGGCTGGCCCGAATTCCAGCTCGGCGAGAACCTCAGCCTCTACCTGATCGACCCCACGAACATGGGTCAGGCCTTCACGGCACCCCACTCGTCGCACATCGCACTCCGTGTCGCAGATGTGGCTGCCACGCGCGCGGAGCTCGAGAGCGCCGGGGTCGTCTTCGACGGCGAGACGTTCGACACCGGCGTCTGTCACATGGGCTTCTTCCGCGATCCCGACGGGAACGCATTGATGCTGCACCGGAGGTATGCACCGCATGAGAGCTGACCTGCTCGAGCGCTACCAGGCGATCCCGCTGCCCACGAAGTCGGACGAGCACTGGCGCTTCACCGACCTGGCGGGCTTCGACCCGGACAGCTACACGGCGGCCGGCGACGTCGAGGCGGCCCACGGGACGACGATGCTCGAGATCGACGCGTCGGGCATCGCGTCGGTCGGCGAGACCGGGATCACGATCGAGAACGCGCCCGAGGGCATTCGCTTCGAGCTCCTGACGGACGATCATCCGTTGCTCGGCACGCTCGTCGGGCACTCCGAGAAGTTCGCAGCGCACAACGCCGCGATGTGGGAGCACGGCCTGCTCGTCCACGTCCCGAAGGGCGTCGTCGTCGACAAGCCCGTCTACATCCGGATCGCGAACACGGTCGAGGGCGGCTCGCTGTTCTGGCGGCTCCTGATCGTGGCCGAGGCGCAGAGCCGCTTCACCGTGATCGAGGAGTACACCTCCGCCTCGCCGGAGCTCGCCGGCTACTCGAACGCGGCCGTTGAGATCATCGTCGAGGACGGAGCCAAGGTCGAGTACGTGTCGGTCCAGAACCTCTCGCAGAAGACCTGGCATTTCGGATCGCACCACGCCACCGTCGGTCGTGATGCCGAGCTCGACTGGGTCGCGGGCGGCTTCGGCTCGGGTGGCGGCAAGGTGTGGATCCAGAACGACCTGGCCGGCCAGGGTGCGACGTCGCGCGTGACCGGCGCCTACTTTGCCGATCACGAGCAGCGGCTCGACTACGACACCTTCCAGGAGCACATCGCTCCCAACACGACCTCCGACTTCGCGTTCAAGGGTGTCCTGCGCGACACCGCGAGCGCGGTCTGGCGTGGGATGATCAGGGTCGAGGAGGGCGCGCAGAAGACGAACGCCTACCAAGAGAACCGGAACCTGCTGCTGTCGAAGACGGCGCATGCCGACTCGATCCCGGGCCTCGAGATCCTCGCGAACGACGTGCGCTGCACCCACGGGGCGACGCTCAGCCAGGTCGACCGCGAGCAGCTTTTCTACGCAATGGCCCGGGGCCTCTCGCGCCAGGAGGCCGAGCGGCTGATCGTGCGCGGCTTCTTCCAGGACGTGCTCGACCGGATCGAGCTCGAGCCCGTCCGCGAGGCGCTCGGCCAGGCGCTCGAAGCGCGGATCCCCGGGGCCTAGAGAGGGCCTACGCGGTCTCGGCCGGGGCCGTTCGCGGCCTGCGCTGCGGCTTCACGGGTGGCACGAGTGCGCGCCAGACGGTGGCCGTGACGACGGCGCCGATCGCGCCGACGTACATCCCGAGCGCCCACGGCTGCGCCGTGTCTGTGCCTGCCATGACCCCGTGCACGATCATCGCGGCGAAGATCCCGTAGGTTGCCCAGTGGAGGCGCCGCCAGTTCTTCGCCCCGATCCGCTTGCGCTGCGAGAAGGACGCGTAGACGAGCACGAGGAGCTCTGCGGCGACGACCCCGACTCCGACCCAGAGCGGGCGGTAGGGCACGAAGCCGGGAACGAGAAGTCCGGCGATCCCGATGTGAACCGTGGAGTCGAGCACGAGCGCGACGCCGTGGATCGCCGTTGCGCCGAGGCAGAGCAGGGCGAGGAACCGGTGCGTGTCCGTGACCGTGGCGGGCTTCAGCGCCGTGCCGAACGGCCGCGACTTGAGCACGAGACCCGCGATCACCGAGAGCGTGAGCAGGGCGAATGCGAGCATCCCGGAGGCACGCGCCTCGATCCAGAAGGTCGGGTCAGAGCTCATGCGAGTCCCCCTGCGAGCACGACCCGCCCGTCGCCGGTGACGAACACGGCCGGTATGCCGAGCGCCTGAGCCTCCACCCGGGCCGCGTGCTCTCCTACGAGGAGGAGAGCCTTTGCCGATACCTCTGCCGCGGCGGCGGTGTCGGCGAAGACCGTCACGCGCAGGAGCGATGTCACTGCCGGCAGCCCCGTCGCTGGATCGATGAGATGGTGGAGCTCGACGCCGCCACGACGCCAGCGACGGTGATCGAGGCCGGAGGTGGCGAGGGCGCCGCTCGGGAGGCCAAGGGTGAGGGGCGCCCCCGGCACCTCGACGGCCACGGGCCAAACGCCCCGGCCGGGCGGGCCGTTGATCGCGAGATCGCCGCCTGCGTCGACGATGCACGGCCCGGCGACGCCGAGGAGCGCGCAGGCTCGATCGGCGGCGTAGCCCTTCGCGATGCCGCCGAGATCGAGCTTGAAGCCGGGCTCGATCGAGATCACCGAGCCGCTCACGGTGACGCTGCCGCCGCAGGCGGCCCCCGGACAGATCGCTTCCCCATCGGGGACGAGGTCGTCGAACGAGCGGTCGTAGCCGGCGGCAGCGACTGCATCGTGCACGGTCGGGTCGAAGCGGCCGCCGGTGCGCTCTCGCGCGGCGAGAGCGAGTCGTGTGACCTCCACGAGCTCCGGCGAGGCGTCGAAGGTGCCGGCCTCGTTCAGGCGCGACAGCTCCGACCCCGGGAGGAAGCGCGAGAGCAATCCCTCCAGGCGGTGGATCTCGTGCTCGGCGGCAGCGAGGGCCTCTTCCGTGCCGTCGGGCTCGCCGTCGAGGATCAGCTCCACCGTCGACCCCATCGCGTCGAACGACCGTCGCGTCAGAGGCCACGTCGGCGGAGTGGCGGTGACGGCGGTCACTTCTGCTTCGACACCTTCGTGGCCGTCACCGGTGGCAGATTCACGACCTGGACCGGTGGTGCCGCTGCCACCGGTGCCGGGGCGGGTGCGGGCGTCGGTGCGGGTGCCGGCGCCGGCGCCGCGGGTGCCGCTGCAGGAGCGGCTGCCACGGCCGCTGCGGGCTGTGCCGGAGCGGCGGGTGCCGGAGTCGGCGCGCCGGCCACAGGCGCCTTCGGTGCTCCCGACGCGGGTGCGGATGCCTGCCCCGAGACGGCCGCGCGCCCCGTGGCTGGGGCTGCCCGGCGCCCTGTCGTCGCAGGAGCCGATACCTGCGCGGACGCAGCGGCTGACGAGGCCGTGGTCGCCTGGCCTGCTCCCTGGAGCTGCTGATTCGCCCAGGCGACGACGCTGGCCGCGTACGCCCGCGCCTGCGTGGTCTGGGCGACGGCCGCCGCCGCGGCGCGGACGGCCGCTGCCTGGGACGCTTCGAGCTGCTGCAGATGCCGCTGCAACGCGACGGAGTTCTGCCACTCGCGCTTCGCCCGCCGTCGCTCGTAGACGGCCCAGCGGCGATCCACGACGCGCTTCACGTCCGCGGCCCGCTGTTGTAGCCTCTTCTCGCGCTGGGCGAGAGCGACGAGCCTCGGATCCTGCGCTGTCACCTGCTCGGTCGTTGCCCACGGGTGGGCGGCGACGGTCGCCCAGAGCAGGAAGAAGGCGACGATCGCGCCGGCGGCGACATAGAGACGTGCGACGTGGTTCGTCATCCTCGCCTCGTCCGCTCTGCGGCCTGCTTGAGCGCCTCGCACTGTCGCTCGGCCTCCTGCTTGGCCTGTTCGCCCTTGCTCTCGGCCGCTCGCAGCAGCTGTCGGCATTGCTGTTCGACCGAAAGCGTCGCCGAGGGCGCCTGGGCGGCCGGCGCGGCCGGCGCGGCCGGCGGGCTCGGGTCGGCGGCAGCCACGACGACGGCCGGTGCCGGGGCGCTCGGCGGGGGTGCGGCGACGGGGACCTTGCTCGCGTCCTTCTCGTCGCCCTCGTCGCGGACAGGCTTCGCGACCGGCGCGACTTGCTTCGGCGCCGCCTTTGCGGCCGGCTTCACCTTCGGCTTCACCTTCGGCTTCGCCGCCGGGGTCGCTACGGGATCCGCCTGTTGTAACGACCGGGACGCAGCGGGCGCAGGCGCCGGCAGCGGCGCGGCGCCGGGCGCTGCGACGAACGTCACGGCCGCGTAGCGGTTCAGGCGCGGCAGCGCCGGAGGCCGTGCCTTCATCGTCTTCAGCAGGGAAGCCTCCCACGCGTCGAGCTTCTTCGCGCGCTGCTCGATCTGGCGGCTCGAGACGGCCTCGGGCTTCGTCTCGCCGTCGCCGAGATGGGCCGTCGCGATCAGCGCGTACGCGCCGGTGGCAGTGGCTGCTCCGAGAAGCAGGGCGAGCACGAGCCCGTGCGCACGGGAGATCACCGGCCTGCCTCCCCCGGTGGGAAGCTATGACCGATGGGCAGGATCGCCGCGTTCGCGGCGAAGGCGATCCGATCCATGTTGACCTTTCGGGGGGAGTTGACCGATCTAGATGGTGAGAGCTGAATCGGCAAAAAAACTTGCGTCGGCATACTCGTTCGAGTGAGCGACGGGAAAGTCGCGACTCGAGGCTAGGCTTTCGGTGATGCCGGAGATCGGACTCTTTCCCTTGGGCCTCGTCCTGCTCCCGACCGAGCAGGTGCCACTCCACATCTTCGAGCCGCGCTACCGCGATCTGATCGGCGAGAGCCTCGAGCAGGGCGTGCCGTTCGGCATCGTCTACGCCGACGACGACGGGTTGCGTCAGGTCGGGACGCTCGCGACGGTCACCGAGGTCGTCGAGCGCCTGGAGGGCGGCCGTCTCAACATCGTCGTCGAGGGGGGTGAGCGATTCAGGGTCGTCGAGCTGACCGACGGACGCACGTACGTGACCGCCACGGTCGAGCGGGTCGACGACCAGCACGATCCCGCTGAGCCCGAGGACATCGAGCGCGCGCTCCACCTCTTCGCCCGCCTCGTCGAGCTGACCTCGGCCGAGATCGAGGCGCCTCCGGCAGATGCTCCCGAGCTGTCGTTCGCCATCGCTGGGTGCTTCGAGTTCTCGCCGGAGATCAAGCAGGAGCTGCTCGACGAGACCTCGGAGCGCTTGCGGCTGGCGCGGCTCTGCGAGCTGCTCGGTATTGCCGCCCAGACCGTCGAGCGCCAGAAAGAGATCGCCGGTCGCGCGCAGTCGAACGGCAAGGTCGTCCCGCCCGAGTGACCAGCAGACCACGGGGGCGGTGTTAGCCTCGTCCCCGGTGAACTCAGGCCTGTCCGATGCGGAGGCAGCAGCGCGACGAGCGGCGCGTCCGGAGCCGCGCGAGCCCGCCGCCAGCAGGTCGACGACTGCGATCGTGCGGGCGAACACGCTCACGCCGTTCAACGCGATCCTCCTCGCGCTCGGCGTCCTCACTCTGACCTTCGGAGACTGGCGCGACGCGCTGTTTCTCGGGATCATCGTCACCAACACCGGGATCGGTATCTGGCAGGAGCTCCGGGCGAAGCACAAGCTGGACGCCCTGGCAGCGCTCGTGGCTCCACAGGCGACCGTCGTTCGCGACGGCGAGCCGCGTCAGCTGCACGTGTCCGAGGTGGTGGAGGGCGACCTGGTGCGGCTCGCGGCCGGCGACCAGGTCGTCGCCGACGGAACTCTGCTCTCGAGCTCCGGTCTCCGGTTCGACGAGTCGATTCTCACCGGAGAGTCGGCAGCGGTGCGTCGGGCCGAGGGCGAGGAGATTCGATCGGGCTCGTTCGTCGTCGAGGGCTCTGGGTCGTTCGAGGTTGCGGCGGTGGGCGCCGAGAGCTACGCCGAGCGGCTTGCCGGCACGGCTCGCGAGTTCCGCCATCCCCGGTCACCGCTCGAGCGCTCGATCAACCGGCTGCTCTACGTGCTGCTGGCCGTGATGGTGCCACTCGGGATCATGTTGATCGTTGCCCTGCGCAAGCAGGACGTGGTGATCGGCGATGCGGTGGACACCGCCGTGGCGGGAATGGTCACGCTCATCCCCGAAGGGCTCATCTTGCTGGCCTCGGTGACCTACGCCGCAGCCGCGTTGCGGATGGCCCGCGCGGGCGCGCTCTCGCAGCAGCTCAACGCGATCGAGTCGCTTGCGTCGGTCGACACGATCTGTCTCGACAAGACGGGGACGCTGACGACCTCGTCGCTTCGCCTCGTCGAGGTTCTGCCCGCGCGGGGTACGACAGCGGAGGAACTCGACCACGCTCTCGGCCTCTACGCGGCGTCCTCCGAGGCGCAGAATCTGACGCTGAGGGCCATCTCGGCGACGCTCCCCGGGAGCGCCGAGCCCGTGGACGAAACCGTGCCATTCCTCTCACGCAGGCGGTGGAGCGGGCTTGCGATCGGCGGCGTCCACTACGTCCTCGGTGCGCCGGAGATCTTCCCGCTCGGCGAGCTTGCAACGGTCGCCGCCGCGAACCAGGAGGCGGGCCGTCGCGTCGTCGGCTTTGGCGTCAGCGATGCTGCCTTCCCGGCAGATCCCGACGACGGCCCATCGGCGCTCAGGATGCTCGGGATCGCGGTGCTCGCCGAGGAGCTACGCCCGGAGACCCGGGAGACCATCGCGTTTCTCCTCGAGCAGGGCGTCGAGGTCGTCGTTCTCTCCGGCGATGCTGCCCGGACAGTCGGATCGATCGCAACCGACGCCGGAATTCCGGCGCTCGGGCCGCCGCTCGACGGCGGCGACCTGCCGGCGGACGACCTCGCCCTCGACGCGCTGTCCGGTTCGCTGTCCGTGGTCGGTCGCATCTCACCGGAAGGGAAGCGCAGGGTCGTCGAGTCGCTCCGCCGCAAGGGCCGCTACGTCGCGATGGTCGGCGACGGCGTCAACGACGTGCCTGCGCTCAAGGCCTCGCGCCTGTCGATCGCCCAGGGCTCGGGTACCCAGATGGCCAAGGCCGTCTCCGACGTCGTGCTCGTCAACGGCGACTTCGCGGCAATCCCGGCCATGGTGTCGGAAGGGCGCCGGATCCTCCGCAACATCCAGCGGGTGGCGAAGCTCTTCGTCACGAAGTCGGTCTTCGCCGCGTTCCTGATCGTCGCGATCGGGATCACTCCGGTCGACTACCCGCTGCTGCCCCGTCACCTCACGCTGGTCGGGGCGCTCACCGTCGGCATCCCGGCCTTTTTCCTGGCTCTCGCCCCGAGCGACGGGCCCTGGCGTACCGACGAGTTCCTCCGGGATGTGGGTCGGTTTTCCGTGCCCGCCGGGGTCGCGGCAGGCCTCGGGGTGACGACGAGCTACCTGATCGCCGTCAACGTCTTCGACCTCGGGCTGCTCCAGTCGCGAACGGCGGCGACCTCGACGCTCGTGGTGATCGGTCTCTACCTCGTGCTCGCACTCGAGGCGACGAGCACCTTGCGCGCGCGCCTCGTCGGGCTTCTCTGCGTCGGTCTGCTGGCGATCTACGTCGTCGTCCTCGTTCTCCCCGGCCCCCGTCGCTTCTTCGAGCTCGCGGTTCCCAACTCGGGGTCGCTCCTGCTCATCATCCTCGGAGCCGGAATTGCGATCGGCTTCCTCTGGCTCACTGACGACCGGTTCGTTCCGCTCCGAAATCGGCCAGCCTGACCCGCCCGGCTACGATGGGGTGATGGCCGTCACCACTTCGAGCTCCCTCGATTCCGCCGCGCTTCGCGCCGACTTTTCGTACCTCGAGGAACTGGTCGACGGCAAGCCGCTCGCGTACCTCGATTCGGCGTCGTCGACCCAGAAGCCCCGGCAGGTGCTCGACCGGATGCGCTCGTTCTACGAGCACGAGTACGCGAACGTCCACCGTGGCGTGTATCGGCTGGCCGAGCGGGCGACGGAGGGCTATGAGGGGGCGCGCGGTACGGTCGCATCGTTCGTCAACGCTCCCTCCGAGCGCGAGGTGATCTTCACGCGCAGCGCAACCGAGGCGATCAACCTCGTTGCCTATGCCTGGGGGCTGCAGAATCTCGGTCCCGGCGACACGGTCGTGATCAGCGAGCTCGAGCATCACGCGAACTTCGTCCCCTGGCAGTTCATTGCCAGCAAGACGGGCGCGAGCTTCCGCCACATCCCGATCGACGATGCCGGCGAGCTCCAGCTCGACGCGCTCGACGGGCTTGCACGCGAGAACTCGATCAAGGTGGTTGCGGCCGGGCTCGTCTCCAACTCGCTCGGGACGATCAACCCCGTCGAGCGGCTCGCGGCCTGGGCACACGAGCAGGGCGCGATCATGGTCGTAGACGCTGCACAGGCGGCGCCGCACCGGACGATCGACGTGCAGGCGCTCGGCTGTGACTTTCTCGCGTTCTCGTCCCACAAGCTGTGTGGCCCGAGCGGTGTCGGTGCGCTCTGGGGTCGCCGCGAGCTCCTGGAGTCGATGGAGCCCTTCAATCTCGGCGGCGAGATGATTCGCTCGGTGAGCCTCGAGCGCACGACGTTCAACGACCTCCCGCACAAGTTCGAGGCAGGGACGCCTGCGATCGCTGAGGCAGTCGGCTTCGGCGCTGCGATCGACTACATCAGCGAGGTCGGCTTACCGGCGATCGAGCGGCACGAGCACGAGCTGACCGTGTATGCGCTCGAGCGATTGGGTGAGCTCGAGTGGGTGCGGCTCTTCGGGCCGCCCGCAGAGCGTCGTGCCGGAATCGTGTCGTTCGAGGTCGCCGGCGTACACCCGCACGACGTGGCTCAGATCCTCGATTGGGACGGCGTGTGCGTTCGTGCCGGGCACCACTGCACGCAGCCGCTGATGACGCGTCTCGGGGTAGCCGCGACGACGAGGGCGAGCTTTTACCTGTACTCGGTAGCGGACGAGGTCGACAGGCTCGTCGATGGTCTCCACAAGGTCAAGAAGAGCCTCGGATGAGCGAGTTCGAGCAGCTCTACCGCGAGGTCATCCTCGACCACTACAAGACGCCGCGGAACCACGGGCTGCTCGACCCGAACGACGCCGTCGCCGAGGGCCAGAACCCGCTCTGCGGCGACGAGGTCACGGTCTCGGTGCGATTTGGGCCGGACGACGTGATCGAGAGCGTTGGCTTCGAAGGACGCGGGTGTGCGATCAGCCAAGCCGCCACCTCGATGCTGACGGAGATCGTCGTCGGGCGGACGGCCCAGGACGTTGCCGCGATGCCGAAGGAAGAGCTGCTCGGCGAGATCGGCATTCCGCTCACCCCGGTGCGCCTCAAGTGTGCACTGCTCGGCCTCGGAGTGCTCAAGGTTGCGCTCAACAAGTCCAAGGGCACGCCGCTGCCAGAGGAGTGGGGCACCTCGAGCGGCGAGATCTCCGTCGGATAGCCGTGGCCGAGGTCGATGTCTGCCCGCTGGCGGAGCTTCCGCCTGGCACCGTGCGGATCGTCGAGGTGCAGCCGCTGCTCTCGATCGGCGTCTACAACTGCGACGGCGAGCTATTCGCGCTCGAGGACAGGTGCACCCACGACGACGGGCCGCTGTGTGAGGGTGACTTCGATTGCGGCGAGCGCGTCGTCGTTTGCCCCCGTCACGGCGCGCGCTTTGACATCCAGACCGGCCGCGCTCTGACGCTGCCCGCCTACATCCCGGTCGACACCTATCCCGTGCGCGTGCGCGACGATGGCATCGTCGTGGTCGACGCCTGATCGACCTCCACCGCATCCGGGCTTGCCGTCGTCCACCGCTCTCGGTATACATTCGGACTTACCGCGGAAAGGAGGTGGTCCGGACGTGACAGATTCCAGCAGTACCGGCAGTGGAGGTACCAGCGGGTAGAGGCGTGTCCCCGAGACCCACTGGGGAATCGCCATAGCCGAGCGAAGGGGACGCGCGTTCCGCGCCGCCGGCCCTCTCTTCGAGCGATCGAAGGAGAGGGCCAGGCAGGAAGCGCCTCTACCAAATCCAACGCTGGCTACCGGGATCGAGGGCCGCCGAAAGGCGGCCCTCGCCTTTTCTCTGCGGACATTCAGGCGAAGGGCTTCACGGCGGCCTGCTCTCGCGCACTCCCAGCCTCGCGCGGCTGTTCGCGAGTCGCCGTCCGTAGATCCAATCCACATGCTCCGGGAGGACACGACCCCGGGCCACCGTGATCTCGAGCACGGTGGTGATCGCAGCGAGGAGCCGCGCGCGGCGCTCGCGCTCGGCGACGACGAGCTTGCGGACGCTCTCGTAGCACGGCGTCGTCGTCTGAAGACGCCGCGCTCGCCGCCGCAGCTCCCGCCAGACGCCGGCGGACGAGCTGAGGTCGACGATCCGCCCCACACTCGCCCGCAACCGGGGGTCGATCTCGGGCGCAAACTCCATCCTGCGACTGTGCCTGGCCAGATGGGCCGACTGAGCACCGAGTTCGTGTCGGATCTGTGCGGACGTCGTTCCGGATCTGCTGCGCCGAGCTGCCCGAGCTCGACCCACGCACTCGGGCGCGCCGTTCCGAGCCCAGAGCGCGAACGAATGCTTGTGTCAAAGTGTCACAAGCGAGGTTCCATCGTCACTCTCGCGTTCGAGGGCGCGCAGAGCGGTCTTGTGACACTTTGACACTAGGGCTCTCGCGCGGCCGGTGTGGCGGTGCAGGCGCCGGCGTGGGCCGTTGGGCCTGCGCCTGCCCGGACGCGCGTCCCTACGAGCTCTCGAAATTGCGGTAGTAGCGACTCGGGGTCGGGCCCCGCTGGCCCTGGTACTTCGAGCCGAGCCCGGTCGAGCCGTACGGATGATCGGTCGGCTCGGCCATCTGGACGAACGAAAGCTGGCCGATCTTCATCTCGGGGTAGATCGTGATCGGCAGGCTGGCCACGTTCGAGAGCTCGAGCGTGACGTGGCCGTCCCAGCCGGGATCGATGAAGCCGGCCGTCGAGTGGATGAGCAGCCCGAGCCGCCCGAGGGAGCTCTTGCCCTCGAGCCGCGCAACGAGATCGTCGGGAAGCTTCACGCGCTCGAGCGTCGAGCCGAGCACGAACTCGCCGGGATGCAGGATGAACGGGTCTCCGTTCTCCACCTCCACGAGCTCCGTCAGCTCTTCCTGCTCGGTCTTGACGTCGATAAAGGGGTACCGGTTGTTCCGAAAGACCCGAAACAGGCGGTCGACGCGCACATCGAGGCTCGCCGGCTGCATCAACGCCGGGTCGTACGGATCGATCACGATCCGGCCCTCGTCGATCAAACGCGTGATCGATCTGTCGGAGAGAACCATGCGGCGATCCTAACCCGACGACAAAGTCCCCGTCCGGGATGCCCGAATGCGGTACGCTCGGTGATCCGGTGTCCATGCTTTACGGACCTATGGACCCGAACGAGCGTTTCCGCGCTCGACGGGACCAAACGCGCCGGACCAAACGGCGCCGTCGGGCCGCGGTCCTGGCGTTCCTCCTCCTGGGGGTGATCGCCGTCGTCATGGGCGCACGGTTCGTGAGCGACAACCAGGCCCAGGCGACAGGCGCCCGGCCCACCGCGGCCATCGCGCCGACCACAAAGTCAGGCGCGGATCGTCCCCGGCCGCTTCCCGTCGAGATCCGCGGCGTGCACGTGACGGGTGCGCTCGCCTCGTTGCCGGGGAAGTTCAAGGAGTACGTCGACTACAAGCGCTACGGCCTCAACACGATCGAGCTCGACGTCAAGGACGAGGGTGGGGAGATCGGCTTCAGCACCCCGAACGTGCCCCTTGCGCGCACGGTCGGCGCAACGCGGTTGTTCTACAACCCGAAGGCGCTCGTCGCTCTCGCGCACCGCAACGGCATCTACATGATCGGCCGCGTCGTCTGCTTCCAGGATCCGAATCTCGCGCGCGAGCGGCCCGATCTCGCGATCCAGCGTCCTGACGGGAGCGTCTGGACGACCCAGGCGGGCCTCGGCTGGGTCAACCCGTACGACCGCCGCGTCTGGGACTACTGCGCGTCGGTCGCCGAGGCTGCCGCCGACGCCGGCTTCGACCAGATCATGTTCGACTACGTCCGGTTCCCCTCCGACGGGGACATCGGCAACGCCGTCTATCCGGGACGAACGAGCGTGTCCAAGGGCCGCGTCATCGCCGACTTCGTGCAGTACTCGAAGAAGCGGCTCGAGCCCAGCGGCACGAGGGTCTCGGCCGCCGTCTTCGGCCTCTCGGCGTCACGTGACATGGGCATCGGCCAGGTTCCTCGCTGGATCTCGAAGTACGTCGACAACATGTCGCCGATGTCGTACCCCGTCCTCTACGGCGATGGCGAGCTCGGCCTCTCGAGCCCGAGCACCCAGCCCGGCGAGACCGTGTTCCGGACGCTGACGGACTTCCGCCGTCAGGTGAAGGGCACGCGGACGCAGCTCGTGCCGTGGGTTCAGGACTGGAACTACACGCCGGAGCAGGTGGAGGCGCAGGTCGCTGCAGCCCGGCTCCAGGGAGCGAAGGGCTACCTGCTCTGGAACGCCTCGGGGATCTACACGAAGGCCGCCCTCGCCCCCGCGAACACGCGCCTCGAGGGCTGAGCCTGTCGGGTTACGGGCCGAGCCGCTCCCGCTGCCACGTGGCTCCGTCGAGGTCATAGCGCACCCGGTCGTGCAGGCGGTTCGGCTGCCCCTGCCAGAACTCGATTGCCTCCGCGACGATGCGGTAGCCGCCCCAGAACGGCGGCAGGGGCAGCACGTCGTCCCCGTCGAAGCGCTGCTCGATCTCCGCCACGCGCCGCTCCAGCTCGTCCCTTCCGGAGACCCTTCGCGACTGCGGTGACGCCCAGGCGCTCATCTGGCTCGCCCGGGGCCTCGTGTGGAAGTACGCAAGCGACTCCTCGTCGTTGACCCGCTCCACGGCGCCCTCGACCCGCACCTGTCGGGCCTGGATCTCCCAGTGCAACGTCACCGCTGCCCACGGGTTCGCTTCGAGCTCATGCGCCTTACGGCTCGTGTGGTTCGTGAAGAAGACAAAGCCCCGCACGTCGTGCCCCTTGAGGAGCACCATCCTCACCGACGGTCTCCCGTTCACTCCAGCCGTGGCAAGCGCCATCTGCTCCGGCGCGGTGACGCCGGCCGCCCCCGCCTCGGCGAACCAGCGGTCGAACTGAACGTGCGGGTCGTGGTCGAGATCGGCGAGATCCACGGATCGAGGGTAGCCGTCGTCGAGTGCGGTACGCTCTTTGCCGTGGCTACGACCAGATCGATCAACCTCCGCACCGAGATTCCAGGCCCACGCTCACGTGAGCTGCTCGAGCGCGGCGCCGGGTCCGTTGCCGAGCCGCTGCAGGTGTACCTGCCCGTCTTCGCGGCCGAGGCACTGAACTCGTCGATCACAGACGTCGACGGCAACACGTTCATCGACTTCGCGGGCGGCGTCGGCGTGTGCAACGTCGGTCACAGTCATCCCCACGTCGTCGAGGCGATCCAGGAGCAGGCCGCCCGGTTCATTCACACCGATTTCACTGTCGTGCCCTACGCCGGCTACGTCGAGCTCGCAGAGCGGCTCGGCGAGCTTGCGCCATTCGCCGGCCCGACGCGCGCAGCGTTCTTCAACTCGGGCGCCGAGGCCGTCGAGAACGCCGTCAAGATAGCGCGTCTCGCCACCGGCCGACAGGCCGTAATCGCCTTCGACGCGGCATTCCACGGCCGCACGATGCTCGCGATGACGATGACCTCGAAGGTGCACCCGTACAAGACCGGCATGGGGCCGTTCGCTCCCGAGGTGTACCGCGCGGCCTTCCCGAGCGCCTACCGCGGCCCGTCCGCCGGCGAGGCGCTCGAGGCGCTCGAGGCGATGTTCGTGTCGCACGTAGCACCGTCGCAGATCGCTGCTATCGTCTTCGAGCCACAGCTCGGTGAGGGTGGCTTCGTGCCGGCCCCGCCCGAGTTCGTCGAGGGGCTGCGAAGGATCTGCGACCGCGAGGGCATTCTCATGATTGCCGACGAGGTGCAGACAGGGTTCGGCCGTACGGGCCGCATGTTCGCGATGGAGCACTACGGTGTCGAGGTAGACCTGATGACGGTGGCCAAGTCGATCGCCGCCGGGCTTCCTCTCTCCGGCGTGATCGGGAAGGCCGAGCTCATGAACGCGCCCCACTCCGGGGCGATCGGCGGTACCTACATCGGTAACCCGATCGCTCTGGCGGCGGCGCTCGCCGTCCTCGACGTGTTCGCGGAGGAAGATCTCGTCGCGCGCGCCAACACAGTGGGCGACACGATCCGCGCGCGCATGCTCGCGTGGCAGGAGCGCTGGCAGCAGATCGGTGATGTGCGCGGCCTCGGGGCCATGCTCGCGATCGAGCTCGTCCACGACCGTGCCACCAAGGAGCCCGCTCCGGATCTTGCCGCCGCCGTGATCGCTGCGGCACTCGAACGAGGCCTCATCCTGCTGAAGGCCGGAATCTCCGGCAACTGCATCCGGGTGCTGTGCCCGCTCACGATCGAGGACGCCGTCCTCGAAGAGGCGCTTGCCACGTGGGAAGACGCCCTCGCCGCCGTGCTCGCCTAGAGAGACTCACCCACTAGAAGTCGAGCTGCTTGCGCAGCTCGTGGCGGTCGAGCGCGAGCTGAACGAGCCGGTCGAGGAGCGCCTCATACGGGATGCCGCTTGCCGCGAACAGCTTTGCGTAGACGCTCGTTGCCGTGAATCCGGGGATCGTGTTGAGCTCGTTGACGACGATCTCGCGGTCCGGCCGCACGAAGAAGTCGACGCGCGCCATGCCCTCGCAGTCGGTCGCGAGGAACGAGTCGACGGCCAGCTTCTGTACGCGCTCGAGCGTCTCGGCGGGCAAGCGCGCCGGCACGATCAGGTCCATCCCGCCGTCGGCGTACTTCGCATCGAAGTCGTACCAGTCGGCGTGAGCGACGATCTCGCCGACGACCGACGCGATCGGCTCACGATTCCCGAGCACTCCGACCTCGACCTCGACCCCCGGCTGAAACTCCTCGACGAGGACCTTGTCGTCATGGCGGCGGGCCAGTGCCACGGCGGCCTCGAGCTCCTCCGCCGTCCGTGCCTTCGAGATCCCGACCGACGAGCCGAGCCTCGCAGGCTTGACGAACACCGGGTAGCCGAACGGGTTCTCGATCGGGTTCCCCGGGCGGAGCGTGATGTTCGGCGCCACCGGGATCCCGCGATCGCGCAGCACGGCCTTGAACAGGTCCTTGTCCATGCAGAGCGCCGACGCCGTCACCCCGGATCCGACGTAGGGCACCCCGGCGAGCTCGAGGAGTCCCTGCACCGTCCCGTCCTCCCCGAACGGGCCGTGCAGGATCGGCAACACCACGTCGACTGCGCCAAGCGCGGCATGGCTCGCTGCGGTTGGGACCGGAAGGCTCGCGCCCGACTCGGCGAGCGCCAGCGGGACGTCGCCCGGTGGCAAGGCCCACGCTCCGTCGCGCCCGATCTCGATCATGCGCGTCTCGTAGCGCGCGGGATCGAGCGCCTCGACGACCGAACGGGCGGACGCGAGTGAGATCTCGTGCTCGCTCGAGCGGCCACCGGCGAGCACGGCGACGCGCAGCCGCTGCATCACGGAGGCGGAGTCGTCGTCGTCGTGCTGGTCGTCGTCGTCGTCGTGTCGACCGGCGGCGCGACGTACTTGCCGACGTACAGCGTCACGACCGTATTCGGGTCTTGCTGGCTGTTGCCGACGGGATCCTGCGAGATCACGACGCCGTCAAAGGTCTCGACGTCCGTATCCTGCGGCGTCACGCTCACCTTGAAGCCCGCCGCCTTGAGCGTCGCCGTCGCATCGGCCTGCGTCTGACCCGTGACGTCGGGCAGCGGGGTCGTCTGCGGACCATTCGACACCGAGAGGTTCACGGTCGAGCCCTTCGTCGCAGTGGACGACCCACTCGGTACCTGGGACGTGACAACGCCCGCAGGCTGTGTGCTGTCGACATCGGTGCGGGCGACTGCGAAGCCCGCTGCCTGGAGCTGCTGGAGCGCGGTCGAGTAGTCGAGTCCGACGACGGGCGGCACGGCTACTTGCTTCGGCCCGGTGGAGTAGTTGATCCGGACGGTCGCGCCCTCGACGAGCTGTGTTCCCGACCGCGGATCCTGCGCGGTCACCGTGCCGGAGGGCTTGTCCGACGGCACGCCGACGCTCTTGGCGATCAGCCCGGCCCGCGTCAGCGCGGCCACCGCATCCGTCAGCTGCTTGCCGACGACGTCCGGCGCGTCGACGGTCTTCTTGCCCGTCGAGACCTTGATCGTGACGATCCCACCTCGGGCAAGGCTCGTTCCCTCGATCGGCGACTGCTCGAAGACGATCCCGACGGGCTGCTCGCCGTTCGGCGTGCGCTGCACCTTCGGCTGGAAGCCGTCCGCGATGATCAGGTTGACGGCCTTGCTCTCGACGATGCCGGTGTACTGCTGCACCGTCACGGGCTGGTTCTCGCTGATCTGCTTCTGCACGTTGTCGTAGAGGAACCAGCCGCCGACGGCGATAGCCAGGATCGCCCCGGCCGCGATCACCCACGGCCACCAGTTACGCCGGCGCACGGCCGTTGCGTCGTAGGCGCGGTAGCGCTCGTCGCCGCCATAGGTTCCGCCCGCCGAGCCTGCGATCGGCGTCGCGACACGCGTTGCCGCCGTTGCGTCGAGGGCGCCCGCACCGGCGAGCACCATCGTCGCGGCCGTCGCCGTCTCCGCTCCGACCGGGTCGCCGCGGGCGACGAGCTCGAGGTCGCGGTCGAGGTCGCCTGCAGTGCGATACCGCTCGGCAGGCTCCTTGGCGAGGGCACGGAGCACGACGAGATCGAGATCGTGCGGGATGTCCGGCCGTCGCGCCGATGGTGCCTCGGGAGTCTGTGACAGATGCTTCATCGCGATCTCCACCGGTGTCTCGCCCGTGAACGGCACCGTGCCGGTGAGCAGCTCGTAGAGGACGATTCCCGTCGAGTAGAGGTCGGAGCTCTCGTCGACCGGGGCGCCACGCGCCTGCTCGGGCGAGAGGTACTGCGCGGTGCCGACGATCGAGCCGGCCTCGGTCATCTCGCTCGCGCCTGCGCGCGCGATCCCGAAGTCGGCGACCTTGACCCTGCCCTCACGGTCGACGAGCACGTTGTGCGGCTTGATGTCCCGGTGGATGATCCCGTTCTTGTGCGCATATCGCAACGCGGCGAGGATCTGGCGCGTGTACGAGATCGCGACCGGCACGGGGCACGGCCCGCGCGTCACGATCAGCTCCTTGAGGGTTCGGCCCTCGATGTACTCCATCACGATGTAGTACGAGCCGCCCGCGACACCCCGGTCGTAGATCGAGACGATGTTCGGGTGCGAGAGCCCTGCGGCGTGCGTTGCCTCGCGGCGGAAGCGCTCGACGAACTGCTCGTCGTTCGCGTAGCGCTCGTGAAGGATCTTCACAGCGACGTGTCGTCCGAGCTCCTGGTCCTCGGCAAGCCAGACGTCGGCCATCCCACCGGAGCCGAGCTTGCGCTCCAGCCGGTAGCGGTCTGCGAAGAGTGTCCCTGTGATGTCGTTGCCTGCCATTGATGCCGTACGTTACGGATTCGCCGTCGGGGTCAGGAGTGCCTGCATGACTTGTCGGGCGATCGGGGCCGCGGTTGCCCCACCCGTGAGCGACTGATTCTGGAGTACGACGGCAATCGCGAGCTTCGGTTTCTGCCCCGGGTCACCGGCGAAGGCGATGAACCAGGTCGTGTTGTTGCCGTCGACGCCCGTCTCGGCCGTCCCCGTCTTGCCGCCGATCTCGAGGCCGGAGATCTGGGCCGCGGTTCCTGTCCCTGCCTGGACGGCGCGCACCATCATCGCGCCGATGTCACGGGCCGCCGCCGGGGAGACCGCGCGCCTGATCTTCGTCGGCTTCGTCCGGCTGCGCGTCTTGCCGTTCGGCGTCACGATCTTCTCGACCACGTACGGGCGCATCAGGATGCCGTCGTTGCCGATCGTGCCCGCCACCATCGCCATCTGCTCCGGCGTCACGAGCAGCCGCTCCTGCCCGAACGCCATGCGGCCGGCGTCGACCTCGCGGTCGCGCTTCGGATCGTAGAGCTTCCCGTTTCGGTAAAGACCACTTGGCAGCCGCTCGCTCTCGGGCGTCTCGAGCGGGGGCCGCTCGTAGAAGCCGAACTTCTTCGCCTGCTTGACGAGTTGCCTGGCACCGAGCTCGAGGCCGATGTTGCAGAACACGGAGTTGACGGAGAACTGGAGTGCCGTCGCGAGTGAAACCGTCCCGAACGGCCGCGTCGTGTCGAAGTTGTTGACGCGCTTGCCGTAGACCGTGCAGTAGCCGGGATCGACGAAGGTCGACGACGGCGTGTACTTGCCCGAATCGATCGCGGCCGACGCGGTCACGACCTTGAACGTCGAGCCGGGGGGGTAGAGGCCCTGCGTGGCCCGGTTGAGAAGCGGTGAGGCCGGGGTGCAGTCGGCGCGAATCTTCTCGATCCGGCCGAAGTTCTCCTCGACGTCGTTCGGGTTGTAGCTCGGCGACGACGCCATCACCCGCACCCGACCGGTGCGGGGGTCGAGCGCGACGACCGCGCCGCAGGTGCTTCCGAGCGCCTCGAGGGCCGTCCGCTGACCGTTGACGTCGAGCGTGGTCACCACGGTGTCGCCGATGATGGGTTTCCCGTTGAGCTTGTCGAGCGACTGGTCGACGAGCGACGACAGGCTGCGCGCAGAGCCGGTCAGCGCGGGATTGAGCGAGCGCTCGAGCCCCGTCCGGGAGCGGGCCGCGGTCGAATAGCCGACGACGTGCGCCGCAAGGCGCCCCTGCGGGTAGCGTCGGAAGTAGAACGTGCGGCCACCGACCTTGCGCTCCTTGTTGCGGGCGAGCACGCGTGAGGGCGAGAGGATGAGGCCCCGTTTGATCTCGAACTGCGCCACCCGCTGGATCGCGTTGTCCTGCCGCTCGGCGAGCGCGGGGCGGGCCCAGGTCTGCCAGTACGTCGTTGCGCCGATCAGCACCACGAGTAGCGCCATCGCGAGCCCGGCGATTCGGGTGATCTGGCGGTTCACGTGTTCACCGCTGTTGCCGCGGCACGGTTGGAGACGAGCAGGAGCAGGCCGAGCATCACGAAGTTCGAAACGATCGACGAGCCGCCGTACGACACGAACGGCAGCGTGATGCCCGTCAGTGGCACGACGCGCAACACACCGCCGACGATGATGAACGTCTGCAGGGCGAGCCCGAACGTGAGTCCGGCGGCGAGGAGCTTGGAGAATCCGTCCTGCGCGATCAGCGAGATCCGCATGCCGCGGGCCACGATCACCATGATGACCAGCAGCATCCCGGCGGCTCCGATCAGGCCGAGCTCCTGAGCGATCGCCGAGTAGATGAAGTCGGTGTTGAGGTACGGGATGAGCTGCGTCCCGTCAACGGTGGTGAAGGTTCCCTTGCCGAGGCCGGTTCCGCCGTAGCCGCCGTTGCGCGATCGAGTAGAGGCTCTTGACGAGCTGGTACGAGTCGCAATTTTGACGGTAGTCGAGCTTGCCGCTGATCGAGCAGTACACGCGCTGATCCGTCCACGGATGGAGCCAGACCGTGACGCGCTGCTGGACGCGGTCGAGCGCGTTGTACAGCGCTGCAGCACCGCCGACGAAGAGGAGGATCCCGACCCCCACGTAGATGGCGCGGCCGGTTGCGATGTAGACCATGGCAAGGAAGATCCCGAAGTTGAGAAGCGCCGAGCCGAGGTCGCTCGTCTGGACGAGCACGAGCATCGCCGCGCCCCAGATCACGAGCAGCGGCCCGAGGTCCTTCAGGCGGCCGCGGGCGAGGGCCTCACGCTTGTCGCGGAGGTAGCCGGCCAGGAAGATGATCAGGAAGATCTTCGCCAGCTCACCCGGCTGGAACTGCATCGGGCCGAGCTTGATCCAGAGCTTGACGCCGTTGACGCGATAGCCGAGCCCCGGCACGGACGGAAGGAGGAGCAACACGACGGCCGAGATCCCGAAGATGTACTTGTAGCGCTCGAGCACGCGATAGTCGAAGCGCAGCCAGATCAGCGTCGCGGCGAGCACGCCGATCCCGACCGCGACCCACACTGCCTGGCGGCGCGCATCGTCGGGCCCGAGCCTGTAGATCACGGTCAGCCCGAGCGCGGTCAGCAGCCCGACGAGCGGCAGCAACGTCGGATCCGCGTACGGAACCGTGTACCGCGCGACCACGTGAGCGACGACGTACAGGCCGAAGATGACGCCGACGTAGCCGAGCCAGCGGGCCGTGACGAGCCCGGTCCCGACGATCGACACGCTTGCGAAAGCCGCCGAGGCGACGATTGCAGCGAAGCCGAGATTGAGGAGCTCCTTGTTGCGCGCGTTCACCGCGCGAGGCTCCACCACACGACCAACGCAGCGACGGCGAGCGTCACGACGATGGCCAGGAGCGCGAGCCAGCGCCCGCCGGCACCCGCGCCGTGGCGGCGTACCGGAACAGCCTCCGGCTCGACGGGGGCCTCGATCATCGCGACCGGGGCCGTCGCCTGCTCCATCGTGTCCTCGTCGGGTTCGACCACGACACCGGGCTCGACGACGACATCGGGCTCGGTCGGCGGTGCGTACGCGCCCTCGATGATCTCGAAGAGGACGACGGTGATGTTGTCGATGCCACCTGCACGATTCGCGGCGGCGACGAGTGCCTCGGCTGCGGTATCCGGATTGTGATCCGCGACCTGGATCACCTCGGCGATCTGCTCGTCGCGCACGATGTCCGTCAGCCCGTCCGAGCAGATCAGATAGAGATCACCCGGACGCGCAGCCACGGTCAAGGTCTCGACCTCGACGGTGGGCTCGGTGCCGACTGCGCGGGTGATCACCGACCGGTGCGGGTGGTTCTCCGCCTCCTCGGTCGACAGTCGACCGGAGCGCACGAGCTCCCCGACGAGCGAGTGATCCGGAGTGAGCTGCTCGAGCACGCCATCGCGTAGCCGATACGCACGGGAGTCACCGACGTGACCGATGGCGATCTCGCCGGCCTCCTCGTCGACGAGGAGCGCCGTGACGACGGTCCCCATCCCTGCTGCAGACGGGTCGTCGAGTGCGTGCCGGTAGATGCGATCGTTTGCGGTCTGGAGCAGCTCCGCGAGGGCGCTTCGCCCAGCACTCCCGGCGTGCGCTCCTCGAGCGCGGCGGCTGCGAGGCGGGAGGCGATCTCACCCGCCTGGGCACCGCCGACGCCGTCAGCGACCGCGAAGAGCGGCGGATCGCACACGAACGTGTCCTCGTTCTGAGGTCGCCGTCGCCCGGTGTCGGTCAGAGCGCTGGCTCGGCCCGTTCTCATGCCTCCACCCGCAGATCGGTCTGTCCGATCCGGACGATGTCGCCGGGTGCCAGGAGCCGGGCGGTCGTGACCCGGGCGCCGTTGACGAACGTGCCGTTGGTCGAGCCGACGTCCTCGACCCAGAGGCCATCGGGGCGGGGCTCGAGCTGCGCGTGGCGCGTCGATACGAAGTCGTCGCCGTCGAGCCGGATTGCATTCTCCCCACCCCGACCGAGGCGCGTGGGCACCGTCAGCTCGACGGTGCTGCCTACCGGCAGAGCCGGGCTCTCGAGCACGAGCATGCGTGCGGCCGGCGCCTGCACGACCGGCTCGTAGCGGGCGCGGAGCTCGTTTGCCTCCTGCGCGCTGAGCACGATCGACTCCTGTGGGGCCGAGCGCAGATCACGCGTGACCGAGCGGACGACAGACCAGATGAAGAGGTAGAGGAGCACGAGGAATCCGATCTTCAGCGCGAGCAGGGTCTGCTCGGTGTCGAGCGCAGCGAGCACCTCAGGATGACGAGCGGCCGAAGACGAGGTCCGTCGCTCCGATCGTGATGCGGTCGCCGTCGGCGAGCTCGCTGTCGCGTGACCCGCCGTCCGTTGAGCTCCGTGCCGTTCGTCGAGCCGAGATCGATGAGCACGTACGTGGAGCCTTCCTGCGCGATCTCGGCGTGGCGACGCGACGCATTGCCATCGGTGACGCTGAGGTCGCACTCCCGCGAACGGCCGATCACGAAGCTGCGCGAGGTAATCGGATGGGCATGGCCCGAGAGCGTAATCGTCACGACCTCGCGTGGGGGCTCGGGCACCGGCGGATCCTCGGCCGACGCATCGGCCCAGCCGCGCGCCGGGTAGATCATCGTCGTCGAGGGTGCCGAATCGAGCACGGGGGCGGGGGTGGGCACGACAGCCGGCGTGGCGGCGGGGATCGAGACGCTACGGACGGGTGGCGTCTGCAAGGGCAGCGACGGCACGCCCTCCTCGGGCTGCGCGACGCGCGTTGCGATCCCGAACTCGCCAACGGCGAGATCGTCGTCGATGGCGAACTTGACCCGCGGAGGGGTCAGCAGGGCGTATGCCTCACGTCGCGCGTGCTCGGTCAGGTACTCCTGGAGCTCGCCGACGAGCGACCCTTCGTACGACGCGAATTGCTGCCTGTCAGAGCTCGAGAGGTAGATCGTGTACTCGTTCGGCACGTACACCCTCGAGACCGAGACGGAGCGGTGCTCGTCCATCTCCTTGGCCAGCTTCCGGGCGAGCTCGACCGGCTGGACGTGGGTCCGGAAGGCGCGGCCGAAGAGGCCCTCGAAGAGGCCCTCGATCTTGCTCTCGATGGTACGCAGGACGCTCATGTGCCGGGGGCCGCTTCCCCGCTAAGGGTAGCGGCCGGTCTTGAACGACAGCGCCGCGAGAATGGCGCAGAGGGCGCACGTGCCGAGCACGATCGAGACGGGGGCCACGAGGGGCGCCAGGGAGACGGTCAGCGCGATCTGGCCGATTCCGAGCACCGCGATCCCCTTCAGCCCACGCTTCCGCGCTTCGGGCAGGACAGCCGCGGCGAGCGCGAGGACTGCAGCGACGACCACGAGGCCGATGTTGTCGCTGACGACGACCGAGAGGGCCTGGACCACATCCGTGACCCGCGTGGTGCCGTCGATCCCGAGGTTCGGCACGATCGAGCCGGTGAGGGGCAGCGGGTGTCCACGAACGCCCGCCACTGCCGCGGCGGCGAGGACGCCGACGAATGCCTGGAGGCCGCGCCTGATCCTGCCGCGGGACGGCTGCACGGCGAGGGGTAGGAGCGCGATGGCCCCGATCGCAGCAAGGAGCGGTCCGGCCACGAACAACAGGCCGGCGCGCGCGTCGCGCCAGAAGAGCGCAAGCCACGCGAGGGCAAGGACAGCGTATGTGACCGCGGCGGCCTGGGCGACGTTACCGAGTGGAAACACGGGCACGAAGAGCGCAATCGCGAGCCCGATTCGCGGTGTCTTGAGCGTCGCCGCTGCGGCGACGAGCGCAAGGAGAAGGACGAGCCCCGGGGTCCAGAAAGGCAGAAGAGCCGCAGCGAAGGTGACGGTTCCGGCCGCGAGCGCCGCGGGGATCAACCGGCGCTCGAGCGGCACCGCGGCCGTAGCCGGCTTCGGAGCGATGGTTGCCTGGCGCGGCCGCGCGGGCTTCGAGCGGTCGCGCCGCGGTGAGGTGAGCGCCGTCCGCAGCGCGGTTGCAAGCTGCTCGGCCGAAGGGCGCCGCGCCGGGTCGATCGACAGAGCCGAGGAGACGGCATCCGCGATCGCGGGTGGAACGTCGGGTCGTGCGGTGCTGATCGGCTTCGCTCCCGCCTCGATCGCCGCGGCGACCTGAGGCAACGGCACGCCCCAGAAGGGGTGCTCGCCGACGAGCGCCTCCCACAGCAACACGCCGACCGCCCAGACATCACTCGCCGCCGTTGCGTCGCCGCCTCGCAGCCGTTCGGGGGCGATGTACGCCAGGGTGCCCGGCACGTCACCGACGGCAGTGAGCGTGTCGGCCTCGTCGAACTGCGCCAGGCCGAAGTCGAGCAGCTTGATCGAGATCGTCGGTGCAACCTCGACGAGCACGTTCGACGGCTTCACGTCGCGGTGGACGATCCCGATCCGGTGGGCATGGGCGAGCGCGTCCAGGATCTGGGCCGAAGCCTCGACGGCATCGCGGTCGCCGAGCTTGCCGCTGCGGAGCGTCTCGCGCAGCGTGCTGCCCTGCACGTACTCGTACGCGATGTAGACGTGGCCGCTGTCTCCGCCGAAGTCGTAGGCCCTCACGCAGCGCGCGTGGCGGAGCCGCGACGCCGCCTCCATCTCACGGGCGGCGCGGGACGCGCGCTTGCCCTCACGCGGAACGATCTTGAGCGCGACCTCGAGGCCGGTTCGCTCATCCCGCGCGAGCCAGACGGAGCCGGACCCGCCGCGGCCGATTGGCCGCAGGGGCCGGTAGCGGTCGAGGACGAGGTCAGGAGTGGGAAGGGCGTACGCGGTGCTCGACACGGTCATCGCCACTTCGCCGCGGTAGGGGTCCTCCCTTCTGGGGCGAAGCATGGCGTAGACTCACGCAGTCCCCTGAGGGAGCAGGTTCTGTGAGTTCGCACGACGACGACAACCTCGACTTCGACTTCTTCGACGACGACGCAACGCGCGAGAGCACGCGCGCCGGCCGTCCCGACACGCCCTCGCGCCCGTCGGGTGGGGGTGGCGGCGGTCCGAGGCGGCCCCATTTCCAGGCGCCGCACGGCGTGACGCCGATCCTCCGCCTGATCGGGTTCGTGGCGTTCGCAATTCTCGTCGTCGTGCTCCTCGTCCTCTGGGCGCAGGGCTGCTCGGGGGACAAGAAGCGCAACGACTATTCGAATGCGATGACGCAACTCGGCACGATCGGCTCCAACTCGGCCAAGATCGGTGCCGACCTGGCCGAGCTCCTGACGACGCCGGGCCTCAAGCAGGCCGAGCTCGAGACCTCGCTGCAGGGATTCATCGATCGGCAGCAGCAGGACGTCGACAACGCATCCGGGCTCAGCGTGCCCGGACCGCTCCGGCCGTCGACCGAGCACGCCGTCGAGGCGCTCGATCTTCGTGTCCGTGGCATGCAGGGGCTCCTCGACACGTTCAAGGCGACGAAGGGCGACGACTCGAAGAACGCGACGGCCGCTGGGGAGAAGCTCTCCCAGCAGGCGCGACTGCTCGATGCGAGTGACGTTGTCTGGCAGGTGCTCTTCCGGGTTCCGGCCCAGGCGACGATGCAGGACGAGGGCGTCGGTGACGTCACCGCTCCGGCGTCGGTGTTCGTGGAGAACACCGAGCTCTACACGACCCGCTCGATGACGTCTATCTGGCTCCGCGTCCACGGTGCATCCACGGGCGGAACGCCGTCTGGCGTCCACGGCACCGGGCTCGAGAAGGTCGTCGTTCAACCCGCCGGAACGATTCTGGCGCCGGACACGGAGACGACGATCAAGGCGTCGACCGATCTCGCCTTCGACGTGTCCGTCAAGAACACGGGCGACAACCAGGAAGTCAGGATCGAGGTGACGCTGACGATCCCGAAGGGCACGACGCCGATCGTGAAGAAGCAGACCATCGACATCCTGGACATCGGCGAGACCAAGACCGTCACGTTCAAGGACTTCCCCGACCCGCCGTTCGGTGAGAAAACCTCGGTTCAGGTCAGCGTGAAGCCGGTGGCCGGCGAGGCGAGAACCGACAACAACAGCGCCGAGTACCCCGTCATCTTCTCGCTCGAATAATGGACGTCGCGCTTGCCGTCGCGATAGCGGCGTGCGTGGTCGCCGTCGTCGCGCTCATCGTCGCGGCGCTGGCCGTGCGCCGTCTCCGTCGTCTCCAGAGCGGCCAGCAGGCCGTCCTCGGCGGCGCGTCCCACGACATGGTCGACTTCGCCGTGTCGCTGCAGGCACGCATCGACGACCTCCACCGGGCCGTCGACGAGGTCGCAACCGGGCTGTCCCGGGTCGATCGTCGGGTCGACGGAGCGATCACGAACACTGCTGTCGTTCGCTACGACGCCTACGAGGACACGGGCGGAAAGCAATCGGCCTCGTTCGCGTTTCTCGACGCGACCCGCACGGGCACGGTCGTCACCGCGATCCAGGGCCGTGACTATGCGCGGATCTACGTGAAGGACGTCGAGCGCGGCACGCCGTCCGTGGCTCTCTCGCCCGAGGAGCAGACGGCCGTCGAACGCGCCATGGCCCGCTGAGCGAGGCCTTCGCGGCCGGCTCGAGCATCCGTCTGGCTCCGAATCCAGCCTGGCCGCCAGCCTCGCTGGTACGCTCGCCCCACGTGCATCAGGTACTCGTCCTGAACGCAAGTTACGAGCCGCTCAACGTGTGCTCCGACCGGCGCGCGCACGTCCTCGTGTGGAAGGGCAAGGCCGAGGTGGTGGAGCATCACGCGCAACCGCTGCGGTCGGCCGAGCGGTCGTTCATCCGCCCTCACGTGATCCGTCTCCTGCAATACGTCCGTGTGCCGCGTGCGGTGAAGCGACGGATCTCGCGGCGGGCGCTCTTCGCCCGTGACGGTTGGAAATGCGTCTACTGCGGCACGGCCGGCGGGCGGCTGACGCTCGACCACGTGATCCCACGATCCAAGGGCGGCGATTCCGTCTGGGAGAACGTCGTCACGGCCTGCGCGCCGTGCAATCTTCGCAAGGGCGATCGCCTGCTCGAGGAGGCGTCGATGTCGCTCCCTCGACCCCCGCGGGCCCCGGCGCCGGTGCTCTTCATTCGTCTCGCCGCTCAACGGGTACCGGACAGCTGGCACCAGTACCTTCCCTCGCTCGAGCAAGCCGAGCCCGCGGCGGCCTGAGGCCGTTGGAGGCCCGGTGCAGAACCGCCCCAGACACTCCTGATCCACATCAAGCCTCCAGGAGCTACTAGACGGTGCGGGCGGCGATCCCGCCCTCGTGGTCTGCCCGGTACGACCCGAACACGCGCAGCTCGGCGGTCAGGCTGCGCATCTCCCGGAGCGTCGCAGACAGCTCCGGATCGAGTGGATGCCCACTGAGCACCGCATCGAACCGATAGCTGAACGGCCTCGACGGAATCGGCCTCGACACGAGCAGGTTGAGATCGATCGCGTGGCGGGAGAGCGGCTCGAGGGCGTGAAAGAGCGCGCCGGGCCGATGATCGGTCGTGAAGGAGAACGCGGTTCGCCAGGCCCCGTCGCGCCGGTCGAGGCGCGTATACGGCGCCACCGAGACGAAGCGCGTGAAGGCCTCGGGATGGTCGCCGACGTTGGCGTCGATGATCGTCAGGCCGTTGATTCTCGCGGCGCGGTCGCTGGCGATCGCGACGATCGCCGGGTCGGCGAGCTTCGCCACGATCGTGGCCGCGTCTCCCGTCGTCGGCGCCGCGACTGCGGTCGCGTCCGGGAGCGACGCTACGAGCTTTCGGCACTGATCGAGCGCAACCGGATGCGAGTGGATCTCGCGGACCGCCGACAGGTCGATCATCTCCGGTCCGACGAGGCAGTGGTTGATCGGCAGGATCGCCTCGGCGACGATCGACAGCGGCGACTCGTAGAGCAGATCGTGCGTCTCTGCGACGGGCCCGACGAGCGAGCTCTCGATCGGGAGCACGCCGTACGGGACCCGTCCCGATACGACCGCGTCGATGACGTCGGAGAACGTCGGCAGCGGGATCAAGCGGGCTGCCGGGAAGAGCCGGTCGCAGGCGGCTGCTGAGTGAGCGCCTTCGCGGCCGGGATAGGCGACGGTGAGTTCGATGGAAGCCATGAGAAGTGCGCCTTTCGCTTGAGTCGGATCGCCGGGATTCAGCTAGACGGCGCGAGGCAGGTCGAAGGCGCCGGCTAGCCCGTAAAGGCGAAGCCGAACAGCGCGCGCGCAACCGAGGAGTCGAGGATCGTGGCGGCTGCGCGTCGCATCGTCGTCACAGGGTACGGGCAGCGTCGAGGGCGCGCAAGACGGCATCGCCGGCAGCGCTCGTCGAGCTGGAGCCGCCGAGATCGGGAGTGGGTGCCTCGACGAGCGCGATGTCGACGGCCCGCTCCAGAGCAGCGGCCTCGTCGAAGCGGCCGAGGCCGTGGGAGAGGAGTAACGCGACCGACCTCAACATCGCCGCCGGGTTCGCGACTCCCTGACCCGCGATCTGCGGCGCCGAGCCGTGGACGGGCTCGAAGATGCCGGGCCCGTTATCACCGAGGGACGCCGATGCGGCCAGACCGAGCCCTCCGGTCACCGCGGCGGCGATGTCCGAGAGGATGTCGCCGAACGTGTTCTCGGTCACCACCGTGTCGATCGATTCCGGCGCCTGCACGATCGTCATGGCGAATGAGTCGACGAGCGCATGGTCGAGTGGCACGGCGGGGTAGAGGGCCGCGCCCATCTCCGAGACGACGTCGCGCCACAGACGCGAGGTGTGCATGACGTTGACCTTGTCGACCGACGTCAGGCGCCCGCCGCGCTCGGCCGCGATCTCGAAACCGCGCCGTGCGATCCGCTCGACCTCCGGCCTCGAGTACTCGCAGGTGTCGAACCAGGTGCCGTCCTCGCGCGTGCCCTTGGCGCCGAAGTAGAGCCCGCCGACGAGCTCGCGCACGATCATCATGTCGATCCCTGGAGCGCGGGCGGGCCGGAGGTTGGCGTAGACGGCGAGCTCCTTGCGAAGCCCGAGAAGACCCTGCTCCGGTCGCACCGCCTGGCCCTCGAGCTCGGGCAGCCCGACAGCGGCGAGGAGGACGGCGTCGGACGCGTGGCACGCGGCGAGCGTCTCGGCCGGGAGCGGGTCGCCCTGGGCGAGAATCGCGTTGCCGCCGAAGGCGTGCTCCGAATGGCCGATTCCCAGTGCGTCGAGGACGCGAATCGCCTGGGCTGCGACCTCCGGCCCGATCCCGTCGCCCGGCAATACGGCAACGTGCGTCATGCCGGCGCCTCGACCCACGAACGGTGCAGCAGCGGCGTCATGCGATCGATCGCTCCCTCTCGTACGCGGTGATCTCGTCGGCGTGCTGGAGGGTGATGCCGATGTCGTCGAGGCCGTTCACGAGCCGGTAGCGGGTCGACTCGTCGAACGCGAAGGGCAGTACCTTGCCGCCCGGCGTCGTCACGGTGAGCGCCTCGAGGTCGACGACCAGCTCCGACCCGCGGTCGAGGTCGACGGATTCCATCAGCTCCTTCACCTGCTCGTCGGGCAGCTCGACGAGCACCATGCCGGTTTGCGCGGCGTTCGAGCGGAAGATGTCCCCGAAGGACGGCGCGATGATCACGTCGAGGCCGTAGTCCTGCAGCGCCCACGCGGCGTGCTCGCGCGACGAGCCGCAACCGAAGTTGCGTCCGGCGATCAGAATCCTGGCTCCGGCGAACTGGGGTTGGTTGAGCTCGAAGCCGGGCCGCTCGTTGCCGTCGTCGTCGAACCGCCAGTCGAAGAACGCGTACTGCCCGTAGCCCGTCCGCTCGATGCGCTTGAGGAACTGCTTGGGGATGATCTGGTCGGTGTCCACGTCGGGCCGGTCGAGCACCGCGACGCGTCCCTCGACGTGTGAGATTGCCTTCATGCCGACACCGTTTCGCCGGCCAGCGAGCGCACGTCCACGAAGCGCCCGTGGAGCGCGGCAGCCGCAGCCATCTCGGGACTGACGAGGTGGGTGCGACCACCCCGGCCCTGGCGCCCCTCGAAGTTGCGGTTCGACGTCGAGGCGCACCGCTCGCCCGGCGCCAGCACGTCGGGATTCATTCCGAGGCACATCGAGCACCCCGCGAGGCGCCATTCGAAGCCGGCATCGAGAAATATCTGGTCTAGACCTTCAGCCTGCGCCTGGCGACGCACCTGCGCCGAGCCCGGCACGACGAGCGCCGTCACCGCCGGATCGACGGTCCGGCCACGCACGATCTCGGCAGCGGCGCGCAGGTCCTCGATTCGCGAGTTCGTGCAGGAGCCGATGAACACGCGGTCGATGCGAATCTCCTCGATCGGCTGTCCGGCTCGGAGTCCCATGTAGTCGAGCGCTCGGGCACCCGCGGCCTGGTCGTCGGCGTCGGCGAACGTCGCCGGATCGGGAACGGCTCCCGTCACGGGCACGACCATCCCCGGATTCGTGCCCCACGTGACCTGGGGCACGAGCTCGGTCACGTCGACCACGACGTGGGTGTCGTAGGAGGCATCGGGATCGG
The DNA here is from genome assembly GCA_963799575.1 of uncultured Thermoleophilia bacterium. Lineage (GTDB taxonomy): Bacteria > Actinomycetota > Thermoleophilia > Gaiellales > Gaiellaceae > Gaiella. The sequence goes on from CAWCXK010000006.1 coordinate 453,405, forward strand.
AGGCGAGGGAGCTCCAGTCCTCGACGGCACGCCGCCACTCCTCGCCTGCCGGGGCCTGCGGCCGACCATCGAGGTAAGCGAAGGTCTTCTCGTCCGGAGCGATCATGCCCGCGCGCGCCCCCCACTCGATCGACATGTTGCAGATGGTCATGCGCTGCTCCATGGACAGCGCCCGGATCGCGTCGCCCGCGTACTCGACCACGTAGCCGACGCCACCTGCGACGCCGACCTGGCCGATCGCTCCCAGGATCATGTCCTTGGCGGTCAGTCCCGCCGGCAGGTCGCCGACGAACTCGAGCAGCATCGTCTTCGGCCGGCGCTGGTTCAGCGTCTGCGTTGCGAGCACGTGCTCGACCTCGGAAGTCCCGATCCCGAACGCGAGCGCACCGAACGCGCCGTGGGTCGACGTGTGGCTGTCGCCGCAGACGATCGTCTTGCCCGGCTGCGTGACGCCGAGCTCCGGGCCGATCACGTGGACGATGCCCTCGCTCCCCGATCCCGTTCCGTGCAGCTCGATCCCGAACTCCTCGCAGTTGGCGCGCAACGCGTCGAGCTGCGCCTTCGCCATCTCGTCCGTTACCGGCCCCGGCAGCGTCGGCACGTTGTGATCCATCGTCGCGACCGTCAGCTCGGGCCGACGTACCGTTCGCCCCGCGAGCCGGAGGCCCTCGAAGGCCTGCGGCGAGGTGACTTCGTGCACGAGGTGCAGGTCGATGTACAGCAGCGTCGGCTCACCGGGCTCGTCGCGGACGACGTGCCGGTCCCAGACCTTGTCGAAGAGGCTCTTGCCCGCCATCAGGCGACGAGCACCTCGTCGACGAACGCGTCTGCGTCTGCCTCGATCATGACTGGATCGTAGGTGTGCGACACGGGGCCGGGCGTCTTCAACCCGTCGCCCGTGACGAGCAGCACGACCCGCGACTGCCTGTCGACCCGGCCGTCGGCGACCGCCGCCTTGAGTGCGCCGAGCGTGACGCCCGTCGCGGTCTCGCCGAAGACGCCGGTCGTCGAGGCAAGCTCGGCCATATTGAGCCCGATCTCGTCCTCGGGCACGGTGAAGATTGCACCGCCGGTCGAACGGGCGGTCGCAACCGCGAAGTCGCCGTCGGCCGGATTCCCGATCGCGAGCGACCGGGCGATACTGTCCGGCCTCACGGGCACGACGCGTGCGCCGTTGCGGAAGGCGGTTGCGACAGGCTCGCATCCAGCGGCCTGGCCGCCGAAGAGTGTCGGGCTGCCGCCCTGGATCAGGCCGAGCCGCCGCAGCTCGTCGAAGCCCTGGCCCACCTTGTGGAAGAGAGCGCCCGATGCAACGGGAATAGCGACCGCGTCCGGCGTCTCCCAGCCGAGCTGCTCCGCGATCTCGTAGGCGAGCGTCTTCGAGCCCTCCGCGTAGTACGAGCGCAGATTCACGTTGACAAAGCCCCACGGCAGCTCGAAGGACAGCTCCACCGAAAGCCTCGAGCAGTGGTCGTACGTGCCGTTGACGGCGTAGATGCGTGGGCCGTAGACCGCGGCCGCCGCGAGCTTTTCCGGCTCGAGGTCGCTCGGGACGAAGACGGCCGCATCGAGGCCCTCCGCAGCGGCACGGGCGGCGACTGCGCCCGCGAGGTTGCCGGTCGAGGAGCAAGAGAGGGTGTCGAGCCCGAGCTCCTGCGCCTTGCGCGCGGCAACGGCAACGACACGATCCTTGAACGAGTGCGTCGGGTTGGCCGTATCGAGCTTGAGCCACAGCTCGCCAATCCCGAGCTCGTCGGCGAGGCGGGGGGCCGGCACGAGAGGCGTCATGCCGGGCGCGAGCCGGGCGTTCTCGGGTGCGGTCACCGGCAGTAGGTCGGCGTAGCGCCAGATCGACTGCGGCCCCGCCTCGATCGAGGCGCGACTGACCCGGCCACGGAGCAGATCCCAGTCGTAGGTGGGATCGAGAGGGCCGAAGCACTGCGAGCATGAGCCGTTCGCGACGAGCGGGTGCTCGGTCGCACAGACGCGGCAGCTAAGGGAAACAGCGGGCATGGGGTGGAACCTCCTGGTCGTCGCTCGACATCCGTCCGGGTTTGGCACCTTCACCCGATATGTGGGCAGGTTGCCGAGGCGTCACAGGGCCGGTCCCTCAGCCTCTCTCGATGCGGAGCGGGACGAGTCCCGCGCCACCGCAAACACTAGCGCAGGCGCTTCTGCAGTGCGACGGTTGGGCGCGCCGAGCCAGACCGGGGGTCGCGCCGGCCTCGTCCGTGCCTGGGACGTGCTACTGGACGATCAGGACGTCGCAGTGGGCCTTGCGCTTCACGGCGCCACTGACGCTGACCCCGAGAAGCGAGGAGATGAAGCTTGCCTGGCGGGTGCCGACGACGATCAGATCCGCCTCGACTCTGTCGGCCAGATCGACGATCGCCGTTGCGGGATCGCCGACCGTCAGCTCGTACTGGGCGTCGATACCACGCGCTACGAGTGTCGTTCGGGCGTGATCCAGCTCCTGCCGGTGGAGCTCGGGCGGATCGGCGGGGTCGACGGCGCTCATCTCGCGAGTGCCGACGAGCACCGGAGCGACGCTCGTCACGATCAGCTGAGAGCCGAAGGCCGCCGTGAGCTCCGCAGCGCGGTCGAGAGCGCGTTGTGCCGGCTCGGTCTCGTCGTATCCGACAACGATGGTGTTCATCGTGCCCTCCTCGCCGCGAACCTCGCGGCCCGCTGCGTCGTTGACGTTGGAGAAGTACCCGTAGTCTCACTCTTCTGCTCACTTCGGTCAACGTGAGTTCACCGAGCAGGCGATGCGGCCAACTACGGAGATGCGTAGGGCTCCCGGTGGGAGCCCTACGGCACGCATTCATCGTCGGCACCCCGGGTGCCGGCCGGCCTCAGCCGGTCGGCTGCTTCACGATCCGGATGTACGGCTTCGGCGACTCCCAGCCGTCGGGCCAGATCTCTCGCGCCTGCTCGTCCGACACCGACCCGGCGATGACGACGTCCTCGCCGCTTCGCCAGTTGACCGGCGTCGAGACCTTGTGCTTCGCCGTCAGCTGCAGCGAGTCGATCACCCGCAGCACCTCGTCGAAGTTGCGGCCGGTCGTCATCGGGTAGACGAGAATCAGCTTGACCTTCTTGTCGGGCCCAATCACGAAGACGTTGCGCACGGTCTGGTTGTCGGCAGCCGTCCGGTCGGCGGGATCGCCCGAGACGTCGGCGCCGAGCATTCCGTACAGCTTGGACACCGCGAAGTCGACGTCTGCGATCATCGGGTAGTTCGGAGCGTAGCCCTGCGTCTCCTCGATGTCGTTCGCCCAGGCCGCGTGCCTGTCGAGCGGGTCGACCGAGAGGCCGATGATCTTGACGCCCCGGCTGTCGAAGTCGGGCTTGATCTTCGCCATGTAGCCGAGCTCCGTCGTGCAGATCGGGGTGAAATCCTTCGGGTGGGAGAACAGGACGACCCACGAGTCGCCGATCCAGTCGTGAAAGCTGATCGGGCCCTCCGTGGTCTCCGCCTGAAAATCGGGCGCAGTGTCTCCGAGCTGCAATGCCATTCTTTCCTCCTCATCGAGTGCAGATGCACGCTTCGACGATCAAGCGTATGACGCCGCCCGACCGCGTCCAAGCACGTTACTTCACCAAGTAAAGCATTACCATCCGGTGCCACCAAACGGTCAGCAGGGCTCTCGCGGCTAAACCGTCTCGTAGCGCGACAACGTCACCGCGCCCGCCGAGGCCGACGAGACGAGCGTCGCGTAGTTCGCGAGCACGCCACGGCGGTACCGCGGCTCCGGCTCGACCCACTCGGCGAGCCGTTCCTCGATCTCGGCCTCGGTGAGCTCCACGTTGAGCTCGGCGCGCTCGACGTCGATCACGACGATGTCGCCCTCGCGCAGTGCCGCGATCGGCCCGCGCTTCGACGCCTCGGGTGCGACGTGGCCGACCATGAATCCGTGCGTTGCGCCGGAGAAGCGGCCGTCGGTGATCAGCGCGACGGACTCGGACAGGCCCTCGCCGACGATTGCGCCCGTGACGTGGAGCATTTCCCGCATCCCGGGGCCGCCGTGCGGGCCTTCGTAGCGGATGACGACGACGTCCCCGTCCACGACCTTGCCGGCCTTGACGGCGGCGAACGTCTCCTCCTCGGAGTCGAACACGCGGGCCGGGCCGCGGTGGAGGGTGCGATCGTGACCGGCGAGCTTGACGGCGCACCCTTCGGGCGCAAGGTTGCCGTAGAGGACGGCGACGCCACCTCGCGACTTCAGCGGGGTCGCGATCGGGACGACCACGGTCTGGCCCTCGGTCTCGACGGCGGAGTCGGCGATCTCGCCGATCGTGCGTCCGTCGACCGTGCGGGCATCGGTGTGCAGGAGGCCGGCCTTCTTCAGCTCGCGTGCGACGAGCGCGCCGCCACCGGCGCGATACATGTCGTTCGCGTGCCAACGACCCCAGGGCTTCATGTCGGCAATGATCGGCGTCTTTGCCGAGATGCGCTCGAAGTCGTCAATCGTGAACTCGAGCCCGAAGTCGCGCGCGATCGCGACGAGGTGGAGGGCGGCGTTCGTCGATCCGCCCGTCGCCGCCACGGAGGCAACAGCGTTCTCGAACGACTCGCGCGTCACGAGCGAGCGCGGCGTCACGTTGTCCCGAACGAGCTGCACGGCGAGACGACCGGCCTCATAAGCTGCTTGCTCCTTGTCGCGGTGGATTGCCGGGATCCCGTTCACGCCGAACGGCGAGAGGCCGAGGAAGTCGAGGATCCCCGACATCGTGTTTGCAGTGAACTGGCCGCCGCAGGCCCCGGCACCGGGACACGCCTCCGACTCGAGCTCGTGCAGGTCGGCGGCGCTGATCTTGCCGGCCGCGTAGGCGCCGATCCCCTCGTAGACATCGCCGATCGACACCTCGCGCTGCCGGTAGAGGCCGGGCGCGATCGAGCCGGAGTAGAAGAGCACGGCCGGGATGTCGAGGCGACCGACGGCCATCGCCCCACCCGGGTTCGTCTTGTCGCAGGCTACGAGCTGGACGAGACCGTCGAACAGATGGCCGCGGGCTACCAGCTCGATCGAGTCGGCGATCACCTCGCGCGAGACGAGCGAGGCGCGCATGCCGGACGTTCCCATCGAGACGCCGTCCGAGACGGCAACCGTGTTGAACTCCATCGGCGTCCCGCCTGCGTCACGGACGCCGCGCTTTACGTGGATTGCCAGGTCGCGCTGATTGAGGTTGCACGGCATCGTCTCGATCCACGTCGTGCCAACGCCGACGATGGGCTTCGCGAGATCCTCGTCGGTGAAGCCAGTCGCCTTCAGCATCGAGCGCGCGCCGGCGCGGTCAGGGCCGTCGGTGAGCGCGGAGCTGTGTCGCTTGGCGGGGTCGGAAGGACGATCGTACGGCGTTGTCACGGTGTTCCTTTCTCGATGGGATAGCTCTCACGGCGGCACCACTCGCTGAACGAACCAGGGTAGAGACGGACGTCGTCGCGGCCCGCGAGCACGAGTCGCTGCGCCACGACGCAGGCCGTCACACCCGAGCCGCAGTAGGAGACCAGCTCGCTTGCGTCCGTCGCACCGGCAGGGAGTGGCTCGGTGAAGGGGGCATTGGCGGCGCCGGGAATCCGGCCCGCGACAGGGTCGAGCGGCTCTTCCTCGCCGAGCCAGCGAACGCGGCTGCGGGCATCGAGGAGCAACAGCGACGGATCGCCGAGCCGCGCGAGGATCTCCTCGGCCGTGACCGTGTCATCCTCGCGAGGTTGTGCGCAGAACGCCTTCGGGTCGGGCACGACGTTCTCCGTCGCGAGCGGGCCGAGGTATCCGCGAACGTCGATCGCGCCGGCGGCGTCGTGGCCGACGTGCCGCAGCAGCCACCAGCATCGCGCGGCCCAGCCCGATCCGTCGTCGAGCGCGAGCACGAAGTCGTCGGGTCCGATGCCGGCCCGCCCGAAGACCAGCTCCAGCTGGTCGGCGTGGGGAAGCGGGTGGCGGCCGCCGAGAGCGGGGTCGGACACGACCGCCGAGAGGTCGAGCTCGGGGTCGAGGTGGACAGCGCCAGGGACGTGTCCTGCGTCGTAATCAGTCCTCGGCCGAGGGTCGACGAGCACGACGCTCACAGGGCACCCCGCGGCGCGATGTCGAGCTCGAGGACCTCGTGGTCGGGAAAGCGGTCGCGGAGCTCTGCTGCGCAGGCGGCACCGTCCGCTGCCCAGGCGATCACCGTCGGGCCCGATCCCGACAGCGTCGCCCCGCCACATCCTGCCGGTGGAGTGGTGCGGATCGCGTTCAGCGTCGCCGAGGGCCGATACGGCTCGTGGAGCCAGTCGCTCAGGGCAGCGGAGAAGAGCGATGCGTCGCCGCTCGCGGCACCCGCGCCGAGCAGCGCGGCGCGGCCCGCGCTCGCCGCCGCCTCGGCGTGAGGAACGGTTGCCGGCAGCGTCTTGCGGGAGCTCGCGGTCGAGGTCCGCTCCTTGGGGACAACCGCGATCGCCGAGAGGGGTAGCCGCTCTGCGATCCGCGCGATCCGTCCGTCCCACGAGAGCGTGAGGCCGCCGAGGAGCGCGGCGGCGAGGTTGTCGGCGTGCGGCTCGAGCGCGATCCCGACCGCGAGCAGCTCCTCGGCGCTCGCGTTCGGTGCCGCGGCGACGAGGCCGAGCGCGATCGCGGCAGCCGACGAGCCGAGCCCTCGCTCGAGGGGGATCCTGTTTGTGAAGCGGAAGTGCTTGCCGGTCGGATCGGCGAGAAGCGCGTAGGCGTGCACGGCGAGATTGGACTCGTCGGCGGGAAGCTCCGCTGCGCCTTCGCCCACGACCGACACGCCCGAGCCCTCCGTCAGCTCGAGCTCGTTCCAGAGGTCGAACGCAACCGCAGCAGTATCGAACCCGGCTCCGATGTTGGCCGACGTCGCTGGGGCCTTGAAGGTGGTCATCCCCGTGCTGCGGCGGCGATCGCGTCGGGGTCGGACTCGACCTGATCGAGCGCCGGTGCGTAGCGATCGGCGCTTTCGGTGTCCTTGAGCCCGTGGCCCGTGATCGTGACGACGAGCCGCTCGCCCGCGACGTCGCCGCGGCGAATTGCTGCGAGCCCGGCGGCCGACGACGGCTCGCAGAAGAGCCCCTCGACCTTCGCGAGCTGCAGCCACGCGGCCACGATCTCCTCGTCCGAGACCGTGACGACCGTTGCGCCGGACGCCCGCACGCTCTCGGCATGCACGGGATCTCCGATGCGGATCGCGGACGCGAGCGTCGTCGGCCGATGCTCGGCCTCGACCGAGTAGATCGGCGTTGTGATCCCGAGCTCGCTGATGCCCGCCGCGTAGGCGGACGTGTTGCCGCCGCCGCCGTACGGGATCACGAAGGCGTCCGGTGCGGCACCGAGCTCCTCGACGATCTCGAACACTGCCGTCTTCTGCCCCGCCCGGCGATACGGATTGACGGAGTTCACGAGCACGTGCGTTCCGCGGCGACCGAGCTCCTGCGCGGCCGCAAGGGCCTCGTCGAAGTCACCCCGCACTTCGAGCACCTTGGCGCCGAACATGCGAGTCTGCGCGACCTTCGGCCCGGCGACGGCTCCGGCGGGCGTCAGCACGACGGCGGGAATCCCGGCGCGTGCCGCGTACGCGGCTGCCGAGGCAGCGGTATTGCCGGTCGACGCGCAGATCACCGCCTCGGCGCCGTCCTCGACGGCTTTCGAGACGGCCACGGTCATGCCGCGGTCCTTGTACGAGCCGGTCGGGTTCGAGGCCTCCCACTTGAGCAGGATCTCGACGCCGAGCAGCTCCGACAGCCGCGGCGCGTGCAGCAGCGGCGTCGAGCCCTCGCCGAGTGAGATCACCGGCGTCTGCTCGGTCACCGGAAGGAGCGGGCGGAATCTCTCGATCAATGGGACGGTCATGCCCAGCCCAGCTCCCCGACACCGCGACCGGAGATTACGGGCATCGCGCTCGCCTCGCCGCGCGCCTCGGGCAGCCCCCGGATCGCGTCGAGCGCCGCGCCGACGCGACCGGTGGCAGCCTCATGGGTCACCACGTGGAGCACGGCATGCCCGTCGTTCGGCTGCTGGACGAGCTGGGCGACGGAGACGCCCTCGGAGGAGAGCTCGTGTGCGATGCGCGCGAGCACGCCGGCGCGGTCCTCGACCTCGAGCCTGAGATAGAACGGCGAGGCGAGGTCGCCCGGAGGGAGTCGCTCGAGGTTCCGCCAGACCGGATCGTTCTGGAGAAAGCCGGTGCCGGTCGTACCGACGACGGAGACCATGTCGGCGACGACGGCGGACGCTGTTTCGATGCCACCGGCACCAGGGCCTTCGAGCGTGATCTCGCGGATCGCGTCGCCCTGCAACATCACGGCGTTGAAGGCACCCTCGACCGCTGCCAGCGGGTGGTGGCCGTCGACGAACGCCGGCCCGACGCGGACGTCGACCCGGTCGCCGACGAGCGTGGCGCGGCCGATCAGCTTCACGTGCATGTCGAGGGCACCTGCGGCGGCGACGTGATCGAGCGTGACGCCCTCGATGCCTTCGACCTCGACCCATTCGAGCGGCACGCGTGAGCCGAACGCGACGGTCGCGAGAATGGCGGTCTTCGCGGCGGCATCGAGCCCGGCGACGTCCTCGGTGGGGTCCGCCTCGGCGAAGCCGAGGCGCTGCGCCTCGGCGAGCGCGTCGCCGTATGGGCGTCCTTCTTCCATCGCCGAGAGGATGAAGTTGGTCGTCCCGTTGACGATCCCGAGCACGCGGTGCACGTTCGTGACGACGAGCGACTCGCGCAGCACCTTGATCACGGGGATCGCGGCACACACCGAGGCCTCGAAGCGAAGCTGGACGCCGCCCGCGGCGGCGGCCTCGAACAGCTCGGCGCCGCGGCGGGCGACGAGCTGCTTGTTGGCCGTCACGACGGGGCGACCCGAGCGGAGCAACTCGAGGACGTGCTCGCCGGCGGGGTCGACGCCCCCCATCACCTCGGCCACGACCTGAACCGACGGATCGTTGAGGATTGCGCCGAAATCCTCGGTGAGGACTCCAGGCGCAGGCTCGTACGAGCGCTCCTTGCCCGCGTCGCGAACGAGCGCGTGCGTCACCCGCAGGCGGTGGCCGGTAGCGCGCTCGATCTCGTCCGCCGAGTCTTCGAGCAACCGGTGCACGGCCGCGCCGACGGTGCCGTACCCGAGGAGCGCTACGGGAACGTCGACGGACGCCATGTGCGGTCTACCTCTCCCCGGCCTTGTGCATCAGGCCGCGCAGCTCCTTGCCGACGGTCTCGAGCTGGGACTGGGCCGCCTCCGCGCGCATCTCCTTGAGGCGCGCCTCGTTGTTGCCCATGTCCTCGACCCACTCGCGGGCGAACTCGCCGGACTGGATGTCGGCCAGAATCGCCTTCATCTCCTCCCGCACGTGCGCATCGACGACGCGCTTGCCGCGGGTGTAGTCGCCGAACTCCGCCGTGTCCGAGATCGAATAGCGCATCCCGGCAAGCCCGTTCTCGTAGATCAGGTCGACGATCAGCTTCAGCTCGTGGAGGCACTCGTAGTACGCAATCTCAGGCGCGTAACCAGCCTCGACGAGGGTCTCGAACCCGGCGCGGATGAGCTCGGACGTGCCACCGCAGAGGACGGCCTGCTCGCCGAAGAGATCGGTCTCGGTCTCTTCCTTGAACGTCGTCTCGAGGATGCCGGCCCGACCGGCCCCGATGCCGATTGCGTAGGCGAGAGCGATCTCGCGGGCGTTGCCCGACGCGTCCTGCTCGATCGCGATCAGGGCCGGCGTGCCGTACCCCTCGGTGAAGAGCCGGCGGACGACGTGCCCTGGGCCCTTCGGCGCCACCATGATCACGTCGTGGTCGGTCGCCGGCGCGATGCGCTCGTAGAGGACGTTGAAGCCGTGGGCGAACAGCACCGCTGCGCCGGGAGCAAGGTTCGGCTCGATGTGCTCCGTGAAGACCTGGGGCTGCACCTGGTCCGGCAGCAGGATCGCGACGAGCTGGGCGCCCTTGACCGCTTCGGCCACCGTGCGCACCGTCAGGCCCGTTGCCTCCGCCTCGCCCCACGAGGGCGAGCCCTCGCGCAGGCCGACCTCGACCTGAACGCCCGAGTCGCGGAGGTTGAGAGCATGGGCATGGCCCTGGCTCCCATAGCCGATGACCGCAACCTTGCCGTCGAGCAGACCGAGATTGCCGTCCCGGAGAATCGTCGCCATTGCTGTTCGTCCCTTCTCTGGTTTGACCTAGGTGTTGGAGAGCTGTATCGCAGACAGGTTGAAGACTGCCGTCGACGCTGAGTTCTAGTTGATGGCCGAGAGACGCCGGGTCTTCTTCGCCGATGCCCGCGCAATGCCGACCCGACCCGTACGTACGAGCTCCTGGATGCCGTGGGGACGGGCGAGCTCCTGAAATGCGTCGAGCTCCTCGGGCGTGCCGGTCAGCTCGAACGTCACCGAATCGGCGCCCAGATCGACGACGCGTCCCTTGAAGGCCTCCGACGTCGAGATCAGCTCCGCGCGCCGCTCCGGGCCGGCGCTGACCTTGAGCAGGAGGAGCTCCCGTTCGACGGCGTCGTCCGGAGCGAGCTCGGTCACGCGGAGGACGTTGACGAGCTTGTGGATCTGCTTCTCGATCTGCTCGAGCGAGTGGTGCTCGCAGTCGACGCGCAGCGTGATGCACGAGACGCCGTCGCGCTCCGTCGGACCGACGGCGAGCGAGTCGATGTTGAACCCGCGCCGCGCGAACATCGTCGCGATCCGGGCGAGCGCGCCGGGCTTGTCCTCGAGGAGCACCGAGATCGTGTGCTTCACGATGCCGCCTCGACGTGCTCTTCGTACTCGACCATGTCGATCGCCGCTGCGCCGGCGGGGATCATGGGGAAGCACTGCTCGGCAGGGTCGACGCGGCAGTCGACGACGACGGTGCGGTTGAGCGCGAGGGCCTCGCGCAGCGCCGGCTCGAGCTCCGCCTCGGACTCGACGAGGATGCCGACTCCCCCGTAGGCCTCGGCCAGCTTCACGTAGTCGGGGACGTCGACGCCGAGGCCCACGTGCGAGCGGCGGCCGTCGAAGAACATGTCCTGCCACTGGGTGACCATGCCGAGGTACCCGTTGTTGACGAGCACGACGATGATCGGCAGATCCTCGATCACGGCGGTCGTCAGCTCCTGCGCCGTCATCTGGAAGCAGCCGTCGCCGTCGACGCAGATCACGGTCGCGTCCGGACGGGCGGCCTTCGCTCCGACTGCTGCAGGGATGCCGTAGCCCATCGTTCCGAGCCCGCCCGAGGTGATGAAGTTCCGCGGTCGCTCGGTGAGGAGGTACTGCATCGCCCACATCTGGTGCTGGCCGACGCCGGTCGTGAAGACGACGTCGTCGCCGGCGGTGAGCTCCTGAAGCGTCTCCATCAGCTTCTGCGGCTTCAGCCAATCGCCGCCGTGGCCGTAGCGAAGGGGGAACTCATCGCGCCACTCCTCGATCTTGTGCACCCACGCAGTCGGCGGCGGGACGCCGTCGGTGCGGTGCTTGCCGACCTCGACGGCGAGCTCGGCGACAGCCTTCTTGAGTGGGCCGACGACGGGTACGTCTGCGTCGCGCAGCTTCGAAATCTCGGCAGGGTCGATGTCCAGGTGCACGACGGTCGCGCCGGGCGCAAAAGCGGAGAGCTTGCCGGTGACCCGGTCGTCGAAGCGTGCGCCGATCGCCACGAGCACATCACACGTGTTCATTGCGAGATTCGACCACTTCGTGCCGTGCATGCCCGGCCAGCCCATGAAGAGCGGGTGATTCTCCGGGAACGCCCCCTTGCCCATCAGCGTGGTGATCACCGGCAGGCCGCCGACCTCGGCGAGGGTGCGCAGCTCGTCGCACGCGTCGCCGTTGAGCGTGCCACCGCCCACGTAGAGGACGGGCTTCTCGGCGTGCGCGATCCGCTTTGCTGCCTCGCGGATCTGCAGCGGGTGCACCTTGCGCGGCGGGCGCCACCCGGGCAGGTCGACCGTCTCGGGATAGCTGAAGTCGACCTCGGCCTCCTGGATGTCGCGCGGGACGTCGACGAGGACCGGGCCGCAGCGGCCGGTGCGCGCGACGTGGAACGCCGCCTTCATCACGGCTGGGATCTCCTTCACGTCCTGCACGAGCCACGAGTGCTTGACGATCGGCATCGTGATGCCGGTGATGTCGCACTCCTGGAAGGCGTCTGTCCCGATCAGGTTCGAGCGCACCTGGCCCGTGATGCAGACGAGTGGGGTGGAGTCCATCCAGGCGTCCGCGATCGGCGTTACGAGGTTCGTGGCGCCGGGGCCGGAGGTGGCGATCGCAACGCCGACCCTTCCCGAGGCGCGCGCGTAGCCCTGCGCCATATGGCCGGCGCCTTGCTCGTGGCGTGCCAGGATGTGGCGCACGGTCGTTCCGCGGGCCATCGCGTCGTAGGTGGGCATGATCGCCCCGCCCGGGATCCCGAACATCACCTCGACCCCTTCGGCCTCGAGCGAGCGGAGGATCGCGTCTGCTCCGTTCATCTTCATTTTCTGTCCTTCGGTCTCACGGTGGCTCGTCCCTTCCCCGGTCGCCAGGATGCGATCGGCGCTGTCTCCGTCGCGTTCCTGCACTGGCGGGCTACCGGTGCGTGGGCGACGTCTCCCTAGCGGGGGAGAATGTCAATGAGCTCGATGCCTACGCCACGCGATACCGCGAGACGCGGATCGCATGCGAACGGGGATACGGCGAGGCAGAGCATCGGACATGAAGCATGCCTGAACGGGCCTGGGGCCGCAAGCGGGAAGCGTCCGCGGCTGCCGCCTCGGCGCCCTTTGGCCCACCTGCGCCGAGACGCATAGATGACGCTATGATTGCATAGTATGCAGTCAATGGTCGATGTCAGCATCGTCGGTGCAGCCGGCTACACCGGACAGGAGACGCTCGACCGCGTCCTCGGACACCCGAGCCTGCGCCTCGTCGCGGTCGGCTCGGACTCGCTCGCGGGTCAACCCGGGAGCGCTCTCGACCCGCGGCTCGGCCGGGCCGAGATGCCCTCGTTCGTCACGAACGACGAGGCGCTCGCGCACGGGGCCGACGTCACGATCCTCTGCCTCTCTCACGGGGCCGCTGCTGTGGTCGAGCCTCCAACGACCGGTGTCGTCATCGACCTGTCGGGCGCGCACCGCCTGCGCGACGCCTCCGCCTACGACGCCTGGTACGGCTTCACGCATCCCCGGCCCGAGGGTCTTCGCGACTGGGTCTACGGGCTTCCCGAGCTCGTCGGCGAGTCGGGACGCCTGGTCGCGAATCCGGGCTGTTACGCAACCGCAACCCTGCTCGCGCTCGGGCCATTGAAGGACGCGATCGAGCCCGACTCCGTGGTCGTCGACGGGCTCTCCGGGATGACGGGCGCGGGCCGCACGTTGAAGGCGTCCTCGCATTCCGGTGCAGTGCTCGAGAACGTCACGCCGTATCGCGTCGGTGCCCACCAGCACGTGCCCGAGATCACGCAGCTGCTCGGCTTCCCCGTGTCGTTCACCCCCCACCTCCTGCCCATCCGGCGCGGTCTCATCGCGACGTGCAACGTCCGCTCAACCGGCGCAAACCTCCGCGATCTGATCGAAGAGGCGTACGTCGACAGCCCCGTCGTCACCGTCCTCCCCGAGGGGATGGCCCCGGACATAGCGCGCGTTCAGCACTCCGACCGGGCCGAGGTAGCGATCTTCAGCGACCGGTTCACCGACCGCACCGTCGTGATCTGCGCTGAGGACAACCTGGGCAAGGGTGCCGCCGGGCAGGCAATCCAGAACGTGAACCGGTCTCTCGGCCTCGAGCCGACAGCGGGTCTGCGACTCGGAGGGGTGCTCGTCTAGCTATGTCGGTCACAGCAGCGCAAGGCTTCGAGGCGAGTGGCGTCGCGGCCGGGATCCGGCCGTCGGGCCGGCCGGACGTCGCCGTCGTCCGCTCGATTCCGGCTGCAGTCGGCGCTGCTCTCTGGACGACGAATCGCGTCCAGGCGGCGCCGGTCACGGTGTCGAAGCGGCATCTCGAGCTGGCACAGCCACAGGCGGTGCTCATCAACGCCGGCGTCGCGAACGCCGCGACCGGGGTACGGGGCGAGGAGGATGCCGTTGCCTCCGCCGTCGGACTCGCGGGTGAGCTCGGCCTCCAGCCCGAGCAGGTTCTGGTTCTTTCGACGGGCGTCATCGGGGCGCCGCTGCCGCTCGACAAGGTGCTTGCCGGGGCGCGCGACGCAGCCGGCACCCTGTCCGCAGACGGTGGCGCTGCTGCCGCAGGTGCGATCTTGACGACGGACTCGGGCCCGAAGGTCGCCGTCGCCCACGCCGGAGGATTCACGGTCGGCGGGATGGCGAAGGGGGCGGGGATGATTCACCCCCGCCTTGCGACGATGCTGGTCGTGATCACGACCGACTACCCCCTCGCCGAGGGTGAGGCGGAGACGTTCCTGCGGCCTGCCGTGGCGCGGAGCTTCAACCGGATCTCCGTTGACGGCGACTGCTCCACGAACGACGCCGTGATCCTGCTCGCGAACGGTGCGAGTGGCGTCGCCCGCGACGACGAGGCGTTCGCCGCGGCACTGGACGAGGTGTGTGGCGATCTCGCGCGCCAGGTGGTGGCCGACGGCGAGGGCGCTACCGTCGTGCTCGAGATCGGCGTCAACGGTGCCGCCACGACCGCCGAGGCCGAGGCTATCGCACGGCGGATCGCGACCTCGCCGCTCGTGAAGACCGCGGCCTTCGGGCACGACCCGAACTGGGGCAGGGTGCTGATGGCCGCAGGCTCGGCGCCGTACGGCGACGGCTTTGCGCAGCTCGACACCGAGCGGCTGACGGTTGCGTTCGAGGGCGTCGCGGTGTACGCCGGCGGTTCGCCGACCGGCGCCGTGCCGGAGCTCGTCGGCCCGGTCTGTCGCATCGACCTCGACCTCGGGCTCGGCGACGGCGCAGCCGGCTACCTCGCGTCCGACCTCACCTACGACTACGTCCGGATCAACGCGGAGTACACGACGTGAGCCGGGTCGTGATCAAGCTCGGCGGTCGCGTGGCCACCACCGCTGCGGCTGAGGCCCTCGCGCTGCGCGAGCAGGGCCACGACGTCGTCGTCGTCCACGGCGCCGGGCCGCAGATCACGGCAGAGATGGAGCGCCGCGGGATCGACCCCACATTTGTCGAGGGGCGGCGCGTGACGACGAGCGACGTGCTCGAGGTCGTGCGCGCGTCGCTGGCAGAGGTCAATCGCGACGTGTGCACGGCGATCGGACCGGTCGCGCTCTCGCTCTTCGGCGACGAGGTCGGGCTGCAGGCGACCCAGGTGGAGGCACTCGGGCTCGTCGGGCACCCGAAGCCCTCGGCGCCGCCGGCAATCGAGGAGGCGCTCGCCGCCGGCCGCATTCCCGTCGTGGCTCCGCTCGCAGCCGGGCCTGGTGCGGTCGGAGCGCTCAACGTGAATGCGGACGAGGCTGCTGCTGCACTCGCGGTCGGGCTCGGTGCGGAGCGGATCGTCTTCGTCAGCGACGTCCCCGGCGTCCTGATGGAGGGTGCTGTGATCGAGCACATCGCGGTCGACGACGCCGACCGGATGCTCGGCGACGGCACCTTCGAGGGCGGGATCGTCCCGAAGCTCAAGGCCGCCGTGCTCGCCGCGCGCGGCGGCGTCCAGGCAGCGATCGGTGCCACCGAGGTCGTTGCGTGAACCGCCCAAGTGGCTCAGAGCCACATGCGTTGTCAGCGCTGCGCGACACCGTGCTCCCGACCTATGCGCGCGCGGACATCACCGTCGTGCGGGGCGAGGGGTGCAACGTCTGGGACGACTCGGGCCGCGCGTACCTCGACTTCGTCGCCGGCATCGCCGTTGTTGGTCTCGGCCATTGTGCGCCCGCCCCGCTCGCCGCTGCGCACGAGCAGCTCGACCGGCTCTGGCACGCCTCGAACCTGTACTGGACGGAGCCGATGCTTCGGCTCGCCGGGGCGCTCTCCGAGCGGTTTCCCGGCGGACGTTCGTTCTTCTGCAACTCCGGCGCGGAGGCCAACGAGGCCGCGCTCAAGATCGCGCGCAAGGCGACCGGCCGCACCCGCATCGTCGCGCTCGAAGGCGGCTTCCACGGGCGGACGCTCGGAGCCCTCTCGGCGACCGGGCAACCTGCGAAGTGGGAGGGATTCGGACCGCTCGTTCCCGGAATCTCCTTCGCCCTACCGAATGACATCGAGTCGCTCGAGTCGGCGCTCGCGCCGGCCGGCGATACCGCCCTGCTGCTGCTCGAGCCCGTGCTCGGTGAGGGGGGTGTGATACCGCTCGAGCCGGCCTTCGCCCAGGCCGCAGCCGAGCTCGCGCTCGAGGTGGGCGCGCTCCTCTGCGTCGATGAGGTACAGGCGGGCATGGGACGGACGGGGACGTTCTTCGCCCACGAGCAGCTCGGCATCACGCCCGATCTGATCACCCTCGCCAAGGGCCTCGGAAACGGGCTGCCCATTGGCGCGCTCCTTGCCGGGCCGCGGGCGGCACCCGGGTTCGTCCCCGGAGATCACGGTTCGACGTTCGGAGGCAATCCCGTCGCCGCGGCCGCGGCCGTTGCGGTCGTCGAGGCGATCGACGACGACCTGCTCGCTGCCGTGCGCGAGCGTGGTGCCGAGCTCACGGCCGGGCTCGGGACGCTTCCGGCCGTGCGCGCCGTGCGCGGGCGTGGCCTCCTGATCGGCGCCGAGCTCGACCGGCCCGTCGGCCCCGTCGTCGACGCGTGCCGTGACGCCGGCCTCCTCGTTCTCTCGGCCGGGCCTGATGTGCTGAGACTCACTCCGCCGCTCGTCGTCAGCCCGGACGAGGTTTCCGCGGCCCTTGCGATCATCGAAAGCGTGCTGGCGTCGTGAACCGTCGGGAGCGCCAGAACGCGATCCTGAGGCTCGTGCGCGACCGGGCGCTCTCGACCCAGGCCGAGCTCGTCCAGGCGCTCAGGGACGAGGGTCACGAGGTCGTCCAGACGACCGTGTCGCGGGACGTCACGGAGCTCGGCCTCGTCAAGGTGCGGGCTCCGAGTGGCCGGCTCATCTACGCCGCGTCCGGCACGGGTGACGCCGACCGGCTTCGCGCGATCGGCGCTGCGATGCGGCGCTACGCAACGGGCGTCGAGGCGGCGAGCGGAGGCCTCGTGATCGTCACGACGCCGTCGGGCTACGCCAGCGCGCTCGCCCAGGCAATCGACGAGGGCTCGCATCCGTCGATCGCGGGCACGCTCGCGGGCGACAACACGATCTTCATCGCCGCGAAGGACGGGACGACGGCGATCGAGCTGCAGGCCGAGCTGGCCTCGTACCTCGCAGACGGAGTCACGACGTGACGCTCTGGTCGGGCCGCGTCGGCGGCTCGCTCGATCCCTCGGTCTGGGCCTTCCTCCACGCCGATGACGCGGAGCTCTTGCCCTACGACTGTGAGGCAAGCTTCCAGCATGCCGTGCGGCTGCACGCAGCCGGGCTGCTCTCGGACGACGAGCTCGCAGAGGTCGAGGTGCGGCTCGCCGAGATCGCGCTCGACCCTGCCGGATATCTCGCCGAGGACGAGGACGTGCACAGCGCCATCGAGCGTCAGCTCGGGGACGTCGGCCGCAAGATCCATGCGGGGCGATCGCGCAACGACCAGGTTGCGGCTGCGTTCCGCCTCTACGTTCTCGATGCGTGCGCCGAGGCGCGGCGTGAGATCGAGGCGCTCGCGCGCGTCACGCTCGACCTTGCCGAGGCGGAGGCCGACACCCTGCTCCCCGGCTACACCCATCTGCAGCGCGGTCAGCCCGTGACGCTCGGTCATCATCTCCTGGCCTGGGTCGAGATGCTCGATCGCGACCGCTCGCGCTTCGCGGCCGCCGCGACTGCATCGAGCGAGAGCCCACTCGGCGCCGGTGCGCTGGCCGGCTCGACGCTCGGGCTGCCAGCGCCGCCCGGCCAGATGCGCAATTCGATCGATGCGGTCGCCGATCGCGACTTTGCGCTCGACTACCTCTATGCCGTGACGGTTCTCTACACGCACCTCTCGCGGATCGGCGAGGAGATCGTGCTGTGGTCGTCCGGCGAGTTCGGCTTTGTCAAGCTGCCCGAGAACGCTGCCACCGGGTCGTCGATGATGCCGCAGAAGCTGAATCCGGACGTTGCCGAGCTGGCGCGCGGCAAGGCGGGGACGGCCATCGGCCGCCTCACCGGCCTGCTCGCGACCGTCAAGGGCCTGCCGCTCGCCTACGACCGTGACCTGCAGGAGGACAAGGCTCCGGTCTTCGCCGCCCGTGCCGACACGCGGCTCGGGCTGAGCGCCCTCGCAGCGCTCGTCGCCGGCCTCGGTGTCGATCGTGAGCGCATGGCGGCGGCGGCGGCGGACCCGCTCGTGCTCGCGACCGATGCCGCCGAGGCGCTCGTTCGCGACGGTATGCCGTTCCGCGAGGCACACGAGCAGGTGGCCGCGAGCGTTCGCAACGGATCGTTCACTCCTGCCGGCACGACGGCCGAGAGCATCGCGGCACGCGGGGCGCCCGGTCCCGGCGGAGTGCGCGAGGCTCTTGCCGAGGCCCGGCAGCGTCTCGAGCCGGGCTAGCCCCGAGATGGGCGTCACCGCTCCCTCGGGGCGTCCTCCTTGGGCTGCACTCGTCGTCCTCTCGGCGGGCGTCTCGCTCATCATCATCGACGCGACGATCGTCAATGTGGCCCTGCCGACGATCATCGACCAGCTCGATCTGACGCTGACCCAGGCCGAGTGGGTCAACTCGACCTACGCGCTCGTGTTCGCGTCGCTGCTCATCCTCTTCGGCCGTCTCGGCGACGCGCTCGGCCGCAAGCGCTTGTTCATGGCGGGAATCGTCGTATTCGTCGGCGCGAGTCTCCTCGCCGCCGCCGCGCCGAGCGGCGACCTGTTGATCCTGGCCCGGGTCGTGCAGGGGGTCGGCGGGGCCGCCGTGCTGCCGACCTCTCTGGCGCTCGTCAACGCGACGTTCCTCGGGCCGGCGCGACCGATCGCGTTCGGCGTGTGGGGCGCCACGATCGGCGGCATGGCCGCGCTCGGCCCGCTCGCGGGAGGCGCATTGACGGAGTACGCCGGCTGGCGCTGGATCTTTCTCGTCAACCTGCCGCTCGGCATCGCCATCGTCGTGCTCGCGCGGCGCCTCGTGCCGGAGTCGCGGGATCCCGCGCCTGTTCGAAGCTGGGACGTCCCGGGCGTCGTCACGCTCTCCCTCGGCCTCTTCCTCTTCATCTTCGGGCTGATCGAGGGACAGACCTACGGCTGGCTGCGCCCCGATCAGCCGTTCGCGGTGGCGGGCTGGGACTGGCCGCTCGGCGGCGTCTCCCCGATTGCCTTCGCCTTTGCGCTCTCGGTGCTCTTCCTCGTCGTGTTCCTGGCGATCGAGCGGCGCGCGGCCCAGCCGCTCGTCGACCTCGGCCTCTTCCACCTGCGCAGCTTCTCGGCAGGAAACGTGGCGGCGCTGATCGTGGCGCTCGGCGAGTTCGGCCTCGTGTTCGCGATCCCCCTCTACCTGCAGAGCGTCCTCGGCCTCTCGGCGCTCGAAGCCGGCGCGGCGCTCGCGGTCACCGCCGTCGGGGCGCTCCTTGCGGGTGGTGCGGCCGCGGCGTTCTCCAAGCGCATCGGCCCGCGCGCCGTCGCGCGCCTCGGTCTCGGCTTCGAGGCCGTCGGGCTCCTGCTCTACGCCGTGCTCGTCGGGCCGGACATCTCCGCCTGGCGCCTCGTCCCGGCGCTCTTCATCTACGGCTTCGGCGTCGGCCTCGCAACGGCACAGCTGACGAGCGTGATCCTGGCTGACGTCCCAAAGGAGCGGTCGGGCCAGGGTTCGGGCATCCAGTCGACCTCCCGGCAGGTGGGGTCGGCGCTCGGTATCGCGATCCTCGGGGCAACGCTTGCGGCCGGGCTCTCGAGTCACACGGAGTCGGGGCTCCGGGCGGCGGGTGTCCCGCCGGCGCAGGCGGTCGGCATCGCATCGGCCGTGTCGAGCTCTGGCGGCACGGCGATCCCCGCCCTCGCGCAGGAGCTACCGAAGCCCGTCGGTCAGGCACTTCGCGCCGCGGGGGCCGACGCGACCCGCACGACGGCGTTCGTAGCGGCCGCGTTCATCCTCGTCGGCCTCGTGGCCACCTTCTTGCTACCGCACCAGCGCCACGAGGATCTCTGAGCCGCCAGTTCGTGTGACGCAGCGGTCGCCCGGCGGCGTAGAGAGGGTGACATCACTCGACGCCCGGAGGTCCCATGAAACGTCTCGCACTCGCCGCTGCCCTTCTGCTCGCCGCTGCCGCTGTCGCGGGAGTGGCTCGCCCCGAGGGGGCGCACGCCGTCGACAGTCCGGCGGCTCCCTCGACCGACTCGATCACGGTTGCCGGCAACGGCTCGGTGAGCGGGGTTCCGACGTCCGCCTCCTTCTCGTTCGGCGTCGATGTCCGCGCCGCGAGCGCCAAGGCCGCCATCGCCGCCAACGCCCGTGAGATGCAACAGGTCATCGGTGCCGTGAAGGCGGCCGGGGGCCGCAACGTGGGGACGCAGTCCATCTCGCTCTCGCAGGTCTTCGCGAACAACGGCGAGCCGTCGGGATTCGCGGCGTCGAACATCGTTACGGTGACGATCGGCCTCGACAGGGCCGGCGCCTTGATCGACGCCGCCGTCGAGGCCGGCGCGAACCAGGTGAACGGCCCCACGATGTCGGTCGCCGATCAGGGTACGCTCTACCGCCAGGCTCTCAAAGCCGCGATGGCCGACGCCCGTCTGAGCGCCGAGACGCTCGCCGCGGCCGCGGGTCGGCCGCTCGGCAAGGTAACGACCGTCGTCGAGAGCGGCGGCTCGACTCCCGAGCCCATGTTCGCAAAGGCTGCCGCCGATAGTGCGACGCCGATCGAGGCGGGAACGCAGCAGACGACCGCTCAGGTGACCGTCACCTTCGCTCTCGGCTAGAGCGGGCGGGGCACGTCCTCCCCGGCTGCCGGCAGATCTGCCGGCAGCCGGGGAAAGGGACCGTGGGGCTAGCGCGACGCGGGGGCGGCGCGCCAGGGCAACATCACGCGTCCGGCACCGCGTCGGAGACGGATGCCCCGTCGAGCCGCGCGTGTCCCTCGCGGATGCGGGACGACATCGTCTTCAGCATGTTCACGGCGAGCCGCGGATCGTCCTGGATCCGCTTCTCGACCGTCTTCTTGTCGACCTCGAGCACGCGGGCATCGCCGACGGCACGAACCGTCGCCGAGCGGACCTCGTCCTCGAAGATCGCCATCTCGCCGAAGAACTGGCCGGCCTTGAGCGTGGCGAGCTGCTGGTCCTCGCCGCCGTCTGTCGTGTGCACGACCTCGACCTCCCCCGACTGGACGACGTACATGCTGTCACCGGAGGAACCCTGCTTGACGATCACCTCTCGGTCGGTGAAGTGTCGCCCGGGAAGGACGCTCGGCTCGGACCCGTAGCCGCCCGGGACAGGGATGTAGAACTCGGGGTAGCCCCACATGCCGTGCTCCGACACGTCGAGACCCATCTCCTCGACTTCCGGCTCGGTGCGGATGCCGAACGTCACCTTGAAGAGCAGCAGGATCAGGAACGAGACCGTGAAGGTGAAGGCGCCGACTGCTGCGAGACCGAGTGCTTGCGTCCCGAGCTGGTGGAAGCCGCCGCCGTAGAACAGCCCGCCCCGACCCGTCTCGAGATTCGATGCCAGCTTCGGCACCGCGAGGAAGCCGAGTGAAAGGGTGCCCCAGACGCCCGACATGCCATGCGCCGCGATGGCGCCGACCGGGTCGTCGAGGCCGATGCGCTCGACGAAGAGCGAGCCGACGACGACGATGATTCCCGAAACGAACCCGATCAGGATCGCCGCCCACGGAGAGACGAATGCACACGCGGCGGTGATCGCCACCAGTGCGGCGATGGCGCCGTTGAGCATCATCGAGAGATCGGGTTTCTTGACGACGATCCAGGAGGTGACGACCGCGCCCAGCACGCCTGCTGCCGCTGCGATGTTCGTGTTCAGAGCGACGTAGGCGAAGAAGCCGACTCCTCCGAAGTCGACCGACAGGGTCGAACCCGGGTTGAACCCGAACCAGCCGAACCAGAGGATGATCACGCCGAGCGTCGTGAACGCCATGTTGTGGCCCGGGATCGCGTTCGGCTTCATGTCGGAGCCGAACTTGCCGATCCGCGGCCCGAGCAGGATCGCTCCTGCGAGGCCCGCCAGAGCGCCCTGGTAGTGGACGACCGTCGAGCCGGCAAAGTCCTGCATCCCGCGTGCGAACAGCCAGCCCTGCGGGCTCCAGATCCAGTGCGAGACGAGCGAGTAGATGAGCGTGAAGGCCGCGCCGAAGGCGAAGTAGACCCAGAGCTTCGTGCGTTCCGCCATCGCGCCCCACACGATTGCGAGCGAGACGGCCGCGAAGGCGACCTCGAACAGGTACCCGGCCGCTCCCGGAATTGCGCTGAACCACGAGAACGGCGACTCGCCGATCGTCAGCAGCTCGTCGACCGACGGGAAGAATCCCGATCCGCCGACGATCCCGTTCCCGCCGTCGCCGAACGCCATGCCGAACCCGACGCAGTAGTAGACGACCGAGGCGATGGCGAGGATGAGAACGTTCTTCGCCGCGATGTGGCCCACGTTCTTCATACGGGTCAGGCCGGCCTCCAGGAAGGCGAAGCCTGCCTGCATGAAGATCACGAGGATCGCCGCCAGGATGACCCAGACCGTGCTGACTGCGAATCCGACTTCCTTGAGACTCATACCGTCTCCACCTCCTCGAGCTTGGCTCCGGTGCGGTTATGGGTGACGTGGGTCACGGGTGACGCCCAGCAGATGCCGTCGCCCGCGGCGTGGCCCGTGCGGGCCGCGTCGACGATCGCCGTGATGGCGGCGTCGACGTGCTCATCGGCGACGACGAAGGCCATGAGCGCTTTCGGAAGGAACCGCGACTCGAAGACGCGTCCCCGGTACTCGTGCGTGATGCCCTTCTCGCGCCCGTGACCGACTGCCTCGATGACCGTGACGCCCACGTGACCGGTGGCGGCCTCGACGGCCTCCATGACGGTCTCGACGCGGTCTCGAACGACGACCGCTTCCACTTTCATCATCTGCCCGTCCTCCTCGATGGACCAACCAAAAAAGCCCCAGGGCTCGCAGGGAGCACTGAGGCGTCATTGCCACACGGAGGAGCCTTCGTCGGCTCCGCCAGACGCAACACTGTAGCGGGGCCTGTGGTCGACTGCAAACGACAACTGTCGTGAGGCGGCGCGGTACCCGACCCGGCCCGCAACGGGCGCGAAGCCTAGAGTCCCCGAATCGGAGCGCTGCTCCGGACATCCATGCGCCGTCTCCCAGCTCCCACGACGTGGTACGTGTACGAGGCGGTTGCTTCGTTCCTCGGCGTGCTCGCGTTCACGGTGACCGCCGTCTACTTCGTCACCGAGGTGGGTATGAGCCCGCTCCAGCTCGTGCTCGTCGGCACGTTCATGGAGGTCTCTATCTTCGTCTTCGAGGTCCCGACGGGTGTGGTGGCCGACACCTACTCGCGGCGCCTCTCGATCGTGATCGGGACGGCTGTGATGGGTCTCGCAGTCATCCTCTTCGGCGGCTTCGGCAATCCCTGGCCGATCATCGCCGCGAACGCGCTCTGGGGCTTCGGATACACGTTCACGAGCGGAGCCTTCGATGCGTGGCTCGCCGACGAGGTCGGCCCGGAGCGACTCGGCGGCATCTACCTGCGCGGTGCCCAGGTCGGACGCGTCGCCGCGCTCCTCGGGATCGGAGCGAGCGTCGGCCTTGCCGTCGTCGACCTGAGGCTGCCCATCGTGGTCGCCGGAGCGGGGGGAATCGTGCTCGCGGCTTTCTTCGCTCTGACGATGCCGGAGACCAGCTTCGTGCCGCTGACGCGCGGGGAGCGTGGGTCATTCGCCCAGATGCGTCACACAGGCGCGCAGGGCGCGCGGCTCGTCCGGGCGCGACCCGCGCTCCTCGCGATCCTCGGGATCGCGGCGTTCGCCGGCATGTGGAGCGAGGGCTACGACCGCCTCTGGCAGGCGCACTTCATTCGCGACGTCGGCCTGCCCTCGCTCGGCGGCCTCGACCCTGTCGTGTGGTTCGGCGTCTTCGGCGCGGGCACGATCCTGCTCTCGATCGCTGTCGCTCACCCCCTCGGCAAGCGCCTCGAGCACGCGTCGCTCGAGCGGCTCGCAACGGCGTTGTTCTGGCTCGATGCATCGCTGCTCGTCAGCGCGCTCGTCTTCGGCCTCGCGGGCCTGTTCTGGGTCGCCCTCATCGCCTACTTCGCGGTGGGCCTCGCCCGCAACGTGGCCGGACCGATCTTCCAGACATGGCTGAACCGGAACGTCGAGGAATCGGGCGTGCGGGCCACGGTGCTCTCGATCACGAGCCAGGCCGACGCGGTCGGGCAGTGGACGGGCGGCCCGGCGATCGGCCTCATAGGCAACGTCTTCTCGATTCGCACAGCGCTCGTCGCCGGCTCGCTGTGCATGGCGCCCGCGCTGGCGCTCTACCGCCGCGCCGCCCGCCACGGCGGCGAGAACGCAGCGCTCGAGGATCTCGCAGCGCTCGACGACTGAGTCGTCGCGGCGAGTGGGCTGCCGGGCGTGAGGCCGAGCCGTCGTTCTCGGCCTCACGCCCGTGCAGGAGGTTAGGGCCTCCGGGAGGGAACTAGCCCACCACCGGCTCGCTGACGACCAGCGGCCTGTTCTCACGATGCGGCGCGCCGTTTCCCGCGGCGAGCTCTGCCGGGGTCGCGCCGGGGACCGGCACGGTCTCGATCGACTCGATGATGCGGCCGGCGATCTGATACGGGTCACCTTCCGAGTTCGGCCGCCGGTCCTCGAGATACCCCTTGTAGTCGTTGTCCACGAAGCTGTGTGGCACGCGGATCGAGGCACCACGGTCGGCCACGCCCCAGCTGAACGTGTCGATCGACTGCGTCTCGTGGAGACCGGTCAGGCGGAGATGGTTGTCCGGCCCGTAGACCGCGATGTGCTCCGCCATGTGCTTCTCGAAGGCGTCCATCAAGGCGAGGAAGTATTCCTTGCCACCGACCTCGCGCATGTACTTCGTCGAGAAGTTGGTGTGCATGCCGGAGCCGTTCCAGTCCACGTCCACCCCGAGCGGCTTGCAGTGCCAGTTGACGTCGACGCCGTACTTCTCGCAGAGGCGGAGCAGCAGGTACCGCGCGATCCACATCTCGTCGGCGGCACGCTTCGAGCCCTTGCCGAAGATCTGGAACTCCCACTGGCCCTTCGCGACCTCGGCGTTGATGCCCTCGTGGTTGATCCCGGCCTCGAGGCAGAGATCGAGATGCGCTTCGACGATCTCGCGTGCGAGCGCGCCGACGTTCTTGTGGCCGACGCCCGTGTAGTACTCGCCCTGCGGCGCCGGGAAGCCGGCGGCGCGGGAACCCGAGCGGATAGCCGTCGCTGTAGAGGAAGTACTCCTGCTCGAAGCCGAACCACGTGTTCGGGTCGTCCGGGATCGTCGCGCGGCTGTTGCTCGGGTGCGGCGTTCCGTCAGGGAGCATCACCTCGCACATCACGAGCGCGCCGTTCGCCCGGGCCGGATCCGGGAAGACGCGCGACCGGCTGCAGCATGCAGTCGGAGTCGCTGCCCTCGGCCTGTCGGGTCGAGCTGCCGTCGAAGCCCCACGAGCGGGAGCTCCTCGAGCGTCCGGGAACACGTGCGAACTCCTCGATCTTCGTCTTGCCGCGGAGGTTCGGGACGGGCTCGTAGCCGTCGAGCCAGATGTACTCGAGCTTGTACTTGGCCATCTAGTCCTCACCTCGTTCTGCCGTCGTGTCGGTCATCGATGGGTCGTCACCTTTCGTCGCCCGACACGAAAAAAGGCCCCAGAGTCTCCGAGAGCCCGAGGCCCCATACCTCGGAGAGCTGCTCGAGCGCCTCGTCGCCTCGCGGCCGTCCGCCCGGGCGGCACCTGCCCGCTGTTATAGCGTCGGGCTCCCGGCGGCACGTCAAGCCGAGCGGCCTCGGCGGTCCGGCCGCGAGCGGGCGGAGTTAGAGTGGCGACGACCATTACCGCGACGCGGAGGACGCGAGAGGCGCAGATCGAGAGCAAGGACCAGGGCCACGTCGAGCGGCGCCGCGCGAAGGCGGTGCTGAAGCGGATCGAGGAGCGAGGGCGTCGAGACGTTCTGTTCTGGTTCACCGACCTCGAAGGGCCACCTGAAGACGTTCGCGATCACACCGACGAGATGGAAGGCGCGCTCAACGACGGGATGGGCTTCGACGGCTCGTCGGTCACGGGCTTCAACGCGATCGAGGAGTCGGACATGGTCGCGATCCCCGACCCGGCCACGTTCCGGCTCATGCCGCGGCCGGTCGACGATCACGGTCACGAGCTCGCTCAAGGTCGGCCGCATGATCTGCGACGTCGTCAAGCCCGACGGCACGCCGTACGAGGGCGACCCGCGCTACATCCTCCGCCTCGCTCTCGAGCGGATGGACGAAGATGGGCTTCGACACGTTCAACGTCGGCCCCGAGCTCGAGTACTTCCTCTTCGAGGACGACAAGGGCACCGAGACGATCGACGAGGGTGGCTACTTCGCGATGACGGTGCAGGATGCTGCGACCGAGGTGCGCAACGACACGATCGAGGCGCTCGAGTCGGTCGGGATCCCGATCGAGTACCACCACCACGAGGTCGCGCCGTCGCAGCACGAGATCGACATGCGCTACGCCGACGCGCTCGCATGGCCGACAAGACGATGACCTACCGCATCGTCGTCAAGGAGGTTGCCGCGCTGGCACGGCTACTACGCGACGTTCATGCCGAAGCCGCTGTTCGGTGAGAACGGCTCGGGCATGCACACGCACATGTCGCTCTTCAAGGGTGGTCGCAACCAGTTCTTCGACGGGAAGGACCCGAACAACCTGTCGGGCACGGCGAAGTCGTTCATCGCCGGCCTGCTCGTGCACGCACGCGAGCTGTCGGCCGTGCTCGCGCAGTGGGTCAACAGCTACAAGCGGCTCGTGCCGGGATACGAGGCGCCGGTCTACGTCGCCTGGTCGCAGCGCAACCGCTCGGCGCTCGATCCGGATCCCGCTCTACAAGCCGGGCTCCGAGCAGGCGACGCGGGCCGAGATCCGCTGCCCCGACCCCGCCTGCAACCCGTACCTCGCCTTCGCGGCGCTGCTGCACGCAGGGCCTCGAGGGGATCGAGAAGGGCTACAAGCTGCCCGGCGAGATGACGACGAACCTCTATCGCCTCTCGGACGACGAGCGCATCGAGCAGGGCGTCGTGGCACTGCCGGGCTCGCTGGGCGAGGCGATCGACGGCGTTCGCCGGCTCGGAGCTGATCCGAAGGCCCTCGGGGAGCACATCTTCCCGCGGATACGTCGAGCTCAAGCGCGCCGAATGGGACGAGTACCGCACCCAGGTGTCGCAGTGGGAGCTCGACCGCTACCTCGCCGCGCTCTAACCCTCTGCGCCAGGACGGGAGCCCCTTCGCCACGGGCTTCCCGTCCTGCCGGCAGAAGGTTCTTCGGTTCGGACTGGACATCGTCCGCCGGATGGCGCATCATCGTCAGTGCAGGCGCAGCCGCAAGGCGAGCGGCGCGCTTGTGTCTGACGGCCGATCGCGGGTCCCCGATGAGGGGCCCGTGGTCGTTGTGGGCCGGTTCGGCCCCGCGTCTCAGACGGGCTTCGCGCCCATTGCCCAGATCGTGACCACGTAGGTGGCGAGCAGCAGCACCGAGATGAAGAGGCTCGAGCGGAGGAGGCCCGTGCCACCGCCACGTCGTTGCCTGCGCACGCCGAGGCCGGCGAGGATCAGCGAGATCAGGAGCAGCAGCCCGCCCACATCGGCCGTGATGTAGCCGATTCCGATCCACGCGGGATCCGTCGGAAGCTCGTCGAGGTGCTCGCGGGAGTAGATCCACTCGGCGCCGACGCGCATCACGAGGTAGCCCGGGAGGCAGACGAAGAACAGGGTCATCGCGCCGATCCGCAGCACGCGCTCGTTGCCCCGCGCGGCCAGGACGGCAATCGTCGTCGTCAGCAACCCGCCGACGAGGATCATCGCGCCGAGCACATGGACGAACAGCGGCAGGTTGAGGTTGTCGGGTCGAATCGAGGCGAGCATCATGCGCCCGGCTTCCAGATCATGTCGATGAGAATGAGCAAGGTCGCGACGGTCGCGATCGTGTGCAGCATGAGCCCCCGCTGGGTGCGCGCGAGCTCGGCCAGCTGGGCGTCAGGCCCCGTCTGCCCGGCGGCGACGAGATCGTCGGCGCGATCGATGCAGGGCTTGTACTCGGGATCCGAACGGCGGCCCGTCTCCGTGGCGATCGCCCAGAGCACGATCGCGGCGATCACCCAGCCGTTCCACACCTCGATGCCGTCGAGTGCGATCGCGAGCCAGACGCCGAAGATGATCACACCGAGCGAACCGACGATCACGACGACGTTGGCGACCGGCAGCAGGCGCCCCGTGGCGGCGACCTGCTCGGGCAGGTCGGTGCGCCGGATCGCAACGATCGCCACCGAGAACACGACGATCGCCGCGACGAGCGCGAACGCGCTGAGGAGGTGGAGCGCCAGCAACCAGTCATTGAGGCTCATGCGGGGGAACTATAGAAAGAAGAGCGGCGGGTTTCCAGTGCCGGAGCCGGTGTGCCTCGCTGCCGTCACGGATAGCCTGCGGGCGTGATCTCCGCCCTTCGTATCGTCCACCTGCTCTCCGCCACGGTCTGGGTCGGCGGCACGATCGTGCTCGTCTTCGTGGGCGTGCCGGCGATCCGCAAGCTCGAGGGTGAGGCGCGAGCGACCGCGATGCGGGCCCTCGGCAAGCGGTGGCGTCCGCTCGGCTGGAGCGCGATGGGCGTCGCAATCCTGTCGGGCCTGTGGCTGACGGAGCTCCACGGCGGCTTCGACTCCGGCGCCCTCTCGACCGACTTCGACCGGACGCTGATCCTCAAGTCCGCCCTCGTCGTCTTTCTCGTTGCCGGGGCGTTGATGCACGACTACGCCCTCGGGCCTCGGCTGCAACGGGAGATCCGGGAGGGAGATCCGCAGGCTCCGGCGACGCGCAAGCGACTCGTGATGGTGGGCTGGTTCAACTTCGCGCTCACGATCGCTGTGCCGATTCTCGGCTCTGTCGTCCTCACCTACCTCACTTGATCCTTGGACGACGCCGGACGCCATCTCGCTCTGCTGACGCGAACGACGGAGGTCGTCAACTCCTCGCTCGACCTGCAAGAGGTGATGGAGGCGATCGCCCATGAGGTCGCCGCGGCGCTCGAGACCGACTCGGCCTACGTCTACCTCTACGACGAGCGCACGGACGAGCTCGTCCTGCGCGCGACGCACGGAACGACCGTTGAGCTCTCGACGAAGACACCGCGCATGCGCCGAGGCGAGGGCATCACCGGCGCGGCCGCTGCCGACCGTGCCCCGGTGATGATCGCTGCCGACGCGCACCTCGATCCACGGTTCAAGGCGTTCCCGAATCTGCCGGAAGACCAGTATGCCTCCATCCTCGCGGTACCGATCCTCGCGCGCGAGAAGCTCGAGGGCGCTCTCAACGTCCGCACCCGCGAGCCTCGATCGTTCACGCAGGCCGAGGTCGACCTGCTGATGACGATCGCCGGGCAGGTGGCGCAGTCGATCGAGCACGCGAAGCTCTACGCTCAGGCGCAGCGGCGCGTGCACGAGCTCGAGGCCCTCGCGAGGATCTCTGAAGCTGTCTCCGAATCGCTCTACCTCGAGGAGTCGCTCGAGGCGATCGTCCAGACCACCGTCGAGTCGACCCATGCCACGGGCGCCGCGATCGTGCTCGAGGACGGCCGCATCGCCTGGCCCGAGGGCCGGGCCGGGGCCTACGCGGTGCGCATGCCGTTGCGCTGGCGGGGACGCACGATCGGCGAGCTCGTGATCGACCGCGACACCCCGTTCACTCCGGACGACCGGCAGCTGCTCGAGGCGATCGCGAGCCAGGCAGCGGTGGCCCTCGAGCACGGCCGGATGGCACTGCGTGGCGTGCTCGCCCAGGAGATTCACCACCGGGTCAAGAACAACCTCCAGACCGTCGCATCGTTGCTGCGCCTCCAGGCTCGGGCCGAGAACGTCGATCCCCAGAAGGCGCTCGGAGACTCGGTCAATCGGATCCTCGCGATCGCCGCCGTGCACGAGGTGCTGACGGAGCACCGCGAGGAGGACGTCGAGCTCGACGAGCTGATCGACCGGCTGCGGGCGATGCTCGTCCAGGGTCTCGTGGCCGGCAAGAACGTGAGCTCGACCCTCGAGCCCGTGTGGCTCGCGGGCCAGCGCGCGACGTCGCTCGCACTCGTCTTCAGCGAGCTCTTCGGAAACGCTCTCGAGCACGGTGGGCCGACGATCTCCGTTACTCTGACCGGACACGACGGGGAAGTCGTGCTCGCGATCGCCGACGATGGCGACGGCATGCAGGCCGCATCTGACAGCACCGGCCTCTCCATTGTGCGCGCGCTCGTCCGTGACGAGCTGGGCGGCGAGCTGATGCTCGTGGACGACAACGGCCTGCGCGCTGAAGTCAGGTTCCCGGCCCGTACTGGAAAGGACGAAGATGCGCATCCTCATCGCTGAAGACGAGACGATCATCAGGCTCGACCTCCGGGCCTTGCTCGAGAAGGCGGGCTTCGAGGTGTGCGCCGAGGCGAAGGACGGCGAGGAGGCGGTCACGTTGGCGCGCACGATGGAGCCCGACCTCGCGCTGCTCGACGTCAAGATGCCGAAGCTGGACGGCATCGATGCGGCGCGCCGGATTCTCGAGGAGCGTCCGATCCCGATCGTGATGGTGACCGCATATGGCGAGCAGGAGCTCGTCTCCCGCGCGGTCGAGGCCGGCGTGTTCGGCTACCTCGTGAAGCCGTTTCGCGAGAACGACCTGCTCCCCGCGATCGCCACGGCCCGCGCAAGGCATGACGAGCTCGCAGCCGTGCGGGAGGAGGCCGACTCACTCTCCGAGGCGCTCGCCGCGCGCAAGGCGATCGAGCGCGCGAAGGGGCTGCTGATGGAGCGGGAGGGCCTCACCGAGCAGGACGCGTTCGCTCGGCTCCGCAAGGCGAGCCAGATCTCGGGCAGGCCGCTCAAGGTCGTCGCGGAGGCGCTGATCGCAACCCTCGACGTGAAGGCCGCCAAGTAGGGGTGAGGCAGGCCCCGCCCTACGGTGCCGAGAGGAGCTGCGCGTCCTGCCGTCGCCGGAGGCCGCGACGGCCGAGCCAGATCAGCAACGCGAGCAGGGCGAACGGGCCGACGATCACCAGGGTGTAGAGCACGATCGTCGCCTCGGCGGTGAGGATCTCGCCCGCCCGGTCGAGGGCGTTGTCCCAGCGTGACGGCACGGGTACGACTGCTGCGGACTGCGACGTCTGCAGCGTCAGCTGGATCGTGGCGTACCGCGCCTCGCCCTTGACCTGAGCTCGTGCTGTGCGCACCCGCGAGAGCTCGCTGCGGGCCGTATCGCGGCGCGCCTCGAGAGTCGCGCGCGTCTCGGCGGCGAGCTTCGGGTCGGCGAGCCGAGCCGAGAGGCGCGCGATCTGCTCGCGCAGCGCCGTCTCGCGCTTCGTCAGCTCGTCGACCTGACCCTGGAGATCGTCGATCTGCACCTGCTGCGAAACGATCTTGCCGAGCCCCGTGAGGCGCACGAGCGCGTCCTGCACGTTGGCCGTCGGCACCCTGAGCGTCAGGGCCGAGACGCCGGTGTCGGAAGTCGCGTACGAGACCGAGACGACGTACCCGCCGAGGTCGCGCGTGATCTGGAGCGCCCTCTGGGTGGCGTTCGACAGCCCGTCGACGTCCTTCACCGAGAGGGTCAGCTGGGCCGAGTAGCGCTGGGAACGACCCGTCGTCGGCGCGGGAGTTGCTGCATCGGCGGCGGCAGGCGCACCGACCTCGAGCTGTGGTGCGGTTGTTGCCCCCGCGCTCGCGGCGGGAGCTTTCTGCGCGAAGGTATCACGGGTAGCCGAGCTCTCGACCTGTGCCTGCGAGCCGGGGTCGAGCAGGCCGACGATGCCCGCGGTGCCGAGAAGCACGACCGCCGTCGCAGGAACGGCGACGAACGCGAAGCGCCTGAGCGAGAGCCTCGACAGGCGGGCGAAAGGCGATGGCCGCCGTCTCGGCTCGGCGGTGGCGATCGCGCGCACGCGGTCGCGGAGGATGTCGTTCGCGACGGGCCGGGTCGCCTGCAGCGCGGTGATCAGCTCAGCGGAGGTCATCGTTCCTCACCTTCTCTTCGAGTTTCTGGAGCGCCCGGGCGAGCCGGGTCGACACGGCCGTCGGGCTGATGCCGAGCACGCGCGCGGTCTGCTCGCCGTCGAGCTCGATCACGATGCGGAGTGCGAGCACCTCGCGCTCGCCGGCGCTCAGCGTTGCGAGCGCCCGCTGGAGCTCGGGCGAGAGGCCCTCGACGAAGTCGGCCTCCTGGGCCTCCGGCTCGGCTGCGGCCTCCTCGCGGCGATGGCGCCGCGACTCGGCCCGAAACCAGTCGAGCGCGGTCGTGCGGGCGATGCCGAGCAGCCATGTGCGGGCGGTGCCGCGACGGGAGTCGAACCGCGACCATTGGCGAAGTGCTTTTTCGAACGTGGCGCCGGTCAGGTCCTCGGACAGCGGGCGATCGCGGGTCAGATAGAGCAGATAGCCGAAGACGTCGTCGAGATGCCGCTCGGCGGCGTCCGCGAACGTGGGAGGAGCGGTCGTCGTCTGCGTCAGGGGCCGGGTGAGCGTCATTGCGTCCACGACTGTTCTACGCCGCCGCGACCCCGGAATGTCACACGGACCTCCTGCGTCTGTCCCTGGTATGTCACATGGTCATGGTCTCAGGACGCGGCGAGCGGCGTGTCGCCCGGCATCATCCCGCTCGGCGGCTGTCCGGCGGGGCCGGCGCCCGAGGGCGGCGCTCCCGTCGGCGGCGAGCCACCAGGCAGCTGGCCTGCCCGAGGTGGTCCGCCCGGCAAGCCTCCACCGCCCGGCCGCCCGGTCCGCCCGGGCCGTCGCTTGCGAGCGCGGGGAACGTCAACACGGCGAGGACGGCCAGGGTCGCGGCCGCCGTCAGGGTCAGCGGCATCGGGAGCCTGGTCAGGAGCCAGGCTGCGAGAAGTGCGACGGCCGCGAGTGCGGGAACGTAGAACCGCACGACGTGCACGGTGAGACCGTGATTCGCGCTTTGGCTGACGGTCCACGTATACGCGGAGTAGAGGCCGAAGATCCCGAGCCAGCAGCCGGCGAGCGCGCCCGCCACCGCGGCATCGCGACGCGAGCCCGAGCGAGGCGCCGGCTCCGCGCGCGGGCTCGAGCCGCGGATCGCGCGCACGACGATCCAGCCGAGCGAGCCCAGGCCCAGCAGCAGGAAGGGCATCGAGCGCACGAGGTGGTACGGCATCTGCTGGATGTTCGGCCAGATCGCCGAGTGGCCGAAGGTGATCTCGCCTGAGCTGTAGCCGGTCTCGAGTGGCCCGCCGTAGTAGTGGAGGTCGAAGGCGGCCACGAGCGCGACGAGCGCTGCGACGGAGCCGAGCCACCATGCGAGAGCCCGCAGCGGCACGCCGGCGGCACGTCGCCCGAGCGTTACCGCGGCGATCGCGACGAGCAGCACGACGACATTCGTGTAGCGAATCGAGACTGCGCCGTCGAGGGCAAGGAAGCCGAGCAGACCGGTGGCGGTCCGCTTTCGTGCCGTCGCGTCGGTCGCGAGCATCGTCCAGAGCAGCGCGCCCGTGCCGGCGGCGACGAGCGACGCATCGGTGAAGGTGGGCATGGTCGCCCGCCACGCGAAGACGAGGGCTGCGCCCGACGTGCAGAAGAGGACGACCGCCCAGGTCCCACCGAAGCGCCCGAGCCAGCGTCGGCCGCCGACGTAGAGCCCGAGGCAGCCGAGCGCGCCGTAGAAGAGCGGTGCCACCCGGAGGATCCCGAGCAGCTGGAACGGCGCCGCGAAGAAGGGGTAGCCGGGGTTCTTCTCGCTGATCCAGCTTCCGTTCGGGAGGTGGACCCACTGGGCGATCGAGCCGAGCTGGGCTGCGAGGTCGTCGTACTGCACGTTCGTCAGTGAGATGTGTCCCTGCGTGAGCGCCACGATCGAGGCGCGGTAGGCGTAGTCGTCGGGCTCGAGCAGCTGCGCCGACCGCATCAGGACGGCGACGCACAGGGCTGCGAAGGCGGCGATCGCGACGGCGATCTCCGGGGCGGGCAGGGAGCGGCGCGTCGCCACGGGGAGAGATGTGGTCGTTGTCATGCGCTCACGCTAGAACCGCTCCCTGGGAGGCCGCTGTGCAATCGCTGGGAAAGAGCCGCGCCTGCCCCGTTGACATGTAACCATATAGTTACCTATTATCTCGTCCATGGACACGGTGTTCAGGGCGCTTGCCGACCCGACCCGTCGGGGTCTGCTCGACGAGCTGTTCCGTCAGGACGGCCAGACGCTGAGCGCGCTCGAGGCACGACTGCCGATGACGCGTATCGGCGTGATGAAGCATCTCCGCGTGCTCGAGGACGCGGGTCTCGTGACCACGAGGCGCCGTGGCCGGGAGAAGCTCCACTTCCTGAATCCCGTCCCGATCCGGCTCGTCCACGACCGTTGGGTGAGCAAGTACGCAGAGCCCTGGGCGGCGACGCTCAGCGACCTCAAGACCAGACTGGAGCAGACGATGGAGAAGGTGTTCGAGATCTACATCAAGACAACCCCGGTGCGCCTCTGGGAGGCGATCACCGATCCGGATCTACGCGCGACGTACTCGTTCGGGTTGAGGACCGTCACCGACTGGTCTCCAGGCTCGACATACGAGTCGTTCCACCCCTCGATGGAAGGGCCGTTCGTGACCGGCGAGAACCTCGAGGTCGACCCGCCACGTCGGCTCGTTCAGACGATGACCGCGCGCTGGGGCGAGGATGTCGTCGCGGAGGGAACGTCGCGGGTGACCTGGGAGATCGAGCCGGTCGGCGACTCGTGCCGGCTCGTCGTCACGCACGCGGAATTGCGCGAGGGCGCGAACGACCAGCTCTACGGCGGCTGGCCGATGATCCTCTCCGGCCTGAAGACGCTGCTCGAGACCGGGGAGCCCCTGACGACGCCCGGGTCGCTGCGGCACGCGGTGTAGTCGACGCTGGAAGCGGGCGCCGCCCGACTGGGCGGCGCCCCAGCCTCTAATAAACGAGCCGGGCCAGGATCTCGTACGACCGCATTCGCGCTGCGTGGTCGTAGGGGGCCGTGACCACCATCAGCTCGTCCACTCCGGTGCGATCGCGGAACTCCTCCACGCCTGCCCGCACGGTCTCGGGTGATCCGACCACCGAGCACGCGAGCATGGCCGACGCTTGCGCCTTCTCGGGCGGTGACCAGTACGCCTCGATGTCGCCGATCGGCGGTGGGTAGGGGCCGGAGATGCCGCGGAAGCGGTTTGCCCACGACTGCTGCGGCGTCGTGAAGAGGCGCCGCGCCTCGTCGTCCGTGTCGGCGGCGTAGACGTTCAGCCCGGCCATCGCATAGGGCTCCGCGAGCTGTGCCGATGGCCGGAAGTCGCGACGGTAGAGCTCGAGCGCGGCCATCAGGTCCGTGGGCGCGAAGTGCGACGCGAATGCGTAGGGGAGGCCGAGCAGCGCTGCGAGGCGGGCGCCGTACGTGCTCGAGCCGAGAATCCAGAGGGGCACCTCGAGCCCCGTACCGGGAACGGCCCTGATCGGCTCGTCGTCGCGGGCCGGGCCGAAGAGCAGCTGGAGGTCCTGCACATCGTGGGGAAACCGGTCTGCGCTCAGCGGGTCACGGCGGAGCGCACGGGCCGTGAGCTGATCGGTGCCCGGTGCCCGTCCGAGCCCGAGATCGATGCGACCGGGATACAGCGACTCGAGCGTGCCGAACTGCTCGGCGATCACGAGGGGCGAGTGGTTCGGCAGCATGATTCCGCCGGCGCCGATCCTGATCGTCGAGGTGCCTGCGGCGAGGTACCCGGCGACGACCGCTGTCGCGGCGCTCGCGATCGCCTGCATGTTGTGGTGCTCGGCGACCCAGTGACGCTTGTAGCCGAGCCGTTCGGCGTGCCGGGCGAGGTCGAGGCTGTTGCGCAGCGCGTCTCCCGCGGTCGCTCCGCGAGTGATCGGGGCGAGGTCGAGGACGGAGAGGGCGATGGGCGGCACGGTGCCGACGTTACCCGCTCCTTAACGGCTAGACGTACCCGGCGCGCGTCGCGAGCGCCGTTGCCCCGGCGCGCGACGACTGCCCGAGCTTGCGCAGGATGTTGGCGACGTGCCGATGCCCGTGCCGCTGGGATCACGGTCCGTCGTCGCCACCGTCTGTGGCGACAACCCGCCCGTCCTCGGCGTCCTGCGCAGCCTGTCGAGGTCGCTCGAGGTGCGCCGGTACCGCGGCGAACGGGAGGTCATCGTCCCGCTCGGCGCCCAGCCGCCGTCCGCGCTAGGCGGTCTCGAACAACGCTTCCCAGCGCTCGAGCAGCTCCTGGAGCTCGTCGCGGGACGTGCGGTACTCGGTCAGCATGTCCATGTTCGTCCAGTCCTCGGCGAGCTTTGCCTCGAGCTGGGCGACGTGGGCTTCGAGCGTCGTGATGCGGCGCTCGACCTGCTCGAGCTCGGTCGGGCCCCTTTTCTTGGCGGCGGGCCGCTGCGCCTTCGGCTCCTTGGGAGCCCGTTCTGCGACCGGCGGCGCGGCCGTCCGCTCCTCCCGCGCCTGGACGAGGTCGGCCCAGCCGCCCTCGTAGGAGTGCAGCGTGTGATCCTCGACCGCCACCGTGCGCTCGGCGACGGCGTCGAGGAGGGCGCGGTCGTGCGAGACGAGCAGGATCGACCCGGGGAACGCCTCGAGCGCAGCTTCGAGCGCCTCGCGACTCTCGAGGTCGAGGTGGTTCGTCGGCTCGTCGAGCACGAGGAAGTTCGCACCCGAGGCGACGATCACGGCGAGCGACAGCCGCCGGCGCTCGCCGCCTGAGAGCACCGACACCTGCTTCTCCTGTGCCGCATAGCCCGAGAAGAGGAACTTGCCGAGCAGATTCTGGGCCTGCGGGCGGGCAAGGCCGGTCATCGCAACGGCGCAGTCGAGCACCGTGCCGCGCTCGTCGAGCTCGACGTCGTGCTGAGAGAAGTACGAAGGCTCGACGCCGTGCCCGAAGCGGATCACGCCTGCGTCGGGCGCGCGATTGCCGACGAGCGTCTCGAGCAGCGTCGTCTTGCCCGATCCGTTCGGCCCCACGAGAGCGATGTGCTCCCCTCGCTCGATCACGAGCGAGGCACTGTCGAGCAGCTGCTTGCCGCCGGCCGAGAGACGCAGCCCGTCGATCTCCATCACGATCCGTCCGGTTCGCGCCGGCTTGAGGAACTCGAAGCCGAGCGTGCGTCGTCGTTGGGTCAGGTTCTCGAGCTCGCCGGCTGCCTTCTTGCGCTCCTCCTCGAGCCGACCGATCTGGGTGAGCTTCGCCTGCGCCTGCTTTGCCTTCGACTTCTTGTACCGGAACCGCTCCACGAAGCGATTCAGCCGCTCGATGTCTGCCCCCACGCGCTGCACCGACTTCGCGGCCGACTGTGCGCGGGCAGCTCGCTCGAGCCGCCACTGATGCCAGGGCCCGGAGAAGTAGAGGCCGCGCCCACCCTCGATCTCGAGGACGGCGGTCGTCACGGACTCGAGGAACCAGCGGTCGTGGGCGACGAGGATGACGGCCGCGTCGATCGTCGTCAGCTCGCGCTCCAGCCACTCGAGGCTCTCGACGTCGAGGTGGTTCGTCGGCTCGTCGAGGAGGAGCAGGTCGGGATCGCCCGCGAGCGCGCGACCGAGCGAGGCACGCGTCAGCTCGCCACCCGAGAACGTCGAGAGCTGCCGATCGAGGTCGTGATCATGGAACCCGAGCCCGCGCAGCACCGACGAGGCGCGGTCGCGCCAGTTCCAGCCGCCGGCATGCTCGAGCCTGGCCTGCGCTTCGCTGTAGCGGCGCATCGTGGCGTCGTCGTGCACACCACGAGCCATCGCCTGCTCGAGCTCCCCGAGCTCCTGCTCGATGCGGATCAGGTCGGACGCGCCCGAGAGCGAGTACTCGCGCAGCGTGAGGCCGCGGTCCCGCGGTGGGCGCTGGTCGTGGAGCGCGATGCGCGCGCCTTTCTGGAGGGCGATCTCGCCGCCCTGGATACTCGTCTCGCCGATGATCGCTCGCAGCAGCGTCGTCTTGCCCGCCCCGTTCTGGCCGGCGAGTGCGAGCCGCTGCCCACGGTCGACCGAGAACGAGATCCCGTCGAACAACGGATCTCCTGAGAGCTCCTTGCGGAGATTGGATGCGATGAGGACCGACACGGGCCTCGTAGGGTAGATGCGGCCGTGGCCCGGCTGGCGATATGCTCGCAGGGCAGTGCCCTCGGATCCCCGCACGCAGACGATCGACACTATCCGCGCGCTCGCGATGGACGCGGTCCAGAAGGCCAACGCCGGTCATCCCGGCACGGCGATGGCTCTCGCACCGCTCGCCTATCTGCTCTACCGCGACGTGATGCGCCACAACCCGGCCGATCCGCACTGGCCCGGCCGCGACCGCTTCGTCCTCTCCGCAGGCCACGCCTGCATCCTTCAGTACGCTTCGCTCCATCTCGCGGGCTATGACGTCACGCTCGACGACCTGAAGCAGTTCCGCCAATGGGGCTCGCGCACGCCGGGGCATCCCGAGTTCGGGCACACGGCCGGCATCGAGACGACGACCGGGCCGCTCGGCCAGGGATTTGCGAACGGCGTCGGCATGGCGATCGCTCAGCGCTATCTGGCAGACCGCTACAACCGACCACAGCACGAGATCGTCGACTCGTGGGTCTATGCGATCTGCTCCGACGGCGACATGATGGAAGGCCTCAGCTCCGAGTCGGCGTCGATTGCCGGCCACCTCGGGCTCGGCCGCCTCGTCTACGTCTACGACGACAACCACATCACGATCGACGGCACGACGTCACTGACGTTCACGACCGAGGACAAGGGCAAGCGCTTCGAGGCGTACGGTTGGCACGTCCAGCACGTCGACGACTCGGAGGACCTCGACGTGCTGCTCGGCGCGCTCGCTGCGGCGAAGGCCGAGGAAGAGCGCCCGTCGCTGATCGTGCTGCGCAGTCACATCGCCTATCCGGCCCCGCACGCTATCGACACCTCGAAGGCACACGGCGCCCCCCTTGGCGAGGCGGAGATCCGGGCGACGAAAGAGGTGATGGGCTTCGATCCCGACGTGACGTTCGCCGTGTCCGACGCCGTCCGTGAGCACATGGCTGTCGTCGGTACGCGAGGCGCCGAGCTGCAGCGCGAGTGGGAAGGGCGTCTTTCAGCGTGGGCGGGGGCCTTCCCTGATCTGGCCCACGAGCGCGAGCTCGACCTCCGGGGCGTTCCACGCGAGGGCTGGCGCGAGGGGCTGCCCGTGTTCCCGGCGGGCGAGGCCGTCGCGACACGAGACGCGGGCCGTACCGTGATGCAGGCGCTGAAGCCGTTCACGCCGACGATGGTGGGCGGATCTGCCGACCTCGTCGAATCGAACAAGACCGAGTTCGTCGGCACGGGCGTCTTCTCCGCGACGCACGCTGGACGCAACATCGCCTTCGGGATTCGCGAGAACGCGATGGGCTCCATCGTGAACGGCATTGCCCTCGAGCCGGCGATGCTGCGGCCCTACGGCTCCACCTTCCTGATCTTCTCCGACTACATGCGACCTGCAGTCCGCCTGTCGGCGCTGATGGGACTACGCACCGCCTGGGTCTGGACACACGACTCGATCGCCGTCGGCGAGGACGGTCCCACGCACCAGCCCGTCGAGCACCACATGGCGCTCCGGGCGATCCCGAACCTCTGGTACGTCCGTCCCGCCGACGCGAACGAGACGTCGATGGCCTGGCAGATCGCCCTCGAGCGGCCCGACGGTCCCGTCGCGCTCGCGCTGACCCGCCAGAAGCTGCCGACCTTCGATCGCACCGAGGTCGCGCCGGCGAGCGGCGCCCTGCGTGGCGCATACATCCTGTGGCAGCGGGGCGAGGGCGAGCCCGATGCGATCGTGATCGCAACGGGTAGCGAGGTGCACCTGGCACTCGAGGCGGCCCAGTCGCTCGAGGCCAACGTGCGCGTGGTGTCGATGCCGTGCTGGGAGCTCTTCGAGGAGCAGGACGACGACTACCAGGAGTCCGTGCTGCCGTCCTCGGTCGAGACCCGGGTCGCGGTCGAGGCGGGCGTGACGCTCGGCTGGGAGCGCTACGCGAGCGCGATCATCGGCATAGACCATTTTGGTGCGTCGGCTCCCTACGAGCGGATCTTCGCCGAGTTCGGGATCACGGCCGATGCGATCGCCGCCACGCTCGAGGCCGAGCTGCAGTGAGAGTCGCCACTGCCTTCGATCACCGCGGTGTCAAGCTGCGTGACGCCGTACTGGCGGCGATCGAGGCTGCCGGGCATGAGGTCGTCGACCTCGGCACGAATACCGATGCCGTCCGGATCGACTATCCCGACAAGGCGCGTGACGTCGGGATGACGATTCGGCGTGGCGAGGCCGACCGCGGCGTGTTCGTCTGCGGCTCCGGCGTCGGCGCGTCGGTGGCCGCCACGAAGATCCCCGGCATCCGCGCCGCGATCTGTCACGACACGTACTCCGCCCACCAGGGAGTGGAACACGACGACATGAACGTGCTCTGCCTCGGCTCCGAGATCGTCGGAGCCGAGCTGACGCGCGAGCTGGTCCGCGCCTTCCTCGGCGCCCGCTTCATCGGCGGGGGCCGCTACTCCAACCGCCTCACCAAGGTGGCCGAGCTCGAAAGGATGACCGATGGCTGATTCGTCACGCCTTCAGGAGCTGAGCGACGCCGGCGTCAGCGTCTGGATCGACTCCCTCTCACGAGAGATGCTTCACTCCGGGGCGCTCGCGGGGCTGATGGCCGACAACTCGGTCGTCGGCGTGACGTCCAACCCGACGATCTTCCAGAAGGCGCTCGCGGAGGGCGACCTGTACGACGCGCAGCTGCGTGAGGTCGCGGCAACGACCGACGACGCCGTCGAGATCTTCTTCGCGCTCGCGATGGACGACATTCGCGAGGCCTGCGATCTCATGCGCCCCGTGTGGGAGCGGACGAGCGGGATTGACGGCTACGTCTCACTCGAGGTCGACCCCACGCTCGCCTACGAGCGCGAGAAGACCTTCGAGCAGGCTGTGCGCTTCAACAAGGAGGTCGACCGTCCCAACCTCTACGTCAAGATCCCGGCCACGGAGCCGGGCCTCGGCGCGATCGAGGACTGCATTGCGAAGGGCGTCTCGATCAACGTCACGCTCATCTTCTCGCTCGAGCGCTACGCGGCCGTTGCCGAGGCGTACCTCCGCGGCCTCGAGCGCCTCGTCGCCTCCGGCGGCGACCCGGGCAAGGTGCTGTCCGTCGCCAGCTTCTTCGTCTCTCGCGTCGACTCGGAGGCGGACCAGCGCCTCGAGGTGATCGGCCGTACCGACCTGCAGGGC
This sequence comes from uncultured Thermoleophilia bacterium, assembly GCA_963799575.1. Lineage (GTDB taxonomy): Bacteria > Actinomycetota > Thermoleophilia > Gaiellales > Gaiellaceae > Gaiella. The sequence goes on from CAWCXK010000006.1 coordinate 494,780, forward strand.
AAGCTCGCGGTCGCGAACGCAAAGCTCGCCTACCAGCACTACCTCGACGCTTTCGGCGGCGACCGCTGGGCGTACCTCGCCGGCAAGGGTGCGCGGCCGCAGCGATGCCTCTGGGCATCGACCTCGGCCAAGAACCCCGCCTACCGCGACGTCGTCTACGTGGAGGAGCTGGTCGGCCCCGACACGGTGAACACGATGCCGCTCGAGACGGTCATTGCATTCCAGGATCACGGCGAGACAAAGCGCGACATCCTGACGACCGGGATCGGCGAGGCGAATGCGCTGCTCGCCGATCTCGCGTCGGCCGGCATCGACTATGACGACGTCGTCGCGACGCTCGAGGCAGAGGGCGTGCAGAAGTTCGCCGACTCGTTCACGGATCTCCTCGAGGGCATCCGCGCCAAGGTGGGCTCGCTGGCCGCCGCATGAGCGAGGACACGGCCAACCCGCTGCTCGAGGGCCTGCAGCTCCGGCGGCGTCCGGAAGCCTGCGCCGTCGTGATCTTCGGCGCGTCGGGTGACCTGACCAAGCGCAAGCTCATTCCCGCTCTCTACGCGCTCGCCTACCGCAAGCTGCTGCCCGAGGAGTTCGCGATCGTCGGCGTCGCGCGCTCGCCGCACTCGTCGAAGCAGTTCGCCGCTGCGATGAAGAAGGCGGTGAAGCAGTTCGCTCGCGATCCGTTCCGGCAGGACGTCTGGGACAGGCTCGCCGCAGGAATGCGGTACGTCGGCACCGAGTTCGCGGACGAGGAAGGCGAGGACAGGGTCGGGAAGGTGCTCGAGGAGGTCGACGCCGAGCGTGGGACGGGCGGTAACCGGCTCTACTACCTCGCCGTCCCGCCGCAGGCGTTCACCGCCGCAGTGACCGAGATCGGTGAGCGGCGCGCGAAAGAGGGTTGGGTGCGGCTGATCGTCGAGAAGCCGTTCGGCCACGACCTCGCGTCGGCCCGCGAGCTCAACGACCTGCTGCACCGGTGGTTCAGAGAGGACGAGGTCTTCCGGATCGACCACTACCTCGGCAAGGAGACGGTCCAGAACATGCTGGCGCTGCGGTTCGCGAACGGCATCTTCGAGCCGATCTGGAACCGGCAGTTCATCGACCACGTCCAGATCACGGTGGCCGAGTCGATGGGCATCGAGGGCCGCGCCGGCTTCTACGAGTCCGCCGGGGCGATCCGCGACATCTTCCAGAACCACCTGCTCCAGCTGCTCGCGCTGACCGCGATGGAGCCGCCAATCGACTTCACTGCCGACTCGGTGCGCAACGAGAAGGTGAAAGTGCTGAAGTCGATGCACACGCCGGGGCCGAAGTCGGTCGTCCGGGGGCAGTACGGGGCGGGGTTCGTCGAGGGCATCGAGGTGCCCGGCTACCGCGAGGAGGACGGCGTCGCGCCGGGCTCGCTGACCGAGACCTACATCGCGGCGAAGCTCTACGTCGACAACTGGCGCTGGGCAGATACGCCGTTCTACGTCCGCGCCGGCAAGCGCCTCGGCCGTCGCGAGACGACGATCGCGATCCAGTTCCAGCGTGCCCCGCATCCGCCGTTCGAGGCGATCGCGGGCGACGGCCTCCGGCCGAACGTCCTCCTGATCCACGTCCAGCCGGACGAGGGCGTCTCGCTCGCGATCGGTGCCAAGGTGCCGGGCGCGGGAATGACGATACGGACCGTTCACATGGATTTCCTGTACGGCGGCGCGTTCCGTACCGGCCTGCCGGAGGCATACGAGCGGCTGATCCTCGATGCAATGCTCGACGATGCGACGCTGTTCACGCGGGAGGACGAGGTCGAGGAGCAGTGGAAGCTCGTCGACGCAATCCTCGGCGCCTGGCACCGCGACCGACCCAACTTCCCGAACTACCCGAGCGGAACCTGGGGTCCGCGGTCGGCCGACGACCTGATCCATCGGGACGGCCGCTCGTGGCGTAGGCACTAGGCACCCGATGGGCGTCGTCTCCGACATCGAACGACAGCTCGGCAAGCTGCGCATGCTCGAGGCGACCGACGACATGCCCGAGCTCCGGACGAGCACGATGACGCATCTCGTCTGGTGCCCGCCCGAGTGGCGTCCGGAGGCGCGAAGGACCCTCGACGGCCTGGTCGAGCGGCATCCCGCGCGGACGATCTTCCTCATCCCCGAGCCCGGTCGCGAGTCGGAGATCGTCGCACGGGCCGAGCTGAAGGGGTTCCAGCTCCCGGGAATGGCCCACGAGGTGATCTCCGAGGTGATCCAGGTCACGCTACGAGGCGAGGCGGCGCATCATCCGGGCTCGGTCGTGACGCCGCTGCTCGTCTCCGACCTGCCCGTCTTCTGTCGCTGGCGCGGCGAGCCGCACTGGGGTAGTGGCGAGCTGCACGAGATCGTCGACGCAGCCGACAGGCTCGTCGTCGACTCCTCGGAGTGGGCCAACGTGCCGGCCGCGTATGCCGAGCTCGCGTCCCTCTTCGATCGCGTCGCCGTCTCCGACATCGCGTTCTCCCGGACGCTCCCCTGGCGCCGTCGGCTTGCGGAGCTGTGGCCCGCGATCGGCGCGATCGAGCGTATACGGATCGAGGGGCCGCGTGCCGATGCGGAGCTGATCGCCGGCTGGTTGCGCTCGCGGCTGAAGCGCGACGTCTCGCTCACGCGCCGTCGCTCGCCGCGTGTCACATCGATCCTGGTCGACGGCAAGTCCGTCGGCTCCCCCGGCGAGCCGTCGAGTGCAAGCGACCTTCTCTCCGGCGAGCTCGACCAGTTCGGTCGTGACCCCGTGTTCGAAGCCGCGGTGCATGCCGCCGGATCCGGCGCGAGCGGTTAGCGCTCTCGCGCCGCGTCGTTCGCTTCGAGCAGCATGTCGTGCAGATAGCCGTTCGAGGAGATCGCCGTACCACCGTCGACGCGCGACGCTCCCGACGTGTCGCTGAAGCGGCCACCCGCTTCCTCGACGATCGGTTGAATCGCGGCCAGGTCCCAGACCTTGACGCCGACCGCGTCGACCGCACCGTCGACCGCACCTTCCGCCACGAGCATGTGGGCCCAGAAGTCGCCGTAGCCGCGCGCGTGCCAGGCGTAGCCGGCCAGTGCCGGTATCGGCTGCTCGAGCGCGAACGAGAGCACCGCGTCCTCGATCCGTCGCACGGCAGAGACACGGATGCGGTCGTCGTTCACCCAGGCGCCGCCGCCGCGCTCGGCGTGCCAGCGCCGGTGGAGCGCAGGCGCCGAGACGACGCCGAGCTGGATCAGGCCGTCTACCTCGAGTGCGATCAGGGTCGCCCAGACGGGGATGCCACGGGAGTAGTTTCTGGTGCCGTCGATCGGGTCGACGATCCAGCGGCGCCGGCCACCACCAGCGACGCCGAACTCCTCACCGAGCATGCCGTCGTCCGGCCGCTCGCGTGCAAGGCGCTCTCCGATCGCGGCCTCCACCGCACGATCTGCCTCGGTGACCGGCGTGCGGTCGGGCTTTGTCTCGACGAGCAGGTCGCTCGCCCGGAAGCGGTCGAGCGAGATCGCGTCGGCGGCATCTGCAAGCGCAAGAGCGAGGGCGAGGTCGGGGCTCATCGAGCCCCGACCCTATCTCCCTCGGCTACTTGCTTGCGATGCGGAAGCTCGGCTTCGAGACCGTCAGCTTGATCCCGCCCGACCAGGACATCTCTTGCTTCTTGAGCTGCGTCTGGTTGAGGCCGCGCACGCGGTAGTACCAGGTGCCGGGATTCAGGTCGAGCACGGAGCTCGTCGAGTACGTGGTCTTCGAGCCCTGGGCGCGCCACGGATAGCGCGTCCGCGACCACTGCACCTGGTAGGCGGTGGCACCCGTTGCCGGCTGCCACGCGACGAGCGGGGTGGAGAAGACCTTCGGGGACCTGGAAGCCGAGGACAGAAGTCGGCCGGTCGGAGTGAGGCCGGAGACGAACGGCTTGCCCGAGGTACCGGTCACGACCGGCTCGCTCTCCTTGCCGAAGCTCTCGACGCGACCCGCTGCGCAGGCGTCCTGTGGCGTCTCGGTGTCCCACCAGCCTGCCTTCGTCGAATCCGACGCGTTGACCTGCCATGTCACCGGAACGATCGTCCAGTAGTAGCGGGTCGTCGGGAAGTCGATGTCCGGGAGGTCGACGCGGGTGCCGACGAAGCTCGCCGACTCGTCCGGATCCGCTCCCGTCGTCGCGCCACCGGTCGGCGTGCCGGCTGCCGCAGCGGCGGGAACGACCTCGTTGGAGACGATCGGGCGCCACTCGTTCGACCACTCGGGCGCGCTGGGCGTGCCGTCTGCGATTGCGTGTGGGAACGCGAGTGCTGCCTGCGAGACGGCCCACGAGGCTGCCCCGAGGGCGAGCGGACCGGATGTCCTCGGTGCGAAGGCAGGGCTTCCCACGATCGATCCCTTGTAGACGATGTTGACGCAGTCGCGGTCGGTTGCCGCGTAGGCCCGGAACATTGTCGCTGCGGCACCGTTCAACCCCTGGTTGCCGGTGAAGGCGAGCGCGGGCATGAGCTCGTGTGCCGACTGCTTCTTGCCGTCGCTGATGTGGTCGGAGATAGCGAGCGTCGGCTGCAGCTTGCCGGAGCTAGGGCTCGGGTTGGAAGCCGTGTACGTTGGGCTCCACGGTCCGTAGGAGGCTGCGGGCAGTCCGTTCGGGACCGACCCGAACACGCGGCGGACGGCGCGCACGCGCCATTTCACGGTCGAGTACCAGTTGTGCAAGGTGTAGAACTCGCGCAGGTCGGCGACGTTCGTGTGCACCGAGAAGACCTTGTCGATCTCCGGGTACCAGACCTGGTATCCGGTCGCGCCGCTGACGGTGCCCCAGCGCACCAGGCCAGGCTGCGTCGCGAGCGGCGTCGGGACGCTCGGCCACCGCATGTTGAACGCGAACGGCGAGCTCCAGCCGGTCGGCCCCTTCGTCGTGATCGCGCGGACGTGGGCATAGAGCGCGTATGGCTGACCCGTGAACCACGGCAGCGCGACATCGACCGAGACGGCAGGAACGCGCAGCGGCTGAATCGTCGACGCGACGTTCGGGTCGCCGCCGGAGGTGGTCGCCGCTGGGGTTCCGGTCGCGCCGCTCGCGTCCGTTCCACCGCTCGTGCTCGTCGCCGCACCCGTCGTGCCTGCCGGAGCCGTTCCGACCGAGCTGACCGCCGCACAACCGCCGCCCGGCTTGACGCCGTAGCGGACGTTGGACCAGACGACCGCGTTCTCACCGAACTTGCGGGAGGTGGCGAGCTCGAACTCGTAGCACACAGCTCCGCGGGTCGGCGCCCAGGCAAAGGCCGGCGTGCGGGAGAAGACGTGCGAGGCAGGCTCGGAGGGAGAGAGGAGGAAGCCGCGGAGATTCTTCGGCGGGGCGGTCGAAGCACCACCCTTTGCGAGGGCGGCGCCGGAAACGAGGGTGGCCAGCGCGAACATGGCACAGCAGAGGGAGACGAGGCGGTGGGTGCTCATATGACGGTATGTCGGCACCTGTGCCGAGCCTGCTCTCCCTCTAATAGGGGATAGGGTCGGCGCAACCGCCTCCTGATGCGGTGGGAAGCGAGTCTGTCGCGGCCGGGCGACGGACTGGAGCCCGTCGCTGTGGCGGCCGACTCAGACGATCAGCGGGTCGATCGCTGCTGCTACGAAGAGCAGGGCCAGGTATGCGAGCGAGTAGTGGAACAGCATGAACGCACGCCGGCGCGAGGTGTCGCGGCGAAGCTGCCAGGCGAGCAGGAGGAAGTACGTGCCGAGGAGCACGGCAGCCGCGGTGTAGACGGGGCCGAGCCACCAGCCCACGGCGACGGTGAAGGCGACCATCACGATCGAGTAGAGCAGGATCTGCCGCGTCGTCTCGCGGTCGCCCTTCGTTCCCGGCAGCATCGGGATGCTCGCGGCGGCGTAGTGCTCCTTGATCATCAGCGCGAGCGCCCAGAAGTGCGGTGGCGTCCAGAGGAAGACGATCAGGAACAGCCAGAGCGCCGGCAGGGTGAGGTTCCCGCTCGCGGCGGCGAAGCCGACGAGCGGCGGCACGGCGCCGGCAGCTCCACCGATGACGATGTTCTGGTCGGTCGATCGCTTGAGGTAGCCCGTGTAGACGACGACGTAGAACAGGCCGCCGACGAGTGCGAGCGTGGCCGTCAGCACGTTCACCGTCGTCGCGAGCAGCGCGAACGACAGGGCCATCAAGACGACGCCGAATTCGAGCGCTCGCGGTGCCGGGACCCTTCCCGCAGCAACCGGACGGGCGGCAGTACGCTCGCCCATCAGCTTGTCGATGTCGGCGTCCATCACATGATTCAACGCGCTCGAGCCCCCACAGGCGAGCGCGAGCCCGACCATTGTCGTGAGGATCAGCCAACCGCCGGGCCACCCTTCCGCGCCGACGAACATCCCGGCGCAGCCGGTCACGAGCAGGAGCGACATGATCCGAGGCTTCGTCAGCGTGATGTAGTCACGCCAAGGGCCGAGCGGCACCGACTCACCGCGGAACGACAGCACCAGCGCGACGAGGGACGCGGCGAGCGATGCGCCGGCGGCGGCGACGTGAAGGACCACCGTCCAGGTTGCATCGTCGAGCGCTGCGATCAGGCCACCGGTGGCGATCGCAGCAAGCATGAGCGCGAGCGCCGTCGCCGTCGCGGCGAAGAGGCGTGGGTAGGCAATCCGCGCGATGATCACCGCCGCAATGAGGAGGGGCAGTGCGACGAGCGCCGCCGCCCAGTGGCCGCGACCGGAGTCGACCGAGGCGCTCACGACGACGACCGCTGTCGCGATGGCCGCGACGAGGATCGTTCCGCGAAGGAACGCTCCAGGCGCGACGCCATCGGTGCGGGCCCTAGAGAGCATTGCGCTCCTCGAGCGTTCGGCGAAGGTCGGCAAGCGGACGCGCGCTCGTGACCGCGGGGATGGACTCGAAGTTGTGCGGCGGAGGTGGCGAGGTCGTGTACCACTCGAGCGTGGCGCCGAGCCACGGGTCGTTGCCGGCGCGCCTGCCGCTGTGTGACCGGACCACCGCAAGCAGGAAGGCGAGGACGCCGAGGGCGGTCACGGCGGCGCCGATCGTCGAGATCATGTTGTACGCCGAGATGCTGCCGTGCCCGCCGAAGCTCGACGCGCCCGCCGGCTGACCCTTGTCGCCGAGCAGGAACTGCACGAAGAACGTGCAGTTGAAACCGAAGAAGAGCAGCACCGCCGACCACGCCGTGAGGCGGGTGCCGAGCAGCCTGCCAAAGATCTTCGGCCACCAGTAGACGAGACCGCCGAGCAGCGCGAGGAAGGCCGTGCCCCAGATCAGGTAGTGGGCGTGCGCAACGCCGAACGCCGTGCCACGCCAGTCACGGCTATTGCCGAAGATCGCGAGCGCGAGCGCCGAGAGCAGGCCGATCCCGAAGAGCACGATCGCCCCGCCGGCGAACAGGAGCGGCGCCGTCCAGCGGATCCCACCGCGCCCCTGCCAGAGCGTCTTCTTGAGCAGTACGAATGCGACGACCGACGGGATCGTTGCGATCACCGCGAGGATCAAAAGGACGGCGCTCGGCTTCTTGCCGATGCCGCCCGCATATGCGTGGTACAGCACGAGGACGAGTGTGAGACCTCCGATCCCGACGAGCGCCTGCGCGAGGGTGCGCATGCTCGCGATCGCCCGGCCGACGAAGACGGCGACGATCTCGGCGAGGATGCCGACGACGGGCACGAGGGCCGCGTAGGCGAACGACTGCCCGAACAGCCACACGAGCCACGGCTTGACGGTCTGGTCGCCCGTGAGGAAGAAGTCGAACGATCCGTTGAACCGGCGCTCGAGCAGGATCAGGCCGAGTCCGATCGCCGCGATCGGAGCCAGCACGATCGTCGCCCACGACCAGACGTAGACCGACCACGCGAACATCGGCGTGCTCGACCACTCCATCCCGTCGGCCCGGAGTGACCGGATCGTCGCCGCGAGGTTCACGGCCGACGCGGTGACGGACAGCGCGAGCAGGAAAAGGCCCATCAGCCAGAGGCGCACACCGTTGCCCTCCTGGGTGAGCGTGCCGGGCGGATACCCGGTCCAGCCGTCTTTCGAGGCGCCGCCGGTCGCGAAGGCGGAGAGAACGACAGCGATCCCGGCGAAGGCGAACAGCCAGAGGGCGGCGGCCGCCAGGCCAGGCATCGCAATACGGGTCGCGCCGATCAGCAACGGCACGAGATAGGTCGCAAGTCCGATCACCACGGGGACGAGGGTGAAGAACACGAGCAGCGTGCCGTGCATCGTCAGCACGCCCTTGTAGGTGCCGTCGCCGAGGATCGACGCGTTCGGCCGGGTCATCTGCAGCCGCATGAGCACCGTCAGGATCCCGGCGATGACGAAGAACACGCCTGCCCAACCCAAATAGAGCGCCCCGATCCGCTTGTGATCGACCGAAACGACCCAACCGGCGACCTTGCCGTCATGCCACGGGCGGGCGGATCGGGTGGTACTGCTCATCGGGATCTCCTGGTAGTTGCGCGGTCGACGGGCACGGAGATGTCATTCTAGGGGGATGAGCGAAGCAACCTCGCAGCAAACCCGCGTTCGGCTGCCTGCAGACGTCGTGCGGCCGTTCGAGGTGTTCGTGAACGGCGTGCTCCAGCAGGAGGGCGCGGACTACGTCGTGCGCGACGGCAACCTCCTGTTCGAGCGGCCGATGAAGGAGGAGGGCAAGCTCGGGCTGATCCGCTGGGCGTCGATCACGCTTGGCATCGCAGGCTCGTACAAGCAGAACGATTCCGTCGACATCGCGTACGAGCGCGATGGTCAGAAGGTGGTTGCGGCCAAGCTTCGGCTCGAGCCGGTGGTGTGAAGCCCGGACGACAGCCTGAAGCCTGTCGCCGTCAGGCCGGAGCGAGTACGAGCCAGTTGAAGCCGATCGCCTCGCGGTAGCCGTCCTCGTATTCGCGGCGGCGCTCTGCCCCGAATGCCACCGCCTCAGGGTCGTCCGACGTTTCGAGGCCGGCCCGCCAGCCCGACTCGAACGCGTCCCACTCTGCGAGATCGGACTCCTCGTCGCGCTCGATCCGGAACCTCGCCGCGGCGACAGCTGCCCGGATCGCCTCGCGGCGGGGCAGGTCGCCGATCGCGGCGAGCGCCGCGGGGGACGGCTCCGCGGCCCAGAAGCCGTCGCCGTAGAGCACGCGGCCCCCGGGCGTCACGCTCTGGTGGAGCCACTCGAGCGCAGCCCGCGCGCCGCCGAACGCGTGCGAGGCGGCGACGCACACGACGACGTCAGCGACGTCGACGAACGTCTCGGCAGGCGCGTCGACGAACTCGACCCGCTCGTGTAGGCCGCGTCGCGCCGCCGCGCGGACGCCACGATCGAGCGCTTCCTTGTCGGTGTCGACGCCGATTCCGGTCGTGGCCGGGTGCGCTTCGAGCACGCGCAGCAGCAGTTCGCCGAAGCCGCAGCCGAGATCGAGCACGTGATGACCGGGTGAGATCGGCAGCGCCGCGACGAGCGCGTTCGCCCGCTCCTCCGAGAGTGGGGCGTTGAACGTGAGGCCGGCATGGGCAAGCCGGCGGAAATCGTCACGCACGGTCTGATCCCTCGGCCGCCGATCGCAGCCGGGCTGCCTCGGCCGGGCCGAGCTGGCCCTGCTCGAGCCGCCAGCTCCAGTTGCCGCCGACCTCGCCGGGCCGGTTCATGCGCGACTCCGACCCGAGCTCGAGCACGTCCTGGGCCGGCACCATCCCGAGTGCCGCGCGAGAGGACAGTGCCAGCTCGACGAGGGGCCATACGGGCTCGCCTGCGAACGTCCCGGCGAGCGTGTCGGTGTCGTGGGTCGACGTGCAGACGACCTGGTGGACGCGGTGATTCTCGAGGCGGTGCGGGTTGTCATCCGGCCCCTCGAACGCCCAGAGCAGGATTGCCATTCCCGGAAAGCCGAGCGCGTCGCGAAGCGCCGGAACGTCGGGCGTGATCATCCCGAGGTCCTCGACGATCACCGGGAGGGCGCCGAGCTTGCGCTCCGCCGCGAGGAAGAGGGCTGCCCCGGGACCACGTGACCAGTGCCCCTCCCGGGCTGTCTCTCGCGCCGGCACGGCCCAATAATCGACGAAGCCTCGGAAGTGATCGATCCGAAAGGCATCGAAGAGGGCGAGCATGCGCCGGAGTCGCTCCGTCCACCAGCGGTAGTCCTCGCGTGCAAGAGCGTCCCAGTCGTAGAGCGGATTGCCCCATTTCTGTCCGAGCTCGTTGAGCGGATCCGGCGGCGCGCCCGCGACGTAGCCGTCAGGAAGGAAGAGCTCGGGATGCGCGGCGTGGTCGCAGCTGCGGGCAGCGACGTAGATGGGGACGTCACCGACGAGCTGCACGTCGCGCTCGGCGGCGTACCGGCGCAGGGCCGACCACTCGCGCTGGAACCGCACCTGGTCGGCGAGCGCGTCGCCCCCGGCGAAGGCGACCCAGTCGCCGATCCAGTACGCGTTCGCCCGTTCGAACGCGCGGAGCTCGGAGGGCGCGACGACCGCGTCCGGGTCGGCCAGCAGGCCGGGCCAGCTCGCGAACGCCGAGACGGAGGCATAAGGGGAGCCGAAGTCATCGGGAGGATTGAGCGGGCAGCACCTGCCAGAAGCGTGCTCCCGCAGCTGCCAGCCAATCGACGAATGCAAACGCCGCGGGACCGAGCCGGCCGCCCGGCAGCGAGGTCGGATGGAGGTTGATGCCGACGGAACGGGAGAGCCACATCGTGAGACTGTTTACCTTGTCGGGGGTGGAGCCGGAGCGGATACAGATCCAGAACGTCCAGCCCGAGGTCGACTGCGGCCGTTTTCCGGTCAAGGCCTGCCTCGGTGACACCGTCACGGTGAGCGCCACGATCTTCCGCGACGGCTACGACAAGCTCGAGGCCGTCGTCCGATTCCGGCCCGTCGGCACCCGCCGCTGGCGCGAGGCTCCGCTCGATCCTCGCGGCAACGACTACTTCGAGACGGGCATCACGCCGGACGCGCTCGGGCCGTGGGAGTTCAGGGTGCAGGCGTGGGTCGACCCGTACGCGAGCTGGCTCGACGAGCACGATCGCAAGGTGGCGGCGGGCCAGGCCGATCTGAGCGGCGAGCTCTCCGAGGGCCGCGAGCTCTTCGGTGACGGCACGGTCGAGGAGTGGCGATTCGCGGCTCAGGCTCTCTCGCATCGCAAGCGCAAGAGCGCGGTCAAGAGTGCGGTGCTGCGCCTCGACATCGATCGCGTGCTGGCTCGGTTCAGCTCCTGGTACGAGCTGTTCCCGCGCTCGTGGGGCGGGTTCCGCGGTGTCGCCGCGGTGCTGCCCGACCTCGCTGCGCTCGGCTTCGACGTCGTCTACCTGCCTCCCGTGCACCCGATCGGAATGACGCACCGCAAGGGGCGGAACAACGCCGAGCGCGCGCGCAAGGGCGAACCGGGCAGCCCGTGGGCGATCGGCGGTGCGGAAGGCGGCCACGAAGCGCTCCATCCCGATCTCGGCAGCGATGCCGACTTCGACGGGATGGTCGCCGCAGCGCGTGCCGCGGGCGTCGAGCTGGCCCTCGACTTCGCTATCCAGACCTCGCCGGATCATCCCTGGCTCCGCGAGCACCCGGAGTGGTTCCACCGCAGGCCGGACGGCACGCTCAAGTACGCCGAGAACCCGCCGAAGCGGTACCAGGACATCCACAACGTCGACTGGGACACGGGCCGACGCGAGGAGCTGTGGCAGGCGCTGCTCGACATCGTCCTCGGCTGGTGCGCCCGCGGCATTCTCATCTTTCGCGTCGATAACCCGCACACGAAGCCGGTGCCGTTCTGGGAGTGGTTGATCGCCGAGGTCCGTGCCGTGCACCCGGAGGCGATCTTCCTCGCCGAGGCGTTCACGCGGCCGGCACCGATGACGACGCTCGCCAAGATCGGGTTCTCGCAGTCGTACACGTACTTCGCGTGGAAGAACTCGAAGGCCGAGCTCGTAGAGTTCGTCGAACAGGCACGATCGTGGTCCGCGTTCTACCGCACCAACATGTGGCCGAACACGCCGGACATCCTCAACGAGTACCTCCAGGACGGCGGGCGGCCGGCGTTCGAGGCGCGGCTCGTGCTCGCAGCGACGCTCTCGCCGAGCTACGGGATCTACTCCGGCTACGAGGCGTGCGAGAACGTGCCCGTCCGTGAGGGCAGCGAGGAGTACCTCGACTCCGAGAAGTACGAGGTCAAGAAGCGGAGACTCGCCGGCCCGCTGCTGCCGCTGATCCGGCGCCTGAACGAGATCCGGCACACACACGCGGCGTTGCAGGGGTTCCAGAGCCTGACCTGGCTCGACACCCACAGCGACGACCTCATTGCGTACGCGAAGCGGGAAGGCGAGGATGTGGTGGTCACGGTTGTCAACCTCGATCCGCTCGCGCCCCAGGAAGGGCTGTGCATCCTCCCGTCGGAGCTCGGCCTGCCCGCGGCGTTCACGGCCGTCGATCTGCTCGCCGGCGAGAGCTACCGCTGGCGCACCGGCCGGAACTACGTGGGGCTTCCGCCCGGCGGAGCTCACGTGATCGTCGTCGGCGACGAGGCGGCATGAGCGGCCTCGGCGAGGTCGACCTCTACCTCGCCGGCGAGGGCCGCCACGAGCGGCTCTACGAGCGGCTCGGCGCCCACTGCGAGGCCGACGGCGGCGTGCGGTTCGCGGTCTGGGCGCCGAACGCGTCCGCCGTCTCGGTCGTCGGGGACTGGAACTTCTGGAGCGAGGGAGCCGACGCGCTCGCACCTGTCGGCTCGTCTGGCATCTGGGAGGGCGTCGCCCGGAGCGCAACCGAGGGGCAGCGCTACAAGCTTGCGGTGACGGGCGCCGACGGGACCACGCGAATGAAGGCCGACCCGTATGCGGCCTACGCCGAGGTGCCGCCGGAGAACGCCTCGATCGTCTACCGCAGCCGATACGCCTGGTCGGACGAGACCTGGCTCGAGCAGCGTCGCGCAACCGACCCGTTGACGCAGCCGTTCTCGATCTATGAGGTGCATGCCGGCTCGTGGCGGCAGGGCCTCTCGTGGCGGGAGCTCGCCGAGGAGCTCGTTCCCTACGTCGTCGAGCTCGGGTTCACTCATGTCGAGCTGATGCCGGTCATGCAGCACCCGTACGCGCCCTCGTGGGGGTACCAGGTGAGCGGCTACTTTGCGCCCCAGTCGACCCTCGGCACCCCCGACGATTTCCGTGCGCTCGTCGACGCATTTCATGCCGCGGGGATCGGCGTGCTGCTCGACTGGGTGCCGGCGCACTTCCCGCGGGACGAGTGGGCACTGGCGCGGTTCGACGGCACGGCGCTGTACGAGCACGAGGATCCGCGCCGCGGCGCGCATCCCGACTGGGGCACGCTGATCTTCAACCTCTCGCGCCATGAGGTGCGGAACTTTCTGCTAGCGAACGCGCTCTACTGGGTGCGCGAGTTCCACGCCGACGGCCTCCGCGTGGATGCCGTCGCCTCGATGCTCTACCTCGACTACTCGCGCGATCCCGGCCAGTGGGTCTCGAACGAGCAGGGTGGCCGCGAGAACCTCGAGGCGGTCGCGTTCCTGCGGGAGCTGAACGAGGTGCTCCATGCCCGCGAGCCCGGCGTTGCCGTGATCGCCGAGGAGTCGACGGCATGGCCCGGCGTCTCGCGGCCGACGTCGATGGGAGGGCTCGGGTTCACGTTCAAGTGGAACATGGGGTGGATGCACGACACGCTCACCTACGTCGAGCACGAGCCGGTGCACCGGCAGTTCCACCACGACGAGCTGACCTTCTCGCTCGTCTATGCGTGGGACGAGAACTTCGTGCTGCCGTTGTCCCACGACGAGGTCGTGCACGGCAAGCGCTCGCTGCTCTCCAAGCTGCCCGGTGACCGCTGGCAGCAGCTCGCGACGTTGCGAGCGCTCTACGGGCTGATGTGGGCGCATCCCGGCAAGCAGCTGCTCTTCATGGGCGGCGAGCTCGCCGAATGGAGCGAGTGGTCGGAGGGACGCTCGCTCGACTGGCCGCTGCTCGACGACCCGGACCACGCCGGTGTCAGCGCCGTGATCCGCGACCTCAACGCCGTCTACAGGGCACAGCCCGCGCTCTGGCAGATCGACTTCAGGCCGGAGGGATTCGCCTGGCTCGTCGGCGACGCGCGGGACGAGAACGTTATCGCGTTCGCCCGCTTCGGAACGGACGTTGCCCCGCTCGTGTGCGTCGTCAACTTCTCGCCCGTCGTCCGCGAGGGCTGGCGGCTGCCGCTGCCGGTCGGCGGTGCCTGGCGCGAGGCGATCAACACCGACTCGCGCTTCTACGCCGGCTCCGATGTCGGCAACGGGCTCGGTGTCACGGCGGAAGCATCGCCGTTGCACGGGCAGCCATTCTCGGCGCTCGTGACGCTACCGCCGCTCGCGACCGTGTGGCTCGTGCCTGCCTGAGGCGGAGCCCGCATGACAGGCTGAAGCCTGTCACCGCTAACGCCGGTCGTATGCACGGCGGCCAGTAGTCTGGGGCGGATGACCCGCGACAACAGCATCGTCGTCGAGAAGCTCGTGCGGCAGTTCAAGAAGGGGCCGCGCGCCGTCGACGGGATCGACCTTCACGTCTCTCCAGGGGAGATCTACGGCTTCCTCGGGCCGAACGGTGCCGGCAAGTCGACCACGGTCCTGATGCTCACGACGCTGCTCCCTCCGACCGACGGCAAGGCCCTCGTCGGCGGCTACGACGTCCGCACCGAGGGGCCGAAGGTGCGCTCGGTGATCGGTGCGGCGCTGCAGGAGGCAGCGCTCGACCCGCTCCTGACGGGGCGCGACCACCTGCGGCTGCAGACCATGCTGCAGGCGATCCCGCGGGCCGAGCGCAAGCCACGCCAGAACGAGCTGCTCGACCGGGTCGGCCTCACCGAGGCGGCCGATCGCAAGGTGGGCGGCTACTCAGGCGGCATGAAGCGGCGCCTCGACCTGGCGCTCGCCCTCGTGCACCGGCCCAGCATCCTCTTTCTCGACGAGCCCACGACGGGCCTCGATCCGCAAAGCCGCACGGCACTCTGGGAGGAGGTCGCCCGCCTCGCGCGCGAGGACAAGGTGACCGTCTTCCTGACGACGCAGTACCTGGAAGAGGCGGACGTGCTCGCCGACCGCGTCGGGATCATCGACCACGGCAAGATCGTCGCCGAGGGCACGCCCGCAGCGCTCAAGGCCGAGATCGGCAGGCCCAGCATCCACGTGATCCCACGCCAGGAGGACGACCGGCCCCAAATCCTCGAGGTGCTGCTCCGATTCGGCGAGAAGCTCGGCACCGAGCGCGATCTTGCGGTGCGCCTCAACGACGGTCTCGGGATGGCGGACGTGATCCGGGCGATGGACGCGAGCAACATCGTCGCGGCCGACGTCGAGCTGCGCGCCCCAACGCTGGACGACGTCTTCCTCGCGAAGACGGGCAGGACCCTCGAGGGCGCTGCGACCGGTGAGGATGGGGCAGCAGCCGCATGAGTGCCCTACCGACGCAGGTCGGTGCTCTCGCGCAACGGTCGATCATGCGCACCTTCCGCCAGCCGGCGAGCGCAATCCCACCACTGCTCTTCCCCGTTGCGCTGATGCTGCTCAACTCGGGCGGCCTTCACGCCTCGACCGAGCTGCCGGGGTTTCCGACCGACTCGTTCCTCGCGTTCGCGCTCGCCGTGCCGTTCATCCAGGGCGCCCTGTTCTCGACGATGAACGCCGGCACCGATCTCGCGCGCGACATCCAGACAGGGTTCTTCTCGCGGCTCGCTCTGACGCCCGTGCGGGGCGGCGCGCTCCTCGCCGGTCAGCTTGCGGGGATCGTCACGCTCGGCGTGCTGCAGGCGGTCTTCTACATCACGTGCGGGTTGCTGCTCGGCGTCCGCTTCGCGGCCGGGCCGGCAGGGATCGCGCTGCTGCTCGTTTACGCGGCGCTCGTTGCGGTCGGCTTCGGCGCGGTCGGGTCGTTGCTCGCGCTCCGCACCGGGTCGGGCGAGTCGATCCAGGGGCTCTTCCCGCTCCTCTTCGTCTTCCTCTTCATCTCGTCGATGAACACCCCGCGCAACCTGATCGCCGTCGGTTGGTTCCAGTTCCTCGCCTCGATCAACCCGATCTCGTACCTGATCGAATGCATCCGTAGCCTGGTCATCACCGGCTGGGATGCGGAGGCTCTGGCGCTCGGATTCAGCATCGCGACCGTGCTCGCGATCGTCGCGGTCATCGTGGCCGGCCGTGAGATGGGACGGAGGCTCGACCGAGCGTGAGGATCTGGCCCGTCGCATCCGGCGTCGCCTGGCGCACGCTCAAGAACGTGATCACGACGCCGTCGCTCGTGATCCCGTCGCTGATGTTCCCGCTGCTGTTCTTCATCGCGTTCGCCGGTGGCCTGTCGCAGGTGCAGAACACGCCCGGCTTCGACTATCCGAGTGGTTACACGGCCTTCCAGTTCGTGTTCGTGCTGCTCCAGTCGGCGGCGTTCGGTGGCGTCTTCACCGGGTTCAGCGTCGCGCGCGACTTCGAGGGCGGCTTTGCGCGCCGGCTGATGCTGGCGGCGCCGAACCGGCTCGGGATCGTCGTCGGCTACAGCATGGCGGCGCTTCTGCGCTGGTGCATCACGGCCACCCTCCTGACGATTATCGCCCTGATCGCGGGGATGCAGGTCGGCGGCGGACCGGTCGACATCGTCGCCCTCTACACCCTCGCCGCGATCATGAACCTCTGCGGCTTCCTCTGGGCGGGCGGCATTGCGATGCGGCTGCGAACGATCCAGGCAGGGCCGCTGATGCAGATGCCGGTGTTCCTGCTCCTCTTCATCGCGCCGGTCTACGTGCCGCTCGCGCTGCTCGGCGACACGCTGCATGCGTTCGCCCGCTTCAACCCGGCCACCTATGCGCTCGAGTCGGGCCGCGGCTTCCTCGCCGGCGATCCCTCGCACGTCGCGCTCGGATTCGGACTGCCGCTCGCCGCCGCGCTCGTCCTGTCGGTATGGGCGCTGCGAGGGCTTCGCTCGGCCGAGGCTGCCGGGTAGGCCGCTAGCATCATTCGATGAGACCGTGGCCCGGAGAGCCGTTTCCGCTCGGCCCTTCGTGGGACGGAAACGGCACCAACTTCTCGATCACGTCGGAGAATGCCGAGCGCGTCGAGTTGTGCCTGTTCGACGACGCCGACGTCGAAACCCGGCACGAGCTCACGAGCAATACCGCGCACAACTGG
Source organism: uncultured Thermoleophilia bacterium (assembly GCA_963799575.1). GTDB lineage: Bacteria > Actinomycetota > Thermoleophilia > Gaiellales > Gaiellaceae > Gaiella. The sequence continues at coordinate 511,888 of CAWCXK010000006.1, forward strand.
CATGGGTACCTGCCCGGCGTCGGGCCGGGACAGCGCTACGGCTATCGCGTCTACGGGCCGTGGGCGCCCGAGCAGGGCCACCGGTTCAACCCCAACAAGCTCCTGATCGATCCTTACGCAAAGGCGATCGAGGGGCCGGTGCTCTGGAATCGTGGGCGCACGCTTGCCTATGCCGGCGACGACGATCTCGTGTTGGACGGCACCGACGATGCCGCTGCGATCCCGAAGTCGATCGTCATCGACGCCTCCTTCGACTGGGAGGGCGACGAGCTGCTCCGGCGACCGTGGGATGCGACCGTTATCTACGAGCTGCACGTGAAAGGCTTCACGCAGCAGATGCCCGGAGTGCGCGAGGACCTTCGCGGCACCTATGCGGGGCTCGCCTCCGACGCGGCGATCGCGCATCTCGTCGACCTGGGCGTGACGGCGGTCGAGCTGCTGCCGATCCACCACATCGCCGACGAGCACTTTCTCCAGGAGCGCGGGCTCACGAACTACTGGGGCTACTCGACGATCGGGTTCCTTGCACCGCACGCCGGATATGCCGCGACCGGTACCCACGGCGAGCAGGTGCGCGAGTTCAAGGGGCTCGTGAAGGCGCTTCACCGGGCCGGGATCGAGGTGATCCTCGACGTGGTCTACAACCACACCGCAGAGGGCAACCACCTCGGGCCGACGCTGTCGTTCAAGGGCGTCGACAACTTCGCCTACTACCGCACGATGCCCGAGGCCCCCCGCTACTACAAGGACTTCACGGGCACCGGCAACTCGCTCAACCCGGTGAGCCCGTCGGTGCTGCGGCTGATCATGGACTCGCTGCGCTACTTCGTCCTCGACTGCCACGTCGACGGATTCCGGTTCGACCTGGCCTCGGCGCTTGCCCGCGAGTTCCACGATGTCGACCGGCTCTCGGCCTTCTTCGACATCATCCACCAGGATCCGGTGCTCTCCCAGGTAAAGCTCATCGCCGAGCCATGGGACGTCGGTGAGGGTGGGTACCAGGTCGGCAACTTCCCGGTGCTCTGGACCGAGTGGAACGGGATGTATCGCGACACGATGCGCGACTTCTGGCGCGGCCAGACGGCCGTTGCCGCCTTTGCGCAGCGGTTCACGGGCTCGAGCGACCTCTACCAGTCGGACGGCCGGCGCCCGTTCGCGTCGATCAACTACATCACCTGCCACGACGGCTTCACGCTGCGCGATCTCGTGACCTACAACGAGCGCCACAACGAGGCGAACCTCGAGGACAACGAGGACGGTACGCCCGACAATCGCTCGTGGAATTCCGGCATCGAGGGCGAGACGGACGATCAAGAGGTCAACGAGCTCCGCGACCGGCAGATCCGCAACTTCCTCACGACGCTCATGCTCTCCCACGGCGTGCCGATGTTGATGGCCGGCGACGAGCTCACGCGCACCCAGGGCGGCAACAACAACGCCTATTGCCAGGACAACGAGATCAGCTGGATCGACTGGGAGCTCGACGAGCGGGGGCACACGCTCCATGCCTTCACGCGGCGGCTCGTCGAGCTGAGGCGCGCCCACCCGGTCTTCCGGCGACCGACGTTTCTCACGGGTCTCGAGCAGCAGGACTCGGGCGCTCCCGACATCTGGTGGTTCCGCCCAGACGGTCGGGCGATGACGCGCAAGGACTGGGAGCGTGGCGATGCGTCCGCGATCGGTGCGTTCCTGAACGGTGCGGAGATCCTGGCCGAGACCCGCGAGGGCGAGCCCGTCGCCGACGACTCGTTCCTCGTGATCTTCAACGCCTGGCGCGACCCGCTGACGTTCAGGCTGCCGCCGGTGCGCTTCGGCCGCCGCTGGGCGCTCGAGCTCTCCACCGCCGAGCCGACGCTCGAGCCGGGTTCATGGGAGGTTCCGGTGCGAGCCGAGGTCGAGGTCGCGGGCCGATCGCTGCTGCTGCTCCGCCGCGTCGCCTGATCCCGCGGCGAGGCTCGCGTCGCCTCTACGGGGCGGCGCCGGTCGCCGGGAGAACCCGGAGGCAGACGTCGACGATGTCCGGATCGAACTGCGTGCCGGCACCCTCGCGCAGGCGTCGTCGGGCCTCGTCGGGGGGCAACGCCTCGCGGTAGGGCCGGGTCGTCGTCATCGCGTGGAACGCGTCGCAGACGAAGATGATGCGCGCCTCGAGCGGGATCTCGTCGCCGCAGAGCCCGTCCGGGTACCCCGCTCCGTCATAGCGCTCGTGGCAGGCGCGAACGACCGGCCGGACGTGCTCGAGCTGCTCGATCGGCGCAAGGATTCGCTCGCCGAGCGTGGGGTGCGTCTCGACTACCGCGGTCTCCTCGTCCGTCAGCGGGCCTGGCTTGGTCAGGATCTCCATCGGGATCCCGATCTTCCCGATGTCGTGGAACAGCGCGCCGAGCTCGACGCGCTTCAGGGTCGCCGCGTCGAGCCCGAGCTCCCTCCCCACCCTCACGGCCATGTCCCTGATCCAGCGTGCGTGCGACGATGTGTACTCGTCCTTCGCCTCGAGCGCGTTGGCCAGGGCTTCGACGGTCGACAGGAAGGTGCGCTCGAGGCTCTCGAAGGAGCGCGCGTTGGTCAGTGCCAGCTTCGCCTGGGCGGCGATGCCGGCGAGGAGGTCGAGGCGCCGGCGATCGAGCGCCTGCCCGGAACCGAGTGCGAGGGACAGCGTCCCGTAGCTGCCGTCGATGGGGAAGGGCGCAACCGCGTAGGAGTCTGCGAGCGTGCGCGGAAAGCCGGGGCCAACTCTCTCGACGTATTCGTCGAGCTGCATGACGAAGGGCTCGGTCTTGCCCGCGAGGGGCTCCAGTGCGGTCGCTGGAAGCCGGTCTCCCGGTTGGGTGGAGGCGGGATCTACATCGAGCGGCCAGCGGCTCAGACACGTGAGCCCTGCACCTTCTTCGAGTGGGAGCCAGAGCGATGCCCTTGGGACCTCGAGCATTCGCACCGCCCCCTCGACGACTTTTTCCCCGACGGCTTCGAGCTCCGTGCACGCCGAGAGCTCGCGCGAGAGCTCGAGCAGGGCCTTTGCTCCGTGAGCCTCGCGTCGCTCGGCCTCGTACAGGCGTGCGTTCGCAAAGGCAACCGAAGCATGGCCCGCGAGAACCTCGAGAAAGCGCAGGTCGTCGGTATCGAACTGATCGAGGCCGAGCTTGGAGAGCACGAGTACGCCGACGACGTCCGCGCCATAGCGGAGCGGAACCGCGAGCAGCGACTCTTCGATCCGCGGGGTTCCCACGATGTGGTGGCCAATGCCGCAGTTCGCCGCATCGCCGGTGAGGAACGCCGCGCCGGTCGCTGCCACGTGGCCGGTGACGCCGACTCCTACCTTGATCGCGAGGACGTCGAGCGCCGAGCCCGAGGTATCCGTCAGGTCGCCCCGGAAAGCGACGGGCGTGAGGTCGTCCCCGTCGCGCAAGAAGACGCGGCAGTTGTGGTAGTCGATCAGCTGCCGGAGCTCATCCGCGATCGTGGCGGCGATCTCGTCGATCTCGAGAAGGCGGCTGAGCTTGGTCGAGACGCCGTGCAGCATCTTGAGATGCGAGATCGAGCGCACGTCCACACCTCGACTCGTCTCCACGAGCGGGCGCTCGCTCGTATCGGCGTCGAAGACGACGATCCTGCTCTTCCCCCGTGCCTTGGCCGTCATCATCGCGATCTCGGCGCACGCAACGAGCTCACGAGGATTCGCTGCGTGCTCCGGGCCGACGGCGATCCCGATCGAGAGCGTCACCGGCCCAGCCTCGTAGAAGTTCGCCTCGCCGATGCGCTCTGCCACGCGGTTGGCGAGCGCCTCTGCGGCGGTGAGATCGCCGGAGCGAACGATGATCGCGAACTCCTCGCCCCCCGTTCTGCAGACATCGTCCGTGTCGCGGACGACACTGCGGAGCTGCGTGGCGAGCTCGGCCAATACCTGGTCGCCGACTGCATGGCCGTAGATGTCGTTGACCCGCTTGAAGTCGTCGAGATCGAGCATGAGGAGAGCCACGGAGAGCGAAGGGTCGGTGGAGACTCGGGCGATCTCGTTGCGAAGCCGCTCGTGGAAGGAACGGTGGTTCCACAGCCCGGTCAGCGGGTCGGTCTGAGCCTGGAGCTCGAGGCTTGCGCGCGCGTGTGCGTTGTCGATCGCGAGTGCGGCTGCGTCCGCAAAGCGGGCGGCGAGGCGAAACTCCTCCTCGCTGAACTCGCTGAGGCCGACGCGGTAGATGTTCAACGCCCCTTTGATCGAACCGCGTGCGATGAGCGGAACCGCGATCAGCGACTCCGGATCCGGGGGCGTGCCCTCGACGAACCTCACGCGAGGGTCGAGGTCGGCGCGGTTCGCCAGCACCGGCTCACGATTCGCGACCGCCCAGCCGGTAATGCCCTGTCCGAACAGGAAGGGCTCGTCGGCGATCACCTCGTCTGCATAGGCGCCTCGGGCAAAGACGCCCCACAGCCGGGAGGTAGCCTCATCCGCCTCGTAGAAGGCGAGGTCGTCGTGGGGGATGAGCTCGCCGAGCGTGTCCGCGATCCGTTTCAGGAGCGCATCGAGTGACTGCTCGGACAGGACCTCGTGGAAGACGTCCGCGAGCCGTCGGTACGAGTCGAAGAGCGCGAGTGCCTCCGGGGCATCGCCGGCGTTGCTCGCTATGGGCTTGGGAGCCGACGCGGAGGAGGTGACGGGGATGGTCATCGGCTCCTGGTGTCATCGGCCCGGAGGCGTTGTGCCTTGAGGTTCCCGTTGCTCATGCCGATCGGTAGGAAATGCGTCTCTCGCCGGCGAATCTGATTGCCATGAAATGCAGCGTCTTTCTCGTGCTGGTGGTCTCCGCGCTCGTGCTGACAGGCTCGGCGGGGGCCGGGGTCAACGTGTGGTTCGTGTCGGATGGGAAGCCCGTCTCCGTTCTGCGCGACGGCGCCACTCTGCAGAGAACCGTGCAGCAGCTCCTCGCCGGTCCCACCGCGGCCGAGCGAGGGCGCGGCATTCGCTCGGCCGTTCCGCGGGCAACGCCGTTGCGCTCCGTCACCTCGGCGCACCGGATCGTCACGGTCGACCTCGGCGCACGCTTCGCCGCCGGCACCGACCAGCGACTGCTTCAAGAGCGCGTGGGCCAACTCGTTCGCACCGTCCGAGGCGTGCCGGGAGTGCGCGGCGTGCGCGTGCTCATCGACGGCGGCCTGCCCATCGGCCTCTTTCCCGGCTACGACCTCAGCAAGCCCGTCACGACCCCGGTGGAGCCGGCAGCCGACCAGGAGCCGACGACGCGAGACATCCAGCAGCGGCTGATCGATCTCGGCTTCATGGAAGCTTCGGGACTGACGGGCGCGGTCGACACCCAGACCTCGACCGCGGTACTCGGCTTCCAGAAGTGGGCGAACCTCCCGCGCGACGGCGTGCTCGGTGCTTCGACCGTGACGGCGCTCGAGCGCTCAACGCGGCCCGAGCCCCGCTTGCGGATGCCGGGGCGCCGGATCGAGGTGCAGCTCCGCCGTCAGCTCGCTCTCCTGATCGAGGACAACCGCGTTGTCCGCGCGGTGCACATCTCCTCCGGCGCGGGTGGGAAGACGCCGACAGGCTCGTTCCATGTCTATCGCAAGGAGCGCTACTCGTGGTCGGTGCCGTTCAAGGTCTGGCTCCCCTGGGCAAGCTACTTCACGGGCGGGATCGCCTTTCACGAGTATCCGTCGGTGCCGACGTACGCCGCGTCGCACGGCTGCGTGCGCGTGAACCACTACGACGCCCAGATGCTCTTTGGCTTCGCGGAGTCGGGAACGCCGGTCAACGTCTTCGACGAGGCGTACCTGTGACGCCCCGCCATGCGGTGCGCGCCCTCGCCGGCGGGCTCGGAGTCGTCGCCGGCATCGTCGCCTGCGCCGTTATCGCCGCCGGGCTGCTCGTTGCCCTCGGCCTTCCGGCCGACAGTCGCGCTGACGATCCGCCGGCTGCTCCCGTCGTCGTTGAACCACGCCCGACGGAGCTCGTCGTCGCGCTCGGCCTCGGCGACCCAGTGCTTCAGGCCGGCGTCGTACGCGACGGAAATGTCATCCTGGCGCGTGGGCTCGAGGTCGACCTTGCACGCACCCTTGCCAGGCGGCTCGGCGTTCCACGCGTCCGGTTCGTCTACGTCAAGCCGGCATCGAGGCTGCTCGTTGCGACGGTGCGTCCCTGGCACCTGACGATCGCCTCGATCAAGCCCGCCCGGGCTGCCTCCGCGACGGCCGATCTCAGCAACCCATACCTCGGCACCGATCAGGCGGTCGTGCTGCGCCGCGGCCTGCCCGGGCTCTCGACGCTCGGCGATCTCCGGCGCAAGATCACCTGCGCCGTCCGCGGGAGCGACGGCGCCCAGACGATCGGAGACAGGTTGAAGCCTTTGGCCAAGCCCATTCTCGCCACCTCGAGCGAGCGTCTCGTCGAGCTCGTCCAGACCGGTGCGTGTGATGCGGCGCTCGTCGATGCAGATTCGGTCGGTCAGCTCATAGCCGGTCGAGGCGGTCTCCTGGGCCCCGTCTCGGCACGCGTCGAGCGCGGTGGTGGCTACGTCGTCGCGGTCACGCGGGGCGGCCCGATCGCCGTTTCGGACGTCGACCGCGCCCTTGCGCGGATGCGCGCCGACGGCACGATGCACAGGCTCGCCCGGCAGTGGCTCGGGATCGACCCGGCGCGGCTCAAGCCGCTGCGCTGAGCCGGATTACTCGGCTGCGTCGCCCGTCACGGCGGGCTCGGCGCTCCACGGGAACGTGATCCAGTCGTCGGTGCGGCGCCACACGTACTCGCAGTTGATCGTCGTTCGCGACTTCTCGTAGAGCACTGCGATCCGCGTCTCGGCGACCCGGCCCGCGCAAAAGTCATGCACGAGCTCGAGTGTGGCGCCGGTGTCCGCGACGTCGTCCGCGATCAGGACCCGTGCTGCCGAGAGGTCGACGAGGTCGGGCACGGGCGGCAGCAGCATCGGCAGCTCGAGCCTCTCGTCGATACCGGTGTAGAACTCGACGCTGATCGTGGCGGTGTTCTTGACGCCGAGCGCGTACGCGAGCGCGCCTGCGACGAGCAGCCCGCCGCGCGAGATTCCGAGGATCAGATCAGGCACCCAGTCGTCGGCGTAGATCGTTTCGGCGAGCTCGCGCGAGCCGCTGCCGAGCTGCTCCCAGGTCATGACCTCCCGCTCGCCGCTCATCGTCTTCGCGCCCTCATCGCGGCATCGTCTCAGATTTCGCGGTATGGCCCATCATCCTCGCGGCGCCGGAACCACCCCAACCAGAGCAGGACGGCGAGCACTGCGAGTGGCATTACGACGGCGGCGACGATCCAGCCGATCGGGCCAGCTGCGGCGGCCAGCAGGATCAGAGCAGGCAGGCCGATGAACAGCCCGATCGCAACCGCAATAGCGCCTGCGAGCGACACGATCAGCCTCCCGCGGTGACGCGAACCTCGTTCACGGCGGCGACGCCGCCTGCGGGCATGGAGGTGATCCAGATCACGAGGTAGCGCCGCCCAGTCCGGGGCTTCAGCACATAGACGGTGCGGGGCGTCGTGGTCTTCGACGCCGAGACCGACGTGAAGGGGCCTGTCGGCGACGCGCCGACCTGTACCTGCGCCGCGTACCCCGGAGTGTCGGTCGTGACGGTGACGCGCGCTGCCTTCACCGGCCTGCCCGCGTCGAGAACGAGCCCGACGCCCGCCTTGCTAAAGGTCGTACGGTAGTGCTCGCTCTTCCACGCCGTGGTCGGGTTGCCGTCCGTCGCGAGCCTCGCGTCGCCGCCGTTCTCGGACTGATCGCCCTGCGGGTCGTACGCCCCGATCCCGGTGACGGCGATTCTCGTCTGGACGGGCGGTTTCCTGACGGGGGGCGGGGGCGTCGAGCTCGTGGTCGTCACGACGGTTGCGATCGTCCCGCTGTCGTCTCCTGTCTCGCCCGTTACGATGAAGAGCAGGCCGCCGATGAGCGCAACCAGCCCGGCGGCGGCAAGGAGACGGGTCGTGGCAGTAGCTGATCGTCGTGGTGCGGCGCGCATCACGCCTTCATCCTTGCACGCTTCTCTGGCGGGGGATTGCCGCCGTCGGCAGCGTTCCCGATGATACGTCCGTGACCGCCGCCGACCCCGGAGCCTTGCTGACGCTCCACCCGGATCGACTGCTTCCCTCCGACCCCACGATACGAGCGATCGCACGCGAGCTCTTCGAGGCGGTCCAGCGTCTCCCGCTGATCTGCCCGCATGGGCATGTCGATCCGCGCCTGCTTCTCGACGACGAGGCGTTTGCCGACCCGGCGAGCCTGTTGATCACCTCCGACCACTATGTGACCCGCCTGCTTCACGCGAGCGGCGTGTCGCTCGCTCAGCTCGGAGTCGGGCAGGAGCGGCTGTCAGAGGATCGGTCGCGTGCCGCCTGGCGCCTGCTCTGTCAGCACTGGAGCGTCTACCGAGGCACTGCCGTGCGGGCCTGGCTCGAGGGCCAACTCGTGGATCTGTTCGGTGTCTCGCTCCGTCCGTCGCCGCAGACGGCGGACGCGATCTATGACCAGATCGCCGGATGCCTCTCCACCGACGCCTTTCGCCCGCGCGCGCTATACCACCGTTTTGGCGTCGAGGCGCTCGCAACCACCGACGACCCTTGCGACGACCTCGCGGCACATGCCGCGCTGGCGGCCGACCCGACCTGGCCGGGCAAGGTCATCCCGACGTTCCGGCCCGACCGATATCTCGAGCCCGGGATCTCCGGCTGGCGGGATGCGGTGGCGCGGCTGGCACGGGCGTCGGGCATCGACACGAGCGACTACATCGGGTACGTGGCTGCGCTCGAGCAACGCAGGCAGCACTTCATCGCCCATGGTGCGACCTCGGCCGACCACAGCCACACCGACGTGCGCACCGACCGCCTCGCCCTCGCCCGCGCCGAGCGCATCTTCCGGTCTGCGCTCAAGGGCGAGGCGACAGCGGCCGAGGCAGTCGCGTTCCGCCGGCACATGCTGCTCGAGATGGCGCGGATGTCATGCGAGGACGGGCTCGTGATGACTCTTCATCCCGGCGTCGTTCGCGGCCATCACCGGCCCACCGCTGCCCGCTACGGCCCCGACACGGGGCACGACATCCCGGTCGCGCTCGATCTCACCGACGCCCTGCGACCTCTCCTCGACCGCTTCGGCACTGTCCCCGATTTCCATCTCATTGTGTTCACGCTCGACGAGACGGTTTGGTCGCGCGAGCTCGCTCCACTCGCGGGCTTCTATCCGTCCGTCTTTGTCGGCGCTCCGTGGTGGTTTCTCGACGCACCCGATGCGGTCAGGCGGTTCCGCGCTGCGATCGGCGAGACCGCCGGGTTCTCGCGTACCGCCGGCTTCGTCGATGACGCGCGTGCGTTCTGCTCGATCCCGGCGCGCCACGAGATGTCGCGCCGCGTCGATGCGGGCGTGCTCGCCCGGCTCGTTGCCGAGCATCGTCTGGACATAGACGAGGCGCTCGAGACAGCGATCGACCTCGTGACCACCCGTCCCAGGGTCGCGTTCAAGCTCTGAGAGCGGCCACGCGCAGCTTCAGCCTGTCACGTCGTGGGTAGGCTCGAGCCGTGGACGGCCTCGAGCGCAAGTGGTGGACGCTGATCGCGGTCTGCACGGCGATCTTCATGCTCCTGCTCGACATCACGGTCGTCAATGTCGCTCTGCCCGACATGCAGCGCGACCTCGGTGCGACGTTTGCCCAGCTGCAGTGGGTCGTCGATGCGTATGCCCTTACGCTCGCAACGACCGTTCTCGCGGCAGGCTCGCTCGCCGATATCTTCGGCCGCCGCCGCGTGTTCACGATGGGGCTCGTCCTCTTCACTGCCGCGTCGTTCGCCTGCGGGATCGCGAACGACGCGGGGCTGCTGATCGCTGCCCGTGCGGCGCAGGGGGTCGGCGGAGGCATCATGTTCGCCGTCTCGCTCGCGCTGTTGGCGAACGCCTTCGAGGGTCGCGACCGCGGCACGGCGTTCGGCATCTGGGGCGCCACAACGGGGGCCGCCGTGGCAATTGGGCCTCTCGTCGGCGGCGTCCTCACCGAATGGGCCGGTTGGCGCTGGATCTTCTTCGTCAACATCCCGATCGGGATCGCGGCGATCTTCGTGACCCTGTGGCGGGTAGACGAGTCGAAGAGCCCGCACCCGGGCCGCGTCGACTGGCTCGGGACGGGCGCCCTGACCGGCTCGCTGTTTCTGCTCGTCTACGGGCTCTTGCAGGGGAACGAGGCAGGGTGGTCGAGCACGCTGATCCGCTTCTGCCTGATCGGGGCCGTCGTGCTGATGATGGTGTTCGTCGTGATCGAGCTCACCCGACGCGACCCGATGCTCGACATCAGGCTGTTCGCCGGCGCGGGCTTCGTGGGCGTTCAGGTCGCTGCGTTCGCCATCTCCGCCTCGATCTTCGCCGCGTTCCTCTACCTGACGCTCTACCTCCAGAACGTGCTCGGCTACTCCCCGCTTGCCGCCGGGCTCCGGTTCCTGCCGCTGTCGCTCGCGGCGTTCGTCGTTGCCGCGATCTCCGGGAACCTCACCTCGCGGGTCTCGGCGCGCTGGCTGATGGGCGCCGGCCTCGCGATCATCGGCGTCTCGCTTCTGTTGATGGCGCGCATCGGCCCCGACTCGGGCTGGCAGCTTCTCCTGCCCGGCTTCGTGCTCGGAGGCATCGGGATCGGTCTCACGAACCCTGCGCTCGCCTCGACCGCGGTCGGCGTCGTCTCACCGGAGCGCTCGGGGATGGCGTCGGGAACGAACAGCACGTTCCGACAGGTCGGGATCGCCACGGGCATCGCGGGACTGGGGGCGCTCTTCCAGAGCACGATCGCCTCCAAGCTCATCCTGCCGGACGGGACCGAGCCGGGGCACCAACTCGTCGCGGCCGTCGCCTCGGGCGCCTTCCCGCCTGCGATCGAGGCGCAGGCGCGCGCCGCGTTCGTCGACTCGCTGGGCTCGATCCTCACGATCGCTGCGATCGTCGCCCTCGCGGGCGCCGGGCTCGTAGTCGTGCTCCTGCGCGGTGTGAAGCCGCCCCAGGGCCGCGCGCCCGCGGCCGAGTAGTCGCACTCCTCTTTGCGAGGACGCCGGACTCTCTCAGAGAGGCAATAGCCTCGCCGCCGTTGCCTTGAACGAGGCGACGATCACGTCTCCCTCGCCGACGCCGAGCCGCTCCGCGGACGCCGCAGTGACCTCGGCCACGATCGGCCCGACCCGGATGCGCGTGCGGTTGCCGAGGGGCACGATCGAGGCCACCGTGGCGCGGATGTGGTTGACGGCCGAGTCGGCCGCCGGCTCCCGCGCCAGAGAGACCTCCCAGGGGTAGATCGCGAGCCCGACCCGCCCTACGCCGGCGTCCGTGCTCCAGGCGCTCCCGCCGCTGTCGAGGACGACCTCCGTCAAGCCGTTGACGCAGGCCGTGGCAGTGCCCTCGAGGAGTGTGGCACCGGTAAAGCTCGCGACGAACGGGTCGGCTGGGCTCGCAACGAGCTCGGCGGCCGTGCCGCTCTGGAGGACGCTTCCGGCGACGATCACACCGACATCGTCGGCGAGCGCGGCAGCGTCCTCGAAGTCGTGCGTGACGAGGATGGTCGGCAAGGAGAGGTCGCGCAGCAGCTCGTGCAGCTCGATCCGAACGGCTGCTTTCGTGTGGGCGTCAAGGGCCGACAGCGGCTCGTCGAGGAGCAGCACACCCGGCTCGAGCGCAAGTGCGCGTGCAAGCGCAACCCGCTGGCGCTCGCCTCCCGAGAGCTCGCTCACTCGTGCGTGGGCGAGACCGGAGATCCGGAACCGCTCGAGCAGCTCGTCGACCGGAGCGTTCCGTCCCGCGCCGAAGCGGACGTTCGCAAGCACGTCGAGATGGGGGAACAACGCGTACTCCTGGAAGAGGTATCCGACCTTGCGGCGCTCCGGCGGCACCTCGATGCCCCTGTCTGTGTCGAGCCACGTTCGCTCGCCGAGCGACACGACCCCGGCCTGAGGCCGCAGGAGGCCGGAGACCACGCGCAGCACCGTCGTCTTGCCGGCTCCCGACGGCCCCACGAGGGCGGTCGTGGTGCCGTCGGCGACGGTCAGCTCGACGGACGCGTCGAAGCTACGAAGGGGATGGGTGAAGTGGACGCTGAGCGCCATCGGGTCAGGAGCTTGACGGAGAGAAGGGTCACGGCACTGATGATCACGAGCACGGCGCTGATCGCAAGCGCCACGTCGAAGTCGAGGTCGAACTGCTCGTAGATGGCGAGGGAAAGCGTCTGCGTGACGCCCTGGAGCGAGCCTGCGAACATGATCGTGGCGCCGAACTCGCCGATGCCTCGGGCGAAGGCTAGCGCCGCTCCGGCACCGAGCCCACCGGCCGCCAGCGGGAGCGCAATCCGGAAAAACACCCGACCGCGACCCGCCCCGAGCGTCCGCGCCGCGGCGGGCAGGGTCGGATCGATGCCCTCGAGAGCGGAGACCGCCGTGCGAACATAGAAGGGGCTGGCGACGAACGTCACCGCCAGGATCACTGCGATCTTGCTGAATGCGATCTCGATCCCGAGGGCATCGAACGTGCCGCCGAGCAGGCCGAGCCGGCCGAAGGCCGCGAGCAGGCCGATGCCCGCGACCGCGGGCGGGAGGACGAGCGGCAGCTCGATCAGGGTCACGACGTAATCGCGCGACCGGGACGTTCGGGTCGCGACCCAGTACGCGGTCGGCGTCCCGAACAGGACGATCAGCACCATCGCGACGGCGTTGGTCTCGGCGGTGACGACGAGCGCGTCTCTCGCGGCGCTTGTCCCGAGCGCCGAGAGGAGGTCGGCGGGCGGGACGCGCAGGAAGATCGCAGCGATCGGCAGCAGTAGGAACAGCAGTGCGACGCCCGTGGCGAGGACGAGCGTCGCTCGGAAGACCTTGTCTATGACGACGCCTTGGGCAGCGACAGGAACCCGGCGTTCCTCAGGGCGGCCTGTCCCTTGACGGAGAGAATCCGCTTGATCCAGGCCCGCCCGGCAACCTTGTTGCCTGATCGTGCAACGACCGCGATCTCGTACCTGACGCGCGGCTGCGCGGAGGCGGGAATCCCGATTGCGGTCACCCTCTTCCCGACAGCTCGGGCGTCGGTGACATAGACAAAGCCGGCGTCGGCCTGGCCAAGCGCAACCTTCCCTGTCACTGCCTTTACATTCGATTCCTCGCTGACGACCTTGGAGAGCACCGAGCTCAGTGCCAGCTTCGCCAACACCTTGCGGGTGTAGTCCCCGACCGGCACTGCAGCATTTGCGACCACGAGCTTGACCTTCTTCGTCCTCAGGTCGTCGACCGAAGTGAGGCCTGCAGGATTCGACCTGGGCACGATCAACACCAGCCGGTTGGCGGTAAACGGGACGGGCTTCTCGATGAGGCCGGCGGCGAAGAGGCGGTGGGCGTTGATCGGGCTCGCCGACGCAAAGACGTCGGCCGGAGCGCCGTTTCGGATCTGGGTCTCGAGGACCTTCGAGCCGGCGAAGCTGTACTTCGGGGCCTTGTCGAATCGCTGGAACGCCTCCGTAAGCGAGGAAGCGGCGTAGATCGTGAGCGGGCGGGCATCGGTTGCTGTGGCCGAGCTCGAGAGCACGAGAGCAACGATCAGGGTTGCCGTGGCGAGCAGCGAGGTGACGGAAAGAGCGAGCTTGCGACCGTTCACGGCAGATGAGACTCCGGTAGAAAAATATTGACTACGTGGTGCTCCAACCGTATCACCTCCTCGTGCAGCGGCCTAAGATCGACGCGTGGCCCGCTCTGCCCGCACCGAGCCGTCGCTCACCGAGTGGGCTGTCCTCGGGCTCCTTCGAGATGGCCCGGCGCACGGGTGGGACGTCGCGCGCGCCTTCGTTCCCGAGGGCGAGATCGGCCGTGTCTGGACGGTGAGCCGCCCCCTCGTCTACCGGGCGATCACGGTTCTGCGCGAGCTCGAGTATGTCGTCGACCGCGGTAACTCGCCAAGCGCCACCGGCCCCCAACGGGTGCTGCTCGCTCCGACGCCACGGGGTCGGCAGGCGTTCAGGCGCTGGCTGACGCGGCCCATCGAGCACGTCCGCGAGCTTCGCTCCGAGCTGTTGATCAAGCTCCTCTTTCTGGAGCGGAGCGGCACCGATGAGACACCGCTCCTACGGGCGCAGCTCCAGGTGCTCGAACGCGGCGAGCTTGCGCTCGCGGCCCGGGTTGGCGAGACCGAGGGCTTCGATCGCACCGTCGCCGTGTGGCGCCTCTCGACGGCTCGCGCGGCACGCTCGTTCGTCGAGGCGCTGCTCGACGAGCGCATCGGCGAGCCGATCAACTACGAGGCGATCGGGTACGTGAGCTCGGCGCACACCTCACTCGACGGCATGCCGCTGCAGCCCGCCGCCGACGAGTCGGGCCCGTCCGGGATCGTCCTCACCGAGCCGCATCGCGGTGCCCTGCAGGATCTGGCCGCGTTCTCGCACGTCTGGGTGCTCGCTCACCTGCACGAGTCGGTCGGCTGGGCATCGACGGTCGACCCGTTTCTCGACGACCGGCCGCGGGGCACCCTCGCGACGCGCTCGCCGCACCGGCCGAATCCGATCTCGCTGTCACTGTGCACGCTCGTCGCCGTCGAGCCGGACGGGCTGATCGTCGACGGTCTCGATCTGCTCGACGGCACGCCGGTGCTCGACCTGAAGCCCTACGTGCAGCTCTTCGACACGCCGGACACGCCCGTCGCGTCGGGCTGGTTCGCCGATCGGGCGGAGCTGATCTTCGACCGCCGCTCCGACACCCGGTTCAAGCGTCGGAGCGTGCAGTAGCAGCTGCTCAGGCGGTGTCCTCGGCGTGTTCGCCCCGCTCGCCGGCTTCGACGATGTCGCCCTGCGAGAACAGGATCTCCCTCAGCGCCGCCTGCCACTTCGGCGTCCGGCGGAGCAGAAACTCGAGATCCATCCCGAAGTGCTTGAACTCCTCTTCCTGCGCGTTCTGCATGATCGCCTTCGCCTGGGCGTCCTTCTCGACGGCGATGCGCTGTTCGTACCAGCCGATCGCCTCGGCCTCCTCGGTGAGCGATGCAACCATCCGGGCGAATGTGCGCGTCTCGGCGCTCAGCTCTTCCGGTGGCTCGTGGTACTGATCGAAACCCAACGCGTCCTCCTTGATGCATCGCCCCACTAGGGCAACGTTAAGGACAGCGTTCCCGCGGCCCCGAGGGCCGAAACGCTGCGAGCGGTATCTACGATGACCTGGATGACGAAGCTCTCCGACCGCAGGATCGCAGCATTCTTCTCACTCGTGCTCGCGTCCGGGCTCTGCGTGTCGCTCCTCGCGATTCGCGTCCGGTACCCAAATGGGGCCGACTTCGTGTTCCTCACGTGGAACCTGTTCCTCGCCTGGATCCCCTTCCTCCTCGCCGTCGTGCTCCACGATGGCGCCCGTCGCGGACGCGGCCTCGTCTTCCTCGGAACGGTCGGCGCCGTCTGGCTGCTGTTCCTGCCGAACGCGCCCTACATCGTCACCGACTTCGTCCATGTCGGCCGGGTGACCGGGGCTCCGGTCTGGTACGACGCCGCCATGATCGCGTCGTTTGCGGTCGTCGGCCTCGTGCTCGGGCTCGTCTCGATCCTGCTCGTCCAGGGCGTCATCGAGCGGCGGTTCGGTGCCGCCATCGGCTGGGTGATGCTGGCGCCGGTCTTCTTTCTCTGCAGCGCGGGCATCTACATCGGCCGCGTCCATCGCTTCAACAGCTGGGACGCGGTCACGAGCCCGGGTAGGCTGCTGCACGGGGTCGCCGTCCGCCTCGCCGACCCGCTTGCACAGCCAGAGGCGATCGCCGCTCTCGTCGGCGCGATGGGCCTGCTCGCCGTCGCCTATCTCGTGCTGTACACGGTCTCCGACCTCCGGCTCGATCGGGGCCAGCGCTCGGACCGCGGCTAGCGCCTCGGAGCTACGTTCCTACTCGAGGGCGACATCCTACGCCCTCACCGAGCGCTCCTGCTTGAATGGCGCACGTGTCCGAGCCTGTGAGCGACGTGAACGAGGACGGGGGGCAGCCCGCCGGGGTATCCGTGCGCGCGAAGTGGACGGTCGCGTTCCTGATCGGGATCGCGACGGTGACCGCTGCGCTTTTCACCTGGCGCGCCGCCCAGATTGGCAGCGTCGCGGCGTACGACGACCGTCAATCGGTGAGCGAGACCATTCGGGTCGAGCAGGCTGCCGTGGAGCGAACGATCGAGGTAGCGGCGGCGGCGCGGGAATACGTCCGCTACCGCGCCGATTACGGCGTTGCCGCGGCTCTCGATCGGGAGGCCGGCCGGTTGGCGGGGGCCGGCGCGCCCAAACTCGCCGCCGTGTCGAGCGCCGAAGCAGCCGCGCTGAGGGAGGGTGCCACGAGGCGGGCGGCGGCGGCCGGCGTGTTCGGCCGTGCCTCGATTGGAACCGACCTGCTCCATCCAACTGCCACGCCGCGGCCGTTTGACATCAACGAACGGCGACGCGCGCTCGAGCTCGAGCAGTCGACAGCGCTCGACTCTCCCGGCAAGCTCGATCCGGCCGGGTTCGCCAAGGAGGCGGCCGTTATCCGTGACCGCGTCAACGGCCTCGTCCGATTCGCATTCGTGATTGCACTGTCGGTCCTGCTGTACACGCTCGCCGAGGTCTCGATCCGGCGCCGCACGATGGCCGTTCTCGCTGCCCTCGGGGTCGTCGTCTATCTCGGCGCCGTGGTTGGCGGCCTCTCGACCTACTTCTTCGCATGAGCGATCCCCAGTCCACGCCCTCGGCGACGCCCGATGACACCGCTGTCGCAGCCACGGCGGCCGACGGACGGCTCAAGAGCCTGATTGCGGTCTCGCTGTCCGTCGCCGTCGTCCTCGGCGGGTTGCTCGCCGTGCTGCAGACCCAGGCGAGCGCCAACGAGGCGAACAGCGCGCGCGAGACCACGCGCACCGCAGTGCGGGCGATGTCCGCCGGCGTTGCATCCAATACCCTTCTCGGCGTTCGCGACGAGGTGCAGGCCGAGCACGACTTCCTGCCGTTCCGTCGTCCACTGATCGCACGGTCTCCGGGTCTCGGCGACGCAGCGGGGATTCCCACCGACCCGGCGACGACGGCAAGTGACCTACGCGCGGCGCAGGTGCTTCCCTCCCGGCAGCTTCTCGCTGAACTGGGGCCGCTGCGGCTCGAGGCAGAACGCCAGCTGCTGAAGCAGCAAGCGCTTGCGACGACCCGGATCACGTGGAACACGCGCTCGACGCAGTACACGACGGTGCTCGCCGTGCTCGCGGCGGCGCTGTTCCTGATCGGCTTCGGGCTCGTCGTCGAGGGCTCGATCCGTCGCGTCACGTACGCGCTCGGGCTTGCGATTGCGGTCTTCGTCGCGTGCTGGGGGGCGTGGGTCTACCACCTCCCGATACCCTCGACGCCCGACGGGGCCATCGCCGCCGCTGCCTCCGGCGCCGTCCTCACCGGCGATGGCGACTTCACGGGCGCGATCGCGGCATACGATCGCGCCATCGCGGCGCACGAAGACTTCGCGACCGCCTACACGGGCCGCGCCCGGGCTCGCCTGCTCGCCGCCAATCCGGACTACCCCATCACCCGCGCGTTCACTGATTCGAAAGGCGTCGCCTCGGCTGCCGGGGTCCGGGACGCCGAGCGTGCCCTCGAGCTGAACGGCAACCGTGATCTCCTGGCCCAGGCGATCGTCGGCCTCGTTGCGTTCTACGATGCCCGCTACCGGCAGGCAATCACGGCGAGCGACGACGCGATCGCCATCAATGCGCAAGTCCCGGACGTCTGGCTCCTGAAGAGCGCTGCCCAAGTCGGCCTCGGAGACGTCGCGGGTGCCACATCGTCGCTCGATACGGCGCTCGGGTTGCTGAAGGGCGCCGATCCCTCTGCGCGCACCCGCCTGCTCGCGGCGAGCTACCTGAGCTACCTCGCATCGGTCGAGCACAAGCGGCCCGAGCACGCGGCCGAAGCGCGCCGCCTGGCCAACCGGGTCGTCACGACCGAGACAGCGTTCACGCTCGGTCGCACGCTGAGCGGCACACTGCCGGCCTCCGGCACCGTCAGCGTGAGCGGCCTGCGCTACGCCTCCGGACGGCTCTCGTTGCGCATCAGCTGGCGCGGCCTGCCGAGCGGGACGGCGCTTGGTGCCGTCGCCTACGAGCGACCTCATCCGGACGGTGCCTGGACCCAGCCGCCGGATCTGGCGCTTTTCGCGGTGATCGGAGGCACGGGCGAGCGCGTCATCTCGGTACCTCTCACCCGTGTGTGCGCGCCGACCGCGGTCAGGGCCGACGTCTACCTCAACGGAGCCCCGGCATCCTCGACGCTTGGCCCGGGCGTCGCCGCGACCTGCTGACCGGAGCGCATGTTGACGGGGGCGCCGGCCGAGCCGACGCCCCCGCACCCTGCCGTCCAATGCTCGGGCGCTGCCTGGTGTTCAACCCCGCGTGACGCGGAATGAGACGAGACGGCGAGACGAGATGCCTGCAAGGACAGGCTCACCGCCCTTGCGGGCTCGCACGAACATCACGAGGAGCTGCTGCTTGCCGGAGACCGGGAAGCCCGAGAGTGCGTTGAGCTGTAGCGTCACCCAGCCGTCAGAGCCGGTTGCCTGCTCGTTCGGGATCGTGAACTGAGCGTACGGCACCGCAGTCACGTAGATGAGCGCGCCCTGGACAGGCCCGTTGCAGGCGCTGACATGGAACCGCGCGGTGACCGAGTTCGTGTTGAACGTCACCGTGCGCGGCACGATCTGCGCCTGATCGATCGTCAGGCGGGCCGGCGCCGACACACTCCCGATCGGGATCGTGCCGCCCGACTTCGCGCATCCACTCGGGGCGGGCGCCGGCGCCGACGAACCGGCTGCTATGAGCACCGTCGGGTCGGATGTTGCCGTCGTCGTGCCCCCGCCGTTCTTCGCCTCGACCCGAAGGCGGAGCGTCGTGCCCACGTCGGGTTTCTTCAGGATGTATCCGTTCACGTCGGTCGCACCGCCGATGCTGCTGCAGCTGCTGCCGACGCTGTCGCACCGCAGCCAGGAGTACGTGTACGACGTCGGGCTCCCCGTCCAGCTGCCGTTGTGGCCGACGAGCTTCTGCCCCTCCTTGGGCGTGCCGGTCACGGTCGGCGGCGAGGACGCCTGCGGGGGTGCGACAGCTGCCGAGGCGATGACAGCGGTCGGGACGGACGTGCTCGATGTGGTGCCGTCGGCGTTCTTCGCTGCGACCCGCAGTCGGATCGTGTGACCCACATCGTCGCCCAGGAGCGTGTATCCGGCAGCGTCGGTTGCGCCGCCGATGTCGGTGCACGCGCCACCGTCCTTGTCACAGCGCACCCAGAAGTCCTTGTACTCCGTCGGCGAGCCGGTCCAGGTTCCCCTGCTTCCGACGAGCTTCTGGGCTTGCTGCGGTGTGCCGGAGATCGTCGGGGCGTCGTGTTCTCGGGCGCGGCAGCGATGGCTGCTTCGCCGGCGCCTACGCCGAGGATGACGATCAGCACGGCCGTGGTGGCGGCTATGACGGGCAGGCCGGTGAGCGTCAGGCGTTTCCTTCGTGGTCGTGACATGTCGTCGTTGCTCCTCTTTGTTTGTGCGACGGCGGTTGGCTGGTCCAGCGGACGAGGACCGAGGATCGAGGACTGCCTAGACGCGGGGACACGGCATGCCCGGCTCGGCCCGCCTCACGCGATCGTGAGAGCCATGTTCCGATCGGGGGCGGTCGCTGCCGGGCCTGCAGTCTCGGCGGCAAGCTGCGTCAGCATGCTGCCGAGACCGTCCGCGCCTTCGATCTCGCGCTGACGCGTTGCCCCGCCGCCTTCCCGGACGAGCCGATGGACGTCGTCCAGTTCGTCGACGCAACCGAGCTCGCTCGCCGAGGGGCGCAGGCGGTCGGCGAGCATCGACACGCGCTCCGCGGTCGGAGTGAGCGTGCCATCGTCGAGGTCGGGAAGAAAGCCGAGGAGCCCGTCACGACTCGCGAGGAACATGGACTCGCTGATCCGGTCTCGGTCGTGGATCGGGGAACCGTCGCCTGCGTCGTGGCGGGCGGCGAGCTCGTGGGCGAGACACTGGACGAGCGCGATGATCGCAGCCGAGTCGCCTACGCGCGTCTGCACATCTGCCGCGCGCACCTCGAGCGTCGCCGTGGTCAGGTTGAGCCGAAGGTCCCACCACAGGCATCCGGGGTCGGGCATCGCCGCACTCCGGTGTGCCCAGGCGAGAAACGTC
Organism: uncultured Thermoleophilia bacterium; assembly: GCA_963799575.1. Classification (GTDB taxonomy): domain Bacteria; phylum Actinomycetota; class Thermoleophilia; order Gaiellales; family Gaiellaceae; genus Gaiella. The sequence goes on from CAWCXK010000006.1 coordinate 532,044, forward strand.
GAGAGCTCGCCCCACGACGCGAACGCAGGCGGCGCCCCAAAGCGGGCGAGCGATCGGTTCAGCGAGGGACGAACGGTCGCCATGCCGCTGTCGGTGCCTCCATGGAACGGCGCGTTTGCCGCGAGCGCAACGAGCTCGGGAAGGGAGCTCCGCATCGCGTTGTGCACGGCGAGCGCGCGATCGGCACCGCTGACGGCAACGTGCACGTGGAGTCCGCACGTCATCATGTGACGGGCCGCCCACGGCTGAGACAGAGCGATCGCCGAATAGCGGGGCCGATCGGTGATCGGTCCGGGATCGACCGCGAGTGGGTGCGTTCCGATTGCGGCGACGAGACCCTGGGGACCGAGCGCGGAGGCAAGCGCGGTGCGCGCGGCGCCGAGCTCGCGCGCCACATCGGCGACGGCGACGCACACCGGGCTGACGATCTCGACCTGCGAGGCGCGGAACTCGGTTGCCACCCTGGCGTCGCCGAGAAAAGGGGCGACGGCGAGCTCTGCTGCGGGGATGGGCATTCCTGACGACGGGTCGATCAGCAGGAGCTCCTCCTCGGCGCCGACCGTGAAGGACAGCGCCGCATCGAACTTCGCCCGAAGGTGCCGCTCGTCGTGCCCGACATCCCAGCCACCCTTCATCGAGGCCTCCCCCGGATTCCTGCACCGAGTGGTTCTCTGGCAGCGCCGGCCGACAACGCCGAGTCGAGCGCGCGGCTCAGGCCGGCAAGCACCGGCAGTCCCTCGGGCGGCACCGGGCGCCACTCCGGGCTGCGCTCCAGGTTGGCGATCCAGAGCCCTCCGTGCTTGGCGAGGAGCTCTTCGGCGGCGGCGGCCAACAGGTCGGTAGCCTCGTCGCAGATCTCCGTCACCCCGGTCAGATCGACGAAGATGTGGGCGACGCCGCGGTCGAGGCTCCTCAGGCATGCCGTCCGGATCTCGGCCGACGCATCGCGGTCGAGCAGCGGCGATCGCACCTGGATCAGTGCCGTCGGACGCGTCGTGACGACCCCGGCGTCGAGCGTCGGGCTGCCCGTTTCCTGATCGAGCCGGCAGCTCATGGTTCCACCGTAGGTTTCTCGCCGTGAGCGATGCACCCAGCGAGATGAAGGTGCGGGAAAGATCGTGTGAGCGTCTGCTCACACGAGATTGCGCGTCGTCGCGCGACCGATTGGCTCAGGCGTCGGCGAGGCGATATCCCGCCTCGCGCACGGTGACGATGAGCTCGGGATGCGTCGGGTCGACCTCGAGCTTTCGTCGCAGATTGGCGATGTGGACGTCGCAGGCCCGGGCGTCGCCGACGTACGTGCTGTCCCAGAGGTCCTCCATGATCTCGCGGCGTGAGAACACCTCGCCCGGTCGGCTCGCGAGCAGGGCCAGCACTTTGAACTCCGATCGCGTCACCGCGACGGGCCGCTCGTCGACATGGACGGCGTGGCGCGCGAGATCGATGGTGAGGTTGCCGTGCCGGAGCGTGGCTGCCAGCGCCGTGCCGTGCCGGTCGAGCTCTCGTCGCCGCTGGATCGCGCGCACCCGGCTGACGAGCTCGACGAGCGAGAACGGCTTGCCCATGTAGTCGTCCGCACCGAGCTCGAGGCCGAGCACGCGGTCGATCTCGCTGTCCTTCGCCGTGAGCAGGATGATCGGGACATCGCTCTCTGCCCGCACCGTCCGGCACACATCGAGCCCCGACATCTCGGGCATCATGACGTCGAGGACGAGCACGTCGTACTGGCGCGATCGCGCAGCATCGAGCGCCTCCTGGCCCGTCTTCGCGGTGTCGACCTCGAACCCCTCCCGCTCGAGCGCGTAGACGATCGACTCGAGGATGTCGGGCTCGTCGTCAGCAACCAGGATGCTCGTCATCGGGTCACTCCGGAACCGATCGTGATCGACGCTGTCGTCCCGCCCGACACACCGGGCTCGAGAACAACCTCGCCACCGAGGATCGTTACGACGCTACCCACGATCGACAGTCCGAGCCCGAACCCTTCGGACGTTCTCGCGCCGCCGCGATAGAAGCGGTCGAACAGCCGCTCGCGCTCGCCCGTGAGTATGCCTCGGCCGCGGTCGCTGATCTCGATCCGCGCCCGGCCGTCGTCGAGGCCGAAGGCCGACAGGGTCACGGGGCTTCCGTCGGAGTGCTTGACAGCGTTCTCGGCCAGATTCCCGACAGCCTGGTAGAGCAGGTCATAGTGAGACATGACCACGATTCTGGCAGGGCAAACCACCTCGATCGTCACATCGCCGCGTTCCCGGAAGACAATCGCGGTTTCCTCGAGGAGCGATCCGAGGTCAACGGGCGCCAGTTCGATCTCCTCAGCCTGCGTCTGGGCGCGCGCCAGGGTCAGCAACGCGTGGATCAATCGCTCCAACCTGTCGGACTGCCGGCCGATCACGCCGAGAAACCGATCGCGCGCTGCGGGCTCGTCCTTGGCGCCGTCCTGCAGCACCTCCATGGCACTCCTGATGGCGGCGATCGGGGTCCGCAGCTCGTGGGCGGCGTTGGTCACGAATTCCCGCTCGGCGCGCTCGCGCCGATCGGCATCGGTGATGTCGGTGAACACGAGTAGAACGCCTTGACTCGTCGCGCGCACCGGGATACCTGCGACCGAGAACGTCGGCCCCGCCTTGGTCTGCACCCGGTGGCTCTCGCCGGCCGCCCCGCTGCTGAACAGTGACGCGGCGAGATTGCGCAGGCTGAACTCGGGCCATGGCTCGGGAAGCGGCTCGCCGGGCGCCAGGATCCGGCGTCCGATCTGGAGGCGAGCACGGGAGTTGGCAAACACGACGAGGAGGTCACGGTCCACCGCGACAACTCCCTCCTGGAGTTGCTCCAGGAAGCTGCGGAAGTGATCCCGCTCGGCCTCGAGTGCGGCGAAGGAGTCGCGGAGGTGGATGCGCATGCCGTCCACGGCGGTGCCGAGGTGGCCGAGCTCGTCATTGAACCGCAACGTCAGCGGCTTGTCGAAATTGCCCTGCTCGATCTCCGTCGCGGCGCGGGTTACACGTCGGATCCGCGACGTGATCAGGAACGCAACTGCCGTACCGATTGCCGCGCCGGCGAGGACGGCGCCGAGGACCGTGAGCCAGAGTTGGCCGCGAACGATGTCGCCTGCGGCGACGAGGTCGGGTCGTGCCGCGACCGCCACGAGTGCGGCGCCGACACCGCTGCGCACGGGCAGGCCGACGACGATCCGACGACCGCCGTCGACGGACCGGACCAGGCGCCTGCCGGCGAGCGCCTCGGCGACTGCCTCGTCTATTCCGGGGACGGAGTCTGCTGCGACGCCGTTCGACGAGCCGTTCGAGATCCTCGTTCCGGTGTCGTCGAACAGGAACAGCGCGACCCGCCGACGCGACGCCGCTGCAGCGATCGTCGCTCGCGCTTCTGCCGGGGTCGGTGCCGCCGAGACCAGGGTGGCCGCCGTCACTGCCGACCCTGCTGCGAGATCCTCGGCGCGCGAGCGAAACGCCGCCTCGCTCCGCACGGTCAGTACCTCCGCAACCGCCACCGCGGCGACGGTGACGATCACGGCGACGACGAGCGCCAGCCACACGCGCATGCTTATCGACGCCGTGCGCATGCCCACAGTATGAGTGGATGCTGACATCTTCCTCGGCCCACCCTCGTTCGTCTGGTGGCGTCGCTCACGGTCGCGCTCCTACGCTGGGAACATGAATGGCGCTACACCCGAGGGAAGGAGCGAACGATGACTTTCGAAAACGCGACACCAGATCCGTCCTCCGAGGCAGCCGTCCCGGAGGTGTTGCCGGGCCCGTCGGTCGTCGTCGGCGACTCCGTGGTCGCAGACGACGGCGCCGTCGGCCGCGTGGAGCAGATCCTCCGCTCGGAGACGAACGAGCCGATGTTCGTCGTCGTAGCGGTTCGCTCGCGCCTGCGTCGACGCTATCCCGTCCTGCCGCTGCGTCTCCTCGGGCGGGTCGATCGCCGCCGGGATGTCGTTCACGCCCGTGGCCGGTGCGCGTCCATCAAGCAGTTTTCCGAAGAGCTGCCGCTCCTCGTGTGAATCCGGCGATGAGCGGGACAGTTCACGAGCCGTTCGTCGGGTACGACGTCCGGGGCCGAAACGGGAGCCTCGGCGTCGTCGTCGATCCCGAGGCCGTCGATGTCCCCGTTTCTCCGGGAGCCGAGGAGCTGCTCGTTGTCGGCGGTCGATCGTCGCTCCTGCGCCTGTATATCCCGATGGCCCGCGTCCACACGATCTCGCGCGGGGCGGCAACGCTGCGGGTCGATCTGGACGTTGTCGACTTCACGTGTCGGATCGCCGACGACGGCCTGGTCGATCTCCGGCTCGACCGCTGACGGCGGGCTGTTTTGCCATAGTCTGGTGGCGAGCTTCCCGATCCGGCCTTTCCGAGGCGCCCCTCGGCTCCACGGTGATCGCCGCCATGGTGGTGACGCGCACTGACCCGATGGATGCACGTAGCGGTGGGCCTGGGAGCGGGGCTCGCCGCCGCACTCGTCGCTGGTTGCGACATCGGGAGTCGCTCCGAGAGCGAGCCTGCGCCTCCGTCGCAGCACTTCCGCTCGCGGCCCGATCTCGAGCCGCCGGTCGTGAGCCTCGACACGGTACGTCCTTCCGCCTCTCCGGGCTACATCTTCCTCGCGCCGAAGACGAAGACCCACGCGTCGCAGACCGGACCGATGATCCTCGACAACGCCGGTCGTGTCGTGTGGTTCAACCCGCTCGATACACCTGCGGTGACGGACTTCCGGGTGCAGCAGTATGGCGGCCGGCCGGTCCTGACCTGGTGGCGTGGTCGGGCCACCGACGGTGTCGGCGACGGGTACTACGTCATCGCGGATCCCTCGTACGCGCAGATTGCGACGATCAGCGCGGGCAACGGCCTCACGGGCGACGTCCACGAGTTCCTGATCACGCCGCGGCAGACCGCCCTCTTCAGCGTGTACCAGCGGCAGTCCAGGGATCTCAGCGCGGTCGGCGGCCCCCGTCATGGCGCGATCTTCGAGGGAGTCGTCCAGGAGGTCGACATCGCGAGCGGCAAGGTGCTGTTCGAGTGGCATAGCTCGGACCACGTGTCGCTGACCGAGTCCTACGCCAAGCCGCCGCCGGCCGCACGGGGAGCCAAGGCTGCGCCGTACGACTACTTCCACCTCAACTCGATCGACGTCGAGCCGAACGGCAACCTCCTTCTCTCGGCTCGCAACACCCACGCGCTCTACGAGATTGAGCGGAGCGACGGCAGCGTGCGCTGGCGGCTCGGAGGGAAGAAATCCGACTTTCGGATGGGGCCGGGCACCACGTTCGCGTGGCAACATGACGCGCGGCGTCAGCCCGACGGATCGATCTCGGTCTTCGACAACGGCGCAGACCCCAAGGTGGAGGAGTTCTCGCGGGTGCTCGACCTCGAGGTCGATGAGGCACGGGCACGGGCGACGCTCGTTCGAAGCTGGGCGCATCCGAATCACCTGTCGGCCGGGAGCCAGGGGAACGCGCAGTTCCTCGCGGACGGACACCTCTTCGTCGGCTGGGGTGCCAGGCCCTACTTCACCGAGTACGACGGGCAGGGCGCAGTCGTCCTCGACGGCACCTTCGGTATCGGGACTGACATGGACTCCTATCGTGCATACCGGTTCCCGTGGACGGGTCGGCCCGGGAGTCGGCCGGCCGTCGCAGTCGACCCGGGAGCGAATGGCCGTGTCGTCGTCTACGCGAGCTGGAACGGGAGCACCGAGGTCGGCCGCTGGCAGGTTCTGGCCGGCCCTGACGGAAACCATGTTCGACCGGTTGCGTCGGCCCCCAAATCGGGGTTCGAGACGCCCATCGAGGTCACGACCAACGAACCGTATGTCGTGGTGCGGGCGCTCGATGGGCGGAGCACCGTTCTCGGCACTTCGCCGCCAACTCCCGTCGCGGGGGTCGGCGAGTGACGGGGGTGTAGGGTGCCGAGCCGCGTCGACTCGGCACCCTGGTCGGGAGACAGCGCTACCGGGCGACGCGGAACGAGAAGAGGCGTCGTGTCGAGATGCCGGTAAGGGTCGGCTCGCCTGCCTTGCGGGCTCGCGCGAACATGACGAGCAGCTGCTGGCTCTGGGTGGCGGGGAACCCGCCCTGCCTGTTCATCTGGAGCGTTGCCCAACCGTCCGCGCCCGTCGGCTGCTCGTTCGGGATCGTGAACTGGTTGTACGGCACTGCTGTCGCGTACAGGAGAGCGCCCTGGACTGACCCCCCGCAGGCAGTCACGTGAAACCGGGCCGTGACGGACGTCGTCCCGAAGCTGACGGTGCTCGGTGAAATCTGAGCCTGGTCGATCAGGAGACGCGCGGGCGTCGACACGTCTGCAACGGCGATGGTGCCTGCCTTCGGCGTGCCGCAACCGTTGCCGACGGGTTTCGGTAGCGGGGCAGCCGCTGCCCTGATCACCGACGTCGGCACCGAGGTCGCGAACGTGTTGCCGTCGGCGTTCTTGGCCTCGACCTTGAATCGGATCGTATTGCCGACGTCCACGTTCTTCAGGATGTAGCCGTTGCGATCACTTGCGCCGGCGATGTTGGCGCAGCTTCCGCCGTCCTTGTCGCACCGCATCCAGTGGTCGTTGTAGTCGCCGACCGTTCCGGTCCAGGTTCCCCGGTGCCCGACGAGCTTCTTGCCTTCCTGAGTGGTGCCCGAGATCGTCGGAGGGGCGGTGTTCTGAGGTGCGGCAGCAATCGCCGCCGTACCCGCGGTGGCGCCGAGGCCAATGGCCAGCACGAGCGTGGCGAGTACCCCAACGCCTCCCAGCAGCGTCCAGCGCGTTTTCAGTGAATGCCTCATCGTGTGCTCCTCTCGTTGGGCCAACGGAGCACCCTAGGGATAAAACCTCGTGTTACGATCAGTTCGTACAACGATCCTTATGCCCACCCGCGAGGATCCCAAAACCGACGAGCTGCAGACCGTCGCGCAGCTACGGAGGTCGCTGAGCGAGTTCGCGGTCTCGACCGCCGCCACGGCAAGCCGCCACGGGCTCACGAGCCGCCGGTACGACCTCTGTCTCCTGATCGAGAGCTCGGAGGGAGGCGTCATCGGGCGTGAGATCGCCGAGGCGCTCTACCTGAGCCCGAACGCCGCGAGCGAGCTCATAACCCGCGCCGAGCTCGAGGGCCTCGTCACCCGGACGAGCGCCGCGGCTGACGCCCGCCGAAAGCCGCTCGCCCTGACCTCCGAGGGGCGCAGACGCTTCCTCGCGACGTTCGAGGATCTGAGGCCGGAACGCGCCCGTCTGATCGGGATTCTGCGTGAATCCGTCGATCTGGCGTCGAGGCTCCTCTGAGAGGTCGTTGAGTCGTTGTCGACGGGTAGGGGCCAGCGGACGCGCATCGAGCAGGACAAGAGCACATCCGCGTGTTCGTCGGATTGGCGGTGATGCAGATCACGTACGCGTCGCCCCGCCGCGTCCCGGCCGCGACCGACAAGCCTCGTAGCCGGCTTTGAGCAGGGATAGACATCGTGTTTTCCGACTGACAGGGCCCCGGCAAGAATCGAAGGTGCGCACGCGGTTGAGGAAACACTTCTGGCAGGCCCGGTCCCTACCATTGGACGTGAAGGTCGAGGTCGCTCTAGGAATGCCGTGAAATGACGATACTGGGAGATGCCCTCGTTCCTCGAGCTGCCATGCTTGGACGTCATTGACGAAGGTCGTCTCGGTCGCTGAAAGGATGGAACCACCGTTGACTCGTCGACCGAGAAGAAGCGCTGTTCACCGGCCGCCGCGGGCGCTCGGGAGGAACGGCGACGTGACCGTGCTCCTCGTCGGCGTGGCGCAACCCTCTGCGCACGCCGCAGCCCGCTCGCTGCGACGCGCCGGCTTTGACGTGCTCGGGGCCTGCGAAAGCGGCCGTCTTGCCGGGCGTTCACGGTACCTCCGCAAGCGCCTGCACATTCCGTCCTCGACCCAGACGGCCGAGTTTCTGGCCGAAGTGCGCGGCATCTGTGCCCAGGAAGGCGTCGACGCCGTACTGCCGCTCGCCGACGAGATGATGGGCGCTCTCCTCGCTGACCGGTCGGCGCACGAGCCGTGGAAGCTCGTCGGACCATCCTGGAATGTCTTCGAGTCCGTCTGCGACAAGGCTCGCCTTGTGGAGACGGCGGAGGCGGCGGGGGTGTCGAGCCCGTCCTCCGTCCTCGTCAGCCCGGAAGGCCCGATGCCCGCTCTGCCGCGGCTGCCAGCGTTCGTCAAGGTCGTATCGGGTGCCGCCGTCGGCCGCCCTGCAGGGCGGCCCGCTCGGGTCCAGAGCGTCGAGGAATGCGAGGCGGCGGTGTCCGCACTGGTGGCGGATGGTCTCTCGGCGATCGTGCAAGAGGAGATCGTCGGCGAGGGCTGGCGTTTCCACTTTGCTCGCTCGTCGGGTCGAACGTCGCACGTCTCGGCGAGGACGTGCGCGGACTTTCCCCGCTCCGTCGGCCAGTCGACCGTCTCGGCGTTCGGTGCCACGCCGCCCGCGCTCGAAGTGGCGGCGACGACGCTGCTCGACAGCCTGGGATACGAGGGTGTCGGATCGGTGCAGTTCGTCTTGCGTGACCGCACCTGGTATGTGCATGACGTCAATCTGCGCCTGCCCGCCAGCGTCGGCGGCACCGTCGCGGCGGGGTTGGACATGCCCCGACTCGCGATCGAGATCGCCCTCGGGCGGAGCCTCCCGTTGGATGTCGTCCGCGCCAGATCGATGCGTTTCGTGCAGCTGCACGGAGAGCTTGCCGCCCTCCGTACCGCCCTTGCCGGCAAACGGGCCGGACGCTCCCCGGCGGCGATCGCGTGGGGAATCGGGCTTGCGGCGGTGCTCCCGGGCAGGATGCTCGAGCCTCTCGACGTCCGCGACCCGCTTTCGACGGCGGCGGCCCTCGCCTCCGCCCGGGGTCAAACGCGCCCTACGCGCGCCCAGCCGTCTCAGCCTCGGACCGACGCGGGGCCGTGAGCAGGCCCTCGTTGTCGATCGGCGTGGTGCGGAGCGACGCCGAACTCCGTGCTCTCGAACCCGAGTGGCGCGTTCTGTTCGAACGATCGCAAACCCGAAACCCATTCGTGCACCCTGCCTGGATGACGGCGTGGTTCCGCCACTTCGTCCCCGACGAGCAGCAAAGGCTGGTCCTGGTGGCTCGGTGCGCCGGAGAGCTCGTGGCGGTCGCACCGTTCTACCGGCGCACCCGCGGCCGGGGCCGTGCCGGGATCGTCTGTCTTCAGCTCGCAGGAGGAAGTCCAACCTCCCAGGACCCTTTGACCGAAATGGCAGAGATCCTGGCCCTGGCCGAGATTCGGCACACGGTCATGCGTGCTTTCGTTCGGAGTCTGACGCTCGAACACTCTGCCGGCCTCGACTGGGTGGGCCTGACGATACCGGCCGAGCATGGGTGGTTCGATGACGAGTGGGTCCCTACCGAGTGGCAGCGCCGCGGCGCGTTCGTGGTACACAAGGCAGTGCGCCCCTTCGTCACATTGCCGCTCCCGCGATCCTGGGAGGAGCTCCGCCTCAAGCGGAACCTCCGGGAGGCGATCAGGCGCAGCAAGAATCGCCAATCCGCACTGGAGGAAGCGCCCGAGATCCAGTTCGCCGAGGGGGCAGAAGTGCGCGCTGCCGTCCGCATCGTCCAGGGCCTCCATCGTCGACGGGCAGACGCCGGCGATCACCTGCCGCACGACGACTATTTCGAGGAAGCGGCTTTCGCCCGGTTCGCCGAGGATGCCTATGCGGGCCTCGCGGCGACGGGGAACGCCTCGGTTGCGATCAGTCGTCTTCGGTCGGAGCCGATCGCAGGCCGCGTGGTCATGCGTTCCGGCGGGAGCGTCTTTCTCTCGTTCTCGGGACTCGATCCGGCGTACTGGCGGTTGGGAGCCGCGACGTCGCTGATCGTCGCCACGATCCGGCGCGGGATCGCAGCCGGTGACGATCTGTTGAACTTGTCGCTCAACCCCGACCCCGCCAAGCTTCGCTGGAGCGACGGTATCGAATTCCACAACGAGTTCGTGATCGTGGCGCCCTCGCGCCGTTCGAGAGCCGCTCTGGCGCTCGTCTGGCAGCTGGGATCGGCGCGGGCGCTAGCCGGTCGCCGTGGGGTGACCCGGCGGCGACTCGGAGCCGGCTGATCGCCGGGGGGGCGGGGGCCCTAGGGAAAAGAACCTTCGCACTGACTTCCACGGATCCGGAACCGCAACGTGAGCGGCCGACGATTTCGCCGTGGCGCAACGTTCACGTGGCCTGCTGCCGGATGGACGTACGTCAGGACGCTCGAGGCCCGGGCCTCCGCTAGCGATGCCGGGGCGCACGCCGGAACGACCTTCGATCGTACGTCCGATCGTGTCGGTTGCGAGCACACACGGTGCCTGCTGTGGGCGACGGGTTCGCGAGCGCGGCAGGCTGTTGTCAGGGCAGTTGTCGGGCGCGACTCGCGGTGACGGCACCATCGGCATCGCGCAACTCGACGCGGATCGTCGTGGCGGAGATCTCGACAACGGCAAATCCCGACTGCGATACGGCGAAATCGGTTCCCTCATCCTCGACCGCCACGTCGACCTCCGCCTTACTTCCGCCTCCGTTGGCGCTGACGTGCATCGGCTCCCCGGGGCGGCTGAGGATCTGCTGGAATCGGTCGCTTGCGCTCAGATACAGATCCACGTTCGACTCCCGCAACGGACTGTTCAGCTCGTGGAGTGTTCGCGCCTGCGTGAACGGTTCGCGGGTGAGGCTCCGGCACGCATAGTGCCCGACGACGATGCGCCAGGTCGGACGAGGCGCGGATGCGAAGGCCTCCTGCATGAACCGCAACTGCTCATTGTCGCCTCGGATCGTCTCCGTATCGAGGAAGACGACGCGGGCCAGGGGGCCTCCCCCCGCGACTCCGAAGTCGTTGGCGTAGACGAGCGCTTCCATGTGCCAGCGTGCGGAGCCGTACAGCCCGCGTGCGTAGGCAGGCTGCGCGTTGACGTTGCCCTCGTGATCATGGTTCCCGGCGACGGCGAAGAACGGCAGCCCCCGTAGGTGGGGCCCCCTGTAGAGCCATTCGAACTTCGTGCGCCACTGGAGGTCGTGCACCGACGCGACCCCGCGAGGGTAGAAGTTGTCCCCGAGATAGAGAACACCATGAGTGGGCGCCTCGGCGGCTGCGACCTCCATGCCTCGGGCGACGCGTCGTGTCGGGGCGCTCCCGTAGCCCTGCCGCCCGACGGCGAGGAATCGCAGCGTTGTTGCGTGGTCGAGTGGCGGGGCCGAAACGGGGCTGCGGCGCGCCCGCTCGAGCCGCCACGCGGCCCAGGCGAACGGGATGCGGACGCGCCGCTCGACAGCGGCTGCTTTGCGAATCACCCACCTACCCGCCCCTGTCATCACCATGCAGCCACAGGTCTCTCACCCCGAGTCGCGCTTACTCGTACCCCCGTCTCCGCCGGCCGAGCGCGGATCTAGCGTACGCGCCGCGAGGCGGTTGTCAACCAACAGCCGAAAGATGCCGGGGACCGCTCCCCCGGGCCTGGAAACGTCCGAGTAGGATCGGGGTGATGTGCGGCATCGTCGGCTATTGGTCCGTCAAGCCAGTTGCAACGGAGGATCTGGCCGTCGCAACCGACCTGCTCGCTCACCGTGGCCCGGACGGATTCGGATACCTGGCCGCCGACGAGGGACGCCTGGGACTGGGGCACCGGCGTCTCGCGATTCTCGATCCGGGGGAGGGATCTGCTCAACCGATGCTAAGCGAGGATGGTCGGTACGCGATCGTCTTCAACGGGGAGATCTACAACTTCTTGGAGGTTCGCGACGAACTCCGCTCGCGAGGCCACAGGTTTCGCACCGAATCGGACACCGAGGTCATCCTGCGTGCCTACAGCGAGTGGGGGGCTGCCTGCCAGGGACGGTTCAACGGGATGTGGGCCTTCGCCATCTGGGACGACGTTGCTCACGAGCTCTTCCTGTCACGCGACCGCTTCGGCGTCAAGCCAGTTCTGCTTCTCGAGACGCCGAGCGGCACGGCCTTTGCGTCGGAGGCAAAGGCGTTTCTCGGTCTCACGCCGTTCCGGACAGCAGATGCGACGGGCAATGGTTCGGATCCGGTCGATACGAGCGATATTCGCACCCTCCGGGGCGGGATGTGCGCAACACTCCGTGGTCCGACCAGGCGCCTCGAGCTGAGCCGCTGGTGGCATCCGCTCGATCACATCCATCCCGAGACGGGCTCGTACCCCCAGCAGCTGGAGCAGTTCCGGGAGCTCTTCTTCGACGCGTGCCGCCTGCGGCTTCGCAGTGACGTTCCGATCGCGACCGCGATCAGTGGCGGCCTTGACTCCTCTTCGACCCTTGCCGCCGTTCATGCCCTCGGCGCCGAGTCGGTCGCGCGGCGGCCGTCCGAGTGGGCGAGAGCGTTCACGATCGTCGCCCCAGGGACGAGCCGACGAGCTCAGATACGCGCTTGCAGCCTGCGACGCCACGGGCGTCGAGCCAACGGTGATCAATCTCTTCGAGCGGTGCGAACCCGATGACATCGACGAGTACCTCTTTCTCACCGAAGGCAAGCCTCTGACAAATCTGCCTGCCTGGTACCTGTACGGAACCATGCGCGAGCATGGAATCCGCGTGTCGATGGACAGCCAGGGTGCGGACGAGGTCCTGGTCGGCTACGCAGCGGACGCGATTCGGGGACTGCAACTCGAGGGTTCGTGGCTCAGGCGCCCGCGGCGCACCCTCGACCTTTACAGGACGATCACGTCCCAGGTGCGCAAGAGCCCATATTCCCGGGTGAGGGCACGGATGCTCCTCGTCTCCTCGTCGCCGACGCTTCGCCGTCTCGCGAGTGTTCCGCAGGGGACCAGGTCGAGAATCCCGGATGTCCTCGAACCGGGTCACGACGCGCCGACCTGGGAGATGGCACGGACGTTGCCGCCACTGAACGCCGTCGCCTTCATGGCCGTCAATGACGGAATTCAACGGCTACTCGAGCGCTACGACACGCTCAGCATGTCGAGCGGCCTCGAGATCCGGATGCCGTTTCTCGATTGGCGGCTCGTATCCTATGCGCTCTCGTTGCCTGGCGAGAGCATCCTCGGCCACGGCTTCACGAAGCGAATCCTTCGCGACTCGATGGCCCCCTACCTCCCAGCCGAGGTGTGGGCACGAAAGCAGAAGCTGCAGTTCCAGGGACCGCTCCGGTCGTTGCTTCGAACCCAGCTACGCCCATGGCTCGACCGGTACCCTCAGGCCCGCGACGCGGCAGCGGTTCTGGCGACCGGAACGTACAACGAAGTCAGCGAGTTCGCATCAGAGGCGGTCGATGCCTGGCGAGAGCTGACCTTTCCCCGCATGGTCGGCGACCGAATCGCGGCCATCCGCGCCAGCCATCGGGCCGATCCAGAGCTGATCGGTCGGCACCTCCACACCCTGTAGTGCAAGAGCGCGTCGAGCGGGACTCCCTCCCGCCTCGCGATTCCTGGTCGAGGTCATCCACCGAGAGAGTCCCGGGCGTCCGGCCCCGGTGCCTCCTGTAGGACTACCTTCCGATCACGAGATCATTGCTGCCGGCACTCCGGCGTCTGCGCAGAATCGGCTGATGATGCTCTACGTCGCAGCGGTCGTCCTGACCCTGCTTCTCGTCATTCTGATGGGCGGCTGAGCCCGAACTCCGGTTCCGGCACTCCGGGCCGAACCCGCGCTGCTCACGCGGGCCGTCTGGTTCGGGGCCTCGCTCGTGGCCGAGGTTGCCGTCTCGTGAGAGGCTCGTCGATCTGATTGGGAAACGGCTGGGCGACGGTGGCTCCTGACGGCCGTTTCCGACAACCCCGAGTCCTCTCATTTCCCAGGATGAAGATGATGCCCCCGGCAAGAATCGAACTTGCGCACGCGGTTTAGGAAACCACTGCTTCCCAAACCAAGACGCCAATATACCACCCGTACTGTATGATAAAATGAACGTATGCGGACATCGACTAGCATGGTCGGCCAGGAGGCTGCGGCTGCATTTCGGGCACATCGACGACGCCAGAATCGCGCAACTGGAACTATCACGAAGTACCTTCAACAGGTCAATCACCTCGTCGCTGGCTCGGAGATCGCAGTCCCGGTTCTCTGACACGTCCTGAGATCGAGGAATACCTCGATCACTGGTTCGAGGACTTCGAGCGCGAGAAGGGCAGGGCACCCGCTCCAGCACAGTCAAGGTGCGGATGGATGCGTGAAGAGTTTCTACGCCTTCCTCGATGACCGGGAACAGCTTGTAGACGAAGAAGGTCAAGTCCTCCGCGACCCGGTCGCAAGGATCAAATCGCCGAAGGTCAAGCGGACGCCGAACGACTGGTTGCGTGACGAGGAAGACAAGCGTCTTCTCGCGACGGGGATGACTGAGCGCGAGAGGGTCATCGTCTACGTTCTTCGTTGGCTTGGCGTTCGCACGGGCGAGGCCGTTGCTCTTCGTATCTGCGACATAGACCTCGACGTTCTACGAGCGTATGTTCGCGAGTCGAAGACCGAGTCGGGGTTGCGTGAGATCCCGATCTCGGACGAACTGGCATTTGAGATCCGGGCCTGGCTCCGCTACCTCGAAGACCGAGGCCTCAACAACCCGAATGGCCCGCTGCTCGCCACCCGGAACGGAACTCCGATGGCACAACAGTCGTCTGGCGTGTCGTCAAACGGGTCGCACTACGCGCTGGATTGCGAGTCATCGAGACGAACGGCACGGTCACTTCTGCTGTCAAGCCGCGCACGTTGCGGAAGACCTTCGGATCACATCTGCTCAACCACGAGATGCCACTCAAGTCCGTTTCGAAACTGCTTGGTCACGCAAGCACGACGATCACCGAGCAGGTGTACGCCGAGCTTCTGGACACGACCGTCGAGGCGCAGTTCCGCGCCATCGTGAACTGAGATGAACGGTAGTCAAGCGATATATGCGGCTGGACAAGCGATATCCCGAGAGGGACTTCCAACTCGCCTTTGGACCCAGGTCCGGTCGGAGAAACGGCTGCACAAACGGTTGAACGCCTGCTGGAACGGATCGGAGTGATCGGCGTGAAACCGGGTGACCCGATAGGAAACGATACTTCTGCCGATATTTCTCAGCGTGCGCGAGCGATAGTGGCTGAGACTCTGATTCCTGGTTCCGCGGACTGTGGCGAGATCGGGGCGTTCCTTCGCTGTCTGGCTGGAAGCCAGGAGGGCTGGTGGGCGTCGACGTCTCGCGGAGACATCAAGAGGACGCCGAAGTGGTTCGCGTCGGTCGAGGATCTCGCGGCGAAGGCGATCAGCGACCTGCCCGCCCAGGATTACTTCGTGCCGTATCCGTTTGCCGAGAAGCGCAAGGAGTACGACGGTATCGCGGAGTTGGTGGATGTCGTCAGAGCGGACATCGATCCGCCGAAGGACGATCCGCTCGACAAGCAGTTGGCCTTCGTCGCCAGACAAGTCGAGCTACTCCGATCTCTTCTCGGGGAGCCGACTGCCGTGGTGGATAGTGGTCGTGGGGCATGGGTGTATCCTGAAGCTCGACCGCTTCGTCACCAAGGATGAAGCGAGGTCGCTCAACTGGATGCCGCATCTGCCGAGCGGCACCGATGACAGGTCGTCGTACAACCCGTCGCAGTGGGTGCGGCTTCCCGGATCGGTGAACGAGAAGACCGGACGTATCGCCAAGTCGCAGCGCTCAACCCCGACAGAACGTTCGATCCAGATGATCTGCGGAAGCTCCTCGAAGCTCACGTCCCTACCGGGATTCAAGAGAAGGCACCAGCAGTCTCCAAGTCGGGATACGAGCTTCCGTGGCCAGAATACCATCTCGCAAAGGTCAGGCTCCGACGCCGCGCGGTGCTGTCGAAGGAGTTGTGGCTTACGTCAATGGGAACTACTCCAAGGCCGAGACCAAGAAGGTGTTCGGGAAGACCCAATCCGAGGTGGAGCAGAAGATCTTCGTCGCCCTGGTTGGCCAGAAGTGGCCGACGAGGAGATCCACGCCTTCGCCTACAAACACGAATTACCAAGATACATGCGGGAGTTCAGACGCCAGAGCAACTGGGCCGAGTCGAGCATTACCAATGCTCGCGCGTTCGTCTCGGAGAACCCACTCATTGTTAACGAGGAGTCTGGCAACGACGTTGTTCCCACCCCTCAGATGATGCGTACTTCACGGCAAACTGCACCCCCCTCTAGAATCTGGACAACAGGCGTTTACGAAGAGCTACTGGGCGGACGTCCTACCGGGCAGGAAGCGACATCCACGTCTCCCGTGGCTGGTCTTGCAGGCTGTCAGTGGAGATCGGCCCGGTGTGCTCGACAAGCAGTTCGAGGGTCTTGCTGGCGGAGCAAACGCAACCTCCAGACCATTGTCAGCCGCCTGGAGAAGAACGGCTGGGTAGAGAGGTTCGAGGATGCGGAAGGTGTGGATCGCCTCGTCCGCACCGAGGGAGGGAGACCGACTCGTCGGGAAGAAGCGCCTCCCATACAAACTGGTCTCGGGAGCGTTCCTGGCGACCCCGGAGCGCATCAAGGAGCGGGATAGGAAGCTCAAGCTACGGCATGAAAAAGCGAGAAGGCAGCGAAGAAGGCCGAGGAACGCAGGAAGCATGCCGCAGCCAAGAAGGAACGGGATCGCAAGACGCGGGAGAGAGACGACAGGAAGCCTGCACCCGTCTCTGGGAAGGAGCTTGAAGCATAAGCGTGCTCGCAACATCTACCGCACGGATGCGGACGGTCGCCTGCGGCTCCACTTCGACGGCCCACAGAGGGTGTACTACCTGCAACTCGTAAGCCCGCTCTCCGAACTCGTCATCGGTGCTCATGCACTCCCAACTACACGTTGGCTGGGATCAGAGGATGGGATGCCCCGCTATGCCAACGCGATCAGCCCCACCGACCCTCAGAGCTGGAGGGCAGCTAGGTTCGATCCGGCGATCTTTCGGGGAAGGCAGCCGTGGGCGGCGACCATAGGCGTCGGCGCGTTCCTCAAAACGGCAGGACGAGACTTCGTTGTCGCTGAGACCGTCTCGGCCGAGGGTGAGATCGTCCCAGCAGTCGGGCTGCTGATCCAAGACTCGGAAGACTTCTGGGAGGCGCTGATCCCAGACGATCCCAGACCCGGACGGACGGATTCTCAAGATCAAGAAGTCCGGGCCGTGGAGCAAGAGAGCGTTCGCGTTCGAGGACGTAGCCGATGGCATCGACATCCCCCAGGAGCACTGCCCCGACCTCGGCGCATACATCGAGGAAATCGCGTCTCCCGAGCGTCTTCAGACACTAGTCAATTCCGTGCCCAGGCACCTTCCCCTGAAGAACCACATCAGGTGAAGAAGAGCCACCCGCCAGCCCCGGCGAACCGGATGGGATTAGGACGGAGAGAGAACTCGGACGAGTGCGAAGGCAGGGGCCTAAGGGGTCTGAGACGCCACAGGAGCCGTTCTAAGAGGACGCAGGTGCCAACCGGGGCACTGACATGTCCAAATCCCAAACGGTGGCAAGACTGGCAACAAACAGGTAGGGTGGGAGACGACCACGGTCGCGCGTCTCACGCCCTGCGGAGACGACGAAAACGGGTCAGCGCATACGAACTCTAGCCAACCTCGTGGGGGCGTTCGCCTGACCACGAACAGAGAGGAGACCGATTGGCCGCACAACCCTCAGGGATCACCGATTCATCGCAAACGTCGAGCAAGGAGTGCTTCTGGAGTTGAGTAATGAGGGAGCAACCGCTTCGCTTGCCGCCCGATACAACATCGAGTTCGCAGCGATCCCGACTACGAAGCGACATCGGTCGCGGGAATCACGTTCGAACTCGAAGACGTGAGCGCGGCGTTTGTATCGCGCGAACCCCGAGCGTGGCAGCAACCAACGAGGCGATCAGGCTGGTCGCCTGAAGACGGAATCGTCAAGCGCCTAAACAGACCTCCGTACGGTTTCCGAGACCCGCACCACGTTGTCAGCCTCGACTGGACGCTCGACCTGGATCGCCATCGCTACGACTCGTCCGCCGTTTCGTCCTGGCCCGAAGAGTCCGCCCTTCGGTCGCTGACAAGATCGTGATCGAGTACACCGACCAATGACCTTCGTCCCGCAGGAAAGCCGCAGCGGCCAACCATATCCGCCATCGCCCACCGTGGCAGGCGGACTCACATTCTCCTGCCGTGAGAGCGCCCAGGCGTGGATCGACGAAACACGCAGCGGACGCAGCGCAACGGACTCACCCTGCGATATCGCTCGGTCGCCCTCGCCCGCATCGACCAGGCCCAAGCGGAAGCCGCAGGCACACGCAACGACCTGAGGGAAGGAGCACGAAAGTGAGCGAACTCCGTGTCGAACGAGCCACTCCCGAAGTGGTCGCCAGGCTCGGGTGACCGCGACCCCGAGCGCATAGACGTCCTAGTCGAGCAGCTGCGTCTGCTCTGGAACGAGTACCCCAACTTCAGGCTCGGCCAACTCCTCGTCTGCCTCTGTGATCCCCAGCCCAACGTCCTGTTCAACGTCGAGGATCACACCGTCAGCGAGAAGATCTTCGAACTACGAGAACGGGTGCCTGGCCAACAGCGGTACGGCTAGTACCCCTGGCGGGGCGCCGTGTCACCGGCGTGCTGCGCTCGCAGCTGCGTCGAGCAAGTGTGGCACTCCTTGCTCAAGCGAAGCGGCGAACGGGTCCTGCCCACGCTCGCCCCGCAGGTAGCGTCCGTAGATCGCCTCACAGAAGATGGCGGCCTTCCAAAACGCGAGTGCCTCATACCAGCCGGGTGACGCGAACGGTCGGCCACTCCTCTCCTCATATCGAGTAATCAGCTCCGCCCGGGTTGGGAAGCCCCACTCTCGAGTGAAGGGAGACATTTCGAGCACTGTTGCGCGGGAGGTTCGGGTCGGCGTACGAGGCGACCAGGTAGCCAACGTCGGAGAGCGGGTCGCCGAGCGTCGACATCTCCCAGTCGAGCGGGCCGCAAGACGCGCGCCGGGGCCGAGGGCGCGAACATTAGGTTGCCGAGCCGGAATCCGCCGTGGACCAGCGAGTCGCACCGCCGCGGCACGGAACGATGCCCGGCCCAACCGCGCAGCTCGCCGACGAGCGGAAGTTCGCGCTGGATACCGTCGGCCAGAGCCGGCTCGAACCGCGGACCTGGCGCTCGAGATACCCTCGGGGCTCCCGAAGACCTCAAGTCGCTGCCGGCCCCGCCGACACGGGATCGTTCAGCGGCCAGCATCGACCAGCTCCTCGCTCGTACGTCGCCGATCGTCCGACCGCTGACAGCTCCGCCGGGAAGTCGTCCGTGGTCAACGCAGTGGCCTTCGAGATGCTCCATCAGGTAGAAGGGTACGCCGAGCACCGTCTCGTCGGGCAGACAGCCAGCACCGGGGGACGACGGACGCGGCCGCGCCGACGAACCATTTGCACCTTCGCCTCGCGCACCATGTCGTGGGCGGACCTCGGCAAGCGGTGGCCGGGGCGGCGCGACGAAGGACGAATCTTCGCTCTTCCCGCGGCGATGCGTAGGTGAGGTTCGAGTGTCCTTCCCCGATCCGTGTAGCCCGAAGGTCGCCGGGCGGTACCGAGGCCTAGTGGCGTCGAGGAATTCCGGGTGACGGTCGCGCGGCAGGAGCGAGCGGCTGGGGGCCTGAGCTCGGGGCGTTCGGCTGGCCGCCCGGCCGCCGCCGCTTCCACGTCGGGTCAGGTCGACCCGCGCCCGCACGAACGGGCGCGCCGCCGGTCGCGACGAGGCGCGCCGCGCGATCGCCCGCGGTGCGTCTCCGATGGCGCCGTCGTAGATGCGGAAGGGCGTACCTCGCCAGATATGAGACGAGGCGGCGATGCGTAGCAGACCCCAGTCTCCGCCGCAGATCTGCATAGCGCGGTCGACAACCCGCACGATCGCCTCCGAGCAGAACATCTTCGCGATCGACGACAGATGACGGCTCTGCGAGCTCCGTTCGCGCGGATCGGTCGACCACCCCGGCGCACAGTCGATGAGCGCAGCCGAGCTCGCCTCGATGTCGATCATCGAGTCGGCGAGCAGTGCCTGCGCTGATCCGAGATCGCTCGAGCCGCGACCCAAGACGCTCCCTTTCGCGCCGGCATGGTCGAGGGCGATGTCGAGCGACCGTACGGCAGGCCCAGCCAGCGCATGCAGTGGGTTAGCCGGGCGGGGCGCGCCGGACCTGGGCGTAGCGGAAGCCGCGGTCGAGTTCGCCGAGCACGGCGTCGGCGCGGACCCGGCAGCCGTCAAGTGTAGCGTGGGAGTGCCCGCCGGCGAAGCTGCGTGCTCGATGGTGCAGGATGTCGCGGCTCGAGATAGAGATCCTTGAGTGACGGGCGTTCGACAAGGAACATCGTCGCGCTCAACCCCCGAGGTCCTCGCCATCACCACGAAGTACACGTGCGCCACCGGCGCCGCGTGATGAAGCGCTTCTCGCCGTCGATCACGCCAGCACGCGGCCGTAACGCGGTCGCGGTCTTTCGCGGGCCTCGACGGATCCGGCCCGCCCCGGACCGGCTCGGTCATCGCGAAGCATGAGCGTGTATCTCACCTGCTGCCTAGCGGCCGCAGGTAGCGCTCCCACTGTTCGGCGCTGGCGGTGTGCGCTCGAGGAGATGCATATTCCCCTCGTCCGGCGCTTGCGCAGTTGAGCGCTGTGCGGGCCGAGGATCGAGTAGCCGGCTTCCTCGAACACGCGTGCGCGAGCAAAGAGGCCGAGCCCGTGGCCGCCGAGCTCGCGAGCCACGTGGGGCCCGAAGACGCCGGCCTCACGCGCGGCAGCCTGGAGCTCCCTGCGCAGCCCGTCATCGACACCATGTGTCTCGGGTGCGCGGAGAGCCTCGGCTGGGATCACAACATTTCGGACAAACGCGCGGGTCGCGCTGGCCAGCCGGTAGATGTCAGGTTCCGACACGTGACGCCGTCAGTCCCAGCCTATGAGCTGGTCGCGAAATCCATGAGGGAAGCTTTCTCCGATTGTCAGGCGCCTATCCGGCATCGGGACGCGGATCGCATCGAGTAAGGTCGTCGCGTCGAAGCTCATGTCACTGGTGTCGCGTAGACGCCGTCCTCGAGGGGACTCGGGTCGGGGTTGGGAGCGGACTCGGCCTCTACTAGCCCTGCGTCAACCTCTCTCAACGCCGCGTC